>CAXBMQ010000001.1:0-434650 GCA_963977005.1 uncultured Rhodospirillaceae bacterium
CCGGAAACGATACCCTCAGCGGCGGGGCGGGCGCGGATTCGCTCTACGGAGATGCCGGAAACGACACGATCAACGGTGGCGGCGGAAACGACGCCCTGCGCGGCGGCGCCGGTCGCGACACATTCGTGTTTTCAGGAACGTTCGGTGACGACACCATACACGACTTCGCAACGGGTTTTGACCAGCTCGATGTAAGCGCATCGGGCGTCACAGATTTCGAAACGCTTCTGGCCGGCACCGCCGACGTCGGCGGTAACGCCGTCATCACCATCGGCAGCGACACGATTACCCTGACCGGCGTGACGAAATCCGCGCTATCGCATGCCGACTTCCTTGGTGTCGACCTGAACGGCACCTCGGGCGATGATACGGTGAATGGGACTGTCAGCGACGACGCAATCGACGGCCGTGCCGGCAACGATCAACTCGACGGCGGCGCAGGCGATGACACCATCATCGGCGGCGCGGGCAATGACCGTATCGACGGAAATACCGGTGCGGATGCCATGACCGGCGGCACCGGCGACGATACTTTTGTTGTCGATAACGCCGGAGATTCAGTTGCTGAAAATTCCGGCGAAGGCACGGACACGGTCGAGAGCCATATTACCTACACGCTGGGCAGCAACCTCGAAAACCTCACCCTGGTGGGGTCGGGACATATCAACGCGACCGGTAACAGCGTTGCCAACACGATCACCGGCGGCGCGGGGCGCAACCGGATCGACGGCGGCGCGGGCGCGGATACCATGGCAGGCGGCGCCGGCGACGATACCTATATCGTCGACAACGCATCCGACACCGTGACCGAGAGTGTCGGCGAAGGGACGGACCTGGTCGAAAGCTCGGTCAGCTACACCCTCGGCAGCAACGTCGAGAACATCCGCCTCACCGGCAGCAGCGACCTGGATGCCACGGGCAGCGCGGACGACAACTTCATCCGCGGGAATAGCGGCATCAACACGCTGACCGGCAATGCCGGCGACGATATCATCTTCGGTTTCGCCGGAAACGATACCCTCAGCGGCGGGACAGGCGCCGATTCGCTGTTCGGCGATGCGGGCGCCGACAATATTGACGGTGGGGCGGGCAACGACACGCTGCGCGGCGGCGCCGGCAGGGATATGTTCGTATTCTCGACCGGGACGGGCGACGATACGATCAACGACTACGTGGCCGGGTTCGATCAGATAGACATCCGCCCGTCGGGCATCAACGATTTCACGACACTGATGTCCGGTATCGCCGACGTGGGCGGCAACGCCGTCATCACCATCGGCAGCGATACGTTCACCCTGACCGGGGTACTGAAATCCGCTTTGTCTCAGGTCGATTTCCTCGGGCTCCACCTCAACGGCACCTCGGGCGACGACACGATGTACGGTTACGGAACCGACGATATGATTAACGGCCTCGGCGGCAATGACTGGATAAACGCCGGTGCGGGCGATGACACCATAACCGGCGGCGCAGGAAATGACCGGCTGATCGGACATACCGGCGCCGATACGATGACAGGCGGCACGGGCGACGACATTTTTGTCGTCGACGATGTCGGGGATATCACAAACGAAAATGCGAGCGAAGGCACCGACGGTATCGAATCCTCGATCAGCTGGACCCTGGGCGCCAATATCGAGAATCTGAAGCTGACCGGCTTCGACAACACGAACGGCGACGGAAACAGCGGCACCAACGAAATCCGCGGCAACGCCGCCAACAACACGCTGACGGGAAACGGGGGTACCGACACCATATACGGCTTCCGCGGCGACGATATCCTGTGGGGCGGGTCCGTGGCGGATTGGCTGCTGGGCGGCCACGACCAGGATACTCTTCACGGCGCAGGCGGGAACGATACGCTCGAAGGCGAGGAAGGGAACGATATACTCTACGGCGATGCCGGAAACGACATCATGTCGGGCGGAGACGACAACGATACGCTGGATGGCGGAACCGGCGACGACAGCATGTCAGGCAATGCCGGAAACGATACATATATCGTCGACAGCGTGTCGGACACGGTCACCGAAATCGCGGACGAAGGCACCGACGTCGTGGAGAGTTCCGTTACCTACACCCTCGGAAATAATGTCGAGAACCTGACCCTGACCGGGAGCAGCAATCTGGACGGTACCGGCAACACCGGTGATAATTTCCTGCAGGGAAACAGCGGCATAAACACGCTGTCGGGCGATGGCGGCAGTGACATTATTTACGGGTTTGGCGGCAACGACATCATCGACGGCGGCGCCGGATCCGATTCCTTATACGGCGACGCCGGAACCGACACGATTGACGGCGGTACCGGCGATGACGACCTGCGCGGAGGATCGGGTCGAGATACCTTCGTCTTCAATGCCGGGTTCGGCGCCGATATCCTCCACGATTTCACGGTGAATTTCGACAGCATCGATCTCGACAACCTGACCGTCGGGAACTTCGCGGACCTTTTATCGAATACGGCAGATGTATCGGGCGATGCGGTGATTACCCTGTCCGGCAACACGATTACCATCAAGAACGTGACCAAAGCCCAGCTCCTGGAAAGCGATTTCATCGGACTGTCGGTCGATCCGACATCTGGCGACGACACGCTGATCGGGCTTGAGACGAGCGACAACATAAATGCTCTGGGCGGCAACGACACGATGTACGGAAACGGTGGCAACGACATTCTCAACGGCGGGGCGGGCAACGATTATATCGATGGCGGTACCGGCGCGGACGCGATGACCGGGGGCACCGGCGACGATACGTTCGTCGTCGATGAATCCAGCGACACGGTTGCCGAGAACGCCGGCGAAGGTACGGATATCGTCCTCTCAGGCGTGACACGGACGATCGGCGCAAATGTCGAGAACCTGACCCTGACGGGGTCGTCCGATATCAACGGCTCCGGGCATTCCGGAAACAACGTCATCAACGGCAATAGCGGCAACAACGTTCTGACCGGCAACGGCGGCAGCGATACGCTTTACGGCAATGCCGGTAACGACACACTGAATGGCGGGTCGGTCGCTGATACGATGCTTGGCGGCACGGGAAACGATACGCTCAACGGCGATGGCGGTAATGACTGGATGCGCGGCGAAGACGGAAACGATATCCTCAACGGCGAGGCGGGGCGGGATCGCATGTTCGGCGAAGCCGGAGACGATACGCTAAGGGGCGGCGATGATATCGATACGATGACCGGCGGACTCGGAGATGACATCTTCGATTACAACGCGTTGTCCGAAATCGGCGATGTGATCACCGACTTCGAAACCGGCGCCAACGGAGATGCACTCGACCTGATCGGCATCCTCGCGGCCGTTGGCTACGGCGGTGCCGACGCGCTGGGCGACGGACGCGCCCGCGCCGTCCAAAGCGGTTCCGATACGCTGGTCCAGATCGATACGACGGGCAGCAGCGATTATTCGACGGTCGCCACTCTCCAAAGCATCGATGCGGTAGACCTGACCGTCGATAACTGGATTTTCAGCTAACCACCGAGCGCCGCCGTCAGGTTTGCAACCATTTCCGCCGTATCCGCCATATTATGCGCCCGTTGGGCCACAGCGACATGCGGACTGAGAATGACATTGGAATAGGTTTTCAGAGGCTCGTCCGGATCGCCCGGCTCGGCATAATGCACATCGAGCCCGGCGCCACCCAGACGCCCGCTGTCGAGCGCAGCAATCATCGCATCGCGGTCGATAATCTGCGCACGGGAAATATTCGCAATAATCGCACCGGGTTTCATCCGTGCGAAGGATGCGGAATCAACCATACCCTCGGTCGATTCATTCAGCGGCAGATGCACGCTGATAAAATCGGACGCTTCGAGCAATTCGTCGTAGGACACATATCGCGCGCCGGATTCCGCCTCGATCTCCGCTGGCAGGCGCGTCCGCTGGAAGTACAGGATTTCCATCCCCATCGCCTTTGCCCGCGTCGCCACCTCGCGACCGACCTCGCCAAGGCCGAGGGCACCGAGGGTGGCACCCTGAAGACTTTTAAGGCCGTGAACCCGGGCCCAGTTCGCCCCGGCGACATGATCGGGGTGAAACTTCGCCGGCTTGTATCCCAATGCCTGCAGCGACGCGAAATCGAGCGCGCCATCGGTTTCGGTCAGTTTGCGACCGACTGCCATCATGAGCAGGATGGCGTGTTCCGCAACGGTACCGTTGACGCGGCGGCGCAACGTTCGTACCGGCACCCCGGCAGCAGCGCAGGCAGCGAGATCGACATTCCGCGCATCGATACCGAACTTCTGGACCAGCTTCAGATTTTTCCCTGTCTCCAACTCTGCTTTGCCGATGGAAAAGCTCTCGCTGACGACCGCATCCGCATCGGGTAAAGCCGTGCGCATCGCTGCATCGTCTTCCACCATCGTTATTTTTGACGGATATATCGACGCCGCAAGACGGCGCTGTTCGTCAAACCACGCATCCGGATCGGCCACATCGAATGACAGGTAGTCGCGGAAAGCCTCGACCCGCTCGGCAGAGACGTCGGGGTCCAGGATAACCTCGAGAAATCGAAGGATTTTGTCATCCTGCACGACGATATTGGACATTCTGGTTTCTCCTGCTGACGCTGTGGTATTCATTCCATTCCATCACGCAAATAGCAGCAAGAGGACCAGAAAGCCATGGCCCGCGTTCCCTTACTCGATCCCGAAGACGTTCCCGACGAAGCGGCATTCGTCGACCGCGTGCTCAGCGGACGCCGGGGTCGGCTGATAAACGTTTACCGCACGCTGCTGCACAGCCCGCCACTGGCCGAGAGCTGGTTTGAGCATATCAACAAAATCCGCTGGGGAACCGAGATCGACGGCCGGTTGCGCGAGATCGTCATCATCCGGCTGGGACACCTGGTGTCGTCGGCATATGTCCTGCGCCAGCATGTTCCGAAACTCGCCCTTGCGGAAGGCATGACCCAGGAAGAGTGCGATGCGCTCGCCGACTGGCAAAGCGCACACCTGTTCAGCGATGCCGAGTGCGCCACCCTCGCCTATGTCGATGCCATGACACGCGACATCGTCGTGCCGGACGACGTCTTCGTGCCGCTGCGCGACCATTTCAGCAACCGTCAGATTGTCGAACTGACGCTGATGGTCGGCGCTTATATATCTCATTCTCGGGTGCTGCAGGCGCTCGAAGTCGACCTGGAACCGGACGGCCTCGGAGGCTGAAGGATCCGGCAGGCGACTAGCGCGGCGGCAAACCGGGCGGCATTCCCTCGGGAAGCTGTGCGTCGAAGGCAATCAGCGATGCCGCCGTCATTGCGTACATACCCATCAGGTTGACCAGATCAACCAGTGTCCGCCTATCGAAAAGCGCCGCCACCCTGGCATAGGTTTCCGGCGTTACCCGGTGGTCGCCGAACAGTTCGCGACCGAAGGTTATCAGCGCCGCATCCGGTTCCGTGAGGCCGGCGGTCGGGCGGCGATGGCGAACGACCTCGACCACCTCGTCGGAGACGCCCTCGCTCTTTGCTTCCGCTTCGTGGGCCGCCCATTCGAACTCGCAGTCATGTTCCCGTGCCGTGATCAGGATGGCGAGTTCGCGGGTCCGGGCATCGATAACGCGGGGATCGCGCAGGCGGATATTTGCCGGGCGCAGCCCGCGCGAGAGTTCCGGGCTGTGGAGCCGTATACCGCCGGGACCGCGCAGACCCGCCAGCGAACCCCCCGACGGATCCGCCAGGGAATCGTAGGTTTTCCGCGCATCTTCATCCAGCCCTTCGCGATCGGGAAAAGGCAGCCTGCACCGGGATTGCGGATCTATATCGTCCGGCAGTGTTTCATTGGTCATCCTGCATCCTTTCGGGTGGCTTTTTAAACAGCCTAGCGGGATGACGTCTGCAGGCAAGAGGCGATGCCGTTTGCGAGATTGCGCATCAGAACAGAATACTGTCCGGGCCCGTTGACGAGGCCTGCGCCCAGCGGATCGAGAAACGCAAGCCGCGCCGCGGTCCCGCGGATCACGGTTTTCACCAGAGCCGGCGGAAACTGCGGTTCGGCGAAGACGCAGCGGGCACCGGTGGCCCGGATGCGTTCGCGCGTTTCCGCCAGACGCCGGGCGCCCGGCTTTCTCTCGGGGCTGATCGCAATCGCCCCGCCACCGTGGAGACCGAATTCGCGATCGAAATACTGCCACGCATCATGGAACACGAAATAGGGCCGGTCCCGTACAGGCGCAACGATACGGTCGATCTCCATCTTCAGGGCACGCAAGCGGATCGCGCCGCGCGCGGCGTTTCCCTTGTAAACTGGGGCGTTCTCGGGATCGGCCTTGGACAGGGCGGCGGATATGGCCCGCAGTATCACAACCGCATTTCCGGTGTGGAGCCAGAGATGCGGATCTATACCACTGTCGGGACCACCGGCGTTATTGTGCTGATGACCGTGATGATCATGTTCGTGACGATCGCCCCCGTCCCGGTTGGCATACCTAACGACACCCGGCAACACATCCAGTTGCAAAATCGTAGCGCGCCGCGCCAGCGAGCGGAGTGGCTTTTTCAGAAACCCCTCGAAGCCGTCGCCGATACGAATAATTATATCGGCGGAGGCCAGCATGCGGGAATGCGACGGCCGCAGCGCATAGCTGTGCGGGGTTTCCCCACCACCGAGCAGCAGGTCCGGGTATCCAACCCCCTCCATCGCCATGGCTGCCAAAGAATGCAGGGGCGGAATCGTGGCAACCACCTTCGGCGGATCCGCCAGGGCGGGTCTCGGCGTTAAACAGCCGACGGCCAGAACAACAAGAGAAGATACGATAAATATGCGAAACACGGGCCTGCCAATATATGTTATATTATTACATTATCGATATGCCATGCGTAATGCTGTCCGTCAAACAATTCATGTTACAATGTTACACATCACGACGATAAAGTTGCGTATCGACGGGCAACCACCCGAGTGGAGACACAAAGATGACAAAGAATATATCTGCGACAGCCTTCCCGTCGCATGAGCATGACCACGCGGCCTGCATCGCCGAGGCGCTCGACGCCGCCCAGCAACACTGCGATAGGCACGGGTTGCGCTTCACACCCTTGCGCCGCCAGGTGCTGGAGATCGTCTGGAGCCGCCATGCGCCGATCGGCGCCTATGAAATTCTGGACGAACTCCGGAACGAATCGCGTGCCGCCGCGCCGCCCACGGTTTATCGGGCGCTGGAATTCCTTGTCGACCATGGATTTGCACACAAGATCGAATCCCTGAACGCGTTTGTCGGCTGTGACCGGCCCGATAGCGACCATGTGGGTCAGTTTCTGATCTGCGGAGAATGTCATCAGGTCGGTGAACTTGACGATCCCGAGATCGCGAAACTGATCGCCAAAAAGGCGAAAACCGTCGGCTTTGACGTATCGCATCAGACAATTGAAGTACGCGGCCTGTGTCGCAACTGCGCCGGGGAAAGGCATGCCTGACGGCGCGCTCCAGATCGGCGAAGTCCTGGTGCGCGGCACGGGAATCAGCGTGCGTCACGGGCGGCGCACGGTTCTGCACGACGTCGACATCCAGGTTTCGCGCGGCGAAATCGTGACGCTGATCGGCCCCAACGGATCGGGCAAGACGACGCTGGTTCGCGCGCTGCTGGAGCTGGAAAAAACAGAGAACGGCCATGTTGAACGGATGGCGGGAATTACGGTCGGATATACGCCGCAGCAATTGACCGTCGACCGCACGCTGCCCCTCGATGTGCGCCGGTTTCTTGAAATGTCCGGCGAAACCGACCCGGAAATGCTTGCGGACATTCTGGCCGACGTGGGCGCCAACGACATACTCGGACAGGAGATTCGAATGCTGTCGGGCGGTGAGCTGAAACGCGTTCTTCTGGCCCGCGCGCTGCTGCGCGAACCGGATCTGCTGGTGCTGGACGAACCGACAGCCAATGTCGATATCCACGGCCAGGTTGAATTCTACGAACTCATCCGCCGAATCCGGGACGACCGGCAATGCGGCATCCTTCTGATATCGCACGACCTGCATCTTGTCATGTCGGCAACCGACCGTGTGATCTGCCTGAACGGACACGTCTGCTGCTCGGGCCTGCCGGGAGACGTCTCGACCGACCCCGCGTATCTTGAGCTGTTCGGCGAAGCCGCATCGACCGTCGCCGTCTATGCGCACGACCACGACCATCATCATGCCTGATTTCGTTCTGTATGCACTTGTCGCCGGGATCGGCGTCGCGATCGTTATGGGGGCGACCGGCGTGTTCGTCGTCTGGCGGCGCATGGCCTATTTTGGCGATACCCTTGCCCATTCCGCCCTGCTCGGGGTGGCAATCGGATTTCTGGCGGGAATTAACGTCAATATCGGCATTGTCGGCGTCTGCCTGACCATCGCGATCGGCATGGTGTATCTGCGGAGTCAGCGGCATCTGGCCGAAGACACCCTGCTCGGCATTCTGGCGCATTCGTCGCTTGCCCTGGGCCTGATCTCGGTTTCTTTCGTCTCGGCGCTGCGAATCGACCTGATGACCTATCTGTTTGGCGACATTCTGTCCGTCACCCCCACCGATATCGGGTGGGTGTATGGCGGCGGCACCATCGCGCTCGGCGTTCTGGCATGGTTATGGAAAGATCTTGTCGCCATCACCGTGCACGAAGATCTCGCACGTACGGAGGGCGTCAACGTCCTGCGCACCCAGATCGCCTTTATGACGTTGTTTGCCCTCGTGATTGCGATGGCAATGAAAATTGTCGGCATCCTGCTGGTTACCGCACTCCTCATCATCCCGGCGGCGACGGCAAGGCGATTTTCGCGCACACCGGAACAAATGGCGGTCCTTGCCGCCGTCGCAGGTTCTCTCGCCGTTGCGTTGGGGCTGCAGGGGTCGCTGTTGTGGGACCTGCCGTCGGGTCCGGGGATCGTCGTCGCATCCGCGCTGATTTATGTCGCCTCGATCGCGCTGCCTGCCAGGCGAACCGCCTGACCGAACGGCCAGGGCTCAATTTCCGAGTTGCTATTCGAATAATTCCACCGAACAATAAGTGCGGGTAGAAGCCGGTGCGGTGGCGTTCGCACCGGTAGAATAATCACGAGAGGTGGGCCGGATGAAAGAATTACGGATAGGTTTGGTGCTGTATGGCGGGGTTGCGCTTGCCGTCTATATCAATGGTGTCGTTACGGAAATCTGGCAGGCGCTGCGGGCCTCCCGCGCGATGCAGGACAGCGACGGCGCAAGCCTCGACAGCACGTCGGTGGTTTATCGCGATCTTTTGACCGAGCTGAAAGAGTCGGAAAACGGAGACGAGCTTCGGGTCGTCGTGGATGCCGTCGCGGGCACGTCTGCGGGGGGTGTAAACGGTGCCGCCATGTTCAAGGCAATCGTACAGGGCGCCGATGCGTCGGTGCTGAACGATGTCTGGCTCGACGATGCAGATATCGAAAACCTGCGGGGCGAGCCCGACCGGATGCCCTGGTACCTGCGGACGGCCGAGAACGTGCTGCGCATTTTCCCGACATTGAAGGGCATCCGTAAGGGTCTTCGGGAACAGACGACGCTCGAATGGACGTGGATACGCGATACCGTCTACACGCTGGTCTCGACCAAAGATCCACAGAAGTCGCCGCTAAAGGGCGATTTTTTCACGACGATCATTGCCGCGTCGCTGCGCCGGATGTCCGAGAATACGAAAAGCGAGCCATTGCTGCCGACGCGCGGAACGTTCGACCTGTTCCTGACCAGAACGGACCTGCATGGGTGGCCCCGCCATCTTCCCGTCAGCCGCCGGTATCACCCCGCGGATCTGTACGAACGGACCCATGCCCACGTGATGACATACCGCGTGCGCGCCGATGACCCGGCGGCACACGGGGTTACCGATTTCGATCTCACCTATGGAGCCAGAACGACTGCGGGGTTCCCCCTCGCCTTCGCGCCCGCGACCTACAAGGAAATCCGCCGGAATTTTCTCGAAGGACAGCCAGGCGCTACGACCCCCTCCGAAGACGAATTCACCGATACGCATTTGCGGGAACATCGCCTGAGCGGTTTCGACGCCAGAAAAGCCCGCATGGTCGATGGCGGCGTGCTCGACAACCGCCCGTTCACGCACGTGACCCGGGCCATCGAAGCCAAACCGGCTGACTTCGAAGTCCGCCGGGTCGTCGCCTATATCGAACCCGACCCCGAACGCGAAATCGATGCGGCTCCCGATAACGGCCCACTGACCAAGGATATGCTGGGCAATATGTTCCGGCTCTTCCGGAACGAACCGATCCTGGGCGACCTGCGCGCGCTTCAGCAGCGCAACGAGACCGTCGGCCGAATTCTTGAATTTCAGGCGGCGAACCGTCCGGCGACGGACGCCTTTGTGGAAACCGTTGCCGGCGATCTCGACGGACCGATCACCGAAGACCGGCTGGAAGGCTGGCGTCGCGAGGCGAATGCCCGCCTGCGGGCCGACCCGATGTCCGGCTATCTCGGCTATGTCGGGCTGAAACTGCGCAGCGCGTCCAACGTCTATGCGGACATCGCCTGCCGGGCGCTTAACCTGCCTTATGAATCACGCCACGCATTTGCGGTGCGTCGCATCGTGCGGCTATGGATGACCAACCGTCCCGAGAATGTTCTCGACCCGCTAGCGGCAAAAAAAAGCGGCATGTCATCGGCTTTGACAGAGAACCAGATCGCCTTGTTGCAGGCTTTCGACATACCTTTCCGGCTCCGTCGCATACGGGCAATCGTTAAAGTGGTGAATGCGGCGTACGATGAGGAGACCGACCGTGCCGGTCTTGATGCCTGCAAGCGCAGCCTTGCCGACGTGGTTTGCCGCTATGAGGTCGCCATAACAGATACCGGCAACGACCTCAGCCGGATTGAAGATATAATCGGCGATGATATCGACGCCCTGCTTGAGGTCCTTGCCGGCAGGCCGGAAAGTGTCGTCACGCAATACGGAGAGATGCTGTCGGATATATTCGAGGCGGTTTCCGGCCGGTTCCGGGCCATCGGTGTCGATGAGAACCGCAACATTGCCGATGCCATCATGCAATTGCCGGAGGCGGTACGCCGTGATGTCGCCCGCGAACTGATTGCGTTCCCGTATAACGACGTGATGATCTATCCGCTGATGGAAACGGCGGGTGTCACCGATCCGATCACGGTCGAAACGCTGCGTATTTCACCCTATGACGCACGGATCGTGGGCGATCGGACCACGCCGCTCGAATCCGCTGGAATGGGTGCGTTCAAAGGCTTTTTGAGCCGCCGCCTCCGGGAAGTCGACCTGCTCTACGGTCGCCTGAACGGAATCGAACGCATGGTAGACCTGATCGTAAACACGGCGGCAAAAGACCCTCAGTCACCTGCGATGCAGGCCGTCCGGAAACGCTACACGGCAGCCGCGATGGCCTGTGCGCTGGACGAAGCGGACAAGGCGGCGAATACCGAAATCCGGCCGCTCGTGGCGGAACTTCGTAAAAAGCTCGATGCCTATGAAAGCGAGGGCGGCCTGATCGCCTGACAGCAGGGGCGCCAGGCCGCCGGCGCTTTGGTCAGAGATTGATCCGGAACAGGTCCATCGAATTGGTCCGGCCGATCTTGATGCGATCGGCTTCGCTGATCGTGCAGGTATCGAACCAGTTCGCCGCGTGATCGACGTTTTCGAAGGGCCAGTCGGCCGAGAACAGAACCCGGTCTGCACCAATCTCCAACATGGCGTCGATCAGGGTCTGGGTGCGGAAATTACCCGACGTGGTGATGTAGAAATTGTTCTGAAAATACTCGCCCAGCATCTTCTGTGCCGGATAACCGCGTTCATCGCCCACCCACTTATTGCGATTGTCGATCCGCCACATGCTGTAGGGCAGACCTTCACCCATGTGACCGAGCACGATCTGAAGGTTCGGATGTTCGTCGAACAGCCCCGACGCCATCAGACGCAGCGCATGCACCGCGGTTTCCTGACCGAAGGCCCAGGTCGGCCCCAACAGCCAGGGATGACCTTCGTAAATCTGCGCCATGCTGGGCAGCGGGTTGCGCGGATGCAGATAGAACGGCACGTCGAGTTTTGCCACCACATCCCAGAACGGGCGGTATTGCGGCAGGTCGTAATACAGTGCCGATTCCTCGACATCCACCTGCGAGAAACCATTGACCAGCGCACCGACGAATCCGAGTTCGTTCACGCAGCGTTCCATTTCGGCGCAGGCCATATCGACATCCTGCAGGGGCAATGCCGCGAAACCGCGAAACCGGCCCGGATTGCGCTGGACCCATTCGGCCAGCATATCGTTCGATTTTTTCGCGATCTCATTCGCCTTCCGGCGATCATGGATGGCCTGGACCGCAGGCGCATTGAGCGACAGGATCATCATTTCGACGCCATTCTGATTCATCTCGTCGATACGGCGGCCCTCGATATCCATCAGGCGGCCGGAGAGTTCCTCCCAGGTTTCCGGCGGCAGGTAACCGTTCGAATCCTGTAGCGTGTCCTCGATAGCGTAGTGTTCCTCAAGCGCGATCTTGCCTTGCATGTCGGTCTCCCCTTCGTATCTGGTTATTCCCGCCGCTCAGGCGGAATTTGTCGAGCCTAGTTCTAGACAGGCGCGTCTAACATTTCAATATGAAAACGTTTCATATAAAACTCAAAGCTCCGCGCAGGTCCTGAAGCCGGCAAAAATATCCAGACGGTCCGGCGGAAAGTAGTTCCGGTATTTCGCATTGATATAGCGGCTGCGCGTTACCCACGACCCGCCGCGCAGCACTTTGGTCTCCCCGAAAAGCGGTTGGGAGTATTCCTTGTAATCATCGGGTGCGAAGCCGTCGAACGGGTTGAACGTATCCGCCGTCCATTCCCAGACATTGCCGATCAACTGACGGCAGCCCCACGCATTGTCGCCCGCCGCGTAGTCCGCCGTATCGGCGCATCCCATACCGAACCCGTCCATGTTGGCGCGGTCCGGCGTGACCGGATCATTGCCCCAGGGATAGTCGAACTTTGCCAGTCCGCGGTTGCCATCGGGTCGCATTGTCGCTGCGAACTCCCACTCGGCCTCGCTCGGCAGGCGACGGCCGGCCCATTGGCAATAAGCATTCGCTTCATGCCAGTTCACGTGAACAACGGGCGCATCCGGGGCTAAGTCCGACCATTTGTCGAACAGCCGCACGTGCCATCCGCCGGAAGCATCGCTTCTCCAGTAAACCGGGTGCTCGGCCCCTGTCTCCCGGCGCCAGGCAAGCCCGTCTGCGGACCACAGTGCATCGCGTGTATATCCGCCATCCTCGACAAATTCGGCAAACGCACGGCAGGTGACGGGAGCGCGCGCCATGCGGAACGGCGCGACGACAACGTCATGTGCCCATTTTTCATTGTCGAAGACAAAGCCGTCATCGGGCCGGGAACCGAGCCGGAAAGAACCGCCGGGGATATCCGCATCGCCATCCAGCGCGCCGGTAACGGCACGCCGTTGGGCCACTGTCAGACGATCCGGTTGAAAGACGGGTGTCGGATAGGCAAGCGTCTGACGCGCCCAGGTGAATGCCTCGTCATGCATGTCCTCGTGGAAAGCCGTGAACTGATACAGATAGCTGTCACGTTCGCTGGCAAGGCCGCTATCGAGACGGTCCACAAGCGTGTCCAGCACCGTCGCCATATAGTCTTTCATCTCATCCAGCGGGTAGACCGGCAGCTCCCAGCGGGTGTCGTGGGCGACAGCGATCGAATCGTAGAGCATATCGCCACGCTCAAGCAGTGGTTGCCGGCCGTCTTCCTGCCGCAGGATGAAATATTCATAAAACCAGGCCACATGCCCGATTTCCCAGATCGTCGGGTTGAGAATCGGCAATTGCGGGCCGACAAGCTGTTCGTCGGTAAGACCGTCCAGCAGCTCCAGCGTCCGCTGTCGCGCACTCCGCAAAATCGAAATCAGGTCGTCTGAGGAAACTTGTGCGGTCATGATTCTTCGTTACCTTGGGCCCATGGAGATTAGCCTCGTCACCCCGGCAGGGAAACAGTCGCGCGCCGGAAATCGCACGACAGCCGTCCGATGGGCACGGATTCTGCGGGACCTCGGTCACCGGGTGAAAATATCGGAAGACAGCGACGGCGCGGGCGCGGACATGATGGTCGCCGTCCATGCCTGGCGGTCGGCGAAATCGATTCGGGCGTTCTCTGAACATTATCCTGACAAACCGCTGGTCGTCCTGCTGGCGGGCACGGATGTCTACCGCTTCCAGCATAGCCATCCGGAAGACACGTTACGATCAATGGACCGGGCGTCGAGGCTTGTCTGCCTGCACGACCTGGTGCACCAGGCCATTCCCGAAAGATTCGGCAGAAAACTTCGTGTCATTCATCAGTCCTCGCCGCCGCTCAAAACGCCCCGCCGGCCGTCGACGCGGTGGTTCGAAGTCTGCATCGCGGGTCACTTGCGTGAAGAGAAGGATTCGCTGCGCGCCGCCTATGCCGCCCGGCTCGTATCCGCAGACTCAAAACTGCGCATTGTTCATCTGGGCAAGGCCATCGGAGAGTCCTGGGCAAGGGATGCCCGCGCCGAAATGGCAGGGAATTCACGTTTCGTCTGGCGCGGCGAGGTGCCGGGCTGGCAGGTCCGCCGTCAGTTCGCCCGCAGCCACGCCATGGTCATTTCGTCGATCATGGAAGGCGGCGCGAATATCGTATCCGAAGCCATTGTCTGCGGCGTGCCGGTGATCGCCTCAAATATCGATGGCAATATCGGACTGTTGGGTCCGGATTACCAAGGCTATTTCCCGGCGACGGACGAAGTCGCTCTGGCAGCGCTTCTGCAGCGCGCCGAGACCGACCCGGCCTTCCTGCCATCCCTGGCGCGCCAGTGCCGGGCGAAAAAGAACCTGTTCGCGCCTGCAAAGGAAAAGGCCGCGTGGAGAGCATTGTTGAAAGAAATGGGGATCTGACCATGCGGATTGCAATGATGGGCAGCGGCGGCATCGGCGGCTATTTCGGCGGCCGGATGGCGGCAGCCGGGGCCGAGGTCACCTTTATCGCCCGCGGACGTCACCTGGCGGCAATGCGCAAGAACGGCCTGCGGCTGGACAGCCGGGATATGGGCAATGCGACCATCGACCCGGTCAACGTCACCGACGACCCGGCAAATGTGGCACCGGTCGACTACGTGATTATCGGCGTCAAATTATGGGACACGGAGGCCGTCGGCAGGGCGATCCTGCCTATGCTGGGACCCGATACAACGATCCTTTCGCTGCAGAACGGCGTCGATTGCGACGATATCCTCGCCCCGATTGTCGGCCGCGAACGGTTGATCAGCGGCGTCGCGTTTATCGCCAGCTCCATTTCGGATCCGGGCGTGATCCGGCATATCGGCACCATGCAGCGTATTGTGATGGGCGAACCCGACGGCAGCGTTTCCGCCCGCCTGGCCGCACTGCAGGACATGATGACGACGGCCGGAATCACCGCCGAAACCAGCAACGACATTCAACGCACCCTGTGGGAGAAATTCGTGTTTCTCGTCGGGCTGAGCTCCACGACCACCTTGATGCGCACGACCCTTGGCCCGATCCGCGAAAACCCGGAAAGCCGTGAATTCCTGCTCGGCGTGATGCGGGAAGCGACTGCCGTCGGCCGCGCCATCGGCGTGGACCTGCCGGAAGATTTCGGCGAAACCCGCCTCGATTTTGCCGATGGCCTGCCAGTCGATATGACATCGTCGATGCATCACGATTTCGAAGCGGGCAACAAGCTGGAACTGCCCTGGCTCGCGGGCACGGTCGTGCGGTTGGGGCGCAAAGCAGGTATCGAGACACCGGTCTGCCAGACCGTCTATGCCGCCTTGCTGCCCAAAGCAGGCGCAACGGTCTGACTAGACCCGCACCGTGATCGGTTCCAGCCGGTCCGACTGTTTCAGCACCTCGCCGACGATCATGGTACGTGCGTAACCGAGTTCGATCAGCCGGGCAACGCAGGCATCCGCCCGATCCGACGGCACACTGGCGAGCAGACCACCCGCCGTTTGCGGATCGAAAATCAGCGGGTAGCGGGGGTCCCTGCCCGCTTCTTCCAGGTTGGCCACTGCCCGGCGCAGGCGCACGTTCTGCGGCTGTAGCGACGAGACAATGCCGGCGCGCACGGTATCTTCGGCGCCCTCCATGATCGGTACGGCATCGAGAACCAGTTCGACGTCGACTTCGGACGCGCGCACCATTTCCACGAGATGGCCAAGCAGGCCGAACCCGGTGATGTCGGTCGCCGCCCGGCTACCGTGCTCGACGAGGCATTGCGCGCCCAGCCGGTTCGACATCACCATGTGATCGAGAGCCGCGGCGATCCACCTTCCCTTTGCCTTGTGGCGCATATCGGCGGCAAAAAGCGTACCGGTGCCGATCGGCTTGGTGACGATCAGCTTGTCGCCCGGCTTCATGCCGCCCTTGCGCATGATCTTGTCCCTGTCGATCAGGCCGTTTACCGCAAAGCCAAGGCTGAGTTCGGGACCCTCGCTGGTATGTCCGCCGACGAGGCTGCAATTCGTGTCGTTCAGGATTTCCATCGCGCCCGACATCATCTGGGTAAGCGTATCCTCGACCTTGGATTCGATACCGAACGGTACGGTCGCCACGGCAAGGGCGGTCTGCGGGTCGCCGCCCATCGCAAAAATATCGCCGAGACTGTGATTGGCAGCGATCTTGCCGAAAATATAGGGATCGTCGACCATCGCGCGGAAATAGTCGACGGTGTGCACCATCACCTTGCCCGGCGGAACTTCGACCACGGCGGCGTCATCCGGCTCGTGCAGGCCGATCAGCACATCGTCGCGCGGCGCAGGTGTCAGCGTATTGAGCGCACGGGAGAGCACGGTAGCCCCAACCTTGGCGCCGCATCCGCCGCAGCGCATGGCAATAGCGGAGATTTCCCTGACCACGTCGGCGCTTGCCAGCCCGGCGGGCAGGTCGGTTGTTTCGTCCTCGTCCATGTCGGGCAGATCGTTGAACTTGTCCATGAAGCGGCGGTCGATCCAGTCCTTCCACCGCCACAACGCCTCGCCCTTGACCGACCAGCCACCGCGCGACGCCACGGCAAATTTGTCGCCGGTCGAGATCAGCCCGAGGAAATTTTTCTGCGGCCGATACGGACGTTGCGTCCGCCCCAGGAGCGCGCGGCGCAGATTACGCTCCAGCGGCTTTCCCTGGCGCACGGCGAATACACCGGATTTCGGACGCGGATGGTTGACCATCGCCGCGACATCGCCCGCGGCATACACATCCGCATGCGACGTCGATTGCAGCGTATCGCCGACTTTGATGAACCCGCCGTCATCCACGTCGAGCCCCGCCTCGCCCGGCCAGGAAGGCGCACCCGCCGCGGTTACCCAGAGAATTTCGTCGGCGGCGACCTGTTCACCGCCACCGGTCTTCAGCAGCCCAGCCGAGACCTCGGTGACCGGTTCGCCGAGATGAAGGTTTACGTCCCGCCGACGCAGCACGTCCATGAACGTCCGCCGCACGGTCGCATTATGGGTCGGCAGAATCTCGGGGGCGTTGTTGAACAGGTGAAAATCGATGTTGTCGGCGGGTTTACCCGCAGCGGCACGCAGTTCCTTCAGCCGGTACTGGATTGCCAGCAGTATTTCCACACCCCCTGCACCGGCGCCGACCACGGCAATCCGCAACGGGCCTTCATGCGCCATCGCACGTGCACTGAGCGCCTCCCACCGGTCGAGGAAATTATTGATCGGTTTTACAGGAACCACATTACCGGTAGCGCCGGGCACACCGGACGTATTGGGAGTGGAACCGGTATTTATCGATACCAGTTCGAACGGCACCGGCGGGCGGTCGTCGCAGATCACGCGTTTTTCCCGCAGATCAAGACCGGTCACCGTCGAATGATAGAACCGCGCATTGGCAAACCGCGCCAGCGCCCCGAGGTCGATATGCGCTTCGTCGTAAGAGTAGTGCCCGGCAACGTATCCGGGCAGCATTCCTGAATAAGGCGTATGGGCATCGCGGCAAATCAACGTGAGGCGCACGCCGGGCACCGGTTTCATCCCGAAACGCTTCAGCACCGCGACATGGCTGTGCCCGCCGCCGATCAGCACGAGGTCTTTGACAATAGGGGTATCGGGTTTCTGCATGGGACTATCGTTGTTCCAGAGTTGTCTGAAGGCGCAGTCGGGACCGGATCGACCGGGAAATCGCATCGACGCAGATATTGAGCATCGCCGTAATCAGGATCAACAGCAGCGCCCGGTCGAACCGGAGATCGGCGAACGCGCTATCAACATAGAACCCAAGTGTTGCAATTCCGAGAATGCCGAGAATCGCCGTTTCACGCAGGATGACCTCCCAGCGGTAAAACAGCAAAGCCAGCAGCGGCCGGTAAACACGGGGCAGCACTTCGTAAAAATACCTGTTGGCGCCTTTGACGGCATCGAGCCGAAGCTGAACGGTTTCGGTGTAGCGCCCGATCAGATGCCCGATAATTGCCGCATTGTGCAGGCTGAGGGCGACGATCGCCGGCAACATGGACGGTCCCCACAGATTGAGCAGAATGAACGCGAGGATGTATTCCGGCGTCGACCGCGCGATCACCAGAAACGTATGTCCGCCGGTGCGCGCGGCCCGGCCCAGCAGAAGCGGCGAGATCAGCGGAAAGAAAATCAACGTCAGGAAACCGGTCGCGACCAATGCAATCATGGTCAGCTGGACTGTCGCCACAACCCCCGGCCACGCCTGGTCGAACAACAGCAGCGCGAGCCAGTCGCCAAAGGCCGCCAGCGAACCGTCGCCGCCGACACGCAGTGGATACGGGACGATATCGACGGTCAAGAAGCGCAGAATATTCGACCACGAGAACGCAACGCTCCACGGCAGGATGATGGCGGCCCCGGCCAGGTAAACCGGCAGCAGCGGCTTTTTCATCCAGATCCGCATCGTCGCGATGATCAGGTAGAACAGGATCAGCAACGCCGAAACATCGGAATACTGACCCTGCTTGAAGGCGGATTCGAGGTGGAAACCCAGCGTCGGCAGGCCGATAAACCCGAGTACGGCGCTGGACCGCAATCCGCATTCCAGCCGGTACATCGAATAATTCCGGAAATGCGCCCAGGCATCGGGCAGTCTCACAAACAGGAATACCGATGCGCGGCCCGACCCGACCGGCACCGCACTCAACGGGCGCTGGTCGGCCTCTTCGAGAATTTCGGCATAGACCTTGGCGATAATCCCCGAATAGGGAATGGCTATCGCAAGCACGCCGGTCAGCGGCGACAGGCCGAACAGCTGCAGGAAAATCAGCGCCCAGAACAGTTCGTGGATGGCACGGATAAAGGCGCAGCCGACCCGGACCGCGCGCCGGTGGAAAAGTAACGCCAGACCGAACCCGACCACATTGGCCAGCGCCACACCCAGCAGGGCAAATGCAAGCGTGTAGCCAAGCGCAAGCGCGAGGCTGTCGGTCGAGTAGAAATCAGGCGTCACGATGCCTTCGAGCAGAAGGCCGAATTCGCGCCAGGGGTCGACGGTGGAGATCGCGATATCGGCAAAGACGAGACAGACAATCGCAACGAACAGAAAGCCCGAGGTCGTCCGCGCCAGCGGTGACGGATCGCGCCGATCTGTCATGCGCCGCCGTTCAGGTACAGACCGTCGAGATCGCCCGGGGTCATGCCGGCCGATTTCCGGTCCATAACGATCCGGCCGTCCTTCATGCCAATGATCCGATCGGCAAACTCGATCGCCAGGGCGCGGTCGTGCATGGCCAGCAACACCGTATTTTTTTGGGCATTCATGGTCTCGAGGATCTCGCGGGCCTGATGCTCGTCAACCGACGACACCGGCTCGTCAGCGACGATGATATCGCCTGTATGGAACAGCGCGCGCGCGAGTGCGGTACGTTGATATTGCCCGCCCGACAATTGCCCGACACCGGAAAACATTTTCTCTTCGAGCCGTAGCGGGACCAGAACCTTCCGGACATCTTCCACGTCGTCGCGTGCCGGCAAGACAAGGTTGCGCAGGTTGCGCCAGACGGACCGCTGATGAAGCCGTCCCATGTAGACATTGTGAAAGACCGTCAGCGCCTGCACGAGCGCAGCATCCTGGGGCATCAACGCGGCTTTTGCCCCGAGCCGTTCATAAAAAAGGCGGAGCAGGGTGGATTTCCCTGCTCCGCTCTCGCCGACGAGCGCGATCCGCTCGCCCGGATCGATCCTTGCATTGAGCCCGCTGAGAATTTCCTTGCCGTTATAGCCGGCAGATTCATCCCTGAGCTCAAGCAGAGACATCAGTCGATAAGCCCGATCGATTTCGCCGTCTTTTCGATCGGCGCGTAATCTGCGTTCGACGCGGGAATGAAGGACGATCTCGGGAACGACTTCAATAGATCCGGGTCGTTCATCGACAGCAGGCTGTTTTTAACCTTGTCGGTGAATCCGTCGCCGAATTTCGCATCGACATCGCCGCGGATACTCCACTGGTAATCGGGATAGGTGGGCGTCCGCCAGATTACGCTGACCTTGCTGGTGTCGATCTTACCCGCCTTCACGTCGCGGTCCCAGACGGCGTAATTCGTGGCACCGACCTGGTACGAACCTGACTGCACCAGCGCGATCGTACGAGAATGGTCTCCGCTGAACCCGACGCGCGAGAAGACTTTTTGCGGGGCTTCCTTGAAGTTATTCCGGATATGGAATTCCGGCATCAGGCGACCCGAAGTCGATCCCTTTGAGCCGAAGGTGAAGGTCTTGCCCTTGATGGCGGTCGGGAATTCCTTGCTTTCCTTCAACCCTGTGCTGGCATGGGCAATAAAATAGGTAACGAAGGTGAGATCTTCCTTGCCCTGCGCAATTGCCGTCGAACCCGGCACAAGGGCCCGGGCGCGCACGCCGGACAGCCCCCCGAACCAGGCAAGCTGGACCTGGTTGTTGCGGAATGCGGTCACAGCGGCAGCATAGGATTTAACGGGCACGTATTTGACGGGAACGCCAAGCTGTTTGGACAGATAGCCGGCGATCTTCCCGAAACGGGATTTGAGCTGGCTTTCATCCTGATCCGGGATTGCGGTGAAAACGAATTCTTCGGCGGCATTTGCCTGTGTCGCCGGCAGCACAGGCAGGGCAAGAGCCAACGCAGCGGCAAGGATCGTACGGGATTTCATTGAACGTCTCCTGTTGAAGGTGCACCTGCTCCGGATCACTCCAGAATGCGCAAACACCGATGATGATAATGAACTGACGCGTTAAATCGCCCCGTTGCGGGGGCTCTTCTCTAGATAGACCCATAAAGATTACGTGACCAGAACAAACCCGGGCCGGGAATCCGTTGTTCAGCGGAAACAAGGGCCGGCGGTCTGGTTTTCGCCGGGCATTAAGGTGCGGCTAACGGCCCGCCGCTTCGCGCAAGACGCCAAGCGTGCGACGTGCTGTCTCTTCCCAGGTAAAGGACCGGGCGCGCCGCGCGGCTCTCCTGCCCAACTCCGCCCGCAGTGCCGGATCGACCAGCAAGGTCGTGATGCGGGCCGCCATTTCCTGAACGTTGTCGGGATCGAACGTTAAACCCGCATCACCGATGACTTCGGGCATTGCCGCAGCGTTTGACGTGGCGATCGGCGCGCCGTGGGCCATCGCTTCCAGCAACGGATTGCCGAAAGTTTCGACGGCGGATGGAAAGATGAAAAGCTGGCATTCCCGGTAAAGCGTGTCGAGCTCTGCGGTATCAACATGCCCGACAAACCGAACCGCATCGCCCAGCCCAAGGTCGCGCATGAGATCTCGGAGGGCATCGCCGTAATGACTGTCTATCTCGCGCCCGACGATTGTCAGCGTCAAGTCCTTTCGGCTGTCGCGCAGGATGGCAAACGCGCGCAGAAGCGTGTGATAGTTCTTCTGAATATAAATATCCGACACCGCCAGCAGGTTCGTACCAGGCACCTCATTGCCTTCGCGCGGTGCCACCACCGGGGCGGTACCGTGATAGACGACGCTGACTTTCCTGTTTCGCACGCTTTTCATGCCGAATGTCAGCAGACCGGCCGCGTAATTTGACACCGCGATCGCGCGCCGCGCCGTCAGCAGCGATGCCATCGTCGCGGCTGACAGCATAAACCAGTAGGCCAGCGGTTTGAGCCGGCGGGCCAGCCGGATGACGGACGTCGCATTCCGTAACAGCAAAATATGATTCCGGGCAAAGAGAGGTCCGAAATTGGCCGGCGAAAAGAGCACATCTGCAGACAGCCGCCGGGCTATTCCCGGCAGCCTGAACTGTTCCCAGACAAGGGTAGGAAAGAAACGGGGCGTGTAGTCACAGACCAGAACGTCGATTCCATCGGGGACCGGGTCGAACAGCGCGAGTTGTTCCTTGTGCAATATGAGATGCAGACTGACGTCCGGTTCGGCGGCCAATAGAGGCAGCATCTGACGCAGATAGGTGACACCACCGCCGGTCTTGGCATGAGACGCATTGATCGCGATGCGAAACAGCTGTTGGTCCGTATCCGGGCGGGTCTCTGCGGTGGTCATGGGTAATCTGGACTCTGCTTTAAACGCAGACACACCATAGCATGCGTAGGACTTGGCAAGAAAGCAGGCCGGCACCGCCGCACGATAACAGACCGGGACCGGCGTTATCTCCCGCGTCATCCTTGGCGTTGCCAAAGGTCCGTCCGGCGGCGGCGCCCCTGACCGTCGACTTCCGATTAATAAAGAGCAATCGGTCAGACAGCTTATTGCCGGATCAGATCCCGCCCGGTTCCAGCGTGGTCTCGTACTTGTCGAGATCGGCCGGCGGCACAGGGACACGCTGATACCGGCCGGCGAACCCGAAGGGGAGCGACGCATCTATCCCCACCTTCGTCCGCACGCCCTTGTCCGAAATAGAGACATATTCGTGTCCGCGTGCGCCGGGCATCGTGATAAGTCCCTTCGACGCATCCCAGCGCGTGGCCAGGGCCCATTCGACGTCGTCCCAGTCATGGATATTGATATCGTCATCGACCACGATGACCAGATCGAGATCCTTCAGCGCGGCAATCGCGGCAAAAATGGCGTTGCGCTGATAGCCTTCGTCGGCCGCACTACGCTTGTTGACTGAAATGAGCAGGTGGAACCGGTAGAGGCCCCCCGGCGTCAGCGCGACGTCGGTCACGCAGGGCGCGGACGCCTTGACCGCCTTGAGGATCGCACCTTCAAGCACATGCTTGCGCAGGATGGGCGCTTCCTTGGTCATGATCACGTGCCATATCGGATCCTCGCGATGATAGATGCAGTTGATCGTCGTCACGGGCGACGGGCTGACATCCGAATACAACCCGACAAATTCGAGAAACGGGCCCTCTTCCATCTCCACGTCGGGCGAGATCGTGCCTTCCATGACGAATTCGGCATCCGCCGGCACCTGGAGCGGAATCGTCTTGCAGTCGATCAGTTCCAGCGGCTTGCGCGACAGGCCCGATGCCACTTCGTACTCGTCCATGTCACGCGGCAGCTGAGCCCCCATCATCCCGGCGGCATATTGCAGGCCGACATCCGCGCCTATCACAATGGCGATCGGCAGTTCTTCGCCTTTTTCCTTCGCCCGTTCCCACAACGCCCGCAGGTCGCGCCCGAGATCGAGCTGGATCAGCAGCTTGTTGTCCTCCACATGCATGAAGCGATGATAGGACGCATTGTTTACCCCGGTATCGGGGTCTTTCGCGATGACCACGCCACCGGAAATATACCGCCCACCGTCATTGGGGGCATATCGCGGCAATGGCAGATATTCGAGCAGGTCCGGATTATTCCGGTAAACCGCCTGCACCGGTCCTTCGTCGACCTTTTTCGGCGCGATCGGGTTGGCGAGGCCGTCGCCGATAAAATCGCGCAGGCCGGAAATATCGTGTTCGTAGATCGCGAGGACATTTTCCTCGCAGCCGAGGAAATTACCGACCACCCGCGTGTCGTAACCGCGCACGTTTCTGAACAGCATGGCGCGTTCGGTCTGCTTGAACAGGACGCTCGTCATTTCGAGATCGGTATCGACCTCGTCTGCGACTTTCAGCAACAGGTTCGACGCGTCCAGCCGTCCGAGTGCCGAGCGGAAGCTGAGATCGGGAATATGCGTCACTTTCTTGTCGTCCATTGTCCGGCTCCTCGCGACGGGAAATAATGACCGGTCTAACGCGGCAGCTCGGTCGTCCCCATAAGATATTTATCGATAGCGTGCGCTGCCTGACGGCCCTCGCGTATTGCCCACACAACCAGTGACTGCCCGCGCCGCATGTCGCCGGCGCTGAAGACTTTCTCGTGGCTCGTCGCGTATGCGACTGTATCCGCGTTCACATTCCCGCGGTCATCAAGCGCGACACCCAGTTCTTCGAGCATGCCCTCGGCGATGGGATGCACGAAACCCATGGCCAGCAGAACTAGATCCGCCTTCAGTTCGAATTCCGTACCGGCAATCGGCTGAAATTTTTCATCGACCCGCTGGCAGTTGATATGGGTTACGCGCCCGTCTTCCCCGCCCATGCTGTTTGTGGTCACGGAAAAATCGCGCTCGGCGCCCTCCGCCTGGCTTGAAGACGTACGCATCTTCAGCGGCCAGTGTGGCCAGGTCAGACCCTTGTTTTCCTTTTCCGGGGGTTCCGGCATGATTTCAAGTTGCGTGACCGACAGCGCACCCTGACGGATCGACGTTCCGATACAGTCAGAGCCGGTATCGCCGCCGCCGATCACGACGACATGTTTTTCAGTCGCGAGGATCGGCTCGACATCGCCCCCCAGATTGCTGCCTGCAACACGGCGGTTCTGCTGTGGCAGGAATTCCATCGCGAAGTGGACACCGTCCAGATCCCGCCCTTCGACAGGCAGGTCGCGCGGCTTCTCGGAACCGCCAGTCAGCAGGATGGCGTCATGGTTTGCTTCAAGGTCGGCAGCGCTCAGATCGACGCCGACATGTACACCGCAATGAAGGGTCACGCCCTCGGCGGTCATCTGTTCCATCCGGCGGTCGATCAGATGCTTTTCCATCTTGAAATCGGGGATACCGAAGCGCAGGAGACCCCCGGGGTTCTCGTTCTTCTCGTAAAGATGCACGTCGTGGCCAACCCGGGCGAGTTGCTGCGCCGCCGCCATACCAGCCGGACCGGAACCGACGATGGCGATTTTCTTGCCGGTTTTCGCATCGGGAACCTTCGGCGTGATCCAGCCTTCTTCCCATGCCCGGTCGACGATCGCGCATTCGATGGTTTTGATGGTCACCGGTGAATCGTCGATATTGAGCGTACAGGCCGCCTCGCATGGCGCGGGGCAGATACGTCCTGTGAACTCCGGGAAGTTATTGGTCGAATGCAGGTTATTCGATGCCTGCTCCCAATCCGCCCGATAGACCAGGTCGTTCCAGTCGGGGATCTGGTTGTTTACCGGGCAGCCGTTATGGCAGAACGGAATGCCGCAATCCATGCATCGGGCCGCCTGGCGCTCAAGATCGCGTTCCTCGAGCGGGATGACGAATTCCTGATAGTTCCGAATGCGGTCGCTGGCAGGTTTATAGGTCCGGTCGTGCCGTTCGATCTCTATGAAGCCCGTTACCTTGCCCATCAGCTTCTCCTCATCCCGATATTCATCTCGCCGGTCTGTTCGACCTGCAATTCCTGCAATGCGCGGCGATATTCAACCGGCATCACTTTGACGAATTTCGGCAGGTAGTCATCCCAGTTTTCCAGAATATTCTGCGCGCGGCTCGAAGCGGTGTAATGCGCATGGTTCTGGATAAGCTGGCGCAAACGTTCGGCATCGAACCGGGTCATATCGGATTTCACATCGACCAGCCCGTGCGATTCGATATCGGAGCGGTGGAGCTTCTCCATCACTTCCTCTTCGTCCTCGACAGGTTCCAGATCGACCATGGACAGGTTGCAGCGACGTTCGAAATTGCCGGACTCATCGAGCACATAGGCAATCCCGCCGGACATACCGGCGGCAAAATTGCGGCCCGTTTCACCCAGGACAACGACGATTCCGCCCGTCATATATTCGCACCCATGGTCGCCGGCACCCTCGACAACCGCAATAGCGCCGGAGTTGCGTACGGCAAACCGTTCGCCGGCAATGCCGCGGAAATAACATTCGCCATTCACCGCGCCATACAGGACGGTATTGCCGACGATCATGCTTTCGTCCGGGTTGATCCCGCTGGCGGGATCGGGGCGAACGATCAGTTTACCGCCCGACAGGCCCTTGCCGACATAGTCATTGGCCTCGCCGATCAGTTCGAGCGTGAATCCCTGGGTGACCCAGGCACCGAAACTTTGCCCGGCAACCCCGGTAAGCTTGAACCAGATCGTATCGTCGGGAAGTCCGGCATGGCCGTATTTCAGCGCCAGTTCTCCCGACAGCATCGTGCCCGCAGACCGGTCGGTATTGCCGATTGGAAATTCCGCCTGAACTGCCGTTCCGTCATCCAGCGCCGGCTTCGCGGTCTCGATAAACTTGCGGTCCAGAATGTCCTTGATCGGATGGTTCTGTTCGCCGGTATGGTGGATATCCACCCGCTCGGCTTCGATCGGTTTGAAAAACAGTTTGCTGAAATCGAGCCCGTTCGCCTTCCAGTGATCGATCGCCTTCGTGGTATCGAGCACGTCTGTCTGGCCGATCATGTCGTTGACCGTCCGGAAGCCCGTTTCGGCCATCAGTTCACGCAATTCTTCAGCCACATAGAAGAAATAATTGACGACGTGTTCGGGCTCGCCGGTGAATTTCTTCCTGAGTTCAGGGTCCTGCGTCGCGATACCGACCGGGCAGGTATTCAGATGGCATTTGCGCATCATGATGCAGCCCGATGCAATCAGCGGCGCCGTCGCAAAGCCGAACTCGTCGGCGCCAAGCAGCGCGCCGACCGCAACGTCGCGCCCGGTGCGCAACCCGCCGTCCACCTGCACCGCAATGCGGCCACGCAGATCGTTCATCACCAGGGTCTGCTGGGTTTCGGCAAGACCGATTTCCCAGGGCGAGCCCGCGTGTTTGATCGACGTCAGCGGAGAGGCACCGGTGCCGCCCTCAAACCCTGCAATCGTGACGTGATCGGCGCGGGCCTTGGAAACGCCGGCCGCCACGGTCCCGACCCCGATTTCCGAAACCAGTTTCACACTGATATCCGACGAAGGCTTTACGTTCTTGAGGTCGAAGATCAGTTGGGCGAGGTCTTCGATAGAATAGATATCGTGATGCGGCGGCGGCGATATCAACCCGACACCGGCCGTGGAATGACGAACCTTGGCAATCACCGCATCCACCTTGTGACCGGGCAGCTGTCCGCCCTCGCCCGGTTTCGCGCCCTGCGCCATTTTGATCTGGATCATGTCCGAATTCGCAAGATATTCGGTCGTGACGCCGAACCGGCCCGATGCAACCTGTTTGATCGCCGACCGCATTGAATCGCCGTTTTCCATCGGGACGAAACGGTCCACTTCCTCGCCGCCCTCGCCGGTGTTCGATTTGCCGCCAATCCGGTTCATCGCGATCGCGAGATTGGTATGCGCCTCGCGGCTGATCGATCCGAAAGACATCGCCCCGGTAGCAAACCGCTTGACGATCTCGGTAGCCGGTTCGACCTCATCGAGCGGCACCGGCTTACGGCCGGTTTCCGCCGCCGGCTTGAGACGGAACAACCCGCGCAGGGTCATAAGCTGTTCGCTCTGCTCGTTGATCGCGGTTGCGTAAGACCGGTATTTTTCAGGCAACTGGCCGCGAACGGCATGCTGCAGGTCGGCGACTGTCTGCGGCGTCCAGGAATGTTTTTCGCCGCGAATACGAAATGCGTATTCACCGCCGACATCCAGCGAATTTTCGTAGATCGGGTTGTTTCCGAACGCGTCGGCATGACGCATCAACGTCTCTGCGGCGATTTCCGTCAAACCGACACCCTCGATCGCAGTATGCGTCCCGGTGAAGTATTTCTCCACGAAGGACGATTTGAGCCCGACGGCGTCGAATATCTGCGCACCGCAATAGGACTGGTAGGTGGAAATGCCCATCTTGGACATCACCTTGAGCAGCCCCTTGTCGATACCTTTTATGAAGCGCTTGTTGATCTCGTCATGGCTCAGCTCTCCGTCGATCTTTTCGCGAAGATCCTCCAGCGTCTCGAAGGCCAGCCAGGGATTGACCGCTTCGGCACCGAATCCGGCCAGCGTGGCAAAGTGATGAACCTCCCGCGCTTCCCCGGTTTCCACGACCAGGCCGACCGATGTCCGAAGACCCTTGCGGATCAGGTGATGATGCACAGCGGAAGTCGCCAGCAGCGACGGTATCGCCACCCGGTCGGACGCCATCAGGCGATCCGACAGGATGATGATGTTATAGCCCTGGGACACACTCGTTTCGGCGCGCTCGCACAGATTGTCGATCGCCTCCTCCATGTACTCGGCGCCACGCTGTACGTTGAACGTGATGTCGAGCGTAATGGTCTGGAACTGATTGTCAGCGATATCGCCAATCGCCCGGATTTTCTCCAGCCCTTCATTCGAAATAATCGGCTGGCGAACTTCGAGGCGTTTCAGGCTGGACGTCCCTTCGAGGTCAAGCAGATTGGGCCGCGGGCCGATAAACGATACCAGAGACATCACGATCTCTTCGCGGATCGGATCGATCGGCGGGTTGGTAACCTGTGCAAAGAGCTGTTTGAAATACGACGCCAGTGGTTTGGACCGCGACGACAGCGCCGAGATCGGCGTGTCCGTGCCCATGGCGCCGGTCGCTTCCTGACCGGTCTGCGCCATCGGCGACATCAGGAACTTGATGTCCTCTTCGGAATAGCCGAATGCCTGTTGGCGCTTGAGAAGCGGAATAGCGGATGCCGTCGGCGCGCGGCCGGCATCGGGCAGATCGCGAAGCTGTATCTGGGTATGCGCCAGCCATTCCTTGTACGGGTGGCTGTTCGCGAGATCGGCTTTCAGATCCTCATCGGAAACGATCTTCCCCTGCTCCAGGTCGATCAGCAGCATCTTGCCGGGCTGAAGCCGCCATTTGCGCACGATGTTTTCTTCCGGGATATCGAGCACGCCCATTTCGGACGCAAGCAGGACGTAGCCGTCCTTGGTTTCCAGATAGCGCGCGGGGCGCAGGCCGTTTCGGTCAAGCGTTGCGCCGATCACCTTGCCGTCGGTGAAGGCAATCGCGGCGGGGCCATCCCATGGTTCCATGAGGGCAGCATTGTATTCGTAGAACGCCCTCAGCGTTTCATCCATCAACGGGTTGCCTGCCCAGGCCTCGGGGATCAGCATCATCATCGCGTGGGGCAGCGAGTATCCGCCCTGGTAGAGCAGCTCCAGCGCATTGTCGAAACATGCCGAATCCGACTGTCCCTCATACGAGATCGGCCAGAGTTTCTGCATATCGTCGCCGAATGTCGGAGACGACATGGTCGCCTGGCGGGCTGCCATCCAGTTTGAATTGCCGCGCAGCGTATTGATCTCACCGTTGTGGCAGATCATGCGGTAGGGATGCGCCAACGGCCAGGACGGGAAGGTGTTGGTAGAGAACCGCTGATGTACCAGCGCCAGCGCGGACACCACGCGCTCGTCCTGGAGGTCCTTATAATATCTGGCGACACCGTCCGCGAGGACGAGGCCCTTGTAGACAATCGTGCGCGACGAGCACGAAACAGGATAGTACCCCACAGCCGCCTCGGGATGTTTGGCACGCACATGATTGGACGCAACCTTGCGGGCGACATACAGCTTGCGTTCGAACGTGTCGTCATCGGCGATATCATCGCCGCGTGCGATGAACACCTGACGGTGCACCGGCTCGGTCGGTTTGACGCTTTCGCCAAGCACGGAAGAATCCACGGGCACATCGCGCCAGCCGATGACTTTCAGACCTTCCTGTATCGTCGACATTTCATAGGCGGCTTCGATCGTCTGACGATGAACCGCGTCGCGCGGCACAAACAGGTGCGCAACCCCGTAGTGATTGGGCGCCGGAAGGTCAAACCCGAGCGACTTCGCTTCAGCGGCAAAAAATTCGTGGGGAAGCTGGATCAGAATACCGGCACCGTCACCCGCCTTGGGATCCGCCCCGACCGCGCCCCGATGTTCGAGATTGCAGAGAATTTTCAGCCCGTCTTCGACGATCTTGCGGCTCGGCTCGTTGCGGATCGAACAGATCATCCCGATTCCGCAGGCATCGTGTTCGTTTGCAGCATTGTACAGACCCTGGTCGGGCTGAAGGCCCGCATACAGAGGCTGCGCCGGAACGACGGGGGTCACGTCCTTTGTTCCCGCAACGGGATTCATTTTCTTTTTCTGTCGCAATGTCGGCGCCCTTCGATAAATCGATTCCACCCCAGCTCTATCGTGACCCGGATCGGGCCCGCCTCAAACCCTGCTACACTGTCTTTGCCGGAGCAAATCGGCGTGCGAAAATCGGCCTTTGGCGTACGGAGGGAGTTATCAATGTACAGCGATACGCAATCCGGTCCTCGATTTCAATAGTTTGCCGAATGAAATCCGCAGCGCAGCGCCCATACCGCCCATCGCGGAATGGCCATTTTGACGGGTCCCGCCTTCGCCTTTTCGCTCCTATGATTGTGACTGGTGCCGAATTCCGTTCACGGATACACTACTTTCCAAGAAATAATCGAATAGCTGGCGAAAAACAGGCGACGAGAGAACGTCTTCTGGGTTGGGTTGGGGTGTTACACGGCGCGATGATGCGGTTTTCTGCAGATTTTCAGAATAATATCATGCGTTTGCCGTTACACCGGTAGTTAAATGGGGGGCAAAATGCCAACACGCAGACATGCTGGCAGGCACTGTGTCGGTATTCGTTATGGTGCGATCCTTGCCGTGCTGCTGATCGCGGCAGGTCCTTTTTCACAACACACACTGGCATCCGAAGCATCCGACAGGCTTGTGGCGCGCGGTCTGGTCCAGCTTAAAGCGGGACAATTCATCGCCGCCACGAAATATTTCAACGGGGCCGTCCAGCTCGACTCAAAAGACCCACGGGCAATGTTCTATCTCGGCGTCGCGCTGAACCGCATCGGTCAGCACGGGGCCGCCCTCGAGGCATTCCAGCGTATGTGGACCCTCAAGGTCACCCACCGGCAGCTCGGACTCGAAGGTGGCTGGGCCGCGATCGCACAGGGCCGCACGGCGCTCGCGATTTCGTTGCTGGAACCTTACGTCAAAGAGAACCCGACAAACGCAAAGGCCCGTGAATTCCTGGGCCGCGCCTATATCGGCGATGGCCGCCTCGACGACGCGGAACGCGAGCTCAAACGCGCGATTGATCTGGATCCGGCCCTCAAACCGACATCGTCCTATTATCTCGGCAATATCGCCGCGCTGCGAAATGACACGAAAGGTGTCTCCCGGGCGCTGACCGCCATTCTGAAGGAAAACCCCGACAGTCCGACCGGCAACGTCCTGCGCGACACACTGCGCCGCGCAGCGACCTCACCGCAGCCGGAAAGAAAACCCTGGTTCGCGGCGCTGTCGGTTTCCGGCGGTGACAACAGCAACGTGATCGGGCTGCCCGACGACGCGGTTCTGCCGGCGGATGTATCATCTCGTTCATCCAAGTTTCTCCGCACACAGCTGGATGTCGGTTATAACTGGCGCCTCGACGACATCAGTTCGCTGACCGCCGGCTACGGCTTTACGCACGAAAGGTATTCCGATGTCGAGGAATTCGATTCGATGTCGAATACCATTTATCTCGACTACCGCCGCAAGGTTACCGACCGGATCGACGGCGGGCTGCGTATTTCCAGGAGCCTTTCTGCAACCGACGGCGAGACAAAGGTCCGGCGCACGACGATATCGCCATCGACGAGCTACCGCTGGAACGAAACGGACGTAACGTCGCTGCGCTATAATCTGGCATTCACGGATTACGTGCCCGAGCCCGTGCGGCCGGCACTTGACCGCGACGTTCGCAATCACGTCTTTACCCTGTCGCATCGGACCATGGTCGACGGTCCGATCCTCCCGCTGGGCGTTAGCCTGGAGGTCGGCCTTAGCCGGACGCTCAATAACGCCGAAGGCGCCGACTATGTCTACGACGGGCTTGGCGGGTTCATATCCGCGTCACGGGAATTTCCGCTCCGGATACGCGGCGCAATCACCTTCAGCCATCAGCGCGACAATTATAACGAACCCAACAGCCTCGCGGGAGCAGGGTTTGCGTTTCGCCGCGAAGACCGGGTCGACAGGCTCAACCTGTTCCTCGAAAGACCGCTGACCGTTTTCGGCATCGAGAACGCGAATGTCTTTTTGAACTGGCAGTACCTGAACAACGAATCGAATATCAGCTTTTTCAATTACGAACAGACGTCATTCAATTTCGGCATAACCGCGCGGTTCTGAGCCATCGCGGCCCACCGGAAGGAGAAACACCATGCGCAAGATTTTGTTTCTGTTCACATTCTTTGCCATCGTCGGCCTGTTCGGTCCTGCTGCCAGAGATGCGGCGGCGCAATGTACCCATCTGGGGAGCCAGGGCACCTGCCCGGTCGGCATTCCGAACGGATCGAACAGCGTGTCTTTCAATCCGGACGGAACGATCAACTGGAACACCGGCGGCGTCTCCGGCCCCTGTTGCGCCGCGCCGAGCGGCACCGAAACCGGCGGGGGTCTTCTGAATCTCAATAACCAGCTCGACGGGTACCTGAACGACCAGCGCGGGCGCGCACCTTTTGGCACGCAGTCGGGCAACGTCCCCCTGCCGACTCCTGCCGTTCTGGATGCCAATGGCAACGTTGTCATTCCGGCAGGGGGCTGGCCGGATAATTCCTGTTCGGGAGGCGACTGCACCATCGGGCCGGGCGCCGCCCTGTTCGGTCCGGGGACGAATAGCGGCTATCAGTGCGATAGCGGCGGTCCCGGCTGCGGCAACGATCTTTGGGTTTCGGCGCCGCAACCCGGATTCGGCGCATGCGGGGCCGGCGGCTGTGGCGATCCGGTACAGATCGCACCATTGAATTTTGCGGACATTCCCGGCATCGGGCCCTATAGCCAAAACAGAACCACGGGTCAGATCGACCCGTTCGGTGGCGGATCTTCGTTCACCGACCCGATCACCGGCGACTCGATAAGCCTGTCGGATGACCCGAACGAATGGCCGGACAGGGTGAAACTGGCTGAGACGCTGAACGATGCCTTCGTCAATGGAAAGATCGGCTATCCGTTCACCGATCCGGAGTGGGACCAACGTTCGGTGCAGTATTACCAGGACAACCCGACAAAGGCACCGGTAACGCCGGCGGGTCAGAGCATCGCGGACACGTCGCAGCCATTCAACTTCTATCAGCCGGAAGGTCTGCCCGCGCCGCCTCCAACCGAATCCAGCCCCGGCGTGTCGGACGACCGGACCCCCGTGCATCCGGTTCAGGTGGGCGATACGCTGTTCCGTATCGCGCTGCGTCACGGCGTCTCCGTCGGTGACATCGCGCTAGCAAACGGTATTTCCCCCGATACGCCGCTGTCGACCGGACAGGTCCTGACCATACCGGTCTCGACGCCCGCGCCTGTCGCATCGGGTGAGACGGCCGGAACCGAAGGCACATCCCCCGGCAGTCGCGGGGCTAAATATTCCGATAAGGCGGGCCGGTTCGGCATCGGAACAGACACCACGCTGGGTGGCGTCGGCGGCTTGTCCGCGCGCTTCCAGGTCGCCAAGAATTTTGGCGTTCAGGCGATCGTCTCCTTCGTGCGGGTCTCCTTTGACGACAAAAACGCCAACGCAGACCTGACAAATTATGTCAGCGCGGCGCTGGCTTCGACCCAAACCGGAACCGGTCCCGCCAACTTCGTAACGGTCCTGCCAGTGGTAACGCCAGCGCCAACATCCAGTGCCGCGAACGAGAACACCGAAGAAACGCCCGAACCACGTTCGGATATCACAAATTTGACGTTTGCCGGCTCGGGACGCTCCGGGGTCGCCCGCATCGACACCGAGGGTGAAGATTCCTACTTTCAGGTGACGACCTCTTCCGGCAGGCGCATCGACTTCAAGAGTCGCAGCGATGCCTTCTTTTTTTCCAACCTTTTGAATAACAACAGCGACGGCCAGACCGTCGATCAATTGCTGGGCGGACTGCCCGACGGCCGCTCGCCGATCAATGCCGACGCCGCGACGACCAATCCCATCGATGCAATCGCTGAAAGCGTGCCGAAGGAATTTCAGGCACCAAAGGTGAACGACGGCTCAGATGGCGAATTTTTCATCACCGACCCGCGAACGAACAGAACAATCCGCGTGTTCTCGCCTCAACAGAGGGATGCGGCGCTCAACGCGATGCGCAACGGCGCGACTCTGAAACAGGCGGCGGAAATTGCGCAGAACGCGCCCGTCGTCACAGAGGACGGCCTTGCATCGGCGACCAGCAGCAGCACCCCGAAGACATCATCATCGACACCCGCCCCTGCCGGCAGCGCACCGACCTTTACCGATAACCGCCCGGCGATCATCGTACCGCCCGAAAACGAGGGTCGGGCAACTGTCACGAACAATCCGCCGGTAGTGATCACCGGCAGACCGCGCCTTGCGACGGTTACACAGACCGACCCCAATGAAGGGCTGGCGACCGTGGTCTCCAATCCGCCGCCCGGGAACGTTCGACCGCAAGCGCCGCAAGGCGAGCGCCAGGGCTTTATGGATGCGGGTCTGCGGGGACAAGCCTACCGGATCGAGATTATCAAGACGCCGGATGGCAAGATGCTCGCGGTCGGTACCGGCGAACATGCCGGTCACGTCTTCGGCGAAGTGAAGGAAACAACGGTCAAGATATTTGGCGACTGGCGGCGCGAGGGCCCCTGGACACCGCCCGCCCCCGCAGAAACGGCAAAGACGCCCGCTGCCGCGACCCCTGTCGCCCCGCGGCAGACTATCTCGTCCCTGTCCCCCGAACAGATTTCGAATGCGCGTATCCGCTCGCAGATCGCCAATAGCGACCGCGATCACATGACGCAGCCGATATTCACCGACGGATTCGAATCGGGCGATGTGTCGCCGTGGCGCAGCACCGTCCCCTGAGCGGGTAATATGCCCGAGGGGCGCTGACGCCTGCAGAGCGCCATGTTAGGATGGCGCCATGACAGAGATTGCCGAAACGACGCCGCCTGCCGCATCCAATACCGGTTGCGCCCTGCAATATGACGACCTGCGCGACTGGCTTGCCGCGGTCGACGCCAATGGCGACCTGAAGACCGTCAAGGGGGCCAACTGGCACACCGATATCGGCCAGGTGGTCGAGGTCATGTGCCACGATGAAGGCACGCCGTCTGTCCTGTTCGACGACGTCGAGGGGTGTCCGCCCGGCTTTCGCATCCTGATCAACTGGTTCACCGGCACCCGCAAGAACCTGACGCTGGGCTTTCCCGAGGACTTCAACAAGCTTGAACTGTCGCGCGGCTATAACGAGCATACCAGGCATCTTGAACCCATCCCGCATCAGGTCATCGATGCCGGACCCGTGTTTGAAAACGTCCTCGAAGGCGACGACATCGACGTGACCAAATTCCCGGCGCCGCTGTGGAACCCGGAAGACGGCGGGCGGTATATCGGCACCGGGTGTTTCATCATTACCCGGGATCCGGATACCGGCTGGATCAATTGCGGCACCTACCGCGTGATGATCCACGACGAAAAACGGGTCGCACTCTATATTTCGCCCGGCAAGCACGGGCGCATCCACCGCGACAAGTACATGGCGAAGGGCGAGCCGATGCCGGTCTGCATCGTCGTCGGTACCGATCCGCTGTCCTTCCTGACCTCGTCCACCGAAGCGCCCGAAGGCATGTGCGAACTGGACATGATGGGCGCCTATCGCGGCCATGCCATCGAATGCGTGACCGGCAAACACACGGGTCTGCCCTTCCCGGCGGCGTCCGAGGTCGTGATCGAAGGCTTTATCCATCCCGGCAATACCGCGCCCGAAGGCCCGTTCGGCGAATGGCTGGGCTATCAGGGCGGCCGGATGGAAGCGGAACCCTGGGTGGATATCTCGGCGATCTATCACCGCAACGATCCGATTCTCTTGGGCGCGGCCCATATCCGTCTTCCCTACGAATATGCGCGGTACCGGGCGATCAGCCGGTCGGCGATCCTGAAGGAAAACATCGCCCGCGCAGGCGTCCCCGACGTGACCGAAGTCTGGGCGCACGAAGTCGGCGGCTCGCGCCTGTTCCTCGCCGTCGCGATCAAGCAGCGCTATCCCGGCCATGCCGTGCAGGCGGGCCATATCGCCGCCATGTGCCACGCGGGTGCCTATCTCGGCCGGTTCGTCATCGTGGTCGACGAGGATGTGGATGTGACAAACCTGGAAGAGGTTATCTGGGCGGCATGCACGCGCTGCGACCCGGCGGACGATATCGGTTTTATCAAGAACGCCTGGTCGTCCGCGCTCGACCCCGTGATTTCGCCCGACGACCGGGCTGCCGGCAAACTGTATAACAGCCGCGCCATCGTCAATGCCTGCCGCCCGTTCCACTGGAAAGACGACTTCCAGCAGGTCAACCAGCCGTCGCCGGAGGCACGCCGCGAAGCCTGGGATCGCTGGGCCCATCTGAGAGAGTAGGCGCATGGCAAGCCCCGATACCCGGAGCTTCGACCGGCACAGTCTCAAGCTGGGACTGTTCGGGCGGAACTGTTCGGGCGGATTGTCGGCGACGCTTGCACCCGAACGCTGGGAAGGCACCTGGGCGCAGAACCTTGCCGCGGCAAAGATGGCCGACGAAGCCGGGCTCGACTTCCTGCTGCCGCTCGGAAGATGGAAGGGCTATGGCGGCGAAACCGACCATAACGGCGGCAGCCTGGAAACCCTGACCTGGGCGGCCGGCATTCTTGCGGCCACCGAGAACATTATGGCCTTCGGCACGGTCCACGTACCGCTGTTCAATCCCATCGTCGCCGCCAAGCAGATGGTCACCGCCGACCAGATCGGTGCAGGCAGGTTCGGGCTGAACATCGTATGCGGTTGGAACGTCGGCGAGTTCAATATGGCGGGCGTCGAGATGAACGCCCACGAAGCCCGCTACGAGCAGGGCCAGGAATGGGTCGACATCGTGACGCGCGCCTGGACATCGGATGCGCCGTTCGATTACGCGGGCACCCATTATTCCGTCACCGGCGCCCTGATGAAGCCCAAACCTGCCTCAAAGAACCGGCCGATGATCGTCAGCGCCGGCAATTCGGACCGCGGCCGCGACTTTGCCGCCCGCAATTCGGACATGATGTTCACCGGCATTCATACCGAGGTCAAACAAATCAGCACCGATATCGCGGCGCTCAAATCCCGCGCCGCCGGCTACGCGCGCGATATCGGCATGTTCACCAACTGCTACGTCGTGTGCCGTCCGACGCGCCGCGAGGCCGAGGAATATCACGACTACTATGCGCTGGAGATGGCGGACCACGACGCTGTCGAAACACTGATCGACGGCAGGCGACGCCGGGGCCAGTTCGACGACCTACCGGAAGACATGCAGCGAACGCTGCGCCAGCGCGCCGGCGGCGGCAACGGCGCCTATCCCATCGTCGGCGACCCGGATGACGTCGCGTCGCTGCTGATTCGCCTGCACGAAGCAGGAATCGATGCGTTTGCCATGGGCTTCGCGAACTACACCGAGCACATGCCGTATTTCCGCGACGAGGTGCTGCCGCGACTGGAAGCGGCCGGCGTGCGTTAAGGCGCCTTCGCTTCCTGTATCGCCTGCCAGATGCGCAGCGGTGTCGCCGGCATGTCTATATGCGCGATGCCCAGCGGTTTCAGCGCATCCACCACCGCATTGATGGTCGCGGGCAACGCGCCGGTGGGACCGGATTCACCGCCGCCCTTCGCGCCGATCAGGTTGGATTTCGTGATCGTCGGCGCGCTGACGATGTCCATGTTGCAGGTATCGTCGGCGCGCGGCAGGGCATAGTCCAATAGCGAGCCGGTGATCAGCTGGCCATCCGCGTCGTAGACGATGTCTTCGGTCAGCGCCTGGCCGATACCCTGGACGATTCCGCCATGCATCTGCGCTTTGAGCAGCAGCGGGTTCACGACCGTGCCGACATCGTCGACACACACGAAATTCACGAGCGCCGTCTCGCCGGTTTCCGGGTCGATTTCCAGTTCGCAGACCTGCACGCCGGTGGGCCAGTTCCAGTATTGCGGTGCGAAGGTTCCGACCTCGTACAATCCGGGCTCGATATCCGCGGGGAGTGCGCCGGGCCTGAATGCCACTGCCGCAACGTCCAGGATCGTCATAGACCGGTCGGTCCCGCCGACGGTAAAGACGCCGTCCGCAAATTCGATATCGTCCTCGGCGGCTTCCAGAACATGCGCGGCGACGCGCGTCGCCTTGTCGATCGTCTTGTCGCAGGCGAGCGATACCGCGGAGCCGCCGATGGACATCGAGCGGGAATTGAAGGTCCCGCGACCGTAAGGCACGAGATCGGTATCGCCCTGCACGTAGCGGATCGACGACGGCGCGATCCCGAGCCGGTCGCAGACGATCTGCTTGAAGACCGTTTCGTGCCCCTGCCCGTGGCTGATCGTGCCCATCATCAGCGTGACCGTGCCCGACGGATCGAACCGGATACTGCTCGATTCCGGGAAAGGCGAAGATGTCTTCTTGACCGTATTGGAAAAACCGATGCCCCTCAGCTTGCCCCGGCCCGCGGCCTCGGCCCGACGGCTCTCAAAATCGTTATACCCGGCCGCTTCCAGCGCTTTCTCCATGTTGCCCGGAAAATCGCCGCAGTCGTAGGTGAAGCCGAGCGCGTTGGTCCAGGGCATCTGGTCCGGTGTGACGCTGTTGATCTGGCGGATTTCGGCAGCATCCATGCCCAGTTCCCGCGCGGCGATGTCGATCAGGCGCTCGCCCAGATAGGCCGCTTCCGGCGCCCCGGCACCGCGATAGGGATTGGTCGGCACGGTATTGGTGAATACGCCGGTGATTTCGACATGCACCGCGGGGGTACGGTAGACACCGGCGAGCGTGCCGAGATTGTTGGTCGGCGGACGCGGGCCCCGGATCGCCAGATAGGCACCCATATCGGCTAGGGTGCTGACTTTAAGCCCGAGAAACCTGCCGTCCGCATCGAGCGCCAGTGCGACATCGCTAACATTGTCGCGCCCGTGGCTGTCCGACATGAATCCCTCCGACCGGTCGCAACGCCACTTTACCGGACGCCCGGTCAGGCGCGATGCCCACAGCACCAGCACCAGCTCCGGATAAGTACCGCCGCGCATGCCGAAGCTGCCGCCGACATCGCCGGGAACAATCCGCAGGCTGGTTTCCGGAATATCGAATACCTGGCGGGCGATCTGATAGCGCAGCGGGTGCGGATTCTGCAGCCCGGTATACAGGGTGTAGCGGTCATAGCGCGTATCGTAGTCACCGATACAGCCGCGGGGTTCCAGCGCTACTGCGGTGACCCGGTTATTGACGACCTTCTGGCGCACCACGTGATCGGCCTTTGCGAAGGCCGCATCCACCGCCGCCGCGTCGCCCTTTTGTTCGACAAAGCAGACATTGTCGGCACAGTCCGGCCACACGAAGGGCGCATCCGGCGCGACCGCGCGCTCAACGCCGGACACGGCGGGCAATGGCGCGTAACCGACGTCGATAAGTTCCGCCGCGTCGCGCGCCTGCGAAGCGGTTTCGGCAACGACAAACGCGACGCAATCGCCCACAAGCCGGGCGCGGCCGTCAACCAGTGCCGGCCAGGCCGGGTGATACATGGGAGAACCGTCGGGGCGTTTTTTGGTTGCGTCCTCACACGGCAGACCGCCGTAATTTTCCGCCGCCCAGTCCGCCCCGGTCAGGATGCGCAGCACGCCCGGGGCGCGTTCCGCCGCCGCCGTATCGATGGACAGGATATCCGCCATCGCATGGGGCGACCGCAGCACGTAACCCCACGCCTGATCGCGCAGGTTCACATCGTCCAGAAATTCGCCGGCCCCGGTCAGAAGTCTCGGATCTTCCTCGCGCGGCACCGATTGCCCGACTGCGAATTCCCCCATGTTTCGATATGCTCCTGTGATTGGGCTTTGGCCGGTGAAGACCCGTCGCACTTTATAACCGATCTGCGTGCCGTGCATCATTACCCCGCGGGAATTTGCAGAAAGTCGGCGGATGTTGCATTAGAATAGGCGTGAAAGCGGATCAATTGCGTCCGTCCGGACAAGGAACGAAGGGAAGAAATCGTGATCATCGATTGTCATGGCCATTACACGACCGAGCCGTCGCAGCTCACCGAATACCGCAAGTCTCAGCTTGAAGGGCTCGATGCCGATCCTTCTTTCCTGCCCACCCCGGCGGATCTGAAAATCTCGGACGACGAAATTCGCGAGCGGCTCGAACCGAACCAGATCAAACTGGCACGCGAACGCGGTATCGACCGGACAATCTTCTCGCCCCGCGCTGTCGGCATGGGTCATCACCTGGGCACCGAACAGACATCGTATTACTGGGCCGAGATCTGCAACAACATGATCCGCCGCGTCTGCGATCTGTATCCCGACAAGTTCGTCCCGGTCTGCCAGCTACCGCAATATCCCGGTGTGGAACCGGCAAAATCGATTCCGGAGCTGGAACGCTGCGTCAACGAAATGGGTTTTATCGGCTGCAACGTGAACCCGGACCCGTCCGGCGCAATGTGGACCGACCCGCCGATCACCGACAAGTGGTGGTATCCGCTGTGGGAGAAAATGGTCGAGCTTGACGTGCCCGGCATGCTGCATGTCTCGGGCTCCTGCAATCCGAACTTCCACCATACCGGCGCGCATTACATCGCCGGCGACACCACGGTGTTCATGCAGCTTATCCTGGGCGATCTGTTCAAGGATTTCCCGACGCTAAAATTCATCATCCCCCATGGCGGCGGCGCCGTGCCGTTCCACTGGGGCCGGTACCGGGGTCTCGCGCAGGACATGGGCAAACCGACGCTGGACGAGCATCTGCTGAACAACGTCTTTTTCGACACCTGCGTCTATCACCAGCCGGGCATCGACTGCATGACCAAGGTGATCCCGACCAAGAATATCCTGTTCGCATCCGAAATGGTCGGCGCGGTGCGCGGCGTCGATCCGGAAACCGGCTTCAATTACGACGACACGAAGCGCTATATCGACGGCACGCCGAACCTGACCGATGCCGAAAAGGCCGAAGTGTTCAGCGGCAATGTCCAGAAGGTCTTCAGCCGGCTGAAGGTCTAACCGCCGGCACCGTCAAAAAATCAGGCCCCCGCAGAACGATTTCTGCGGGGGCCTTTTTCGTTTTGTCTGATAAAGGAACGAAAACGCCTTAGACGGTGGCGCGCACCTTGCCCGGCGCGGCCTGCATCTCGTCCTGACAGGCTTCGGCGTATTTCAGATTGGTATCGAGCACCACGGCGATCGACCGCACCTTCATATGCTCCGGATCGCGGCCGGGGGGCAGGATGCCTTTTTCCTTCAGCTCGGTCGCCGCCTTGCGCAACCGGTTCCGGGTCATGACGATACCGTAATCGGTCTGGACAAGGTTTTCACGGCTACGGTCGACAATCGGTCCCATGGATTCCTGCAGGCTGGCGTCCTGCATGCCGAACCCGAAAACACCCGAATAGGTTTCGCCCCGCTTCTGGGCCTCGCGGTCCATCATGTAGTCGTTATCCTTGTTCTGCTCGGGGCGGTACGTGCCGGGAATATTCTTGGTGTGAATACCCTTGCCGTCGAGACAGGCCTGGCGCTCATCGGCCGTGAGCGGACGCGTGGGATGATAGTCGTAGCTCCACGTCCAGCAGTTTTCATCGTCGATCGGCACCCAGAAATGGCCGTGCTGCGGATGATCGGCACGCGGGGCGATCATCGTAAAGCACGGCATCACCCACTGGGTAACGCGCCAGTAATGCTTGTCGCCTTCGACGTTCCGGCGCGCACCGATATACAGCCCGCCATCGGACGGCTCGACCTCGAATACGGGTTTCAGATCGCCCATATTGTAGCTGTTCGCCTTGGCGCCCTTGAAGAGCGGATCGCGTTCCAGCTCACGGGAATGCAGGAACGATACGTGGCTGGAATCGATGCCGCCTTCGAGCGCCTGCAGCCAGTTGCATTCCTGGATACGCTTGGTCGTGATGGTCTGTTCGGGCGCCACGGTGGCGAATTCCCACAACGGTTCGGGCGGACGCGTTTCTTCCGGCCCCATATATGTCCACAACACGTCCCCGACCTTGATCAGCGGATAGGCCTGAAGTTTGACCTCTTCCCTGAACTTGCTGTTTTCGCCTTCCGAGGGGATATCGACGCAGTTGCCTTCGACATCGAATTTCCAGCCGTGATAGGGACAGCGCAGGCCGCATTCCTCGTTGCGGCCGAACCACAACGATACGCGGCGATGGGCGCAGAACTCCTCGATCAGGCCGTAGCGGCCCTCGGTATCGCGGAAGGCAATCATTTCCTCGCCGAGCAGCTTGACGCGGACCGGCGGGCAATCGTTCTCCGGCAGTTCTTCGGCCAGCATCGCCGGCAACCAGTACTGTCGGAAAAGCTCACCCATGGGCGTGCCCGCATCCGTCTGGGTCAATAGATCGTTCACTTCCTTGCGAAGCATGTGTCCTCTCCTGTATCACATTCCTGATCGACGCCACGTTCGATCCGCGTGGTTTTACGGCCCTGTCTATAACGGTCCGGCGCCGTCACTCCAATAGAAAGTAGAGATGGCTGCTGCCGGAAATTGCAGGGCTGGGTGTAAAGTTAGCATTCTAAGTATAATGTGGGAATTGATCATAATTAAACTCCCGATCGAGCGACGGCCAGACCTCACGAAAGCCGATAGGTAAGATAATATGCCTTTCACAGAAATCGACGGTATCGACGCCCATTACGAGGTGCGCGGCAACGGTCCGCCGGTGCTGATGTATTCGCCCGGTGGTTTCGATGCGCGGATTGAACAGTGGACCGAACTCGGCGTCTATAAGCGCATCAGACTGCTCGACCACCTGCCCGACAGATATACCTGTATCCTGTTCGACCGCCGCGAAAACGGTCAGTCCGGCGGCCGCGTAGAGCAAATTACCTGGGACCACTTCGTGCGACAGGGCGCCGGATTGCTGGACGCGCTGGGAATCGAAAAAGCCCATATCATGGGCGGCTGTATGGGATGCTGCCCCGGCGCGGCATTCGGCGTCGCCCTGCCGGAGCGCACACTGTCAATGGTGCATTACTGGCCGGTCGGCGGTGCGAAATACCGCATCAGCAGCCATAAGCGGTTTGCGGCCCATGTGGACTTCGTCGAACGGAACGGCCTGCAGGCGGTCGTCGATCTTGTCCGCAGTCACGACAAAAATTTTTCCGGCGACCCCTGCGGCGGGCCGTGGGGCCAGCCGATCCGCAATTCCGATGCCTTTGCGAAATCCTATGCCGCGCTCGACGCGGCAGAATATTTAAAAACCGTGACGGCGATGTACCGCGGGCTGATCGACCGCGATACGGCACCGGGCGCCGAACCGGAAGACCTGATCGCGCTGAATATCCCGAGCCTTATCGTGCCCGGCAATGACAGTTTCCATGCGACATCGGCCGCCCATTACCTGCACGAATGCCTCGACGGGTCGGAATTCTGGGACATGCCGGTCGATGACCAGACCGAGGAAAATGCCCCGGCCCGGGTTCTCGCCTTTCTCGACAGCGTTTCGGGTTAGGCGACGGCGTCTAGAACCGGCTTTGCGAAAAGATCTTCGAGCGCCATCCGCTCCGGAATGATTTTCTGGGTGACCGCGTGGCCGATCAACCCTTCGAGTGTGTCGCGGTTTGGCGCAACTCCGTAAGGCAGCGGGTCGTCCATGAAATCCATCGCCGCCTGATGGATTTTATCCACGCGCCCGGGCGCAGACACCCGCCCGGCTTTCAGGTCCTCGACATAGAGGTTTTTCGACGCGGCGAAGGCATCGAACACCTGCACCGCGACATCGGGGTTCTGCTCAAGCAGTTCGTCCCGCACGACGACGCAATGATTGATGGGATACAGCCCGCGGGTTTTCAGCGCCGATACCGCTGCGGCAAACGGATCTGCAATCATCGTCGCGACGTCGGGGTGATCGACTTTGGCGCCGACGGCCGCGACCAGTTCGCCGGACGAAAGCCGGCCTTCGAGATCGCCGTCTTCCAGTGGCTGGACATTCGCCGGCGCGCGGTATTCGGCAACATGTTCGTCGCCGGACGGCGCCCAGGTGACGGCCGACAGATCGACACCGAATTCCTCCTGGACAATAGACCGAGCCCAGACGCCGGTGGTCACAGTGTAGCCGCGGTTCACGCCAACCCTTTTGCCGGCCAGCTCGGCGGGCGATTTCAGCCCCGACGGTACATGATGCAGGATCGCGTCGTGATGGAAATCGCGCACCAGAAAAATCGGCAGCGCGGTGAATTTGACCCCATGCGCCTTGGCGCAGATATAGGTGGTCAGTGCCATCTCGCAGACATCGTAGGCCAGTTCCCGCACCATCCGACGAAAGCCATGCACCAGAACCGGCACTTCCTCGAAGTCGAGGTCGAAATCGGGCAGGGAAATCCCGCCTTCTTTGAGCGCACGGTTGTTTCCCTGAGTGCGCGACACCGCGCGAAGCGTCGTTTTAGTCATTATCTTTGTCTTTCAGTTAGTTAGCAGCAGTCCAGGTCGCCATTGTCTTCGAGCGCCGGCAACAGCCAGCGTACCGGCAGGTCGGCATCGATCACTTTCGCAACCGGCGCGAACACCTTCAACCGGTAGCGGCGTTGGTTCTTCCAGAAAATCACATTGGTTTCGTGCGGTGGAAATCCCGGCCGGATACCGGGATCCTGCGATACCAGGATGATTTCCGACGGGGGAATACCGAACCGATCCCGCACCAGCCCCTCGACGCGCGAAATATCTCCCAGCGTGTCTTTTTCGGGCCCTAGTCTTCTGAACATACCTCAATCCGCAGCGACGACATTGCCGGAACTCTGACGCTTTGGTAAGTCATGGTCAACAAGAACACAGGAGAGATAGGCATGACTGAAAAAGTCAACGCGGCCGTAAGGACGGCGCCCCAGACCACAGAATTCCGTGAATACGACATGCCGGACATCCCCGACGAAGCGGCATTGCTCAAGGTCGAAGTCGCGGGCATCTGCGGAACCGATGTGAAGTTCTATTCGAAACCGCCATTCGAGGGCCCGGTAATCATGGGCCATGAGAACATCGGCTACATCGCCAAGGCCGGCAAAACGTTCCAGAAACGCCGCGGCCTGAAGGAAGGCGATCTCGTTTTCGTCGAACACTACGTCGGCTGCATGAACTGCGAACACTGCCATCGTGGCGATTACCGGCTATGCATGGAAACCGACTGGCGCAAAAACCCGGACGGGCTGCGCTTCGGCTATACGCTGGCCGAACGCGCGCCTCACCTGTTCGGCGGATTCGCGGAATACATGTACCTTCCGTGGAACTCCGTCATTCATAAGGTTCCAGACGGGCTGTCGCCCGAGCTTGCCGGTGTCGTCACGCCGATGGCCAACGGCATTCAGTGGGCGCTGTTCGACTGCGGCGTCGGTTATGACAGCCGGGTACTGATCCAGGGCCCCGGCCAGCAGGGGCTGAGCCAGCTTGTCGCCTGCAAACAGGCCGGCGCATCGCTGATTATCATCACCGGCACCGCGAAGGACACCGCGCGCATGGAAGTCGCCCGGAAACTGGGCGCAGACTGCGTGATCAATGTCGACGAAGAGGATCCGCTCGAAAAGATCAACGAGGTCACAGGGGGCGAAGGCGTGGACGTCTCTCTCGATTGCACGGCGGGCGCCGGCACTATCCCTGTCCTGCTGGGTATCGAGGCGCTGAAACGGAAGGGCGGCACGCTGTTGATCCAGGGCGACGTCGCGGAATTCCCGAATTTTCCATTGGGCAAGATCGCGACGAAGTACGTCACGGTGAAAGCCGCCCGCGGCCACAATTACGAAAGCTGCGAACTGGCGCTCAAACAGCTGAATTCCGACCGCTTCGATCTGGACATGATCACGACGCATCGCTTCGGACTGAAAGACACGCACGAGGCGATCAATGCGGTCGGCGGCAGCGGTGACGTGATCCACGTTTCGCTTATGCCCTGGGCGTAAGAAAGCTTTGGCCGCCCCGACAGATATCCCCGACACACGGGTACCGGTCACGGTCCTGACGGGGTTTCTCGGGGCGGGCAAGACAACCCTGCTCAACCGCCTCCTGTCGGAACTTTCGGGCAAGCGATTTGCCGTCATCGTCAACGAATTCGGCGATATCGGGATCGACGGCGACCTGATCGAAACCGGCGATGAGGAACTGATCGAACTGAGCAGCGGCTGCATCTGCTGCGTTGTGCGCGGCGACCTGATCCGGGGCATGCGTAACCTGCTGGCCGAGAAACCCGGTCTGGACGGGATCATTATCGAAACCACGGGTCTCGCCAATCCGAGTCCGGTGATCCAGACAATGGTCATCGATCAGGTTATCGGCGCCCAGTGCCGGCTCGATTCCGTCGTCTGCGTGGTGGACGCCGTCCATATCGACACGCAGCTTGCCGATGGCGTGGATGCAGCCGACCAGATCGCCTTCAGCGATCACCTTGTGCTGAACAAGACCGACGATGCCGTCCGGCCTGTGACCGAAATCGAGGGTGTTCTCCGCCGGCTTAATCCGTTTGCGCGGATCACCCGCACTAACCGGGCCGCCGTATCGGCGGCAGACGTGCTCGACCGCAAGGGATTCGATCTGGACCGTATCGAAAGCCAGTTCCCTGCCGATATCGGGTCCGGCGGGCAACATGATGACGCGGAGCACGCGCACGACCACGGGGACCATGGCGGGCACATCGACAAAACCGGCATCGCCAGCGTTTCGCTGACCAGCGCCCAGCCGCTCGACGCCGACCTGCTTGAAGACTGGCTGCAGGATCTCCTTGCACGCCACGGAACAGACATCCTGCGGACCAAGGGCATACTGTCGATTGCCGGCGACAACCGGAAGCTCGCCCTCCAGGCCGTCAATATGATGCTCGAAGGCGACTATGTCGGAGACTGGGGCACAGAACAGCGTGTCTCACGTCTGGTCTTTATCGGCCGGCACCTCGACCGCAACAGTCTTTACACCGCATTTCAAAACTGCCGGGCGGTCACCACCGCCGATGCCTGACCGAAAGGGAGCACCGACCATGACCCGAATTCCCGTCCTCGACCGGGACGACATGGATGCAGAGCAGCAGGCGGTCTATGATCGCATCGTCGCCAACAACGCGCGTGTCGGCTTCGGCCCCGCTATCGGCTATGCCTATTCGGCCGGTGTCTGGCAGATACACAATTCCTCAAGCGCGCACCTGCTGGACTGCTCGCTGACCAACGCGCAGGTCCGGATCGTCTCGCTGATGACCGTCCGTTACTGGAACGCCGCCTATCCGTGGAGCGCGCAGGCCAAAACCGCGATCAAGGCCGGACTCGACCCGGCGATTATCGAGGCGATCAACGAGGGGACGGATCCCGGTTTCGACGATCCGGCAGATGCCGCCGTCCATGCCGCCGCGCGGGAACTGCTGGCAACCGGTACGCTGTCGGACGAAGGTTTCAAAGCGGCGGAGACCACGCTCGGCTATCAGCGCCTGGTCGAGGTTGTCGGCGCGATCGGCCATTTCTGCACGACCGCAATGATGGCGAACGTGGTCGGTGTAACGCCCGCGGCAGACGCGCCGTCTCACCTGAAGAAACAATCCTGATCATTCAGGACAATAACGACGAAAAACAGGGGTCAGCATGAACAAGCTCAAACTCAGTATCGCATCGACCGATTACGATCATTTTCGCGATTTCCGCACCGGCGATGTCCGCGCCGAAGGGATCGACCACACATGGTCGATGCTCAGCCACCACGAGGTGTTTGCCCGCTTCACGGCCAACCGCGAATGGGATGTAGCGGAGCTGAGCTTCGCCAAGTTCTCGGCCCAGATCACCCGCGACGACTGCGATATCGTCGGTCTGCCGGTGGTGTGTTCGCGGCTGTTCCGGTTTTCCTCGTTCTACGTAAACAAGAACGCGGGAATCAAAACCGTCGAGGACCTGAAGGGCAAACGTATCGGCTCGCCCGAATGGGCCCATTCGGCGGCCGTATACATGCGCGGCTGGATGCATAACGATTGCAGCGTCAAGCTGCCGGACGTTCACTGGTATCAGGCGGGCGCCAATGCGCCGGGCCGCGTCGAGAAGGTGGAACTCAACCTGCCCGACGGCGTCGAGATCACCCGCGTCGCCGACAAATCCCTGTCGGAAATGCTGGCATCCGGCGAGATCGACTGCGCGATCATCGCCCGCCCGCCGACCTGTTTCCTGGAAGGCCACCCGGATGTCGAGCGGCTCTTCCCCGACTACCTGGAAATGGAAGAAGACTACTACGCCCGCACGAAGGTGTGGCCGATCATGCATATCATCGCGATGCAGAAGCATATTCTGGACGAAAACCCGTGGGTCGCCCGCAACCTGTTCAATGCCTTCAACGAGTCCAAGCGGCGCAGCCTTGAGCGCATGTTCGACCCTGCAGTGTCGCGCTACCCCCTGCCCTGGGTGCCGACCTATGCGCGCAAGATGCAGGAGTCCTTCGGCGAGGACCCGTTTCCGTTCGGCATCGACGAGAACCGCGCGACCTGGGAACAGATGCTGCTGTATACCTATCAGCAGGGCATTGCCCATAAACATGTCGCGCCGGAGGATATTTTTCCGAAGGGAATGATGACCAAAGTGGTCGTCTAGAACAAAAGGACCCGTCCGATATGAGCGAGATCGAAGACCAAAAGGAACAGATTGTGCGGTGTATCCGCATGCTGGAGCGGTCCGGCATCATGGATTACAACGGCCATGCAAGTATCCGCATCGCCGACAACCGGATGCTGATCAATATCGGGTCCTGCCAGCGGAGCCGGCTGACGGTTGACGACATCTGTACCATCGATTTCGACGGCAACGTAATCGAGGGCAACGGCAAACCGCCGCTCGAATTCCACCTCCATGCGGGGATTTACAAGGCGCGGCCGGATGTCGATGCGGTCGTCCACTGCCATCCAAGATGGTCGACCACGTTGTCGACGGCAGGCGTTGAATACCTGCCGGTCTATGCGCAGGGCTCGCTGGTCTATCCGCTGCCGGTGCTGGATTCGCCGGATTCGATCAACAACCCGGTCATGTCGGGGCGGCTCAACGATACGCTTGGCGACCGCCCGGCGGCACTGATGAAAGCCCATGGCGCCGTCACCACGGGCAAGACGCTGGTCGATGCCTTCGTCCTGCTGAACTATCTGGAAGAGAACGCCGAACGCCAGTACATGGCGGCACAGATCGGTACGCCTTACGCGTTCACCCCGGACGAGCTCGCTCTCTGCCGCGAAAAACTGTGGACCCCCAGCCTGTTCCAGCGGACATGGGATCACTTCAGCGCCAAGCTGGACGAAAACCGTTGATGGAAAAATTCCATTTGGCGGCCGTCATGGGCTGGCCGGTGATGCATTCTCTGTCGCCGCTGATGCACAATACCTGGATGGAACAGGAAGGGCTCAAGGGCACCTACGTCCCGCTCGCCATCGAGCCCGGCACGCTCGAACCGGCGCTGCGCGCCCTGCACCCGTTGGGCTTCGCCGGGTGCAACCTGACGATTCCCCATAAACTGGATGCGATGGATATCGTTGACGAAGTCGACGACGTCGCCAGAAAGATCGGCGCGATGAGCTGCGTCGTCGTGCGGGAAGACGGCACGTTGTTCGGGACCAATAACGACTGGCTCGGTTTTGTCGGCAACCTCAAACAGTTTTTTCCCGATTTCAGGGCCGATGCCGGCCCCGTTGCCGTGATCGGCGCCGGCGGCGGCGGTCGGGCGGTCTGCTATGCGATGCTCGATCAGGGTGCGCCGGAAATCCGCCTGGTCAACCGGACGCCGGAAGAGCCTGCCCGGATCGCCGCCGAGTTCGGCGGCCCCATTACGCCGGTGGCGTGGGCGGACCGTCACGGCGCGCTCGAGGGCGCCGTCATGGTCGTCAATGCGACCAGTCAGGGCATGAAGGGCGAGCCGGCGCTGGAGATCGGGCTCGATAATCTGCCGGTATCGGCGCTTGCCGTTGACATCATATACACCCCGCTTGAAACGCCGTTCCTTGCGGCCGCCCGGATGCGCGGAAACCCGACGCTGAACGGGCTTGGCATGCTGCTGCATCAGGGTCCCGCCGCCTGGAAAAGGTGGTTCGGTATCGAACCCGCCATCACCGACGCGCTGCGCAAGCGCATGGAACAGGCCCTGGGTGGGAAGTAGGACACGGTTTTGACGGAGTCCGGGAAATGACGGATGGCGTGACGGCGGGCGGCCCGCTCAAACCGGCGGCACCGCGGGCATGGCTGTGGGTGGAATTTTCTGTTCTGTTCCTGATCGTCCCGATCGCCCATGTGATGTTTTTCGACACGTTCGGGCCGTTCGCTCCGCTCGCCGCCGTGTTCGTCACGGCCGCCGTTCTGCTCGGCCTGACGCCCGGTTTCCGGTGGCGCGAAATCATCGATTGCCGGGGACTGACCGGTCATATCCCGATGATCGTCATCCTGATCGCATTGTGTACCGCGGTCACGTTCGGGCTCACGCTGCTGATGGTACCCGGCCGGTTTCTCAGCTTTCCGCGCGACAGTTTCGATCGTTATCTGATTGTCATCGCGCTTTATCCGTTTCTGTCGGTGCTGGGACAGGAACTTGCCTACCGGCTGCTGTTCTACCGGCGTTACGGCACACTGTTTTCGAACCGGGTCGCCGGTATCCTCGCAAGTGCCGCAATATATGCACTGGCGCATGCGTTCTACATGAACTGGGTCGCTGTCATCCTGTCCTTTGCCGGCGGTATCTTTTTCGCCTGGGCATACACACACACCCGGTCATTCATGCTGGTCTGGATTTTGCACAGCCTGGCCGGACAGGTCCTATTCACATCCGGGCTCGGTGTCTTTTTCTATCACGGCGTGATCCCGGGATAGGCGACGGCCTTAACGACGCCAATGCAAACCGCTATCATCGTTTCTTCGACTTGACCGGGATACAGGGAACGGATGACAAACGCACATCTTGCGGCGGATATCGGCGGGACGTTTACCGATATCGCGGTAACGCATCGCGGCGCACTTTTCACCTGCAAGGTACCGACCGTTCCCGACGCGCCGGAAGAAGGCATTTTCCGCGGCGTCCGGCAGGCAATGGCCGATACAGGTCTGACACCGGCGGATTTCAGCCTGATCGTCCACGGCACAACGCTCGCGACCAACGCACTGATTGAACGCAAGGGCGCCAAAACCGCGATGCTGGTCACCGACGGGTTTCGCGATGCCGTCGAGATGGCCTACGAAAACCGGTTCGAGCAATACGATATTTTCATGGACAAGCCGCCGCCGCTGGTCCCGCGCGAATTCCGCTACGGCGTACCGGAACGCGTGGACGCGAAGGGCAACGTGCTTGTCCCGCTCGACGAAAATGCCGTCGCGGGTCTGATAGAGTCTCTACGCCGGCACAGGATCGAGGCCGTCGCCATCGGCCTGATGCATTCCTATGCCGCGCCCGCACATGAGCGCCGGCTGGCCGATATTCTGGCGCACGACATGCCGGATGTCCTGGTCTCGCTGTCGAGCGAAGTATCGCCCGAGATCAGGGAATACGAACGCTGGTCGACGACCGCCGCCAATGCCTATGTGCAGCCGCTGATGTCCAGATACCTCGGCCGGCTGTCCGACAAACTTGCAGAGATGGGCTTTACCTGCCCGCTCCGCCTGATGACGTCGGGCGGCGGGCTGGCATCGCTGGACACGGCCCGGCGATTTCCGATCCGGCTGGTGGAATCCGGCCCCGCCGGCGGCGCAATCCTGGCCGCACGCGTCGCCCGCGAATGCGGCCTGGACCGCGTTCTGTCTTTCGATATGGGGGGCACGACGGCAAAGATCTGTCTGATCGATGACGGCGCGCCGCAGCAATCGCGCAGCTTCGAGGTTGCCCGGCAATACCGGTTCCTCAAAGGCAGCGGGCTGCCGCTGCGCATCCCGGTGATCGAGATGGTCGAAATCGGCGCCGGCGGCGGCTCCATCGCCCGTGTCGACACGCTGTCGCGTATTCACGTCGGACCGGAAAGCGCCGGCGCAGTCCCGGGTCCGGCCTGTTACGGACAGGGCGGCGATGCCCCGACGGTCACCGATGCGAACGTGACGCTGGGGCGGATCGATCCGGATAATTTCGCCGGCGGCACCATGAAGCTCGACGCGGCGCTGTCCGCCGGAGCGATAGATGCCGCCGTGGGAAAGCAGCTTTCCCTGTCTACCCTCGCCGCGGCGTTCGGCATTTCCGAAGTGGTCGAAGAGAACATGGCCAATGCCGCCCGCGTCCACGCCGTCGAACGCGGCAAGGAAATCCGCGACCGGACGCTGGTGGCCTTCGGTGGCGGCGCCGCGCTCCATGCCGCGCGGCTGGCCCGCAAGCTGAATATCGACGAGGTGATCGTGCCGGTCGCCGCCGGGGTAGGGTCGGCCGTCGGATTCCTGCAGGCGCCCGTCGCCTACGAGGTCGTGCGCAGCCGCTACGCGCTGCTGGACGCGACGTTCGACGCCGACGGGCTGAATACACTGTATGCAGAAATGCGCGCCGAGGCCGAACAGATCATTGCCGAGGCGGCACCGGGCGCCGTCCTGATAGAGACCCGTACGGCCGATATGCGTTATCACGGTCAAGGACACGAAATCGCCGTGGACCTGCCGGCCGGGCCTTATGACAAATCCCTCCGCGACACCCTGTCCGGACTGTTCGAGACCGCCTATGCCGCAACCTATTCCCGGCGCATTCCAGGGCTCGAGGTCGAAGTCATGAACTGGACACTGCGGTTGTCGGCGATTGTCGACGATCCTGCGCCCTGCCCGCCAATGCCGGACGGTTCGGTGCCGGAGCCGGCCGGAACGCGCGAACTGTTCGACCCCGAGGCCGGCATATTATCCACGGCGCCGGTCTATCGCCGCGACGCGCTCGCCCCCGGTTCCACGATCACCGGACCCGCGATTATCGCCGAGGATGAAACAACGACCGTCGTGCTGACGGGCTTTACCGCCCGGTTGAACGCGGTCGGTTATATTGTGTTGCAATGGGAGGGTTCATGACCGATCCGGTGAACGATCCGCTGTCGCCGATCCGCCTGCAGATCATGTGGGACCGGCTGATTGCGGTCGTCGAGGAACAGGCCCTGACGCTGATCCGGACCGGGTTCTCGACATCGACCCGGGAAGCCGGCGATCTGTCGGCCGGCATATTCGATACAAGCGGCGATATGCTGGCCCAGGCCGTAACCGGCACACCGGGGCACGTGAATTCGATGGCCCGCTCCGTCCGCCATTTTCTCGAACGGTTTCCCGTCGACGAGATGGCTGACGGCGACGTCTTTCTGACCAACGATCCGTGGAAGGGGACCGGCCATCTGCACGATTTCACCTTTCTGACGCCGTGCTTTCGTAACGGCGCGCTGGTCGCCCTGTTCGCCAGTACCTGCCACGTAGTCGATATCGGCGGGCGCGGCATGACGTCGGACGGCCGAACGATTTACGAAGAAGGGCTCTATATCCCGCTGATGCGGTTTGCCCATGCCGGAAAAATCGATCAGGCCGTGATCGACATCGTGACCGCGAATGTCCGCGAACCGGTGCAGGTCGTCGGCGACCTGCATTCGCTCGCGACGTGCAACGATCTCGCCTGCCGCCGCCTGCGCGAAATGATGGACGAGTTCGCCATCGCCGATCTCGACCGTCTGGGCAGCCATATTCTGGATCGTTCCCGCACGGCGGCGCTTGACGCCATCCGCAAACTTCCCGAGGGCGTGTACCGTCATCGGATGCGCATCGACGGGCTGGAAGAACCGGTCGACCTGGTCGCCGAAATGACCATCGGCGCCGACGGTATCGATGTCGATTTCACCGGATCGTCGGGTATATCGTCCTACGGTATCAACGTGCCGCTTTGCTACACGGAGGCCTATGCGACATTCGGGGTCAAGTGCATCGTCGCCCCCGACGTGCCCAATAATGCGGGCTCGCTGGCAACGATCCGCATCACGGCGCCGAAAGGCTCGATCCTCAACGCCGAACACCCGGCACCGGTCGCCGTTCGACACGTAACCGGCCAGATGCTGCCCGACGTCGTATTCGGCTGCCTGCATGAGGCGCTGGGCGAGGCCGTTCCGGCAGAAGGCACGTCATGTCTGTGGAATCTGTATGCCTATGGCGGGCCCGGACGCGTCGACGCGGATCCGGCGCTGCTCGCCAATGCCCAGCCGTTTACCGTGCTCAGTTTCCACTCGGGCGGCACGGGCGCGCGCCCCGGCAAGGACGGCCTGTCCGCAACCGCATTCCCGAGCGGGGTACGCAATGTGCCCGTCGAGGTCACCGAGGCGATATCCCCGCTGATCGTCTGGCGCAAGGAATACCGACAGGATTCCGGCGGGGCCGGCGCCTATCGCGGCGGCCTGGGCCAGGTGATGGAGCTGAGCCTGCTTGAAGACGCGCCCTTTGCGTTCAGCGCCCTGTTCGACCGGATCGAGCATCCGCCGCGTGGCCGGGCCGGCGGGATCGACGGTGCGGGCGGCACGATCGGTCTGAAATCCGGCGCGGCGCTCAGTGGCAAGGGTACACAGACTATTCCCAGCGGCGAGCGCGTGGTGATCGAAATGCCTGGTGGTGGCGGGCTGGGAGATGCAAGAACACGCGACCCCGCACGGGTCGCCGCGGACGCCCGTGCGGGTCTTATTTCGACGGAGGCGGCGCGTGACCTGTATGGCATCGCGCTGACGCCGGAGGGCAACATCGACGCCGCCGCCACCGAACAGCTGCGCAATGCTTAACCGAGACCCAAAAGGAGTTCCCCATGCGCGTTAGCGCCGGATTGCCGACCGGAATGGAAGGCCTGACCTACCCGATACCGTTTTCCGACCCGGAGGCGGTGATCCGCATCGCGCAGCATGCCGAAAAGCTGGGCTATCATTCGGTCTGGGGCAACGATCACATGACCACGCAGAACTATGTGCGCGCCGAATTCGAGACGCCGCCACGCTTCTGGGAACCGCTGGTCACCTATGCATTCGTTGCCGCCGAAACCACGACGCTGCGGTTCGGTACCGGCATTCTGGTGCTGCCCATGCGGCACGACATCGTGGTCACCGCCAAGCAGCTTTGCACACTCGACCATTTTTCCGGCGGGCGGCTGGAAATCGGCGTGGGCATCGGCGCCTATCGCGAAGAATTCCTGGCGCTTCAGCCGGGCACGAAGACACCTCGCGGCAAGATCGTTGATGAAGGCATTCCGGCACTGCAGGCGCTGCTGACCGACCGGGTCGCGAGCTTCGAGGGCGATTATTACGCCTATAACGATGTGGAACTTTATCCGAAGCCGAAACAGGACCACGTGCCGTTCTATATCGGCGGCAACAACGCCAACAATCTGAGCCGGGTGGCAAAATGGGGCGACGGCTGGCTGCCTGCCGCCATCCACATCGATCAGGTACGCGACAGCGTTGCGTCGCTGCGAGACCTGACCGAAGCCGCCGGCCGTGATTTCAGCAAGATCGAAGTCGCACCGCAATATATCGTCCATATCGGCAAGACCCGCGAGGCCGCGATCGAAAGCTTCGGCAGGACCCAGATGTGCGCGCACCTGACATCACTGCGCCAGTCCACCCTGAAGGGCCAGGGCGCGCTGGGGCATGAAGACATCAACCTGATCGGTACGGTCGACGATGTGGTGGAACGGGCAAACCGGCTGGGCGAGGCCGGCGTCACCCATCTGCTCGGGCTGTATTTCGCCGCCAACGACATAACCGAACTGCTCGACCAGATGCAGGTCTTCGCCGAAGAGGTCGTCCCCCGGCTGGATTAACTCCGCGCCGCTATTTCAGAGAGCGCGGCGGAAATTTCGGCGGGCTCGGTGATTCCGCTGACGATCACGTGATCGAGTCCGGCGCGACGATATTCGCCGAGCCGTTCCCGAACATGCACCGGATCGCCGCAGGCCGCATGACGCGCCACGACGTCGTCGCTGACAAGCCGGTCGACCCCGGGCCAGTCTTCCGCCGCATAGGCCGCGCGGAGCGCCGCCTGGTCCAGCGTTGCGCCGCCCATCGCCACGTTCTGCGCATGGTGTCCGCCGCGCAGAATAAAGCCGAGCGTCCGGCGGAGGACATCCGCACCGGCCTTGCCGTCCTGGTCTATACCGGTATAGACGATCCCCGCATTCATCACCTTCCGGCCCTGTGCGCCCCCGGCGACCCGCGCGAGACAGCTCTCGACGAAGGGCGCCGACGTGGCGCCCGAGATAATCACCCCGTCGGCATCGCTGCCGGCCAGGGCGAGCATCTTCGGCCCGGACGCCGCCAGGATAATAGGAACGTTGCTCGGGGCATTCACGAGACGGCGCTGGGTGACGGTAAAGACATCGCCGCGATGATCGATCGTCTCCCCGGCGAATAACGCGCGGCAGACAGCGATCGCTTCGCGCAGGGTCGCCAGCGGGCGCGGGCGCGTAATGCCCGCCGCATCCTGATCGCCCGGCGCGCCGACACCGAGACACAACACCACCCTGCCGGGATACAGCTCATCCAGCGTCGCCGCCCCCATCGCCGCATGAACCGGGTGCATGGCATAGGGACTGACCGCCATCAGCGCCACCTTCAGGGTCCGGGTCGCCGCCAGGGCGGCCGCGCCCAGCGCGACCGGATCGCGCAGAAACAGGTGCGTCGCAATCCACAGCGTATCGACCCCGCCGGCCTCGGCGGCGCGCGCCTGCGCAGCGATGTCGGCCGCGGGCGTAAACCCGTCAATGGCGAGCCCCAGTTCAGACATGGAATCCGTACTCCGCATCCAGCGCGCGCAGAACCGAGTCCAGATCGGGCGCCACATCCACGGCGCCCGGCGTCTCGATACCGGCGACGCCGAAATCCTTGAGACCCGAAGCGGTCAGGATCGCGACCACATCGTCGCTTGGCTTGATGACGTCGTTCGCACTCAGTGTGTCGACGGCCGCGAAGGCAGCGGCCGAAGACGTTTCGACCGACAGGCCGGACCCGGTCGCGAGCTTGTTGCGTGCCCGGATCAGGTCTTCATCGGCCAGCGTGATTGCCATGCCGCCGGACTGCCGGAGCGCCGCATGGGCCTGGAAGGTGCCCTGGGTAACGTCGATCGAACCGGCGATGCTCTTGCTGTTGCGCGACACGACAGGCGGCATGTCGACCCCATGCGCCATCGCCGCCGTGAGCGAGCCCGATATTTCGGCGGCGACCAGGCGCGGCATTTTATCGATCCAGCCCCAGCGCTGCATCTCGTCGAACCCCTTCCACATGCCGTACAGGGCGTCGCCGTAACAGACGGGCAGGATGCACCAGTCCGGCGGGACCCAGTCCGACTGCTCCGCGATCTCGTAGGCGAGGGTCTTGTAGCCGTCGATGCCGATGGGATTGCTGCCGATCGCAGGCCCGAAAAACGGCGAGGTCGGAAACCAGCCGAACCGCTCGACCGCTGCCGAAAGCACCCGCCAGCGGTCGTCCATGGCCGGCACCGTCAGCACCATCGCACCATAGGAGCGCATCTGCGAGACGATTGCGCCTGCCGCCCCTTTATAGGTCAGCACCACACAGGGCAGGCCCGCCCGCGCGGCGTAAGCAGCGGCGGCCGCGCCGGCATTGCCCGTCGAGGAGGTCGCGATCGCCGGCGCGCCGATGGATTTGGCCCAGGAAACCGCGACGGTCGCAAGGCGGTCCTTGAACGACCAGGTCGGATTGCGGGATTCGTCCTTTACCCGGATCGCCCCGTGACCGAACCCGTCGACCGCGATCATCGGGGTCGCGCCTTCGCCCAGGCTGACGGCATCGGATGCGGCCAGCGGCAGGAACCGGTCATAGCGCCAGAGCGAGTTGGGAGACTCCGGCACGGATTCCCGGTCGGGAATCGCCGTATCCGGATAATGCAGCGTCAGATTGCTGGAAACACCGTCCGCCGAGCAGACACCGCAAAGCCGGTCATACGCGTCGAGCGGATAGCGCTCGCGGCATCTGATGCATCCAAGGCTGTCGGGATGTGTCATGGACCCTCAAATTCGCCGCACCCGGACGGGCTGTGGCCTTCATCCGACACTTTTAGAACATTCGCCCGGAGCGGTCACGGGGGATTGGGTCCGAAAAAATATAGGGGCGCCGGCCGATCGTATCAGGAATGAGGAAACCGGCGGAGGGTGCGGGACATCGTTCAAACCCGGAGCCAAACGCTCAAGCCGCCCGACCGCCGTTAGCACAGATAAATATGGCGGTGCGGGAAGTCTGGTGCGAACCTGTCTCTACCCGAAGCTTGTCCTCGACTGACATTGCCGTGACTTTAGCTTTTGAAACAATTCTCGCGGTGCCATTCGAGGAACCGCGGGTGCGGTCGATCCGTTTCCCGAGTTGGCGGGATCACACGACCGCTGTCGTTAATGAACGATTTCGCGCTTTGGATATCGTTAACCTGCCGGGAAATCAATATCTCTAGGTCATCGGAAACACTGATCAGGCCGCGGTCGAACATCCAGTGGGCTGTCCCGGACAATGCCATCCCATTTTGAACTATATCAGGTCCATTATGCTCTACCGGCCTGATATGGGCGGCATTAACTTCAGCGCGGCCTCCGCCGTTAATAAATTTCAGCCCGGTAACAGCGCATCGCTCCCCGTAGGCACGCAATACCACATTTCGAAACGCACGATCGCGCGCCGGACGGCTTACCAAGCGCTCGACGCGTAGACGCTCGGTCTCAAAGATAAACGGGGTGTTGTCTTCCATTACGTCCCCGTCTGAATTCGCGGGGTCAACACGCGGCAATACTGGTTCGTCCTGACCAAGGCCTTTTTCGAGAATTCTCAGGAAGTCCGCGGGGGTAATCGGCCTGACAGCGGCTTGCGCACGCCCGGATATCTTACCCTTCTCATTCATAAGCCCGCGTTCAATCGGGCCGCTGCCATCATTGAACGGAACAGGGTTAGCGAAGTCGAGGTAGCTACCCTCTTCAATCATTGCCAGGAACCGATCGGGCGATGCTCGATCGGACACGATTTGTTTTACCCGGGCGATGCCAAAATAACCTCGCGTATCTCTTACCTTCTTAGGCTCAAGATATACTATCCAGTCTCCAACCGAGTTTTTCGCTCTGGCCAGATACTGCGGGGGAAATTGATATTGCTCTGCCGGACTATCGTCGTAGATCGAGTCTGGACGCAACATAAAAACACAATGGCCCAAGAAGCAGTCCTATTCCATCCGCAATGAAAATCCGTGCTTCTCAGGCTATTAAATGGTCTGCATTCTGGCGACTGAAATTTTACTATCCCGGCAAAAAACGTGTTCGACGACGCTTGCCGTCGAGCCAAAAGAAGCTAGGATCGTAATGGCCATTGGAAACTGAGGAAAAACTGGCGGTGCAGGAAGTCTAGTGCGAACCCGTCTCCGCCACAAATCTCTGATGAACAGGGAAGATACAGGGAAATTCCCGAATTTTAGGGGTTCGAGTCCATTTGAAAGGTCAAATAATGGCCGTTCTTCAGCGCTTCGTCCCCGAATTCCCTAAATTAGGGATCAGGGAACTCAACTGGGCAAAACAGGGAATTCATGGTGCGAAACAGGCCAAATTGACGCTGCCATCTTGAGCAACCTATTAGCGCCGACTTGCCGGGAATACTGTTTCAGAATCAATCAGCGACGATGCCGTATTTCCCCCGTAAGCCTTCGACAAGCCATGACAGTTCTGGCGTTGGCGTGATGGCCCCGACCAAGTGCTGCCAGCTGACACGACGAAGCAAACCCGGCACGAGACAAGCGCCCAATGTCGCCTCCCATTGACGGTCGGCCTTACCACCCGCATTGAACGCCGGGTTTCGGCTGTCATACACAATTAGGGTATGCCCGAGAGACAGATCGATTTCATCGTTCGACGTAGCAGTGGCTGCAAGAGCGTTACGGCCTAGTTGGTACACCGCGCCAAACGGACACGGATTGTGGTCGCGATCAGCAGGCCATGAGAACAGCTGAGGCAAATACTCCCAATACCGCACACCTATTGAGGTCAGTGCGCACCGGTCTGCGCGGCCCTGCTGCACCGTGTAACTGCCATCGCAATATTGTTTCGGATACCCAGCATCGCCTGGCCGTAGGCGGGGACGTGAACAGGTCCCAAATTCTGTTTCAGTAAACTTACATTCGACCGCCACACGGCGGCCACTGGAAGCAAGCAGAACGTCAATGCTGGTCGGACGCGGCTCGCCGAGTAAATCGACATCTTGCTCGAATTCGAGATTCCATCCCTTTTGATCCGTGAAAAACGCCGGTCGACCACATTCAGCTGTGAGGTCTGTCAAAATGTCCAACCGGCCCACCGCACCGATACTGCCAAATACACTTTGCGCGAGCGCCTGAGAACTGCGAAGGCTCGTGAAATGCCTGTGGCGCTGCTTGGGCGCGATGCCGGCACGGATCTCTTCCGCATGAGTTCCGTCTGGCGGTACCAAGACATTCATTTCGGCATATTCGCGGTCAAGCACTGGTGGGCGCCTCTGCCGAGTCACCCCGTCGAGCTGCCCTTGGTGATTCAGATCCGCCCAAGCCCACAGTGTCCGGTTAACTGTTTCCAGATATCCGGACCTTCCTTTTCGCTTCAACGATAACTGGCAGTCAGCGTTACTTTTCATTCCGCCTTCCGATCAGCGATCCTAGCGAGCGTCGAAACAAAGCCCGTGTCATAAGACTCCGTGACATGGCGCTGGTTCCAGAGTTGCGATCGTTGCACGAGAATCCGGTTCGAATGTCGGCCGAGCCAATTCGCAGATGCCGGGTCTAGGGCAGTCCCGTCATAGTTGCTGAGCAGTGCGATGGCGTTTCTCTCGATATACCCACGCGCACTCTCGGGTGATGGGGCATCACCAATGTCGAGCCAGAGGAAGGGCATTTGCCCGATGTAATTAGTGACCGCCTCTTCTACGGGGCGTTCTGCATTACGGATTGCCTCTCGGTCTATATTCAGGGCAGCAGCAGCTTTCGTGAGATCCCCTTTCACACCCCACGATGGACACGGGGATACAGCGCCGCTTTCAGTCAAGGCCTGACCGACTAAGAGCCTGAATATCGAGCCACGGTGATTTCCACCACCCTTTCCAGTGCCGCGGTGCTGGCCTAGCCTTTGCCTCAGCGTGGAGCGTGATCCACGCGTAAGCGCGTGCGTACCAACCCGCGTGACTCGAAGGCCCTCCCCGGAATCAGCGCGTTGTTCGTTCGGTTCGAAGAAAAAGTAAACACCCCTCTGGGGCCAATCCCGGTAATTACCGAGATCCCTCAGCAAACGCTTCCCTTCCAAACGGTCTTCGAGTTTTGAGAGAACTTCGTAAAACCGCTTTATGTCTTCAAGGCGGTTCATTCCGTCGTCGTAAGCCAGGATAGTTGGTGTCCAATCGATAACCCCTTCATCGGAACCTCCACCACAATTCCTTTTTCTCGAAGAGGCTCTTCAAGGAATTCACGATAGCGCTCGCCCGCTAAGAAAATGACGCGGGGCCTGTCCTGTAGCATCGGCTCTAGTTGCCTGAGAACCTTGGCCGACCATGAGCGTCTTTCCGCAACTCTCATTTTATTCAGGGTCAGTTCGTAAGGCTCGATCACATCGTCCGGAGGAACGAGGCCATGAAGCGCGGATAGTATGAACCAGGAGGCTTCCTTTGGCTCGATCAGAGCACGGACCTTGCGGAACCAGTCGGAAACGTAAAGATCCTTGGCTGCAGATGGCATCGATAGCTTGCTTTTGACGCATGAGACGAGAACGAGGGAGCCCCTGAAATTGATATCGCTGCGCGGCCTGGCCACGGCCGGAGTTGACGTCCGTTGCTCTCGATCAACAACTTCAGGCGGGATTTGACCGAAATCCTTATCTTCCAGCGAGAACGTGAAATAGACGTTTGACCCGTTTTGTGGCCCTGCCCGATCAGTAAGGGCTACCCTTGCTAATTCAGTGAATTTGCGGCCGCCAATCGCCCCACATACCGAGGGCATCGAATTGATCAGTCCCATTTCTCCGTGAATGTCACCCGCACGAACTTTCACTGCGCTGTCACCACGTTCTCGTGCCGGTTGAATGTATTCGGCAACAACGTGTGCTCGGATTTGCTCCGCAAGTGAAGTGCCTGCAAGAATTGCCATTTCCGTCGTTATTCCCAGCAGAAACATTGCGAGAGATTTCTCATATCACCCAGTCCAGTTTCCGGGTTTCGGGTCCGCCACGCAAAGACAGTAGACGCCTTGTTCATGCAAGGTCTTCCGGCACTATGTTGAAGCCTGGCAAAAGTCGTTGAATAGTTTGGGTCATTCGCCACGGAGTTATTCCATAAAGAGTCCGGAACTCTCTCCAGATAATTGAATCGATCGCTGCACAGGCATTTCTTACGTGTTCCAAGTAGCAGATCAAATCGTCCGCGTAGAACCGATCCTCATTCAGTGGTTTACCCCGATGGGCGATATCGCCGCGCACACTAATTATTCGATCTATCTCTTCGGTGATATTTTCAGTTCGTGTCAGGCTCGGCACATGTGTCATCACATTTCCCTCTAAATATAACTTGAAAAGCTTTTGCAGGTTTTTCCCTTGGGGCTTGGTAAATTTCGGCGTGTTAAAGTCGCTCAGATACTCTTCAATCATCTCAACAAACAAACCGCGCCATCCTTCACCGGGCAGTTTTGCAAGACCGGTTTCCAGCGGATCAACTTTATCTATGTTTGGGGGGTAAGAGTGACGGATTAATTGTCTTCGAATTTTTTGCGAAAGATCGTCAAAAGTTAAGTTCTCGGCTTCAGTAATTTTTTTGACCGCCTCTTTCGAAACATCTTCGCAATATGTTTCCCAACCGGATACCAACAGAATTAATCCGCCATGGAGCAAGCCGTAATCTGTGTTTGGACCACGCCCCGCGTTTCGCTCCCTAAAAATTTCCGTAAGTGAATTCACTTCTGTGAATGTGTATCGATTGAAAACTCTGAACGAGTTAGAGGGCATCACCAATTTCTCCCAAAAATTAAATGCAGCTGAACTTTCCGCCGAAGACTTACGATTAAGATTTGAGAAAAGCGTAATTGAATTTACGACGCGTAAGAACAGTTTCTCGATGATTGCCTTGATTGACTCCGCCCCTACCAGAGACCTCGCAAGGCAAACTATGACAAGCCTCTCTGAATTTCCGAATCAACCAACATGAAATATACGGCGTTAACGGCTAGGAGTGGAGTTCGCAGCATTGAGATCGTTAACTCCGAATCCGAGGCGGCTCCACCGATTAGTGGAACGATATACGCAGCCATGTTACCAGGGGCTGAAAATGACGGAAGAAACCAGACAACTAACCCGCCGGGGACTCTACGATCTCGTCTGGAAAACGCCGGTCGACACCCTTTCAAAAGAGATGGGCCTCTCCGGCCGCGGTCTTGCCAAGCTCTGCGATCGGCACAGCATCCCGGTTCCGCCCCGAGGCTACTGGGCACAGAAAGCCGCCGGCAAAAAAGTGAAACGGCCACCCCTGCTCGAGTTGGATGGAACAAACAAACCGGAAATCATCTTGAATCTGAGTGTCAGCGACAAGGCCGGAAACAGTGGTTCGACCGACGGGAATGACGGCCCCAATCCCTATAAGGAATTTTTCGAAAAACAACTCGGCGAGCTTGGCGCGATCGAGCCCAGGAAGCAGTTACGTAAGCCGCACCCTATTATTGCGGGCTGGCTGAAGGAGGAAGAAGCTGTATGCCAACGGGCAAGAAACTCTATCTACGGCGGCGGATATTTCGTTGCGAAACACGCCACATCGCTCGGCCGAAGGCGGCTTCGAATTCTGGATGTGATATTGCGCGAGCTCGAGCGTCGCGGCTGCACAATCGAGATCGACAATCGACGTGAAGAAAATCTCTCGTTCCGCCTGGGCCATGATCGAGTCGAGTTCACGGTCTCGGAGCGCATTCGTCAAATCCGTCGCCGTCTTACCGATGAAGAAAAAGCGGAACGCTCTTATTCGAGTCAGGAATGGACGCAGACCAGGGAGCCGTCAGGCAACCTCATTCTCAAGATGTCGACCTACGGTCCGGACGGAATTCCGAAAAGCTGGGAAGACGAGACGGACAGACCTCTAGAGGCGCAGATCTCCCAAATGCTCGCCGGCCTTCTGACGACGCTTGCCTATGTCAGAGCAAAACGCGAAGCCCAGGAGGAAGTGGATCGCAAACGGCGCGCCCGCGAAGATGAAGCGAGGAAACTGGAGGCTGAACGGCAGGCCGAACGAGATCGCAAACTAGGACTACGGCAACGGGAAAAGGCGTGGCAGGTCGCCGGGCAAATTCGGGAATATGTGACGGCGGTTGAAGGCGCTCTTGCGGATGGAGAGTTGTCACTGGCCCCGTCAGAGCTGAAACAATGGCGCGATTGGGCGTTATCGCATGCGGACGAAATCGACCCACTTCGTTCAGGTGATGCAACAGGAACGGGGGTTCTTTGGCAGAATGACCAACAGGACTACGCGGGACACTACCGGCCAAGGCACATGGCGCGTGCGCAAGGCCCGAACTGTTTTTAGGGCAATCGCTGGTGGCTTAAAGATTGAAGGTATCGAACAGGGGGCTCTGCGGAGATTTTAACCTCTGTGCCCATTGAGAGGTTTGGCGAAGCGACAAGTATACTCTAGGCTCTTCAATCCTCGGTTTTTCCGCGAATTTCATATGTCTTCTCTTGCCTGGATAGATTTCGATGAGGTCGAGCGTCAACGCGCTCGACGGATCATGGCGATGTTTCAGGAGAAGGACAGTCGGGACGAGCTGGGTCTCGGGCCGATCCGGGACTCGATCGCCGATCACCTTTTCCCCGGGACGAGCACAATTCAGACGCGCCTTCGATACATGTTTTTCGTACCGTGGATCTATTCCGAGATTGAACAACTGAACGCTCCTCCCGATAGATTGATGGAGCAGGCGCGCGCCCGGGAAATAAGACTGATTGAGGCGCTTCGATCAGGAGAGGATGACAGCGGAGTTATCGGCAGAGACGCTGGTGCCAGCCTGCAGCGCCTGCCGAGCTCCATTTACTGGGCGGGACTGCAAAGCTGGGGCATTCGTCTTTTCCCAGGATCTCAGGAAGCGTATTTCGCCGCGATACCGAGCCTGCGGCGGCGAAGACATCACTCGGGGACTGCAGAGGATGCGCGCGCCGCGGAGGAAAGCGATCTGATTACATGGCGCCCCGGACTGCCACCTGCGCCTGATGACTTTATGGAATCTGCGGACTTTCAGCTTACCAGCGAGGAGGCAGGTTTTATCGTCGACCGCCTTGTCGACAGTCACCCCGACAGCCTCCTTACCCATCTTGCAAAGCAGGGGCGTTACGCCAAATGCGACTACATCTGGGAACATCCTGACAGCGCCAACTTTCCGGAGCGGGCCGGCGTTCTGATTTCTCACGCTGAAATCTTCTCATCGGTCATGCACGGCGCATCCCTGCTCTACAACCTTATGCTGTCGGAACTACACGACAATCAGGAATGGGTTAATAAATATCGCGAGGCCCTCACCGACTGGTCCGAAGGAATTGGCCGATCTTCGATCCACGAATGGTCGCTTGAGGATTTCTGGGTCGACATCCACCACGAAAGCCACGCCATTCGTGAACCCGCCCGCCGGTTCATACGGCAATGGCTGGAGATAGTTAGCGGGCAGGAAGACCATGTTTCTGATTCTCAGCCAGCACGTGATCTTGTTCACTCACGCGAAAAACGCCTCAAGGGCGCTCAGTCCCGATTTACAAACCGAACCATACTCGATCGATGGGGCGGAAGTTCCGGCGCCGACCGCCTGACCTTTAGATGGCCTGATGCCAACAGCCACATCCGGGACCTTGTGAATGCCAACTGACATTCCTCTGCATCCCGACGTTCGCAATCTTTATGGCGCCATTCTTCGCCCTCCTCCCGGAACCATATTCGATTCCGGGGTCGCGACGAGCTTTTCGCTGGATTTTGAGACCGCACTTGCCGTCCCCGTAACGCTCGCTCTGTTTGCATCCGAAAGTCGGGACGAACTTCTTACAAGCCCGCTGGCACTTCTTGAGGGGCTGGAAAGAACGTCGGATCGCCTCGCTATATTTTGCGAGGCCGGGCGTATCCAGGCCCAAAGCAAACCGCAGTCACGTCTTTGTGCATTGCTTGAGCGGATGATCCTCGAAGTCACAGCACCAAGGGGCGGCGCATTTCATCCCAAAATCTGGGTCCTACGTTACCGGCCACTCGATGCCGGCGAACCACACAAGCTAAGGCTGATCGTCCTTTCCCGAAATCTCACGCGGGATCGTTCATGGGATCTTTCGCTCGCCCTCGATGGCGCGGTCGGGCGCGGACGCAAACCTGTGAACAAGCCCCTGGTTGAGTTCGTCAAACGCCTTCCGACCCTCTCGACAATGCCGCCCTCCGATCACATAGCCCCCCTGATCGCGGAGATGGTTGATGATCTCGAGCGAGCTGACTGGGTTCTGCCGCCCGGATTCGAGAATCTGTCTTTTGCCGTCAATGGAGTCGGACGACGTGTCTGGAAACCGGAACCGTGCAGCAAAATGGCCGTCATATCCCCGTTCTGCGATGAAAATGCGCTCGAACTGCTCGCCGACTTAACACAAAGGGGATCTCCCAAACTCGTCAGCCGCTCTGAGGAACTCGCGGCAATTCCTGAAACCACCCTTGAGCGTTTCGCCGAGATACTGGTCATGGACGAAGTCGCTGAAAGCGAGGACGGCGAGGGGGATGACGCCGACGAGACGGATGCGCGGCCGCTGAGCGGGCTCCATGCGAAGGCATTCATTCAGGAATCCGGATGGGACACGACTGTCACCGTCGGTTCGGGTAACGCCACTCGACCCGCATTGATCAACGGTCGGAACGTTGAGGTCTTCGCGACACTGACGGGCAGGCGCGCCCGTGTCGGGAGTATCGACGAGATTCTTGGTTCAGAGGGTTTCGGCCGAGTGCTTCGACCATTTCAACGAGGCGAAATTCCCCCGCCGGATAGCGAACAGGTCACGGCGGAGAAACGTGTCGAGGAAGCAAGGCGAACACTCGCGGACGCGGGGCTGAATCTCTCTTGCGCTCGTGAAGCGTCGGTAGAGCAGAACAGTTCGACGGACTGGCGGCTTTCCATTCGATTGGCCCAGCCTCTGCGGCTGGAAGGGCTGTCTGCTGCAAAAGTCTGGCCCATTACGCGTGGCGAAGACCATGCCCGCGACATTCTCGGCATGCTTCAGAAGGGGGGCGCCACCGACATTGGCGTTCTGCCTATTGCCGATATAACGAGATTTCTTGGCTTCAGACTCGTCGACGAGAGCGGCAAGGCAGAAGCGATATTCACACTCGGCGTTGTGATCGACGGACTTCCCGACAATCGGCATCAGGCCATACTCCGGAAGATGATCGATAGCCGGGAGACGTTTCTCCAGTACCTGAGATTGCTGCTTGCCGATCTGAATGATCCGTTTTCCGCCCAGCTGGCCTGGTCCGGGGCCAATGGCGCGAAGTACTGGGGCGATGCTTTCGACGATGAGCCGATCCTCGAGGATATGGTCCGCGCTCTGTCACATGGCCGGGATCGCCTGAAAGCAGTTCAAAGACTGATGGAACGTCTCGAACGGCCGCATACAGGGGACGACCCGGATATAATCCCGAGCGACTTCATCGAACTCTGGTCCGCGTTCCAGACCGTCCTCGGCGAGCGAGGGGCGCTCGATGATTGAGAAAGATCGGTACGATGCGAGTGCCGCACTGAAGCCCCTGAAGTCGTTTCAGCACCGAACAGTCGATTATGTTTTTCGCCGATTTTACGAGGACGATAACACGACCCGGCAGTTCCTTGTTGCCGATGAGGTGGGCCTCGGCAAGACAATGGTTGCGCGCGGCCTGATCGCACGGGCTATCGAGCGCCTCTGGGATAGGGTCGACCGCATAGACGTCCTATATATCTGCTCGAACCAGGCGATCGCGGCGCAAAATATCAACCGGCTTAACGTTATGGGGCGACAGGCGTTTTCCCTGCCCACCCGCATGACCCTGCTGCCGCTCCAGCTGTCCGGAGAACACGGACTGAGCCGTAACAAGGTCAATTTCATCAGCCTCACGCCGGGAACAACTTTCGACCTTCGATCATCGACGGGCGTTATGGAAGAGCGCGCTCTGCTGTTTCACCTGCTTAGGAAGGACGTAGAACCGCCGACGGGACTGCGCAATCTTCTTCAGGTCCACGCCGGACCAGAGGGATGGGGGAATTCAGTCAGAAATATATCGCTGAAGGGAATCGACAAGGGCCTGATAGAAAATTTCAGAGCAGCCGTTACAGCAAATAGCCAGGTGATGGCAGAGCTGAGTGATCTATGCGTTCAGTTTCGCCGACGCCGAAAACATTACCCGGATGAACTAGCCAACAGACGCAATGCCGTGATCGGACAGCTTCGAAGCATACTCTCTCACATCTGCGTCGACGCTCTGGAACCCGATCTGATCATCATGGACGAGTTTCAGCGGTTCAACGAACTGCTCCATGGCGATCACGATGCCGCCACCCTCGCGCAGGAGCTTTTCAATTACACTGACCGGGACGGTAATGAGGCCCGGACGCTTCTTTTGTCTGCGACTCCATACCGAATGCTGACGTTGTCGGGCGACGATGCGGAGGAAGGCGACCACTACAAAGAGTTTCAGGAAACCCTTGGCTTCCTGTTCGGCCGCACAAAGGGGAAGCAAATTGCTGCAGACCTCGCTCGCGAAATGACCGGGTTTCGAAATGACCTATTCGGCCTTCCGGATTCAAGAAACCAAGCATTTGGCCGCAAGGAAGGGATTGAAGCGCGGCTTCGGGAAGTGATTTCCCGAACTGAAAGGGTAAATAACACCAAGGATCGCGATTCAATGGTGGCGGAACCGCCACTGAAGCTGACCGTGGAACCTGATGACCTGCGTGAAGCGGCGCTCGTTTCCAGGGTGGCGCATGTCGCAGAAGCACCCGAGATTGTCGAGTACTGGAAGTCGGCTCCATACCTTCTCAACTTCATGCGCGACTATGCTCTGAAGCGGAGACTGAAATCAGAGGATCTCTCACGGTCACCTGCGCTAATTGATGCCATCACCGAAGCAAGAAGCAGTTGCCTCAATCGAGACGAAATCGATACGTACCATCCGCTCTCACCTCCCAACGGGCGGATGAGAGCCCTGATGGATGACATATTCGAAAGCGGGCTCGATCAGCATCTCTGGATCCCGCCATCGTTGCCGTATTACGGCACGGATGAGACCGAGCAGACCAAGCCGACGAAGGCTCTGGTCTTTTCCTCCTGGTCCATGGTTCCGGACGCTGTGGCCGGCATCCTCTCCTATGAAGCCGAACGCCGGATGGGCGTCAAGGAAGCCGGCAGGGATTATTTCGACCGAACCCGGCCACGACCATTGCAGTTTCGTGTGTCTCAGGGACGCCTTGCCGGCCTTCGCGCACTCCTTTTGTTTTATCCCTCCCCCGTGCTGGCGGCTGAAGGTGACCCCCTCGACATCGTCGCAGCGAATTCCGCTTCTCTTTCATATGAAGAAATGCGCGCCGCTCTCGCAGAGCGCCTTCGACCGTTTCTGCATAAACTACAGTCTTCGGCCGATACGGATGCGGAAACCGATAACTGGGAGTGGGCGGGCCCGGCCGTGCTTGACGAAATTTCCGGCTATGGCACGAGCAGTTGGCTCGATAGCCACAACGGGTTTGTCAGTCTGGGCGACGAGGAAGCGTTTCCGGACCATGTCACTGAGCTCCGAAATGCGTCAGTGAAAAAACGGGTAAACGGCACCTTGCCCGACAGCGCACTTGAACTTCTTGTGGACCTTGCGCTCGGCAGCCCGGCCATTTGCGCGTTGCGCGCCCTTCGCCGAGTTGCACCGGAATTGCTTTGGGATGACCCGATTATGCTGACTGAAGCATCACGGATCGCCTGGGGATTCAGAACGCTATACAATCAGCACGACTCAGTCGCGCTTCTCCGACGAGCGTCAGGGGAGCGTTACTGGCATGGCGTCATTTTGCATGCGGCGCGGGAGAATCTTCAGGCCGTACTCGACGAATATGTTCACTGCCTTGTCGAGTCAGAAGGGCTGGTCGATTCCACGCCGGAAGATCGGGTCAGGGGCCTCTCAGAGAAAATAAACGCCGTTCTCTCACTCCGCCCCTCTCAGATCGAGGTTGATGACCCGCACGTCCATGATGGCGAGGTTCGAATAGAGCAATTTTCTTTGCGCGGCCGTTTTGCAATGCGATTGGCCGAATATCGGGATGATGAAGGAGGAGCCGGTCGCCTTAGCGCCGTTCGTGACGCGTTTAATTCACCCTTCAGACCGTTCGTTCTTGCGAGCACCTCTATCGGTCAGGAAGGGCTGGATTTCCACCCCTATTGCCACCGGGTCTATCACTGGAATCTTCCGAGCAATCCGGTGGATCTCGAACAACGCGAAGGGCGCGTCCACCGATACAAGGGGCACGCCGTTCGACTGAATGTCGCGAGAGACTTTGCCGGCAAAGTTCGCGGACAGGGTGCCCCCTCGACGGATCCCTGGACCTCAATGTTTGCTGCCGCTCGGGAAGACGCCCTCGTCGAAAACGACATGGTTCCTTACTGGATATACGATGGGCCAACGAAGGTTGAACGGCGGGTGCCGATGCTGCCCTACAGTCGGGAGACGGCGCGACTGAAATGGCTGAAAAAAAGTGTGGCTGTCTACCGCTTGGCCTTCGGACAGCCGAGGCAGGACGACCTGATGGAATATCTCCGGACGATGAGTGAGCACTTATCGCCGGAAGATCTGGAGGCATTGCAGATTCGACTGGCACCTCTCTGACTCAGCGCTCGAACGACATCAACGGGAGGAGTTCAATTCAAGCGGGTGCACATCTGCATCTGTCTAGTCAGACAAGTCGGCGTATTCGAGTTCTGTTTCAATACCTTCATTCAATCCGCAAAGGTCTAGCTAAGGCCAAATTGTAAATTCGTGAGGGATGTCGATCCGTTCGCAAAACTCGCGAAACTTCGACACAGCCTGAATATCGCCAGAATATTTTTCGCGGAGAAGAGCTGTGAGTAAGGCCGGAAATTCCTGCGCTTTCACACTAACCCAGAATTCATAATCGTCGTGACCCCAAGCCCGCTCTACGTCAGGTCCCATATCTTGCGCATCTAAACGGAGTCCCTCCTCTGAAAAAGATAGCCTTACCGACCGGAAGTTCATTTCATCCCGGCGTGCAAGTTCGATCGACCTTGTCATCAATTACCCCTCCCCAAATATCCTTACTGAAAGCTATGATGTTCAAAACTTCCCGACATTTGAAAATCGGACTCCCCCGTGACTGGAGGGAATCGCGTTCTCACGTCAGCTCCTAAAGGAACGCCACATCTCAATATTGCAGACTCAATATCATGAGAATTTAAATGCCACCTAACGGAAGCAGCGTCAGCATCAGTCTCGCATACTTCTTGCGCCACCGGGAATACGCTTGCGGCTATTCCTGTGAAAAGCCGCAAGCGTATATTTAACTACTGGGTTTGGGGGAGAAGACATCTATAGGCCCTGGCCCCTTGTGCCTATCGATGTGCCAATATCTGAAACCTTCATCAGTATACGCCGCTAGCAAATAGAAATCTTCGGGCTCCGTCCCAGAAAAGGCATTGACCATCTCGGACAGCCATTCAGCGATCTCCAAGCCATCTCGTTGTCGACCGTCGAAGATCATGCAGCGAACAAGGGCGCGGCCTACAACGAGTTTATGAAAGTCGTCTCTGACATCACCCAAATTTCCAAACTCGCTCTCGACGATGAGAACAGCCTGTTTCAGGAAGTCGAGTTCCGGATCGACCAGATGTTTGGGCGAACTGGACGATCCTGTCTCAGCATATCCGAGCCAGCAAACATCGTATAACCATTCTCCCCACCCGTTTCCTTGGCCGTGGGCGCTAACCCTTAGAGACTTCTGCTTGCCTGCATCACAAAGTCTCTCGGTGATTTTTCTTGTCCATTCTTTTCCATCGGCTCCATGTTTATGGAGGCTGGGTTTATGGAGGCTCGCGAAAACATCGTCGATTGCTGAACGAGCGAGCTCCGAAACTTCGTCTTTGGTCACCATGTTGCTTTCTTTTCCATTCGCGTTAGGCGGGGTCCGCCAAGACCAAGAGCTCTAGAGTGCTGTGATATCCATTGGGTTCGAAGGCGAGAATATTTTGATCAAGACCCAGACTTTCCTCGGCGCCGTCGAGGATGTTGCTTGCTATGCCGACAAGGCTGGTGCCGTCGCTTTCACGCATTGGGCTGAGAATAAGACATTTTGCATTACAGGTATGCCCGCGCAACCAGCTTCCCATTTCACGAGCGTAAGCTTCCAACGGTTTTCGCCGCGCATTTCGAAAGTCCGGCGGCAGGCACAACCGCCTGAAATGGGCCGAGCCTCCTTTGCCAATCCAGGTTAAAATATCCCGGTTATCGACATTTGAAGTTTTCTGGACACTGTCAGTCAGGATAGAAGCCACCCGGCACAAATAATCTCCCTCGTTCGAGAACTCAGGGTCTCTTTGGTCGCTTGCACCGCAGACCGCGAGCACCTCCTCATGTGACGCCTCTATGACGCCGTCAGCGAATGTTCTTAGTTGTTGGAGCGCAATACTCTTGGCTCGCTCCATCTCCGGAATATGCTTGCCTCTAGAGACAAGCGCATAGGTCCAGAACCCCGCCTTCCGACAAAGTTCCGTCGTCGTAACTGCAGCAGACAGAGCGCTAGGGTCGTTCAATACGCAGGTTATCAGCGCGAAGCCATGTGCCTTGACGGGATGAGTCTCAGTACTCCAATTCTCAACCAATCTTGCAAACAAACCGGGAGAAGTTCTAGCCTCCGTGAGCGTGATCGACTGCGCATTTTGGCCATGCCAACCCTGGGCCAATAGCTCGCCACTGTCGGAACCACTTGCGCTAACAGAATTTTCAGATTCGCACACAAAATTATGGGTATCGACAGAAGAGGCGGGTGCATTGAGCAATCCTGTCGTTCCCGTATGAAAGACCGTAACAGCGCACGGTTCTATCGTCTCGTCACTTACCTCCCCGATACCAGCGGTTAATTCATTGAAACTGAGAGAAATTGGACCGGATAGATGCTCCGGAAAAATATACAACCTCTGATGCTGGGAAGGCTCCGCTGATATCCCTTTGCTAAAAAGGCCTGCAACCCCGCACAGAGCCATACCTCCCAGGAAATGACGTCGCGGTAAACTTGACATAATGCGCCCCGCATCTTCGTGGTGAAGCGCTCCATGTTAAGCGTCGCGTCCGCGATCTGTCCACGACAGCGATTCTGGTTATACAGTATCTATTAATTCTAAAACTTTGAGCACCGCTTGGGGTCAGAATCAGACCCTATCCGGCGAAGTCTTTACAATGGAAGGTGTTTGCCTCGCCTGTACTTGATAAGATCGTTCTGACTGAAAAAAGAACTGGAATTTTCATGCCTGACTCCGAAGGCCATAATTTGCCAGATCGCCGATCTGAAACGCCCGCATCTATGCCGGAAACGGCGCAGAAAGCGGCGAAAACCATTGGCTTTCCTCCAAACAGAGCGGTCCTGAGACTACTGAGGGTCGTTCTTCGAGGAACGCTGATGCTGTCAGATCGATTGTTAGAAAGATATTTGGAGTCTGAACAACGGATCGCGGCATCGCGGCATTTGATCGAATCCCGAAAACAGATCCTAGAACTACAGCGAATGGAGGCGGAGACTTACCTGGAGTTGTTGAAGCGGGACGGCGATATCTCTGTCGACCGGTTTCGGAGCCTTGAGGAGTTCTCGCGAGCAATGAACGAAAAGCGAGTGCTGACGCGGGCTCTGGAACGACTGGCACAGGAGACCGACCGCGAATGGGTCGAAGAGGTGGCGGATGAGGACGAGATCTCAGACAGTTGGTATGACCGGTTTCGACAAATCGCCCGCATGAAGAACGATCCTTGGCGGGAAGAAGTCATGAGCGCATGCCTTGCACGCGAGGCTTGTGAGCCCGGATCTATCTCGCTTCGCGCCCTTTGGAATGTGTCGATGCTGGAAGAAGAAGAAATCCAAGATCTGATGGATTTCGTGAATATGTCAGCCAAGCTCTACCGAGATGGCACGCCCATGGGGTTTTACATGGTCGGCTACTACGCTCAATTGGTGAAATCAGATTACGTGGGGCGGAACAGCGAAACGAAATCGATCAGCGACCTGTTCGACCGACTGGAAGCGCTCGACCTATTCGCCTTGGGACATGGCGATGTGGATTTGATGAATGCCAGCAAATATCAGCTGGAAATGGGGTCGGTGCGATACGCCATATCCATGGCAGATAACCCCCCCAAGGACATTGCGGACGCTTTCGTGGAAGGACAAAACGCCCCGCCGTTTGGTCGAAATGCCGACAGCAATGGCGGTGACGGCCGTTACAGCCTCCACGCAATGCCACTTACGCGAGCGGGAAACGAGATCGCGGCATTGCTGGACTGGAAACCATCGCAAGAGTCGATTGAGCGCTTTGAGGAGGCATTGCGGCAGCAAGGAGAGAATTTAAAGGCTATGGGATTGAAAGGGTGAAGCCGGGGTGAAACCTGAAAAAGCGGGCCTATTTAAATCGCTCTCCAAGAAGGATGCCTTTTTCTTGTTGACCTTGGTCGCAGTTCAACTGGTCATCCTGCACGGAAAATTTGTAGCGATGGTATTATTCGACCAGACGACCTTCTCCGCATATGTAGACCCGGGACCGGTAGCCCATGGAACGATATTGGTAGGTTCTTTGTGGTTTTTCGGGCTCAAGGCGACGCGGATTGGATCCGAGTGGAAGGTCTTCCTTGGCGCCGCCATCAGCATCGCAATGATCGTGGTGATGAGCGTTGTGCGGCACGCCATCATCATCTCGGTGCTAACTTTGTTCTGCTATATGGTAGCGATCACCGTGGTATTTATCGATGACTATTTCGAGCGGGAAATGGAAATCGATTTTTGGAAGTTAGTATTTGGAGCCGGAATGAAGGGGATGCAATTCGCGTTAGTCCTTTTCGGCATCGGAATGGCATTGCTTAGGGTGTTAGCAGATAGCAAGAATGAGAGCACTTGGGGTTTTCTCACAACATTCTTCTCAGCCACGATCGCTATGGTCGCCACGATTTATCTATTGGTCAACTGGGTGATGTTTCCTTGCTGGCGAAAATTAGCGGAAGCCTATGCCCAAGAACCTGCACATAACGGCGCATTAAGTGCACAAGCACGTTCAATGCGGCGGCGGGCAAAGAAGAAGGCGCGAAATGGTCGTTTCTTGTAACGACACCATCTCTTATTTATGGCTTAGATTCGGCCATGCATCGGCGTCGGATAAAGTGATGGATTGTGCTCAAATATAGAAAAAATTTGGGGCTCTCGTCTGTTGGCTGCCTTGATTGGACCTGAAGGTCAGCGGACTGCCGCAAGCTGAGGAACAATGACAAACCTGCCGGGAGAGAGCACCGCGAAGCGAGAGGCCGAAATTTTTTATGGTTCGAAAACCTGCATCGTCAGTGGCCTAAGTGATCCAATGGATGGGGGGCAAGGTCACGCTGGATGTCAGAGAGGTCTTTCGGAACCTCAAGTGCTTTCGATTGACCGTCCTCAAGCACAAAAAATTTGGACCATCGTGTCAAATCTGTTCTTGAGAGAAAATATAAAGTCGGGATGATCGTTTGACGCCCTCGGCTTTGCTCCCCGGTACGTTCTTCGCGCCCATATTTTTGAGCGGGCCGTCGCAGAATTACGTAACGCGTAGTCACGCAGCTCGTCTGTCCGCACAATGTAGAATGCGATCTCGCCAGTTGGGGCCATACCGGATGTTTCTGAATAGACACCAAAACGTGCATCCAGCAAGTCGCCGAAGTTCACGACCACCCAGAGGTCGGATTGCCACTTTATATTTTTGGTGAGGTCAGGTGCCGCCATATCAAGGGTAACGGGTCTTGCGATACCTTTGGATTGGATACGAACCGATCCGTCGACCCTGATGTCAAATCCCGGATTGTTCTTTCTGATTACCTGATTTGCATCTTCGATAGCGGCGGCAGGGTAAAGTTCTCGAATTAGAGCAATGGTAGCTTGTTCGCCATGGTGTCCGAGAATTTGTCGGTTTCTGGGCCCAAGCGTTTTTTTTGCGGCTTTGTCATCTTCGAGGTCGGCTTTTAAGTAATCCTGGAGGTGCTGCAGGTCGCTTTTCGGCAGGCTGTATGAGAATTCTGCAAGAAGGTTATCGACAAAGTTGTTCATTGAAACCCAACAGTCAGTTCGCGGCGCGGCCGCATTATTTTTAACAGGATCCACTCTTAATGCGGTGACGGCCCTTGGCGCAATCTCATGAAGGTTCGCAGGTGGCGACCACCTGTAAGCAAAGCCGCTATTTGATTGTAAGCCTCGCCATAGCTGCTCAGAACCTCGCCCCTGGATCAATTCATTGCTTCGATTGCAAGCGACTCGGCGCTGGCAAACAGCAACATTTCAAGACGATATAGTTTTTCCCCGGGTAGTTTTTTCAGAACGGCTCTCATGAACTGGCAATAAACCTCATAGGTATCGTCACGACGTATCCGTAACCAGCCGCGTTCATTCACCAGAGTGCGTGGTTTGAATCTCTCCTCTTGGGAGAAGCCTCGTTTGTTCGTGAGATCACCCACAATCTTGTTTCTGCCTTGCGGAACATTGAACACCAAGCCGTTCTCTACATTCCGGATCACCTGAAGCGCGTTAAGGCTAGCGGCTACTCTGGAGTCGTAAATTGCAAACCGCTCCGGATCTATCGCGGCGAGTATTTTTGAATAGCTCGCCATACCGTCAAATTTTTTACCCAGACGGTCGGCACAAATATCTCTGACGAATTTCTCGATCCGGTCATCGGATCCGCTACTTATTCCTCCCCAATCTCTGACCGCCCATTCTGCCAGCTGGACACGCTCCTCAAATGACGCGTTTGCCCAAGCTTTCGCCAAAAATGATTTAATTCTCAACGTTTGGGCATAAGTCGAAAGTACGCTGCCCATATCGACTCCGTCGGGGTACCGACGAAAAGGCCAGATATAAATTTGTTCCAAAAATGCGAGATGGTCCCTAGCATAGGAAACAACTGCATTCACAGGTTCAGGCGGTATTTTAAATCTTCCTGACGCATCAGGTTTCAGGGACATCGAACCGGCTCGTTGTCCCATCCGTTCCTCGCACCGTTGTAGCAGGGATTAGCTGAAAACAGAAATGAATATACCCGGGCTGCAAATTTCCGGACGATTGCCAGAAACTCCCCAAGCCTTCTTTGTTCCGGGACCTCAATCCAGCGTGACGTCCTCGACCTGCCCGAGAGTCATATAGACAATCAGTCCACGTTCGGCGCAGCTCGCGTGCAAATATTCCCGAACCTGTCGCCGATAGTTTTCCCTTGTCACCGGGCTTGGACTGACGTCGCTCTTCCAGTCTATGACGACTTCTATTTTCCCATCAGGATTAATGGCCACAGCATCGGAGATTCCGGAAACCGCAGTTTCATGTTGAGGTTGGGCAGGATCGGCCTCATAGCCAAAGACCGTAAATTCCGCCTGCAACCGCTCGCGCAGCGCCATGACTTCCGGAAGAGCCAAGGTGTTTACGACGGCCTGCGCCAACTCTTCAGGGACCAGCCCGTTTGCAGGGTTATCCGGATCTGACGTTTCCAGCTGGCTCAGAAGCTCGACGGCTCTTATCTGAATCGCTTTCAGGTCATCGGCGGTCTCGCCTGAGAGCAGTTCTTCCATCAGCTTGTGCAGTACTGTGCCGCGAAGAGGGCCGCCCGAAATCTCAGCCCTTCCCGTATCCTCCTCGACAAAAACCTCCGCGGCCGCCATCGCATCCAGAGCATCTTCACTACCCAACTCGTGACGACTCGGCTGGCGCCATTCAATGCTTCTTGTCGATTGAACAATTCGCTCGGCCTCGACAGCGAAAGTCTCACGGTCCTGACGATTAACATTGTCCGCCGCATTTTCTGGCAGCATGTCGTCGTACGCCTCAGGATCGATTGGCGGCAGATCGCTCACGCCGAGATCAATTAAGCTGAGCCACCCTGAATGGCCCGTCGAAAGACATGGGATAACCAGCAGCTCTGCGGCTCTGGTGCACGCAACATAAAGAAGGCGAATCCGTTCGCGGTCCTGCTGCGCCCGCTCGTCGCCGAGGACCTGGGTGTAACTGCCATCCGAAACCGGACCGAGATTATGGTGAATCGTATTCGAGGCTCGATTAAGAAGCAGGCCCGATTCCGACATTAAATTAGTCATCGTATTCACAGGGATGACGATCGGCCACTCAAGACCCTTCGCCGAGTGCATAGTAATCAAATGCACGGCCTGCTCTTCAGCGTCGGGCCGTCCCTCGATCTCGGACTCCGAATTTTCCCATTTGCTGCGCATGTCTGCCGCAAACGCCGCAAGTCCCCGCACGTCGTAGGGTCGCGACATTTCGAGGAAAAGGTCGACGTTTGCCAAAGCGCGTTCCGCTCCACCTGGATGGCGCTGCCGCAGAATGGGCCGAACACGCAGTTCCTCAATGGCATCCGATAACAACTCGAATGGAGTGGTTGATCGAGCCCTTCGCGCCAGCGCCTGCAAGACCTCCACTACCTCTCTGGCGATCGGGTGAGCGATCCGAGACGGTTCCGTCCAGAGCCAGAACTGCGGGAGGCGCGTGGATCCTTCGGGGCCAGGCAATTCCCCAACGATATCGAGGAGTTGCTCCTCGGTGAGACCGACCAGCGGGCCGCGCATCATCGCGCCAAAAGCAACCGTATCCCGACTGTCTGCCAGCGTTCGTGTAATAGCAATCAGATCCTGAATTTCCTGTCGGCGGAAAAAACCCTTCCCGGCCTGACTGGCGACAGGAATACCGAGATCCTCGAGCGAGCGCTCATATCGCCAGAGCTGGGTCCCGCTGGGTGCAAGAAGCGCGATATCGCCCGGTTTGACCAATGGGTCTTCTGACCGGTTTCCATCCTGAAGGCGATGACTGCCAATCAAACGACGACAAAGGTCAGCAACCTTTGCCGCCTCCGACTCCCGCATTTCATTCTGATTAGGCTTTTCACCGGCATAAACGACCTCGACATCCAGCCGGGCTACTTTTGGAAGATCGTCACTCGCTTCTTCCACCGGATCGAGATTCTGGAAGCCCGGCTGCCCTTCCTCAGAGAGAGGCTCAGCAAAGCGTTCGTTAACCCATTCAAGAATTGGTCGAAGCGACCTGAAGTTCGCGGTGATCTCCAGGACATTCTCAGGAAACTGGCTTCGTATCGCCTCGCGCGCGTCGACATAAGTATCAACGTCAGCCCCGCGGAAGCGATATATCGCCTGCTTCGGATCGCCGACGCAAAACAGGGCTCCTTCGCGAAGCGTGCGAGCACGCCAGTCGTCTGTCTCTCCGCTTTCTCCGCAGAGACGCCACAGAATTTCCGCCTGAAGCGGGTCCGTGTCCTGAAACTCATCGACCAGAATGTTCACATAACGATTAGCCAGCGCGCGGCGGACAGTTTCATTCTCCCTGAGAAGCTCGGCCGCCTTCAATAAGAGGTCGTCAAAATCGAGCAAGGCGGCCTCACGCTTATAGGCCTCAAAGCGCTGCAGAAGTTCATTGAACTCGTCTGCGAAAGCCTTGAATCCTGCTGCGGCAAGCATGCCCTGGAGTTCGAGCCACGCCTCCCCAACCGCGGCGTAAAGCCCCTCTCCTTCGGCGGATACCCTGCCGCCCTCTGCCTTCGACAAACCACTCCCGGCAGCGGCCTTCTCCCACTTGCCCTTCTTGCCCCAGCGTCGCCAAGTGAATTTCTGAGTGAGCGCAGAGGATACAACCGGGTTCAGGGCCAGTTGAATGATGGTTGCTTCGTTTGGGCCACCGCTCAATTCTTGATCAAAGGTATGGGCTATATCACGAAATTCAGCCACCAAATCAGCGGTGTCACCTTCTGAATATCCAATTCCATTGAACCACGTGACGAAGTCATCGACCGCTGACTTGAAAGCCTCCAGAACGTCCTCCGACCAAGTTATTTCCGCAGGTCGCGCGGTCCTGTGCCTCCGAAGAAAATCGGCAAGCTCAACAATTCTGACTTCCGGACTCCCTTCGGAAGCCTCGACAAAGGCAACCAGAGCACCAGTGTTGTCCTCATTATCCAGGCGGTCTCGCAAAAACCGCTTCAGCAGGTCCTGCCAGGCAAGCGTTGCTTCCGCTTCATCCATCACCCGCGCACCCGGATCGACATTTGCCTCAACGGGATAGGGGCGAACGAGTTGCTGACAGAAGCCGTGGATAGTGGTGACCGTCAGTTCATTAAGTCGCTGTCGGGCCTGATCGAGATTTTCTCGCTGAGAGTCGGTCAGACCGTCGGGAAGGACCTCCCTCATGTTATAGGGCACATCACCCTCAAGGAGATCGTCGATGAATTTTGAAATCCGTGAGAACAGCTGTCCTGCCGCAAGTTCGGTAAAGGTAATTGCCGCGACCTGTCGGGGCGGGGTTCCGCGGGCGAGCATAAGCGCAACCCGGCCTGCCATAAGTGAGGTTTTCCCAGACCCTGCCCCGGCCTCGATGAGAAGCGTGGAGCCATGATCGACGAGAGCGCGCGTTCGCTGGGACTGATCCGGTAGCGTCATTATTTCATCCCCCACAGCTCGGGTAGAGGTGCCAGCTGCGCATCCGCGGTCGGTCTTTTGATCTCGAGGTAGGCTTCCTTCGCATTACCAGGCAGCGCGAATGTAAGTGGATTGTCATCGTACTCGCCGCTTTCCACTCCGATCAGAGCGTATCCCGAAGTCAGGCTGTCTCGAGCGGCGACCAGATACCGTGCGATCGATTCCAGAACCGCCTGAGGTTCCTCCATGTCGAGCATTCTCCCCTCCTCACGCGGATAAAGAAGCCTTGTCGCAACTTCGACATCGCCATCGACCAGAGCCTGAACGGCATACGCGTAGAGACATCGCTGTAATTCAGCGCCGCCATTCACGACAATTTCTTTTCTGGGAGGTCGCCCTGTCTTGTAATCGGTGACACGCGCCTGCGATCGGTCGCCGGAAAGATCTAGCCTATCAATGATACCTGCAATGTTGAGGTCGGTACCGGGAATTCTGACCTCCTGTCGCGGATCCCAGGGAAGATCTGACGTTTCCTCACCCTCCTCATAGATTCGCCCGAACGGAACCTCGGCATATGATTGTTGCTTGGGCAAAGCCTCTTCCTGCCAGACAAGAGCTGCCTGGGTCAGGTTTCGAATATCTTCCAGTTGCCGGCGCCAGATTACTCTCGGCGGCACAGGCTGCTTGGATTCATGCTCTTCTCCAGCGCGAGCGACAGCTGCCTCAACAGCCCGGATGATGTCCGCCTGATCGGCTGCAATTAATCCACCGCCACTCTCCAGATTCCCGAGAGCGAGCTCCATCGCTCGGTGAGCGAGCGACCCGAATTGCAAAGCATCAAGTGACAAAGGCTCACTGTCCTCGAGAGGCGCATCCCAGCCGAAAGCATAACTCCAGACAAACCCCAGAGGGTCGCGTACCAGCTTTCGGAGTCGGGTCGCCGAAAACGGACCGCGCAGCGCCGTCATGATCACGGGATGATCCGCGCGGCTTAGGCCGTCATGTGCGGTGAGTTCTGGCGTGTGCCAGTCATGCCAACAGGAAATAGCGCTCCTGGCCCGCGGGGCCGTTCTGTATTCATCCGGGCGCGCAAGCAATCGATCGGCCTCGCTGCTCGCATGTTCAGGAACGCGCTCGCGGCGCAGATAACTCTCCTCGCCTGCTTCGACGGTTCTCAGAAGAGAACTTTCACCGGTCAGACGCCCCTCTGCATCCCTGCGCGATCGCGACAGAACCAGCTGTTGCGACGTCGCCCGTACAATCGTTCGGAAATCTCGCCGATCACGCTCTGACACCGGAACAGGGTTCAGCAGAACAGGATCAACGACATGTGCCGGCAGGAGGGCGTCTTCGCCTTCCGTGCGTGGCCACCCCCGACTCGTAAGCCCGAGCAGGCGCACAAAAGGCCGTGGACAGGACGCCAGATCGGCAGAAGAACACCAGACAATCGCACTGTTGGAATCTCGCTCTTCATCAACCCTGATAGATGTCAGCGTGACATTGAGGGCACTCGCCGGGCCCTCCCGCAGCGCCCTGCTCCAGATCGCTTGCGCGCGGCCGGAGAGCAGTGCCTCACCTGTTTCCTCTGCAGTTTCGAGGCCCTGATCAAGCCGATTGATAAGGGCGCCCAGAAAGGCGCCGAAGTTCCCCCCTTCGGGCCAGTTTTCGCACTGCTCAATCATCTGATGCCAACGATCGGCCTGAAGGAGTGGCGCGTCCCTGGGAATGATCCGATGCCAGTCCGACGGGATTTTCGCGGTAACGGCCGTCATGCCACGTGTCAGTGAAAGCAGTCGCCGAACGCGGTTTTGGCTGAGGCCGTTCCGCAGGACTTCTGCAAGTGCCGCGGCCGCCTGGCCGTCACGTGTTGAAAGCGCCGGCCGCCCCGCAGCGAAAGCGAGCGGAAGATTTGCATCAGCGGAAATTGTCGCGAGATGCTCATCCCACTCCTGGGTTGCCGGCGCGGCAATTGCAATCTCCTCGGGGCGAGCAATTCCAGAGGCAATGAGCTCGCGAGCCCAGCGCATGGCTTCCAGAGCTTCATGCCGTGGATTGGCGCAGGCGACACGAAGGGTTTCAGGAAACGACGCGGCACTGCTGGAACTCTCGATGCCGGTGCCTTCAAGCCACGGCGGCGGATCGAATTGCCCCAGCTCCCATCTGACAGATACCGCTTTCGATAGTTCCGAAAAAAAACGACGCCAGACGGGATCGAGATCCGGAACACCAACCAGCGTTACCGGCCCCAAAATTGTTGAGGCGAGCTCAATGCGATCCATCGCAATATCCACGAGTTCCCGGGGGCGCCGCATGGAAGAGGGCATCCGCTCGCAAACCGCAGCTTCCAGATTTGCGATTTCAGCCTGACGTTCGTCTACCTCCGCGTTTCCCGGCAAAGGCATGTCCATTCCTGCCAGCCAGACCCGCTGCAACGTCCCTGCCGCAGCACGCACCATGCCCGGCAGATCCCGAATATTGTTGAGCGCGCCAAGGTCGACACTTTGATCCTGCAGGATTTCCTGAAGGGCTTCCTGTAAAGCCTCGCGTTCTATCACCTGAAGAAACCCGCCTGCCAGGCGGGCAGCGGCCTGCGCCGGGCTGAGCACCTGACGTCCATGGGCTCGCGCGCGGGCAGCTTCTATAAACGCCTGGCTTCGCGCCAGGCGACTGGTCACTATGTAAGTGTGTCGCTCGCTCATTATTCGGAGCTCCAGAGTCGTTCTGAACAGCGTTAGTCAATTATGAAAGACGGTTGATAAGTCTTGTTACCCATTCGATCGTAGTCAAACTCGTAGACAATGCATGGCGCTATACTTTGGTGCTGTTGCCCGAGGTAGAACAACAGGCTGTTTGGCACCGCCGCAAAGATATGCACTAAGGTATCCGGATCTCTCTCCTTTGCGTGGCGTATGGTGCTTGCAATCTGCTCCGCAATTGCAGCGGCATGCCCCCCACCCGCGACTGTCTGATGGCCAGTACCAACTGGAAGCGCGAATAATAGAAATCGCCCCACTTTTGGAAGCTGCCCGACGATGTATTGCCGAGCCTGCGACTCAACGGATTGGGCCACGCTGATCGCAACGCCAATATCGCCTCCGGAACCGATGTTATGCTGCTCCAGCGCTAACTTCTCTTGACCTTTTTCCGTGCCATCGTCCGAGCGCCAGACTTTGGCACCGACGCGCCCCTTCTGAACAAGCTGCGCTTCAACCGCAGACTTGACGTCGAGGACCGAGCCGGCAAGGAACGCGATCGAAGCGTGGGCATCCAGTATTAGACGGAGCCGTGGGGACTTTCGGACCGCATCACGCAAGAAATCTTCGACTTGGGGTCGAATATCGCGTTGCCAGTCTCGATCGTCGCGAAGGTACCGTTGTCTGAACTGATCCGTCAAAAGGAGGGTGTTCTCCGGCGATGCGTCGGAAACATCAGCAGCCGGGCCAAGAAAAGTACGGATTGCTACCGGCAAGGCCGGATCTAGCGCCGCGGAATCTTCCACCAGAAGCCCTTCATCGCGGCAGAATTGGAGCAAGGTCTCGCGTGTAAGAGCGTTCAGATTTCGCACTTTGAGCTGCCGGGCGAGCTCGTCATAGCGAAAGTCGGAATCGCTGGCACTCATCCCCATGACACCGACGACCTTCGCCTTGAAGCTGATCTGGCTTCGAAGCTCATCGAGTGTGCGGTAACCTTCGATGATCCGGAAGCCGCCCAACACGGCCTTCAGTTCTTCGTCGCTGGCCAGGCCGAGATGGTCGCGCCACAAGCGACGGACCTTGCCCATGCGACTCCGGTCTGTCCTACCGTCAAAGAGTTTCTCCAGAAGCAACGAACGATCGTTGCCCGAAATGAGGCTGGCGAGAGGATCGCCGTCCTTCACCCTGTAGGTGGTGAGAAAGGTGAACTGTGCCGCCTCGGCGCTCGGCACCTTCGCACGGGCATCCTTAAGCCGCTGCAGCAATGAGATTGACTTTGCCCCAATGAAGTCCGGACGGATGAAATCTTCGTACCCGAACCGGCCGCCCGTTTCGACGTGCCATTTGATCTGGTGATACTCGGCATTGATCCGATCAGGCCCAGACCGTGCAACGGGTGGGTTATACCGCACCACGACATCGTCAAATGACTTCGGGCCGTTTGCCTCAAATGTCACTTCGACAACGCATGAATAGTCGTCCAAAAGATTGAGAGCATTCTCCCAAAACACCCGCGCTTGGTAATTGTCGCCATGCCACCGCGCTGTCACTGCATCAGCCACAGTTCACCCCCGTCAAGACAATGGAAACTTGGGGCCGAAGAGACTCCGCCAAGCCTTTAGTGCCTCGCCGTTGCGCCCCTGCCGCGCGAGATTGATCGCGCCACGGGCCTCGCGGCCCGCGGCGAGAAACAGGTCTCGGGCTCGCTGTTTGCGGGTATTATCCATGCCATCGCTTATAGGCGGCCCGAGCCCAGCAGGATCGGGCCATGTGTCGAGGATGCGATCGGCGAGTGTGGCGAAGAATGACTCGATTTCGTAGTCGAACCGGCCCTGCCAGCCTCCATACAGGCATTGCAATGCCATCACCTCGATCAGGAAGGACGGCTTGACCGGCTTATCCTGACCGTGTCGCGGATTATTGTTCCAGTATTTCACCATCCGGACGAGCCCCTTCCATTCGTTGGAGAAGGCCTGGTGCGCGGCTGTTGCCTTTTCGGCATGGATTTTCGGATTGGTCTTGATCCATTTGCCACTATCGGTGTCCGGAATCTCATAATCATCACCGGCAGCGAAAGCTGGGACAACGTCGACGCTGAGGATGCGATAGTCCGTGTTGTCTTCGGCGTCGACGACGACGCCAAAACCAACGTTAACGGAGCGACTCTGTTTTCGCACCGCGTCTTTGCCATATTTTTCAACGAGCGCACTGTGATAGTCATCGATCACGGCAGACGGTGCTTTGTTACGATAATGCCGTTCGGAGTCCTTGAGGACGAAGAAGATATCGATGTCCTTCAGCGGCTTGGTCTTAGTGTAGCGGGCGTAGGAGCCAGTCAGGAAACTGTTTGCGATTTCGAACTTGGTATCGAAAAATTCGCGCACCTCTTTCTGCCGCGCCGAAGCATTCTGCTGCTCGCGATCATTGAGTTCCAAGCGGCTCTTGAACTTTCGAAATGCATCGTCGACCGTCAGCATCAGGCCCTCCTCCAGTAGGCGGCGTTTCCGCCCAATCCGTTGTGATCGATTGTCGAGCCCAGGCTATTCCGGACAAAACCGTCGGTGCTGCGGAAGCTCCCAAGTCCCCACCCTGCAACATCGGGCCGGCCGGGTTTGGTTTTGAGCAGGATGTCGTAAGTAGCGTCGCTCGGCGCGAGGCCAGCCTTGCGGATGTGATATTTGAGCTGCTCGGTGTCAGTCCAGAAGCCGCCATCACCCGACCATCCGTATACAATATCGATGTCCCAACGGACGATCAGCGCGCCGGTTGACGGGTTGAACACCTCAAGCACGACCTTCTCGAGGTCACCGGTGTCGAGCCAAGTCTTGAGCGCCCGCATGTTGGTCTGCCAGTCGGCGACGAGCGTGCCGGGATTAAGGCCGCTCATGCGAATAATATCCTTGAAGCTTTTCAGGATGTTGTCCGCGACATAGGTAACGGAATGCGTATAGGTGTTTACGGCGACGGTGGTCATGGGTCGAGGAACCCTTTCGGATCGAGCGCGAGCGCGGTGGCCTTCGCCGCGGCTTCGCCGTCCTCGGTTGCAATTGATTCAGCGCTATCGCGCGCGGTGATGCGCTCGCTGTGCGTCTTCAGCGCCGCCTGCACCCAATCGAGGTCCTCGGTGAGGCACGGCAGCGAGAGATGCCAGTCGCCGTTGAGCGGGTCATAGCCCAATGGGTCTTCACTAGCATCGGCGCCATCGATCGCGTCATCATCGTAGAGGCAGTAAATCCGGGTGCGCGGCCCATCGCAGGTCGCGACGATGGCAGTGCTTCGCGGTGCCTGATCGGCAATTACGCTGGCAGCGACGCCGGCCACGGCGAGCAGCTCCGTCCGGGCCAAACCGTCACGGCCCTGGGTCAACAGGTCAACGACGGCGCACCATGTATCGTGAGCGTCTCGGTGGGGAGAACTGCGGAACGTGCGACGCGCGACAGTTGTCATTTGCCGTCCTCCGCAACACGCGTTTTGCGCGCCATGCTGGCGGCGGCCAGAAGCGCCTCGATGGTTACACGCTCTGGGTTCATCGCGGTCTGCTGGTCTGAAGCGAGCGCGTTGGCGACCATCTTGCGGATCGCCCTGCCGTCGAGCCCAACACAGGCCGCGGCACACTCCTTGATTTCGCGCGCCTGCGCGAGGCGGCCGATCGCCGGATATGCCTTGGCAAGCCCAGTCAGACAGCCCTTAAGGATGCGTTCGCAGGCCTCGACGTTGGGTAAAGGTACTTCAAGAATGAGGTCGCAGCGGGACAGGAACGCCTCATCGACGGCCTGGGGGAAGTTGCTCGTCGCGACGAACAGAAGGTTGGAATGTTCCTCGGCCAGCAAGTCGAGCTGCACCAGGACGGCGTCGGTCGCGCGGTGAACGTCGACGGGATTGGCTTCCAAGCTTAACTTCGCCCGGTCCGCGGCGAGCGTTTCGACTTCGTCGAGCAACACAATGGTGGGGCCGATGGACGCGGCTTCGGCGATCGACTGAGCAAAAAGATCGGTCACCGCGCGCTGCGTCTTTCCGTGCGCAGCGCTTGCCAGCGAGTGCGGCTCGACTTCCAGGAGACGAAAGTGGCCGCGGGGAAACGATGTAGCTACGCGGTGGGCAAGTCCGCGCGCGAGGGAGGTCTTGCCGGTGCCCGGAAGCCCGGTAAGCATCAAGACGCCGTGCAGGGGGATGACGGTGCGCGGCACCTCCCCCCGCATTGTAAAGTTGAGAACCGCCTGCGAGAGCAGACGGCGCTTCATATCCTCGTCGAGGATGATCGAATCCCACAGGTCACCGAGAGCGGCGTCAGGTAAAGTCCGGACTCTCTGGATTCCCTTGGGTCGTTCCTCACCGGAAATAGCGTGCAATTGCTTCATTTAGTTTTCGCTCCGGCCGCCCGCGGCGGCGCAAATGGTTACGGCGCCAATGTACGCACGGTCTCGTCGGTCAATGTTGACGCGTGTTAAAAACACGTATATTATTTAGCCAGATCGCTGTCAAGACTGAATAGTTTTTATACTGATATGTGGAACCAAAATGCGCTGGGGAATCGAACAAAGGCTTGAATTCATTGAGTTTCGCCTGTTTTGGGAAGGGTCGATCAATCGTTCTGACATCATCGATTACTTTAGTGTCTCGGTGCCACAGGCGTCGAAGGACTTGACGCACTACCAAGAGCGTGCGCCCGGCAATATGACCTATGACAACCGGAGAAAATGCTATGTAGCGGCGAACGATTTCGTCCTTCGCTTCCTGAATCCCGACCCGTATGTATTTCTTGGACAGCTACGCTCGGTCGCCGAAGGCGCTGTGGCCCCACATGAGTCATGGATTGCAAAGCTGCCGGAAGCTGATGTTGCGCTGACGCCAAAACGCGATATCGACATCGAGATCTTGCGTAGGGTGCTTGATGCCGTGCGCGATGAAAGCTCTATAGAAGTGCTTTACCAGTCCATGAATAGACAGCGCCCCGACCCAATCTGGCGCCGGATTACGCCACACGCCTTTGGATACGATGGCTTCCGCTGGCATACGCGCGCCTTTTGCCACCTTGAAAACAAGTTCAAAGACTTCCTGCTGCCGCGCATTCTGAATGTGCGTGACAAGGGTAAGCCCGGTGCAACGGGCCAAGATGATTGGCTCTGGAACAACTATTTTGACATCATAATTGGGCCACACCCCGATCTGACGGAAAGTCAGAAAAAAGTCGTCGCTAAAGACTACGGGCTAGACCATGGCGATGGCGAGCTTTCGGTGCGGTACGCGATGCTGTTTTATGTTTTGAAGCGGCTCGGCCTACTCGGTGACGCCGAAAAGGAAGACCCGAGAACGCAACATATAGTTGCGTTAAATAGAGATGATGTTCAGGCCGCACTCGAAAAAACAAGTGCTGGTTGAACCATTATGGAAAAAAGGAAAATTAAGGTTTCCGGAGGTTTTTCATGACCCCTCTTGAAAAAATCAGAAGCGGCGCGATTGTTCGGGGGATTGCGCCGAACCAGATCGTGCAGGTTGTCTCGGTCGATTGGATCGGTGACCAGGCATTGAATGTCGTATTCCGTGACCAGAACGGCGCGGTCGCCGAACGAACGCTTTACCGGGACGATGAGCATCGCCTCGCGCTCGATGCGAGAGGCCGTCCGTGGTCGTTTGATGCCGACGGGGCATTGCTTCGGCTCGTTACAGAGGCGAACCGGATCAAGCTCGCGCACTACTTCGATCCCTATCTTGCCATCCATACCAGTCTCGTCGATCCGCTGCCGCACCAGATTTCGGCAGTTTATGGGGAGATGCTGCCGCGCCAGCCGCTGCGTTTTCTGCTCGCGGACGATCCGGGCGCTGGCAAGACCATAATGGCCGGGCTGCTGATGAAAGAACTGATCGCTCGCAGCGATCTCGACCGCTGCCTTGTCGTCGCGCCCGGCAGCCTCGTCGAGCAGTGGCAGGATGAGCTCGGCCAGAAATTCAATCTCGAATTCGACATCCTGACGCGTGACATGATGGAGACCTCCCGGTCGGGCAACCCTTTCAATGACCGGAACCGGATGATCGTGCGGCTCGATGTTCTGGCTCGAAATGACGAGCTTCAGGAAAAGCTGATCAAGTCCCAGGAATGGGATCTGATTATCTGCGACGAAGCACACCGGATGTCGGCGACCTATTTCGGGGGGGAGGTCAAATACACCAAGCGCTACCAAACCGGGCAGAAACTGGGACAGATTTGCCGCCATTTGCTGCTGATGTCGGCAACGCCCCACAACGGCAAGGAAGAGGACTTCCAGCTCTTCATGGCCCTGCTCGACGGCGACCGGTTCGAGGGCCGCTTCCGCGACGGCGTCCACTACGCCGACACCGAAGACATGATGCGGCGGCTCACGAAAGAAGAGCTGCTGCGGTTTGACGGACGCCCGCTCTTTCCCGAAAGGCGCGCCTACACCGTCAAATACGATCTCTCAGCCAAAGAAGCAGCGCTCTATTCGGCCGTCACCGACTACGTCCGCACCGAGATGAACCGCGTCCAGCGCTTTACCGAGACGGACGGCAAGAAGCGAAATAATGTCGGCTTCGCGCTGCAAATTCTTCAACGGCGCCTCGCCTCTTCTCCCGCCGCCATCTATCAATCTCTAAAGCGTCGCCGCGAGCGGCTTGAAAACGAACTCGCCGAGGCGCGGCTCGCCGCAAAAGGCAGCCGGGCAAAGTTCGACGAGGATAATGTCACTGACGAAATTTTGCGGAATATCGAGGAGTTCGGCCAGGAGGAAGTCGACGAACTTGAAGAGTTGATTTCGACCGGCGCAACGACGGCGGAAACTGTCGAGCAGCTCGCGATCGAGGTCGAGACACTCAAGCATCTCGAAGAGATGGCGCTCAATGTGCTGCATTCAGGCGAAGACACGAAATGGCAACAGCTCAATCGCATCCTCGATGACGATCTGATGGTCGATAAAGACGGCAATCGACGCAAGCTGATCATCTTCACCGAGCCCAAGGATACGCTGCACTACCTGCTAGACAAGGTGAGGGCACGGCTGGGCCGTCCAGAGGCTGTTGACGTCATTCATGGCGGCGTCACACGCGAAGAGCGTCGGAAAATCATCGAGCGCTTCATGCAGGATCGTGACCTGCTGGTGCTGATCGCCAACGATGCCGCCGGCGAAGGCGTGAACCTCCAGCGCGGGCACCTGATGGTCAATTACGACCTGCCCTGGAATCCGAACAAGATCGAGCAGCGCTTCGGACGCATTCATCGGATCGGACAGACCGAAGTCTGCCACCTCTGGAACATCGTGGCCGCAGATACGCGGGAAGGCGAAGTTTATGGTCGGTTGCTTGAAAAGCTCGAAGCTGCCCGTGAAGCGCTTGGCGGCCGTGTCTATGATGTGCTCGGCGAACTGTTCGAGGGTGTTGCGCTGAAGGACCTGCTGTTTGAAGCGATTCAGTATGGCGAACAGGATGAAATCCGGGAGCGACTGTTCAAACAGGTCGACGGCGCCGTCGATCAGCAACACTTGCTGGATCTGCTAAAACGCCGTGCGCTTACGAACGATACGATGCCGGAAGCAAAGGTGCAGGAACTGCGCATCAAAATGGAGCGGGCAGAAGCGCAGCGGCTCCAACCGCATCATATCCAGAGCTTTTTCGTGGAGGCCTTTCAGCATCTTGGCGGCAAGCTCAAATCGCGTGAGGACGGTCGCTGGGAGATCACGCATGTCCCGATGCGCATTCGCGAGCGAGACCGCCAGATCGGCACGGGTGCGCCCGTCCAGAAGAAATACGAGCGCATCTGCTTTGAGAAAGCCAAGATCAACCAACAGCCTGTAGCAACCTTCGTCTGCCCCGGACATCCGCTTCTTGATGCTGTTATCAGCATTATCCGCGAAGACTACGACCAGCTTATGAAACAAGGGGCGGTGCTGGTCGATGACACGGATGACGGGAATGAGCTCTCGGCCATTTTCTTGCTGGAGCACAGTGTGCAGGATGGCAGCCACGCTAGCAGCGGCAGACCGCATATCATCTCGCAGAAACTGCAATTCGCGGCGATCGACAAGTCCGGCACGACGACCAATGCCGGCATTGCCCCTCACCTCAATCTGCGGCCGGCCAAGGCGGACGAAATTGCGCTGGTTGAAGATGTTCTGAAAGCCGACTGGCTCACCACTGAGCTGGAAAAATCGGTGGTCAACTTCGCCACTGTCGAACTCGCGCAGCATCATGTCGCCGAAATCAAGTCGCGCCGCCTACCCGAAATCGACAAGGTCGAACGGGAAGTCAAAACTCGTCTCTCAAAAGAAATCAACTATTGGGATAGCCGTGCCTTCGAGCTCCAGGAGGAAGAAAAGGCGGGCAAGAAAACGCGCTTGAACTGGCAAAACGCGCGCCGCCGCGCCGAAGACATCGCTGAACGATTGCAGCGCCGACAGGCGCAGCTCGAAGAGGAGCGATTCATCACGTCTCAACCGCCTCGCGTGCGCGGTGGCATGGTTGTCATCCCACAGGGGTTGCTCGAAGAAAGGCGCGCCGCGCAATCGCCAGAAGGTGCGGTGCCTGAGGGCTTCGCAGAAGACCCTGCCGCACGGCGCGAAATCGAGATCGCGGCGATGAATTCTGTCATGGAAGCAGAGAAAATGCTGGGCAATATCCCGACAGACGTTTCAGCTCAGAAGATCGGCTACGATATCGCGTCCTTCAATCCGTCAACGCAGCATCTGCGCTTCATCGAAGTCAAAGGCCGGATAGACGGCGCGGACACGGTAATGATCACGCGTCAGGAAGTGATCACCTCGCTGCACGAACCGGACAAATACATCCTCGCCATCGTCCAGGTTGAAAACGGCTTCGCTCGGCAGCCCCGTTATGTCCGCGGCGCGCTCGACGATCGCGAACCGCGCTTCGATCAAAGCGCCATCCAATACAATATCAAACGCCTGCTGGAGCGGGCAGAGGCTCCCACATGACCACCACATATAAAAAGAAACTCATCGAAGTCTCCATCCCTCTGGAGGCCATCAACGCTGCCTCCGCGCATGAAAAAATGCCGGGTATTGGTCCCCACCCGAGGGGCATACACCTTTGGTGGGCACGACGACCTTTGGCTGCGTGTCGGGCTGTCCTATTTGCCCAGCTTGTTGATGATCCGTCGGAGTATGCCGATGAGCTGCTCGAGGATGCCAAGCTACGCAGAGCGGCAGAAAAAGAACTCGCAGAGCGCCTCGCCAAGCGTCAGCGCGACAAGGAAGAAGGCAAGGCTATACCGGCAGAGGACAAGCCGGTGACGCTCGAAGATGTCATCGTCGATCTCGAACGCCAGCGTCTGTTCAAGATTATCCAAGACATGGTGAAGTGGGAGAATTCAACGAACGAAGAGGTTCTCGAGCGTGCCCGCGCTGAAATCCGGCGGAGTTGCAACGGTAAGCTTCCATCTATCTACGACCCCTTTTCCGGTGGAGGCTCGATTCCACTTGAGGCGCAGCGTCTTGGGCTGTCGGCCTACGGCTCTGATCTAAACCCTGTCGCCGTGATGATCGGCAAGGCGATGATTGAGATACCACCGAAGTTCAAAGATCAGCCGCCAATCCACCCCGGCCCGAAAGAACGCACGCACTACCGCAACGCCGAAGGCCTCGCTGAGGATGTCAAATATTACGGCAAATGGATGCGCGATAAAGCGTTCGAGCGCATCGGCGCTCTTTATCCACAAATCGATCTGCCTAAGGAATACGGCGGCGGCAAAGCGACCGTAATCGCATGGATTTGGGCACGAACAGTACCGTGCCCTGATCCAGCTTTTGCCAATGTCCAGGTTCCAGTTGTTTCTTCTTTTGTTTTGAGCACGAAGAAACGCAAGGAAGCGTGGATAGAGCCAATCGTAGACAAAAAACTAAAGAGCATCACTTGGCGCGTCCACAGCAATGGCACCAAGGCCGAGCTCGAAAAGGCGAAGAAGGGCACGAAGGCTGGGCGGGCCGTGTTCAGATGTCTTTTTTCCGACGCTCCAATAACAGGAGAATATGCAGATGCAGAAGCAGCAAAAGGCAATATGGGTAAAACTCTCATTGCCATAGTGGCGGACAGCAAAAATGGAAGAGTTTACGTTAGTCCAGAGTCCATCGAGCAGGAAAAAGCCGTTCTAGAAGCGGAAACACTCTTGGCGAAAATGGACTTGGGACATTTGGAGCTACCCTGCCGCGGAACGTTTGCCAGCAACGCCCAAGGGCGTCGATATGGCTTTAACACATTCAAGGATTACTACAATGATCGGCAACTAGTCTCTCTCAATACATTTCGTCTTCTGATGGAAGATGCCCGTGCCGAGGTTGAGAAAGATGCAATTGCAGTCGGTTTGTCGTCTGAGAAGAACCCACTTCGGAATAGCGGAACAGGAGCCAGAGCTTATGCGGAAGCCATAAGTGTGTATCTCGAATTTGGCATCGAGCGTTGTACTGATTTCAATAACTCCGTTGTCCGCTGGAGTCCGAGCAATGAGAAAGTAATGAATCTATTTGCCAGACAAGCGATACCAATGACGTGGGACTTTCCAGAAGCAAATATACTATCCAAGGTTGTTGGTGGTTTCGAGCCGTGTATAGAGTTTATTTCTAAATGCATTTCCACCTTGCCCGCAAATTCAAGCGGGCAAATATATGCGCAAGACGCACAATCTGTCTCATACGATCCAAACGTTGTTATTTCAACAGACCCACCATACTACGATAACGTTAGTTATGCAGACCTATCAGATTTTTTCTTTTGCTGGATGCGAGTTACCCTTCGGTCTCTATACCCAGAGTTATTAGGTGTCTTAGCTGCGCCGAAGGCGGAAGAGTTAATCGCAGATTCGTATCGTCAAGGAGATAAGGACGCGGCGGAAGCGTTCTTCCTTGACGGAATGCGCAGAGCGATAACCAGAATGGCTGAGCAATCGTCCGAAGAGTTTCCGGCCACAATCTACTACGCGTTTAAACAGAGCGAAATAGACAAGGAGGGCATTAGTTCGACAGGGTGGGCGACCTTCCTGCAGGCTGTTATTGAGGCCGGCTATGCGGTCGTTGGTACTTGGCCGGTCCGCTCTGAGCAGACCTACCGAATGGTTGCGGCGGGTACAAACGCCCTCGCAAATTCGGTTGTTCTTGTTTGTCGCCAGAGGCAGGCAGACGCTGGCGTAATAAGCAGGGCAGAGTTTATTCGCGCACTGAAACGAGAATTACCGCCGGCCATTGCTGAATTGCAACGGGCAAATATTGCCCCAGCAGATATGCCCCAGTCGTCGATAGGGCCGGGGATGGGTATTTACAGCCGTTATGCTTCGATCCTAGAGGCCGATGACAGCCCAATGACGGTGAAGGCTGCGCTGCAGCTAATTAATCGAGAGCTCGACGAATTCCTGTCCGACGTGCAAGGCGAATTCGACTCCGACACTCGATTTTCGATCACTTGGTTTGGGCAGCACGGCTATGATAAAGGCGAGTCCGGCTCCGCAATCAACATCGCCCAAGCTCGCGGGATTTCAGTTGAAAGTGTTAAGCATGCAGGCATCATCGAATACTCAGCGGGTAAAGTCCGCATCCTGAAACGTGACGAGTTCTTGGATGATTGGGACCCAGCAACAGATGCTCATCTGACTGTGTGGGAGTGCTGCCAGCACCTCATAAGAAAGCTCGAAACAGAAGGCGAGTACGAGGCAGCTATTTTGCTCAAAAAGATCGGCCCAGACAAGTCCGACGCCGTAAAAGACCTTGCCTACTGCCTCTATGACATCTGCTCAAACAAGCGGAAGGATGCAAAAGAGGCGACGTCTTACAACGCGCTTATCGCCATTTGGGCGGAGCTTACGCGGCAGGCGGCGTCCATTCATGAAAACGATCTTGGCGGCGACCGCCAGACTGCAATGAATTTGTAAGGGGGGCGCTACACATGGCCAAGAGTACTCGTCAGTATGTTTTTGATGGCATGGAGTTGCTGCCAGAGGCGCTCATCCAATTTGTCGAGAAGCGCCTTGAAAGCGCTATCAAGGGCCATTGGCAGGTAGAAGTCGTTGAGAGAATCTCCGGTCTGAAAACCAAAGACGGCGCAGTCTCATGGGACCAGCAAGGCCTGCTCAAGACCATGATGATTTTCTGGAGAGATGCGTTCTCCATGGTACTCGGTCACCCTGAGCGCTCCTACGTTTCCGAACTTCTCGATGTCAGGAACAAGCTCTCGCACAACGAGACTTTTACCTACGACGATGCCGAGCGCGCGCTCGACACAATGCGCCGCTTGATGGAAGCGATCAGCGCTGGCGAGACAGCTGCCGAAATCAGCAAAATGCGCGATACGATCCTGCGCACGAAATATGCCGAGCTTCAGCGGAACGAAGAGCGGCGCAAAACACAGCGGCTTAATATCTCAGTGGAAACAGTAGCCGGCCTCCTACCGTGGCGTGAAATCGTTGAACCGCATCAGGACGTTGCCACAGGTGAATTCCAGCAGGCTGAATTTGCCGCCGATCTCGGTAAGGTGCACGAAGGCAGTGCCCCTTCCGAGTACAGGAATCCGAAGGAGTTTTTCAGCCGCACTTATTTGACCGATGGCTTAAGCAGTTTACTCGTCGGCGCAGCCAAGCGCCTTTCGGAAGCCGGCGGGGATCCCGTCGTCGAACTGCAAACGAATTTCGGCGGCGGTAAGACGCACTCGATGCTCGCGCTCTACCACATGGTGGGCGGAACTACGGCACAGGATTTGCCGGGTCTCGATCAACTGCTATCCAAACACGAGCTAAAAGTTCCAGGAAAGATCAACCGGGCGGTGCTTGTCGGTACGTCACGGGGGCCTCAGGACGTGCTGACCGTAGATGGTGGTCGTAAAATTCGCACGACTTGGGGTGAACTTGTGTGGCAGCTCGGCGGTGCCGACGCCTATGACATGATTGCCGATAACGATGCCAATGGTATCGCACCCGGGTCGAACCTGCTCGAGACGATATTCAAGAAATGCGCGCCTTGTCTTATCCTGATCGACGAATGGGTCGCCTATTTGCGCCAAATCTACAAAGTCGATGGACTGCCATCCGGCTCGTTTGATGCAAACCTTTCATTCGTCCAGTCCCTCACAGAGGCCGTCAAAGCGAGCCCTGGCACGTTGCTGGTAGCCTCACTACCCGCGTCTCAGATCGAAGTTGGCGGTGAAGGTGGTCAGGAAGCGCTGGCACGCCTGAAACAGACATTTTCACGTGTCGAGTCGTCGTGGCGGCCGGCTTCGCAAGAAGAGAGCTACGAGATTGTTCGGCGACGACTGTTCAAGGAAATCCCTGGCGACAAGCATCACCACAAGGACAACACGTTAAAGCAGTTCGCAAAGCTCTACCGCGAGAACGCCAACGATTTTCCGCAAGGATGCTCTGACGAGGATTATCGCCGAAAGCTGGAGAAGGCTTACCCAATTCATCCCGAATTGTTCGATCAGCTCTATACGAGCTGGGGGTCGCTGGAAAAATTCCAGCGCACGCGCGGCGTGCTGCGTCTTATGGCACAAGTCATTCATGAGCTCTGGATGAGCAATGATCCCTCGGTGATGATCATGCCGGGCAGCGTTGCAATCAGTTCAGCACGGGTTGAGCCCGAGCTCCTTCACTACCTCGATGTGAACTGGCAGTCGATCATCGCCGGCGATGTGGATGGTACGAACTCGACGCCCTATAAGATCGATCAGTCCGCGCCGAACCTGAACCGCTATTCGGCGACACGGCGCGTAGCGCGCTCGATTTTCATGGGCTCCGCCCCGACCTACAAGGAAGAGAACAAGGGTCTCGACGACAAGCAAATCAATCTTGGCGTCGTCCAGCCGGGCGAGCGACCGGCCATCTTTGGCGATGCGCTGCGCCGGCTGACAAACCAAGCCAAGTTCATGCACAGCGACCTTGGCCGTTACTGGTACTCGATGTCGGCCAGTTTGAATCGCATTGCTGCAGATCGCGCCGGTCAGCTCGAAGAAGCACTCGTTCTGATGACGATCGATCAGGAGCTGACCAAATACATCAATAGTATCGGCGACCGCGGTCACTTCGATGCAGTACAGGTGGCCCCGTCGTCGTCTGCAGATGTTCCCGATGAGCCGGGCGGCGTCAGGGCCGTTGTACTCGGGGTTGCGCACCCGCATACGGGCCGAGAGGGGTCCGAGGCGTTGACCGAGGCCAAAGACATCCTGATGCAGCGCGGCTCCACGCCGCGCGTCTACCGGAACACACTGGTTTTTCTCACGGCAGAGTCGCGGCAGCTCGACAATCTAAGAGAAGCCGTTCGGTCCGCGCTCGCATGGGCATCGATTGTTAAGGACGACAAACGGCTCGATCTGAAGACGAGTGATATTGCGCTGGCAGAGGCAAAGTCCGCCGAGGCGAACGAAACCTTGAAGACACGACTGCGCGAATGCTGGTGTTACCTGATTTATCCGCACCAGGAGACCGCCGAGGCCGAAGTGGAATGGGCATCCGGCAAGGTGCCCGCGCAAGACGGTCTGTTGGCTCGCGCCAGCAAGAAACTGGCAAGCGACGAAGGATTGCTGCCAGAACTCGGTCCGACCCGACTTGACCGCGACCTCCAGCGCTACATCTGGAACGACAAGCCGCATCTACTGCTGAAAGACCTTTGGGAATATCTCAATCGCTACACGTACCTGCCACGTCTAAAGAACCAAGCTGTTCTGGTGAAAGCTGTGCAAGCCGCAGTATCTGGCATGCTGCCCGGTCCGTTTGCTTATGCAGAGCAATGGGATGACGGCAATCAGAAATTCCTTGGCCTGATCATCGAGAAAGCCACAAATCCGCATATTGTAATCGACAGCGATAGCGTGATCGTTAAGCCAGATGTGGCAGAAAGTCACCGGCCTGATACAGTGACGGACGAACCAGAAACCGAGACCGAAAAAGGCGGCGCCACAGACGGCGCAGGAACCGGCAAAGACGGTCAGGGCGAACAGGGAGCCGATAGTGATGAGGAAGAAAAGCTTCCGAACCGGTTTTTAGGAACGGTGATAATTTCATCCGACCGACCTGCCCGCGACATGCACCAGATTGTCGAAGCCATCGTTGAACAACTTACAACGCTTCCCGGTAGTGAAGTTTCGCTGAAACTGGAAATCGATGCTGAAGTCCCTTCCGGACTCGACCGTGCAAAGGTGCGAACGCTCATGGAGAATGCGACGACTTTGGGCTTCATTGACAAAGCCGTTAGATGACAGTGGTGAGCCCCTCCAGCATTCCTTCTCGGAACGCCGCACTAATGCGCCTGTTCGGTCTCAAACGGGTCGGCTTTACCAATATCGCCTGCTGCATGATAAGGCATACAAATTGCGATTGCGGTGAATGTGCCTACCGTGCGTTTGCATAATGCCAACGGCAATCGCTAACAGGAATGATCTTCATGGGATCAGATCGTGACAGCCGGGGCAGCGGCACGAAATTCAAATTAGACATAAATGTGATGGGTTCGCTCGAAGGCCGCATTGTGGCTGGCGAGTATATCGATAGCGCCGAACTAGCCTCCCTGCTGCGTCAGCACGGCTCTCGCCCGATTACAGAATCTGTACTCGAATATGTTTGCGGGCACCTCGAAGGTACCGTCGAGAGACCGAAAGGCCGAAAACCGCAGCCTGCGTTGGAGCGCCAGAGACTTAATATGATTATCAGCGGGGTCTACCAAAACTACTTCGATCATCTTTCGGATCGGGCGGGCCGCTACGGACACCCCGCGGGGTGGACGAACCTAGACTACACGCCGGCCGAGCTGGCGGCACGGCTCGTCGCCAGAAGGTTCCACTACGGTGAGCAATCCTGGCGCACTGTACAGAACATCGCCTCAACACGTTCACGAAAATAACCACCTTTTGTTGTGAATGCGGCGGACCGGTCGCGTCGGCCATTCTCCTGAAAGTTCTCAACTGCAGGAAAATGGACGATGCCAAAGTCGCTCCGCAATCTGACGGTGGAAGCCCTCCCCGTCTCGGCACTCAAGCCCTACGCCAACAACCCACGCACGCATACGAAGAAGCAGATCCGGCAGATAGCGCGGTCGATCGAAACTTTCGGCTGGACAAACCCGATCCTGATTGACGCCGACGGCGACGTGATGGCTGGTCACGGTCGTCTTGCAGCTGCTGGGCAGCTTAGCCTGGAGACTGTCCCCGTCATTCGCATCGAGGACATGAGCGATGCGCAGAAACGGGCATACGTCATCGCAGACAACCGTCTGGCTGAACTTGCCGGCTGGGATGACGTAGTTCTGGCGGTGGAGCTGCAGGGGCTCATCGATATCGACCTGGATTTCGATATCGAAGACACCGGTTTTGCGATGGGCGAGATCGATATACTGATCGACGGATTGAAGGAGGCCGAAGCACCCGATGAAGTAGACCGCCTTCCGGACCTGGATCCTGGACAGTCCCCAGTTAGCAAACTGGACGATCTCTGGCTACTCGGGCCGCACAGACTGCTTTGCGGAAATGCGCTGGAAAAATCCGCCTACAGCCAACTTATGGACGGTGAAGCCGCCCAGATGGTTTTCACCGACCCGCCCTATAACGTCAGGATTGACGGCCATGTCTGCGGTCTCGGTTCCGTCAAACATGAAGAGTTCGCCATGGCTTCCGGCGAAATGAGCGAGGCCGAATTTATCACGTTCCTCAATACCGCTTTGGGACGAATGGCGTCGAACAGCGCGGATGGTGCGATTCATTTCGTCTGCATGGACTGGCGCCATCTGTTCGAGCTGCTGACAGCGGGCCGAAAGGTATACAGCGACCTCAAGAACCTCTGTGTCTGGAACAAAACCAACGGCGGTATGGGGTCACTCTACCGCTCGAAGCACGAGATCGTTGCGGTGTTCAAGGCCGGCAACGCGCCGCACGTCAACAACGTGGAGCTCGGCGCGCAGGGGCGCTACCGCACCAATGTCTGGGACTACGCCGGCATCAACACATTCGGAAAGAACCGTGATGCCGAGTTGGCCATGCATCCGACCGTTAAGCCGGTGGCGCTGGTTGAGGACGCGATCCTCGACTGCTCACGGCGCGGTGACATCGTGCTTGACGGTTTCTCCGGCTCGGGCACGACCATCATCGCGGCGGAACGGGCCGGGCGACGGGGATTCGGTCTCGAGCTCGATCCCCGATATGTCGACGCTACCCTGCGAAGATACCGTGACCTGACCGGCGACGAGCCGGTGCACGCCGAAAGCGGTCTGACGCTTTCGTTCCTTGAATAATGAATTCTGCAAACTGAAGAGGTTAAGTGATGTCCGATGACTATGAAGTCGGCTACGGAAAGCCGCCCAAGCACACCCGCTTTCAGAAAGGTCAATCGGGGAACCCGAAGGGGCGACCCAAAGGAAGCAAGAATATGGGTACTCTCCTGGGTGAGGTCCTCGCGCAAAAGGTTACGGTAACGGAGAACGGGCAAAACCGGCGGATTCCTTATAAGGAAGCATTCGTGCGCCGACTCGCGGCCAAAGGCATCGAGGGCAGCACGCGAGATATGCTGGCGTTTGCGAAAGCCCTGGACGAACATTTGCCCGACGAGTTCGAAACGCCGAAAGAGCCCCACACCATTGTCGTCGAATACGTTTTGCCGGAGGGCAAAACCGTCGAGGATTACGAGAGCCAGGAAAACTGGATGGGTCGGGACTTGGCCAAGCAAAAAGAAAACAAAAGATCGGATGGTGACCTTAACGACAACGACGATGATTTGGACGCCGCATGGCGGGAGTCAGGGATCGATGACGATCCCGCGGAATCGGATTAAAGAACTGGACTTCGCTGCCACGGCAAGCATGCATGGCACCGGAAATGGGGGATTCCTGATTACCCCCTGCCCCGACTAATAAGTTTAGGCGGGGCTTCCGGTGGTGGGAGGTATCGCGTCGATTGTGGTGCCAGCAACACCGGAGACAGACATGCCGAAACTTACCGACACACAGCTTGTGATTCTCTCAACCGCTGCAAATCGCGGCGGCGGGGCCATTCTGCCCCTTCCGAAATCACTAACTCTCAACAAAGGCACCGCCGCGTCAGTGCTTAAGGGGCTGATCAAGAAAGGCCTGATCGCGGAGCGGCCCGCCCCGGCGGGTGACGAGGTCTGGCGCGAGGGCGACGACGGCGAGCGCGTGATGCTCGTGATCACTGATGCGGGGCTGAACGCCCTCGGGATCGAGCCCGAGGGCGCCGCTGAAGCCCCCTCGGCGTCTAAAACGACCGCGCGAGCGGGCGACCCTGCCAGGCGATCGAGAAAGCCCTCTGCGGGCCGCGGAGCGCCGAAAGTGAAGATCGGAACAAAACAGGCCCTGCTGATTAATCTCCTTAAGCGTAAGACCGGTGCCACCATTGATGAGGCGGTAGAGGCGACCGGCTGGCAGGCCCATTCGGTGCGCGGCGCTATCAGCGGCACGCTTAAGAAGAAGCTTGGCCTTGATGTGACCTCGGAAAAGGTTGAGGGCCGCGGCCGCGTCTATCGTATCGCCGGACAGAGTTGATGGCAGTCCGCCGAAAGACGTATCGGGATGGCGCAGACCGGGCTCTCGCCGAGGGACTGGCGGCTCTTCCCGATCTCCCGCTCGACACGCTCAAACGGCGGTGGCGGGACCTCTACGGGGCCCCGCCGCCGCCGCGGCTCGGCCGGGCGCTGATGGTCCGCGCCATCGCGTATCGCATGCAGGAACAGGCGTTGGACGGGCTCCGTCTGGCCACCCGCCGCCGGATGGCACGGATCGCCGAAGATATCGGCGCCGGACGCACCCCATCGGCATCGCCTGCCACGATAAAGCCCGGCACACGCCTTTTGCGCGAATGGCAGGGCGATACTCACGAGGTGATCGTGCTGGAGGACGGCGTGCAATATCGTGGCAAGGTCTGGACGTCGTTGTCGGCAGTCGCGCGTGAAATTACCGGAACGCGCTGGTCCGGCCCATTGTTCTTCGGATTGAAGGGACGGGCGAGATGACTACCGCTAAATCCGCACTCCGCCGCTGCGCGATCTACACCCGCAAGTCGACAGATGAGGGGCTGGAGCAGGACTTCAACTCCCTGGATGCTCAGCGCGAGGCCTGCGATGCCTATATCCGCAGCCAGGCCGGTGAAGGCTGGAAGCCGATCCAGACGCTATATGACGACGGCGGCTATTCCGGGGGTACTATGGAACGCCCCGCCCTCGAACAGCTGCTGGCCGATATTCGGGCGCGGAAAATCGACACCGTAGTAGTCTACAAGGTCGATCGCCTGACCCGCTCGCTTGCCGACTTCGCAAAGATTGTCGAGATATTCGATGGCCACGGTGTATCCTTTGTCTCGGTCACCCAGCAGTTCAATACCACGACCTCGATGGGCCGGCTGACTTTGAACATGCTGCTCTCCTTCGCCCAGTTCGAGCGCGAGGTCACTGGCGAACGAATCCGGGACAAGATCGCGGCATCGAAGAAGAAGGGTATGTGGATGGGTGGAGTCGTGCCACTCGGTTATGAGCCCAACGGCAGAACCCTGGTCATCAACGAAGCCGAGGCCGAAACCGTCCGCACAGTGTTCCGACTCTATCTCGAACATGGCAACGTCCGCCGCGTCAAAGCCGAAGCCGATCAGCTCAGCCTTACCACCAAAATCCGCGAGACTACCGACAGCAAGCGCCGTGGCGGTCGCCCCATGAGCCGGGGATATATTTACAAGCTACTGGGCAACCAACTATATGCGGGCCGGATCGCGCACAAGGATGAGATCTACGAAGGCCAGCACCCCGCGATCGTCGATGAGGAAATCTGGGGCGCCGTACAGGCGATGCTCGCCGGCAGTACCCCTCCGCGTTCATCATCTACCCGCGCCACTGATCCCAGCCCGCTCATCGGCAAGCTGTTCGACGACTCAGGCGCACCTCTGACGCCGAGCCATGCCGTTAAATCAGGCAGACGGTATCGATACTATGTCTCTAAACGCCTGATCGACGGCACGGTATCCGGTGGGGAGATTGGCTGGCGTCTGCCTGCCCGCGAGATCGAGCGGATCGTCGCGGAATCCGCGCGCAGCCTGCTGGCCGACCGCTCCACCCTGACGCGGGTCGTGCGGGACGGCGGAATGGCTGCGCATCGTATCTCCGGGCTGCTCAATGCGATCTCACTCTGGACGGGCGACCATCTCGACCTCGTAGAACGTATCAACGTTGCTCCTGACCGGCTCGCCCTCAGTCTAAAGCTCTCACCTCTGTCGAACGAGGCCGACATGATCGTCCGCCATGTTGTCCCAATACGGATCAGGCGTCGTGGCGTAGAGACGAAACTGGTTCTCGAAGAGAACGGCAGCATGACGTCAAATCCGGACCCCGCATTGATAAAAGCAGTCGTGCGGGCTCACCGATGGTTAGACGATCTCGCGTCTGGTCGCGCCCGCACCCTGGGTGAGATCGCACAGAAAGAAGGCGTCAGTGACCGCTATGTCAGTAAACTGATACCATTGTCCTTTCTCGCACCCGATATCGTCGAGGCAATCCTCGGCGGAACGCAGCCGGTCGATCTAACGGCGGAAACGTTGACTAAACACACCGATATACCGCTAAGGTGGTCGGAACAGGAAACCCTGTTCGGCTTCGATCGACACTCCCTATAATCTCGAAACCGAACCGTCGAAGGCGCGTTCGGAGAATACGGGCGGCTCGGGCATAGAAATAACCAAATACCGAGCGTCTACGGTTCGCTTTACCGCGCAGCCGCACGCGAAGGCCCGCGGACCGCGGGGATTCGCACCCGGAGTTCGAATCTCGCTCGCAAAATGAATGAAGAGAAAGACTTAATGGCGGAGAGTGAGGGATTCGAACCCTCGGTACGTCATAAACGCACAACGGTTTTCGAGACCGCCCCGTTCAACCACTCCGGCAACTCTCCGCCGGCGGTTGTACAGAAATGTGTAACGCCGTGCAACTCGGCAGGAGAATATCTGCAACATCGCGGAAATCCGGGAAAATCGCGTGGATTTACCCGGCCAAAAACCGTTGACATCGGACGATCTGGGCGTATATTCCCGCCTCTCTCGAAATGAGCGCGCGGCCCTGTGCCCGGATCTTCATGGCATGGCGTTATTTTTGCGGTCATTTTTTTGAATTACAGTTGCTCCACCGGTGCTGCCGGCGAGCCGAAAGCGGATAACAACCATGTACGCAGTGGTCAAAACAGGCGGAAAGCAATACCGCGTCGCCAAAGACGATGTCCTGACGGTCGAAAAGCTCGACGGTGAGGCCGGCGCCGTTGTCGAACTTGCAGAAGTTCTGGCGATGGATGACGGCAAGGGACTGACGATCGGTACGCCGATGATCGACGGTGCGCGCGTCGCGGCGACGGTGCTGGAACAGAAGAAAAGCGACAAGGTCGTGATCTTCAAGAAAAAACGCCGCAAGAATTACCGCCGGACGAAAGGCCATCGCCAGCAGGTGACGGTCATTCGCATCAGCGATATTCTCGCAAAGGGCGAGAAAGCGGCGACAGCGAAAGCGGCCCCGGCGGCCGACGCAGACGCGCCGGCAAAGAAAGCCCCGGCGAAGGCAAAAGCCAAAGCCAAAACCGCGGCGAAAAAAGCATCCGCGAAAGACAAATCGGAAGACTGAGCCCAAACGGGTATGACTGGACGGCTGACGTCCGAAGGAGATTGAACGATGGCCCATAAAAAAGCTGGTGGTAGTTCCCGTAACGGCCGCGATTCCGAAGGCCGGCGCCTTGGCGTCAAGAAATTCGGCGGCGAGCAGGTAATTCCCGGGAATATCATCCTTCGCCAGCGTGGCACCAAGTGGCATCCCGGCACCAATGTCGGCATCGGCAAGGATCACACGATCTTTGCGACGGTCGAGGGCAAAGTGGCCTTCACGCGCAAGGCCGGCGGACGGGTCTTCGTGTCGGTTGACCCGGCGGCCTGAACAGGCCCGATAACACCCCGGCCCGCTCTTTGAGACGGACCGGAAACATGCCAGATTACGACATCATTTAGGCCTCGTTCTGCCGGACGGGGCTTAAACGCGTTTGGAAACCGGCGAACCGGATAGCAGGACCATGAAGTTTCTCGATTCCGCAAAAATATTCGTCAAAAGCGGTGACGGCGGCGCCGGTTGCGTGAGCTTCCGGCGCGAGGCCCATGTCGAATATGGCGGTCCCGACGGGGGCGATGGCGGGCGCGGCGGCGATGTCATCGTCGAGGCCGTCGACGGTCTGAACACCCTGATCGATTTCCGTTACCAGCAGCATTTCAAAGCCAAGACCGGTGGCCACGGCATGGGCAAAATGCGGTCCGGCGCCAGTGGCGACAGCGTCACCCTGAAAGTGCCGGTCGGCACCCAGATTTTCGATGACGACAACCTGGTCATGCTGGCGGATTTCACGCGCGTCGGCCAGCGTGTGGTCCTTTTAAAAGGCGGACGCGGCGGGCGCGGCAACACGCGGTTCAAATCCTCGCGCAACCAGGCGCCCCGGCGCTTCGGCACCGGCGAGGAAGGCGAGGAGCGCTGGATTCGCCTGCGCCTGAAACTGATCGCCGATGCCGGGCTTGTCGGCCTGCCCAATGCCGGGAAATCGACCTTCCTGTCCGCCGTATCGCGTGCCAAACCGAAGGTCGCGGATTATCCGTTTACAACGCTGACGCCGGTTCTCGGGGTGGTCTACGTGGATCAGACGGAATTCGTCATCGCCGATATTCCCGGTCTGATCGAGGGTGCCCATGACGGCGCCGGCCTCGGACACCGGTTTCTCGGCCATGTCGAGCGCTGCGGTGCGTTGCTGCACCTGATCGACTGCACCGAAGACGATATCGTCGGCGCGTGGAAAACGGTCCGGGGCGAGCTGGAAGCCTATGGCGGGATTCTGGCGACCAAACCGGAGATACTGGCACTCAATAAAATCGATGCGATCCCGGAAGAGTTTGTCGCCGAGAAAAAGGCGGAGCTCGAGGCGGCATCCGGCCGCGACGTGATCGCAATTTCCGGTGCGACCGGCGCCGGCATCGACGATGCGCTGCGGCTTCTGCGCCGCACTATCGAACAGAACAGGGCGGAGGAACGGGAAGCCGCAACCGCCCATATTGCGCCGTCATGGACGCCGTAAGCGTGCACGCGGGCGCGCAGACGACAGCCCGGATGGCAGCATCGCGGTGCCTTATCGTCAAAATCGGCTCCGCCCTTCTGGTCGACGATACAACCGGCACAATCCGCATGGACTGGCTGACCGGACTCGGCGCCGATATTGCCCGTCTGAAAGCACGCGGTGTAAATGTCGTGATCGTCTCGTCCGGCGCGATCGCGGTCGGGCGGACCCATCTCGGGCTAAAACGCGGGGCGCTTGCGCTGGAACAAAAGCAGGCAGCCGCGGCGACCGGTCAGATCCGGCTTGCCCATGCCTGGCAGGAAACACTGGCCGCGCACGGTATTACGGTCGCGCAGATCCTGCTGACGCCCTCTGACACAGAGGAACGCCGCCGCCACCTCAACGCACGGGCGACGATCGAGACGCTGCTGGAGATGGGCGCGGTGCCGGTGATCAACGAAAACGATTCCGTCGCGACCGAGGAAATCCGCTACGGCGACAACGACCGGCTGGCCGCCCGGGTCGCACAGATGATCAGCGCCGATACGCTCGTGCTGCTGTCCGACATAGACGGGCTGTACCGGGCCGACCCGCGGCTTGACGCAACAGCCGAACTCATCGCCGAGGTTGCCGAGATCACGCCTGAAATTGAGGCCATGGCAGGGGCCGCACCGGCCGGCTACTCGTCGGGCGGCATGGTCACAAAGCTGGACGCAGCCAAGATTGCGACATCGGCCGGCTGCGCCATGGTCATCACCGACGGCAAACCGGCGGATGCCCTTGCCCGGCTCGAAGCCGGCGCACGCTGCACATGGTTCCTGCCCGCCTCGGAGCCGCTGACCGCCCGCAAACGCTGGATCGCCGCCGCGGTAGACACTGCCGGTGTCATCACCATCGACGATGGCGCGGTTGCCGCTCTCCGTGCCGGCAAAAGCCTTCTGCCAGCCGGAATTACGCGGGTCGAAGGCACCTTCGACCGCGGCGACGCCATCGCCGTCAAGACACTGGACGGGCGTATTGCGGGGCGCGGGCTATCGGCGTATTCATCGGCGGACGCGCTGCTGATCATGGGCCGAAAAAGCCGTGATATCGAAAACATTCTGGGCTACCGTGGCCGGGATGAAATGATCCACCGGGACGACCTTGTAACGGAATTGAGCGCATCGGGGGCGCGGAAAGAATGAACGTCGCGACCGCGATCGCCGCAGACGCAACCGGCGCAGCCGACGATACCATAGCCGCAAAGATGGATGGCCTGGGCCGCACGGCACGTGCGGCGGTTCAGACTCTCGCACAGGCATCGGGCGACACGAAGAACACGGCGCTGCGGGCGGCGGCAACGGCCCTGCGCGCCCGAACGGCCGATCTTCTGGCCGCCAATGCACGCGATATGGCCGCCGCCGAAGAACGCGGGATCGCGGCGTCTCTGCTCGACCGGCTCAAGCTTGACGAAGCGCGTATCGATGCAATGGCCGCCGGGCTGGAACAGATCGCCGACCTGCCCGATCCCGTGGGCGAAGTGCTGGCCGCCTGGGACCGGCCGAACGGGCTGAATATCTCGCGCGTGCGCGTACCCCTTGGCGTGATTGGTATCATCTACGAATCGCGGCCCAACGTGACCGCGGATGCCGGCGGCCTCTGCCTCAAATCCGGCAATGCCGCCATCCTGCGCGGCGGTTCGGAAAGCTTCCATTCGTCCGGCGCTATCCTGGAATGCCTGCAGGCCGGGCTAGCAAAGGCGGGGCTCCCGGAAGGATCTATCCAGCTTGTGCCGACGACGGACCGGGCCGCGGTCGGCGAAATGCTCACCATGACCGATTACATCGACATCATCGTGCCGCGCGGCGGCAAGTCCCTGATCGAGCGGGTGCAGCAGGAAAGCAGGATCCCCGTCATCGCTCATCTCGAAGGGCTGTGTCACACGTATATCGACGGGGCCGCCGATCCTGCGATGGCGCGCGACATCGTGGTCAACGCCAAGATGCGGCGCCCCGGCATCTGCGGTGCGACGGAAACCCTGCTGGTCGACAGATCGGTCGCCGCGCAGACATTGCCGGATATCATCGAGGCGCTGATCGCTGCCGGCTGCGAGCTGCGCGGCGACGACGCGACCTGCGCACTGGACGAGCGCGTCAAACCGGCCACGGAGAACGACTGGCGCACCGAATATCTCGAACCCATTCTCGCTATCCGGCAGGTGGACGGCCTGGAAGGCGCGATCGAGCATATCGCCACCTACAGTTCCCATCACACCGAATCGATCGTCACGGACGATGCGGCCCGGGCCGAAAAATTTCTGAATGCCGTCGATTCGGCGATCGTGATGCATAACGCATCGACCCAGTTCGCCGATGGCGGCGAGTTCGGCATGGGCGCCGAGATCGGTATTTCGACCGGACGGCTGCATGCGCGCGGACCGGTCGGCGTGGAACAGCTGACAACATTCAAATACGTCGTCCGCGGCGCGGGGCAGGTCCGGCCCTGAAAATACTGACCGATATCCGCCGGGGTCATTCCGTAACGGGACTCCGGGTGGGCATTTTGGGCGGTTCGTTCAATCCCGCACATGAAGGCCACCTTCACATCAGCCTGCTCGCCCTGAAGCTGCTGAAGCTGGACGAGGTATGGTGGATGGTGTCGCCCCAGAATCCGCTGAAATCGGCGGACGGTATGGCCCCGTTCGAAGACCGCCTGGCCGACGCCCAGGCTCTGGTGCGTCATCCGAACATCCGCATCACGGATATCGAAGCGCGCCTCGGCACCACCAATACCGCCGAATCGCTGGCCGTCCTGAAGCGCGGATTTCCGAAAACCCGGTTCGTCTGGCTGATGGGAGCGGACAATCTCAAACAGATATCGCGCTGGTATCAGTGGACACGAATCTTTAATCAAGTTCCCATTGCGGTTTTCGATCGCGCTCCTTATTCTTTCGGGGCGCTTGCCGGCAAGGCGGCGAAGGCGTTTTTCCGGTTCAAGAAAAAGCCGTCGGACGCCTGCAACCTTGCCGATATGCCGGCGCCGGCCTGGATGTTTTTTCATACTCGGCTGCATCCGGGGTCGGCAACGGACATAAGAGCGCGCCGTGACGCGTTGCCCGGTCCTGACGGACAGAAAGGTGCCGTGGAACGGCAAAAGGTGATTAAGTGAGTGCAGAACAGGAAGCACACACACTGACAAAAAGATCGAAAGACAGCACGGAAGACGCCAGACCCGCGGAAGGTCTGCTCGCTGATATCGTGGAATCGCTGGAAGATCACAAGGCGACGGATATCGTCGTCATCGATCTGAAAGGCAAGTCCGACATCGCCGACTACATGGTTATCGCGACCGGTCAGTCGAGCCGTCAGGTATCGACGATGGCCGACCGGTTGTCGCTCATCGTGAAGGAACACGGCATTATCGGCGCGGTGCCGGAAGGCCGCGGACAGGGGGATTGGGTCCTGCTCGACGCGACCGATATCATCGTCCATCTGTTCCGCCCGGAAGTGCGTGAATTCTACAATCTGGAAAAAATGTGGAATGCAGACCTGCCGGACAACCCGGAGCCCGATGCACCTCAACCGGCGACTGCCTGACGCGATATCGCTGTGCGGCTGACAATCTGTTCCGTAGGGCGCCTGAAAGCCGGGCCCGAACGCGACCTGATCGACAAGTACACAAAAAGACTGCAATGGCCGCTCGAGATCGTGGAGGTCGAGGAACGGCGCAGGCTTTCTGACGCGGAGCTTAAATCGCGCGAAAGCGAGCTGCTGACCGGCGCGCTTCCGGCCGGCGCCGTGCGAATCGCGATGGATGAGCGCGGGAACGCACTCAGCAGTCCGAAATTTGCCGCGAAACTCGGGGCGTGGCGCGACCAGGGCCGCGATATCGCTTTTCTGATCGGAGGTGCCGGCGGCCTGGCGGCGGAACACCGCGACAGCGCCGACCTGGTCCTGTCCTTCGGTGCCGCGACCTGGCCGCACATGCTGGCCCGCGCGATGCTGGTCGAACAGATCTACCGGGCGCAGGAGATCCTCGCCGGGCACCCCTATCACCGCGCATGACGCACGGGACCGACTGCCGCCGAGGGCCCGGTCCGGAATCCGGCCCAAAAACCGGCCCGCACACGACGCCGAAGTACCATTTGTCAATTTTTCCCCTATATAATGGGGATACATCAGCCAGGGACCAGAGATGAGTAGCGATCAAGGATCCGTACCGGACAAGGGTGTGTCGAGGCCGGTCGTATTGTGCGTACTGGATGGCTGGGGCTATCGCGAAGACACGACAGAGAATGCGATCACCCCTGCCAATACGCCGAATTTCCAACGCCTTTGGGCGAAAAACCCGCATGCGTTCATCAATACCAGCGGTATCGATGTCGGCCTGCCCCAGGGGCAGATGGGAAATTCGGAGGTCGGGCACATGAATCTCGGTGCCGGGCGCACAGTCAACCAGGATATCCGGCGCATCGACGCCGCGATTGAAGACGGTTCGCTGGCAACGAATACTGCTCTCACCGGCTATATCGATGCCCTGAAGAGGTCCGGCGGGACCTGCCACCTTCTGGGACTGCTGTCCCCAGGCGGGGTCCATTCGCATCAGGATCATCTGGTAAAACTGGCGGAAATTGTCGCCAGCGCGGGTATACCGGTATCCATACATATGTTTCTCGATGGCCGGGATACCCCGCCGGAAAGCGCCGCTGGATTCGTCGCCGAATTCGCCCGGCAGACGGAGCCCCTCGCCGGGGTATCGCTCGCCACGCTGTGCGGACGCTTCTTTGCCATGGACCGGGACCTGCGCTGGGACCGGGTCGAAAAGGCCTATAACCTGATTGTTTCGGCGGACGGCGCCGCGACAGACGACCCCGTTGCCGCGATCCGGGCGAGCTACGCCGCCGGGATTACCGACGAATTCGTTGAACCGGTGACATTGAACGGTTATACAGGCGTGCGGGATGGCGACGGCGTGCTGATGGGCAATTTCCGGTCCGATCGCGCGCGGGAAATTCTTCAGGCCCTGCTGGACCCCGGTTTCGAAGGATTTGCGCGTACCCGGATTCCGGCTTTCAAGGCAGCTCTGGGCGTGACCGAATATTCCACCGCTCACAATGCCTATATGGCAACGATGTTCCCGCCCGCGTCGCTCGACAACATCCTTGCCGGCCTTATCGCAGATGCCGGTAAAAAGCAGTTGCGGATCGCCGAAACCGAGAAATACGCCCATGTGACGTTTTTCTTCAATGGCGGCGAGGAAACGCCGTTTCCGGGCGAAGACCGTGTGCTGATCCCGTCGCCCAAAGTCGCGACCTATGATCTTCAACCCGAAATGTCGGCACATGAAGTTACCGACCGGCTGGTCGACGCCATCGGCGCCGGTACCTACGACTTCATTCTGGTCAATTACGCCAATCCGGACATGGTCGGCCATACCGGCATACTGGCAGCCGCGGAAATCGCCATCCGGACGGTGGACGATTGCATCGGTCGGCTTTCAACGGCGGTCGAAGCGGCTGGTGGGTCCCTGCTGATCACCGCCGATCATGGCAATGCGGAGACAATGCGGGATGCCGAAACCGGCGTACCCCATACGGCGCACACGCTCAACGTCGTCCCGGCGGTGCTGGTCAATCCGCCCGCCGACATCCAGGAGTTGCACGACGGACGACTTGCCGATATTGCGCCGACACTGCTGCACCTGATGCAGATAGATCAACCTGCGGAGATGACCGGCATATCGCTGATCGGACCGGGTACCGTCACCAACACTGCGGCAACGTCATCGGAAGAACGTGTTTCAGCCTGATCGCCTTGGTACCGTTTTCGTTCTGGGCGTCAGCCTGGCCGTCACCCCTGCAGGCTCGCTCCCTGCCGGCGCAAACGAGCTTGAGACCAAGCTCGAGGCAATAGAACAGGATCTCGATAAAAGCCGGGCCAAACGCGCCGGTCTGGACAAGGCGGCCCGTAAAGCCGCCGCCGAACTCCAGTCGATCAAGCGGCGGGGCGTGGATCTGGCCCGCAGGATGCACCGTCATTCGGCCGACGCCGACCGCATCGAAGGGCAGCTCAGGGCGCTGGAAAAGCAGGAACGCGCAAAATCGGAAAAGATGCGGCAGCGCAAAGCCCAGCTTGCGGCCACGCTCGCGGCCCTGCAACGCATCGCGCGAATGCCAACGGCAACGCTGGTCACGATACCGCAATCGACGGACAAGACGATCCGGACGGCCATTCTGTTACGCGCAACGGTACCGGAACTGCAGCGCGATGCGATGGTCCTGGGCGACGACCTCCGCGCCCTGGCGTCACTGCGTGACAGAATCGGCTCCGAGAAAACGGCCCTGTCCGACTCGCTGGCGCGCCTCAGGACCGAAAGGACGTCGCTGGCTGCGCTGACAGCCGAGAAGATGGGGCTTTTGAAGACCATGAAGACAGCAGAACGTGCGGCGGCGCAAAAGGCGGCGCGCCTGTCGGCCCGGGCCGGCAGCCTGCGCGAACTGCTGGAAAAACTGTCCAGCCGGCAACGACAGCCCGCCCTGCGGGGTCCGGATTTCGAACCGCCGCCGGATATTCAGGCCCCCGCACGAAAAAAAGCGGCGATCGCGCTTCGCGCACCGATCACATTATCGCGAGGCGCGCTCCCGGCGCCTGGCCGCGTCGTAACCTCCTTTGGACAGAAGATGCCGAACGGGACCTTAAGCAAGGGCGTCTTCGTGGTCACCAGACCGGCGGCGGCGGTTGTCGCCCCGGTTCCGGGAAAAGTCGTCTTCGCAGGACAGTTCCGCGGATACGGAAACCTTGTCATACTGGAACTGCGCGACAGGGGGCACGCGCTGATATCGGGTATGTCCAGGATCGATGCGCAGGTCGGGGACGACGTGTTGGCAGGAGAACCACTCGGTGAGATGACCCCCTCGACGAGTGCCACGCCAAAACTGTATTTTGAACTCAGAAGAAGGGGTCAACCGATCAACCCGATGCCGTCAGATGCGGCACGCAGGAACAAGGTAAGCGGATAATGATGAAACGAATACTGGCGGCTGGCGCAATCATCGGGGGCATCGCCCTGGCACTCCCCGCTGCGGCCCAGAACAACAACTCGGAAACCTACCGGCAGCTAAACCTGTTCGGCGATGTGTTCGAGAGGGTGCGGGCGGACTACGTCGAAGACGTCTCGGACGAAGCCCTGATCGAGGCGGCTATCAACGGAATGCTGACATCCCTGGATCCGCATTCCAGCTATCTCAGCCCCAAGAATTTCCGGGACATGCAGGTACAGACCCGCGGCGAATTTGGCGGGCTGGGTATCGAAGTAACCATGGAAAACGGCTATGTGAAAGTCGTGTCCCCGATCGACGACACCCCTGCTTTCCGGGCAGGGCTGAAACCGAACGATCTCATCACCCATCTCGACGGCGAACAGGTGCAGGGCCTGACCCTCTCCGAAGCGGTCGAGAAGATGCGCGGCAAGGTGGGCAGCGATCTCAAGCTGACGATCCGGCGTGAAGGTCGGGAACCTTTCGACGTAAGCGTTACCCGCGCGGTCATCAAGATCCGCTCGGTTCGTTCCCGGATGGAGGGCGAGGATATCGGCTATATCCGGATCACGTCGTTCAGCGAACAGACGGCAACGGGCGTCGAACGGGCGATCAAACGATTCCGCGACACCGCCAAAGACAAGCTCAAGGGACTCGTCCTCGATCTGCGCAATAACCCCGGCGGCCTGCTTGATCAGTCGGTCAAGGTATCGGATGCCTTCCTGAACCAGGGCGAAATCGTCTCTACGCGGTCGCGGCGGCCGGATGAAGGCCAGCGCTTCAACGCCAAACCGGGCGATGCGGCGGAGGGCCTGCCGATCGTCGTGCTGATGAATGGCGGCTCGGCCTCGGCGTCGGAGATCGTCGCCGGCGCGTTGCAGGATCATCGCCGCGGTATCGTCATGGGCACGCGGTCATTCGGCAAGGGCTCGGTCCAGACCATTGTTCCGCTGTCGGGCCACGGCGCGATCCGCCTGACCACAGCGCGGTATTACACCCCGTCGGGGCGGTCCATCCAGGCCAAGGGGATCGATCCCGACATCGTTGTGGAACAGGCGACCGTCCAGAAAGTCACCCAGCCGCGCCGCACGCGGGAAGACGACCTGCGTGGCCGGCTGGACAATCCGAATGGCGATGACGCGGGCGAGACGCCCGAAACGCCGGCGGCGCCGGGTGCAGCCGTGCCCGAAAAGGCGCAGGACTACCAGCTATCGCGGGCGATGGACCTGCTGCGGGGCATTGCCCTGTATGGCACCCGCGCGGCCAACTGAGACGCCGCCAACCGACACCGGAAGACGATTCCGGAACCCCGCCCGTGATTTTCACGGGCGGGCCTGAACGGGGACGAAAGTGAAGGCTTCAACACGCGGTAAGAGCGGCGCCCGCCTGCCCCTGATGCTGTTGCTCGGTTTCGTTGTCCTGATCGCGGGCATTTTCGTCTGGCTCACCGTTACATCGCCCGAACCGGCTGATACCGCCGGGTCAACGGCGGAAAATGCCGCGGAAAAGAAGGCGGAAGCTCCGAAAGAGGAACCCGCGGACAAGACCTCTCCGACGCCGGCCGGAATACCAGCCGACGAATCGGCGGTGGATGCCGCCAAAACGGCACCTGGCGGCGACGAAGCGGTAAAGACGCCGGCACACGCCGATAGCGCAGACCACCCGGCCCCACAGGCCGAGCAGAACGGAACGTCGGCGCCGGCGGCCGATAAACCGTCATCCCGGACAGCGACTGGGCCCGCCGAAACGCCGCCGGCAACCGCCCCCGGAACACCGGCCGCGCCTGCCGAAACAACATCCGAAAATCCCGCTGCGACAAGACAGCCGGCACCGCAGGCCGCCACCCGCGCGGTGATGCCGAAAAAATTACCGCCTGTGCCGCGGGATCCGCCGTTGTCCCCATCGCCTGACCCGGCACTTGTACAGATGACGCCGCTTGGCCCCCTGCCGCGCGTGGGAGACGACGGGCGGCTACCGCGTCAGGTTTATGCAAAACCGTTCAATACCGCCGATAAACGCCCCCGGATCGCAGTGGTCGTGACCGGGCTCGGCCTGTCCGCTGCAGCGACTGAATCGGCGATCCAGGGATTGCCGGGCAGTGTGACCCTGGCATTTGCCCCGTATGCTCCTCGCCTGGATGAATGGATCCGGCTTGCACGCGCGGCGGGCCACGAAGTGCTGATCAATGTGCCGATGGAACCGACGAACTACCCCGCCTACGATCCCGGTCCGCAGACGTTGCTGACGTCGCTTAACGCGCAGGGCAATCTCGACCGCCTGCTGTGGAGCCTCAGCCGCGGGACGGGCTATGTCGGCGTCGTCGATTTTCTCGGGTCCCAGTTCACAACGTCGCCGGACCACATGACGCCTGTCCTGGATGCGATCAACAAACGGGGGCTGCTCTACCTCGATAGCAACAGCTCTCCGCGCAGCGTGTCGGCGGCGGTCGCGGCGAAGATCCGGCTGGTCTCGGCCAAGGCGACGCTGACACTGGACGAACGCGCTTCGCGGACAGAGATCGACCGGCGGTTCGCAGAGCTGGAACAGCGGGCAAAGCGGGAAAGACGGGCGATTGGCATCGCATCGCCCTACCCGGTATCGCTGGAACGTATTGCCACCTGGGTCCGTCAGCTTGAAGCGCGGGGGATCGCCATTGCGCCTGTTTCGGCGCTGACGCGGACACCGGCCCCGTCACAGCCGTCGCAGGCGTCGCAATGACGATACATATTCCACCACCGCCCGACGGATACCGCCCCTGCGTCGGTATTCTGTTGCTCGACCGCTCCGGCGCAATTTTCGCGGGCGAACGGATTGACACACCGGGCGCCTGGCAAATGCCGCAGGGCGGAATCGACGAGGGCGAATCCGCCACGGACGCCGTATTTCGCGAGTTGAAGGAGGAAACCGGGATCGAAACCGCCGAACTGCTGGACATCAGCGATACCTGGCGGAGCTACGACCTGCCGCCGGCCTTGGCGGCGACGGCCTGGAACGGCCGGTTCCGCGGCCAGGCGCAGCTCTGGTCGGCACTGCGGTTCAAAGGCACCCCGGATGATATCGATATCCGGACAGATCACCCCGAATTCCAGCGATGGAAATGGACGGATGCGGAGACATTGCTGGCGGAAATCGTCGACTTCAAGCGCGATCTATATGCTGACGTCCTTGCGGAATTTCAGAAATATCTGAACCGGTCCGCATAGCCGCCGACAGCCGGCATCCCTGCTAGGATGCGCTGCCCGAGAGCCGGGACGCCCACAAAGCGGCCCGCGGGGTAAATCGCCCGCGATACCAGATAAACGCCCTCGCCATGCGCGTCGCTGTCCAGCCCAGCGGACCGGACGGGTTCAGACCGAGCGCGCTAAAGACCATATCGATCATGCGCCGGATATGTGTCGGCCGATAATATTGTAACGTTCCACGGGCATAGGCGACCGAGTTGGGGCGCCGGTCGAAGGGCTCGGTCGGACGGTTCGCTGCCCAATAGGCAGTGGCGAGCTCGTCGTCTTCAGCCTCTGCAATTCGGTCGAACGCAACCCGCAGCCGCTCCGCCAACGAGAGATCTTCTTCCTTCAGGTATCTACGCATCTGCGCATGGAACATATGATAATGGGCAAACTCGTCTTCGGCGATACGGCGGCATATATCCTTCAGGACGGGCTCTTCTGTCGCATCGGCGAGGGCTGAATAGAAAGAACTTGTGCCGGTTTCGACCATGCAGCGCGCGACCAGTTCGCCGACTCGCGACCCACGGACCGACTGCGAAACATCGAGCGGAAAAGTAAAGTTTTCCACGAATAGCGCGTAGCTGCGCTCAAAGTCGAATGAGGGATCGGCGAGCTCCGCCCATTTCCCGAGAGCGCTGCCATGCTGGATTTCTTCTCGCGACCATTGCTGTATCGCCGCCACCGTGCGCCTGTCATCGTCGAGAACGTTACACAGGTAATGCCTGTAGTCGTCGGCATTGTACTCGACAAGACAGGCCGCCTTTACGATCGGCACAATGTCAGCATCTATCCGGGATGCATCAAAGCTATCCCATGGAATATCTTCAATCGACCAGGTTTCCATCTTCGCCACCAGCGGGTTTGCAGGACCAACCGTTAACTACTATGGCTAAGACGTAGTTCCGCGAAAAAGAATTTCAAGCCGCAGCGGGCGATTTCGACCGGATTCGGGCGGCCAAAGCCATGCACGGGAAATGAAAGGGGCGGCGCTTCGGTAGCGCCGCCCCTGATAGGTTCGCTTCGTGGACAGCGATCAGTTCGTATGGATACGCTCGCCATGAGAAGTGATGTCGAGTCCCTCGATCTCGTCCTCTTCATAGACCCGCAGCCCGATGGTTTTCTGGATAAACTTCACGATTATCCAGCTGATGACCAGCGACCACAGTGCAACGACGACGATACCGAGAACCTGAACGCCGAACTGCCTGGTCATTGTCATGCCGTCGCCAAGCCCCAGGCCACCGAGCGCCTCCGCGCCAAAGAACGATGTCAGCAGGATGCCCAGTGCACCACCGACACCATGAACGGCAAATACGTCGAGGGAGTCGTCAATGCGGATTTTCTGCTTGATGAACCCGACGCACCAGTAACACACGCAACCGGCGATGAGACCGAACACGAGCGCCCCGGCAGGGCCCACGAAACCGGCGCCAGGGGTTATTGTTGCGAGCCCCGCAACCATGCCGGTCACGATGCCGATAAGGCTGGGCTTCCCATGCTTTACCCATTCGATGCACATCCACACCAGAGAAGCCGTGGCGGCCGAGATATGTGTCACCACCATGGCCATGCCGGCTGCGCCGTCGGCGGCGAGCGCCGATCCGGCATTGAATCCGAACCACCCGACCCATAGCATTGCCGCGCCGATCATGGTCAGGCCGGGGTGGTGCGGCGGTGTAACTTCGCGCGGAAACCCGCGCCGGCCGCCGAGCATTTTTGCGATCACCAGCGCGGAGATACCCGCGGTAACGTGAACCACCAGGCCACCGGCAAAGTCTTTAACACCCATGTCGGCAAGCCATCCGCCACCCCAGATCCAGTGGCAGACCGGTCCGTAGACCAGGACGATCCACACGCCGCTGAACACCAACACGGCGCTGAATTTGATTCGCTCGACATAGGCGCCGACGATAAGCGCCGGGGTGATGATCGCGAAGGTCATCTGGAACATGAAGAATACCGATTCGGGCAGCGTACCGGACAGGCTCCCAACGCCCACGCCCGAGAGGAATGCCTTTCCGAGGCCCCCAATCCAGGCATTTGCCGCGCCGCCATCGCCAAAGGCCAGACTGTAGACGAGTACGAACCAGAGTATCGACATCAGGCACGCGACAGCAAAACACTGCATCAGCACCGAGAGCAGGTTCTTTGCCTGCACCAGGCCACCGTAGAACAACGCCAGGCCCGGCAACGTCATGAACAGGACCAGAGCGGTCGCCGTCAGGATCCAGGCGGTATCACCGCCGCTGAGCGCCGCATCCTGGGCCAGCGCCTCCTGCGGTGCCACGAGGGACAGAACGAATGTCAAAAGCGCCGCGATGGCCGCGCTTGAGAATGGTTTTCCCATCGGATTCCTCCGGAATACGCCGGCTATCGCGATTGTCGCCGGGACTCCCCGTTTGTCGAACTCCCCGCAGGAACGCGCCACGTACCTCGCTCCGCTGCTGGAGCGGTGGGAATTCATGATATTTTTATTGAGCCATCGGGCCGGATAATGGCTGAATTGTGAGGTTTCTGTCTAGGGGGGCGCCCGTTTTTAAGCTTTTTTTTAGGTGGCCGCGCGATAATCGCGCATGGTTGTGTAAATACAGGTGGCAGCGGGTGTCGAGACGACAAAAGATTGAAGGCGGAACATCTCTGCTGACCGGTTATGTGGTCCGCAAGCCGTTCCTTGTCTTTTCGCTATACACCGCGATTTGCGTGTTCGCCTTGACGGCGCTGTCCTGGCACCATTCGAAAGACATTCGGGAATCGACTGCGTTGAAAGCCGCCGAGGCTTATTCCCAATCGGTGTCCGCAATGCGGGGGTTTTATTCGCGCCACGTCGTGCCACGGGCGCAAAAAGCAGGTGCGACGGTTTCGCATGATTACAAGGAATCCGACACGACGATCCCGTTTCCGGCGACTTTGACCATCGACCTCGCGAATGAACTGCGCGAAAAGAACAGCGCCTTTACGTTCAACTTTTACAGCGCCGACCCGTTCCCGTGGCGCGGGGAGCGCGTGCTCGACCAGTTTGAGCGCGATGCACTCGGCAAGTTGAACGGGACGACAGCAGACAAATACGTGCGGTTCGAAAACTACAAGGGGCGGCGTTCCGTGCGGATAGCGTATCCCGTCGTCATGGGCGAAACCTGCGTTTCCTGCCATAACACACATCCGTTAAGCCCGCGTACGGATTGGAAAGTCGGCGATATCCGGGGCGTACAACAGATTACCCTGCCACTGGCAGACGTCGGCACGTCGTTCCTGCCGGACATGCGCAAATCGGCGTTTTACATCGGGCTGTTTGCCTTTGCCGGGCTGATCCTGATCTGGTTGCTGCTGAGGGAAGTCCAGTCCCGCATCGAGCAGACACGGAAACTTGCGGCCGATGCGGAGCTTCGCAATATCGACCTTGCGGCGGCAAAGGCGGAAGCCGAACGCGCAAACCGCGCCCAGGGCGAATTGATCGCAAATGTCAGCCACGAACTGCGTACCCCGTTGAATTCCGTGATCGGATTTTCAGAGATACTCAAGGACGAACGAATGGGGCCGATGGGGTCGCCGGAATATCCGGAATTTGCCGGAGAAATCCATTCCAGCGGCACGCAACTACTCGAGATTATCAATTCGATTCTCTACATGTCTCAGCTTGAATCGGGCAGCGCGGAGATGCAGCAGGAAATTCTGTCCCTGGATGCCGAATTGAATGCCAGCGTTCAGACATTCAGGTCGGCCGCCGAAGCGCGGGGGGTTTCTCTAAAACCCATGATCATGCCGGATCTGCCGTCAGTGTTGTTCGACCGCAACGCTTTATCCCGGATCATCCATTGCATCCTCGACAACGCCGTCAAATTCACGGATCACGGCGGTAAAGTCTGGGTTGCGGCGCGGGAACTGGAAAATGGCAGTATCGAGATCCGGTTCAAGGATACCGGGGCCGGTATTTCATCGGACGTCTTGCAAGAGGTCGTCAAACCGTTCCGCCAGGCAGACGGGGCTCGGTCGCGACGTTTCGAAGGCGTCGGACTGGGGCTCGCCATGGCAAATTCAATCGCCAAACTGCACAACACCTCGATCGATCTTGAAAGTACCGAAGGAGTCGGTACGACGGTTGTGCTGACCATTCCCGCCAATCGGGTCGTTCGCGACGGCACGGTCGCCTCCGCGCAAGCCCCCGACAGAAAAGCCGATTCCGCAATCGCTGCGTGACGGCATCCCGCCAAAGCTGGCGAAGGCGCCATCCGTCTTCAGTCCGATCAGAATATTATCGAAAAACAGCCGCCGCGACGGCAGCTATCAGGCGGCGGTCCCGCGGGCAGCGGCCATAGCTTCGGCAACCGCAAGAGCGGATTCCGCCTGACCTCTGGCGAGATCGTTATCGGCCTCGCCCAGGGCCTCGCGCGCGGATGCGATGCGTGCTTCGGCCTCGGCCGGGTCGATATCCTCGACCGGCATGGCCTCTTCGGCCAGCACGGTGCAACGCTCTCCGGTAACCTCGGCGAAGCCGCCGGCAACGAAGATGCGTTTCTCGACGGTCGTACCGGTATAGGTATTGATGACACCGGGCCGCAGCGCGGAAATCAGCGGCGCATGACCAATCAGGACACCGAAATCGCCCTCGGCACCGGGCACGACGACCATCTCGACATCCTCCGAAAGCAGAAGCTTTTCGGGTGAAACCAGATCGAATGTAAACGGCTCAGGCATTTCGATTTCCTGCGGTTTGGATCAACAGCTTGGCAATCAGGCCGCTGCTGCCATTTCCTTCGCTTTTTCGACGGCGTCTTCGATCTTGCCGACCATGTAGAACGCCGCTTCGGGCAGATCGTCGTATTCTCCGCTGACGAGGCCCTTGAAGCCCTTGATGGTATCCTCGAGATCGACGAACACGCCGGACATACCGGTGAAGATCTCGGCGACATGGAAGGGCTGCGACAGGAAGCGCTGGATTTTCCGCGCACGTGCCACGACCAGCTTGTCTTCTTCGGAAAGCTCATCCATGCCGAGAATGGCGATGATGTCCTGCAGGCCTTTGTAGGTCTGCAGCACGCGCTGAACTTCACGGGCGACTTCGTAATGCTCGTCGCCGACGGTGCGCGGATCGAGAATACGCGATGTGGAATCGAGCGGATCGACCGCGGGGTAAATACCGAGTTCGGCAATCTGGCGCGACAGAACGGTCGTCGCATCAAGATGGGCGAACGATGTCGCAGGCGCCGGATCGGTCAGATCGTCAGCCGGCACGTAGATCGCCTGAACCGACGTGATCGAGCCCTTGTTCGTGGTGGTGATGCGTTCCTGCAGGTTACCCATGTCGGTTGCCAGGGTCGGCTGATAGCCAACCGCCGACGGGATACGGCCAAGCAGCGCCGACACTTCGGAACCGGCCTGCGTAAAGCGGAAGATGTTGTCGACGAAGAGAAGGACGTCCTGGCCTTCTTCGTCACGGAAATATTCGGCCAGCGTCAGACCGCTGAGGCCGACACGGGCGCGCGCACCGGGCGGTTCGTTCATCTGGCCGTAGACCAATGCCGCCTTCGATTCGCCATCGGGCTGGATAACACCGGATTCCATCATTTCATGATAGAGATCGTTGCCTTCGCGAGTACGTTCGCCGACACCGGCAAACACCGAATAGCCGCCATGCGCTTTCGCAACGTTGTTGATCAGTTCCATGATCAGCACCGTCTTGCCGACACCGGCGCCGCCGAACAGGCCGATCTTGCCGCCGCGCGAATAAGGCGCCAGCAGGTCGACGACCTTGATGCCTGTTACCAGCACTTCGGTTTCGGTCGACTGATCGGTAAACACCGGTGCTTCGCGGTGAATCGGCAGCTTTTTGGTCGTGTTCAGCGGGCCGCGTTCGTCGATCGGCTCGCCGATGACGTTCAGGATGCGGCCGAGGGTTTCGGGGCCGACCGGCATCTGGATCGGGGCGCCCGTATCGGTCACCTTCTGGCCGCGAACCAGACCTTCGGTCGTGTCCATGGCAATGGTGCGCACGGTGCTTTCGCCGAGATGCTGCGCCACTTCGAGAACCAGTCGGTTCCCGCCATTGTCGCATTCCAGCGCGTTCATGATATAGGGCAGTTCGCCCTCGAACTGAACGTCGACCACAGCGCCCAGAACCTGGGAAACGCTGCCGATATTGTTGCTTGCCGTGTCGGCCATTGTCATACCTCGTACATCGATTTGCCGGACATCAAACTGCCTCGGCGCCGGAGATGATTTCTATGAGTTCTTTGGTGATGAACGCCTGACGCGTCCGGTTGTAGTTGAGCGTCAGCGAGTCGATCATTTCGCCGGCATTGCGCGTGGCGTTATCCATCGCGCTCATCCGGGCGCCGTGTTCGCTGGCGTTGTTTTCAAGAAGCGAACGATAGACCTGCACGCTCATATTGCGCGGCAGGAGGACTTCGAGAATTTCGTTTTCGTCGGGCTCGTAATCGTAGTTCACGCCTGCCGCATTGCCCTGCTCTTCGCCCGCCTCGTCCGCATCGACCGCAAACGGGATCAGCTGCTGGCGGGTAACGATCTGGGAAATCACCGATTTGAACCGGTTATAGATCAACGTGCAGACATCGAATTCGCCGGCCTCGAACATCTCGAGCACGCGGTTCGAAATTCCCTGCGCATCGTCAAAGCTCAGTCGCGGACGCCCGACACCTTCGATCAAATCGACAATCAGGGGCGCGAATTCGCGGCGTAGCTGTGCCCAGCCCTTGCGGCCCACGCACAGAATTTTGACTTCCTTGCCATCCGCCTGAAGCTCGGCGATCAGGCGGCGGACATCGCGCACAATGGACGAATTGAACGCACCGCACAGACCGCGATCGGACGTCATCATCACAAGAAGGTGCACATCCTGCTTGCCGGTCCCGGCAAGCAGCTTCGGCGCACCGGCGGACGAGGCCATCGAACCGGCGAGCGATCCGAGCATGCGTTCCATCCGCTCGGCATAGGGCCGTGCCGCTTCGGCCTGCTCCTGCGCTCGACGCAGTTTGGCCGCTGCGACCATTTTCATCGCCGACGTGATCTTTTGCGTCGACTTGACGCTGTCGATCCGCATGCGGAGGTCTTTAAGGCTGGGCATATCCCGTTACCGGTTCCTGTTTTCCGGAGTGTCGATCAGGCCGCGACGAAGTTCTTGGCATATCCGTCGAGGAACGCCTTAAGCTTCTCGCTGGTATCGTCCGACACCGCCTGCTCGGTGCGGATGGTGTCGAGCAATGCCGCATGATTCGCCTTCACCTCGGACAGGAAACCCTGTTCGAACTGCGTGACGTCGCGGGCCGGTATGTTATCGAGATAGCCGTTCACGCCGGCAAAGATCGATACCACCTGCTCTTCAACCGGCATCGGCGAATACTGTCCCTGTTTCAGCAATTCGGTCAGGCGCTCGCCGCGGCCGAGGAGCTTCTGGGTTGCGGCATCGAGATCCGACGCGAACTGCGCAAAGGCCGCCATTTCACGGTACTGAGCCAGTTCCAGTTTGATCGAACCGGCGACCTGTTTCATCGCCTTGATCTGGGCCGCCGACCCGACACGGCTGACCGACAGGCCGACATTCACCGCCGGACGGATACCGGAATAGAACAGTTCGGTTTCGAGGAAGATCTGACCGTCGGTGATCGAAATCACGTTGGTCGGAATATAGGCCGACACGTCGCCCGCCTGGGTTTCAATAATAGGCAGCGCCGTCAACGAGCCGCCGCCATTCTCGTCGCTCATCTTCGCGGCGCGTTCCAGCAGGCGGGAATGCAGGTAGAAAACGTCACCCGGATAGGCTTCACGTCCCGGCGGACGACGAAGCAGCAGCGACATCTGACGATAGGCAACAGCCTGCTTCGACAGATCGTCGTAAATGATCAGGGCGTGCATGCCGTTATCGCGGAAATATTCGCCCATCGTGCAGCCGCCATAGGGTGCTAGAAACTGCAGCGGCGCCGGTTCCGACGCGGTTGAGGCAACGACGATGGTGTATTCCATCGCGCCGACTTCTTCGAGCTGCTTGACGATCTGGGCCACGGTCGAACGCTTCTGGCCGACGGCGACATAGATGCAGAAAAGCTGCTTGTCGGTATCGCCGTCGTCGAAGGCTTTTTTCTGGTTGATGATCGTGTCGATGGCGATGGCGGTCTTGCCGGTCTGGCGATCGCCGATGATCAGCTCGCGCTGGCCGCGGCCGACGGGGATCAGGCTGTCGATCGCTTTCAGGCCGGTCTGCATCGGCTCGCTGACCGACTGCCGCGGAATGATGCCGGGCGCCTTGACGTCGACACGACGCCGCTCGGCAGCGTCGATCGGGCCCTTGCCGTCGATCGGCTCGCCCAGCGCGTCGACGACGCGGCCCAGCAGGCCCTTGCCCACGGGGACGTCCACGATGGTGCCCGTCCGCTTGACGATATCGCCTTCCTTGATGCCGGAATCCGACCCGAAGATCACGACACCGACATTGTCGGTCTCGAGGTTCAGCGCCATCCCTTTGATGCCGCCGGGAAATTCGACCATTTCACCGGCCTGGACGCTGTCCAGCCCGTAGACGCGGGCGATACCGTCGCCGACCGACAGGACCTGCCCGACTTCTGCGACTTCGGCCTCTGTACCGAAATTGGCGATCTGATCCTTGAGGATCGAGGAGATTTCTGCGGCGCGGATGTCCATCACGCTGCCCCTTTCAATGAGAGTTCTAGACGTTGAAGCTTTGTACGAAGAGATGAATCGACCATACGGGACCCGACCTTGACGATCATGCCGCCGAGAAGCGACGCATCGACACGTGTATCGAGGGTGACTTTCGACCCCATAGCCGTTCGCAGTTCCTGTTCCAGTGACGCCTGCTGGGCATCGGTCAGCGGCTGGGCCGTCATGATTTCGGCCGTCATTTCCCCACGTGCGCTGGCAAGCAGCTGGCGGAAGCCGATGCACATGCTGTCGAGCACGAACAATCGCCGATTGCGGGCGACGACGCTCGCAAAATTCAGGGTCAGCGATGAAACGCCGGCTTTTTCAAGTACCGCCGACAGCGCCTGCCCCTGAGCATCGCGCCCGAGGACGGGGCTTGCAACGAGGCGGCGCAAATCGGCCGATTCGGCCAATAACGACCGAATAGTCGCCAAATCTTCAGCGACTTCATCCAGTTTTTTCTGTTCCTCGGCGAGCTCGAAGAGCGCGACCGCGTAACGGCCTGCAACACCGGAAACGGCTGACGATTCAGACGACACCCAAAATTCCTCGAAAACGTCCCGTAGACATAAACTAACTTGTTGTTTTTTATCGAATAATCACGCCCGGAAAGGGCTTTCATATCGACTACCCGTGAAGGCAGCGTTAGGTAACACAGGCATTTGTGCGTTGCAACCCGGCGAAATGGGGAAATTCGCGTCAAAGCGTCGCGACGTTGACGCCGGAAAAAGCTAACGGGGCGGCCCCGACCGGTTATTGCTGGGCAGCGCTAATGCTGACCTCGACGTCGAGATCTTCCTTGCCCTGCCCGCCGGACCGCACGCCTCTGACCGGGGCGGCGGTTTCGTAGTCCAGCCCCACCGCCACGCTGACATAATTTTCGGTCGCCGACTTGCAGTTTGAAACATCGAAACTGACCCATCCCAGATCGGACACCCAGGCGGCGGCCCAGGCATGGCCCGCGACATAGGCCTCGCTCTGTTCGCCATCGTAGAGATAGCCGGAAACGTATCTTGCGGGGAAACCCAGCGCCCGCGCGCAGCCGATAAAGATATGCGCGTGATCCTGGCACACGCCGCGCTGCGCCTCGAAGGCCTCGATCGCGGTCGCATGCGCGTCCGTTTTACCGGTGTGATAATCCACGCGTTCGCGGATTTGTCCCATCATCTGATGCAGGCCGTCCAGCGTATTTTCCGAAACGCGCCCGGCGAAGCCATTGGCGAACTCCCTGATCTCGGCATTGATCGCGGTCTGGGCCGTCCGTCGCATGAATACCTCAAGCGGCAGGTCACCTTCTTCCCCCGGCAGAACGCCATCGGTCTCCGACGTGACGACCTCGCCGGAGGCGACGATATCGATCCGGTCTCGCGGTTCATCGACGACCAGCGTATGGGATACATTGCCGAACGCATCGGTCCAGGCACTCAGCCCGCTCGACGGTTCTATGCGCCAACGCACAAGATGCTGGCTGGCATTCGTACGCGGCGTCAACCGGATGACCTGGGCCGAGAAAATCGGCGGGTCGTCATAGCGGTAAACGGTCTTGTGGGTGATGTTGAGGCGCATGTCTGTTACCGGACCATCATGAAATCGCGCGCCAGCTGCTGACCCACCTGCGCGTTCCCCTCGATGAACTCGGTCAGAAATTCATGCAGGCCGGCGGAAAATATCTCGTCGATCCGCCGGTACCGCAGCCCCGAGTGAAGCCTGCCGGCGAGACGCTGGCATTCGGGGGCACTGGTACCGCACAGGTCTTCCAGCGTTTCGGACAACCGGTCGTAGCAGCACCTGAGAGATCGCGGCATCTGCGCGTTCAGGATGATGAGTTCGGCAACCCGGGAAGCAGAGATGCGGTCGCGGTAAATTTTGTGATAGGCGCGAAACGCGCTCAACGATCGCAGCAGCGTTCCCCACTGATAATAATCCAGCGCCCCGCCGACTTCTTCGGAGGCCGGCAGGAGGACGTGGTATTTCGAATCCAGCAGCCGCGCCGTGCAGTCCGCCCGTTCGATATCGAGACCGACCTTCATGAAGCTCAACGCCTCGTCCTGCAGCATCGTGCCCTCGGCAACGCCGCGGAACAGGTGTGCGCGATCCTTGACCCAGTAGAAAAATTCCCGCCGGGCGCCGGGTTTGACAACGTCTGCCTCCATCGCCTGAAGTTCGAGCCACGTCGCGTTTATGCTCTCGAACATCTCGGTCGTGATCGAGCCGCGCAATGCCCGGGCATTTTCACGGGTCGCCCGGATGGACGAATAGATACTCGACGGATTGTCGGGATCCAGCGCGAGATACTGGACAACGTCGGGCCCGTTTATATCCCCGTGTTTTTCGTCATACCCGGCTTGCGCGCCCGCGACTTCCAGCGCCGAAACCCAGGCGCTTCGCCGCGTCTCGTCAGTCTGCGGCGTCAGCGTCATGCGGTCTGCCACATCGATGATACGCGCCAGATTTTCGGTACGCTCCGAGTAGCGCGCCATCCAGTACAGCTGATCTGCGACACGTCCCAGCATGGCTATTCCTGTAAAACCCAGGTGTCTTTGGTGCCGCCGCCCTGGGACGAATTGACGACCAGGGACCCCTCGGTCAGCGCGACCCGCGTGAGACCGCCCGGCACGACCGTGACGTCCTCCCCGGACAGAACGAACGGACGGAGATCGACATGCCGGGGTGCAACGCCGGACTCCACGAAGGTCGGGCAGGTCGACAGCGAGAGCGTCGGCTGGGCGATAAAGCCCGAAGGGTTCTCGAGCACCCGCGCACGATATTCCTCACGTTCTTTTTCGGTACTGGCGGGGCCGACAAGCATTCCGTACCCGCCCGATCCGTGGACTTCCTTGACGACGAGATCCGCCAGATTGTCGAGCGCGTATTTCAGATCTTCCGGATCGCGCAGCATATAGGTCGGCACGTTGTTGAGAATCGGCTCCTCGCCAAGATAGAAGCGGATGATATCCGGCACATAGGGATAGACCGACTTGTCGTCGGCAACGCCGGTTCCCATCGCATTGGCAACCGTTACGCCGCCGGACCGGTAAACCGACAACAGGCCGGGCACGCCCAGCATGGAATCGGCACGAAAAGCGAGCGGGTCGATAAAATCGTCGTCTATCCGCCGGTAAATCACATCGACGCGCTGCGGGCCTTCCGTGGTCCGCATAAAAACCTTGTTGTCGCGCACGAAGAGATCCGGTGCCTCGACCAGCTCGATACCCATCGAATCGGCAAGATACGCATGTTCGAAATAGGCGCTGTTAAACGCGCCGGGCGTCAACAGCGCGACCGTGGGCTCGCCCATTCCATCGGGCGCCACGGCCCGCAGATTGCGCAGGAGTTCGTCCGGGTAATGATCGACCGGCGAAACCGCATTTCCATCGAACAGTTCGGGGAACAGCCGCATCATGATCGCGCGGTTTTCGAGCATGTAGGAGACGCCGGACGGCGCCCGCAGGTTGTCTTCGAGCACGTAGAATTCGCTCTCGCTCACCCGGACGAGATCAATCCCGGCGATATGCGCATAGACGCCGCCGGGCACGTCGAGCCCGTGCATCTGGATCTGGAAGTAATCGTTATTGAAAACGAGGTCCGCGGGGATTTTACCCGCCCGCACAATCTCGGCACCGTGATAGATGTCGTGCAGGAACATATTGAGCGCGCGGACCCGCTGGATCGACCCTCTGGACAGCAGATCCCATTCGGGCGCGGTAAACACCCGCGGGATCACATCGAAGGGAATCAGCCGCTCGTTGCTGCCGCCGCGTCCGTAGACCAGAAAGGTGATACCCATCCGGCGAAACAGCAGTTCCGCCTCTTCGGTTTTCAGCGCAAGCTGACCCTCTGGCAGCCCGTCGAGCCATTTCGCGATATCGCGATAGGCATCGCGAACGCTGTGGTCCTCGGCAAGCATCTCATTGAAAAACGACGTCTCAGGCATATCCAGATGCTAACGCCTGTACGGCAGGAGTCAAATAAAGCGTTGGAAAACAGGAATTTACATGAAGTTATAGGGATCGATATCGACTGCGATCCGAACACCGCCGGTCACCTTGTGCGCATACACCCAGCGCCGCAGAATTTCCTGAATGTTCATGTCCTTCCGCGCCCGGACCAGCAGACGCCGCCGATGCCGGCCGCGCACCACGGAGATCGGCGCCGGTGCCGGGCCGAGAACGGTCATCCCCTCCCGCCGCGGCGCCGAGCGGCCGAGCGCGTTTGCGGCATCGTCCACCGCGCGCTCGTTTCGCCCGGATACGATAATCGCCGCCAGCCGCCCGTATGGCGGCATGTTGTGCTGTTTCCTGGCAGATGCCTCGGTCTCGATAAAACTGTCGCGATCGCCGCCGACCAGCGCCTGCATGACGGGGTGCTCTGGCTGATAGGTCTGCAGCAGCACGCGCCCCGGCCGGTCTGCGCGCCCCGCCCGCCCCGATACCTGGTGCAATAGCTGATACGTCCGCTCCGCCGCCCGCAGGTCGCCGCCGGCCAGCCCGAGATCGGCATCGACAACGCCAACAAGCGTGAGGGCCGGGAAATGAAATCCCTTCGCCATAATCTGCGTGCCGATCAGGACGTCTATCTCGCGGTTTTCCATCCGCCGGACCAGCGCGAGCGCATCGGCGGGTTTGTGCACCGTATCGCTGGACATGATTTCGAATCGCAGGGCCGGGAACTTTGCGCGGGCTTCTTCCGCCAGGCGTTCGACCCCGGGGCCGCAGGCCGCAAACCGGCTCTCGGCCTCGCAGGACGGACAGGTCAGGGGCGGCGGCGCGCTGTAACCGCAATGATGGCATTGCAGGCGGTCGAGCAACCGGTGTTCGACGAGCCAGGCCGTGCATTGCGGGCAGTTCAGCCGGTGACCGCAGGCACGGCACAGCGTCAACGGCGCATATCCCCGCCGGTTGAGAAACAGCATTGCCTGTTCGCCCGCCGCAACCGTCTCGGATACGGCCCGCGCAAGGGCCGGCGACAGCCAGCTCTGGCGATCGAGGGTTTCGGCACGCATGTCGATGGCCGCGATCGCCGGCAGGGTCGCGCCGGCGAAGCGTTCCGGCAGAGAAAGCCGCCGGTATCGCCCGCGCCAGACATTGTCGACCGTTTCCAGAGACGGCGTCGCCGATGCGAGGATCACGGGAAAGCCGCCGATATGGCCGCGCACAACCGCCATATCGCGGGCATTGTAGATCACGCCCTCATCCTGTTTGAAGCTGGGGTCGTGTTCTTCATCGATCACGATCAGGCCAAGGTCCCGATAGGGCAGCATCAATGCCGACCGGGCCCCGACGACCAGCTTCGCCTCGCCGGACAGCACCGCACGCCAGTTCCACCGCCGCTCGGACATCGGCAGATCGGAATGCCAGACGACGGGGCGCACCCCGAAACGGCGCTCGAACCTGCCGAGCCAGTCGGCAGTCAGCGCAATTTCGGGCAACAGGACGATCACCTGCCTGTCCGCCCGAAGCGCCGTCGCGATCGCCTCGAAATAGACTTCCGTCTTGCCCGACCCGGTCACCCCGTCAAGCAGCGTGACGCTGTAGCCGCCATCGATATCGCCGGAAAGCGTCGCGGCGGCCGATGCCTGCGCGTCGGACAGAACGGCACCCGGCAGGCCGGGATCGGGGCGGCCGACGGGTTCTTCTTCGGTCAGCGCAATCTGGTCGAGCATACCGGCATCGGCCATTGCCCGGATCACCGCCGGCGAACTGCCGGACATCCTCGCAAGGTCGGCACCCTTGCGGGGTGTTCCGTCGGCAAGGGCGCCAAGCACCCTTTTGCGGGCGGGCGTCAGACGGGCGCCGCCGGGAAGTGATTCGCTTTTCGGGTCGATGGCGGACGCGACCCGGTACGCCGTCACGGGTTTCGGCGGGCGCAAAGCCTTCGGCACGCTCATGGTCATGCGCAACACCGTGCCGAGGCGCGCAAGCGTGTAGGAAGCGACCCAGTCGACGAACTGGCGGAGATCGGCCGGCATCGGCGGCAGGTCCAATACCGCGCTGATTTCACGCAGTTTTTCAGGGTTCACATCGCCCCGGGCCGCCCCCCACACAACGCCTGTGGCCTGACGGGCGCCCAGTGGCACCTCGACATAGGATCCCGGCTCAACCGGTACATCGTCGGGCACCAGATAGTCGTACGGTGCGATCAGCGGCAGAGGCAGCAGAACGCTGACAGCTTTCGTCTGAACGGTATCGGCGCGTGTGGAAAGGGCGTGGTCCATCGGATACACTCTATCCCAGCCGTTCGGGGCGGCCAATCGGCTGACGGCGGAAGTGTCGCTTTCAGCAAAGATCAAACACTGCGGGCACCGCCTGCAAGGCAATATGCGCAGGCCCATGGGGGCCGGCTCTTAACTGAAGGAATATCATGAAGTTTTTCGTGGACACGGCGGACGTTGGCGAGATCAAGGATCTGGCGTCGACGGGCCTCGTAGACGGCGTCACCACAAACCCGTCGATCATCGCCAAATCGGGCCGGAATTTTTTCGAGGTCATCGCGGAAATATGCGACATCGTGGACGGCCCGGTAAGTGCCGAGGTCGCGGCGACGGATCACGAAACGATGCTCAAGGAAGGCCGCAAGCTCGCCGGGATCGCCAGCAACGTTGCCGTCAAGGTGCCGCTGACGCCGGACGGGCTGAAAACCTGCAAGGCGCTGTCGGACGCCGGCACGCAGGTGAACGTCACTCTCTGCTTTTCCGCCGGTCAGGCGATTCTCGCCGCCAAGGCGGGCGCAACCTTCGTGTCGCCATTCGTCGGCCGGCTGGACGATATCAGCCGCGACGGCATGGGACTGATTGATGAAATCTGCACCATCTACGCCAATTACGAAGCGTTCGAGACCGAGGTTCTGGTCGCGTCGGTGCGCAGCCCCAATCACGTGATCCAGGCGGCGCAGATGGGGGCCGATGTCGCAACCGTGCCTCCCGGCGTGCTGCGTCAATTGTTCAAACATCCGCTGACCGATTCGGGACTGGAGGCGTTTCTTGCGGATTGGGCCGGATCCGGCCAGTCCATCCTGGACACCTGAGCATGAGCGGTCCGTCGGACAAAGCCGCAGAGATCCAGCCGGAAAACCTGACGGCCGAAACGGTCGCTGCCTGGTTGCGCCGGCATCCGGACTTCCTGCAGGAAAACCCGGAAGTCCTGACATTCCTGACCCCGCCCGAATTCAAACGCGGCGAGCGTATCCTGGATATGCAGCATTTCATGCTTGAGCGGATGCGCGACGACCTGACCAGCCTGCGCCGTCATGAGAAACAGCTTATGTCGGCGGTTGAAGGCAATGCGGCGGGTCAGTCCAAGGTCCATCAGGCGGTCACCGCCATAGTCGGCGCAAGCGACATTCAGGCATTGAACGGGGTTATCCGGAACAAGCTGCCGGCCATGCTGGATATCGAATCCGCTGTTTTGTGCATAGAGGATGCCGGTGCGCTTGCCCTGGCCGGCGCGACGGCGATCGGCACGGGCGGGATCGAAAACCTGATGGGACCCAAAAAACGCATCCTGTTGCAGGGCCAGACGACGGGCGAATCGTTCGTCTTCGGCGACGACGCCGCGCGGGTGAAATCGGTCGCCTATCTGCGGCTGCGCGCCGGAAAGAATTCCCCCGACATGCTGCTGGCGCTGGGGTCGGGCCGCGAAGACGGGTTCGACGCAAACCAGGCGACCGATCTGATCACTTTCCTCGCCGATGTGCTGGAAGGACGGCTGAAACAATGCCTGGGGCCGAAAAACTAATCCGGTTTACCGCACAGGCCGATCTCAAAGCGGCGCTGGAAGACTGGCGCCGCTGGCTGATCACGGAGCGGCGGACATCGGTCCACACGGTGGATGGATATTGCCGCGATATCGCGGCATTTCTGGCGTTCCTGGCAGAATACCGCGGGGAGACCCCCGACCTTGCGGCGCTGGCCGACCTGAAGCCCGCCGATTTCCGGGGCTGGCTGGCGGCGCGATTGCAGGCGGGCCTGTCGCGTACATCGATTGCCCGCGCGATGTCGGCGTTGCGCAATCTGTTCCGCTTTCTCGACCGAACAGGGCGCGTTCACAATCAGGCCCTGGCGGCGGTAAAGGTGCCCAAACCGCCAAAATCGGTGCCCAAGCCGCTCAATGCCGACGATGCGCTGGCTTTGTTGCGCCGGGCCGCCGAGATGGCGACGGAACCCTGGATCGGCGCGCGGGACGTCGCGATCCTCACACTTCTTTACGGCTGCGGCCTGCGGATCGACGAAGCCCTCAGCCTCGACCAGCGCGATGTGCCGAATGGCGAGATCATGACAATCACCGGCAAGGGAAACAAGCAGCGGATCGTGCCCGTTCTGCCGGTCGTCATCGACGCCATCGGCGTTTACCGGGCCGCCTGCCCGTTCCCGCTCGATCCGGACCGACCGCTATTTTACGGGTCGCGCGGCGCCCGGCTGAATGCGGGTATCGTTCAGCGCACGATGCGCCGTCTGCGCGCCGATCTCGGGCTGCCCGATACAGCCACGCCGCATGCGCTGCGCCACAGCTTCGCCACGCATCTGCTGGCGGGCGGCGGCGACCTGCGCACGATCCAGGAATTGCTGGGCCATGCATCGCTGTCGACGACGCAGCGCTATACCGATGTCGATACCCGGCAACTGATCGACGTCTATGACCGGTCCCACCCGCGCGCATCGGTCCGGGACTGAGATGTTCGGTGGCATCGGGCGGGCGTTGTCGCACCGCGACTATCTGCTGTACTGGTCGAGCAACGGCATCAACACCATCGGCCGCTGGATGTACCGGATCGCCGTCGGCTGGCTGACCTGGGAACTGACCGAATCGACCACCTGGCTGGGCATCATCGCCTTCGCCGAGAGCTTTCCGCTGGTCGTATTTTCGGTGCTGGCCGGCGCGATCGCCGACCGGGTCGGGTATATCCGCATCACACTCGTGGCCCAGACGGCGACGGCGATTGTCGCCGCCGCCTTTGCCGCCATGACCATCGCCGGGGTCATTACCATTGAACTGGTGCTGGTCTCGGCCCTGTTGATCGGATCGCTCGAATCCCTGACCACCCCGGCACGGATGGCGCTGGTCCACGCGCTTGTGCCGAAACAGGACATGGCGGCCGCGATCGCGCTGGGGTCCGCCACTTTCAACGCGGCGCGGTTTGTCGGCCCGGCAATCGCCGGCGCGCTTCTGGTCTGGACCGGGTCGGGCGTCGTTCTCGCCGTCGTCGCCATCGCGTTCACGCAGTTCTGCCTGACCCTTCTGATCGTCAAGGCAGACGAGCCCGAACGAAACCCCGGCCCGTGGCGCGACCTGGCCGGCGATATCGTCACCGGCATCCGCTACGGGTTCCGGCATCCCGGTATCCGGTTCCTGCTGGTCATGCTCGGCGTCACCGGATTGCTGATCCGGCCGGTGATCGAACTGATGCCCGGTTTCTCGGCAGAGGTTTTCGACCGCGGTGCCGACGGTCTTGCCATTCTCATGTCGACGCTCGGTTTCGGCGCGATGGTCAGCTGCATCTGGATGGCGCAGCGCGGCCGGACCGACGGGCTGACGGCGCTGGTCACGATGAGCCTCCTGGCGCAGGGGGCGGCGCTCGTCCTGTGCGCGGCCGCGGGCTATTACGGCGGCAACCTGTGGCTTTCGGCGGCCTTTCTGGGAATCGTCGGTTTCGCCATGCTGATCGGCGGCGTCGGTTCGCAGACGCTGATGCAGAACGCGGTCGAATCGCATATGCGGGCCCGCGTGATGAGCCTGTTCATCATGATTTCGTGGGGGCTCCCCGCGTTTGGCGCGCTTGTCGCGGGGTGGATCGCCAACTTCGCCGGGTTGCCCGTCACGATTGCGGCCGGCGGCCTGCTGACCATCATCCTCTGGCTATGGGCGCGGCCACGGACCCGCAAACTCGAGAGCGAGCTCGAAAAAGAGCCTTAAAAATACCGGCTGTCAGGACGTCAGGACATCAGGCACACATCGAAGGCGATGCTGATACGGGTGCCGTCGCCCGCGAACGGTATCGTCCGGTGATACATGTAGGACGGGAAAAGCAGCATCAGGCCCTCTTCCGGGCGGATCATGATCACATCGGGTTCGACATCGCCGGTATAACTCCCGGGCGGGCGCCCGAACTCGATCCAGCCGGCCTGACTGTTGTCGCCGATGACCGGCGGCAGCTTGGGATAATAAACGCCGCTGAGCCACGCGCCCGGATGGATATGGGGGACCTGATGCCCTGCCTGCTGCAGGATGATCGCCCAGATATTGAGCCCGAAACTGTCCGGCACCCGATGCAGGAAGGGATGCGCCGGGTCGACCGGATGGTCGCGGCGGTATTGATCGACAGCCGCGCGGATCGCCTCCTCCAGACCGCGGATCGGTCCCATCGGTTCGAGCATCAGTTCACCCGTGTGATAGCCGTCCTGGGTTGCATGATCGGCGGGCGCAAACTGGACCGAAGGATGGTTCTCCACGTGTTCGGCAAGGGCCGCGTTGAAATCCGATATCGTCTCCCAGCCCGATGGCGGCGCGATGCGCACCCGGCCCATCAGGCCGTCGAAATCGTTCAGCGTGCGGGCAATATCGGAACGGCCGGTCACAGTTGCCGCAACCGACTGGATAGCGAGCGATCCGGTATCGCCCGGGAATCGCTCGACGCCCTCCGTCACCGTCCGGAATGCCCGTTCGGCATCCCCTGCCTCGAGACAGCGCTTCGCGATATCGTAATACGGCTCGGGCGTCCGCGGCCTGGCGGCGATAACCGTCTCGAAGACGGCATCCGTCTCGGCACCGCGCCCGGCCGCTTTAAGCGCCTCCACGTAGCCTGCCATGATCGCAACGTCATCGGGCGCCGTCTCGAACGCGCCCTGCAATATGTCGATCGCCTCGCCATCCCGACCAAGGCCCTGCAGCGCGCGCGCCTTGACCTGCACCATGGCCCGGTCCGCCGGCGCGGTATTCAGGATTGCATCGCTCAGGGTGAGCGCCTCGGCATATTCGGCAATCTCGACCAGCGAGGCGGCGAGGATCGACTTTGCGGCAATCCGGTCCGGGTCCAGTTCAAGCGCGCGTCGGAGCGTCGCAACCGCGTCCCCGTGTTTTCCCGCAAGCGCCAGCGTCAGCCCCAGGGCGGCCCGGGCGTCTGCGCTTTCCGGCGCCAGTTTCAGCGCAACGCGGCAGGCTTCCTCGGCCCGGTCATACAGCTTGATGTCGCGTAATGCCTGCGCATGCATCAGTCTGACGCGGGGCTCGTCCGGCCAGCGCTCAATGGCTGTGTCGAACAGCGCAAGTGCCCGGTTGAACGCGCGCATCTTGGTGAAAACCCCTGCAAGATTGGCGATCGACGGGGCGTCTCCGGGATCGCCGGCCAGCGCGCGTTCGTAAGCGGCAGCGGCCTGTTCGATACGGCGACAGCTTTCGAGCGCCACACCGAGGTTAAACCAGCCTTTCGGATAGGCAGGATCGATATCGAGCGCCGCCTGAAAAGCGCGGGCCGCTTCGTCCGGCGTACCGGCCTGCATGTAGGCAACACCGAGGTTGAACCGCGTTCTGGCATCGCGCAGTTCCACCGCGGCAAGGCGCTCGAAATAACCGGCGGCAGCGGCGTAGTCGCGCAACGAGAAACTGGCATCGGCGGCCAGGTTGAGACCGTCCGGGTCGTCGGGCAGTGCAGAGAGCAGGTCGTTATAGAGGCTAAGCGCATCTGCGAAACGCCCGTCACGATGCAACGCCATCGCGCGTTCCAGGTGGTCCAGTCTCTCAGTCGGTTGCATGCCCGCTCCGGGGTTCGAAATTTTTACAGTTCTAGCGCATTTAAGCACACGATTTCGAGGCGGTCCCGGCAGGGTCAGTCCTGTTTTTTCGATCCGCGTAACCGATCCCACAGGCGCATCGCCCGGCGGTCGGCCTCGTCATAGGTTTTGCCGAAACGCGGATAGCGGGTCTTGAGCCAGTCGAGCCTGGCGGCGGCCCATTCGGATTCGCGCGACAGCAGGATCAGGCCGATGGTGAGAAAAAGAATACCCTGCAGGATCGGCAGAAAAATGCCGAGAATGCCGAGGAAAACGAAAAGCCAGCCGAGACCCAGAACGGTGTAGCGCTTCAGACGCTGCTTCATCGAAAGCCCCCGTTCATCGACGCCCCCGTCGGGAGGGTTACATATGGATCGGCGCGCCTTCCACTGCAAGCGCGGCTTCCTTAACCGCCTCGTTCAGGGTCGGGTGGGCATGGCAGGTCCGTGCGATATCCTCGGACGATGCGCCGAATTCCATGGCCAGCGCCAATTCGGCGATCATCGTGCCCGCATCCGGACCGATGATGTGTACGCCGAGAACTTCATCGGTCGCCGCATCGGCCAGAATCTTGACGAAGCCTTCGGTATCGCCGTTCGCGCGGGCGCGCGAATTCGCCATAAAGGGAAAATTACCCTTGTTGTAGGCGATACCCGCATCCTTCAACTGCTCTTCTGTTTTGCCGACGGATGCGGCTTCGGGCCACGTATAGACCACGGACGGTATGGCGTCGTAGTTGATATGCGTCGCCTGGCCGGCCAGCCTCTCGACGCAGGCAATGCCCTCTTCTTCGGCCTTGTGCGCCAGCATCGCACCGGGAATGACGTCGCCGATCGCGTAGATGCCATCTACATTGGTTTTGAAATTTTCATCGACTTGGATGACACCGCGGCCGTCCATTTCAACACCGACTTCTTCGAGACCGAGATTGGCGGTAAAAGGAATACGTCCGATCGACACCAGAACCACGTCGCAGTCGATGGTTTCGGCATCGCCACCCGATGCGGGTTCAACCGTCAGGGCAACCTTGGACTTGGTCGTCTTGGCGCCCGTCACCTTGGTACCGAGTTTGAACGCCATGCCCTGCTTTTCGAGCGTCTTGTGCATCGCCTTGCCGACTTCGCCGTCCATGTTCGGCACGATCACGTCGAGAAATTCAACCACCGTTACCTTCGATCCGAGGCGCCGCCAGACCGAACCCATTTCGAGCCCGATATACCCGCCACCCACGACCACCAGATGCTTCGGCACCTTGGACAGCGACAAGGCGCCGGTCGACGAGACGATACGATCCTCGTCGATTTCGACACCGGGCAGGGGTGTGACCTCCGAGCCGGTCGCGATGACGATGTTGTCGGCGGTATAGGTGGTGTCCTTGCCGTCGGCGGAGACCACGACTTCCCCCGGTTTGCTAATCCGGGCGGCGCCGGTAATGCCGGTGACCTTGTTCTTCTTGAACAGAAAACCGATGCCCTTGGTCAGGTCTTCGACGACCTTGTCCTTGCGCGCTATCAGCGTCTTCAGGTCAAGCTCGACCTTGCCGACCTTGACGCCATGCTCGGCGAGGTGGCTCTGCGCTTCCTCGAATTTTTCAGATGAATGCAGCAATGCCTTGGACGGGATACAGCCGACATTGAGACACGTGCCGCCAAGCGCGCCGCGCTTGTCGATACAGGCGGTTTTCAGGCCAAGCTGGGCTGCGCGGATGGCGGCAACATAACCGCCCGGGCCTGCACCGATAATGATCAGGTCGAAATGGGAGTCACTCATGGTTCTGGCCTTTGGTCAGACGGCAAGCAGGATGCGTTCGGGATCTTCGATACATTCCTTGACGCGAACCAGGAATGTAACCGCTTCGCGGCCGTCAATGATGCGGTGGTCGTAAGACAGCGCGACATACATCATCGGCCGGATCTCGATCGAATCGCCGACCGCGACCGGACGGCGGTCGATCTTGTGCATCCCCAAAATACCGGATTGCGGCGGGTTCAGGATCGGCGTGGACATCATCGAACCGTAGACACCGCCATTGGTGATCGTGAACGTGCCGCCCGTCAGTTCGTCCATGCCGAGCTTGCCGTCGCGCGCCTTAAGGCCCAGTTCGGTGATGCCTTTTTCGACATCGGCGAAAGACTTTTTATCCGCATCGCGCAGCACCGGCACGACCAGGCCCTGCTCGGTACCGACGGCAACGCCGATATCGTAGTAATTCTTGTAAATCAGCTCGTCGCCGTCGATTTCGCCGTTCACCGCCGGCAGTTCCTGTAGCGCGACGATACAGGCTTTCACGAAAAACGACATGAAGCCGAGCCGGCAGCCATGGCGTTTTTCGAAATCGTCCTGGAATTTCTTGCGCGCCGCCATGACGTTTGTCATGTCGATCTCGTTGAACGTGGTCAGCATCGCCGCCGTGTTCTGCGCCTCCTTGAGGCGTTCGGCGATCCGCTTGCGCAGACGGGTCATCTTTACGCGTTCTTCGCGCGGATCCTCGGCGCGAGGCTCCGCTGGCGCTGCCGGTTTTGCCGCCGACGCAGGGGACGCCGCCGGGGCTGCCGCACCGCCGCCATCCTTCATGAAACTCAGGACATCGCCCTTGGTCAGGCGCCCGTCCTTGCCGGTACCGCTGATCTGGCTTGCATCGAGATTGTTTTCATCGACAAGCTTGCGCACGGCAGGCGACAGTTTGTCCCTGTCGTCATTTGCGTCGTCATTTGCCTTGTCAGCCGCATCGCCCTTGTCGGAAGCCGACGCGGTCGGCGCCGATTCGGCGGGTTTCGCGGTTTCCGCGGAGGCTTCGGCTTCAGCTTTCTTTGCAGGTGCCGCGCCGCCTTCGCCGATCATGCCAAGCAGGGCACCAACTTCTACATTGTCGCCTTCCTTCGCCGAAATCTCGCTCAGCGTGCCGGCGGCGCTCGCATTGACTTCGAGTGTTACCTTGTCGGTTTCGAGCTCCAGGATCGGCTCGTCGACGGCGACTGCATCGCCCTCGGCCTTGAACCATTTTGCGACCGTCGCTTCGGTGACGGATTCGCCCAGTGTGGGAACGATAATTTCAGTGGCCATATTCTATGTGCTCCTGGAGCAGGCTAGTCGTTTGATCAGGTTGTCAGGGCTTCGGAAACCAGCGCCTGTTGTTCCGCGTTGTGCTTGCCGAGCGAGCCCGTAGCCGGGGAGGCCGCTTCGGGACGGCCGACATAAGCCGGACGTGCAGCGCTCACATCGAGATTGCCGAGGAGCTCTTCGAGACGACGGTCGAGGAAATGCCAGGCACCCATATTCTTGGGCTCTTCCTGGCACCAGACGACTTCGGCGTTCGGGTATTTTTCCAGCTCTTTCGACAGCGACACGCTGGGGAACGGATAGAGCTGTTCCACGCGCACAAGTGCGACATTGGCAATATTGCCCTCTTCCCGCGCCGCCAGCAGATCGTAATAGACCTTGCCGGAGCACAGAACGACACGCTTCACCTTTGCGGCTGCAACCAGGTCGCCGTTGTCGGGCAATACCCTGTTGAACGACGTGCCCGGCCCGAATTCTTCCAGCTTCGAGACCGCCTTTTTGTGACGCAGCAGCGATTTCGGCGTCATGATGATCAGCGGCTTGCGGAAATCGCGATGAATCTGGCGACGCAGGGCATGATAATAGTTCGCCGGCGTCGTGATATTGCAGACCTGCCAGTTATCCTCGGCACTTTGCTGCAAATACCTCTCCAGCCGTGCGGACGAATGTTCCGGGCCCTGACCTTCAAATCCGTGCGGCAGAAGCATCACCAGGCCCGACATGCGGAGCCACTTGGATTCGCCCGACGAGATGAACTGGTCGAATATGAACTGCGCCCCGTTTGCGAAATCGCCGAACTGCGCTTCCCACATCACGAGGACATCCGGATCGGCGAGCGACAGGCCGTATTCGAAGCCAAGTACGGCCGCTTCGGACAGGGTCGAATTGCGGGCGATGAACTTGGCCTGGTTGCCCGGACGTATCTGTTCGAGCGGGATAAAGACCTTTTCGTTTTCCTGGTCGGTTGCAACCACGTGGCGCTGGGAAAACGTGCCGCGCGCGACATCCTGGCCGCTGAGGCGGACGAGATGGTTTTCCGTCAGAAGCGTGCCGAAGGCGAGAGATTCACCGGTTGCCCAGTCGATACCTTCGCCGGACTCAATGGCTTTCCTGCGGTTGGCGAAGAAACGTTTCAGCTTCGAATTGAGGTTGAAATCTTCCGGTACGGTCGAGATTGCCTGGCCGACCTCTTTCAGAAGATCCATCGGCACATCCGTCTTGCCTTTTCGTTCCTCGGCTGACGGCGCCGTTGTCTTGCCCTGCCACTTGCCTTCCAGCCAGTCGGCCTTGTTGGGCTTGTAGGACGTGGAAGCCTCGAAATCTTCGTCCAGCTGGGCGCGCACCTTGGCCTGTATCTGGTCGACCTGTTCCCCGGTCACGACGCCCTCGGCAATAAGCTGGTTGGCATAGATCTGGCGGACGGTCGGATGGTCGGCAATCGCCTTGTACATTTTCGGCTGGGTGAAGGCCGGCTCGTCGCCCTCGTTATGGCCGAACCGGCGGTAGCACCACATGTCGATCACGACATCCTTGCGGAACTCGTGACGGAATTCGGCGGCGATACGCGCAACATGGATGACCGCTTCGACGTCGTCGCCGTTCACATGAAAAATCGGCGCCTGCGCCATCTTGGCAATCTCTGTCGGATAACGCGACGTGCGCGTCGCACCCGGATTCGTCGTAAATCCGATCTGGTTGTTGACCACCACATGCATGGTCCCGCCGGTGCGATAACCCTTGATGTCTGACAGCCCGAACGTTTCGGCGACAATTCCCTGACCGCCGAAGGCGGCATCGCCATGCATCAGCAGGCCCATCACCTTGCGGCGTTCGCGGTCCCCGCGCTGGCGCTGTTTCGCACGCACCTTGCCGACCACGACCGGGTCGACCGCTTCGAGATGGGACGGGTTCGCGGCGAGCGAGAGATGAACCTGTTTGCCGTCGAATTCGCGGTCGGCGGACGTGCCGAGATGGTACTTCACGTCGCCGGAGCCCTGGACGTCTTCGGGTTTGGCCGATGTCCCCTGGAATTCGGAGAATATGGCCGCAAACGGCTTGTTCATCACATTGGCCAGCACATTCAGCCGGCCGCGATGGGGCATGCCGATCACGACTTCCTCGACGCCGAGCTGCGTGCCCCGTTTCAGGATCTGTTCGAGCCCGGGGACAAGCGATTCCGCGCCGTCGAGCCCGAAACGTTTGGTGCCGGTATATTTCACGTTCAGAAACTGCTCGAAGGTTTCCGCCTCGGTCAGCCGCTCGAGGATGGTGATCTTCCCCATGTCGGTAAAATCGGTCTGGTTGCGGATGCCTTCGATCCGGTCCTGGATCCAGACCTTTTCCTCGGTCGACGTAATATGCATGTATTCGACGCCGATATGGCCGCAATAGGTTGCGCGGACCTTTTCGACGATATCGCGCAGCGGCGCCTTTTCGCCCAGACCCAACCGGTCGTGGATATAAATCTCGCGGTCGTAATCGGCCTCGCTGAACCCGTAGGATTCGGGGTCGAGCTCGGTATGGCTCAGGGGCTGTTCCAGCCCGAGCGGGTCGAGCTCGGCATATAGGTGCCCGCGCACGCGATGCGAGCGGATGATCATCAATGCCTGGATCGAATCGCGGGTGACATCGCTCAGGACATGACCCTGAATAGCACCGTTCGCGGCATGCCCCTTCGCACCGTTGGTTTTCATCACCTCGGCGGCGGTTTCGGTGCCGATAACGGCCGTGCCGTTCGGTGCCCAGCTCGCGCCGTGCAGATCTTTCAGGACATCCGGCGCCTCGTCCTTCAATTCGTCGAAGAACGCCGCCCATTCCGGATCCACCGATGCCGGTTTTTCAAGATAGCGCGCATAAAGTTCCGCCACGAAAGTGCTGTTCGCACTCGTGAGAAACGAAGTCTTGTCTAACAGTCCGGTCATGAACTCCGGCGACGCTGCCGCCGCCCCTCTCACATGCTACATCGCCGGAAAATGCCGGCGCAGTTAGCCCCGACCTATCCCTTCATCGCCTCGACCATCGCATCGCCGATACCGGCGGGCGAATCGGATACCCGGATCCCTGCACTTTTCATGGCCTCGATCTTGTCGTCGGCGCCGCCTTTGCCGCCCGATATGATCGCGCCCGCATGACCCATGCGCCGGCCCGGAGGCGCGGTAACGCCTGCGATAAAGCCCACGACGGGTTTCTTGGTTTTGGATTGTTTGATGAAGTCGGCCGCGTCCTCTTCGGCGGAGCCGCCGATTTCGCCGATCATCACGATGCCCTGGGTTTCGTCGTCGGCCAGGAACAAATCGATGCAATCGACAAAATTGGTGCCATTAACGGGGTCGCCGCCGATCCCGATACACGTCGTCTGACCGAGGCCGGCCGCCGTTGTCTGGGCGACCGCTTCATAGGTCAGCGTGCCGGAGCGCGAGACGATCCCGATATTGCCGCGCTGATGGATGTGACCGGGCATGATACCGATCTTGCATTCATCGGGCGTGATGATGCCCGGGCAGTTCGGCCCGATCAGGCGCGTATTGGAATTTGCCAGCGCACGTTTGACGCGGACCATGTCGAGCACGGGAATGCCCTCTGTGATGCAGATCGCCAGCGGGATTTCCGCGTCAATCGCTTCGAGAATGGCATCTGCCGCAAACGGCGGCGGCACGTAGATCACCGAGGCGTTGGCACCGGTCTTGCCGACCGCGTCGGCAACGGTGTCGAATACCGGAAGATCGAGATGCGTCGTACCGCCCTTGCCCGGCGTGACCCCGCCGACCATCTGCGTGCCGTACGCGATCGCCTGCTCCGAATGAAAGGTTCCCTGCGCGCCAGTGAAGCCCTGACAGATTACTTTGGTATCTTTTCCGACCAGCACCGACATCAGGCTGCCTCCTTCGTGACTTTGACAACCTTTTCGGCGGCATCCGCCAGATTATCCGCCGAGACGATCGGCAGACCGGATTCTTCGAGAATTTTCTTGCCCAGTTCGACATTCGTCCCGGCAAGCCGGACGACAAGCGGCACATCGAGGCTGACCTCGCGCGCCGCCGCGACAACGCCTTCGGCGATCACGTCGCAGCGCATGATGCCGCCGAAAATGTTGACCAGGATGGATTCGACATTGGGATCGGACAGGATGAGCTTGAACGCTGTCGTCACCCGTTCCTTGGTCGCCCCGCCGCCGACATCGAGGAAGTTGGCCGGCGAGCCGCCATACAGCTTGATGATATCCATCGTCGCCATCGCGAGGCCGGCGCCGTTGACCATGCAGCCGATGCTGCCGTCGAGCGTGATGTAGTTGAGGTCGTGCTTGGCGGCTTCCAGCTCGGTCGGATCCTCTTCGTCTTCGTCGCGCAGTTCCTGCACGTTCTTGTGACGGAAGAGCGCGTTATCGTCGAAGTTCATCTTGGCGTCGAGCGCAATAACGTCGCCGGCGCCGGTGACAACCAGCGGATTGATTTCGACGATCGAGGCATCGAGATCGGTAAACGCCGTGTACATGCCCATCAGGAACTTCACCGCCGATTTGACCTGGTCGCCTTCGAGGCCGAGCCCGTAAGCGACCTGCCGGGCATGAAAGCCCTGCATCCCGGTCGCGGGATCGATATCGAAACGCAGGATTTTTTCCGGCGTTTCTTCCGCGACCTCTTCAATTTCCATACCGCCTTCGGTCGACGCCATCAGCGTAACCCGGCTGGTTTCGCGGTCGATCAGGATGCCGAGATACAGCTCGCGCGCAATATCGCAGCCTTCCTCGACATAGACGCGCTTGACCTCACGGCCCTCTTCGCCGGTCTGTTTGGTGACCAGAACCTTGCCCAGCATCGCGGCGACGTTTTCGCGCACTTCGTCAATCGACTTGACGACGCGCACGCCACCCTTGTCGCTGGCGTCGTCCTTGAAGCGCCCGGCACCGCGGCCACCCGCGTGAATCTGCGATTTTACCACCCAGACCGAACCGCCGAGATCTTCGGCGGCCTTGACCGCTTCGTCAGCCGTATAGGCGACGCCGCCCCTGGGTACGGCCACGCCGTACTTGGCGAGCAACTGCTTCGCCTGATATTCATGAATGTTCATAGCCTGACCGTATGCTCCTGCCGTGTTACGAAACCGTAAACCCGGTATGTTAAGCGATCATTAACCATAAATGCCGCAGCGGCAGAATGCCGATGCGCCAAACGGTTATTCACGCCGCATTATTTTGCTTTTTTCGCCGCTTCGCGTTCCATTTTCTTGACAACGTCGACCAGCCCCTTGACGGCCTTGACCGAGTTGTCGAACTGGCGTTTTTCGCCGGCATCGAGTTTGACCTCGACAATCCGTTCGATGCCCTTGGCGCCGATCACGACCGGGACACCGATATACAGGCCCTTCACGCCGTATTCTCCCTTGAGCATCGCGGCGCAGGGAAGCACGCGCTTCTTGTCCTTGAGATAGGCATCCGCCATCTCGATCGCGGCCGAGGCCGGGGCATAGAACGCGGAACCGTTGCCGAGCAGGCTGACGATTTCGCCACCGCCGTCGCGGGTGCGCTGGACGATTTCATCCAGTTTCTTCTTCGTGGTCCAGCCCATCTTGATCAGATCGGGAAGCGGGATGCCGGCAACCGTCGAATAGCGGACCGACGGCACCATGGTATCGCCGTGACCGCCGAGAACGAACGCGGTTACATCCTGAACCGACACGTTGAATTCCTCGGCAAGGAAATAGCGGAACCGCGCGCTGTCGAGCACGCCGGCCATACCGACAACCCGGTTGGACGGCAGGCCGGAATGCTTCTGCAGCGCCCACACCATCGCATCCAGCGGGTTGGTGATGCAGATGACGAATGCTTTGGGCGCATATTTCTTGATGCCTTCGCCGACCTGCTTCATCACATTGGAATTGATCGCGATCAGATCGTCGCGGCTCATCCCCGGTTTGCGCGGGATGCCGGCGGTGACGATGATGACGTCCGCATTCTTGATACCGGCATAGGAATTGGCACCGGTGATCTTGGCATCGAACCCTTCGACCGGCGAAGACTCGACCAGATCGAGGGCTTTGCCCTGCGGCGTGCCTTTCATGATGTCGAAAAGGACGATGTCGCCGAGTTCTTTGAGTCCAGCGAGATGTGCAAGCGTGCCGCCGATATTGCCGGCGCCGATGAGGGCGATTTTGTTGCGGGCCATGGATGCTTCCGGGAGCTGTTATGAAAAAATCTCTGTGCCGACGGGGTGTCGCCGGATGCCGAGGTTTCTAGCGCCGTTAACTTTGAAGGGCAAGTATTAGTGGCGGTTTTTCACGCGTTTGCGTTCTGATGCGCCGCCTGAATGTATTCCTCGGACTGCATCTCGATCAGGCGCGAAGCCGTGCGTTCGAACGCGAAGGCTGTATCGCCTTCGGGCGACAACTCGTCAGGTTGCGCCGCCGCGGAGGCGACAACGTTCACCCTGTGCTCGTAGAGTGCGTCGATCAGCGTGACCAGGCGTTTGGATTCGTTGCGTCGGGCAGGCGGCAGCATCGGAATGCCGGCGAGAATCACGGTATGATAAGCCTTCGCGATTGCGAGGTAATCGGGCGCGCCCAGCGGTTGTTCGCACAGCTCCTCGAACGTAAACCGCGCGACGCCCTTTGCCGCCAGCGGCACGGCGACCTTGCGCCCCGTCGCCGTCAGTTCGGCGGGCTCCCCCACCGCCCCATCGGTCAATGCCGCAAAAGCGGCATCCAGCGCCGCGTCCGCCTCCGGCCCCAACGGCGTATGGTAGACTCCCATGTCGACAAGGCGGTCGCGCCGGTAGTCGCGCTCGGCCTCCAGTTCCAGAATATCGATCCGGCCCTTGAGTATCTCGATGAACGGCAGGAACCGGTCGCGTTGCAGCCCGCCGGCATACAGATCGTCCGGGTGCCGGTTGCTGGTGGCGACCACGACGACGCCCTCGTCGAACAGGCCCTCGAACAGGCGGCCGAGAATCATCGCATCGGCAATGTTCTCGACCTGGAATTCGTCGAAGCAGAGCAGCCATGTGTCGCCCGCGATTTCCGTGGCGATCCTGGGCAGCGGATCCTGGAGCTTTCCGTCGCGCTGGCGCCAGCGATGCATGGTCTCGTGGATTTCGAGCATGAACTCATGGAAATGGACTCGGCGCTTGTGATCGCCCGGGATGGACTCGTAGAACAGGTCCATCAGCATGGATTTGCCGCGGCCGACCGGCCCGTAAAGATACAGGCCCTGGGGCGCCGGTTCCGCGGGACGCCGCGTCAGCCCGAGCCGTTCGCGCCAGCCCGACCCGCCTGCACCCGGCTTGTAATTGGCCAGCGCATGCCACAGCGATTGCAGCTTTTCCGCCGCCAGCGCCTGGACGGCATCGTGATGCAGGTCACCGTCGCGATTCATCTCGCGATAGGCGAACAGGGGACCCTTGGACGTATTGTCGGACATTCTGATTTCGAACGGTTCGGGGGAAGCGCCGCATGGATAACCGAACCGGCCGGACGATCAAGCTAAAATACCCGCCCGATAGGCGTACGGAAGAGAAAAGGGCCGCATTCCCACGCGGCCCCTCCCGGTATTCAGCGTGACCGACGTGAAATCAGCGGCGCTCCACCATGGCCTGCTTGATGTCGGCGATTGCCTTGGCGGGGTTGAGGCCCTTCGGGCAGGTCTTGGTGCAGTTCATGATCGTGTGGCAGCGATACAGCCGGAAGGGATCTTCCAGTTCGTCGAGCCGCTCGCCCGTTGCCTCGTCCCGCGAATCCTGGATCCAGCGGTTGGCCTGCAACAGCACGGCCGGGCCGAGGTAACGGTCGCCGTTCCACCAGTAGCTCGGGCAGCTGGTCGTGCAGCAGAAGCACAGGATGCATTCCCACATGCCGTCGAGTTTCTTGCGCTCCTCGGGCGACTGCAGGCGTTCCTTGCCCGGCGTCGGCTGGCTGTCGGATTTCAGCCACGGCTCGATCGACCGGTACTGGGCATAGGCCTGGGTAAGGTCGGGCACGAGGTCCTTGACCACCGGCATATGCGGCAGCGGATAGACCTTCACGTCGTCCTTCACGTCGTCGATATACTTGGTGCAGGCAAGCGTGTTCGTGCCGTCGATATTCATCGCGCAGGAACCGCACACGCCTTCGCGGCAGGACCGGCGGAATGTCAGGGTCGGATCGATCTCGTTCTTGATCTTGATGACCGCGTCGAGGACCATCGGCCCGCAATCGTCGAGGTCGATGGTGTAGGTGTCGACCTGCGGGGTCTCGCCGTCATCGCCGTTCCAGCGATAGACACGGAACGATTTCGGACGCTTCGCGCCGTCCGCCGCCGGCCAGGTTTTGCCTTCGCGGACCTTCGAATTTTTGGGAAGGGAGAATTCGACCATCTAATTTACCTCAGTATACCCGTGCTTTGGGCGGGACCGCCTTGACGTCGGCGGTCATCGTCTCGGTATGAACCGGACGGTAATCAATCCGGCTGGTGCCGTCTTCGTTGAGCCACACATAGGTGTGCTTCATCCAGTTTTCGTCGTCGCGGTCGGGGAAATCCTCGCGCGCGTGACCGCCGCGGCTTTCCTTGCGGTTGATCGCGCTGTCGAGGCTGACCACGGCCTGCGCCAGCAGGTTGTCGTATTCCAGCGTCTCGGCGAGATCGGAATTCCAGATCAGCGACGTGTCGTTCACCTTGACGTCGTCGTTCTTGGACCACAGCGCGGTGAGCTTGTCGCGGCCTTCCTGCATTAGTTCCTCGGTACGGAACACGGCACAATGCGCCTGCATGGTGCGCTGCATTTCGGCGCGCAGTTCGGAGGTCGGCGTGGTGCCCTTGGCGAAACGCCGCGCATCGAAACGGGCGAGCGCGTCCTCGCCGGCATTCGCCGGCAGGTCCGGCTGTTTCTGGCCCGGCGTGATCATTTCGGCGGCGCGGTCGCCCGCGGCCCGGCCGAACACGACGAGATCGAGCAACGAGTTGGACCCCAGGCGGTTGGCGCCATGCACCGACACGCAGGCCGCTTCGCCGATGGCCATCAGGCCTGGCTGAATTTCTTCCGGTCCGCCGCCGCCGGGCTTGACCATCTCACCCTGATAGGTGGTCGGAATACCGCCCATGTTGTAGTGGACCGTCGGCAATACCGGGATCGGTTCCTTCGTGACATCGACGCCGGCAAAGATCCGCGCGGTATCGGAAATACCCGGAAGCCGTTCGTTGATGATGTTCGAATCGAGATGTTCGATATGCAGATGAATGTGGTCGCCGTCGGCGCCGACGCCGCGCCCGTCGCGGATTTCCATGGTCATCGCCCGGCTGACGACATCGCGCGAGGCGAGGTCCTTGGCCGACGGGGCGAAACGTTCCATGAACCGCTCGCCCTCGGAGTTCGTCAGGTAGCCGCCTTCGCCGCGCACGCCTTCGGTGATCAGGCAGCCGGCACCGTAAATGCCGGTCGGATGGAACTGGATGAATTCCATGTCTTCGAGCGGCAGACCCGCGCGCAGGACCATCGCCGATCCGTCGCCGGTCTGCGTGTGGGCGCCGGTGCAGGAAAAATAGGCGCGACCGTAGCCGCCGGTCGCGATCACAACCTGGTTGGCGCGGAATCGATGGATCGTGCCGTCGTCGAGGTTCCACGCCATGATGCCGCGGCACACACCGTCATCGTCCATGATGAGGTCGAGCCCCATATATTCGATGAAAAACTCGGCATCGTGCTTGAGCGACTGCTGGTACAGCGTATGCAGGATCGCATGGCCGGTGCGGTCGGCCGCTGCCGCCGTGCGCTGGGCGGGCGGGCCTTCGCCGTACTGGGTGGTCATGCCGCCGAACGGGCGCTGGTAAATCTCGCCCTTTTCGGTGCGCGAAAACGGCACGCCGTAATGTTCGAGTTCGAGAACCGCGGGAATCGCTTCGCGGCACATGTATTCGATGGCATCCTGGTCGCCGAGCCAGTCGGCGCCCTTTACGGTATCGTAGAAATGCCAGCGCCAGTCGTCCTCGCTCATATTCGCCAGCGCCGCCGAGATGCCGCCCTGTGCGGCAACGGTGTGGCTGCGCGTCGGAAAGACCTTGGTGATGCAGGCCGTCCGCAGGCCTTTCAGGGCCATGCCGAAAGTCGCCCGCAATCCGGCACCGCCGGCGCCGAGGACGACGACGTCGTAGGTGTGATCGATGATCTCGTATGCGTTGGTATTCATGACGATCCTGTAGCCCGGGAGACGGCGCTAGCCGAGCGCAATCTTGACGATGGAAAAGATAGTCGCGACGGCGAGGCCGATCGCGGCAAATTTGACGATGGCGATACTGGCGATTTTCAGCCATTCGGTATGTACGTAGTCTTCAAGCACGACCTGCAGGCCGAGCTGCGCGTGGTGAAACACCGCCAGGGTCAGCAGCACCAGCATGATCGACACCATCGGCGTTGCCACCCAGGCGCGGACCGCGTCGTAATCGGCGCCGGTCATCGTGCAGACAGAGGCGACAAACCAGATCAGCAGCGGCACCAGCGCCACCGCCGTCATACGCTGCGCCCACCAGTGGGCCACGCCTTCCTTCGCGGAGCCGAGCCCGCGGACTTTCCCGAGCGGCGACCGGAGACTCATCAGATTGCTCCCATCGCGGCATAGCCCCAGAGCCAGGCGCCGATCGTCAGCAGGATGGAAACCCCGATAACGATGCGGCCGGTCATGTAGGCGGTTTCGATTTCAAAGCCCTTGCCGGCGTCCCAGAACAGGTGCCGAAGCCCGTTGCACATGTGATAGAACAGCGCATAGGTCCAGCCCAGCAGCAGGAGCCTGCCGACGATCGACCCGAGAAAAGCCTGAGCGTCGTTAAAAGCGCTTTCACCGGTGGCGGCGGCAATCAGCCACCAGACCAGGACGAGCGTACCGACCGCCAGCGCAATGCCCGTTGCGCGATGCGTGATCGACATGAAAGTCGTCAATTGCGGTTTGTAGACCTGAAGATGCGGGGACAGGGGGCGATTGTTGCTCGCCATGGATAATTGTCCTGAATTCTTGAACGACGGGTGCTGCTTCCGTTACGTGGAAACAGCGCAATCGGTTTACGCCGAAGGTCGATTCAAGTCAATCTGGCGCGTCACCGGAAGCCGGAACCGAGACGGGAACGGAGACGGGGACGGGCGGCAAATGCCGGGCGCCGAAAGCGTTCGCGGAACGCCGGCTTGTTGCATCCACTGTGGATAAAACTGGGGATAGAATGTGCATGCGGAAACCGTTTATGCACAGGAAATATACCGCCCGGCCGCTTTCCGTATTGCCCCCGCTGCAAACGTTAAGGGATCATAATTGTACGCGAGAGCGTATTGGATACCGTTACCGGCTGGCATGTCAGCCCTTTGGGGTCGACTTCCAACCGGGGACAGTGTCTTTCCGGCGGACGGCAATCGCAGCATGGCGACATGCGGCAATGGCCTTCACCGGGTTTGGGCAGTCGCTTTACGGGTCCCATCGTAAAACGGTTGCCTGCAGGAAGCTCTGTCCGGCAAAGGGCAGGTCTGGCGCTGCGGGGATGTCCGTTTCGACGGACAGACCGGCGGCGGACGGCAGACCGGGAAGCGGGCAACCGTTTTCAGGGAGCCGGAACGGAACGACAGGCGCGCACTCCCCGAAGGACGCGCGGTCGGAATGTCAGATCAAAGACGGACGGGTCAGGCGGACTGTACCGGGCTCGTGCTCCGGCAACGGAGCGGAGACCGCGCACGAAGGAGGTGTTTCGCCAAGGGCATCCCCGTCGCGCCGGCTTCCGGAGCCTTCTCGTTCTCGCGTCCACGGGCCTTAACCGGCTCCCGGGGCGTCGGGTGTGTCTTCGCGGGACACAGAGCGTAGGTCTCAGGACATACGCACCCGGCGCCTCTCTTATCTCGCTGATACCCAAAAACCCGTCGAATCACAACCGGTTATCGGTCACTGCGGTCACGGCATGAAACGACGCGCCGACGAACCGCCCTCGCGTCAAGCCGCCCTGACAAGCCGCTTGCGGACAAGCTCTTCGGCGATCTGGACGGAGTTCAGCGCAGCACCCTTGCGCAGGTTGTCGGAGACAACCCACATGGACAGGCCGTTTTTCACGGTCGGGTCCTTGCGGATCCGGCTGACATAGACGGCGTCGTCGCCCGCACATTCGGCCGGCGTGATGTAGCCGTCGTTCTCGCGCTGGTCGACCACCATGATGCCGGGCGCGTCGCGCAGGACATTGCGGGCCGTTTTGTCATCCAGCGGTTTGGCGAATTCGATATTGACCATCTCGGCATGGCCGACAAAGACCGGCACGCGGACGCAATTGGCGTGCACCGCGATATCGCCATCGAGAATCTTGCGGGTTTCGACCGCCATTTTCCATTCTTCCTTGGTGGATCCGTCATCCATGAACACGTCGATATGGGGAATGACGTTGAACGCAATGGGCTTGGTGAACTGTTCGCTGACCTTTTCATCGTTCACGAAGACGCCCTTGGTCTGGTTGAACAGCTCGTCCATGCCCGCCTTGCCCGCACCCGACACGGACTGGTAGGTCGATACCACGACGCGCTTGATCTTCGCCAGATCGTGCAACGGCTTGAGCGCGACGACCATCTGGATCGTCGAGCAGTTCGGGTTGGCGATAATGTTGCGTTTCGTGTGCCAGTCCAGGTCTTCGGGATTGACCTCGGGCACGACCAGCGGCACGTCGGGATCCATGCGGAACTGGGACGTATTATCGATCACCACGCAGCCCTGTGCGGCGGCGCGCGGCGCATGGACGGCCGAAACCTTGGCGCCCGGCGAAAACAGCCCGATATCGGTCCCGGTGAAATCGAAAGTTTCGAGATTCCGCACGGTCAGCACATCGTCGTCTCCGAACGAGACCTCGCGCCCGGCGGAACGCGCCGACGCGAGCGCGACGACCTCGTCGGCGGGAAAATTCCGCTCGGCAAGAATTTCGAGCATGGCGCGGCCGACATTCCCGGTCGCACCCACAACAGCAACTTTGTAACCCATCTTTTCGTCTTTCCATCGATGCGCGCCCCGGTCGACCGGGAGCGTCGCGCTGTGTATCAGAATTCGGGAGGGCATCAAACAAAATGAGGCGCCCTCCAGCCCGGAGGACGCCTCGTTCGATCTCGTGTACGCGGCGCCCGCCGGGGCGCCGGCGGTATCAGCTTCCCGGTTTGGTCGTCTTGTCGCCGGTGCTGGTAATCTGTGTGCTTGCAGTCTGTTTGGTCGTGGCTTTCCCGGTCGCCAGCGTGATCGTCGGTTTTTCGGTCTGAACCGACTGCTGGTAACCGCCGCAGTTATAGCCTTCGCCGGCCCACGCGGAGGTGGACAGCGCAAAGGCGCCGGCTGCGGCAAGTGTCAGAACTGTTTTCATCTCAAATTCCTTTCGGTGAAGGACGAGCCAACAGGGAAATCGTAGCGCGACCGTTCGCCGACCGCAACCGGGTTTCATCAATACCGGATGTCGCAGATTACGCCGCCAGCTTGTCGAGCTCCGCCGTGACCGCTTCGCCCATCTGCTGGCAGGACAGCAGTTCCATGCCGTCCTGCATGATGTCGCCGGTGCGCTTGCCCGAATCCAGCACGTTGCGGACCGCCTGTTCGACCAGGTCGGCGTCTTCGCCCATGTCGAAGGAATAGCGCAGCATCATCGCGTAGGACTGGATCATCGCCAGCGGATTGGCCTTGCCCTGGCCCGCGATATCGGGGGCAGAGCCGTGGACCGGTTCGTACATCGCGCGGCGGCGGCCGGATTCGTCCGCCGGGCCGAGCGAGGCCGAGGGCAGCATGCCGAGCGAGCCGGTCAGCATCGAGGCGACGTCGGACAGCATGTCGCCGAACAGGTTGTCGGTAACGATCACGTCGAACTGCTTCGGCGTGCGGACAAGCTGCATCGCGCAATTATCGGCCAGCATGTGGCTGAGCTCGGCATTGGGGTATTCGTTTTCGCCGACCCAGGTCGCTTCCTCGCGCCACAGCACGCCGGATTCCATCACGTTGTTCTTTTCGACCGAGCACACCCGGTTGCCGCGCTTTTCGGCAAGATCGAACGCGACGCGGCAGACCCGGCGGATTTCCTCGGTCGTGTAGACCTGCGTGTTCACACCGCGGCGCTGGCCATCCGCCAGGGTTTCGATGCCGCGCGGCTCGCCAAAGTAAACGCCGCCTGTCAGTTCGCGGACGATCAGGATATCGAGCCCGGCGACAAGTTCGCGCTTCAGGCTGGAGGCATCGGCCAGCGCGTCGAAGCAGATCGCGGGGCGCAGGTTGGCGAACAGGTCCATGTCCTTGCGCAGCCGCAGCAGGCCTGCTTCGGGGCGCACGTCATAGCCGACATTGTCCCATTGCGGGCCGCCGACGGCGCCGAACAGCACGGCGTCGGAATTGATCGCGACATCCATGGTCTTGTCGGTGATCGCCTCGCCGTGGGCCTCGTAAGCCGCCCCGCCGACCAGGTCCTCGGTAACGTCGAACGTGACCGAGCGGCGCTTGTCCATCCAGTCGATCAGACGGCGGACCTCCGCCATCACTTCGGTACCGATGCCGTCGCCCGGCAGCATGAGAACTTTTTTATTGGCGGCCATCGGACTGCTCCTTCGTGTATTTGCCTGGATCCATCGTCCTATTCGACCCGTTCGAAAAGCCATTCGGCAATTTCCGAGAACAAGATCGGGACTTCCCCCTCGTTATTCCCTCGCCCTTGTGGCGAAGGTCCACTTATCCACCGCACCAACATTTGCCGTGGACCCCCGGTACAAGACCGGGGGAGTAAAAGAAGTTTGTACTATTAAACGCGCGCGCCCTGCATCCACGGCATTGCCGCTTTCTGCTTCGCTTCGAAGTCGGAGATCTTTTCGCCGGATTGCAGCGTGATACCGATATCGTCCAGCCCTTCGAGCAGGCAGTGCTTGCGGAACGGATCGACGTCGAACGGAATCTCCTCGCCGTCGGGGCGAATGATTTTCTGGTTTTCGAGATCGATGCTGATCCGCGCATTTTCGCCGCGCGCCGCATCTTCAAGCAGCGCATCGCGCTGTTCGGGCGACACCCGGATAAGCAACAGCCCGTTCTTGAACGAGTTGTTGAAGAAGATGTCGGCGAAGGATGTCGAGATCACGCATTTGATGCCGAAATCGGTCAGCGCCCAGGGCGCATGTTCGCGCGACGAACCGCAGCCGAAGTTATCGCCGGCCACCAGTATTTCGGAGTGGCGGTAGGCCGGCTGGTTGAGGATGAAATCCTCTTTCTCGGAACCGTCCTCGTTATAGCGGATGTCGTTGAACAGGTTCACGCCGAGACCGGTGCGCTTGATGGTTTTCAGAAAACGCGCCGGGATGATCCGGTCGGTGTCGATGTTATGACCGGGAAACGGTACGGCGACGCCTGAGAAGGTTTCAAACTTTTTCATAATCCTGTTCTCCCTTATTCGGCAGCTTCGACATCGACGAGGTCGCGCACGTCGGCCAGGTGGCCGGTGACCGCGGCCGCGGCCGCCATCGCCGGGCTGACCAGATGGGTGCGCCCGCCGGGACCCTGACGGCCCTGGAAATTACGGTTCGACGTCGACGCCGACCGTTCGCCCGGCTGCAGCATGTCGCCGTTCATGCCGAGGCACATTGAACACCCCGGTTCGCGCCAGTCGAAACCGGCCTCGATCAGGATTTTATCCAGGCCTTCTTCCTCCGCCTGTTCCTTGATCAGCCCGGAGCCCGGCACGACCATCGCGTAAACGCCATCGGCCACTTTACGCCCCTTTGCAACGGCGGCGGCGGCGCGAATGTCCTCGATACGCGAATTGGTGCACGATCCGATGAACACCTTGTCGACATGGATGTCGGTCATTTTCTGACCCGCCTTCAGGTCCATGTATTTGAGCGCGCCTTCGACGGTCTGGCGTTTGGCCGGATCTTCAATATCGGCGGGGTTCGGCACAGCGGCGCCGATCGGGGCGACCATTTCCGGGCTGGTGCCCCAGGACGCCTGCGGTTCGATGTCGCCGGCGTCCATCTCGACCTCGATGTCGTATTTTGCGCCGGGATCGGATTTGAGGGTCTTCCAGTAGGCCACAGCCTGCTCCCAGGCAGCGCCCTTCGGCGCCATCGGACGGCCTTCGAGATAGTCGAACACCTTCTGGTCGGGGGCGACAAGCCCGGCGCGCGCGCCGGCTTCGATGGTCATGTTGCAGACCGTCATGCGGCCTTCGACCGACAGATCCTCGATCGCCTTGCCGGCATATTCGATCACGCAGCCGGTGCCGCCCGCGGTGCCGATCTTGCCGATGATGGCAAGGATCATGTCCTTCGCGGTGACGCCCGGGCGCAGTTCGCCATTGACGGTGATGCGCATGTTCTGCGCCTGTTTCTGCAGCAGCGTCTGGGTTGCCAGCACGTGCTCGACCTCGGACGTCCCGATGCCGAAGGCAAGCGCGCCGAGCGCACCGTGGGTCGCCGTGTGCGAATCTCCGCAGACCAGGGTCAGGCCGGGCTGGGTGAAACCCTGTTCCGGGCCGATGACATGAACGATGCCCTGGCGAACGTCGAGAAAGTCGATAAAGGGAAGGCCGAACTCCTTCGCGTTCTTTTCCAGCAGTTCGATCTGGATACGCGATTCTTCGTTCTCGATCCCGTCGGCGCGACCCTTGGTCGGCACGTTGTGATCGGCGACCAGAAGATGCGCATCCGGCACACGGACCGGACGGTTGCTCTCGCGAAGCCCGTCAAAGGCCTGCGCGCTGGTGATCTCGTGAATGATCTGGCGATCGATATAGATGATGCAGGTGCCATCATCCTTTTCCTCGACCAGGTGAGAGTCCCAGATTTTATCGAACAGTGTTTTCGGTTCGGCCATCATACATCCCTTTTAGCGTCTCATCCCGTCCCGGTGACGAAGTCACCGGGTGCGTCTTCCCACGCCGGCCCAAGACCCGGCCGGAGATCGTCCTATCCTGCCCGCCGAAGCGGGATCAGGAGTCTTTCGTTTCTTCGGTTGCTTCCGTTGCCGCGGGCGCGGAAGCCTGGTCCATCGCCTCGTCCTTCATCTCGACGGCCTCGGCGGCGGTTGCCGGTGCGGCGTTCTTGCCGCCGGTGGCCGCTGAACCGAAGCGGCGGTCGACCTTTTCGGCGATCCGCGCGGACTTGCCGCGACGCGAACGCAGGTAATACAGCTTCGCGCGGCGCACCGCGCCACGACGCACGACTTCGATCTTCTCGATCCGCGGGCTGTAAAGCGGGAACACGCGTTCCACGCCTTCGCCGTAGGAAATCTTGCGCACGGTAAAGCACGAATTCAGCGCCTTGTTGGTGCGGGCAATCACCACACCTTCATAGATCTGGATTCGCTCGCGCTCACCCTCGACCACCTTGAAGTGGACACGGACCGTATCGCCCGGCGCGAATTCCGGCACGGGGCGTTCGGCCACCAGGCGTTCGATCTCGCCCTTTTCGATCTGTTCAATCACGTTCATGTCATTGTTCCTTTTGGTTCGCCAGGTCCTTTTGGTACCGATCCCAGAGGTCGGGCCGCCGGGCCTGTGTGATGATCTCCGCCTGTTCCGTTCGCCAGGCACAGATATTCCGGTGATGGCCGGACAACAGAACGTCCGGCACCTTGCGGCCGCACCACTCGGCGGGCCGTGTGTAATGGGGATATTCAAGCAATCCCCGGGCAAAACTTTCTTCTTCGAGCGAGGCTTCCGCGCCCATAACGCCGGGCAGCAGCCGCACGCAGGCATCCAGCAGGGCGAGCGCCGCGGGCTCGCCGCCCGACAGAACGAAATCGCCGAGGCTGATCTCGGTTACGTCACGCGCATCCAGCACCCGCTGGTCGATGCCTTCGTAGCGGCCGCAGATCAGCGTGACACCCGGACCGTCGGCGAGCGTCGCCGCGACGTCCTGCGACAGCGGCGCGCCGCGCGGGGTCAGATACACCAGCGGCGCACCGTCAAGCGCTGCATCCTCTATCGCCGCATCGACGACATCGGCGCGCATCACCATGCCCGGCCCGCCGCCGAACGGCGTGTCGTCCACGGTGCTGTGGCGGTCGGTCGCGAAATCGCGAATGTTGACCGCGTCGAGCGACCACAGGCCATCGGCCAGCGCCTTGCCGGCAAGCGAATGGGCGAGCGGTCCCGGAAACATCTCCGGGAACAGCGTCAGCACCTTCGCCGTCCATATGTCGCGTGTTGCGGTCACTTACTCTTTCTCTTTCTTTCCGTTCTCGTCTTCCGCGTTCGTCGGTCGTTCGTCTTCGGGTCGTTCTTCTTCGACTTCACCCGGCGGATCGATACTCAGCCACCCGGCCCCAATATCGATTTCCGGCACAGCGGCCCGCGTAAACGGCACCAACTGCGTCGGCTGACCGGGTCCCCGGTCGATCTCCAGCACCTCGGTCGCCCCGGCGGGGATGATCGACCGCACCGTGCCGACCTCCGCTCCGCCTTCCGCCATCACGACCCTCAATCCCAGAAGGTCGGCATGGTAGAACTCGTCCTCGTCGGCCTCCGGCAGCGCGGTGCGCGCCACATAGAGCCTGAGCCCTTTCAGCGCTTCCGCCGCGTTCCGGTCCGCGACCCCGTCGAGCCCGGCGATCACCATGCCGCCGCGCACTTCGAGGATCTCGATCTCGAACCGGCGGCTTTCCGCCTCGTCCGAAACCGGGCCGTAGGCCGCGACGTCTTCCGGCACATCGGTAAAGGGTTTGATCCTTACCGCGCCGCGGATGCCCTGCGCGCCCGCGATCGCCCCGACACAGACCCGATCGCGATCCGCCGCGCCCTGAACCCGTGCCGATGAAGCGACTGCCGACGACGCCGTGCCGCGCGACCTGCTGCCCGACTTGCTGCCCGACTTTCTGGACGTGAGACCTACTCCTTCTTCTCTTCCGCCTCGCCGCCTTCCGCAGCCGCTTCCTCGGCGGGTGCTTCCTCGGCCGGTGCCTCTTCGGCAGCAGCTTCTTCAGCCGGCGCTTCTTCAGCGGGGGCTTCTTCTTCCGCCGGCGCAGCCGCGGCTTCCGCAGCTTCCGCCGCCGCCGCTTCCGCTGCAGCCGCCTCGGCTTCGGCCTTCGCGGCCGCAGCAGCTTCGGCTTCCTTCATACGCTCAACGGTCTTGGCGCGGGGGGCGCTCTTCTTGGGCGTTTCGCTGATTGCCGGCATCGGGATGATCTCGGCATGACCGAGAAAGCGGGCAACCCGGTCCGACGGCTGGGCGCCGACGCCGAGCCAGTGCTTGATCCGGTCGCCGTCGAGCTTGATCCGGTCGGGATGCTCCTGCGGCAGCATCGGGTTATAGGTGCCGACGCGTTCGATATAGCGGCCGTCCCGCGGCATGCGGGAATCGGCAACGACGATACGATAGTAGGGACGCTTCTTTGCACCGCCCCGGGATAGCCTCAATTTTAGCGACATTAGGTTATAAACCCTCCATTTGATCGCAATGTTTCACGTGAAACATCTCTGATATGATAAATAATTTCCATTGGTTAGCGTAAACTTAAGTTCTCTGGTCCCCGTTATCTCATGCCGGGGCCCGGCGGCATGCCGCCGGGCATCATTCCGGGGAGGCCGGAGCGCATCAGCCCCTTTTTCCCCATCTTTTTCATCTTTTTCATCATCCGCGTCATTTCCTGGTACTGCTTGAGCACCTTGTTGACGTCCTGGACCGTGGTCCCGGAACCGGCCGCGATGCGGCGCTTGCGCGACGCCTTGATCAGGTCGGGTTTCTTGCGTTCCATCACCGTCATCGAGCCGATGATCGCTTCCTGGTGGATGACCATCCGGTCGTCGATATTCGCGGCGGCCATCTGGGCCTGCGCTTTCTTGACACCGGGCAGCAAGCCCATGACACCGCCGAGCCCGCCCATCTTGCGCAGCTGGCGCAGCTGGGAAGCGAAATCGTCGAGATCGAACTTGCCCGATTCCATCTTCTTGACGAGGCGCTCGGCCTCGTCCTGCTCGACCAGTTCGGACGCTTTCTCGACCAGGCTGACGACGTCGCCCATGCCGAGAATGCGCGAGGCAATCCGGTCCGGGTGGAACGTTTCCAGCGCTTCGAGCTTTTCGCCGGTACCCAGCAGGCGGATCGGCGTGCCGGTCACGGCCTTCATCGACAGGGCGGCACCGCCGCGTGCATCGCCGTCGACGCGGGTCAGCACGATACCCGTCAGGGCCAGTTTTTCATTGAACGACTGCGCGACATTGACCGCGTCCTGGCCGGTCATGGCGTCGGCCACCAGCAGGATTTCCGCCGGGCGCGCCCCGTCGCGGACATCCGCGACCTCGGCCATCAGTTCGTCGTCGACATGCAGGCGGCCCGCGGTATCGAGGATGACGACGTCGTAGCCTTCCTTCCGCGCGGTCTCCATCGCGCGGTCGGCGATCATCCGCGGCGTCTGGAACGGCACGATGTCGAGCGTCGCCACATTCGCCTGCTTGCCCAGCACCTCAAGCTGCTGCTGGGCGGCCGGGCGGCGCACGTCGAGCGACGCCATCAGGACCTTCTTGAACTGCTTTTCCTGGATGCGCTTGGCGATCTTGGCCGACGTGGTCGTCTTGCCCGAACCCTGCAGGCCGACCATCATGACGGCGGCGGGGGCGGCGGCGCGGACCTCGAACTCGGCGCTTTCGGGGCCGAGCATTTCGGTCAGGTAGTCGTTGACGATCTTGACGACCTGCTGGCCCGGGGTGACCGAGCGCAGGACTTCCTCGCCGATGGCGCGTTCGCGCACGCCGTCGATGAAGTCCTTGACCACCGGCAGCGCGACGTCGGCTTCGAGCAGCGCGACGCGGATTTCCCGCATCGCCGCCGTAACGTCGGCCTCGGACAACGCCCCGCGCTTTTTCAGCCGGTCGAATATCTCGCCGAAACGATCTGTCAGCCCGTCGAACATGTGCCTGAAGCACTCCGTTCAGTCGTTACACAAAAGTCACCGCCAAGACGGCGTCACCCAGGCCCGAATACCGCCCAACGCAAAAAGCGCCAGTGAGCGCATCTGCGCGGACTGACGGACACCCGTAAGCGTTGGAAGACTGATTCTGTCTTGGGCGGGGCGGAAACTAGGGAGGTTTGACGGCGAGGTCAAGCAATTCCGCCGATCTCGCCCGCTATCTCGCCCCCTATCTCCACCGCTATCTCAACGGGGGGCGATTCGCCCCCGGTCGACTATGGTCCGCGGATGAATATAACGCCGCCGCCCGCAAACGAAAAATCCGGTCCCATCGCCCGGTTTGCAACGCCCTGCCGGGTCTGGGCGATCGGCGCGATCCGCGGCGAGGCGGCGAAGCTGCGGGCCCTGCACGACCAGATCGCGCCCGAACTGCGGCAAGGCGACAAGCTGGTCTATCTCGGCAACGTCATCGGGCGCGGGGACGCCGTGCGCGAGACCGTGGATGAGGTTCTGCGGTTCCGCCGCGAATTTCTGAGCATTGCCGGCAACTGTATCGGCGACTACGCGATCCTGCGCGGCCGCCAGGAGGAAATGCTCCACAAGCTGCTGGAACTTCAATTCGCGGTGAACCCGCGCGACGTGCTGCGCTGGATGGTGGATCAGGGCGCCGGCGCGACCATCGCGGCATATGGAGGCAGCGCGCATGACGGCGAGATCGCCTGCGCCCAGGGCGCCGTGGCCGTCACCCGCTGGACACAGGGGCTGCGCGCCGGTCTGAACGCCGCCGCCGGCCACCGGGAATTCCTGTCATCGCTGAAACACGCGGCCTATACCGCGGACGGCGCGCTGGTCTTCGTCCATGCGGGGCTCGACCCCGAACGCCCGCTCGACGCCCAGGGCGACGGGCTGTGGTGGAACACGGCGGGGTTCGAAGGCATGACCGAAGCCTTTTTCGGCACGGAGCGCGTGGTCCGCGGGCTCGACCCGGAGCACCGCGGTGTGGTCGAGACCGGGTTCACGCTCAGCCTCGACGGCGGCTGCGGTTTCGGCGGAACCCTGATCGCGGCGGCAATATCGCCGAATAAAAACGAGATTGAAGTTTTAAGATCCTGAAAGCCGGCTTCGGCTTTTATTTATATTTGTTTCAGCGCTTGTTATTCCTCACTTTATGATTATTTCAATTAGTAACAAGCAATCGGTCGAATCGGCCGTCTTCTCTTCCATGAGAACTGCCGATTCCCAGCGGACGGGTGCCTGAAGCACCTAAAGGTTTTTCCATGTCCTACTCAAAAACCACGGTCGCGGTTTTCCTGGTGGCGTGCCTGACAATCGGCGGGCTCGTTGTCTGGAGCATCGATTTCGCGGACCCCGAAGTCGCCGAGCTACCGAACGCGCCGGCGGTCGAGAACGCGGACGGCGATCGGCCGATGGACGTCAACGGCCTGCTTCGCTGGGTCCGGTAGTCCCGCCAGGGCGGCTTTGACCGCCGTGCTTCAGGGCGGCTTTGACCGCCGTGCTTCAGGGCGGCTTTGACCGCCGTGACTCATGTGACCGCTGTCACACAATTGCCTTGATTCAGGCCTATCAAATCAGCGTCGGGGTCACCACATGTCTGTCAGCACCGGACAAGACCCCGACGATCACAGACACGGCAGCCTGGCTGTCAGGACGGATGAAATGAAAAGCGCAGAAACGACCCTCAGGCTCACCCTTGCCGCCCTCGGTGCCGTTGTCCTGCTTGGCGCGGGCGCCGCGGCGGGTGTGGACCGGGGCGAGGCGATGATGAATTCCGGCATCGTGACGGAACGCGTGTCGACCGCGGAGACGTCAACGGCCGGCGTGACCGAAACAGCAACTCATGTCCGCGCCGACTAGATCATAATTTGCCGGTCCTCAATTTGCCGGTCCCGGCCGGCGCTTCCCCCGGCGCGGCCGGACCGGTTATGCAAAAAGGGACGGACCCGCGGGTCCGTCCCTTTTTCATTGCGGGTTTTCATTGCAGGGCACGCGCCGTCGCCGCGTCAGGCAAGATTGTAAAAACGGATCATGTTGTCATGCACCAGTTTGCGCTTGATCTCGTCGGAGAACGCGCTGCTCTCCAGAAACTCCGGCAGTTCGCTCGTGAGATCGTCTTCCGTCGGCTCGTGCGGATAATCCGACGCATAGAGGATCCGGTCGGGACCGATGGCATCGATCGTGTATTTGAGGTTGGCCTCGCCCAGTTCCATCGCAACCCAGAAATTGTCGCCCTCGCGGAGGTAATCCGACGGGCGTTTTTTCAGCTTCTGGCGGCTCGCCGCGCCGAACACGGAATCGTATTCGTAGTCCATGCGGTCCATCATGAAAGGCACCCAGGTCGCCCCGCCTTCAAGGAACGCGATCCTGAGCTTCGGGAACGCATCCCACACGCCGGAAAACACGATATCGGTCAGCTGCATCATCAGCGGGAACGGGTGTTCCAGCGTGTGCACCTTTACGAATTCGCGGAAATGATCGAACCCCATGCCGCGGCTCGGCCCGCCATGGATCGCAAGCGGCATGTTGTGTTTCTCCGCCGCCTCGAAGATCGGCCAGAAGAATTCGTCGCCATAGGTTTTGCCGAGATAGGTCTGGGACGGCAGCATCATCGCCGGGAAGCGTACCCGTTCGGTCGCACAGCGCGCTATTTCCCTGGCCGCCTCTTCAGGCACCTGCACCGGCACAATACCGGCACCGTAAAGCCGTTCGTCCTTCGACGTATAGCGGTCTTCGAGCCAGTTGTTATAGGCCTTGATCGTCTCCACCGCCCATTTCGGATCGGAAATCAGCCCGGCGGCAAGCCCCGCCGTCGGATACAGCACGGTGCCGTTGGCGCCGATGATTTCCAGCATTTCGCCCCACACCTTGGCATCGGTATGGGTGTAGCGCCGGGGCTCGCCATCGTTCGATGCCATGATGAAGCCGCGCGCCCAGCCGTCGAGGCTGGGCCACACGCCGAAGGTCTTGAAACGCTGCAGATTGGCGAAATCGCCTTCGAAATAGGAAGCGATCTCATCGTCGTTTTCGAGCACGTGCCCGTCGCCGTCGAAAACCTCGAATCCGTTGACTGCCATCTTTCCCTCCCGGTTTTTATTCGGTTGCCGTTGCAGGAATTGAAGGCGCGTCGATCGGAAGAGTCAATGGCGAGGCCTTTGTGATGCGGCGCGAAGCAGGTACACTGCGGCAACCGAAAAACGCGACCTGGCGGGACAGACCGATGACGAATGCCGACATGAAAAATGCCGACGAGACGTTCGAGAACGGCGACGAGACCAAGATCAACTACTATCACGCCCATATCTATTACGGCGATGACGACGCGGTGCGCGAAAAGGCGGCCCGGCTGCGCGAGAAGGCCTGGGCCAAATGGCCGGGCCAGGTGCGCATGGGCCGGTTCCGCGACACCGCCGTCGGCCCGCATCCGCTGGCGATGTACCAGATCGAATTCGACCACGACCTGTTTGCCGAGATCGTGCCGTGGCTGATGTATAACCGCGACGGCCTGACGATCCTGCTCCACCCCGACGCGGAAGACGCGTTCAGGGATCACGCTTGGTACCCGTTCTGGATGGGCGAGAAACTGGACCTGCGGCTGGACTTCCTGCGGCGCGGCGGCAGACAGGCTTAGTCTTTCCGGGGGTTATCCCGCTTTTCTCCCAACATCGAAGAATAAACCAGTTGTCACCCCGGCCTTGTGCCGGGGTCCATCTATCGACAGCGCCACCGCTGGACTGGATCCCGGCACAAGGCCGGGATGACGAATTATTTGGATTCAATGGCCCGCAAAGCCTGAACAGGCCGAACGCTAACCACCGTCCAGCCCCACCAGCGATTTCGCGAACGCCCCGGCCTCGAACGGGCGCAGGTCGTCTTCGCCTTCGCCGACGCCGATGGCATGTACCGGCAGGGCGAATTTTTCCGCCAGCGCCACCAGCACGCCGCCGCGCGCCGATCCGTCGAGCTTGGTGACGATCAGCCCGGTGACGCTGCACATGCTCTGAAAGGTTTCGACCTGCGAATGGGCGTTCTGGCCGGTCGTCGCATCGAGCACCAGCAACGTGTCGTGCGGCGCGGTTTCGTCCTGCTTGGATATCACGCGGACGACTTTCTGCAGTTGCTGCATCAGGTCTTCGCGGTTCTGCAACCGCCCGGCGGTATCGATGATCAGCACGTCCATGTTCTCGGCGCGGGCCCGGTCGATGGCCTCGAAGGCGAGGCTGGCGGCATCGGCGCCCTGGCTGGTCGAGACCACGGGGCAGCCGGTCCGTTCGCCCCAGATTTTAAGCTGTTCGATCGCCGCGGCGCGGAAAGTATCGCCCGCCGCCAGCATGACCGACTTTCCGTCTTCGGTCAGCCGCTTGGCAAGCTTGCCGATGGTGGTGGTTTTGCCGGAACCGTTGACCCCGGTGACCAGAATGATGTGCGGGCGATGGGCCGGGTCGGCCACCAGCGGTTTCGCCACGGGCTCGAGGATGGTCGTCACCTGGGCGGCAAGGGCCGTGCGGATTTCATCCGCCGAAACCTCCTTGTCGAACCGGGTCCGCGCCAGCTCGGCGGAAAGCTTGGCCGCCGTCTCGACGCCGAGGTCGGAGGTGATCAGCAGGTCTTCGAGATCCTCGAGCGCGGCATCGTCCAGCTTGCGGCCGGAAAAGATGCCGGAAATACCGTCGGACAGGCGGGACGATGTGCGACTGAGACCCGCGCGGAGACGGGCGAGCCAGCCTTTTTTCTGTTCTGTCATGCTGCTTTGTGCGCGATCAGCGTGGCGTTGTCACGGCCGACGATTCGCGTCGAGACAATCGCGCCGGTTTGATGCGTCCCTTCGATGCGGACGGGCGCGAAATGGGGCGAGCGGCCTTCCCCGCCGTGACCGGAATCCTTCTCGACCAGCACATCCGCCGTCTCCCCGACCTGGGCATCGAGGAACCGGCCGACCTGGACGTCGCCGGCCGCCCGCAGCGCCGCCGCGCGTTCCTTGCGCACATTGCCCGGCAGTTGCGGCATTTTCGCCGCCGGGGTGCCGGGACGTTCGGAATAGGGAAAGACATGCAGCCAGGTCAGGCCGCACTCTTCGACCAGGGAGACCGAATTGGCGAAGGCCGCGTCGGATTCGGTCGGAAAGCCGGCGATGATATCGGCGCCGAATACCGCATCCGCGCGGCGCGCCCTTACCTTGTCAACAAAGGCCTCGATATCGGCCCGGCTGTGGCGGCGCTTCATCCGCTTCAGGATCAGGTCGTCACCGGCCTGCACGCTGATGTGAAAATGCGGCATCAGGCGGGGTTCATACGCGATGAGATCGAACAACGCGTCGTCGATTTCCGCCGGGTCGACCGAGCTCAGCCGCAGGCGCGGCAATTCCGGCACCAGGGTCAGCAGGCGCCTGATCATCTCGCCCAGGCGCGGCGTGCCGGGCAGGTCCTTGCCGTAATCGGTGATATCGACCCCGGTCAGCACGATCTCGCGGTAGCCCTCGGCGACCAGCAGGCGCACCTGGTCGACGATCACGCCGATCGGCACGGAGCGGTTATTGCCGCGCCCGAAGGGGATGATGCAGAACGTGCAGCGGTGATCGCAACCCTGCTGGATTTCGACAAAGGCGCGCGCGCGGCCCTCGAAACCGGCAATCAGGTGCGGTGCGGTCTCGCGCACATTCATGATGTCATTGACCGAGACCCGCGGCGTAGCGCCGTTAATCTGCCAGGTATCCGCGGCGAGCTTTTCCGTATTGCCGATGACGCGGTCGACCTCTTCCATCGCGGCGTATTTGCCGGGATCGATCTGCGCGGCGCAGCCGGTGACGATAATCTGCGACCCGGGGTTTTCGCGCCGCGCGCGGCGGATCGACTGGCGCACCTGGCGTTCCGCCTCCGCCGTGACCGCGCAGGAATTGACGATAATCGCATCCGTCATGCCCGCGGCATCGGCATGGCCGCGCATGACCTCGGATTCGAACGCGTTCAGGCGGCAGCCGAAGGTCAGGATTTTCGGGGCGGTTCCGGGCGCGGTCATGACAGCAGCCCGGCCGGGATAACGCCGGAAAAACTGGTTTCGGCGGGCCCGGTCATGAACACCCGCCCGGCGCCGGTCGGCCGGTCTTCGCGCCAGTCGATGAGCAACTCGCCGCCATCGACCACGACGACCATGCGCCGGTTGCCGAGCCCGCGCCGGCTGGCGTTCACCACCGCCGCGCAGGCCCCGGTGCCGCAGGCGAGCGTCAGCCCGACGCCACGTTCCCAGACGCGCAGGCGCATCCGGTCGGGCGCGAGAATCTGCGCGACGCCGATATTGGCGCGCTCGGGAAAGACGGAATTGTGTTCGAGTTCGGGCCCGACAAGCGCGATCGGCACCGAGTCTATCTCTTCGACAAAAAACGTCGCATGCGGATTGCCCATGCTGGCCGCCGCCGGGTCCGATAACGGCCCGCAGGCCAGATCGAGATGCAACGTGTCGGCCTCGGCGCTGAGCGGGATGTCCTGCCAGCCGGTGCGCGGCACGCCCATATCGACGGTCACCAGCCCGTAGCCGGCCCGCGTGACCGTCAGCAAATCGGCCCCGGTGCGTACCCGCACTTCATCAGCGCCGGTTTCTTCGAGCAGCACCGCGCCGATACAGCGGGTCGCATTGCCGCAGGCATCGACCTCGCCGCCATCGGCATTGCGGATGCGCATGAAGGCATCCGCCCCCGCATCCGGCGCGTCCTCGATGATGATGAACTGGTCGCAGCCGACGCCGGTCCGCCGGTCGGCAATCGCCGCCGCACGGGCATCGTCGATCGCCACGCCATGCCCCGGTTTCCCGCTGCGCGCATCGATCACCACGAAGTCGTTGCCGAGCCCGTGCATCTTTGTAAAAGCCAATTCGGTCATAGCGCGGGTAATATGGCCAGACGGGGGTCGAAGTCCACTGTTTTAGCCTCCGCCCCCTCGACTCGCCGCGGCGTTTGGTTAAATATCCGGCCCGACAGGGAAACACCCCAATTCAAAGGGATACGCACATGCAATTCGGTGTTGGACAGCCCGTGCCGCGCACGGAAGACCCGAAATTTCTGATGGGCCAGGGACAGTATGTCGACGACATCAACCTGCATGGCCAGCTTTACGGCTACGTGCTGCGCTCGCCGCATGCCCATGCCGATATAAAATCCATCGACACCTCCGCCGCCGAGGCCGCACCCGGCGTGCAGCTTGTGCTGACCGGCAAGGACGTCGCCGCCGACGGGCTGGGCGCGCTGCACTGCCATGTGCCGCCGATGGCGTTCGGCGGACCGCCGTCGCCGACCCCGGCGCACCCGATCCTGGCGGCCGACAAGGTCCGCTGCGTCGGCGACTGCGTCGCCTTCGTCGTCGCCGACACCGCCAACCAGGCGCAGGACGCGGCAGAGATGATTCTGGTCGATTACGAATCCCTGCCCGCCGTGGGCTCGACCCGCGAGGCGGTCAAGGACGGCGCGCCGCAGGTCTGGGACGAGAACAAGGGCAATCTGTGGTTCGAGATGGACCGCGGCGACGCGGCCGCCACGGATGCGGCCTTTGCAAAGGCAGCCCACGTGGTCACCGCCGATCTGCACAATAACCGGATCTCCGCCAACGCGATGGAACCGAGGGCGGCGCTGTCGGAATACCGCGCGTCGCAGCAGAACTGGACGATTTACATGTCGAGCCAGGGCACCCACCAGCACCGCGCCGTCTATGCCGAGATTTTCCATAAGCCCGCCACCGCGTTCCGCGTGGTCGCGCCCGATGTCGGCGGCGGGTTCGGCATGAAGGGCGGCGTGTTCCCCGAGGACGCGATGTGCGCCTGGGCCGCGATGCGCCTGCGCCGGCCGGTCAAATGGACGGCGACCCGGTCGGAATCCCTGGTCAGCGACACCCACGGGCGGGACGCCGAATGCCTGAGCGAAATGGCGCTGGATGCGAACGGCAAGATCCTCGCGATCCGCGTGAAGGCCGATTACGGCCTCGGCGCGTACCTGTCGGCCTCGGCGCCGGTGCCGGCCTGTATCGGCTCGATGGTGTACCCGAACGTCTACGAATACGAAGCGATGCATATCCATATCCGCGTCGTGTTCAGCCACACCACCTGGACCGGTCCGTATCGCGGCGCGGGCCGCCCGGAAGCGGTCTACGTGGTCGAACGCCTGCTCGACATCGCGGCGGACGAAATGGGCATCGACCCCGTGGAAATCCGCAAGCGCAACTATATCGCCAAGGACAAGATGCCGTTCACCACGCTGGTGCCGACGGTCTACGATTCGGGCGATTTCGCCGGTATCACCGAACACGCGGCGCAGGTCGCCGACCTGCCCGGATACCCCGCCCGCAAGGCGGAGACCGAATCCCGCGGCAAGCTGCGCGGCATCGGCGTGTGCTCGTTCATCGATTTCGCCTCACCGTTCAACGACCGGATGGAAATCCGCTTCGACGAAACCGGCGCGGTGTCGGTCGTTGCCGGCACTCACAGCCATGGCCAGGGCCATCAGACGGCCTATGCCCAGATGATCCATTCCTGGCTCGGCGTGCCGTTCGAGAAAATCCGCCTGGTGCAGGGCGATACCGACACGGTCACCTACGGGCGCGGCACGTATGGCTCGCGTTCCATGACCATCGGCGGCTCGGCGCTGCGCAATGCCGCCGACAAGATTATCGAAAAGGCAAAGAAGATCGCAGCCCACGTGCTGGAAGCGGCCGAGGAGGATATCGAATTCAGCGAGGGCAACCTGACGGTCGCCGGCACCGACAAATCGATCCATATCTGCGACATGGTGCCGATGTCCTACATGCCGATGGGCTGGCCGGGCGAACTGGGGCTGGGGCTCGAGGCCGAAGGCACCTGGACGCCGGAAACCGGTCCGAACTGGCCGAACGGGACGCATTTCTCCGAGGTCGAGATCGATCCCGATACCGGGTTCGTCGAGCTGGTCCGTCACATCGCGGTCAACGATTCGGGCGAGGTGATCAACCCGCTGCTGCTCGGCGGCCAGGTTCACGGCGGTGTCGCACAGGGCGTCGGCCAGGCGCTGATGGAAGACGTGACCTACGATACCGACGGCCAGATACTTTCGGGCTCGTTCATGGATTACTGCATGCCGCGCGCCGACGACCTGCCGATGATCGAAACCGCCGATTTCGTCGAGGCCTGCCAGACCAACCCGCTGGGCGTGAAGGGCGGCGGCGAATCCGGCACGGTGGGATCGACCGCCGCGGTGGTCAATGCCATCGTCGACGCGCTGGCCGAATACGGCGTGAAGGATATCGACATGCCGGCAACGCCGATGAAGGTATGGCAGGCGATGCACGGCGGCAAAGCCGCCTGAGACACACGCGGCAAAGCCGCCTGAGATATACGCGGCAAAGCCGCCCGAGTCATGAGCGGCCGGGCCGCGTCAGAACAAGAAACGCAAAGGAACGAAGACCGATGGACGACCGGAAGAAACAGCTGCGCGACATCATCGCCGCCAAATCGCTGTCGCGCGGCGGCGACTTCAAACTCGCATCGGGTGTGACCAGCCCCTATTACTTCAACATGAAACCGAGCGTGATGGACCCCGACGGCGCCCGTCTGACGGGCGAACTGATCCTCGAAGCGGTCGCCGGCCTCGACCTCGATTGCGTCGGCGGCATGGCGCTGGGCGCGGTTCCGATCGTCACGTCGGTGGCGCAGGCCTCGGCCGGTACCGCGCATCCGCTGCCGGGATTCATGGTGCGCAAGGAAGTGAAGGAACGCGGCACCGAAAAACAGGTCGAGGGCAACATGGTGCCGGGCGGCAACGTGCTGATCGTCGAGGACGTGACCACGACCGGCGGCTCCGCCATGCAGGCCGTCGAAGCGGTCAAGCGCGAAGGCGGCGGCAAGGTGTCGGTTGTCGTCACCGTGGTCGACCGTCTTGAAGGCGCGGAGGAGAATTTCCGGAAAGAAGGCATCCGGCTGATCTCTATCCTGACCCGCGAAGACTTCGAAGACTGAACCAAGCAGGCGGAGCAGAAACTTGCCGTTTACGAACAGATACCAGACCCGCGCCGAATGGGCCGATTGCGATCCGTTGGCCCAGATGTTTTATCCGAACTATTTCCGCTGGTTCGATATCGGCACGCACAAGCTGCTCGACGCCGGGGGCGAGCCCTATGACAGGCTGGTCGAGACCCGCAACATCGCCGGGCTGCCGCTGGTCGACGCGCAGGCGTCGTTCAGGGGGCGCGTCCGCTGGACCGACGATGTCGAGGTCGAAAGCTTTATTTCGCGCTTCGGCGGCAAAAGCTTTACCGTGACGCATAACATCTGGAATGACGGCGAGATCGCCGTCGAAGGCACGGAGGTGCGTATCTGGGGCCTGTTCGATCCCGATGACCACACCAAGCTCAAGGCCGGGCTGATCCCCGACGATTTCAGGAAAACATTCGGCTAGACAGGACGGCGAGGGCCGTTCGCAAGCCCGCAGAGAAAGACGCAGAGAAAGAGCCAGCATGGCGGCACCAAAAACAGCCGAAACGAAGAGCCCCCGCAGCGACGTCGATATGGGCCTGCTGCCGGATCTCATGGGTTTCAACCTGCGCTGCGCGCAGCTGACCCTGTTTCAGCATTTCGGCAAAACGGTCGGCCGGGAAGGCATTTCTCCGCCGCAATTCGGCACGCTGCTGCTGATCGAAGCCAACCCCGATATCAGCCAGAGCGCGGTCGCCGAAGCGCTGCGCTTCGACCGGTCCACCCTGGTGCAGATCATCGACCGCCTCGAGGAGCGCGGGCTTGTCGTCCGCAACGTCTCGCCCACGGACCGGCGGAGCCACGCGCTGCGGCTGACCGACAAGGGGACGGCGGCGCTGGCGACGCTGAAGAACCTCGCGCTGGCGCACGAAGCCGACGTGGCGGCGGGACTGAGCGACGCCGAGCGGGCGGACCTGATTGCGCTGCTCGCGAAGCTGCATGGGGGTGCCTAGGCACCAGCTTTGATCCTGGCGAGGGTCGGGTAACCTGAATAAAAAACGCCGGCGCGAAACCCGCACCGGCGTTTTGATCGTCAGAACCGCCGCCGAAGCGGACGTGCCTCAGCCGTTCGTATTGTCCCGGAACAGGCCGAGCTTTTCGTGCACGGGCTGGTCGGTGAAGCTGAACAGGAAGGCATCGTCGTCGGCTTCGTGGCGGTGTTCGTACCAGGCGGGAACGACGAAGGTGTCTTTCGCTTTCCATTCGATCGTCTCGTCGCCGACATGGGTGCGGCCCGATCCCTCGACGCAGCTATACACCCAGGCGGCCGTGGTCTGGTAGGTGTCGCCGGCAAAGCCCGTGGGCAGTTTCTGCATATAGGTGGCGATGGTCGGCATCACCGGGCCGCCGGTGGTCGGGTTGATGTATTCGAGCTTGTAGCCGTGCCGGGCATCGATATCGTCGGCCTTGGCGACCGTCTCGATCGTTTCGCGGATATCGGTGTAGGGGAAATGGAACACCGGCGAATTGGCCGAGGTGATCTTTTCGCCGAACGGGCGCATGTTGCCGCCATAGCGCGCCATGTTGTCGCCGGTCGGGCGGCCCTGCGGAAATTCGGGATCGCCGTAGGATTCCGCGAAAACCGGGCTGAGGCCGCGCACCAGGGGAAGGTCGAGCCCGTCGAGCCAGACCACGGGCACGTCGCCCTCATGGCCGTGATCGTGCCACACCCAGGACGGGGTGAGGATCAGGTCGCCGACCTCCATGAACGCCTTTTCACCGTTCAGCGCGGTATAGGCGCCGGTGCCTTCGACGATAAAGCGCAGCGCGCAGGGCGAATGACGATGCGCGGGCGCCACTTCGCCCGGCATGATGAGCTGCAGGCCCGCATAGAGCGATTCCGTGATGCAGGAGCGGCCCTCGAGGCCCGGGTTCTGCAGCACCATCACACGACGCTCGGCCTCTTCCGCGGAGATGATATCGGCGGATTCCATGATATAGGGACGGCATTCGTCGTAATCCCACTTGTGGGGCACCGCGTCCGTCACCGGCTCTTCGGCGAGCAGGGTGTGCAGCACCTCCCACAGGGGGGTCATGTTCTGTTCGGCCATACGCCCGTAGAAATCGGCGCGCGTATTCGTCATCGCGGGTTTTTCGTGAAGTGCGCTGCTCATCGTCTTATCTCCTGATGCGTATTCCGGGCTGGTACCGGAATACTAGCATTGTTGCCTGCCGTTCATCTGCCCTGAATATAATCATCCGTGTACGGATTAATCAAGCGGATTCGCATTCAGATGGTGGCGGCGCGGGGCGTGACGCGATATAGAATGACCAAAGGTATTCTGGCTCACATGCGAATTCTTCACGTTCTCGATCATTCGATCCCGCTGCAAAGCGGCTATACGTTCCGTACGCTCTCGCTGCTGACCGAGCAGCGCCGTCTGGGCTGGGAAACCCATCATCTGACGACCCCGCGTCATACCGAACCTTACAAGCCGCAGGAAACCGTGGATGGCTGGGTGTTTTACCGCACCCCGGCACCCGGCGGACCCAACCTGCCGGTGCTGCGCGAACGCGCCGAAATGGCGGCGACCGAGGCCCGGCTCAACGAGATCATTCCCGAGATCGAACCCGACCTGATCCATGCCCATTCGCCGGTGCTGAACGCGCTGCCCGCGATCCGCGCCGGCAAACGCCACGGGATCCCGGTGAATTACGAGGTCCGCGCGTTCTGGGAAGATGCGGCGGCGAGCCACGGTTCGACGACGGAGGGCAGCCTGCGCTACCGCCTGACCCGGGCGCTGGAGACCCGGGCCCTGAAGCGCGCCAATTCGGTCACCACGATCTGCGAGGGACTGCGCGCCGATATCGCCGCGCGCGGGATTCCGGAAAACCGCATCACGGTGATCGCCAACGCGGTCGACCCCGGCGAATTTACCGCCGACCTTCCGCGCGACGACGCGCTGGGCGCGGAGCTTGGCCTCGACGGCAAGAAGGTGCTCGGCTTCCTCGGTTCTTTCTACGGCTATGAAGGGCTGCACCTGCTGATCGAGGCCATGCCGGCCCTGCTGGCGGCGGACCCGGATATCCGGCTGTTGCTGGTCGGCGGCGGGCCGGAGGATGCAGACCTGCGCGCCCGGGCGGCCGCACTTTCCAACCCCGAAGCGGTGATTTTTACCGGCCGGGTCCATCATTCGGAGGTGCAGCGCTATTACAGCCTTGTCGACCTGCTGGTCTATCCGCGCATCTCGATGCGCCTGACCGATATCGTGACCCCGCTGAAGCCGCTGGAAGCCATGGCGCAGAACAAGATCATGGTCGCCTCGGACGTCGGCGGCCACAGGGAACTGATCCGGGACGGCGAGACCGGAAACCTGTTCCGCGCCGACGACGTGAACGATCTGACGGCGACGATCCTCCGCGTGCTCGGCGCCCCCGGGACATGGGACGCCCAGCGCAGGGCCGGCAGAAACTTTGTCGAAACCGAGCGCACCTGGGCCAATTCCGCGGCCAATTACCGCCAAGCCTATGGCACGGCGCTGGGGCGTATGGTCGATTAACCGGCGAGAACCCGCCGGAACAAATCGATCTGACCCCGGGTGGTCTCCGCCCAGTCGAACCCTTCGGCATGACGGCGGGTCGCGGCACGGTCGGGCGGCGCGTCCAGCGTGACAGATATCGTTGCGGCAAAGGCCTCCGCCGTGCGCTCGGCCACGACGCGGCCCGCCGCAGGGGCCGTCACCATTTCCCGCACGCCGCCGACATCCGCCGCGACCACCGGCGTACCGCAGGCCATGGATTCGAGCAGAACATTGGGCCAGCCTTCGCGCATTGACGCCAGCACCGACACATCGGCGGCACTATACAGTTCCGGCAGATCGGATTGCGGTACCCGGCCGAGCCGGCGAACGCGCCCGGCAAGGTCGTTGTCCTCGACAAACGAATCCAGGCGGTCGCCGTCGGGACCGTCGCCGACCAGCACCAGCGTAACGTCGGGCAGGGCCCGCAGGGCCTCCACGATCAGCATCTGACCCTTTTCCGGCGCCAGGTTGCCGACGGCGATGATTGTCCTGCCTGTCAGGTTATAACGCTGCCGGACCACCTGTCTGTCCGCTGCCGATACAGGCGCAAACTGCACGGTATCGACCCCGTTCCGCAACGTGGTCACCTTGTCCGCCGGCGCACCGATCGCGATCAGGCGTGTCCGCAGGGCATCCGATACCGTGATGCAGGCGGCGGCGCGATCGACCGCCTTCAGAATTTTGCGGCGGGCGGCAGGGAATTCCGGAAACAGGTTCAGGTCGGTGCCGCGGCCGGTGATGACACAGGGAATGCCGGTTTCGGCGGCGAGCGTCGCCGCGGCCACGCCATCGGGATAGAAATAATGGGCATCGATCAGATCGATCGAGTCTCTCTCGACGATTTCCCGGAACAGCTTGCGCGCCGCGATCGCCATGCTCGACGGAGTGAGCCGCATACCGATCTTGGGCACCGACAGGAAGCGGGGATGATGAATATCGATTCCGTGCCGGGTCTCGAGGCGGGGCGCCGCGGCAAAGGCCGCGTAACGGGCAAACGGGCCGAAGGATACGGGGAATGACTGGATCGGCGCGATCACCCGCGCATCGACCTCGCCGGATTCGACAAGTTTGCGCAGCCGGGTCTCAACGAAAATACCGTGCTGCGGATTGACGGCATTCGGATACAGCGACGTGAAGGTCAGGATCTTCACGGCAACAGCAGTTTCCGATACGCGGCCAGCATTTTGTCCATGCTGTAGATGTCGACCGCGCGTTGACGGTTTGCCGAGCCCAGCCGTGTACGCAGCTCCCGATCCGCGATCATGGCGGCGAGCCCGCGGTCGTAACCCGCGGCATCACCCACCGGAAACACAAAATCCCGGTTTCCGGCGGAAACGATCGGGCGGACATCGCCGACATCGGTCGATATAACGGGCCGGCCTGCCGCCATCGCCTGCAACAGCGCATTGGGCATTTGTTCGGTATCCGACGACATGGCGAAGACGTCCATCAGCCCGAAGACTTTCTCCGGCTGGCCTATATAGCCTGCAAAATGAATCCGGTCGGCTGCCGGCGATGCCTGCGCCATCGCTTCGAGCGTTCTGCGAGTCGGTCCGTCGCCGACAATCAGCAACCGGGCGGTTCCGGCGGCGGCCACACGCGAAAACGATTCTATCATCCAGCCGATGTTCTTTTCCGCACGCAGCGGCGCCACGGTGCCGATGACGGTCGACGCGGCGGCATCGAAACCCGGCAGGGCCGCGGGTTCGGGTGTTGCCCCGTACCGCTCGCAGTCGACACCATTCGGTATCAGCTGAATTTTGTCGGGATCGAAGCGCCAGTTATCGCGGACAATGCGCACCAGATTTTCCGACGGCACCACGATGCGCTCCGCCCGGCGCAACGCCGAACGCCGGAACAGGACCCGTCGGAATTTCTGACGGACGGCTTCTTCCGGCCCGAACCCGCTTTCGAAATGGATGTTGCGGATACGGGTCGAAAACCGGTTAACCAGCGCCCACTCGGTCGCCCCCCAGTTAAAGGTGAGTAGAATATCGGGATTTATTTTCCGCAGGTGCCCCGAGATCGCGCTCAATGTCCGGACCGGGTGTTTTTTGCTGATTTCGGGATGCAGAATTCGCACATCCACCCCCGGCTCTATGCGGTCAGCGGCATCGGCATTTCCGTCGAGCGCGATGACGGTATGTCGGCACCTGTCGCCGAAATGGTTCATCACGGCGGTGATGCGGATCGGCACGCCCCCTGCCCCGAAAGACGGGAAAACATGCAGCATGTGTTTTTTGACGGCCATCTATGTGCTAACCACGCGTTTGCGGTGCATTGCGACGCCGCGGAAAATTGTCACCGCCCCAACGGCCTGAACCCGATGCTTGATCCATCCGACTGGAATACCCCCGACGCGGATATCGACCAGCCACTGCTGCTGGTCGTGGTCGATACCGAGGAGGAATTCGACTGGGGCCGGCCGGTATCGCGGGACCAGACATCGACGGCAGCAATTTCATCGCAATACCGGGCGCATCGGATTTTCGAGAAATACGGTATCCGGCCGACCTACGTCGTCGACTATCCGGTGGCGAGCCAGGAGAGCGGCTACGCCCCGCTGAAGGAACTTTACGACGACGGATTGTGTCAGATCGGCACGCACCTGCATCCGTGGGTGTCCCCGCCGTTCGACGAGCAGGTATCGAACCTGAATTCCTATCCCGGCAACCTGCCGCGCGACCTTGAAAAAGCGAAGCTGGAACGCCTGACCGAGGAAATTGCCAAACGGTTCGGCGACCGCCCGGAAATATACAAAGCCGGCCGGTACGGGGTTGGCCCCAATACGGCGGACATCCTGTCCGAACTCGGTTACCGGATCGATGCCAGCGTCGTGCCGCGCACCGATTTCAGGGACGACGAAGGGCCCGATTTCCGTCATTGCGACGCGGCGCCCTATTGGTTCGGCAAGGACCGGATCCTGGAAATACCGCTGTCCGCGGGCTTTACCGGTATGTTTGCGAATCTGGGCTGGGCCGGCTGGAACCGGATCAGTTCGCCGCTCGGGCGGGCGCTCAAACTGACAGGGATAAGTTCGCGGCTGCGGTTGCTGGACAGGATCGTGCTCACGCCCGAAGGGATAACGCATACAGAACACCAACGGCTGACACGCACGATGCTGGCGGCCGGCCGGCGGGTATTCAGCTTCACCTATCACAGTCCTTCGCTCGAACCGGGATGTACCCCTTACGTGCGGAATGACGACGACCTCGCTGTGTTCCTCGACCGGTTCGACCGGTACTTCGATTATTTTATCAACGAGGTGGGGGGACGGCCCTCTACCCCGCACGAAGTTTACACGCTCCTGAGCGAACCGCCGGAAGCCTAGCGCCGCTTACCCGCCAAGCTGCTTCAGCAGTGCTTTCGCCTCTTCCAGCTTGGAGAATTTCACCCCGGAACCGATCAGGCGTTCGAGGCTTCGCTTGGCTTCGGGGACCTGACCGTTCTTGTTGAGGGCAAAGGCATAATGGTAATGGATGTCGCCCTGTTTCGGTGCGATCTGATGCGCCTGCTGGAGCAATTCCATGCCGCGTTTCACGTCATGGCCCTGTTCGACGAGAATCCAGCCGACCGTGTCGATGACGGCCGCAGACTTTGGCGCCGCCTTCAGGGCCCGTTCACCATACTCAAGGGCCCGCTTGTCGTTTTTCTGCTGATACAGCCAGGCCAGGTTGTTGAGCAGAACGGGATTGTCTTGCTCCTTCGAGAGCAGTTTCTCCGATTCGCGGATGGCATCCTCGTTCTTGTTCGACGACAGGTAGGCGCTCGCCAGAACATGACGTGCGCCGCGGTCGTCTTTCTTGTCGACCCATGCCTGAAGCTCTTTCAGGGCATCATCGGCACTGCCTGCCTGACGGTTCGCATTGAAGCGGCGAATGGCGAGGGTCGCGCTGTCGGATTTGGCAATCGCCATCTCATACGCCGCAGCAGCTTCAGCGAACTTTTTCTGGCGCATCAGCACGTCGCCCGTCAGAAGGTCGCCGTAATGCGATTCCGGTTGCTCGGCTTTCAGTTCCGCCGCAAGGCTCAATGCCTCGTCGAACCTCTGCTCCGAGGATTCAAGCTCGACCAGCGCGATTTTTGCGGGCAGATATTTCTCATCGAGCGCGATCGCGTCTTTGAGCGTATCGCGGGCAGAATCCGGGTCTTTCGCCGTGATCTGGGCACCGGCGATCAGCCCCAGTATCGCGGCGGATTTCGGGTTGAGAGACGACAGGCGCTTGTAGGTCTGAACCGCCGCAATCGGATCGCCGGCCGCCGTCTGCGCCCGGCCGAGGGCTTCGAGCACCCGGGGATTGTCGGGCTGGCTGTTGGACAGGCCGCGTGCGACCGCGACGGCCTTCTGGAATTCACGGTTGCGACCGTAATACTGGATAAGCCGCAAATTGGGCGTCAGCGATTTCGGATTGGCCTCGCTGGCGCGTTTGAGCCATGAAATAACGGCCGGGCGGTCGTCTTCCTGAGCCGAAATATTCGCCATCGCGAGCATCGCACCCATGTGCTTCGAATCCTGCTCGATAATGGTCTCGTAGTGTTTCTTGGCTTCGGCGACCTTTTTATCCTGAAGGTCCAGCTGTGCCAGATTCATGCGGGCAGGATGAAAATCGGACTTCTTCTTGAGCGCTGCCTCAAAAGTCTCGCGCGCTGCCTTGCGATCGCCCTTGCCGAGATACGCCGCCCCGATCAGGTTTTCTGCAAGCGGGTTGTCCTTCATCTGCTCCTGAAGGCGTTTGGCCGCAACCAGGGCGCCGTCAAAATCGCGTTTGCGGAGTTTGACCAGGGCCAGCAGGACCGTCGCCTGACGCGCTTCGGGATCCAGATTGATCGCATTTTCGAGCTGGCCGACCGCGGCGTCGGCCTGTCCCTGGGCAAGATTGCCAAGGGCCTGCTGCATGCGAATCGACGCTACGTCGGGCGCTGCATCCGACGCCCGACTGAAATAGGCCGTTCCTTCATTGAACTTGCCGACCTGCATATATGCGCTTCCCAGAAGCGTCAGCAGCTGAGCGTCCTTTGTGTCTTCGGTGGCCAGCGGCTCAAGCACCTCGATCGCGCGCGCCGCTTCGCGTTTTCGCACCAGCGTGGCACCGAGAAGTTTACGGGCGCGGGTGTTTGTCGGTACCGCCTGCGTATAGCGTTCGAGATTCGATACAGCCTGCTCGTACTGGTTCAGCGCATAGCTGATCGCGCCGCGCAGAAAGACGCTGGGCATGTGGTTGTCGAGAAAACGACCCGCCTGCTGCAGGGTTTCCTGCGCCGCTGCGTAATCCTTTTTCTTCGCCAGTATCAGGGCCTGCAGATAGCTCGCGAGGGGATGTTTGGGCACGCGTCTGAAAACCGTGTCGAGATCGGCCTGAGCGTCCTGGTCTCTGCCGAGATCGATCAGCGATGCCGCACGTCCCAACCGCGCGAGGAGATTCTTGTCGTTGACGTTTACCGCCTTGTCGAACTGCTGCACCGCGCCGTCGAGATCTTTATTGAGACGCCGCAATTCGCCCTTGAGAACAAGGGCTTCGACCGATTCGGGCTTGCGCCGCAGCGCTTCGTCAATTTCTGCCTCGCCCTCTTTGATCTTCCCCTGGCTTACAAAGCTCTGCGCCAGGCCGATCTTCGCGCGGACATCTTCGGGGCGCAACTTGTCGGCATCGGCAAGTGCGGCGCGCGCCTTGTCAAAATCACGCAGGCCGAGCAGCGCCTGGCCGCGGACGATAAGGGCATCGGGGCGGGCTTCTTCATCGGTAACGTCGCCCGACACCTCTTCGAGGGCTTCCTTGTTCTTGCCCTGCAACAGGTAGGCACGGGCAAGAAGGATCTTCATGTTGGTGTCGTTCGCGCCACGGCGCATCGCGGCTTTGAATTCTTTTTCTGCCGACGGACCGTTGCCGACACGCAGATAGATTTCACCCAGCCGCCGCCGCGCTGCGACGTTGCCCGGATCGGACTGGAGCGCGTTCTTGAGCTGAATGACAGCGGCGTTACCGTCGCCCTTCTTGAGGAATTCTTCGGCCTCGCGCAGGAATTTTTCAGACTTTTCCTTATCGACCGCCGCCGCATGCACCACGTCGGGCGTTGCGATGCCCAGCCAGACGAGACTGACGGCAATTGCCGTCGCCGTAAAAACCCTGTTCGTCAGTTTCGTCTTCATTCTTTACTCTCCCGTTGGAGCGTTCGGTGACATTAATACACGCACCAAACAATCATTTTCCAGCACAGCGAGGGCATCGATAGCCTGATTTCGTTAATCGACCTTGAAGCCGTGCTGGCGCATCAAATCGTACAGTGTCGGACGGCTTATACCCAGCAGTTTAGCTGCCTGCGTGATATTCCCGTCCGCCCGTGACAGGGCGCGGGGAATTTCCCTTTTCTCCGCATCCTCCCGCGCTTTCGCGAGATTGAGGATTTCGGCACCGCCATCGACCTCTTCCAGATCGAGGTCCTCAGGTGTTATCCGGTTGCCCTCCGCCATGATCAACGCCCGTTTCACCCGGTTTTCCAACTCCCGGACATTGCCGGGCCATTCATAGACAGATATGGCGGCGAGCGCTTCGCGGGTATACCCGCGGATGGATTTTCCCTGTTCCTCGGCAAATTTCTGCAGAAAAGCCTGGGCCAGCATCTCGGCGTCGCCCACGCGTTCGCGCAGTGGCGGGATGTTAATCACCATTTCGCTCAACCTGTAATACAGGTCTTCGCGAAACGTACCGGCAGCAATCATTTCTTCAAGCTTCTGGTTGGTCGCGCAGATCACCCGGACATCCACGGCGATGGACTGACGGCCGCCGATACGCTCGAAGGTTCGTTCCTGCAGAAACCGCAGGAGCTTGGCCTGAATAGCGGACGGCATGTCGCCGACCTCATCCAGAAACAGCGTGCCGGAATCCGCCAGTTCGACCTTGCCCTTTTGCTGACGGACAGCCCCCGTGAAGGATCCCTTTTCATGACCGAAAAGCTCGCTTTCGAGCAGGTTCTCGGGGATAGCAGCGCAGTTGATAGCCGCAAACGGCTTGTCCGCCCGGGGGCTGAGTTCATGTACGGCCCTCGCAAGGACTTCCTTGCCGGTACCGCTTTCGCCAAGCAGCATTGCCGTCACGCTCGTCGGCGCCACCTTTTCGACCAGGCGGCAGACTTTGAGCATTTCCGGGTCGGCGCAAATCACGCCGGTCAGCGCCGCACCGCTGCCGCGTTCCGCCAGCCGCCGATTTTCCTGCTCAAGATCATAGAGCTGATAGGCACGCTGAATAATATGTCCGAGCTCGTCGGAATCGATCGGCTTGCGGTAAAAGTCGTAAGCGCCCAAGGCAACGGCCTTCAGGGCATTGTCATGATCCTCGTTGCCGGTCACGACGATGACCTTGGACTCGGGCGATAGCTTGAGGATCTCCTCAACCGTCGCAAATCCCTCGGAGGCGCCGTCAGGGTCCGGCGGCAAGCCAAGATCAACGGTCACCACCGAAGGCGCTTCCGACCTGAACTGGGCGATCGCCTCTTCGCGGTCTCCTGCGACCGAAACATCGTATTCATCGAAGCTCCAGCGGAGTTGGCGCTGGATCCCCGTATCGTCATCGACGATAAGAAGCTTTCTTTGCTTGTCGCTCATGTTGTCGCCGGATCAGTTGATATCAGACCGTCCGCAAGCCCGATCGCCGGCAGGCGGATCGTGACTTTGGTGCCGACACCTGTCTCGCTCTGGATATTCATACGACCACCGTTTTCGCGAACATATTCGCGGCTCTCGAAGGCGCCGATCCCGTAGCCCGCACCTTTAGACGTTCTGAACGGCTTGAACAGCTCATCCCTGATAAACTCCGCCGACATGCCACACCCATTGTCTTCCACTTCGATCACTGCTTCGCGGCCGCTCGTCCCGAGACGCACCACTATCCTGCCGTCGTCATCGATTGCGTCCAGAGCGTTATCTATAACATGCGCCATGACAGCGCCAAGCCGTTCTTCGTCCGTTATCACGGCAATCCCTTCAATATCGCATTCGAATACCAGCCGCCCGCCGGCCCGGGTGTTGCGTTCAACAAGCTGCGCGAGGAACCGGGGCAGGTCGAGCGCCGTCGATGCGGCAGCCTGTTTTCCGCCTTCATGCAACCGGACCAGCAGATTGTTCATTTTTTCAACGGACTCGCTGACGGTCTGGAGCATATCTTCCTGGAACGCAGGATTGTTTTTATGTTTCTCGGCGTTTTTAACCATCAGCGACAGCTGACTGACCAGATTCTTGATGTCATGCAACACAAAGGCGAAGCGCCGGTTGAATTCGTCGAACTGCTTGGCCTCTGCCAGCGCCCGGGCCGACTGCTGTTCCGCAAGGTAGCTTGCCGATTGCCGCCCGACTGTTTTCAGGAGGTCGTAATCCTCCCAGTTCAATTCGCGCAGAACCCGCGGCTGGCCGAGCATCAGGATACCGAGTAACCGGTCATGATGCAGCAGCGGGACGACAAGCCATGCGCGGACATCGTCGCGTGTATCGCGCAGCCAGTCGGGAATGACCAGTTGATCGTACTGGTCGGGATCTTCCCGAAACTGATCGAGATTGATAACCCACTGGTGCTCTTCCAGCAGCGCCGCGAACTCGGGGTCGGCGGTTTGTGTACCTTCCAGAACCCGACTGTTCCAGGACTTCAGCAATTCGAACTGATCCGGCTCGCTATACAGCCACAAGGTGCCTTCGGGGCTCTCGACAATATCGGCGAGGCCGCGGATGACACGTTCGGTCAGGTCGCGCCCCGACCCGACGGATGAAATCGTCCTGATCAGGCGCAGCCATTCCTCGCGATAGTCATAGCGATAGGTGAAAAAATATTTGTTGATATTGACCTTCACCCACGCCCGGAAACTGCCCGAGAACAGGGTGAGAAAAAGCAGGATTACGGCGGCAAACAGGAAAACGACCTGGACCGCCGGGCCCCATTCGCCACCGAATTCACGGAGGTAGAAGCCTGCTGCAGCCATGAGGAGCAGGTAGATCCCGGCACCGATCAGCGTGGCGGAGTGGAAGATAACCCGCCGCGAAACGGCGACATCGAGCGACCAGTCGGGGTTGCGGGCGGCCGACACGGCAATCAGCGGCGCGATCACCGCGTTGACGATACCCCGGGCGTCCACGAGTTCGGGATTGACTGTCTGGAACAGAAGACCGTCGGAATACATGAAAAATTCATAGGCGAACATGCCGCCGATACCGAGACAGACATACTTGATGCCCCACCGGTGCTCGCGCCTCGTATTGCGGTAGAGGTTCTCGATCAGAAGTATTCCGACGACCGCGACAATCAGGCGCCCGAGGATCGCAAGATCGATCCCGACGCTGCCGGCCAGATCGAGGTCGGTCGTCCCGTCGACGCAACTGACCGACAGGTTGAATGCACACAGGGCGATGATCGCCGGAAAGACCAGACGGCCGGCTTTCCGGTGAGCATCTGTATCCCAGGTCTTGGAAAGTACGCCCGCCAGAAACAGCAACCAGCCGCCGCCGCGCAGGATCTCGAGGAGACTCGTCGCAAGTCGGTTGCCCCCATCCACCGAATACCCGTAAGCCGTCGATACGCTCCATGCCGCCGTCAGGACACTGGCGACGATAAGCCACGCGCCGACCCAACCGCGCTTCCAGCTTGCAAACAGCAGGATCGTCAGCAGAACGAATGTCAGCGCGGAAATCGAATAGCTGACGGTGCCGATATTGCCGGTTATCGACTCGATCGAGGAATCAATCACGTCAGCGCGCACCGTTGGGCCACAGGACCACACGGAAAGTCTGAATCAGGACGATAAGATCGAGAAACAGGCTGTAATTCTTGATGTAATAGAGATCGAACTGAAATTTTTCCTTCGAGTCCTCGATCGACGCCCCATAGGGATAGTTAAGCTGCGCCCAGCCGCTGATTCCCGGTTTAACCCGATGCCGCTCCTGATAATACGGGATCGCTTCGTGAAGCTGGTCAACGAAAAACGGGCGTTCGGGCCGGGGTCCGATGAAGCTCATCTCGCCCTTGAGGACATTGAAAATCTGGGGAATTTCGTCGATACGTGTCTTGCGAATGAAGTTCCCGAGCCGTGTGATCCGGCTATCATTCACCGCCGCCCAACGCGGCACGCCATCCGATTCCGCGTCGGTCCGCATACTGCGAAACTTCAGAAGCATGAATTTTTTACCGTTCAGCCCCACCCGTTCCTGACGATAAAACGCCGGGCCGGGGCTTTCCAGTTTTACAAGAATACCGGTAATGAGCAGGACCGGAAAAGCCGCGACAAGCAGGGCAAGACTGGCGACCACGTCGAATATCCGCTTGAGCATCGCCTGCAGCCAGCCACCGACGAAACCGTCCGAAAAAATCAGCCAGCTCGGATGGAGCGCATCGAGATCCACCTTGCCGGTCTCGCGTTCCCAGAACGTGGAATAGTCGGTCACCGTGACCCCGGCCAGTTTGCAATCGAGTAGAGCGCCGGTCGGCATACCGCCACGCCTTTCGTCCACCGCGACAACGATTTCCTCAATGCCCTTTTCGCCGCACAGATTTGCGAGGGACATGTTCCCCCAGAGGTTCCGGTCGTCGGCTACCTTTGTTTCCTTATCGCTGATCGGTACGAAACCAACGATTTTAAAGCCATGCGAGCCGCCGCCATCCTCGAGTTTCTCGACCCGCGCCGCCTTATCGCCGACGCCAAGAACGAGAATACGCCGTTTGAAGGTCTCGATATCCGCTACATGCAGGAACATCCAGCGAATAAGCATGATACCGGTGATACCGATCACGAAGGCGATGGCAAATGCGCTCCGCCAGATAACCAGATCGGGATAAATATAGAAGATCAGCGCCAGTGCGATGAAACCGGCGAGAAAGCTGAACAGAAGCCTTGTAAAGACAGTACCGAGGGTGCCTGCATGATCTTTGTTGTAAAGACCCAGGGCGAACATCGTGAACGTAAAGATCGTCGCAAACGTAATCGCTTCGGGCAGGTGGACTTTCAATGTGACACTTATGTTTTCCGCATCCGCCCAGCGGAGAAACAAGGCGATATAGATCGCAAAAATCAGAAAGAGATGCTCGATCATCCCAATCAAAAGGAGCGAACCCGGAACATAATGACGGAACAGCCGAACCATTTACTCGTTCTCCCGCACGAAGGCGGTCTGGGACGTGCCGCCACCCGGGACGGTCACAAAAAAATACTGCACTGAAACGGCGCGGTGCCATTATACAGGCGCGCCGAAACCGAATTCAAAGGTTATCCAGCCTTGTACTGGACGCAAATAAAGACGGTTTTATCAATGATTGCAATTACTTATAACACTTCGGTCAATCATGACAGATTCAGCATGGTAGGCGCAGAAGGAATCGAACCCCCGACATCCGCCATGTAATAGCGGCGCTCTGCCACTGAGCTATACGCCTGATCACACCGGTTATCATTCGATTGAAGCATTGTAAACAATCGATACCTCGGATAATACCGGTGCCTCGCCAGTTTTCGGTCGACCGCGCGGCAGACCCCGGCCAAATTCCTCCCCCATGGCAACACACAGCAAGGCCGAGGCAGATATTTTAAATTCAATAGACATCGAAGTATTTATAGTAACCGGTAACCGTAGAATCTATCTTGGCAAACGTATGAATTCGTTAGGCATAGGCCCTTAAGATCAATTGCGTGAAAGCCGTAATTCAGAAGCAGATGATTTGATGCCGACATTTTCGCGAAAATGTTTGACGCGATTCGCTATGCGATCGGCTGTTACGATTGTTGTTCTGGTTCTTTTGCCGGCGAGTGTGCAAGCAGGCCCGACGATCCATAGCGCAGCGGAACGCGACTTCCGCGATCCCCTTTCCAATGCCCGACCCTCGGTGCCTACGGCGGGTCTGGCGGCCGCTCCGCGCGTTGACCGAAGCGCCGGCGGTGTTCGTATTCGGCTGGAACCCGACCTTGCCCCGCTTGGTACAGATCTGAACCGCGGCCTTGAGGAAGTCGACACCGACGACATTGCGCGGACAGTCCGCGACGAGTTTCTGGGCCAGGGAAGCCCGATCACCGGACGGAGCGCCAACACAAATCTGGACTCGGTCGCGAATCAGCCGGATGGGTCGTCAGCAAGCATTGTGCAGGCGCTGATCAACACCGTCCCGGGAGAAGCGACCGACAGCACGCCAGGTCAGTCAGGCCGCTCCACGAGTGGCTCTGGTTCGACGGCATCGCTGCTCGACGCTACCCTCAACAACCTGATCGTGACGATCCTGAACCCGGACCTGACGACAGAAGGTATGGTAACATTCTCGATCGCAGGGTTTGGCGAATTCGCGCTGCTGCTGCTCCAGGAAAGCGGCGGGATTTTCCTCGTCGATATGGAATCGGGTACCGCGGTAAAATTCTCGGAAGTAACCGGTACCCGGATTGCCGGTACGCCTTCGACAAACCGCGAGAGAGCCGAGCAACAGAACCGTGCCCCGTCGAACGCCCTTCAACGCGTGCTCGAAACACTGGAACGGAATGTGCTGCCAATCATAACGTCGCCGATCACGCTTGCGACAATCGTGCTGTTCGGCCTGATCTGGGTTGTCTGGCGGCTCAGTGTACGCGAATAGCTTTCGCCGTCAGCGTTCGAGAAGTCCTGCTTTTTTGAGCATCCGGATAGCGATATCTATCGGGATCGCATACGTGATTCCGCTGGGATCCGACAGCGCCTTTTCCTTGGACGACTTCACGAAAACACTGCTGACGATGCCGACGACCTGCCCGTTTGACGGATCGTAGAGCGGGCTGCCGCTGTTACCGGGGTAGGCTGTCGCGTCAAGCTGATAAACTTCGAACGTCTCCCGAAGGCGTTTGATCATCTTCGGGTCGAGGCGCTTGGGCGTTGCCTGGGGTATGACAATCGGAGTCTTCGCCGAGATAATCCCACGATGCGTGACGGGATGAAGGCCCAGGACCGTTCCTATCGGAAACCCGGTAAACGCCACCTGCTCTCCCTCTGCCAGGACGGGGGCAGCACGCAGGGTCATCGGCTTTGAGTCGATCGGCTTTTCGGCACGCAGCAAAGCAATATCATGGGCATCGTCGCGCATAACGACCGTCGCCCGCACGATGGTGGCATTACGGCCCTTGCCGACAAAGATGCAATAGAATTCCCTGCGCGACACCCTCAACGATTTGGGCAGAACATGCGAATTGGTGATGATATGCCGGTTGTCGACAACCAGAAACCCCGTACCAAGGAGTTTCGATGGCGGCCGCGTGATTTCCTGATATGTGCCGACGCCGACAATACTCGGCTTCACCTGCCTTATCGTCTCGACAAGAGACGCCGCCGCGCCCGGGCGGGATGCGATGATTGCCGACGCGCACAGCGCAAAAACGAAATATGCGGCGTATTTCGTTCCCATCAGCTGTCGCATGGCTCTCATGGTTTCATACTTCCAGTCGCGTTTCCGCAGGTCGCCTTCGCCAGCGCCCCGCTCGACTACGCCGGGGTCGCAGTCGATTCCTGTATCGGCGCAGGGTCGGCATAATGCACTTGCCGCAGGAAACTCTCGAACATCAGAACCGCCCACATGACAGCAGAGTGCTCGCGGGCGCCGCTCTGATGCTGATCCATGATCGTGCGTAGCTGCGCCATATCGAACAAGCCGGTATCCGCCAGAACCGGACCGGACAGGGCAGCCCCGACGCGTTCCTTCAGCGGGCCGCGGAACCAGGCACCGAGGGGAACCGAAAATCCCATTTTCGATCGGTAAAGAATATCGTTGCCCAGATGGGGTTCGAGCGCTTTCTTGAAGATGTGTTTTCCCTCGCGGCCATTGAGCTTGAGGGATGACGGAAGCCGCGCGGACCATTCGACAAACTTGTGATCCAGAATAGGCACGCGCACCTCGAGGGAATGTGCCATGCTCGCCCGGTCTACTTTCGTCAGAATGTCGCCGGGCAGGTAGGTTTTGAGATCGGCATACTGGACACGCGACGTATGATCGTCTGACGGCGCATTCGACATGACCCTGTCGAGAACGTCACGGGCATGATAGCCCTGCAATTCCCGGCGGAAATTATCGCTGTAGATCGGCTGGCGGACGCCGTCGTAAAGAACGGAAACGCTGTGAAAAAACCCGCCGACCGTGTCTCGGCTGAGCGCCTGGAAGGTCGACTTGGCCCGCAGCGGTTTGGGGGCCCAGTCCATTTTCGGATAAACAGCGCCTAGGAAGCCGAATAGCGGTTTTCGTATCGCATCCGGCATCATCCCCCGGACACGCTCCTCGTAATCGTGCCAGCGGTAGCGGCGATAACCAGCGAATATTTCATCGCCACCGTCGCCGGACAACGCCACCGTGACCCGCTTCCGCGCGAGACCACACACACGGTAGGTTGGCATCGCCGACGAATCCGCGAACGGTTCGTCGTACATATTGGCCAACCGGTCCACGAGGTCGAACGCGTCGGGATCTACCTGTTCCTGGAAATGATCGGTTCCGAAGCGGTCCGCCACTATCTGCGCATAGGGCGATTCATCGAATTTCGGGTCGGCAAATGCAATCGAACAGGTGTTCACCGGGTCACCCGCTTCGCCCGCCATCATCGCGACGACGGCGCTCGAATCCACACCTCCCGAAAGAAAAGCACCGAGCGGCACATCGGCGATCATGCGCAGCTTAACTGCCTCGCGAAGCTGTTCTATCAGATCTTCGCAGACCTCCGCTTCGTTGCGATGGTCCGACGGATCGAAATTGATATCCCAGTACTGGTGCGGCCTCGGCTGCCCCTCGCCGCGGCGCCATTTCAGCAGATGTCCGGGTGCCAGTTTGCTGACTCCGCTATAGATCGTTTTCGGGTCGGGCACGTAGCCATAGGCGAAGTACTCTTCGACCGCCGACGGGTCGAGTTTTCGTTCAAGTTCCGGATGCACCAGAAGCGATTTCAGTTCCGAACCGAAAACCATCATGCCGCTTGGCAGCACGGAATAGTAGAGCGGTTTGATACCAAGCCGGTCGCGCGCCAGAAAAAGAGTCTCCTTTCGCCGGTCCCAGATTGCAAAGGCGAACATGCCCCGGAACCGGTCAACGCAGGCCTGTCCCCATTCTTCCCAGGCATGGACGATGACTTCGGTATCGCTACGGGTCCCGAACGTATGCCCGGCTTCGATCAGTTCTTCCGACAGTTCCTGGAAATTGTAAATCTCGCCGTTGAACACGACGACGACGTTTCCGTCCTCGTTGAACAGCGGCTGGGCACCTCCCGAAAGGTCGATAATGGACAGGCGCCGGTGACCAAGACCGATTCCCGGATCGAAAAATTCGCCGTCACCATCGGGGCCGCGATGTACATGACTGTCGTTCATCCGCGTGAGCAGACCGCGATCGATCTCTTTTCGGCCGGTTGTATCGAACAGGCCAACAATTCCGCACATCTATTCAGCTTCCCCGTCAGCGCCGGCCGTTTTCGTTTCTAGGGCCGAGATATTCATTGCGCCAATTTCCTCAATACGTCGTCGAGACTGCCAAGATTGGCCATAAAATCCTGCAAAACGCGGGCGGCTTCGGCAGGGCTGTCATGATAGTCGGCGGCGACCACGATGGCCGCGGCAGCCTGATTGGTGCCGAGCAGTTTCGCCGCCGCTTCATAGGCTTTCGCCGCATAGCGGTCAGCCGTCAGATGTCCGCCGATCCAGTAAATTTCCCAGACGAGGCGTCCCTGATTTCGGCCCAGCAGCCGGGTCGCCTTGACGGTCCGCTCCTGTCCCCCGATGCGGGCTTTCGTATAAGTGCTGCTGGCCCGTTGCCAGTTGACTGCATCGATAAACGTGTTGGCCGAGTTCACCAGTTCGGCACCCTGACGCTGATGGGTGTAGTACGCCAGATACAAGTGAACATCGTTCGCCGATTTCCGGAACGATGTCATAAGCTCGGCATCGGCACCGGCATATTTTGGGCGCCACGACGTGGTGGAACGGCCGACCGACTGCCAGCCATTGGCCGGCGCCGGTGCCGCGAGTGGCGTCGCGACGGTGGACACCCCGAGATCCAGCATCACGCCGGCATAGGCGGGTCCGATAAAAGCGACCAGAAGGGATGCCAGCGCGCCGGCCATCATTCCTTTCGGTGAAGTGAAACGACCTGCCTGACGATCTGCGTCCGCCGGCATGTAGATTTGGTTGTCGCCGTCCGTTTCTCGGAAGGTCATACCGATGACGAGCAGCACGATCGTGACGAAAGCAAAAAAGATCCAGCCATAGATCAGATGATCGACGCCGACCGCGACCTTGTGATCGGTCAGGTGCGCGATATAGACGATGCCGAAAGCACGGATACCGTTTGCGACCAGCGGCACCACTACTGACAGGACGACGATGATCGACCGGCGCAGTGTCGTCCTGAAACTGAGATTGGCGAAAAGGGTACCGAGCGCAATCGTCGCAATCAGAAAACGAACGCCCGAACAGGCTTCTGCTACCTCGAAATTACCGGTCGGTATCGAGAGGAACACACCGTCGATATAGACCGGAATGCCCACCAGTCTCAGTCCTTCGACGACCATGACGGCGGTCAGGTCCTGCAGCGGCGGCACCAGAAAATCCCCGAACGGTACGGCAAAGAACAGGAACACAAGCGGAAAGAGCATCGCCCGGAAGAGGCGCCAGCCGAAGATCGTCAGGACGGTTCCCTGGATCATGCCGACGAACGCAAACTGCATACCCGACTGGACCCCTGCCGCGCTGGCAACGGTCCATGCAACCATGCAAATCGCGATCGCGAAAAGGCCGCGGAAATCAGGCTTGGGGGTGTACTTCTCTATCGCCTCGCGCCGGTCCCAGATCAGCCACAGGCAGATCGGCACAATCATGAAGCCATGATTGAAAGTAGCGGAGACATACCAGGTCTCGACTATCTGGCTGACCGTGCCCCAGAAGATCGCGCACAACCCCGCAATGGCGACCACCAGGGCCAACAAAGCAGGCCGCCAATGCACCGATACCGAACCCGCGCCTGTCGCCGATACGACCTGACCCTGCTCGTCCCGGGCGCTCTCCGTGCCGGACTGTGTCAAACTCACTCAACTAATCCCCTGTTGCCGCATCCAGCTTATCACCCGGCGGCGTTCCCTCCAAAATACTCTCGAACTTCTGAAGACTTGCTGCCCACCCATAGGACCGAAGCACCCGTTCGCGCGCCCTTTCTCCGACGGTGGCAAGGTCGGGAGAATTTGCGAGCATCAGCACCCTGTCGGCAAATACATCTGCGGTGTCCGCCACAAAGACCTCGGCGCCGTCTTCGGCGGCAATCCCTTCCATCGCCTGCGGCGTTGCCACAACCGTTTTAGCGAGCGCCATCGCCTCGAGCACCTTGTTCTGTATACCACGCGCAACCCGTAACGGGGCGACCGATAATGTCGCATGGGCGATATAGGGCCGCACATCGTCGACGCGACCGGTCACCGTTATGCCCGGGCGCTCGCCGAGTTTGACGATTTCGGGCGTTGGATTCGCGCCGACAACCCAGAATTCGCAATCGGGAAGCGCCGAGCGGACCTTCGGCAGAATATCGTCGGCGAACCAGGTAACCGCGTCCACATTCGCCCAATAGTCCATGGCCCCCGTAAAGACGATATTGACCCGGTTGGTTTCATAGAGCGCAGTCGAGCGCACTTCGGGACTGAAAAAATCGCAATCCACGCCGTTGGCGATACCGGTGACACGAACGCTTTCCGCCGGCGCCATCTTCGCGAACAGGGCCGCTTCGTCTTCGGAGACAAAGGCGGATGCATCGACCGTGGCGGTAATCCGCTTTTCGACATCGAACAGCCTCCGCGCCTCACGGCGGTAGACATAGCTCATGGGCCAGGATTTCCGCTCGGCATATTGGCGCCATTTGTCGGAATCGATATCGACGAAATCGACGACAACCCGTGAGTCCGGCATCAACCCGTCGGGGATGTATTGCGCCATAGACGACGAATAGACGAAAACCCGCTCAATCGGGTTCTCCTTTACGGTGCGGGCCACCCAGTCCTGCATGGCCCTGTCGCGATAGTATCCACACGACAAAGGCTCGCCCCTCGGAATGCTGAGGAAAGACCGGGCGGTTCCGCGACGCCGGTCGAGTTTCCGGAAGAATGTCGATGCCGCGATTTCCTCTATCCGGCCGGTGTACTGCCAGTCGTGCGGGTCATCGATAAAAGCGCCGACATGGACGTTATACCGGGACGCCAGATGCGCCAGGATATTCCATGATCGGATTTTATCGCCCTTGTTTGGCGGAAAAGGAATGCGATGAACAAGAAAAAGCAGATCCTTCATGCAATCAGCTTATCCCGCGCACGATCAGCGGTCCCAAACGCTTTGCCAGCCCCACCGGCATGCGCTTCCAACCCGCGATAAAATACCTGTATTTGGGATTCAGCGGATTAATTTCGGGAATCTCCCCGCCCTTGCGCAGATAATATTCGTAAGTCCAGGGTTCCGGCTCGAAGCCCCAGTTTTTTTTGAACGAGTACGCACCCGTGCCGACCTTGCTGCGACCGAAATCGAACAGACGGTGACCGCGTTCGCCGGCACGTCTCATGACTTCCCAGTACATGAAATCGTTTGCGGCCAGCGAGCGCGCCTCGGTCAGGCCGCCTCCGTAATACGGCAATACCTGATCGCGAAAATAAAAATTCAACACGCTTGCGACCGCGTGTCCGTCCTTGGTTATCGTCACGATATCGAGGTCATCGCCAAAGACCCGCAGCAGGTGATCGAAGTAGCGGCGCGGATACACCGGCGTACCCAGATTCCGGACGCTGACGGCATAAATATGGTACAGCCGCGCCGGATCGGTTTCGATCTCGCTTTCCAGACCCGCCTTGATTCCCTTGCGTACCATCGCGCGTTGCTTGCGCGGGATCGCCAGCATGTTTTTTTCCGGATCGGAATCGATCTCTCGGCGAAAACCGACATAGAGGCCGGATTTCTGGGCCCAGTCGGAATGGGCCGGCGACTGGCCGCGATACTCGATCGCATCGATATCGTTTGCCTCTGCAATCTCGATCGCCCTGGCATCGAGCGCGGCAAGGGCCGCAGGGTCAAGCACCGCCGGACCGCCCCCGACCGTAAACCCTGTCGAAACGAGGCTCTTGCCGAAAATCAGGCTCTTCGCATAAACCAGCGGCAGTACACCGCGGATTTCGCCACCCTGCTCGGCTTTCAGGAAATAGCAGCGATGCCCGAAGGTTTTTTCGATCACCTCTTTCCAGCCGGCGCGGTGATAGAAAGTGGCCGTCGGACAGGCCTCGACAAACGCGTCCCAGGCGCCGACGCCCGCCGGGTCGAGCTCGCTTACGATCATGCCGTCCGTCATCGGATTTTCAGTCGACGTCAAAAACCTTGTCCATACGGTCCCAGGAAAAGTCACGGAGCATCTGCTCCAGTCTTGGCGCCATCCGGCTAAGATTTACATAATGACGAAACCGGGTCTTGGCCCCGATTCCGGTCTGCCGGGGCTGATCGGGATCGATTTCCCAGGGATGAAAATAGAAAATCGTCGGCTCACGATCGTCCCTGTTCACCTTGCCGATTGCCCACCGAAAATAAGCGTAGGGCAGCAGACGAAAAAAACCGCCACCCGAACAGGGTAAATTCCGATTCCCGAGCTTTACGGTCGTGAGGGGCAATTCCGCCAGGCCTTTTGCGCCCTCCGGGGTATAGGGAAACCGGGGTGCATCCGGAATACCGTAGTGGTCGTGGCGGACCGGATAGACGCTGGAACTATAGCTGTAGCCGGCCTCTGCCAGCACTTCATGCGCCCACAGCGTCTCCGTGCCGATAGAGAAACTGGCAGCGCGGTATCCCGTTACCGGCTGTCCACTGGCATCCTGCAGAATTTTACGGGTCTTCGAGATATCTTCGAGAAACTGGTCGCGCGTCTGGTCCCCGACGCGAAAATGCGCCATCCCGTGACTGGCAACCTCGTGCCCCTCATCCGCGATGCGTCGGATCAATTGAGGATAGCGCTGTGCAACCCACCCAAGCGTGAAAAAAGTAGCCTTGGCCCCGCCCTCGGCGAACATATCGAGGACGCGGTTTGTGTTCTGCTCTACCCGGCACGGGAGTGCGTCCCAGTCATCGCGCGAGATATGACCGGAGAACGCACTGACCTGGAAATAATCCTCCACGTCCACCGTCATGGCGTTTGTCAGGCTTGCCAAGGAAACGTTCCTTTGCCGGCGTCGCTCAACCGGCGCCGCGAAGAACGGCGACGCGCCGGTCGAGATCGGCGAGCGATTCACCACTGTCACCGGCGAGATCTTCGATAAGACCATTCGCGCTGAGCGCCGGTCGGTGAGCCGGTCCGGCGCCGGCTTCCTCGGCAATCTCACGTGCGACGTCCTGAACCACGGTCGCATCAATAACGTGGGTATCTTCGAGCGAACCATAGAGCAGAAGACGGCCGCACAACGAGTTGATACGGCGCGGAACGCCGCCTGTAACCCGGTGGATATGATCGAACGCTTCGTCGGTGAATTCGGGATCCCCTTCCCAGCCGACCAGCTTCATACGATGTTCGATATAGCCCTTGGTCTCGTCTGCCGCGAGGGGTTCGAGATGGCACGTAGCGATCACACGCTGGCGGATCTGCTCCATTTCAGGCCGCGCAAGTTTCTCGCGGAATTCTGGCTGACCAAGCAGAAAGCACTGCACGAGCGGGCGATTGTCCATCTGGAAATTGGACAGCATCCTGAGTTCCTCGATGGCCTCGAAGGGCATGTTCTGGACTTCGTCTATCACCAGAACCACGTGTTTGCCCTCTGCCCGGCGGGCGGCGAGAAAACCTTCTATGTCTTTCAGAATCGACGCCTTGTCGCGACTTTCCGCCGGCAATCCGAAGGCACGCGCCACCATCCGCAGGGTGTCGTCGGAACCGAGCTGCGTCGTTACAATATTGGCTGAAACGAATTTGCTCTGGTCGATCTGGCTGAGCAGCTGCCCGACGATTGTCGTCTTTCCGGCACCGACATGGCCGGTGATGACAATAAAACCGTCCCTCTCGTTCATGCCGTATGTCAGGTAAGCCATCGCCTTTTTATGGCCCCGGCTCGGATAGTAAAACCGGTGGTCGGGGCTTAACTGAAAAGGCCGTCCGCGGAGATTGTAATGCGATGCGTACATATACTGGCGCTCAAAAGTTGCGTGTAAGGCTTAGCGTAACAGCATTTTCTTCAAAATTGTTACTTCCTTCGCTGGAACTCGTCTGGCTACGCGTATAGCTCAGCGCGGCATTGGTATTTTCCATCAACCTGTAAGTCAAGGAACCAGTGAGGCTGAGATCCCTGTCTTTCCGCTGATCGGTTGTCCCGAAATCGGTAAAACTGAGACTGGTCGACACCGAGGCAGACAACCGGGACGAAAGCGTTCGTGACGCGGCGGCGTTGACCGACAGAACCGTCTCCTCAATGCCCGTCGAATCGGTCTCGCGCCGTTCCCAGTTGAGGCCAGCGGAATAGGATCCGCGACGACGCGTGGTATTGAAGTTCAGCGCGAGAATTTTCTGGCGGAATAACGATGTCTGGAAACCAAGCTCGCTGCCGGATGCATCGAAAGTATTCCCCGTGCGGGAATCGATAAACCCGCCGCTGCCGTCGCTGACCAGAAAATCGAGGTTTTCGTTGCGCTGTTCCTGCGACGTGGTGAGCGTCTCCGTATAGGATGCCGACATGCTGGAGCGGCTGGAAAACCGGTAGCTGGCATCCATTCCGTAGGTCGTTGTCTCGAAACGGTCGCCGACGGTCATCTCAATCGACGACCGCGAGCTTGGCTGCGCGGAAAAACCGACCTCCCAAATGATACCTTCGGGCTCTTCGCTAAGGGCCGGGTCGTCGATCGATTCCCAACCGATCGACGTGATCACGGAAAACTTCCGGCTGAGCCGCAACCGCTGGTTCGTATTCAGGGTGGTCGTGATGGAACGGGGCGCGCCGTCTTCCCGGATTTCTTTTTGCCGGTCGAAAGTCCCACCGAACGTAAAGACGGAAAAACGTCGCCCGCTGGTCGCCGAAAAGGTCGATCCCAACGACCGGGTATTGGAAATCTCATCCGACTCGGTCCGTGTGAGATCGAAGGTCGTCCGGGATTCGGTTTCGAGCCAATTGCCGAAATGGTGCAAGAAGAACGGGGAGATAGACACGGTCTGGACGGTCGTCCTGTTATTGTCGTTTCCCAGATCGGTGGACGTGTCGGTCTGGGCGGGGTCGACGACCTCCCGGCTGATAGACGATGTCAGATCGACAAAGGCAACCCGGTCCCACACTTCCGCTCTGCCATTCGCGGTAAGGGTATCCGTGGATGAATCGTCGGACTGACCCTGGCGGGAAAAAAACTGATTGTGGGTATAGGCCAGATTGAGCGACAGGCGCCCGCCGCTGCCAGACACACGAACACCGGGCGACAGCGTAAGCACCTGGTCGGAATTCCGGTCTTCGTCGTCATTGGCGGCATTGGCGTTGTCGGTGAACGTGGTTGTAACACCAACGGATGGCGACACCGTCCATTCGCCGGCATGGACCGGCTGCACAGCCGTGACAAGGATGCCGGTCAGCGCATACAGCGCCACGGAACGGGAGAGGCGCCCGCCTGTCGTTCCACAGTGATAGTCCCCGTTATAACCCAAACGGCCCTCCGCACGAACCGCTACGGGTCAATAGTAGCTGCTCTGATACGATCCAAAACGCTCTCCGCCGCCGAGCGGTCGGCTCTTATTGAGCAAGAGGTTGATGTTTTTGCAAGCACTAACAAGCCCGATCGCACTATCGACGGCCGTCTGAGACGTTCTTTCCGCCTCAACGACGAACAAAGTCTGACCGACATTGAGGGCAAGAACGCCTGCCACGCTGCTCAAAAGGGCGGGCGGCGAATCCATGATAACGACGCGCTCGGGATAACGCAGTGACAATTCGGAGACGAGATTGCCCATCCGCTCACTGGCCAGCAGTTCGGTGGCCAGGTGATGGGGGCGGCCTGCCGGCATGATGCTCAGGTTTTCGATATTCGTCCGCATGATGACCTCGGACATATCGATCCGATCGTCTGCAATCAGATCGACGAGACCGAGATCGGCGTCAAAGCCGAGGACGTTGGGAATATCGGGTTTGGCGACATCTGCGTCTATCAACAGAACAGTAAGGTCCCGTTCGGAGGCGATACTCATGGCAAGATTTACCGCCATGAACGTTTTGCCCTCGCCGGACCGCGAACTCGCCACCATGATCACGTTGCCATTGCGGATCGCGTTGGGCCCTTTTTCAAACGCATTCAGCAGGAGCGGCCTTTTTATCAGGCGGAACTCTTCGGCAATATGCGTCCGCTCGCCTGACGGCGTTACCATCCCGGCCGCACGAATTTTTTCAATATCTATTTCGACCGAACGGCCGACGCGCCTGCTCATATCCAGCGGTCGCTGGATATGAGACCCGGCGGCACTCCTGCGCGATTCAGCCGCGATCTCAGCCATCCCTGCAGGTGTTTCCGCCGCCGCGCGTTCGATTTCCGCGACGACCTCGGCCTTGGTCCGGGTCAGACGGCGCAGGCCGGGAATCCTGCCAATCCGTGAAACCACGATTGACTGCAACCGCCCGATCACGCCCGACTGAGGAAACGTCAGACCAGCGGACACACGGGACGACAGGCGCGAACCGCGCGGCTGAGACGGCTGGCCGCCTGTCGCCGTTGTCTTTTTAGGACGCTTCTTGCCTATCAGCAGGAACCGCACCATTCCCCAGATCATCCCGAACAGGCCACGTCTTTTGGCCGGCATCTCGGTTTGCCCGCCCATTGCCGCCGCAGAAGCCGGCGGCGGCGCCGGTTGCTCGTCGGACTGATCGCGGCGCCAGGGCTTGGACTCTTTGCGTTTTCGACCGAACACCCCCCGCTTCTGCGGGATGGCCGGCTGAACGCCGGCGCCGGGCGGGTGCCCCATCGGTTCGGTCTGCGGCGGGTCTACAGGGTCGGGATGCGCTTCCCGGTATGGATTCCGGGATTCTTCAGGAAGCCCCACGCTGTCCGCCCCGGGCTCCGGGCGAGACGACGGTTCGGCCTCAGTTGGATTGATGTGCGTCGGGTCGCTCTGCGTTGGGGGCGGTTGACGCGCCGGTTCGCCAACAGGCTCAACTGCGCCAGGGAATTCTGCAGAAGCATCGGCGGGGGTATCGGGCATGGCAGATACCGGCTGATCTGCAGAAGGCGATTGTTCGAATGCATCCGGACCAGCGCCGGGCCGGGCCATGGCATCGCTGTCATTGGCATTCAGAAAGCGTTCGATGCTGCTGGTCTGGTCAGGTGCAGGCTGTCGTTCCGACGGCGCTTGTGACGAAGAGGCGTTCCGGGCGCCGCTCAGTTTCTCAGCCGCTTTCTCCACGGAGGATGACGGGTTCGATAACGGGTCGGATGACGGGAGCCCGGATGAGGGCATCGTGTCCGATTCGGGCTTTTCACTGCCTGAAGTTGCATTATCGTCGCCGGAAGAGCCGCGACGCGGTCGATCTGTATCAGTCATCGCCTACCCCGAAGTTAGACGATGCTAAGTCCCTTGACGGTCGCAAGCAAGCCATTTGCGCCCATGACTTCAACCATGAGGAGACCTCCGAACGCGACAATCAAGCTAGCGGCCACCAGGCCAAAACCGAGCAGTTCACGCCGACGCCGGCGGCGTTCGCCGACCGATGTGATGGCGGTTACACACCCCAGAACGGGCAGTGCGAAGGTCTGCCGCAAACGCTGGACGGTCTGGAAAGTGGAATTCACCTGACCGAGGAGGAACGCAAAGGCGAGGCCGGCACCAAGACCCGCAACCAGCACGACGGCCATGAACAGGGGACGGTTCGGACCGCTCGGCTTCAGCGGAAGCTTGGGCGGATCGACGATGCGGAACTGCACCTTTTGCGCCTTGGTTTCCATATCGGATGCCAGTCGCGCCGATTCCTGACGCTGGCGAAGCTCTTCGTAACCGCGCTTGACGATTTCGTAATCACGGCTCAAACGGGCAAGTTCAGCCTCAACCTGCGGCACACGTCCGGCCATCTGCTCCCACTTCTTTACTTCGACGGCCTCTTTTTCGACACGACGCTTGAACGCCGCTATCGCCGCTTCCTGCTGTACGAGCTGGATTTTCACTTGCTCGTAGACGGGATTGGGCACAACGTTCTTGCCGCCTTCGACCGCCTGCTCTTCCAGGGCAGCATCATCCGAGGGTCCGAATTCGGCCTTGCGCTCCTCGGCCAGTTCTTTCTTCAGAGTCTCGAGGCGTTTGATGGTGGTAGCCACATCGGGATGTTTCGCGGTGTAGCGGGTCAGCAGGCTGTCGACCACTTTCTGCAATTCGAAAATCCGGATCTGCGTGTCTGATTCCGGTCCATCGCCCGCAGAGGAAGCCAGGGCGATATCCGGCGTACCGCCGGCCAGCTCAAGAAACTGGGGCACCGACGTGAGTTGCTCCTTCAGTTCATCGCGAACGGTCATCGCCTCGGCCATCTGGCCCTGGGTCCGCTTGTACTGCGTCCGCATGGCCTGCATGTTGGAATAATAGTTCCCCTCGCCCGGGAGCATGCCGAGATTCTTGCGCTTGAACATAGCGAGCTTGTTTTCCGCCAATTCCAGCTGACGTTCGTAATCCTTGATCTGATCCGAGAGGAACCTGCGTGTGGAGTCCATGTCCTTCCGGCTCGACCCCAGGTTACTCTCAACGAAAATCTGGAGCACAGCCTGAACCACACGCTTGGTAATGGCAGGCTCACGGTCGTCATAGGCGACCCGGAAAAGGTTACGGCCCTGCTGTCGGATGGAAATGGAATTTTCCAGCTTCTCGATCAACGCCTCTTTTTCGGCATCCGATTTGATCTTGAGATCCAGATCGGTCATCAGGATGACTTTTTCGAGATTGGGCCGGCTCAGCAATGTGCGCTGCATGATATCGATCTGCTGGAACATGTTGACCTGAACCGCGATGCCCTTCATCAGCGGCCCAAGCATGGTGTCCATGTCGACATATACGCGCGCCTGGGATTCGTATTTGTCGGGAAGACCGGCGACCATCGTCCAACCTGCACCGCAGACCAGCCAGGAAATGGCAATGGCATACCAACGACGCCGCCAGATCGACGTGAGGTATCCAAGAAGCTGTACATATAATTCGTTCATCGACCCGCAGCCTCCCTACCAAGATTGCTGGCGAGAATTGAACAGCCGTAATTCTACTTTTGTTCTATCCACCACGATACGCTGATCCCGATAACTGCCCATACTACTCAACCTGCTCACTCCGCGATCATCTCAAGCACGGTGTCAATGCCGACAACCTCTCAGCACCGGAATACGCCGGCGCCAACCGAGGGGCGCGTCTTTGACTTTGTGCCTGTTTTACCCACGATGACCCTACATCGAATAAATTAGCAACAAATCTTTATAAATTCAACAAGATGATCGTCTCGGGATTAACGTTACATTCGGTAAGATGGCCCGACACAGAACTGCAGAGCAGTAAATGTTCGGAAGTTTCCGCACGAAAATTCGCCAACCAGATCAATACTCTATGACATTCGACCTCATCGACGGGCTGATCTGAAGCTCTCTGAGCTGGCATACGGCACGATAGATGCAAAAGGGTATTTGGTTACCGGCGAAACAATCCGCAATATAAATTCTGCGCGCGGCGCCGGACAGGTCCCCGGCGGATCAGAACCAGGCTTCGGGAATAACGATCACGTCGCCGGGCATGATCCTGACATTGGCCGTCATATCGCCGGCACGCAGCATATCGTCGATCCGCACCCTGAACTGCTTCAACTCGTCATCCACCAGGCGTGAGATCGTTGCACGATTGCCATCGGCGAAGTCCGTCAGGCCGCCAACCGAAATCATGATATCGAGCAGCGTCATGGTCGACCGGTACGGCAGCGCCTGGGGCTGGGCGGCTTCGCCGACAACGCGGACACGGTCTTTGGGCAGGCCCACGAAACCGCGCATGATGACGGTGACGATAGGATCCTGAATGTACACGCTGAGCTGTTTTTCGATATCGCGTGCCAGTTCCGTGGGCGTCTTGCCGGTCGCCGGCAGATCCTCGATCAGCGGGATTGTAATCTTGCCGTCGGGACGCACAGACACGCTGTTCGACAGCTCGGGATTTCGCCAGACGAAAATCTGAAGTGAATCGTCGGAGCCGATCCGATACTCGGTTTCCAGTTCTTCCGTCTCGGCAACGGGTTTTGCCGTCGGAAGCTCCTCAAGCGAGGAACAACCGGTCAGTGCCGCAACACTCAGTACGAGAAGAGCGCCGCCAAGCTTATTCCACAACATTGTGCCCACCATTATCTACCGTAACCAAAACCAGAGTTCCCGCGCGCATAATAGCCGCAAACGGAAATCGTTCAACGTAATGTAGCGATGTCGCCATGACGCGAAAGCCAGAATTCCAGCATCATTATATCCCAGATCAGACCACCGAAGCGACTGTCCCGGACCCCCGCCAGATCATCGCGGATTTCCCCGAGCAGTGCTTTCGCCAGAATATCGCGCCTGGCAAACGCCTCAAGCGCCTCTTCTGCCATGTCGCGCAGGTCCCCCGGCGAGCGGGTCCATTCGGCAAACGGCATCCCGAAACCGTGCTTTTGCTTGTTGAGAATCTCCGCCGGCAGAAACCCGCTCATCGCATCCTTGTAGAAACCGCGCAGCCGTCCCCCGGGTAGCAGCATCTCCGACGGAATTCCGGCGGCGAACGTCACCAGGTCTTCATCCAGCATCGGGTACGCGACCCGGACCCCCGCCAGTTCGCAGGCCCGGTTCACCTTTCGCAGATCGTTATCCGCCAGCGTGATATGCAGGTCGAGGAAATGCATCCGCTTAAGTTCTGTTGCATCCGACGGTCGGTTGTAGATTTCACGAACAAGCTGCAGCGGCCCATCGATATCGAGCGCGGCGAGAAAATCGGGATGGAACAGCGTGCCGAGCGCTGTCGTCGCCATGAGATTGTAGGCCTGCAACCGGTCCGGGAGCGGCGTCGATGCGCGATCGGCATAGGCCCCGGCACGCGCGAAAACGCTGTTACCCCCGGCCGTCGCCGCGACCTTCAGCAGGGGACGTATCAGCAAGCTGCGAAGCGGCGACGGTATGCGCTGCCAGGCGTCGTATCGCCGCTGTTCGACATAACGCTCGTTGCCGGCAAAAATTTCGTCGCCGCCATCCCCGGCAAGCAGCAGCCCGATCCCGTTCTCACGCGCGACGCGCGCACAGACATAAGCGGGGACGGATGAAGAATTTCCATAGGGCTCGTCATGGGCTTCGACGATGCCGGGGATCGCTGCAACGGTCTCCGCCGGGGTCAGAACGTGAGTGACATGATCGAGCCCGAAATGTTTCGCACCGGTCTCGGCCCACGGCAGTTCGTTGTACTTTTCCTCGGGAAACGCGATCGTGAAACTTTTGGCACCGGGGCGATGCCCGGCGAGATATCCGGATACCGTCGTGCTGTCGAGCCCACCGCTCAGGAAGGACCCGACCTCGACATCTGCGACGCTGTCCGAAGCCGCACCGACACTGGCATTCAGGCCTTCGCGCATCCGTTCGGCGTATTCCTCGGCGCGCGCGCCTGTCGGTTCGGCATACGCCGGCTGCCAGTAGAAAGATCTGGTCAGCGCACCATTCCTGAAATGACAGAATTGACCGGGCTGCAGTTTTTCGACGCCCTCGAAGATCGTGGGTGGGCCCGGGCTGATGTAGAAATAGAGATAGTTGAACAGCGCCTGGCGCGATATGCGCGCATCGATCGCCGGGTGCCAGCAGACGGCCCGGGCATCGGAGGCAAAGACCAGCGCGCCGTCCGGCGACAGAGCGAAAGACATCTGCTGGATACCGATGCGATCGATCGCAATCAGCGCTTCGCGTTTCCGGGCATCGACAATGGCCAGCGATGCCGGCCCGCCAAACACATCGAACAGGTCGGTGCCCCTTTCCCGCCATGCGTCAACCAGCACCGCCGCGGAGCCGTGCGCCGCCGCGCGCCGCCGATAGCCTTCGTCGCGCCATTGTGGCTGGCCATACACCGCAGCCAGTATGTCGTCGCTGCGATGAACCGACAGATCGGACGGCCAGCCCTGCAGGCCGATGCCGGCCCTCGGCAGTGTTTCGGTCGCCCGGCCGGAGCCCTCGTGCGCGTGGCCCGCCGCCAGCATCCCGTTGACGGCATCGGAAGATGACCGATCCGCTTCGCCGCCGACCCAACCGGCAAGTCCCGTCACACCAGAACCTCCAGCGGCGTCGGATGGCTCAGAAACGCGGTCGGACTGGCCGTCAGGCCGTAGGCGCCGGACTGAAAAAGAACGACGAGATCGCCCACATCGGCCGCCGGGATATCGACCTTGTCGCCCAGCAGGTCGAGAGGCGTGCACAGACAACCGACAATATCGGCTGTTTCGCTCGCCGGCTCGTTCATGCGATTGCCGATGGCGACCGGATAGTTCTTGCGGATCACCTGGCCGAAATTGCCGGATGCGGCAAGCTGATGATGCAACCCGCCGTCGGTAATCAGGAATATCTTACCGCGCGACTCCTTCCGGTCGACGATACGGCTGACATATATGCCCGCCTCGCCGACGATATACCGGCCGAGTTCGATAACCACGCGCACATCGCCCAGATCCGCTTTGATCCGGTCCATCAGCACTGCAAGGTTCGCCGCAATCGGCGCGAGATCGAGCGTTGTATCGCCGGGGAAATACGGAATGCCGAAGCCACCGCCGATGTTCAGGTGCTTCACCGGTCCGGGCGCTGCGGCGGCCAGCGAGATCGCCAGATCGACCGTATTGCTCTGCGCCTCGATCAGCGCATCCTCCCGCAGGTTCTGCGAGCCGCTGAAAATGTGAAAGCCGTGAAATTCGAGAGACGCCAGCGCGCCCATGCGCTTCAGCATGTCGGGCACGCGCTCGGCGTCGACGCCGAACTGCTTCGGCCCGCCGCTCATCCGCATGCCCGAGGTCTTGAGCTCGAAATCGGGATTCACCCGCACGGCCACCGGTGTTACGACGCCAAGGCCGGCGGCATGGCGTGCGACGATTTCCATTTCGTTTTCGGATTCGAGATTGATCACGATTCCGGCGGCCACGGCGCGGGCGATTTCCTCTTCGGTCTTGCCGGGACCGGCAAAGCTGATGCGTTCGCGCGGCATCGTGGTGTCAAGCGCGACGTTCATTTCCAGTGCAGACGCGACATCAATGCCATCCACCAGCGTCGCCGCGTGCTGTACGACGGCCGGCATCGGGTTCGCTTTCATCGCGAAGTTGAGATTCACGCCGTCCGGCAGCATCTCGCGCAGGTGCGCGATGCGCTGCGTGATCAGGTCGCGGTCATAGGCAAAAAACGGCGTTGCCCCGATACGGCGCGCAAGCATGGTGAGCGGGACACCGCCAATCACCAGATCGCCACCCTCGACCGGAAACCGCTCGATCGGGGCGGTGACGGCTGCGGGTTTTCCACGCTTCGCTGTTTTTGGCGCTTCGCTCACGACTCCTCCTCGAAAAAGCCTGCCAGTTCCTCCGACAGCTTTTTCCGGTCGATCTTACCGTTGGGGTTCCGCTCAAGCGAGGACCGTTCGACCACCGCATGCGGCACCATGAATTGGGGCAGCGCGTCGCGGCACGCGGCGATCACCGCGTCGGCATCCAGACTGCCTTCGGGAGGCGGTGTCGCCACGATCACGATGCCCTGACCGATCATCGGATGGGGCAGGCCAAGCGCGACCGCTTCACTGACTGCGCCGGACGAATATACGACCTCTTCAAGCTCGGTCGGGCTGATCCGGTAGCCGGAGCTCTTGATCATCTCGTCACGCCGGCCCACGAAGTAAAGGAAGCCCTCGGCATCGCGGCGGACCGTATCGCCCGACCAGACGGCATATTCGGTCATCGGCAGGCCCGGCAGCTGACCGGGCGCAGGCTTGAACCGTTCCGCCGTGCGTTCGGGATCGTTCCAGTACCCCAGAGACACCAGGGCACCGCGATGAACCAGTTCGCCCGGTTCGTCCGCCGCGCAGAGCTCGCCGTTTTCGTTCACGATCTGAATTTCCGCATTCGGGATCGCCTTGCCCATGGAATCCGGCCTTTTATCAACCTCTTCCGGCGGCAGGTAGGTCGACCGGAAAGCTTCGGTCAGACCGTACATCAGATAGGGTTTCGCATTGGTCAACGAGGCGCGCAGGCGGTCGAGCGTCGCCCGCGGCATGTGGCCGCCGGTATTGGTAAAATAGCGCATTGAGGCCACGGCCTCTTCCGGCCAGGTCAGACCCGCGAGCTGATTCCACAGCGGCGGGACGCCGCCGATACCTGTAATCCGCTGCTTCGCCGCGGTTTTGACCACGTCGTTCGGCAACAGGTAATTCATCAGAACCGCGCAGGCGCCAACCCGAAAAGCCGTTGTCATCTGGCTGTAGCCGGCATCGAAGCTGAACGGCAGCACGCACAGGATGCGGTCTTCGGGAACATTTTCGAGATAGGTGCTCACGCTGATCGCACCGGCCACCATGTTCCGGTGCGACAAGACCACGCCCTTGGGGCGACCGGTGCTGCCGGACGTATAGAGGATCGCGGCCATGTCGTCGTCGATAACCGGGTGCGGCGCGCCTGACGGTTCGAGCCCGTCCCACGCATGAACGTCTATACCGGCGAGGCTGTGCTGCCCCGGGTCGCCGTCGATGAGGATCACATGTTTCAGGTCGGGGCAATCGCCCAGTGTTTCGATCAAGGGCGTGAGACGCGCCGCCGACGTCACCAATACCCGCACGTTGCAGTCGGTCAGGATATGGCCGACCTGGGCCGGCTTCAGGATCGGGTTGACGGGCACGAACACGCCGCCGCCGGCGGCGGCGCCGAATGTCCCGACGACTGTCTCGAAGCGTTTATCGAGAAATACCGCGACGCGCTCGGCGCGCCCGACGCCGAGCCCGACGAGGCAGCGCGCGAAGTGCTGCACCTCGTCGTTCAGCCGCTCGTAGCTCCAGACATCGTCGCGGAACTGCAATGCATCCGCCGCCGGGGTTCGGCGGGCGGTCGTCTCGATCAACTCATGTAGCAACATCGGCAGGGCCGTTTACGCAGTGGATTCGCGCAAGGGAATAGCAGAAATAGCGGCAGGATCAACGCGTCTCGGCATTCCGCGGCGCAGAAACCGCGTATTCGGGAAGCGGGCGATCGAGCCGCCGAAAGCTGACAAACGGCGTATAACTACTGAAAACGAGCTGTCTTTTGGGGCCTTTGACCGCAATCAGGCCGCCGACACGCGTCGCACCCATCCGGCTGTGCGATGCCATCGATCCGGGGTTGAACCCCGAAATGCGGCTCAGCGACCAGGAAATCCCGCGGGCGCGCAGGAGCGCGTTTGCCGCATCCCAAAGCCGCAGAAAGGCAAATCCGAGGCGCGCGTCGGGATGCAGATAGACATCGAAATCCCACGATACCTGCGACGGCGGGTCGAGCCGGAAAATGCACCGGACCTCGTCTTCTTCATAGGCATCGAAGCACATCCACAAACACCCGATGACTTTTCCGTCCTGGAAGGCGGCCAGACATATCGAGTCCTGCGCAAACCGCCGGGCAAGCACGTCGTCGTCAAGCGGCAGCGCCCGGAATGCGGGGTCGCCCTGCGACAGTTCGCGCACGTCGATCGACTTGCCGCGCCGGGCCGGCAACAGGTCCCCGTCCGGCACCGGCTGGGCGACAATGTAGTAGCGATAGAGAAAAACCCGCGGACAGATCGCGCGCAGCGCCAAACCGAGCGTATAGAGAACAGCGTTCCAGAAGCCGAACTCGGAAATCAGACCGCGGAATTTGCGAATTACCTGCATGAAAGTTCCTGATACCGCCACCGGACCACGATTGGCCTTTGTCGGAACGGCGGGCGTGGAATATAAAGGCGCGACCGAATTATTAATTAAATGCGTACGGGGCGAATGTAATGGCAACGATCGATGTCGTGAAGCAGGTGTTGGGCGAAACTCTCCAGCTTGGAGACCGGGCGGATAATTTTACCGAATCCACGCCTCTGCTGGGCAGCATCGCCGAACTGGATTCCATGGCGGTCGTAACGGTCATCACCGCCCTGGAAGAGCAGTTCGATATTTTCGTCGAAGACGATGAAATTTCAGCCGACGCCTTCGAATCGGTCGGCACCCTGACAGATTTCGTGGACCAGAAGCTGGCAGCGTGACAGCTGTCCGCGGGATGGCGATATGACCGCTGCCCCCGAACCCCTGTTCATCGAGATTGGCGATCGCCGCCTGTTTGCGCTCTATCACCCGCCCCCGGCGGAGACGCGTGGATGCGTTCTTATGCTGCCGCCCTTCGCCGAAGAAATGAACATGTCGCGCCGCATGACCTATCTGACGGGCCGGGCATTTGCCGCGGCGGGCTACGGATTCCTGTCGCTGGACCTGACCGGCACCGGCGACAGCAGTGGCGATTTCGCCGATGCACGCTGGACCACCTGGCGGGAAGACGCCGATGCGGCAATCGACTGGCTGCAGGAAAAGACAGGCCACGCTCCGATGCTGCTGGGGCTGCGGGCCGGAGCGCTGCTCGCTGCCAGCCTCCGGCACCCGTCCCCTCTGATCCTCTGGCAGCCGGTCGGGAACGGCGAAACGATGCTGAACCAGTTCCTGCGGATCCGGGTCGCCGCGGCGCTGACGGGAAATGCGCAAAAAGAATCGACCCGGGATCTGCGCGCGCTATGGGACGCGGGCGAGGCCGTCGAGGTGGCAGGATACGAGATCGACCCGGCGCTTGCGGCGGAACTGGATCCCCTGCGTCTCGCCGACATGCCGCCGCCGAATAACGTACCGGTCATCTGGGTCGAAACCGGCGATGCCGAACGCGGCCACAGCCCGGCCAGCCAGCGCGTAATCGACGCATGGTCGGACAAAGGCCTCGATATTCGCACACGGCTGTGCCCGGGCGAACCTTTCTGGACCATCCAGGAAACCACGACGGCACCGGCCATGATCGACGTCACGCTGGACGCTGTGCGCAATCCATGAGTACCGAGACTGCCATCTCGTTTCGCTGTGGCGGTGCCGACCTCGTCGGCGTGGTTCACCGCCCGGACGATGACCCCCGGGGAACGCCCCGGCGGGGCGTCCTGATTGTTGTCGGCGGCCCGCAATACCGTATCGGCAGTCATCGCCAGTTTCTTCTCCTGGCCCGCGCGCTGAGCGAAGACGGCATTGCCGCGATGCGGTTCGATTACCGCGGACTGGGCGATAGCGGCGGCGACTTCGCCGGATTCGAGAATATCGACGATGATATCCGCGCGGCCGCAGATGCGTTTCAGCAGGCGGTGCCGGAACTCGACGAGATCATCCTTTGGGGGCTGTGTGACGCGGCCTCCGCCATTCTGTTCTACGCGCCGTCAGACCCGCGCATTGCCGCAGCCGTCCTGCTGAACCCCTGGGTCCGTAGCGAAACCGGGTACGCGAAAACGCAGTTGCGGCACTATTATCTGCAGCGTCTGACCAGCCGGGAGATGTGGTCGAAAATACTGCGCGGCCGCTTTAAACTGGCGGAATCGCTGGGCTCGTTTTTCGGCACTGTCCGTACGGCGGCGGCAGATGCCGACAGGAACAACGGCGAAAACAGCAACGGCCCGGGCGAGAACGGAAACGGAAACCGTCTTGCCGACCGGATGGCGGACGGCCTGTCGCGATACGAACGCCCGGTCTTACTGATCATGAGCGGCAACGACCTGACCGCCCGGGAATTCGACGATGCGACCAAAGCGTCTCCGCGGTGGCAGCGGCTGATTGCCGACGGCCGCATGATACGTCACGACCTGCCCGCGGCTGACCATACGTTTTCCCGCCGCGCCTGGCGCGACGAGGTGGCGGAAATCACGATCGACTGGATCACGAAGCTGCCCGCCGAATAGACATCCGTGCGATCAGCGCTTGGCTTTCGGCGGCGCGAATTCGAACGCGCCGATATCGATCTTGCCGTCATTCGGACGCGGCACCTGGCGACGCGCATGCAGATACTGCGCGGACGGCCGGGACGGCCAGCCGTTCACGAGGCCTGGCTCGACGCCGATATTTCGCGCCGGAGAGTTTTCCGTCAGTCTGAAATCCATGTTGCCCGGATCGACAAAACCCGCACTGCGCGCCGTGAAGTTCCCCACCAGTTCGCCGGATGCCTTGCCGGCCCTGCCGGAGCCGATCAGCGAGCCGACAATTCCCGCCGACACGCTTTTAACGATCAGGTTATTGCGCAGGGTTGCCGGCCCTTTCACCGGCGTGCCGGTGCCGGCAAGAATATTATTGATCAGCGTCGCCATACCCGGGCTGCGGTTCTGCAGAAATATCCCGCTGCCACGCTCGTTTATGACCGTATTGTTGACCATTGCCAGCTGGTCCGACGCCGCCCGCGCCTCGGCGCCGAAACTGACAAGCGCCCAGTTCTCGGCATTCTTACCCTGCTGGATCACGTTGCCGACAAGCCAGGCGCGGCCGCCATTGGCGATGTCGACCTGATAGCTGGCAGACCCATCGCTACCATCGACGATACGATTGTAGAGAAGACGCGTTTCGGCCGCCCGCGACTTGACGTTATGCCCCCACGCTCCGCTGTGAGCATAGCTGTTTCGCAAGGTAAAACTGCGCACCCGTCCGATATAGATATTGTGGCCCAGACTGCCGGTCTTCTTGTAGTCGACAAAATTCCGGGCGAACTCCGAGCCTTCGATCAGGATATCGCTGTCGGGGTTCCGGCCGGTCAGGATACCCATCTGGTTATCGTGGAAGTAACTGTTTCGCACCGTCAGGCTGCGGCCTTCGAGGCGGATCCCGGCACCGTTGCGATCCCTCACCCGGCTGTTGGAGAATTCGATATTCTCGACGACCGCGTTATCGCCGACGATCACCCACGTCGCCTTGCCCCCGAGCGATTTGCCTTTCGCATTCATGTGGGCGCGCCCGCCGACACCGCGGATGGTCAGATTGTCCGCATTCCATTCCGCGACATCGCCGACATATACGCCGGCCGCAATTTCGACCGTATCCCCGTCCCGTGCGACCTTGGCCGCCTTGCTCGGCACATCGTATTTCTGCCCGGGGCCGACTTTGAGAACCATCGCGGCGCGCCGCGCCGCGCCTGGTGTTTTCCGGCCGGTGGACGGTTTGTTTGGGGAAGGGCGCCTGACAAGGGGAGCGACAGGGCGCGCCGGCGCTATACCCTTCGGCGCGACACGCGCAGCGCGCTCTGCCTGGGCGCGCGCGCGCCCTGCAGCGGCGGCTTCGCGTCTTGCCGCCGCCTTTGCGGCTGCTTCCGCCGCCGTTGCCGCCTCGAGCGCGCGGCGCTCGGCATCGCGCGAAGTCTGAATGGACTTCTCGTCCTCCTTGATCTGATCGGCCGCCCGCCTGATCGGCTGGAGTTTCAGGACCCCCGGCGGGGACCCCGCCTTGCCTGGGAACGTAACGGAATCGACCTCATCCGGATCGACCGGGAGGGTGAGAACCCTGCCGTCCTTGAGCTTGACGCGCATTTCGGCACCGGCATCCGCAAGGGGCAACATGAAAATGCAGACCGTTCCCGCTATCAATGCAGCCAGCATCCGGTTCCGCCGGATTGCCCATCCTGCCCCTGTCAATATGCCGAGGTGACCTGTCATGGGTTCATGTGATACTGCTATCGGCGATGTTTCGCCAGCGGAGGGTTGTGACCTTTTGTGGGCGGGGCAACGCGTGTCAGACAAATACGATGTGAATGTCCGCGCATGGGCGCGTTTTATCTCACCCGAAAAGAGACGGCCGGAACGGATGCCTCGACGCGCGCGGATGACCGAATCCGCACGTGGTTCGAGCGCGAGGGTTTCCGCACGCCGATAATTCGCGATGCAGGGCCCTGGCGGCTTTACCTGTTTCCAAAGATCGTCTCTCCGACCGAAAATATCTTTGTCGATACGAATGACGATTTCTGTGCGGCCACCGGAACGCTTTTATACAGAAACACGACGGGCCGGGCGGCCCTGAAAGCGATCCTCGCCGATCACCGCGGTGCCGGGATCGACTGGACTGAAGCATTCGGACAATACGCTGTCATTCTGTGGGCCGGCGGAAAGCTCGAACTGATCGGAGACCCGATGGGCACCTATCCGGTCTGGTACGACGACGCGTCGACGGCGATATCGAGCAGTTTTCTGGCCGTCGCAAATGCCGCTGAAAACCTCAGCGTCGATCCGCAATGCGTGTACGAATACGTCTTCCAGGGTACGACTTACGGCGACCGGACCCTGTTCCGGGAAATCCGGCTCCATGCCGCGAGCGACGCGTTAACGCTGGGCGAAACTGTGAGCGCCGTGCCGGTTCACAAACCGATCCCGAACGACGTCATCGACGCGCCGATCGAAGAGCACGTCGAGCGGAACCTTGCGAATCTTCACCGTTACTACGATGCGATAGCGGCCTGTTTCGGCGACCGCATCGATACGGCACTGTCAGGCGGGTACGATTCGCGTCTCACGCTTGCCCTTCTCCAGAGTCACGGCATCAAACCGTTCATTCATGTCTATGGAAGCGAAACCGATGCCGACGTGCAGATCGCGAAGCAAATTGCCGGCGGGCAGGGCTTCGCGCTGGAGCATCAGGACAAGGGGAGCTTTCCGCCGGTCGAAGAAGACGCGTTTGCCGACGCGGTCTACCGAAACCTTTTTTCCTTCCACGGCCACCCGCCCGACGGGCTGTTCGACAACGGTACCGACTGGCCGACCCGGATATCCCGGTGCAGCGACGGCAAGGTGGCGCTGAATGGCGGCGGGGGCGAAATTTTCCGAAACTTTTTCTATCTGCCCGACCGGTCGTTTACCGCACGGGAGATCCTCTGGTCGTTTTACGGCGGCTTCGACCCTGCGTGGTGCAGCAACGCGTTCGATGAAAAGGTTTATTTGTCGAACAAGGCGCGCAAAATCAGGCAGGCCGTGGGTGCCGAGACCGACCGCCTGTCTCGCGGGCAGGTCGAAGCGCTTTATCCGTTCTACCGGTGCCGGTACTGGATGGGACGCAACAACAGCGTCAACAACAAGCTCGGTGCGGCACTGACGCCGTTCATCGATGCGAACATCGTGCCGGCGGCGCTCGCGCTGCCGTTACGCTACAAGAATTCGGGGCGGCTGGAAGCGCGCATGATAGAGGCCGTCAGCCCCGCGCTCGCGGCATATCCGTCGGATTACGGCCATTCCTTTGTCGGCGCGCCGCCGCTCAAACGCCGGCTGAAGGACCTGATGGTGTATATGCGCCCCCCGCGGCTGCGCCGTCTGACCTTCAGGCTCAAACACCGCAAACCGCCGGAACGACCGTATTGGCTGAGCGAAGCGTATCTCAAACAGGTGATAGATACCGACACACCCTACATGCGCCAGTTCTTCAATATTCCCCGCGTTAACAGCCTGGAACATCTGAACCGGATCTACACGCTGGAACTGCTGTTTCAGCACACCCTGCCGGCGCCTGCGGACAGAGCATGATATTTATCTACCGGTAGGATTTTCCCCATCTCCGCCGGTGAATTGCCCGGAAGCATGCCGCCTGCTATCGGTCGAAGTGGCGATGGGATATATTTGCACCCCGGTATACGTTTTACGCCTGATGAAAGAGTGAGTGCGCAGACATGTCGTCGTTTCAACCCACGGCTCGGCAACGGAGCGAGATCGCCTATCACGAAGCCCATGCCCAGAAAAATGCCGAAATCGCGACCCGGCCTGTTTCCCTGGACGTCGTAAATTCCGAAAAGCGACGATGGTGGAACGCTTACTGGACAACCTATGGCCTATTGCGTGCGAAAGACCTGAAAGGGAAGAACGTTCTTGTTGCGGGCTGCGGGTTTGGAGAGGATGCCATCCGCCTCGCCCACATGGGGGCCCGAGTCTATGCGTTCGACATATCGCCGGATATCATCGCATTGACGCGCCGGCGTGTCGAAACCCTCGGGCTTGCCAATATCGATCTGAAAATCATGCCCAGTGAAGCGATGGAGTATGAAGACGACTTTTTCGATTACGCTTTTTTCCTCGACATCCTCCACCATGTGGACATCCCGAATACGGTTGCGGAAATAAAACGCGTCATGAAACCGGGCGGCGAGATAATCGGAGACGAGCTTTATACGCACAGCGTGTTGCAGAAAAACATTCGCGAATCGTGGCTTGTCAGGAAGTTTCTTTATCCACGGATGCAGGGATACGTTTACGGCGATTCGGAACCCTATATCACCGACGACGAACACAAGATCGACGAAGATGAATTCAGGTATGTGCAGGACATCTGCGCGGAGACGAAGGTTCAGTATTACAACATTCTTGTCGGGCGGATTTTTCCGTTCGGTTTTTCCTGGCTGCAAAAGATGGATCGTCTTGCTGCAATGATGCTTTTTGGATGGGGACGCTATCTGGCCGGACGAATCGTCTTTGTCGGAAAACTGGGTTAGGCACCGGAACGAGCGCGCCCGTCAGCGAAATTTTCGGCCGCGGCCGGCATATACCGAGCGGGTCAGACCGAGACGATAGGCTCCCGGCGACGGCCCGAACCCGGCGGGTGGGCGCGGTCGTATAATATCCGGCACCAACCTTCGGCGTTGCACAGCGCGGTTTTCTGACCTATTCCAGCACCCATTCAACGCTTTGCCGGAAAACAGAATGCCCGCAACTTTCCACCTGATCGCCGCTGCTCGGCCGAATTTCATGAAGATCGCGCCGGTCTATCACGCCCTGAAGGCGGCGGACTGGTGCGAACCGGTGATTGTCCACACCGGCCAGCATTACGACGCCAATATGTCGGACAGTTTCTTCGAGGATCTCGGCCTGCCGACACCCGATTACAATCTTGAAGTCGGCAGCGGGACCCATGCCGAGCAGACGGGCGCCGTGATGATCGCCTATGAAAAAATCCTGATGGACACGCCCCCCGATGCCACGATCGTGGTCGGCGACGTGAATTCCACGATCGCCTGCACGCTGGCGGCGAAGAAACTCTGCCTGACCGTCGCCCATCTCGAAGCGGGCCTGCGCAGCCGCGATTGGGACATGCCGGAGGAAATCAACCGGATCGTCACCGATTCCATCTCCGATATTCTCTGGACGCCCTCGCCCGACGGCGACGAGAACCTGCTGGCGGAGGGCGTTGCGGCATCGAGGATCACCCGGGTCGGCAACGTGATGCTGGATTCCTACGAGCTGATGCGCCCGCGGATCGAAGCGGAGATCCCGCGCAAGGAATTCGGCCTGGACGAAAAAGGCTATGGCATCGTCACATTGCACCGCCCCAGCAACGTCGACCGCAAGGAAACGCTGGCGCCGCTGGTGGATGCCCTGAAGACAGCCGCCGCACGTATACCGCTGCTTTTCCCGCTGCACCCGCGGACCCGGAAAAGCCTCGAAACCCATGGCCTGCTGGACGATTTTCTGGCGGCACCGGGCGTTCATGTCAGCGGGCCGATCAACTATATCCGCTTCATGGGACTGGTGCGCGAGGCCGCCCTGGTGATCACCGATTCCGGCGGCATCCAGGAAGAAACCACCTATCTCGACATTCCCTGCATCACACTGCGGGAAAACACGGAACGGCCGATCACGGTGTCCGAGGGCACGAACCGCCTGGCAAAAATTGCGGACCTTCCCGGTTTCGTCGAAGAAATTCTCGACGGGCAATGGCCGGCGGGGCGCAAACCCGATTTGTGGGACGGCGCGACGGCCGAGCGTATCCTGCACGACCTGCGCACACGATTTGCATCCTTGCCCGGCTAGGGTATCCGGTTGACACCCCTTTACTGCGATGATGAAGATGAACGTAGCCAATAGAATGAGTGTTTGATGTCAGTTTCCATCGTCATGGCTGCGTATAATGCAGAGAATACAATTGCCGAAACGCTCGAGAGCCTGATCGCGCAGACCTATCCGGACAAGGAGATCATCGTCACCGACGATGGATCACAGGATTCCACGGGCCGCATACTCGACGAGTTCGCCAGTCGGTATCCCGACCTGATCAAAGTCATCCACCAGGCGAACCAGGGACAGTCGATCGCACGAAATGCGGCGATCGCCGAAGCGAAAGGCGACTTTATCGCCTTTATGGACTCGGACGATCTATGGGCCCCGAACAAAATCGAAAGACAGGTTGAGTTCCTGTCCCGGAATCCCGAATTCGGGATGGTGTATACCGAAGGCATGACAATCGATGCCGAGGGTAAAAAACTCGAACCCTTCGATTGTTCGGTGGAATTCACCGGAAACTGCTTCGAGACGCTCTATACCAAAAACAATATTATCGGGACGTCGGTGATGGTCCGCCGACCGGTTCTCGAAGACGTCGGCACCTTCGTGCCGGAGTTGCGGGCTTGCGAGAACTGGGAGCTGTGGACCCGGATATCACACAAATACGCGATTACGTTTCTGGACGAAGAACTTGCCTATTATCGCCGCCACGGATCCAACATGACGTCGAACACGGCCTGGATGCGTGAAAACAGGCTGAAGGCGATACACCACAATCACGTCCTTTACCGCGATACCGTCCCGAACGAAGCGAGAATGACGCGAAACGCCTATTACATAGCGCATCGGGGTTTTGCCTCGGAGTATCTGGGCGCACTCGACTTAAGAAGCGCCCGCGCCGAGATACTCTCCGCGATAAGGTATAATCCGCTGGATCCACGAATGTATTTCTGGCTCATCCAGTCGCTGATGGGACGGAAGGCGCTCGTTGCGCTTCGGCGACTCAAAAGCCGCCTGAAGCCATGATTGGCAGCGAGACCAATGCAGAACACGCTGAATACGCTTACTGAATTATTCTACCGAAACGGACTCGTTCTGGTTATCGAGGCAGATGACGGGACGGGTGCCTCCCCACCGGATGGGAACGGAAAGCACCTCCACTTCGCAATTCCGGACCTGGCGAGAGCGGGAATCGAATCGACATTGAAGCCGGTTCTCGATGACCGCATCGGTACCGGAAGCACGGTGCCGGTACTGGTTGTTCTGGACCGAATCTGGGATCGCCCGCTTCCGTCCGGAGAGCATGCGAATGGCTGGCGCTCACGGCGTGAATTCTACAGGCGCCTACGCGCCCTGCTTCCGGACCAGTGCGAGCTCATCCTGATCGCGGACGATCCGGCGAATCTCCGGAACCCGAAGTTGCTGATCCGCACGCTCCTGCGGCTGCTCTGCGGCAATCGCCGTCAAACCGCGTTTTCGGGACGCTATATCGCGGAACTGAAAGCAGAGGGTTTTGGCAATGTCGACCGGTTTCACGTCGTACCGGAACTGGAGAGCATGAGATCCCTTATCTCGGCACATCGTCGGGCGAGCCTCAGCTATCTGCGCAGAGTACATCGGCAGACCATGGCGTTCCCGAAGGATCCGACAGCGTGGCCCAAATGGATTGCGATATGGTGCGGGTTGGGACAACGCGTCATACCGACCCAGCTGCTCTGGGCCCATCGTTGATTGACGAGATTGAATCCGTTCTCCGGCGAGAAGGCGTTCTCCCCGCCGGGACGCGTGCACCGGTCAACCTACATCTTGGCCGAAGCATGCTTCTGGAATTCTTTCCGGCCGGCACCGCGCCCGTCGCGGTGAAAGCGGTATCAGACGACCCGGATGCGGCAAACAGCCTGCGTCGGGAGTTCGACGCCCTCTCACTGCAGCTACCCAGCTATGCCGATCTGATACCAAAGCCGTTGACGCTGACATCCACCGGCGCGGTAACGCTGTTCGCGATGGAAAACATTTCTCACAGAAACCTCGGGATCGCGGAGCTTGACCGCCTGCCCGATGCGCGTGTGGACAGGCTGGTCGCTTTCCTGACCGACCGCGACAAACCTCTTCCGGCCGGTTTGGAGAACGCCCCGAATATTCTCGACCAGTACATGGAAGCCCGGTCGAGCCTGCCGCCTGCACTGGCCCAGACAATGGCGGACCTGGAAGCCTCGCGGGATTGGCGGGGCAAACTCGCCGCGCTGAAACCCGTACCGCAGCACAGCGACCTGTCGATGAATAACATCGGGCTTTGCAAAAATGGCGTGATCGTCTTCGACTGGGAAGATTACGGCAATGTCGTGCTCCCGGGATTCGATTTCCTGACCCTCGTTCTTTCAGGCCTGAAATTTTCCGCGGAGGCGGTCGAGGTCTATGTGAAGACACATATGGAGAGTACGGATCATCCCGGGGCGTGGTGCAGAACCGTCGCCGACGCCCTGAACCTGAACACCGGCCACGCCTTCGATTTCGCAATGATTACCGCTATTGTGTTTCTCGATCAGAAAAAGAAGCTCGGATACGGAACGAAAATTACCGGTTATCTCGAACAGATGCTGAGTGATGCCGCGACACGGTTTTTCAGATGAGCCGTGACGCGTACCGGCTGAATGCACCTTCGAAGTTGTCGGACGCCGCCGAATTGCAAGAATAGCCATGAATTATTCGACATATCAGCAAGGTCTGGTTTCAGCCTGTCGGCAACTGGCAAACAGCACCGGTCTGCGCAGGCGCCGCCGCGTCATATTCGCCGCGCCCACGGACTTTCATCTCGATCACCTGATGCCGGTGATAGAAGAAGTCAGATCCGATCGCCGTCTGCGCCCGTGCCTGCTGGCGATGCCCGACCTTCAGACGGTTCCGGAACTCGAAGGCGTCGATATCGTCGATTACGACCGGTTCATGAAACGGGGGCGCTGGAAGTTCTTCGACCTTATCGTGACAACTGAATTCTGGGGCGTCCCGTGGTGGTTCACAAGCGGTGCGCGGGCGTTCGTCAACCATGGAGTGGGCCCGAAGAAAGATTATCTGGACCGACTTTCCGATGGCGGGTTCACCCATGTTTTTGCCGCAGGTCAAACGACCCGCGACGATGTCGCGGACATTCTTGCGCAAAGCAACGCCCGTGGCACCGAGATCGTCGATATCGGCCTTCCATCGACGGACAGTCTCGAGGCACAGGGAAATGCGCGGCGGAAAGAAATTTATACCGGCAGGCCGACGCTTCTCTACGCACCCTCCTGGCACGTCGATCCTGCACTCATTCCGATGGACGAGGAAATTCTGACGCAACTGGGCGACATCCCGAGTGCCGACGTCGTTATCCGCCCCCATCCCAATCTGCTCAAACCCGAGCGTTGCGGCGGTCTTGTCTGGCAGTCCGTGTTCGATGACCTTGCACGAACAGGGTGCGAGATCTCGCTGGGGACGCCGATGATCGATGATCTTTGTCGGGCGGATGTTATCCTCGGCGACATAAGTTCCGTGCTCTACGAATTTCTGTTTTTCGACCGTCCGGGGATGCTCTATGTCCCGGAAGACGTGTTTAACACAACCTTTTCCGCAGATTCGCGCGAACGGCTGACCGGGGCCTATCATCGCATGGGGTCCGCGAACGAATTGCCCGGTTTGCTGGCAGACCTTCTGACGCGGCCCGACCCCAAAGCGGCGGGCCGGCAGAAACTGATGGCGGTAACGTTTTTCAATCCCGGGCACGCCGCCGAAGCTGCGGCAAAAGCCGTGTCCGATATTGTTTTTTCTTGACCCGGCACCGTCGAAGCCCGATCCAATAGCCGGTACACAGTAAAAAATAGCGATATGACCGAAAATTCAGCCGAAATCGTCGTCGCCGGGGGCGGATCCTTTGGCACTGCCGTCGCCCAGCAAGCCAGCATGTCAGGGCAGAAAATTACGCTATTCTGCCGCGATCCCGAGACGCGGGACGCAATCAATAACGAGCATCGCAATATCCGGTATTTTCCCAACACCCGGCTATCGGACAACCTGACGGCGACCTGCGATCCCGGTGCGATGACCGGCGCCTCCCAATTGTTCGTCGCGATACCCTCAGGGTCGATCAGAAGTACCTTTGAGGCACTTGCCGGCGACCTACAGGAACTCGAACACATCGTGCTCCTTTCGAAGGGACTGTGCGATGTTCATGACACCTTCGACGCGTTCTTTTCGGAGTTGCTGCCGCACACCAGCATTTCGAGTCTGAAGGGACCTACATTCGCCCGCCAATTGCTTCTCGGCGTCTCCAGCGGGATGACGTTGGGGACATCGGACGAAGGAGCCATAACCGAAATATCGTCATTGTTCGAAAAGTCGTGCGTCCAGCTCGACTACCATGCTTCGGCGCGCGACGTGGAGCACGTGAGCGCCCTGAAGAATATCTACGCGATCGCCCTGGGGGCGCTCAATGCCATCGACGACAGCGAAAATCTGACATTTCTGGGCACGACAAAAATTCTCCAGGAAATGAGACTGGTTCTTCGCTCTCTTGAATGCGACGAAGGGATTCTCTGGAAGCACTGCGGCGCGGGCGATCTTTTGATGACGTCCCTGTCCAACCAGAGCAGGAACAGAACCCTCGGCTATTTCCTCGGAAAGGACTTCGATCTGCGGCTCGACGACAATCCGATCGTGCTCGAAGGAGTCAAGAGCCTGCGGTATTTCAGCAATGAGGCAGCAGGATCGACTTTCCCCATCATCGACATAACGACCAAACTTGTAAGTAAAGAGATATCGGCCAATGAATTCTTCGACCGCTTTGTTTCATACGCCTGACTGACGCCCCATGGCCCGTATCATCACATTCGGTACTTTCGACTTGCTGCATGTCGGTCATGTGCGAATGCTGCGCCGGGCGGCGGCGCTGGGCGATTACCTGTGCGTCGGCGTGTCGAGCGATTCGCTCAATTTCGCCAAGAAGGGGCGGGGCCCGGTGTTCAGCGAAGAGGACCGGATGGAGATCGTTTCCAGCATAAAGGGCGTCGACGAGGTTTTTCTGGAAGAGTCGCTGGAGCAGAAGCTGGCATATATCGAGCAATATGACGCGGACATACTGGTCATGGGAGACGACTGGGAAGGCAAGTTCGACTTCGCCGCAAGCATCTGTGAAGTGCGCTATCTCCCGAGAACCGAAGGCATCTCAACCACCGAACTATTGCAGGTCATTCCCGACGCACCGGATCCGGCCGACAACGCATAATGCCGTCACTTCGGCGGTTGCATCGACGTTCAGGCCGCCTTGCGCCGCCGTAGAATAGAGACATACGGAACCGCATCGCTGATATAGGTGTAATCCTCTTCACTGATAAGAAACCTGATCAGGACGGCACCCGCAAAGAGCTGCCAGCACATCACGACTGGAAGCATCTGCCAGAAGCCGTCGATGCCGGAAAGAATGAGCAGAGCGGCACACGGGGCCTGAAGGACGCCTACCTTGAGCGCCGGCAAGACCATTGCCCCGAAGTAGCTTACGATCGACAGGTCTATGTTCGTGCACACGTATCGGGGCAGGAAGACGGTTTTCGTGACAAAGATCGGAATTGCCGTGCCCAACGCGATGCCAATGAGACCGAAATACTGCACCAGCAGCACGCTGAGCAAAACGTTGGCAACGGCTTCGCAGATCGTGAGATAGGCGTTGTACCGGTGTTTCGCGATCGCATAGAGAACCTGGACCGCAGCATTCTGGCTCAGACCAAGCGGCATGACGATGGCCAGGATGATAAGGGGCCAGACCGCACCGGTGAAATCAGGACCGACCCAAATATCGATAAACGATGGCGCAAGCATGATCAGTGTGCCGGATGCCATGCAGCAAAGGGCCGTGCTGAATCGGGTGATAAGCAGGAGTTTTTCACGGATTAAATCAATCCGGTCCTCGGCATAATACCCGGCGAACAGCGGCTGCGTGCCGCCAACGATATTCGCAACGACGTTTGCCGCCATATTGTGCAGAACCAGGCCGATATTGTAGATGCCCGCCGCGGCGCTCGTCATTGCAGCCCCGATCACCAGAACATCGACCCGGAAACGCAAGATGTCTCCGATACTGGTCAGAAACGTGAACCGGCCAAAATCGATCAGGGAGAAAAGCTGGGCATTCGAAACATTGCGGACTGAAAACGTGCCGGGCGGCAATGACCGTATCGAGAACGCAAAATGGAGCAGGTAGGCGAAAAGGTTCAGGGCAAGGGTCACAAGCGCAATTTCCACGATCGTTCCGCCGAATCGCAGCACCGCATAAATCAGGCCGATGCGGATGGCCGCCTGCAATCCCGTCGCGATCGCGATCAAGTCGTAGCGCAGTTGCACGGTGAGGACTGCCTGAAAGACGCTCGCGGGCAATGAGATGGCAATGTTCAGCCCGATGATCAGGATGACGGTCCGCAGCATCGGGATATTGTCGGAATTTGCCAACAGAAGCGGCGCATACAGCCAGGCCGCCGCACAGATCAGCAGAGCGACCGCAGAGAGGAGAAACAAACCGTAAACCGATGTCGACAGGACGCGGCCGATCTCGGCCTGTTTATCCTCGGCCCAGTTCGTGCCGAGGAAACGGACGGTGGCGCTTACGAGCCCAAAATCAAGGACACCGAAATACCCCATCAGGGTTCCGACAATCACCCAGATCCCGTACCAGTGACCGCCGAGAACCTGGATTATCCATGGCACCGTCACGAGCGACGAGACAACGACAATGCCGAAGGCGATATTTCGTGTAAGAGCTGCACGCCCCATCAGCGCAGCCGCCGCCCCACGGGTTCGAAAACGCCGGCGGCCCCCGGAGGGAGCGGAATCGGGAGAGGACAGTGCCTTTTACCTCTTAATCGATGCGCCCAACGGTCGGGCCACTGATGGTTCCATAAAGCGAACCAACCGGAGGGTCCAGCACTTTGTCTCTGGACCGGCGGGACCATCAGACCATGCGATCCGGGGGAGTCAGAGCCATTGACGCAAAAAAAATAAATCTCGCCTATACTTGGATAAGCTACTTGAAAAAGTGCCGGCGACATTCGGTTTTCCGTATGAAGCAAACCGGTGTAGACATCGCGACGAGAGACGCTGTTTTTATAGGTTAGCGGCCAAGCCAGACCATGCGCGACGTAATTATCACGCTCATAATCTTCGGCGGCATTCCATTTGTCTTCGCCCGGCCCTGGATCGGGATTCTGCTGTTCTCTTGGGTTTCGTATATGAATCCCCACAGGCTTACCTATGGATTTGCCTATTCTTTCCAGTTCGCGCTGATTATCGCTCTCGTCACCATCATCGCCTATGCGATAAGCCGGGAACCGAAGAAAATCCCGGTTACGCCCGTAACCACGCTCCTCCTGATGTTCATTGCATGGACATCGATTACGACGGTCACGGCGCTTGCCCCGGAAGCGTCGTCGACGCAATACACCACCTTTATCAAAATCCAGTTGATGACCTTTCTGGCGCTGACGATGATGATCTCGCGGGAACGGCTGAACTGGCTCATCATCATAATCGTTGTTTCAATTGGTTTTTACGGCGTCCGCGGCGGCGTGTTTTCGATCCTGACCGGCGGGAATTACCGGGTCTGGGGACCGGCCGGTAGCTTCTTCGAGGACAACAACCATCTAGCGCTGACGCTGATCATGACAATGCCGTTCATGCATTACCTGCAATTAGTCGCAGACAATAAATGGAAACGACACCTGTTGAGCGGCGTCATGCTGCTCACGCTCGTGGCGATCATCGGCACCTATTCGCGCGGCGCGTTGCTGGCGTTGGCAGCGATGAGTTTGGTTCTTTGGCTGCGTTCCTCAAAAAAATTCGTGATCGGACTGGCCGGGATCGTCTGCGTCGTCGGCGTGCTCTCGATGATGCCCCAGAAATGGTTCGACCGGATGGATACGATCAATACCTACAAGGAGGATGAATCGGCTTCAGGACGACTCGACGCCTGGCTCTTCGCAATCAATGTCGCAAATGACCGGGTTCTCGGCGGTGGCTTCAAAGTCAATACGCGGGCTGATATCTGGCCTATTTACAATCCGGAAGCCCCGACACACCGCGCCCCGCACAGTATCTATTTCGAGGTTCTCGGCGAACATGGCTGGATCGGGCTCTTTATCTTCCTGTCACTCGGGGCGACGGCGTTTTTTACATGCGGCAGGACTGTCAAGTTAACTAAAAACCGGCCTGATCTGAAATGGGCTGCCGATCTGTCGAAGATGATGCAAGTCAGTCTTGTCGGATATGCGGCGGCAGGTACATTCCTGAATCTTTCGACTTTCGATCTGTATTATCACGTTCTCGCCATCATCGTAATGACGCGTTACCTGGTCGGACTTGAGCTAAAAGTACCTGTTGCGAACCTCGAAACTCCCGAAGGCGTCGATCCGCCGGCGCATGTCGCCGAAGCGAGCGGCGGTCCCCAGAACGGTCGGCAACCAGAGCCGGGCCGAGAGAAGATTGCGCCGAATCCCCAGCCCTCCGCCGAGGGCAATCTGGGTGGCGCCTCGGGCTACCTGATCAAACGCCGTTAGCTCTTGATTTCGTGCACCACGCCCGGCAACCGGCATATCCACATATATTTGGAGCGATTGCCTTGCTCCTCGTCAAAGCACTATGATATCAGTCTCCGTCTGCCAGGCTTATACATCTGCGGTGCCTGCCGATTAAAATAGTGGTGTTACCGTCGATATGTCTCCATCCTATTCTATCTACCTCGACCTGGTTCGATTCTTCGCCTCTTCTCTGGTCGTACTTTACCACTCCCAATATATATACAAAACTGGCCTTCTAATTACAGACTTCGGACATGAGGCCGTTATAGTTTTCTTTGTACTGTCCGGCTATGTCATCGCATTTGTCGCAGACACAAAAGAGAACACCCTGAAATCATATGCGCTATCGCGGTTGGCACGCATCTACTCCGTGGCCATCCCCGCCATCGTCGCAACCGTGATCCTTGATTACGCGGGCAACGCGATCGCATCGGCCGTCTACGATGGCCGTTTTCCCAACGATTTTCCCGTCTTTCGCCTTTTTACGAGCACTCTTTACCTCAACGAGATCTGGGCTATTTCGATCCAGCTATTCTCGAACGTTCCCTACTGGTCGATCAATTACGAGGTCTGGTACTACATTTCGTTTGCGGTGCTGACTTATTTCACGGGCCCGAAACGGTGGATCCTTTTCATCCTGGCAATTCTTCTTTTTGGCTACAAGATCCTTCTTTTAATGCCGATCTGGTGGCTTGGCGTGTACCTGTACCGATCCAGGGCTGCGCGATCGTTGTCGGAGCCGGTCGCCTGGCTCTGTCTCATAATCTCTGCCATAGGCATCGCTGCTTACATCAGGTTCGACATTGGCGGATGGGGGTGGAATTTCACCGAAAACCTGCTTGGTGCAGAGCAAGCCCGGCAAACACTTGCGTTCAGCCGACAATTCTTGTCCGACTACTATCTTGGTTTTTTTGTTGCTCTCCATTTCGCGGCCATGAGTGTCCTGAGCAGCCGGGTGCAGGGCGTACTGGTGTTGATGGAAAAACCTATTCGTTGGCTTGCGGGCTATACACTTGCGGTCTACCTGCTGCATCAACCGCTCCTGAACTTCTTCCATGCCGTCCTATACACGGAAGAAATGAACGCGATGCCCTACATCGCCATATTGGCATTAACTTTCGTTGTCGCGATGGCGATCGGTCATTACACAGAGAAGAAAAAATACGTCTGGAAACGATGGTTCACCGGCCTTTGGGACGGAACAGAGCGATTCATCGACACGAAATTCGGCACGCTCCGCGGACTGGTAAGATTGGCGATCGCAGATGTCACCCGTTTGGTTGGACTCTACAGACGGTATGGAAAAGTTGACTGGAACAGCGTTCGCCGACTGGTTTTCGTCTGTCAGGGAAATATCTGCCGAAGCCCGTTCGCCCACAAATTGGCCGAACAACTGATCGACAAATACCCAATCGTATCGATCGGGCTTGCGACCACAACCGGTGTCTCCGCGTTCGAACTGGCACGCAGTACGGCGGAAAATTTCTCTGTGGACCTGAGAGAACATCGCGCGACCGATCTGTCCGATTTTGAAATTCTCGACGGCGATCTGTTCCTTGTGATGGAAGACCGCCATGTCCATCAGCTGGGCCCGAAGCTTGCCGGCCGGAACGTTCAGATTGTGCTTTTGGGACTGTGGTGTCGTCCGCGTTTTGCCCTTCTCTATGACCCCTACAAGTTGTCTGCGGCTTATTTCCAGACCTGTTTTGATCGCATTGTCCGATCAGTGACACGTCTTGCCGAGCAGGCTAACGGGTCATCCCGGTAACCACCCCACGCAACTTCCGCATAACATTCATAAGATCCGTCACGAACGGCTTTGGATCCGCGACGTCGAACACGAAAAATTTCGACCGTGGGTTCACAAAGCAGGCGACATAGTCCTTGACGATACGCCACCTGTCGATACGAAACAGCGGGTCCCGGATCGCAGACGGGTTAAACAGCGTGCGGATCAGCGCCTTAGTGAAGGGGATCCAGTAACAGCACTTCAATTCGGGATAGGGCTGCACATACGCCGGCACAGATTCCTTCTGACCGATCGTAGCGACAAGTCCGGATGCGAAGGGCACGGAGGCTGCAATCGCAAGCGGCAGGCTGCCCCAGAAGCGCCCGTTGATTTCCATAAATGCCCAACTACCGGCATCGGGATCATACCGGTATTCCACCATCGCGACCCCGGTCCAGTTCAGCGCCCGTAGCAACGCCTTCGATTTTTCCCGGATCTCGACATACTCCGAAAGGGGAACCGACCGGCATAGAACGGAGGTGCCCCCCTCGGGCGGCCACTCGTGGAGACGTTCGTGTTGAAACTCGATCAACACTTCGCCATCACGGGCGAGAAACATCTGTCCGACCCCGTGACCCCCGCAGTATCGCTGTATCAGGGGAAAACGGCCAACGGGAACATAACGCTTCAAGCAGGCCCGGAGTTGGTCAGCGTTGAACGCATATTCAGCTTTCTTTAACGGCAGGCCGGCGCTGTTGAGTGCCGATGAGATCTGGTTTGGGTCCGCCCATTTCAGCACGACTGGAAAGCCCGTCCGGGCGACCGCGCGGTCTACCTCGGCGATATCCCCGATCTGACAGGAAGGCGGACTCGGAATCCCGACGGTGTCGGCGACTTCCTGGCATTTCGACTTGTCCAGCACGAGCTGGAGCCGGTCCTCCGGCGGAACCAGTAGCGTCAGCGCAGACTCCAGTTCGTCGCGGTTGCGGTTCAGCATCAGCAGATCTGACTCGCTGATCGCAAGAAGACATGATCCGGGGTGCACGGCAGCAAGCTCGATCAGCTGCGCAATGACCGCGTCTTCGTCCACGGCACGAACACAGTAGTGATCGCAGTATCGCGACGATGATGCCAACGCCGTTGCCGTTCGCCCAAGGCCTACTACCCTGTATCCGTGTCGGCCAAGGTCGCGAACCACCGCGAGCCCGATCGGCGTATCCAGACCGAGAACGATGACCGTGCCGCAGCGATTAACCATTCAAAAAATTTTATCGTTCAGGAAATTTTCGGCGGACCTCATTAGAGAGTTCAGGGTACTCCCCGCAATGTCTGGCAAGGCCTCTTCCGTCGTCAGTTCGTCACCGATTTTCGACATCGGCACGACATCAAAACGATCGGAATTTGCCGCCAGATATGCACATAGCCGTTCAAATCGTCGCTGAACCAGACGATTGGGCCTCATACGTGTGAAGCGCACCTGCTCGCGTTTCAGAAACTCAAACGGGTGGGTCAGAATAACGGCGACCGAACCTCCCATCGCATGGACATTTTCCAGTGTGGAGATTTGCTCGGCCGCGCTTATGGAGGTCACCTGCAGGGGCCGTCTCCGCCCGCGACCGACGGGCCCCGAATCGGAAAAACAGGTCACTGGGTATTCCAGAATCCCGGCATATCGTTTGACCCCACCGGCAATCTGAAGGGGTATTTCTTCCGGCCGGTTTGCAGCAATACAAAGATTTGACGATGTCTTCAGCCCGGCTGCACTCATCGCTTCAAACACATTCATCGCCGTTGAGAAATTTCCCGTCCGCATACTCGTCGGTCGATCCCCGGTCCAACCCTCGATCAAATCGCAACCCTCGGCAATAAGCCGGGCAAGGTCCCCGGTTTCCATCAGATGGCAGTCGTCGCCATAGGCATGCCGATGTTTCAGTTCACCATTTTCGAAATTGGTCCACGTAGGATGAATATGAAGTTGAACATCCTGCCCCGCTTCTTTCAGACTCCGCGCATAGGCTCCCATGAGATCGGCGCCGAAATATCTGACATGCGCCGTTTCGGTAAAGAAAGTAGCTGCGAGAGAGTGCTGCCGAAGTGTCCTGATCAAAAAACCCAGCGCTTCGCTCCGTCCGTCAACTTCGCCCCAGACAGGTTCGTGGATCAGAGGCAGGTTGCGCCCGGGATCTTCGTAAGCACCAGCAATGGACGGCTCTGTATCGACGGTGATGACAACTCTGGTTTTCATACAAAGCCTCCGGAAAAGAGCCTGGCGTAGCAACCTGGCTCAGTCGAGACCGTTATACGCCTTGAACCATTCCACGAACTTCGGCACGCCAACATCGATCGACGTCGTCGGCTCGAACCCGAGGTCCCGCCGGATAGCCTCGATATCGGCGAAGCTTTCCTTCACGTCTCCCATCTGCATCGGCTTCATGATGGTTTCGGCCTTCTTACCAAGACAGTCCTCAAGCACGCTGATCATACGCATCAGCGGTTCGGAACGGTGATTGCCGATATTGTAGACCCGGTGCGGCGGCCCCGCATCCGCCGCGGGCGCTTTGTCATGAGCTGCAACAACACCGGTTACGATATCATCGACATAGGTGAAATCACGTTTCATGTCGCCGTGATTGAACACCTGTATCGGCCGGCCGTTCACGATCGCATCCGCAAAAATATACAGCGCCATATCGGGCCTGCCCCACGGCCCGTAGACGGTAAAGAACCGCAAGCCGGTCTGCGGCAGCCCGTACAGGTGTGCGTAGCTGTAGCTCATATGTTCATTCGCCCGTTTGGTCGCCGCATAGAGCGACACTGGCGAATCCACCCGGTCCTCGACGGCAAACGGCAGTTTTGTGTTCCCACCGTAAACGGAGCTGGAGCTTGCATAGACCAGGTGGTCGAATTCAGGCTGATGCCGGCAAAGCTCGAGTATGGTCATATGCGCCACCAGATTCGCATCGACATAGTCGAACGGATGTTCGATCGAATGACGGACACCGGCCTGCGCTGCGAGATGGATCGCCCGGGTCACGCCGTCAATCGCCGTCCGCGTCTCGTCATAGGCCGACCGGTCCGAAAGATCGAGCTTGTGGAAACTGAAGCCGTCCCGCGCGGCGAGACGTTCGAGACGGGCGTTTTTCAGCGCGACACTGTAATAGTCGTTGACGACATCGATACCGACGACTTCGTCGCCGCGATCCAGCAGCCGCATCGCCGTGTGATAACCGATAAAGCCGGCAACCCCGGTCACGAGCGTTTTCATAGAATTTGCGTCCAAAAGGAAAGGTGTATGCTGGTATTCTACCGCGTTTTAACATAAATTTTCTCAGGTGATACAGCAATTGATCGTTTGGTCGGATTTTCTCGGGAGTAACCATGGCGCCATCTAGATCGCGCCCGCGCTTGATCGTTCTGGGTCTTTGTCTCCTCCTGCCGTTACCTGCATATGCTGCAGATTCGCAGGGTGCGCCACGCAACGAGCGCAGGTCGGGATCGGCCGGCAAGCCGATAGCACCAATCTACAACCCCCATACCAAAAGCTACTTTGAGCTGCGCGTCGATCTACCCAACCGGCCTCAATGGAGAACGGCCGTCAGGTATGCGCGGACGAAAATTTACAAGGGCGTCCGCGGGCGACTGGCAGTCGTCAAAGATCTCGAGACCCACAGCTTTCTACGCGCGAATTTTCCGCTCCTTGAAGAAGCATGGATCGGTATGCGGTTCTTGTGCAACGTCAGAAAACTGGTCTGGGAAAATGGCGAGGTTCATGAAAGAAGCGCATTCAAGGTCTGGGGGCGCCAGTGGGCGAGGAATCCAAAATTGACATGCAGGTCGCAGCGCATCGATTACATGCCGGTTTTCTACACAAGGAGCGACAAGGGGTTCCGCTGGCAGGCGTCCGGGCCGGAAAAATACTTCGTAAGCTATTTCGTCGAATACCCAACGGGCGCTAAAGACCCGAAATCTGCTGCCGAGCCGAAAAACAAACCCGAGACTGGCGCGGCGCGGGAGCCCGATGGGGTTCCGGCGGTCAAGCCGCCGGCCAAGGCCGAACCTGCCGAAGGCAAGCCCGCCGAGAAATAGTCTTTATTCCGCTTGCCGTCAGCGGGCAAAAGCCGGCATCACTTTTTCACCGAACAGTTTTACCGACCGCTCCGCATCCTCATACGACATGTCGTTGAAATTGACCTGCAGGGACGCATCGTCGAAACCGCCGATGGCGGCATCGTAAGCGCGTATCTGTTCGCTCAGTTCTGCCGGGGTGCCGACCCAGGCAGAGCCTTTTTCAACCTGGCTCTCGAAGGTTTCGCGGTCGAGGGCTTCGATCATTCTGCCGTACCCCTTGTAGTTGTCGGACGCGGCGCCCTCGACCCAGTCCCGGGCGGAATCGACGAGCGATTTCAGGTACCGGTTCAGCGGGCCGCGCGCGATCCGGGCGGCCTCGGCGCCGTCTTCGTGGCAATACATGTGAAACGCCAGCATGACCCGGCCGTCTCCGTCATGCCCTGCCGATTTCCAGGCATCCCGGTAAGTACCGATCAGGTCCGCCATCTCGGAACTTCCGATCGGGATTGCCATGATGTAGTTGCCGACCCTGCCCGCCTTCTCGAACGATTCCGGCGTGGTAAAGGCTGCCGTCCAGAAACGCGGGCGGGGTTTCTGCGTGGGACGCGGCAGGGAGGTGACGTTATGGAACCGGTGAAATTCGCCATCATCGGACACATTCTCACCGGTGAGCAGCATGTCTATCTGTCTCATGCCCTCATCGAACCGCGCGACGCTCTCGTCCAGGCTGATCCCGAAACGCTCGTATTCGTGCGGCAGAAATGCGCGGGCGAATCCGATCTCCGCGCGACCGCCGGAGATGGCATCAAGCATGCCGATTTCACCGGCGAGCTTCAGCGGGTTGTTAAAGACAGGCAGCACCGCGCCGGTCACGACCCGGGCATGCCGGGTGCGCTGCGACAGCGCGGCCAGAAAGACGATCGGGTTCGGGCTGTAGCCGCCATACGGATGGAAATAGTGTTCAACCGTCCGGACATGCGTAAAACCGTAGGGATCGACAAGGTCGGTCAGGCGCAGGCATTCGTCAAAATACTGCGCACCCGGTTTCTGGTCCGGCCCGACACACGGAAAATATTGTAACCCGAATTCCATAACGTTCTCCCCGTCATTTGCGGCCGGACGATCCGACGGTCCGGTCATCGTCCGCCGTGCTTAATCCGTGTACAGATTATAGCGTGTGCCATAGAATCCTAACCCGGTGCAATCGATGATACGAGAACCCGTTTGGCAGATACACTCACAGAAAAGATGAAAGCCTTCGAACAACGCCGGGTCGTTGGCTATCTAATACGATTATGTCAGCAACGTGCGGTCGATCTTTTCGTCGAGGAAGTCGGGGCCGACGGGCCGAATCCCCGGCAATTCTCCGTCCTGATCAACGTTTTCCAGAACCCCGGGATGAGTCAGACCGCTCTCGTCGACGCAAGCGGGATCGATCGCAGTACGCTCACCGAGGTTTTGAAACGAATGATCGATCGTGGCATGATATCCAAACGCCGCGCAGAGGCAGATCAGAGAACCAATTCGCTTTTCCTGACCGATAAAGGCCTGGCGATGCTGGAATCCGCGTTCGAAAGTGCGGAACGTGTACAGGAACGCATTCTGAGCCCTGTTCCCGAATCCAAACGCGATGAGGCAAAGGCGATTTTGACGGCGCTGTCCGGGTATCCGGACCAACCGGAAAAAAATCAGTGACGGTAAAAAATGTACTCGCAGAGCGCTTTTGCGCCCCGGTGGCGGGACGCGAATTCCCGGGTGATTCCGCGTCGTCGCGGCACCGGGCGATAGCGTGCCTGGACGCCGCAAGGCCCTGAAATGCGGTTTCTGTTCTACAGTTCGGTATTTCTGATCCTCTACGGATCGCTCTACCCTTTTGATTTTTCGCTCAATGCGCTGAGCAGTAACGCGGTCGAACGGTTCGCATACGAATGGTCGCTGTTCTCCAGCCGCGGCGATCAGCTGGGCAATATTGCGTTATTCGCGCCATACGGGTTTCTGGGCATTTTGTGCTTGGGAGGCCGCCGGAACCGGATCCCCGCGATACTGGCAGTGACGGTATTCGGTCTGGTGGTGGCGCTATGGCTCCAGGTGATGCAGCTGTTACTGCCCTCCCGGGACGCAGCGATCGGCGACGTCGCATGGAATTTCGCGGGGATCGCCATCGGGATGCTGTTTGCCTGGCCGAAACGCGTCCGGGAAGCGATCCTGCAGCAACCCGTCGGACAGTCGCAACTGACCGTGATCCTGTTTTCGGGATGCTGGCTGATCGTCGAGCTCGCGCCGTTCGTCCCGTCGATCGACCTGCAGTCGTTCAAGAACAGCCTCAAGCCGCTTTTCCAGGACGCTTCTTTTTCGATCCTCGCCTTTCTGCGGGCCGTGGCGGCCTGGACCACGATCGGGTATCTCGCCCTTCGGGCGTTATCCCCCGCTACCGCATTGCCGCTTTTTGGATTGGCGATGTGCGGCACGTTGCTGGCAAAAATCGTGATTGTCGACAACACCGTCACCCTCGCCGATGTCGCCGCGATTGCGGTCGCCTTTTTCGGGGCGCTTGGCCTTCAGAAACTGGGCCCGCGCCGGTCGGTTTTCCTGCTTTGGTTCATCGCGGGCTATCTGATCGTCGCCGGGCTATCGCCGTTCGGTTTTCACAGCGCGCAGGATTTTCACTGGCTGCCGTTTGCCGGATCGCTTAGCGGATCGATGCTGCTCAATCTCAAGGCGCTCGCCGCCAAGGTATTTTTCATCGGCGCCCTGCTTTATGTCGCAGTGGATTGCGGTTTCCGGCTCAAGCCTGTTGTGATCAGCATGGCCGCGGGCCTTCTGGTGCTCGAAATCGCTCAGATTTGGGTCGGCAGCCATACACCGGAAATCACCGACCCGGTCCTGGCTGTTGTCCTCGGGGCCGCCTTTTTCGGGTTCCTGAACAAGGCGCCGGCATCTGTCCCGTCAGGCGGCGCGGGGATCTCCGAAAAAGAAGAATCGACCGCATTGGAAAACAACGCGGACCCCGGGCCCCGCCCGCTCGACCGTTCATGGCTCTATCCGGGCACCGCCAATACCATCGTCCTTGTTCTGGCAACGCTGGTCCTCGCCGCGGCGATACAGACCCTCCTTGGCCTCCCGAAGGTTCCCTATAACGTGCGCGAGCTGTTCGGCGGCCAGGATTCATGGTGGCGGCTCGGGTTCTTCGCGCTTGCGGCTTTTTCGTTCGGCATCGGCGGCACCGTTGCCGGCCACCGGGTTGCCCGAAGCCAGCTGCCCTGGCTCGCGCTGCCCGTCTACGCCATTCTCGCCTGCTGCTTTACGTACCTTCTGCTGGCACTTTGCGTCACATCCGAAAGCCTGTCGGATATCGCCGGATCGTCAAACACGTACTTCTTCGTCATGCAGAAAGATATTTGGGGCGACACGGGCAAGTGGCTTTACACCCTTATCGGATCTCGGGACCTGATTGCCGCGGTTGAGCGCGTCGTCCGGTTTGTCGCATTGCTTGGTCCGGTCTTTATCTGGCTTGCGATTTTTTCGGCTGTGTACTTCCGGGTGACGGGCCCGCGCTTCGTGAGGCCCGCCGCGCGCGTCCGAATACTGGTGTCGTCGTCGATCGTTTACGTGCTGTCCGGCGTGCTCTGGCTGATCGCATTTCGTCTGATCGCTTTCCGCTATTCGTCCACCGACAATCTCAACGAGCTGATCCAGGGAAACGGGGCTTTCCTGTATCTCCTGCTTCTGCTCATGCTGTTGAATGTGATCGTCGTGGTCCACGCGTCCCTGTCACCAAGGTTGCGCAACATTTTGGGCGCGGCGTTCATTGTCCTCGCCTCCCTGCCGATAGGGTGGCTGCTCTTCCGAAGCGGGCTGTCGGCCCCTGTCGAAAAGTACGGCATAACGTTCCGCGGGGCGGATTTCCTGCTCGGACCCGACCGCAGGGAAATTCTGCCCGAAAACGTCCTAATCGCCCGGTGGGGTGCGGTCCAGCTGGCCGCCGTCGCAACGCTGGCATTTGGAATGCGCATCGTTCTGGAGAGGCGGCGTGGAGCCTCCCGATGAAAATTTATCTGTAATCTAAGTCGGGCAGAGCGGCAATTTGCCGGTTTATCGATACCCGTATCCTCTGCTATGGTCGGATCAAGCGCGTGTTTAAAAATGAATGCGCTTGAAACAAATATTTTGCTTAGGGAGCAAACAATGACCAATCACTTAGTGAAAGCCGCTGTATTTGCAGCGGCTGTCGGCGCCTTTACGGTTTCCGCCGGAACCGCCGACGCAAAGCTCAAACGCATTACCATTGGCACCAACCCGCAGGGCTCGACATACTTCCTGCTCGGCAGCGGCTTCGCGAAGCTGTTCCAGGAAAAACTTGGCGTGCGGTCCAATGCACAGCCTCATGCAGGGTCGTCTGTCTACCTGCCGTTGATGAATGCGGGCGAGATCACGCTCGGAATCAATTCTTCTCTCGATTCCGGAATGGCATGGAGCGCTACCCCGCCCTACAAAGGGGCGACCAAAAAAGTCCGCTCGATCGCGCGTATCTGGGTCCTTCCCTATGCCTACATGGTCAAGGAAAGTTCCGGCATCAAGACGCTGGCCGACCTCAAGGGCAAACGCGTTGTCGTCAAATTCAAAACCAACGTCTCTCTAGCCCAGGCAAACCGCACGATTCTCGCCTCGGCCGGGCTTACGGAAAACGATGTCACACCGGTTGAATCCGGCGGCGTTGTCGCGAGTATCGGCATGGTCGTCCAGGACCGGGTCGACGCGGCACCGATCGCGACCGGCATGCCGCAGCTGCGCAAGGCGCATGCAACTGTCCCCGGCGGACTGCGCATCATTCCTGTCGGCCCGAAGGGTACCGACGAGTTCATGGGCAAGGGAATGGCCGGCCTGTACACGGTCGCGGAAAAGAACAGCAAGCGCAAACCCTTCGTCAAAAGCGACATCAGGGTTCCCGCTTTCGATTCCTACCTGAACGCCGGCACCCAGGTATCCGATGAGGATGCCTATGCCATGGCCAAGGCGATTTACGAGAACTGGGGACAGATGCAGAAGGATTATCCCCCGCTCCGCGGACTTCAGAAATCCGCGATTGCGCCGTCCAACAACCCGATCCCCTATCATCCGGGTGCGGCAAAATACTACAAGGAAGTCGGCATCTATACGGATGCCCACATGAAAAACGACATGATGCTGACGAAATAGGCAGCTCGCGGCACAAAGATTGACACGCAGGAGTGGAACCGATGGAAAGATTTAGCGGGATGCTCCTGCGTGTCTGTCTCGCCGCAATGCCGGTACTCGGGATTGCCTGGATTCTGGCACTTACCGATTACTTTGGCGTCGCCCTGACCTTCCAGCAGGTTGTCGGGGTCATTCTCGGCATCGCCTGTGCCGCCGCGCTTCTGCGGTATCCCTATTTCGAAAAGCCGGGACCACTCGAATTTGTCCTTGCGCTGGCCGCATTCCTGTCCTGGTTCTGGATGGCCTACAATTTCGAGGACTGGATCGTTACCGCGCATGAGCGCACGCCCGACAAATGGGTGCCCGGCGTTATCGCGCTGATACTGATGATGGAAGGCCTGCGCAAATCGGCCGGCCGGATTATCGCCGGGCTGGTCTGGGTTCTGATCATTTACGCTTTTATCGGCGATGTCCTACCGGGTGCTCTGGAAGCGTCGATCTTCCCGCCGACAAAAACAATCACTTACCTTTACCAGGACAATAACGGCGTCCCCGGACTCGTCCTGCAGGTCATCGTAAATCTGGTTCTCGCTTTTATCCTTTTCGGCAAACTGATGGAAGTCAGCGGCGGCACCGCCTTCCTCACCGATCTCGCCATGGGCTGGATGGGCCACCGCCGCGGCGGACCGGCCAAGGTCGCCGTTATCGCGTCGAGCGCTTTCGGGACAATTTCAGGCTCCACCGTCGGCAATATCATGTCGACCGGTATTGTCACCATTCCGCTGATGAAAAAGACCGGATTCAAGCCGGAATACGCAGGCGCGATCGAAGCCGTTGCATCCAACGGCGGACAGATTGCGCCGCCCGTCATGGGGGCAACGGCGTTCATCATCGCCGAGTTCCTTGAAATTCCCTATCAGGATGTCGTCATCGCAGCGACCGTTCCGGCACTCCTGTATTTCCTCGTCCTGTTCATGCAGGTCGATGCAGTCGCCCGCCGGTACCGCCTAAGCGGCCTGCCCAAAGCCGAACTCCCCATCATCATCGACGTGCTCAAGGTCGGCTGGATATTTATCATCCCGATCGCCATCCTGATGTACTTCCTGTTCTGGCTCGGCTATCCGCCCGGTGTTGCGGCATTGTATTCCGCCGCCAGCATGGTCGTGCTGATGACAGTGCGCGACCGCCGCCTGCCGACCATGGAGCACTGGAAGAACTTCTTTCTCGGTAGCGGCGAGATACTCGTCCCGCTGATCCTGATCGGCGGCGCCGCGGGGATCATCCTGGGGGTGATGAACTCCACGGGTCTTGCCTTTCAGCTTAGCCTGATTCTGGCGCATCTCGGCGAAGAATACGGCGTCATGGTGATGTTGCTGATGACCTCGCTGATCTGCATCGTTCTCGGTATGGGGATGCCGACGGCAACGGTATATATCGTGCTGGTGTCTGTGATTGGGCCGGCGCTGATCAATATGGGACTGATGCCGATCGGCGCACATCTCTTCCTGTTTTATTTCGGTCTGATCAGCATGCTCACGCCGCCTGTCGCGATCGCGTCGATGGTCGCGGCCGAGATGGCGGGTGCGGACATGTGGAAGACCGGCTTTGTCGGCGTCCAACTGGCCGCAACGGCGTATCTGCTGCCCTATCTGTGGGCCTTCAACCCGGCCTTGCTGCTGCAGGGAACAACGACGGCTATAATTTTCGTGATTGCGACCGCCCTGTCGGCGGGCATGCTGCTGGCGCACTCGGTCACGGTACTGGGTACCGGAAACGCAACCGGCTGGTTTTCGGCTGTCGGCATGTATGTCGCGGCACTGATCGTCGGATCGTCCACAATCTGGCTCGGGGTTGAAAACCCGCTGACGCTGGCCGTCGCGGCCGCTGGATTGGGGCTGGTCTACCTGATCACAAGAACCGTGAAGGTGCTGGAACCGACCGCTGCCGAATAGAGCCGTCATTGACGGCGGCATGACACAGCCCATGTTAGAGCGATGGACGCAGACCAGAACCTGAATGCCGATCTCGCGCAACGCGCCGTCATGCGGGCCGCCGACATGGACTGGCAGCCGAGCCCGTCGCCCAGCGTCTGGCGGAAACGGTTTTACCGGGACGGGCCGGCAGAGGCCGGAATCGTCACATCGGTCGTGCGCTACGATGCCGGCAGCACTTTCCCGATCCACCATCACCCCGGTGGCGAAGAGATCTTCGTTCTCGACGGCGTGTTTTCGGACGAACATGGCGATTACCCGGCGGGCACCTATCTGCTGAATCCGGACGGTACCTCGCACGCGCCTTTTTCCCGCGAAGGCTGCACATTATTCGTGAAGCTCCGTCAGTATGCGGGCGAAGGCCGGGCGCAGGTCGAGATGAATACCGGCGTGCTGCACTGGCAGGCGCGCACCGAAACCGGGATCTGGCAAATCCCGCTCTACCGTCAGGGCGGCTACCGCGACTGGACCATGTTGCTGAAAATCGATGCCGGCGCGGAAAGCCCGCATCACGGCCACCCGAACGGCGAGGAAGTATTCGTGATCGACGGTGAATTCTCCGACGAATTCGGCACCTACCCCGCCGGCACCTGGACCCGTTCCCCGCCCGGCTCTTCGCACGCCGTGCGATCCGAAAAAGGTGCTATTCTCTATGTCCGTTTTGGTGGAATGGAGGCCAAGGAATGACAGCGATTATCCATCACGATGCAATCGACCCGGAAACATTTCCCGGCGGCGCCACCTATCGGACCCTGGTCGGCGACGAAGCTGGCTCAACCCCGGTGCGCTGCGGCATCCAGACATCGCCACCGGGCTATGCCACCCCCAACCATGCGCATCCCTATGTCGAGATCGTCACCGTCCTCGACGGCACCGGAGAGGCGTGGATCGACGGCGAAGCCGACGGGATCGAAATCGGCCCCGGCATGACGATGGTATTCCCCGCGAATACCGCCCACGGATTTCGGGTGACCGGAGATGCACCGCTGGTCACCTACGGTATCCATTCGTCGCCGGACCGGATCGTCGAAGTCCGGGACTAATCCGCGCCGACATCTGCCGAGCTTTTGCCCTCGCCGACGCGGTGCAGCGGCCGTCCCGAATCCGTGATCGCAATAATGACGACGATCTCGTCGGCGCGCGGCGCATCCGGGAGCGAAACCTCCATCGCGTCGAAATGCGAAAACGTCCAGACGTCTTCTTTATGATGAAGCGGACAGTCGATGGCCGTACCGGGCCCGCCGATTTTTTTGGCTGACGGAATAATCGACGGTGCCGGCCCGACGGCAGCGCGCAGCGGCTTTCCCATGGTCGGATGCATGCAGGCGGCGGCGTGTTCCTTTTCGCCGTTTTCGCCGACGATGGCCGCCTTGCCGAAACTTTCGACCTTGTCGGCGCCGATGCCGAGCGCATCCATCGCCCGCCGGCCCAGCAGGTCGCCAAGCTCGGCGCCGGCAGCCTCAAGCTCGGACAGGTCCTGCGAATAGCGCCCGGCATACGGGTTGGCAATCACCGCAACCGCCGCGCACTGGCGGGTCGGCGGATCGATTTTCCGGCCGATTTCGGCCCGGGTTTCCTGGACGATTGTGACGATTTTCCTGATCGAGGTGCCGGTCATTTCATTCCCCTGCGTTGGCGCGGTGGCGGTGATTATGACATGATTTGAGAGAACGTCATCGCAGGCGTTGGCTTAATCAGAAGAATGCTGCGGCATGCATCCGAGGAGATTCCCGTGACAAAGTCAGATTCCCCCGCTTTCGACCCGCTGAGCCTGCCGACCGAGCAGCGCAACCCGTACCCGCCACCCAATGACCGCGTGCTCGACGGACGGGTGCGCCGCGCCATCGGCGACCCGCGCGGACTGACGGCATTCGGCGTGAACCTGTCGGAAATGGCCCCGGGATCGGTATCGGCGCTGCGCCACTGGCACGCCGCCGAGGATGAATTCATCTACATTACCGAAGGGACGCCGACCCTGGTGACGGATGCCGGGGAAGAGGTCCTGCAGCCCGGTATGTGCGCCTGTTTTCCGGCCAATTCGGGCGATGCGCACCGGCTGGAAAACCGGTCGGATGCGATCGTCCGCTATATCGAGGTCGGCAACCGGTCGGCGAGCGAAGAGGTTCATTATCCGGATGACGACATGATCATGGAAAAAGCCGCCGACGGCACGCGGTCGTTCCGTCATTTCGACGGTACCCCGTATTGAGGCGTGATACGACGGACGTGACATGATCCGGGCCGCCCTGGAGCGGACCGCCGCGATGGGCACATGGCTGATGGCCAGCGCCTTCGTCATCGGCTACCTGATACCGCCGCTTGCCTCTGCCTGCAGGGGCCTGATCCTGCCGGCGATTCTCGTGATTCTGACAGTGGCGATGCTGCGGCTGGATGTCGCGCGGCTGCGCGGCTACATCCGCCGCCCGGGGACGATGGCCCTGATCGTCGCGGTCAACCTGATCGCCGCGCCGATCCTGATGTGGTTCCTGCTGACGCCTCTCGATATCCCGGATGGCCTCCGGCAGGGAATGGTTCTGCTCGCCGCTGCCCCCATGGTCAGTTCCGCGATTGCCTTCGCCACCATTCTCGAGCTCGATTCCGCCCTTGCCGTCGCCGTGATGGTGGCGAGCTATGCGGTGGTGCCGCTGACACTGCCCGTTCTGTCGCTCTGGCTGCTGAACCTCGACCTGGGTGTCGGCTTTTTCGAACTTTTCGGACGGCTGTTTGCAACAATCGCGGTCCCTGCCGCCATCGCCTTTGTCATCCGGCGCTGGATATGCAGCGTCGGGACGATGACGAAGAACGCCCGGGCGCTCGACGGGGTAAGCGTTCTGTTTGTGATGCTCTTCGGATTCGGGATCGTCGATGGCCTGCCGGCGTTTACATCCGCAAAACCGGACTATGTTCTGCTGGTGCTTGCAGCGTCGTTCGCCGCGAATATCGGCCTGCAGGTATTGGGCGCATCGCTGTTCCTCTGGATGGGACGCCAGGAAGCGCTTACCGTCGGGCTGGTGACAGGGAACACCAACCTGGGGCTGGTCATGGTTACCCTCGCGGACAGGGCACCCCCCGAACTGGTTGTTTGTTTCGTGCTCGGACAGGTCCCGATGTATTTCCTGCCGGTCGTCGCCCTGCCGGTATACCGCCGATTGATGCGGGCATGGTGATCCTGCGCGGACTCGAACTGGTCGCCCGTCGCACCACCTGGGTACTCGCCGCCGGCGTGTTCGCCGGTATTGCCTGGCAGCCCCTGGCGGATTTTTTCGCCCCCTGGCTCGAAGCGTTTATCGTCATGAACCTGTCGCTGTCGATGATGCGGATCGAACCGGCGGCTTTGAAAGACTATCTCCGCCGCCCGGCGCTGATCGCGGCCATCTTCGTATTTTCCATGGGAATCGCGCCGCTGATCCTGTGGGGCGTTGCCCTTGCCGCAGGCATCGACGGTCCGGTCGGTGCAGGCATGGTGTTTCATGCGCTTGCGACGCCGATCATGTCGGGCTCCGCACTGTGTATTCTGTTCGGGCTCGACGCCGCGCTGGCGCTGATCGTTACCGTTCTATCCTACGCGCTGGTGCCGTTCACGCTGCCGCCGCTGGCGCTCTGGCTGCTCGGGATCGAACTCGATGTGACGGTCATTGAGCTTATGTGGCGTCTCGGCCGGATCGTCGGCGCCAGTTTCCTGATCGCCTTCGTGGCCCGGAAAGTGCTGCGTCCCGATTTCCTGAAAGCGCAGGCATCGCGCATGGACGGCATCATGGTTTTCGGGATGGTCGGCGTTGCCGTGTCGCTGATGTCGGGCCTCCCGGAATTCGCCGCGGCGAAACCGGGGTACACCGCGATTGTCACGACAACGACCTTTGCCATCAATATCGGCCTGCAGATCGCTGCTACCGCCCTGTTCTGGCACATCGGCCGGCGTGCAGCGCTCACCGTCGGCCTGATCACCGGCAACACGAATACGGCGCTGGTGATGGCGGCGCTGGGCGAAAATGCGCCCTATGATCTGCTGGTCTATTTCGTGGTCGGCCAGTTTCCCATCTATATCCTGCCGCTGGTCGCGGTGCCGATTTACCGGCGGATCGTGAACCCGTCATAAAAAACGGCGGACCCGCGAAGGCCCGCCGTTTTATCGTTGCAGCCGGGACTATTCGGCGGCGACAGCCATCTCGCCCTGTTCCGCCGCGATCTTGCGGTCGATCATGGCCCGCGCGGCGATCGAGCCGGCGTCCTGGATAGTATCGATGGTCGGCTTGTCGTCCCAGTTTTCCTGCTGCTTGTTGAAGACTTCCCAGTCCTGATGAAAGGCCGTGAAGATCTGCTTGTATTGCAGTTCGGTCATTTCCGGCGTGATCGGCTTGCCCTGGACCTGATAGGCGTTCGACCAGAAATAGTGGGTCGTATTCTCGGTTTCCGGCGTCACGAAGTTGAGATTGTGGAAGCCGAAACCGCCTTCGGGCACATCGCGTTCGATGTCGGTAAAGCCGAATTCCTGGCCCTCGGCCGCGCCCGGCGCCGCCCCCGTGAACAGGCGTACCGCGCCCGGCATCTGGAATTCGATGATCTGCCAGCGATCGACGATATCGTCCTCGGTCCAGCCGCCCATTTTCTGATAGGTCGGCGCCGGGGGCTGTCCAACCGTCCAGCGGGCCACCGTGACCGAATCGTCATCCTTCAATGTGCGGATGCGCGCGGCTTCCGCCACTGCGGCGTTGCCGATAGTTGAGCGATGCACGAAGCCGAGATGCGACAGGTCGAGCAGGTTGTCGACGATCAGCTTGTAATCGGCCTTTACGTAGAAATAGGTGCCCTTGTCGCCCCAGTCGTCCGCCGTTTTCCAAGGATAGGGCACGATCAGGTCTTCGTCGGCAAGTGCCGGATCGCCCATCCAGATCCACATCCAGTTGTACTTTTCGACAATCGGATATTTCTGGACCTGTGCTCCCGGCGGAATGGTGGTCTGACCGGGGACGTGCACGCATTTCCCTTCCTCGTCGAAACGCAGGCCGTGATAATAGCATTCCATCTGGTCGCCGATCAGATTGGCTTTCGACAGCGGCATCCGGCGATGACAGCATCTATCCTCGAACACGATTGGCGTGCCGTCTTCCTTGCGCCAGAAGACCAGGTTTTCATTGCAGATGGTGCGCGCCATCGGTGTCCGGGTGACTTCTTCCGGCTGGGCGCAGACGTACCAGGTGTTTTTCAGAAACATACGGTTTCTCCCATGTTCGGCGACCGTTGCAGGTCGTCCAGAATTGCTGTTCGCGGCGCGTATTTTAGGGCTTTCCGTTGCGGAATTGCAAATTCATCCGAACACCGCGCTTGCCGGAATGGCCCGGGGTTTCTATAGAAGACACAGAAAACACGATCCGAAACTGGAGGAATGCGTCATGGAAAACCGCGCTTTTTACCCCGAAAAGATGCCGGCACCCGCCGGCCCCTACGCCCACGGCGTCGAAATCCCGGAAGACGCAAAGATCACCTTTACCGCCGGCCAGATCGGCACCGATTTCGACGGCAACGTACCCGACGACTTCGAGTCCCAGGCACGCAACGCGTGGAATAACTGCCTGACCATCCTCGAACACAATCGCCTGCGGATCAGCGACGTCGTAAAGATCAACCATTTCCTGACCGACCCGGCGCATATCGCGGCCTATAACGAGATCCGCAAGGAATATCTCGGCGAAAACCGTCCGGCATCGACCCTGCTGGTCGTCGCCGGTCTGGCCGCCCCGAACCTGCTTGTCGAAGTGGAGATGATCGCGGCGTCGACCCGGAAAGGCTAATCCGCTTCCGACAGGATCGTATCCGCCACCTTTTCCGCCATCATGATGGTTGGAATATTGGTATTGGCGCGGGGTACGCAGGGCATGATCGAGGTGTCGCAAACCCGCAGGCCCGCGACCCCGTAGACCCGGGCAGACGGGTCGGTCACGGCGCCGGGATCGTCCGCAGCACCCATGCGGCACGTGCAGGACGCGTGCCAGTGACCGGTCACGGTCTTGCGTATCCAGTCGGCGATTGTCTCGTCGTCGTGCAACAGCTCTGACAACGTCGGGCCCTCGAGAATGGCATTCTGTATAAAACCGCGGCGCATCGGCCCGCCGAGATCCATGAGCTGGGCGGCAATCCAGGTCTTGATCCGGTTTGAATCGTTGAACTCCCCGACCTTGCGCACGCGTTCCGAATAGGCGGCCGGAAACACGTCATGGACCGCATTGGTAACGGCCGGGTTTTCATGCAGGCGCGCCAGAAGGCGGGTCGCGTGAACCAGCCGCACCAGGTCGCGCTCGTCCGAACACATATTGAAATCGACATGAGGCTCGATGTCCGGGTCGGCGGAATTCAGCGTCACCTCGCCGGTTGAATAGGACTTGTTGATCCACACCATCACCGCACCGATGCGATCGCCCAATGCGTGCCAGGCCGATTTGTTGGTCGGCACGATGAACATGTCGTTCTCGCCACAGCCTTCGACCCCGGATGAAAACCGCATGGCAGCGATCATTTGGCGGCGCATGCCGGACGGCAGGCGCGCGCGGCGTTTCATGTAGGACGCCATCGATACGCCGGGATGTTCCATCAGGTTCTGGCCGACGCCCGCGCGATCGGCGACGACATCGATGCCGAGATGCGACAGCCGTGCCGCCGGTCCGATACCCGACCGCATCAGGATGGCGGGCGAATGCGTGGCCCCGCCGGACACGATCACCTCCCTGGCGCGAATTGTCCGCTCGCCGTCGGGGCGCCGTACCCGCAGGCCGGTAATCCTTCGCCCGTCGAATACAAGGCGTTGCGCCTCGGCCCGATCGAGAATGTCGAGATTGGGCCGCGCGCGAACCTCCATCGTCAGATAGGCGACATTGGCCGAAACACGCTTGTCGTCGATATTTGAAATCGTGATCGGGAAATAGCCGTCCGCAAAATCGGCGTTCATGTCTTGGTGATACACAAAGCCTTCATCGTCTGCGGCCTGCATGATGGCCTTCGTGTAACCGGGCCAGATATCCGGAAACAGGCGGCGGATGCCGATGGGACCGTCCTTGCCGTGATACGGCCCATCGAAATCGCGGTCGGATTCGATCTTTCTGAAAAACGGCAGGACATCGTCCCAGCCCCAGCCGGCGGCGCCGCGATCGACCCATTCATCGTAGTCCAGCGGGCTGCCCCGATTCGCCATCATGCCGTTGATCGAGGACCCGCCGCCGATGACGCGGCCCTGCTGATACAGTTTGTCGGGGCGGGTGTCGGGCAGATTGCCGGGACGGGGCGGCACCGTGACCCGCAGCCTTTTCCAGATATAGCGCAGGTCGTTATAGGCGACCCCTGCGAACCCGTCCTGCAACTGGTCGGGCAGATTGTCCGGTGCGTAATCTACCCCCGCCTCGACCAGAAGCACACGGTTCGACGACCGGGCGCTGAGCCGGCCCGCCAGAACGCACCCGGCGGACCCGCCGCCGACAATGACATAGTCGTAGATCACATCGTTCACTGAAATACGTATTCCTGACTTGTCATCTGAAATTTGCCCGCGCATACTTTGCACGTCCATCGGGGGGAGTCGGATTTTCCGACTGAGAGGTTCGATACGCGAACGACCCCTGGAACCTGATCCGGATAATGCCGGCGAAGGGAACGGTGAGTTCTATGATGCAGTCGATCCTGTGCAAATCCGTCCGCCCTTCTCCGGTATACGATTCCGGTTTGGTTGCCACGAGCGAAGTCTGCGTTCGCGACATCCTATTCTGTGTGTTCAAAGCCGCGCCGCAAAGCGAAAACCGCTCGGCGCGATACGGGAGGAACTCGAAATGAGATACAAGATAACCTCTGTTGTGGGGGCCGTGACCCTGTGCGCCGCGTCTCTTGCCACCTTCACGATTCCAACGCCGGCCGGTGCCACGATCGGAAGCTGCGACGATCCGATCACGTTCGGGACCACGATCTCGTCCACCGGGCGGTATTCGACCCTCGCCGACAAGTGGCGCGACATGACCATCGAATTCGCGAAGATGATCAACGAACGGGGCGGCATCGACGTCAAAAGCTGCGGCAAAAAGCTGCCGCTGAAGATCATCATCTATGACGACCAGAGTGTCCCTGCGACCGCGGTCAGCCTCTATGAGCGCATGGCAACCGTCGACAAGGTCGATTTTTTCGTCGGCCCGGACTGGTCCGCGATGGGCTTTCCGGTGCCCCCGATAGCCGAACGCCATAAAATTCCGATGGTGATGGCCAATGTCGCCGCCCCGCCGATCTTCAAGCGCGGGCTGAAATACATGTGGGGCACCCCGATGCCGACGGTGCCCAACTGGTCGACCCGGTATTTCGACATGTTGTCGAAACAGACGCCCAGACCGAAGACGATCTATTTCGTCACGCAGGACAATCCGGTGACCAAGGCGATTACCGGTTTCTGGTCCAAAAAAGCGGAATCCCTTGGCTACAAGGTGCTGGGCAACGAGCTGTTTTCCGTGGAACTGAAAGACTTCACGTCGCTGGTCCTGAAACTGCGTATCCGGCGGCCCGATATTATTTATATTTCTGCCTATGACAGCCCGTCGGTGCCGCTGATCCAGCAGATGCGCCGGCTGAAGATCAAGGCGAAGGATGTCCACCACGCGATCCTGTCGGGCTCGCTCTACAAACAGGTACGCGACGATCTGGACGGCGTGACCGGGGAAATTCCCTGGTATCCGGGGGTCAAGGGGCCGTTCAGCGCGTTTGCCGAGGAACTGGTCAAGCGGTCGGATGTCGACATGTTCGACTATCCGTGGACCATGTCGCGGATATCGGCCTATCTGATCATGGTGCAGGCGATCGAGCGTGCCGGCGCGGTGGATCGCGAAAAGGTGCGCCAGGCGCTGTTCAAAGGCACGTTCGATGCGCCGATCGGTCAGATTTCCTTTAACGAGGCAGGATACGCCCACAAAAACAGCGCCTTCACGCTGCAGATCCAGAAAGGCAAACCGGTGATTATCTGGCCGCCGGAGATCGCAACGGGGAAGTACGTCTACCCGTCGCCCAGCTGGCAATAAGCCATGATTGACCTATGTCGTCCGGCGTCCATGGCCTGACAGCCATGGACGCCTCCATCATTATCCAGATTGCGCTGGGCGGAATTTTGCTCGGTGGACTCTATGCGCTGGTCGCCTTCGGGCTGTCGCTGATATACGGCGTTGCCCGCATTCTCAACTTTGCCCATGGCACGCTGCTGGCAGTCGGCGGCGTGGCAGCAAGCGGGATATTCGCGGCGACCGCGTGGAATCCGCTTTTCATCATGCTGCTGCTGATCCCGGTTCTCGCCGTTTTCGGCTACGTATTCTACGATCAGTTGCTGCAGCCGCTGACGAAACGGAATCACTTCGAATATACCGTGGGATCGGTGCTGGTCACCGTGGGGGCGTTGCTGATCCTGTCCGATGTTGCTGCATGGATCGCCGGTCCGGCGCCGCGAAATATTCCGCTGCGCTTCGACGCGATGGAGTTCGGCAACGTCATCGTATCGACAACCCAGGCGTGGATTCTGGGGGGGATCGTCGTTTTCACCGTCGCGCTTCATGTCTTCATAAAGAAGAGCTGGTTCGGCCGCGCTATGCGCGCGGTCACTCAGGATCATACGGGCGCAACGATCTGCGGGGTGAAAGCCGACAGGGTTCATGCCCTGACCTTCGCCTTCGGATCGGGAATCGTCGCGATTGCCGCCGTGCTCTATGCCATGCTGTTTCCGGTCGATCCCTATATCGGGTTTGCGCTTACGGTGAAGGCTTTCACGATCATTATTCTGGGCGGGATCGGCAATCTGGTCGGCGCCCTGCTTGCCGGTATTTTCCTCGGCCTCGCAGAAGGCTTCACATCGTTCTTCTGGGCAACCCAGTGGGCGCCGGCAATTTCCATCGTGCTGCTGCTGGTCATCCTGGTGATCTTCCCGCAGGGTTTCGGACGGCGGAAGACGACATGACCAATATGCGCTACTGGCTGGCCGGCGCCTTCGTCCTCGCCGCGCTGTTGTTTGTACCGACATCGGGCAGCACCTATACGACGACGCTGCTGTTCACGATGCTGATCTCCTACGCGCTGGCGCAAAGCTGGGACTGGGTCGGCGGCGAGGCCGGATATATCAACCTGGCCCATTTCGCGTTTTACGGGATCGGCGCATACGGGTTCTGCCTGTCGCTGCTGAACGGCGTGCCGATCGTGCTCTGCTTCGTGATCGCGGTGGCGGTCACCACGACCGTCGCCTTGATCGTCAGCTTTCCGCTGTTCCGGCTGCGCGGAGACTACTTCGCCTTTGCCACGCTTGCCATGCTGCCGCTGACCGAGCTGCTTGCGTTCAATTTCGATTTCACCGGTGGCGCCGACGGTGTCGTGCTGCCGCCGAATTACGTGTTGTTCGAAGCCTATTACATCGCCGTCGGCCTGGTCGGCATCACCGCCGTCGTGACCATCTGGCTCATTCGCACCCGCTTCGGATACGCGCTGAAGGCGATCCGCAATGACGAGGAAGCCGCCGAAATCAGCGGGGTCCGCATTTTTCCGGCGAAGGCCCGCGTACTGGTCCTGTCGGCGGCCTTTGCGTCCGTCGCAGGCGCCCTGCAGGGCTGGCAGCTTTCCTATATCGATCCGACGACGGTGTTCGGTCTCGATGTCGCGCTGATCCCGATTGCCATGGCGCTTCTCGGCGGGTCGGGCCTGCTGTGGGGCGCCGTTGTCGGCGTGATTATCCTGTCGCTGTTCAACCAGTTGCTGATCGTCAGCCTGCCTATCCTGCAGACCGCTATCTTCGGGCTGTTGCTTCTTCTGATCGGCCGGTACATGCCTGGCGGGCTGTTACGGAGCAGCATCGTGCGCAACAGCAAATGGATCGGTTTCCTGGGACGCGAGCATGACCGGTTCGTCGCGGCCACGGCAAACTCGCCGGCCACGAGCGGTTTGCCACTGCCAAAACTCACATCAGAGCCCGGAAAGCCGGTGCTCGAGTGCCGCAACGTTACCATGGCGTTCGGCGGCAATGTCGCGGTCGACAATGTCAGCCTGACGATCAACGCGGGCGAGATCGTCGGGCTGGTGGGTACCAATGGGTCGGGAAAGACGACGCTGTTCAACTGCATCTCGAAAGTGTTCGAACAGAAATCCGGCGAGATCGTTTTTCTGGGCCAGGACCTTGCCGGCGCCCGGCGGGACGATGCATCGAGACTGGGAATCGGCCGGACATACCAGATACCGCGCCCGTTCTCGGATCTGACGGTCGTCGAGAATATCGCGATGCCCCTGATGAACCGTGGAGAGGGATCGGAAACCCCTGCGGATGCGCTGGGGGTCGCAACGCGATTTGCCGCCTATGTCGGGTTGACGGACCATTTGTCGGCGCGGGCGGATTCACTGAATCTGCAGCAGAAAAAAGCACTGGAACTCGCCCGCGCACTGGCCTGCCGGCCGAGGCTGCTGCTGGTCGACGAGGTCGCGTCGGGCCTGACGCCGGTCGAGGTCCGAAATTTCGTCGACCACATTCGCGAACTGCGCGACGAATACGGAATTACGATCATATGGGTCGAACATATCTTCTCGGCACTGGCCCAGGTCGTCGACCGGGTAATAGTGCTGGAGCAGGGATCGATCATCGCCGACGGCCCGCTTGACGACGTGGTCAGGGATAAACGCGTGCTCAGCACCTATCTCGGCTCGGCCGCACCGGTGGAGGCGTGATGCTGACGATCGAAAACCTCGTTGTCGATCATGGGAAACTGCGGGCGATCTGGGATGTATCGCTCCATGTCGACAAGGGTGCACGCATCGGTCTGCTCGGCGCGAACGGCGCCGGCAAGTCGACGACACTCGGTGCCGTTCTCGGCCTTTATCCGCCGGCCGGCGGCGATATCCGCTACGATGGGACTTCGACCATTGGCGCCTCCCCGCCCCAGAACGTCGAAGCGGGCATTGCGCTGGTGCCGGAAGGACGCCGTCTGTTCGGCGAAATGACGGTCCGGGAAAACCTGGAGATGGGCGCCTATACCAAATCGGCCCGCGCCCGGGTCGAAGAAAACATCGACCGGGCGTTTGCCATCTTTCCGATCCTGAACCGGAAAAGCGGCGACATGGCGGGTACGTTGTCGGGCGGACAGCAGCAGATGCTGGCGATTTGCCGCGCCCTGATGTCGTCGCCCGACCTGCTGCTGCTGGACGAGCCGTTTCTGGGCGTCGCCCCCATTCTGGTGGACGAAGTCATGGATGCGCTGCGCCGGATATCGGCTGACGGCGTGACGATGCTGCTGGTCGAACAGAATATTCACCGGGCACTCGATTTTGTCGAACATGCCTATGTGATCGAAAACGGACGCACCGTGCTCGACGGCGCAAAAGACACGCTCTTGAATGACCCGGGGTTTTCGAACAAATTCCTCGGACTGGAATAACCGGGCTTCGGGATACCGGGACCTCACACCTGACAACAAAGGGAGAAGACAATGGGACGACTGGACGGAAAGGTAGCTATCGTAACCGGTGGCGGACGCGGCATCGGCGTCGAATATGCCAAGGTTCTCGCGGCTGAGGGCGCCAAGGTCGCCGTCACCGACATTGTCGACACGGAAACGACCGTGAACATCATCAAGCAGGCCGGTGGCGACGCCATCGGGATTCACTGCGACGTGACGGATCCCGATAACATCAAGGCCATGGTCGCCGAGACGGTCGATACCTATGGAAGGCTCGACATTCTGGTCAACAACGCAGCGCTGTTTGCCGACCTGAAACAGGGCTCGTTCCTCGATATCGACGAAGCCGAATGGGACCGGGTCATGCAGATCAATACGCGCGGCGTGTTCAGCTGCAGCAAGGCCGCCGTGCCGGAAATGAAAAAGAACGGCTATGGCAAGATCGTCAATATCGCGTCGGGCACGGTTTTCAAGGGCACACCGATGCTGCTGCACTATGTGAGCTCAAAAGGCGCGCAGGTCGCATTTACCAGGGCGCTGGCCCGCGAGGTCGGCGATGACGGCATTACCGTCAACTGCATCGCCCCCGGCCTGACGATGAGCGAGAAAGTCATCGACGACGAACAGTGGACTGCCGTGAAAGACGGCAATACAGCGTCCCGCGCCATCAAGCGCGAACAGATGCCGGAAGACCTGATCGGCGCGCTGGTCTTTTTTTCGTCGCAGGATTCGGATTTTATCACCGGCCAGACGCTGGTGGTCGATGGCGGTTCTGCAATGCACTGACGACGCCTCGGCTCGCTGCCGAAACGGGCGCGTCTTTCGCGCCCGTTTTTTTATCCGTCAGTGAACGACCGTAAGCGCGGGCGACGGGGGACGACGGCGCATGAAGGGAAAAAGCACCAACCCCGCAAAAAAGCCGCCGGCATGCGCTTCCCAGCTGACATTCCCCTCGCTGAGAACGGCATAGCCGATATTAACGACCATCATCACCAGGATATATTGCGCGAAATCCTTGACCGTCGGCTTGGAATACCCGTCCCGGCCGCGGATCATCACATAGGCACCGGCGCCCAGCAGACCGAATACAGCGCCGGACGCCCCAACGAGAATCTGGCTCTGCCCCCAGTTGAGCAGCGCATGGGTCAACGCCCCGGCGGCCCCGGTCGCAATGAAAAACGCGACAAAGCGCCGGCCGCGGAGGTGCGGATAAATCTGCGGCGACAGCACGAGGATCCATGTCGCATTCGACAACAGGTGGAGCCAGCCACCATGGACGAAGACAGATGTCACGGCACCGTAAAGCCAGACGAGGTTCAGTTCGCCGCCGCGAAACAGATCGAATCCCAGAAAAACGACCAGCCAGGCATCGAACTCCGGCGGCAGGATCGCCCTGATACCCTGGATCACCACGAGCGCGACCAGAAGCCGTATCGCGGTCGGTGAAAGCGAGAATTGAGAATTATCCATCGGTACCGTGCATTTGGGGTCGGGAACGCGCGCTGGCAAGCAAATTAATAGGGCGCGGATAACGATACATTAAAGGACCAGCAAGAGCAGGAACGGAAGGGTAACGAAGGAAACCGCGGTCGAGACAACCACCATCCCGGCAACTTCTTCGGGCCGGCGATTGAATTTTTGCGCAAAAAGATAGCTCGAGACCGCAACCGGCATTGCGCTTTGAAGGATCACGATGGCGCGCGCAGCCCCGTCGAGACCGAATATTCCGGCGATTGCAAAACCGACCGCGATCCCCATCGCCAGGCGAAACACGCCGAGAGTGGCGCTGCGCGCCAGACCGCCAATGCGCAACTGCAGCAAAGAAAATCCGAGAGCGACCAATTGTGCCGGGATCACGATTCCCCCCAACAGGTCGACCGTATTGAAAATCCATGCCGGCAGGCGCAGGCCGGTCAGCTGCATCGCCACGGCGATGGCGACGGCGTACAGCACGGGAATTCGCAGGATACCCCGCGACGTGAATTTGCCTTCGGCAATCGCGGCACCGATCGTGAACGATCCGATGGTACCGAAAGTGAAATATACAATCGCCAGGGCAAGCCCCTGGTCGCCGAACGCAAAATAAGCCACCGGCAGGCCCATGCTGCCGGTCAGCGGAAACATGAGCGCCGGCAGGTAGGCGACCGTTTCAAGCCGCATCGCGCGAAGCAGCAGGAAACCCAGAAAAGTAAATGCCGCATAGCAGGCAAGGCTCGCCAGCGCGATTTCGGCCATGGCCGCGGCGTCGAGGGTTACCTTCTGAAAGGTCGCCAGAATCAGGCTGGGAACGCCGATATTATAGACCAGCGAGGTGATCAGGCCGGTATCGAAGGGTGTGCCGACCTTGGCCCACAATACGCCGAACGCGACGCAGATGAAGACCGGGACGACAATACCGCTGAGCTGGCTGATAATTTCCATCGGCGTTCCCGGCTACAGCACGATCAGCATCAGCAGCGGCAGACTGGCGAGCGAGATTGTGGTCGAAATCAGGATCATGCTCGCCGTGTCGGCCGTATTGCGGCCGAATCGCTGGGCAAACATGTAGTTGTGGACCGCGACCGGCATGGCGGATTCGATAATCAACGCGCCACGCGCCGCCCCCTCGAGACCGAGCAGGGTCGCGATACCGTAGCCGACGGCGAACCCGGCGATCAGCTTGACCACACAGACGATGATGATCCGGCCGGCACCTTCGGCCTTCATGTTGGAGATCGCCACACCGAGCGAGATCAGCATGAGCGGGATGGCGAGCCCGCCCATCAGCGCGGTCGTGTTGGCCAGCCATACCGGCGGCTCGATCCCCGTGGACATAAAAACCAGCGCGATCGCGACTGCATATATCAGCGGGTTGTTATAGAAAACGTCGGCCGCGACCCGCCCGGCATAAATGCTCCAGCCGACGGTGAAACTGAACAGCGAGGAAAGCACGAAAATACAGATTCCGAGGGCGAGACCTTCAGGACCGAAGGCGAACAGGCAGAGCGGCAGCCCCATGTTGCCGGTATTGGACGATGTGAAAACCGGCAGGAACGTGTGGGCGGGCAGGCGCATGATGGCGATCGTGACCAGACCGACGGCGAGAAAACAGCCGAGCACCAGCGCATAGGCCCCGGCCATCTCGACAAAGGCGTCGGGGCTGACTTTCAGCTTTGTCAGCGCCGAGAATGCCAGGCACGGCATCCCGATATTCAGCGCCAGAGCCCCCACCATCCGGGTATCGAACGGCCGCCCCGCCCGCCCCCAGGCGAAACCGATTCCCGCACAGACAAAAACGGGCGCAATAACCGAGAAGATTTTCAGAAGCAAATCAGGGCCGCCCGAGGTGAAATTGCGATATTCGCATGCGATGCCGACCGCGAATGGCGGGCAACAGGTCTGGATTATTCGGCGGCGATACTGGAGTCCGCCGGATCGAGATGACGAAGCTGCGGCGCCACTTCTTCCATGAACCGGGTCATTGAACGGGCGCGCTTCTCGCGGGTTGCCCAGTCTTTCCCCGTCACGATCAGGAACGTCCCGAACCCGCCGGTGTCTTCGTAGAATTCCGAGATCCGGGCGGCGACGCTATCGGGATCGCCAAGCAGGTACATGCCTGCATCGGCCAGCACATCGATGGCGCCTTCGTCATTCGGCACGTCGAGATTGAAGACGTGTTTCAGCATTTTCAGAAAACCGCGCTCCGCCTGAACGCCGATTTCGTGAGTCACGGCGGGGCGCAGGTCCTCGATCGCTTCTTCATGGGAATCGGCGACATAAACGATGCGCGACGCGGTGATGTTTCGGCGCGCACCGGTCCGCCCGGCAGCCTTTGCGTATTGTTCGTACATGTCGGCTTTCGGCTTCAGGCGTTCCGCGGATTCGAGGAATGCCGATAACAGCGTGTAGCCACGTTCCGCCGACATTTTGATAACGGACTCCGTATCGGTCGCGGTGGCCATCGGCAGGTTTGCACCCGATAACGGTTTCGGGAGCGCCACGACGCCTTTGCCCTGCCAGTGCTCGCCGTCCCAGTCGAAAATCTCGTCGCTGCCCCAGCATTTGAGAATAAATTCGAGAGATTCCTCCAACCGGGCATGACGGTCGTCGAAGCTCAGTCCGCGCTCCTCGCAAAACAGGGGGGACGGAAATCCCGAACCAAATCCGAAGATAAAACGACCCTTGCCGAGCAGGTGTTCGGTGATCGACGCCTGGACTGCAACGTCGAGCGGGTGATGGAGATGCACAAGGCGAACGGCCGCACCCATCCGGATCTGTTTCGTCAGGCCCGCCGCTTTCGCCATGAGAAGTTCGGGCATCGGAATGGTATCGACCCGGTTTATATAAGGCGGCTCTCCATGATGTTCGCTGATATACGCATCGCGGAACCCCAGTTGATCGGCGAGGACGATCTCCCGGATATCCTCTTCATATGTCTGTGCCGCCGTTGTATGCGGCCGGAAGCCGTTTGAAAATATGCCGAAATCCATTGATCCTGCTTTCCGCTGATGTTGCGGCACATTACCGGCTGCCCGCGGACACGGCAAACGCCCCAGGGTCGCCTGCCGGAGACGCGACGATCGCGTTCTCGTGGGTTATTCGGGATCGTCGACCAGCGCGCCGAGATCGTTCATGTCTTCTATCATCCGTCGCCAGCGTTCCTCGCCGAAACGCGCGGTCAGGGCATCCTGCGCTTTGTGCCAGACAGGTGTCGCGCGCTCTATGGCGGCCTGTCCGTCCGCTGTCAGCCGGACCACCCGTTCGCGCCGGTCAGCACCGGCGGAAATGTCGACCAGGCCCTGATCGGCTAACACCTTCAGATTGCGGGTCAGCGTCGTACGGTCGAGCGCGAGATGCTCGGCAAGGCGGGTGACCGAAGCGGGCCCCATCAACGCCACCGCGCCCAGCATGGTGAACTGGGTTGCCTTGATCCCGCTCGGCGCCATGATGTCATCGTAATATTGCGTAACCGCCCGCGAGGCTCGTCGGACATTAAAACACGTGCAGTGCCACGCAACACGTACCTGCGTGGGTGTTTGGGCATTTCGGGACTCATCCATATTTGTGTATATACACTTAAAACAGCGAATCATCAATATCCGTTGTCGCCGCTCGCATTTTGCCGGGAGGCGCGCTACATCACCTGCATGTCGGGAAAAGCCCCCCAACCGCCGCGCAGACCCTTCTGGGTCTGGCTTCTGATCGGCTCGATTGCAGTCGCCGGTTTGCTCTACGTGCTGAGCTGGCAGTTCCCCGGCGTGCTGTCCGACAGCGACACCCAGCCATATCTGGCGCATCACGTCATCCTGTTGGTCGTCCTCGCCAGCGCGCTGATGGCGGGCCGCGACACCGGTGCCGGCATCATGCTCCGTCATGCGGCGATCTGGATCGCAATCGGCGCCGTGGCGGTTCTCGGATACAGCTACCGCTCGGATTTCAGGAATATGGGCAACCGTATCGTGGGCGAACTCCGGCCCGACATGGCACTCACCACCGGCGAAGGCGATGTTGCGATCCGGCGAAGCAGCGACGGCCATTTTCGCCTGACCGCCACCGTGGACGGGAAACCCATACGCTTTCTGGTCGATACAGGCGCCAGCCTCGTGGCGCTCAGCCAGCCCGACGCGCGGGCGATCGGCTTCGATACCGAAAAACTGCGCTATGGGTTGCGCATCCAGACCGCAAACGGCGCCGCATGGTCGGCCGGCGTTTCGCTGGGAGAAATTGCCGCCGGCCCGATCCGGGCGCGCAACGTTCGTGCCGCCGTCAGCCGGAGCGGATTGTCGGAATCCCTGCTCGGCCTCGCCTTCCTGAACCGGCTGTCAGGCTACGAAGTGCGTGGCGATACAATGATTTTGAAACCCTGACCACCCGAATCCCCGACTTAACCGAAAGAACCCGATGGTAAAGCTCGACAAAATATATACACGCGGCGGCGACAGCGGCGAAACCTCGCTCGGTGACGGCAGCCGCGTCGCGAAACACTCCCTGCGCGTTCATGCGCAGGGAGACATCGACGAAACCAACGCCACGATCGGGATTGCCCGTCGCTCCGCCACCCCGGAAAGCGCCGATGCGGTGCTTGCGCGGATACAGAACGACCTGTTCGACCTTGGCGCGGATGTTACGCGCCCCGGCAGCGACCACACCGACGGCAGTCTGCGCATTCAGCCCGCGCAGGTCGAGCGGCTGGAGACGGAGATAGACGCGGCAAACGAAAACCTGGAACCGCTGCGCTCCTTCGTATTGCGCGGCGGCACGGATTTCGCCGCTGCACTGCACCTTGCCTGCACCGTGTGCCGGCGCGCCGAACGGGCACTGACTGCCCTGGCGGCAGCGGAACCGATAAACCCGCATGGCCTGGAATACATCAACCGGCTATCCGATCTGTTGTTTGTAATGGCACGCGCAGCCAATGATGGCGGAACCGCAGACGTGCTCTGGCAACCCGGTCAGAACACATAAACCACAAACTGTTCGGGCGGCGGCGTTCACACCGTCGTGATCGGCGGTTCCCAACCCGACGGAGTTGGGTTAAGTCTGAGTTATGAGTACAGTAAAAGTTGGAACATTTATCCGGGCGGGAACCCTCGCGCTCCTTCTCACCCTCTTCACAATGCATACGGCGTACGCATCCGCGCAAAAGGGCATCCAGGCATTTCAGCGCGGCAAATACGAAGAAGCTCTGAAATATCTGAAACCTGCCGTCGAGGCGGGCGATGCCAGCGCCATGTACGTACTTGGCCAGATGTATGCCTCGGGCCGCGGGATCGCCAAAGACGAAAAGGCCGCAACCGATCTGTTTCTGAAGGCCGCCAATCTCGGCGACGCGAACGCGCAGCAGAGCCTCGGGTCCGCCCTGATGCTGGGCGAGGGCATCGAGCAGGACATGATCGAGGCGCTGAAATGGTTCATTATCTCGGCGCGGGCTGGTAACAAGGACGCTGCAGCCTATACGGAAAAAGTCGGTCGCTTTCTGTCGCGGGACATGCAGCGCGAAGCCCGCGCGAAGGCGCTGGAATGGCAAAAAGCGAATGCCGGAAAAGACTCCGACGCCCCGCAAAAATGACACGCGGCAACGATCAGGGGGTTGCTCTGTGTGCCTGGGCGGTCATCCCGGTGTTACCGGCATGATCGAGCGCCCATAGATCAATGCGGTCGCCGTCCGGTGTCGGAGCGGCGCCAAGGGTAAAATCGCCATCGTCGTAAACCGGCCGGCCGGAGCGAAACGAGAAGGCGCCAACCGCGAATTCAGGGTGCTCGGCGGCAAGCATGTCCAGCATCAGTCTCGCGATCAGCGTTCCCTGGACCAGCAGACCCGGATAGCCTTTTTCGCGCACGTAGTCGCGATCGTAGTGGATGCGGTGGCTGTTGAACGTTACCGCCGAATGGCGAAACATCAATACCGGGTCGGGCGTGATCGTCCGCGACCAGACCGGTTTCGCAGGAAGGGTCGCGCGGCCGGCGTCCTTTGCGGGCCTGCTGGCGGTATGCGGCTTTGTAGCGCCCGTCGCCGCGCGATAGATGATGTCATTCTGCTCGACCACGGCGATCCCTGCGGCGTTCGAAAGGCGGTGCTCGATCAACGCCACAATGAACGGGCCCGTCCTGCCCTCCTTCAGATTGAACGATACTACCTCCGATTCCTTGCGGATCTTTTCGCCGATGCGAAGCGGATGGCGGAATTCAAACCGCGCGCCGCCGAACAGCTTGTTCGGATAGTCCGGTGCCGCCGGCAGCAAACCTTCGTCTTTTGCCAGCCCGTCCGGGCCGAGCCGGGACGGCGGCAGCTTGGCGGTACAGAAGAGCCCGTGCCAGAGTGGCGGGAGCGCGTCACCCGGCAGGGGGTCCGGGTCGTCATGCCCGAATGCCGCCATCAGACCGGCAACCGGCGCGGCAGAAATCTCGTCTTCGGCAATCACACTCCGGCCGACGGCGCGGTCCAAATTCTCCGGTATATTTGTCATGGGCATTATCACTATTCGGATTTGGTCAGGCGAAATGAATGTCTGTAGGGTCCGAGTATATTCGCACGCCATCAGGGAGACAAAAAATGGTGCTGGTACTGGGGCCGAAAGACGTCAAAGGGCTGATCACGATCAAGGAAGCCGTCGACGCGATGGAACAGGGCTTTCTGGACTGGTCGAAGAACGACTGGCTCGCCGAGATGCGCCAGCGCATTCATTCGCCCCAGGGCGTGCGGCTGACCGTGCATATCGGCGCACCGGATTCGGCGACCGCGATCGGCACCCTGCTGCATACCGAAAAGATCGTCATCAACGAAGACAAGCGCCAGACCTATTCCCACCGCGGTGCGCGCGTCCGCGTCATATACGAGGGCGAAAACGGCGGGCTGCTGTCGATCCAGATCGGAGAGCTCGAGGTCGAGGAGCTTCCGGGAGTCAACCAGAACGTGGTGATCCCCACCAGTTGCGCGACCGCCGTCGGCACCAAGTGGCTGGCCAAGAAAAACTCGAAGACCGTCGGCATACTGGGCTCTCGCGGTCAGGCCCGCGGGCAGCTTGCCGCGGTGAAGGCCGCCATGCCGGATATCGAGGAAGCCTTCGTGTTCAGCCCGAACGAGGACAACCGCAAGCGTTACGCCGGATCGATGGCGCAGATTCTCGGCATGAAGGTCACGGCGGTGGATACCGCCCGCGAGGCGGTCGAGGGCATGGATATCGTGCTGACGGCGACGAATTCGAACGTCCCGACATTCGACGGCGATTGGCTGTCCCCCGGCGCCCATGTCTGTTCGCTGGTGTCGTCGAACAAAGGTCTGCACGAAGGCGGTTTCATTGCAAAGGCGCGGCGCGAGATCGACGACACGACACTGCAGCGCGCAGATGTCGTGGTCTGCAATTCTATCGAGCAGGACAAGCTCGACCGCACCGCCATCGTCTGGGGTGCGGCCGAGGAAGGCATCATTTCATGGGACAAGGTGTTCGACCTCGCCCAGGTCATGCGCGGCGATGCCGGGCGCACCGACGACGATCAGATCACGTTCTTCAAGCAGAACGCATTCTGGGGCGTCGGCGACCAGGTCATCGGGCGGCTGCTCTACGAAAAAGCCCGTGCGCAGGGAATCGGAATCGAGCTCGATGTCGATCCGTTCGAATCGACCACCGATTCCAGCCTCGAGGGCTGAGCGCTCAAGCGACCAGCACCCCGAGCTCCACCGCCTCTTCCCGCGCGGATTGCGGGAAGAGGCCCATGGCATTGGTCTGTTGCAGGAAGCCGAGCTTCTCGTAGAAGCCTTCCTTGCCCGGCACAGTCGTCAGATAGACCTTCTGCACCGGCAACCGGCGCAACAGCGCGCGCATCATTTTGCGGCCGATTCCCGCTCCCTGGAAGCCGGGGTCGACCGCAACATCCAGAACGGTGGCATAGAACACACCATCCGACATCGCCCGCGTAGCCCCCACCAGCTGGCCGTCCACCCAGGCGAAGCAGCAGAGATAGCTGTTGGCAAAGGCGCGTTTGACCTCGGCGGCCGTGCGCACGGCAAGCGGTGCCCGTGCGTAAATATCGGCAAGGACATCCCAGTCGACACCGTCGCGGGTGAACGTCACCTTCGCATAGGCGTTCTGGTAAAATTGCTGGTCCAGTCTGTGGTCTGTTAACGCGCCCATGATGTTTTCCTTTCGGTGTGTTCGGGCTTTCGGAAAGACAGGCATAAAAAAATCCGCCGCGCGGGGTCCCGCGGGCGGATCGGCCTGTGAAAAAGAAGGGTTGGATTAAATCATCCGGGTCCCTTCAGGACACACACGGCCATCCGCCCGCAAGCCTTTGACAAGGCGTGCGACCATAGCAATTCGCTTGATGGCATTCGTGTACGTCATGGGGCGCAGCTTATAGGCCTGTCGGATTTCGGGCGCAAGGGAATTTTGGAAACTCCTGCACATCCGGGCAGCGGGTGCTAGTCTTGGTAACCCTAAAAACATGACGGACGACGGATGGGCAAACAGGCAACCCCTTGGCGTGCAACAAACATCGTCCGGGCTCTGGGCTGGGTTGGATGGGTCGCCATATACGTTCTCGTGGCGCTTCAGATTTTGACGTTTGGCGGCAAACTGAATATGGACCCGCTGGCTCTCTCAATTTCACTTTTTGTCGCGATGCTTGTCGCCATGTATGCAGACAAAGACCGGCAACAAAAAGTCTCGCGCCACAAGGGAGGTCTGATTGCCGCCGCAATAGCCGTGATTATCGTAATAGTAGGCCTCTTTGCGGAACCGTTCGGTAGCGACACGAATTTCGCGATGTTCAAATTCGGCATATTGGGTCTTATCGTCGTACTCGGCTTGTCCGACATCCGCGCGCGCTTCACGGAGCATGGTCGATACAGTTCATTGGTTTGGCCCTTTCTGGCAATGGGCTTCTACATGCTGACCATCATCTGCGTGTTTGAACGGGATGCATTCACTCAGCTTCCGCTTATCCTGCAATCTAATCTGCCGGTCTTTCTTGAATTCCCGTACGTCACACTGGCGTTTTTTACGGCAGGCGCAGGAGCGACAGTAATGAGTAGAGTGCGGGAATTTCGCCTTCGGCAGCCAGAGTGACCTCAGACGAAATACTTCCCGCTATTTGTAGGGATCCGCCGCATCGCGCAGGCCGTCGCCGAGGAAGTTGAAGGCGAGGATGACGATGATCACCGGCACGACGGGCAACATCAGCCACGGATACAGCGCGACCACATTGATGTTCTGCGCTTCGGCCAGCAGCACGCCCCAGCTGGTGATCGGCGGACGCAGCCCGAGCCCGAGGAACGACAGCGCGGTCTCGCCCAGGATCATCGCCGGGATCGACAGCGTCGCCGACGCGATCAGGTGGCTCATAAAGCTCGGCATCATGTGCCGCCAGATGATCCGGCCGGGTTTCGCGCCCATCAGCCGGGCCGCGGACACGAAGTCTTCTTCCCGGATGGCAAGCAGCTTGGAGCGCACGGCGCGTGCCAGGCCGGTCCAGTCCAGTAATCCGAGGATGATGGTAATCCCGAAGTAGATGACGATCGGACTCCACGTCACCGGCAGTGCCGCCGACAGCGCCATCCACAGCGGCAATTCGGGGAACGAGCGAACCACCTCGATCACGCGCTGGATCACGTTGTCTATCCAGCCGCCGTAATAGCCGGCAAGCCCGCCGAAAAACATGCCCAGCGCGAAGCTGATGGTGATCCCGATCAGCCCGACGGTCAGCGATATACGCGTCCCCATCACGATGCGCGAGAACATGTCGCGTCCCAGCCGGTCGGTGCCGAGCAGGAACAATGTGCCGTTTTCAGGGGGACACATCAGATGGAACCGCATGGGGATCAGGCCCCAGAAGTTATAGCTGTCGCCAAGACAGAAAAAACGGATGCGGTCGACACGGTTCTTATCTTCGCTGTATTCGCGCTTCAGGTTTTCCATGTTCAGCGTGTACTTGAAACTATACGTGAACGGCGTTTTCAGGCCGCCTTCATGGAACAGGTTGATCGATTGCGGCGGGGCGTAGATATGATCGGTATGCCGGGTATGCATGTTGTAGGGCGCAATGAATTCGCTGATCAGCACGCTGAAATAGATCACCGCCAGAATTGCGCCGGACCAGACGGCGAGCTTGTGGCGCCGGAAACGGATCCACATCATGCGCCATTGCGACGCCATATAGACCCGTTCCTGTTCGGGCGTCAGCGCCTCGGCGACATGCGGATCGAACGGCGCGTCGGAGACCCAGTGTTCGAGCGCCTCGTTGCTTTTCGACGGGGAGGTCATCGCGTTGCCCCTCCACGCAGCCGGATACGCGGATCGAGCATTGCCAGCAGGATGTCCGAAATGAACACCCCTATCACCGTCAACAGCGACAGGAACATCAGGAACGATCCGGCGAGGTACATGTCCTGACTTTGCAGCGCGCGCAGCAGCATTGGCCCCGTGGTCGGAAGGGACAGCACAACCGAGACGATGACCGAGCCCGAAATCACCTGCGGCAACAGGTTGCCGATATCGGCGATAAACGGATTGAGCGACATACGCAGCGGATACTTGATCAGCAGCCGGCGCGGCGACATGCCCTTGGCGCGGCCCGTGGTCACGTATTGGCGCTGCAGTTCGTCCAGCAGGTTGGCACGCAGCCGGCGGATCATGCCCGCGGTGCCCGATGTCCCGATCACAACAACCGGCACCCAGAGGTGTTCCAGTACCGACACGAATTTTCCCCAGCTCCAGGGCTGGCCGATGAACTGGTCGTCCATCAGCCCGCCGACCGACGTACCGAACCAGCGATTGGCGAGATACAGCATCACAAGTGCCAACAGAAAGTTCGGCGTCGCCAGCCCGAGAAAACCAAGGAACGACAGCCCGTAGTCGCCCCACGAATACTGATGCGTCGCCGAATAGACGCCGATCGGGAACGACACCGCCCAGGTAAACATGATGGTCGTGATCGACACCAGAAAGCTGAGCCACAGCCGGTCGCCGACAACCTCGGATACCGGCTGGTTATGTTCGAACGAAAATCCGAAATCCCCCTGGAGCATACCGAACAGCCAGACGAGATATTGCTGCCACCACGGCTTGTCGAGCCCGTATTGTTCGCGAAGAAAGGCGATCTTGGCCTCATCGACCGCCTCGCCCTGGCTTTGCAGTTCGTTGATATAGCTCGTCAGATAGTCGCCGGGCGGCAACTGGATGATCACGAATACGATCAGGCTGATCGCCAGCAGGGTGGGTATCATGATGAAAAGGCGGTGAACGAGATATCTCAGCATTTATACATCCCGCCTATTTTTGCGCCTGACGGCGATCGGCGTCATCGAACCAGAACGTATCGGGCATATAGACGCCGAAATGCGCCCCGGGATTCCAGTTGAACGTTCCCTTCTTGGGCACGTTCCGCAGACTTGAATTGACCACGACCGGCTGCGGAACGGCAGATATCAGACCGATCGAATAGACCCGGTCCGCGTTGATTTCGAGCATCCGGCGCCAGATATCCCGGCGCGCCTGACGCGTTCGGGCATAGGCCCAGGCACGGTTGAGTTTCAGAAGTTCGAGGGCAAGCTCGTCCGTCGGCGGCGTCCCCGCCCGCCCGCGGGTCTGAAAATGCTGGCCCCATTTCGGCCATTGGAGCTGGAGCTGGTCGGTGGGCGCGAATTCATCCGGGATCGTGTCGGCATTGGGTACGCCGAATTCGTGCCCCGACCAGATCGACACCAGCGTTTCGCCGGCAAAAATACGATTGCGAAATACCTCTCGCTGCGACGGTCGCGTGAACAGCTTTATCCCGGCAGCCAACCAGGAATCGTGGATCAGTTCGAGAACATCGGTCTGTTCGGTGTCCTCGCCCGCGGTCTCGACAATAATTTCCATCGGCCGGCCGTCCGGCAGCAATCGAACCCCGCGCGAATCCCGTTTGGTCAGCCCCAGCGCATCAAGCCTGTCATTCGCCGCCTTGAGATCGAACTGCGCCCACGCGTCGAGATATTCCTTTTTGTAGAGCGGGCTTGCCGGCAGCACCGTGTTCTGACCTTCGATCGCCAGCCCGTAATAGATGACCTGATTTATTTCGTGCCGGTTGATCGCCAGCGACAGGGCACGGCGGAATTCCACATTCTGGAACAGGTCCCGCCAGACCGGATCCCGCGCGTTCAGATTGGGGAAAAGTGCCAGGTGCGAACCCTTGGCGGTCTGCCACAGACGCACTTTGAAGTTCTCACGCTTCTCCGCTTCCTTGAGAAACGTGTAGTTGTTGAAGGCGATGCCGCGTGCCTGCAGGTCCGTTTCGCCGGCACCGGTCTTCAGCGGAATGACGCCCGCCGCCGCGACACCCATCGCAACCCGGTCGGTATAGGGCAACTGGCGGCCGTTCTGATCGACCCGGTGGAAATAGGGGTTGCGGTCGAACAGGAATCGCTGCGCCGGCGGTTTTGTCTGCAACACCCAGGGCTGCAGGGTCGGCAGTTTGGGGTTGTCGTTCTTGTACTGGTTGTCCCGCCTGTTATGCAGCGCCGCCCAGTTCCGCCGACCGGATTTTTCGACCATCGCCGCGAGCTTTTCAGGGTCGGCATAACGTGCGTGGAATTTCTTGAGATAGTGCGCCGGCCGGTAGATATACAGCGGTGTCGCCGATGCCAGCGCGGGCAGGAAATGAGGATTGGGAGAACTCCATGAATAGCGCACCGTGTAGTCGTCGATGATTTCCACTTTGGGGCGCTCGCCGGCGACGACCAGTTGCTTGGCAGGGCCCAACGGCGAAAGCGCGCGCTCGTTGGCTATATCTTCCCACCAGTAGCGGAAATCCTCGGCGGTAAAGGGATGTCCGTCCGACCAGCGGTGTCCCTTGCGCAGGTGCAGCGTAAACTCGCGCCCAAGCTCTACATCGACCCGCGCAAGGATGTCGGGCTGGATATTGAACTGCGCATCGTAGGTCACGAGGCGCGCATAGCCGTAAACGACCATAATCCGCGTGTCTTTCGACCGGCCGAAAACGACGCGCATCGTACCGCCGTGCCGGCCCGGTTCCTTCACGGTCACGATGCGCGGTTCCGACGGCATGCGGGCACCGACCGGCGGCAATTCGCCCTTCGCGACCTTGTCGGCGAATATCGGAGGGTCTAACAGCCGAATAGAGTCCGCCAAGGCCGAAGAGGCCGATACGACAATCGCCGCCGCCAGTGCAGTTGCGCGCAGGCTCATCATGCGACCAGCGCCTTCATGTCGGCATTGGGATCGGCACGCACAAAATGCTGGTCGCCCAGATCTATCAGCTTCATTTCTCGGCTGTCGGCAATCGTAAACGGTTCGGGCCAGGCCGACGGGATGGATGCCTTGCCTTCCATCAACGCCGACAGATCGAGCCGCGAATCCGGATCCGGTTCGGGCACCGCGGACAACAGCGCCCGCGTGTACGGATGAACGGGCGAGCGGAACAGCACTTCGCGCGGCGCAGTTTCCACCAGCCGTCCGGCGCACATGACGGCAATCCGGTCGGCGATATAGTCGACGACCGCCAGGTTGTGCGAAATAAACAGATAGGTCAGCCCGAGATCTTTCTGCAGATCCTTCATGAGGTTGAGGATCTGCGCCTGTACCGACACATCGAGCGCCGAGACCGGTTCGTCGCAGAGCAGCAGTTCCGGTTTCAGCGCCAGGGCGCGCGCAATACCGATGCGCTGGCGTTGCCCGCCGGAGAACGAATGCGGATAGCGGTTCAGATAACGCGGATCGAGACCGACCAGCGCCATCAGTTCCTGCACCATTTCGGCGCGATATTCCTTGTCGCCGATATTGTGGATGACCAGCGGTTCCGAGATGATATCGAACACGGTCATGCGCGGATTAAGCGACGAGAACGGATCCTGGAACATGAACTGGATCTTGCGCCGGTAGGGCAGCAGTTCCTTCTCGTTCAGCCGGGTAAGGTCGACATTGTTGCCCCGGTCGTTGAACAGCACCTCGCCCGAATCCGGCGTCAGCGCGCGCATGATCATTTTCGACAGGGTCGTCTTGCCGCAGCCGGATTCGCCGACCAGCCCCAGGCATTCGCCCTGCCGCACAAAAAAACTGACATCGTCGACCGCGAGCACTTTCTGGGTTTCCCCACCGGCAAACAGCCCGCCCTTGCGCAGTTCGTAGGACTTGGTCAGGCCGTTCACTTCAAGAAGCGGGGTTTCGAGCCTGACAGGCGCTTCTTCCCGCTCGGCCAGCAGGTGGCCGGTGCGGTGTTCGATCTCGCGCAGCGGCACCAGGCGTTCGCCGGGCTTCATGTTGAACCGTGGCACCGCGCGCAGAAGGGCGCGCAGGTAATCGTGCCCAGGTGCCCGGAAAATATCGTCGAGCGATCCACGTTCCAGCACACCGCCGTGATACATCACGACGATTTCGTCGGCGACGTTCGCGACAACGCCGAGGTCGTGGGTGATCATGAGAACGGCCATCTGCAGTTCCGATTGGAGATCGTTCAGCAGTTTCAGAATCTGCGCCTGGATGGTCACGTCGAGCGCCGTTGTCGGCTCATCCGCGACCAGCAATGCCGGACGGCAGACAAGCGCCATCGCAATCATCGCACGCTGGCGTAATCCGCCGGACAATTCGAACGGATAGGTCCGTAAAGCGCGCTGCGGATCGGGAAACCCGACAAGGCGCAGCATTTCCGCCGTCAGTTCCATGCCTTCGGCTTTTGTGACCTCCCGGTGCAGGAACAATGCCTCGGAAATCTGGTCGCCCACCGTGTGCAACGGCGACAGCGACGTCATCGGTTCCTGGAAAATGATCGATATCCGCCCGCCGCGGATCGCACGCATCCTGTCGCCGTCCTGATCGAGCGTCAGCAGGTTGGTGACGGAGCCGTCGCGCGGATCGTGAAAAATCACTTCGCCGCCGGTAACCCTGGCCGATTTTGGCAGAATTCCCATGACGGTCTGGGAGACAACGGACTTGCCGGAACCGGATTCACCGACCAGCGCCACGGTTTTCCCGGCGGGTACGCGGAAGCTCACGCCGTTGACGGCGCGGACGACGCCTTCGGTCACGTGGAATTCGACCTTGAGGTCGTTGACGTTTAAGAGATCCGGCATGGGGATCCGTTGCCTGACGTGAATAACCCGGTTTTGACCCCCAGAACTTCTATGTTTCCAAGCGTCGTTGGCGAAAGGTCGATACCCTTCTTATTGGCAGCTTTCACTGCGATTGACACAATATCCGCGAAGCCCGCAAGAGTCGATTCGATCCGGATACTCGTGGCCGGGCTTTTGACAACGAGCTGCATCCAGCCTTTGCGGCCATCGCGGCGCGTTGAAAAATACCGAAGCCGGACATCGCTGATCTCCGACCACGCCACAGCCCGCTTGAAGGGTGCCGAGACCGAAATCGCCGTGCCATCGCATGTGACAGTACCAAGGTGTCGCATGACGGTGTTGAAACCATAGACTGCGAACAGCGCCGCACCGGCGCCGAGCAACCAGGCGACCGTAGCCGTGGTCTCGACCAGAAAAAGCGGCAATGCCGTTACCAGAACCCCACCCCCCGAGCGCGTATAGTCGGCGGTCAGCGACCGGAAGGTGTGGCGGTGACGCGTTGCATCCGTCATGACGGCACCGGAAACAAATCCGCGGCACCCCGCCACGCCGCCGCAGGATGCGTTGCCGTCCGCCGGCCAAATTCCGCAATGAACGCCCAACAGGCATCGTCATGGGCGAGATGATGCGTCAGGAGGCCGGTCGGTTCGGCAGGATCTGCATCACCGGTCCGTTTTGCCGTCAGGTGGTCCGTGGCTGCGGTGAGCACGGCATCATCGCCGGCATACCCGCGGGTTCCCGCCCAGTCGATGATATCGACATGCGTGTTGACGATGGCGAGACCCGTGGGTTTTTCCGTCAACGGGCGGGCATTGAAAGTCGTCAGACCATGAAAACCCAGTCCGGGCAACAGGCCGGTGACCGCGGGGTCTATCCGGTTCCACGGCGGGACCATCACGCTCAGCCAGTGACTGCCGAACAGATCGATCATGCGCCCCCGTCCACCGGACAGTTCCCGCGCAATATCCCAGAGCGCCCGGTCGTCGCCGAGTTCGGCCTTCTTGACGCCCGCCGGGCGGTGGCTGATATGCGCGAAGCCATGCTGCAGGATATCGATCCCCGCCTGTCCTTTCAGCGCAGCGGCAAGTGCCGGGCGGGCATTCGCAGGGATAACGGCGAGCGCCAGCGGCAGGTCCAGCTCCGACCGCAGGGCGAGCAGGCGGTCAAGCGCCGGCGTCGCGTCGATCGCGTCGTCATCGCGCCACCAGAATTCCGCCGTCTGGCCCGCCGCGGCCCAGGCGTCGAGCTCGACCGTCAAGCTATCCCACGCCGTCATGCCGCACTGCCTCCGCGCGCCGCGAGCCAGTCCGTAATCAAGGCAGCGCCCTTATCGGCACCGCCGGTGTCCAGCCCCGATGCGTCGGGCGGCGGTGCCTCCAGTGCCGCATCGACCGCCGCCGCCAGAGCGGTGGCATTGAGCGTGTCTTCGGGAATTGTACGAATACCGCTGCGGTTCTCGAGCAGGCGCGCGCGCAGGGTCTGTTCGGTCTCCAGACCGCCGGCATAGGGCACGATGACGCCGCGCGTGCCCGCGGTCATCATTTCCATCACGGTGTTATAACCGCCCTGGCTGATCGACAGGCTACAGTTCGCCATCAGGGTCGGGAAATCGGGCCGGGCACGTTCGACAATCACGCCGCGGGGCGCTTCGGCCTGGATAGATGCAAACACGTCTTCCGCCAGGGCATGCCCGGCAAGAATACGCCATGTCCTGTCCGCCAGTCGGGTCATCGGCCGGGCCGCCATCGCGGCGCGGAACAGCTCCTCGCTGACCGCCCCGCCGCCGGCGGACACGATCACCTCGTCGGTGCCGGGACCGTCGGGGATTTTCTGCGGCATATCGACGACATAGCCGGTGTAGGCAACGCGGTCGGCGATACGATCGGCATGGGCAAAGGTCTCGTCGAACGGAATCAGCGTGGGGTCGCCGTGGATCATCACCCGGTCGTAATAGGTCTCCACCCGTTCGAGCATTTCGGCGACGCGTTCTGGCTTCGGCGGTTCGACGAGGATATCGCGGACCGAGGACACAATGAGCGGCGGTCGTGGCTCGGCTTTGGCGGCATCCAGCAGGGTCGTCAGTTCGTGACGCAACTGCCGGCGTCCGAACGGGAACAGTTCCGTGATGACCACATCCGGTGCTGCCGCACGATAGGCGGCGAGCAGGAGGTCGCTTCGCCGCGCGCGAAACGCGTCATTTATCTCGGTATCCGTTTCATCGACCAGAACCTTGAAATACTTGTCTGCCGCCCGGACCGACGGCAACTGCACGAGCGTCGCCCCGCCAAGATCGAGGCCGGGAACTTCATGCCCGCCGGATACCACCGTCACCGTCATTCCGGCGCGGCGAAATGCGCGCGCCAAGGTTGCCGTCCGCTTCAGATGGCCGATGCCAAGCAGATGCTGGACCCAGAAAAAGACGTTGGGGGCGCTCACCCGGCGCCGTCCGGCAACAGGCTGATATTCAGTTCGGCAATTTCGAACGTCCCGTCGGCATGGGCATTGAAAACATGCACGCTGGCCCAGTCCATTTTCTCGGGCGGTTTGCCGACCATGCTCCAGTCGGTCGCGAGGGACAGAGCGGCACGGATGATGCCCTGATGGCAGACGGCGCCCGTGGGAATACCGGTTTCGGCGACGGTGCGGGCCCATTCGCCGACCCGTTCGCGAACATCGCGCGGGCTCTCGCCGTTATGCGGCCGGAGGTCGAGCCCGAGCGCCGCGCGCTTCGAGACCTCGTCACCATATATCTCGTCCAGTTCGGTCCGGGTATGACCTTCCCAGTCGCCCCAGTCCATTTCGATAATGGCGGGTTCAAGCTGTTCGATATCGAGCGCCAGCAGCGCCGCCGTCTGCTGCGCACGGCTCAACGGGCTGGAAACCCAGCGAAAGTCCTTATAGATATCCGGCACTGTCCAGGCGGACACCTTGTCGCGTCCCTCCTCCGACAGCGACCTGTCGGCGTGCCCCTGCAGGCGGTGTTCCGCATTCCAGTCCGTCGGTCCATGGCGAATAAGGGCAATTGGCGTCATGCGGCGCGGGCTTTCACTGTGGTTGCAAGAATCTCGTCAAGGCGGCGGGATGCGGCATCGATATCGTTCTCCGCTGCGGTCCGCGATAGCGCGCCTCGCCGCATCGCACGCAAACGGTCCGTATCGTCAAGCAACCCGGCCACGGCATCTGCAAAGGCGGAAGCATCCCCGACCGGGCACAGAATCCCGGTCTCGCCGTCGCGCACCACATCGGGCACACCGCCGGTTCGCCCGGCAACGACCGGCAACCCGCCAGACTGGGCTTCAAGCATCGCCATGCCATAGGCCTCGTTCACCGCGGGCCAAACCATCAGGTCGGCGGCGGCGTAAAAAGCCGGAAGGTCATCGGGCGAGGCCGTCCCGGCATAGACGACACGACCCGCCTCCAGTGTCGCAAAAGCCTTTTCCGTCTCGGTGCGTGCCGGGCCATCGCCGACAATCAGTAGCGCCCAGTCCCGGTCCGAAAGGCGTTGAAGCGCATCGGCAAGCACCCGGTAGCTCGCGAGTTTGTCACCGTCGCGCATCATCCCGACAGCGAGCAGCAAAGGCGTTTCAGGCGCGAGCCCGAACCGCGCGGCGAGGGCCTGACGATGCTGCGGTCGACGTTGCGCGGCATCGGCGAATGGGGCCGTATCGGTAAACGGGGCAAGTCGGTGATAGCGCGCAGGGTCGGCCAGCAGCGGCATCACGCAGGCCGCATCGAGGTGCGACAGACCAATGACACCGTCCGCCTCGCGGATCGCCGCTTCGGCGGCCCTGTACCCGGTATCCCACGGCCCGCCCGCCTGCTTCGGGGCATGCGACACCTCAGCCATGAGATACGGGATGCCGAGCGCCCGCGATACGGCGGGACCCAGAAGGTCGGGAGCCTTGTGATAGACGTGATAGGTGAACCAGACATCGGGCACCCGGGCGGTTTCGCGCATCTCCCAACGCCGGACCAGGCGAGCGCTCAGTTTGCCGCCGAGGACCGACAGCCTTTCCTGACGGCGAGGGTTGCCGGCGCCATCCCGGCTGGAAAACCGGCTGACGACGTCGACACTGTGATGCCGCGACAGGGCCCGGACCAGATTGCGGGCCATCTGGCGGTCGCCGGAAGGGACGGGCGAAGCTGGATGTTTCATCGGAGCATAAAAAGCGATCTGCATTTCTGTCGGGTGCTTCAGGCCGCATCGCGGCCGGCTGCCGTCTCCGCGGCGCCGAATTTTTCGATCAGCCGGTCGACGCCGGCGGCAAACGAAAACGTGCCGCGCACCCGGGCCTCGCCGCTGCGCCCCAGGAACAGCCGGCGTTCCGGGTTTTGTGCAAGCGCCGCGATCGCCGACGATAACGCGCCGGCGTCCTCGGACGGCACCAGCACGCCGGTTTCACCATCGACGATCAGTTCGGGAATCGCCGACACGTCGGTGGCAACGCAGGCCAGCGCCTGGCTTTGGGCCTCCATCAGGACATTGGGCAGGCCGTCGCGGTCGCCGTCATCCCCGACCCGGCTCGCAAGGACAAACAGGTCGGCGTCGCGATAGCGTTCGATCACTTCGCCCTGGGGCAGCGCGCCGACCCACATCACGCGGTCGGCAATGCCGAGGCGTTCCGCCTGGGCCCGCAGCGAATCGCGCAACTCGCCGCCTCCGACATGCCAGAACCGCCAGTTCAGACCGTCCGGCAAACGGCTGAGCGCATCGAGCAGGATATCATGCCCCTTTTTTTCGACCGCACGTCCGACGCATAAGATCCGCAAGGGGTCGTTGGGGTCCTGCCCGTCGCGCATGGGCCGGCGTTCGGGCGCCGCCGGAAAACGCGCGCTGTCGAGCCCGTGATAGACCAGCTCGACCCGCGAACCGCTGGCATCCAGCCTCGCCAGATGATCGCGCGCATAGGCGGAGCAGGTCACCAGCCAGTCGCAGGCATCGAGTTTTTCGCGAATCTCCCAGTCGGGCGAGGTCCAGATATCCTTGGCATGGGCCGATACGGTCCAGCGCCTCCCGGTCATCGTCGCAGCATAGCGCGCGACCGAGGCCGGGGTATGCAGAAAGTGGACGTGAATATGGTCGATATCGTTGGGCAGTTCATATGCCAGAACCAGCGCCTGTCCGAACCGGCGGACACGGTTGGGCGACCGGTCGCGCCACAGATCGCGCAACCAGTCCCTGCGGGCTTCCCGGTAGCCTGCCGTCTTCCGCACAGCCCGCCACGCGGCGAAAACCCGCCCCGGTTCCTGGTAGAGATATTCGGGCAGATAGTGTACCGGCGCCTCGATCTCCGCATGAACGGGATGGGAATGTTTGTCGGTCGGATGGCGCAGCGACACGATTTCGATCTCCATGCCGCGCTTTTCGAGCCCGCGTATTTCCTGCGCGATGAAGGTTTCCGAGAGCCGCGGATACCCCTTCACGACAATGGCGGTCCGACCCGTCATCGCGCGGTGTATCGGCTCAGCCGCGCTCGGCGACGGCGGCGATGGAGCTGCCGCGCCGATCGCTGAGCCGCCGCGCAAGCCGGTTCACATTTGGCAATCCGTCCAGCAGGCCGGGCACAACGACATCGGACGGGCGGTTCTGCTGCGGCAGATGGCGGAGCGCCGTCGCCATATCCTGTGCATGACGAACGCCGTCATCGGTGAGCATGCGCAACAGGCCGAGTTCCTGCGCCCGGTCGGCGCGGATGAATTGTTCCATGCGCGGCACGGTCCGCGGTACGACAAGGGCCGGCTTGTCGAATGTGAGGATTTCGCAGAACGTATTGTAGCCGCCCATTGCGACAATGCCCGAAGCCCCCTGGATCAGCGGCTCGATATTCGCTTCGAACGTTATGGCCTCCACGGATTTGAGCACTGCGGCGCGGCGGGCGAATTCCGCCTGCTTTTCCTGTTGCATGAACGGGCCGAAAACAATCAGGGCCGGGTAAGGCACGCTCGCATCGGTTTCGTAGGCACGCAGAACCCAGTCGACGAGGGCTTCGCCGTCGCCGCCGCCGCCCGGCGTCACCAGTAAATAGGGCCTGTCGAAGGGAACCGCATGTTCCGCTACCGGCGCGCCCCGGGCGTCTTCCCGTTCGAGATACCCGGTGAACACCATCTTGCGGCGGACCTGAGGCGACAGGTCGATTTCGGCCAGCGGGTCGCAGATCTGCGGAAGGCCATAAACCCAGATTTCGTCATACAGGTTTTCCAGCGCCGGCATCACGTTCTTGCGCTTCCATTCGGGCGCCAGCAGTGACGGCTCGTCCATCACATCGCGAAGGCCGAGCACCAGCGGCGTGCCCCGTTCTTTCAGCATTTCGAGCGTCTCGGCGACTTCGCCGCGAAGGCCAAGCGGTTCCTTGTCGACGATAAAGATATCCGGATCGAAAATATCCGCAGTGTGTTTGATGATAGACGCGCGCAGCGCCACGGTCTGTTCGATATCCAGATCGAGGCTGTAAGAGGTGTAGTCGCCGTTCCTTAATTTGATCACGCCCGGGACGCGCACGAAATCGACACGCCGGCGGAAATCGAAATTGCCGATGATCGGCGAGCCGGACAGGATTATGACCGACATATCGGGGTTCTGATCGACCAGCGCATGGGCAATCGCGCGGCAACGGCGCAAATGGCCGAGCCCGAAGCTGTCGTGACTGTAGATCAGGGCGCGTTGCTGACGCCGTTCGCTTGCCATCCGAAGTCCCACCTTTTTGTCTTGCCGCGAATATCGCACAGCTTTCCTTCGCCCCCAACCCGTGATTACGACGTTGATATGAGGAAAATGTGACGGTAAACGCGCTGTGCCGATGTGATAAACGTCACTGCGCGACGAATGGTTCCGTCACATGATTATTGCGGTTACGCTCGGCCGTGTCGTAGAAAGGGTACGGTCAGGCAGTCCATTGCCGGCTTGCGCCTCTGATCGCTACAAACGGGTTCTCCGTGGAAACAAGCATCTATCGCTATATTATCCGCCACTCGCTGCGCCGGCAGGTGATGTTGACCATTATGGCCGTGGCGTCCTTTCCGTTTCTGTACGCATTTTACGAGCTGCCGAAACTGATCGTAAACGGTGCCATCCAGTCGAAATCGGTCACCTTTCCGACCACGCTTGCAGGCATACAGCTGGATCAGGTTAATTACCTTTGGGTGCTCTGCGGGGCGTTCCTGGCCCTTGTGATCGTCAACCAGGCTTTCAAATATATCATCAACCTCTATGCGGGAATCACGGGCGAGCGCATGCTGCGCCGCCTGCGTTTCGACCTTTACGGACGGGTTCTGCGCTTTCCGCTGCCGCAGTTCCGCAAAACGTCGTCCTCCGAGATTGTCACGATGGTCACCGCCGAGGTCGAACCGCTGGGCGGATTTATCGGCGACGCCTTTAAACTGCCGATCTTCCAGGGCGGGTACCTGGTGGTCATCCTCGCGTTTCTGTTCGTGCAGAACTGGTACATGGCGCTGGCGGCAGTGGCGCTATACCCGCTACAGGGATATCTGATTCCGAAACTGCAACGCCGGGTGAACCTGCTCGGCAAGGAACGCGTACGCCTTGTCCGCCAGCTGTCGGACCGGATCGGCGAGAGCGTGGCCGGTGTGCAGGAAATTCATACCCACAATACCGCGCGCCGCGAACGCGCCGATTTCTCTCACCGTCTTGGCGCGATCTACGATGTCCGGCTGCAGATCTATATCTGGAAATTTATTGTCAAGTTTCTGAACAATACGATCAACCAGCTCGGCCCGTTCTTTTTCTATGCCATCGGCGGATATCTCGCGATCAAGGGCGAGCTTGAAATCGGTACGCTGATGGCCGCCATCGCCGCCCACAAGGATCTCGCCGCCCCGTGGAAGGAGCTGCTCAATTTCTACCAGCGCCAGGCGGACGCCAGGATCAAGTACGAACAGGTGATGGAACAGTTCCAGCCCGTCGGCATGATGGAAGAAAACAACCAGCTGGACGAGCCCGAAAAGATTTCTCCGGTGACCGGCGAAATTTCCGCCTCCAGCCTGTCGCTGATCGACGATACCGGTGCCGCTCTTGTTGACGGCGCGTCCTTCGTGATTGATGCCAAGGAACATGTCGCGATTGTCGGCGGCGGCGGATCGGGAAAGGACGAGACCACACAGCTTCTCGCCCGTCTGCTGGCGCCCAGCGCCGGAACGCTGCGAATTGGCGATATATCGGCCGAAGACCTGCCCGAAGCCGTCACCGGCCGCCGGCTCGCCTATGTCGGCCCGACCGCTTATCTATTTTCGACGACGGTGCGCGACAATCTGCTTTACGGCGTCCAGCACCTGCCGCTGCGCGCTGCCGAATACGATGACGAAGCGGCGCATCTTACCGAAAAATGGTTGGCTGAATCGGCGATCGCCGGTAATTCGACCGATGATCTGAATGCCAGCTGGATCGACTACGAAGCGGCTGGGGTTGCCGACGATGCAGAACTGAAAACCCGTATATTCAACACCCTGGCACTGGTGAATCTGGACCAGGATATTTACGCGCTGGGCCTTCGCGGCTCGATCGATCCGGCGATCCAGCCTGAGCTGGCGCAGGATTTCCTGAAGGCGCGGACCGAGTTTCACAAGCGGCTGACCGACCCTGAAATCGCCGCGCTCGTCGAGGGATTCGATCCCGAAAAGTACAATCACAATGCGACACTCGGCGAAAACCTGCTCTTCGGCACACCGGTCGGTGCCGGGTTCGTCATGGACCGCCTGGCCGAGAACGACTACGTGCTGAGCATTCTGGAAAGCGAAGGTCTTGTCGATCTGATGCTCGATGCCGGTCAGCAGATCGCGTCGACCATGACCGAGCTCTTCGCCGACCTGCCGCCCGGCCACCCGTTCTTCGAGCAGTTCAGCTTTATTTCCGCCGAGGACCTGCCGGAATATCAGGCCGTGCTGACCCGGATCAGCCGCGAGGGCATCGCATCGCTCAAGCCCGAAGAACGCACCATGCTGCTCTCGCTGCCTTTCAAGGTGTCGCCGGCACGCCACCGTCTCGGCGTCATCGACGACGCCATCCAGCAGCGTATTCTCAAGGCCCGCAAAACCTTCGCCAAAAACCTGCCGGAAGAATATGAAGACGCGGTAGAGTTCTTCGATGTCGGGGCCTTTAACGCGGCAGCCTCGTTGCAGGACAACATCCTGTTCGGCAAGCTCGCTTACGGTCAGGCCCGCGGCGCCGAACGCGTCGGCGAGATTATTGCCGACGTAATCGACGATCTTGACCTTCGCGCCGCCGTGATGGAAGTGGGCCTGAATTTCCATGTCGGCAATGGTGGCGGACGACTGTCGGGCGCCCAGCGCCAGAAGCTGGGCATTGCACGCGCCGTGCTGAAGCGCCCCGACGTCCTGATCCTTAACGAAGCCACCGGCAGTCTGGACGGCGCAGCGCAGACGGCGATTCTGGCCGGCCTGAAAAAGGAATTCGACGGGCGCGGCCTGATCTGGGCCGTTCACCGGCCGTCCATGGCCGGCGAATTCGACCGTACGCTTGTGATGAAATCCGGCCGGGTGGTCGAACAGGGGCAATTCGAGGAACTGTCGCGCGAGGGCAGCGCCCTTCACGACCTTATTCAATCCGAATGACGCCGACGACGACACGGTTCAGAAAGATTGCGACAGAGAGTCTGGTGAAATGACAATGAAACCTATGACGCGTATGATTTTCACAGCCAAGTCCGGGAGGAAGAAGTGAGCCTGAATGAAGAAGTCGAGGCTCTGCGCAGCGTACCGCTGTTTGCGAAGATCGAGCCGTCCAAGCTGAAACTGCTGGCCTTCACCAGCGAACGGCTGACCTTTCCCGCCGGACAGGAACTGTTTCATCAGGGCGACCCGGGCGATGCGGCCTACATCATTCTCGACGGGCAGGCCGATATCGTGGTCGATACGCCCAAGGGCGAACTGGCAGTGGCCAAGGTAGGCAAGAACGATTTCGTCGGCGAGATCGCTATTCTGATCGACGTGCCGCGCACCGCCACGATCCGCGCGGAGACCGAACTGACGACGCTGGCAATCACCAAGGATCTGTTTTTCCGGCTGATCAGCGAATTTCCCGACATGTCGGTCGAAATCATGCGCGAACTGGCACATCGGCTGGAGGCGACAACGGCGCAGCTCCGTGAAGCGAAGAGCGCCGCGTAGCGCCCGCCCTGAACAACAGATCGTGAGCGTCATTGTATGAGCCGTCTCGATTCCTTCATCCGCCGGGTCTCAGCCCAGCGTGACTGCCTGAACATGGCGAAAGACCTAGTCGCCGACGTGCCCGGCCCCGTGCTGGAACTGGGTCTCGGCAACGGTCGCACCTACGATCACCTGCGGGAATTATTCCCTGACCGCGACATCTTCGTGTTCGATCGCCGCGTCGCCGCCCACCCAGACTGCATCCCGGACGAGGCCCATATGATTCTCGGCGATATCACCGAGACGCTGGCAACGGCGCAGGACCGCATCGGCGCCAAGGCCGCCTTTGCCCATTGCGATATCGGCACCGGAGAAAAGGAAAGCAATGCACGGCTGATCGCCACCATCGCGCCCATGGTCGATGCGCTCATGACCCCCGGCGGGATTGTCTGCAGCGATCAGGAATACACGGTGACGCGCTGGCAGGCACTTCCCCTGCCGGACGGCGTGCGGCCGGGGCGGTATTTTGTGAACCGGGTAAACGGCTAGATTTTGCGCTAGACCGCCAGCTGAAATGCCACGCCGGATAGAATCGCCCCGGTGATCCCCAGTCCCAGATACACGGCGAAGACCGGGCGGCGCACAAGTGACCAGACCGCTGCCATGGCCGGGATGGAACTTACAGCGCCGGCCACCATGAAGGACATGGCCGCGCCGGGGCTCATCCCCTGATCCATCAGCCCCGCAAGAAGCGGCGGCGCAACATAACTGTTGAGATAGGCGGGGATACCGACAAAAGCGGCGGTAACGATGGGTAACAGGCCCTCACCGCCGACTGACCTAGCGATCATTTGGGCGGGCACATATGTCACGAGGAGCGCTTCCAGCATGTAGGCGAGCGCCAGCCATTTGATCAGAAATAGCGCGTTGACCCTGAATTCGCTCTGGAAGGTCTGCATGCGCGGACGGTCAGACCAGAAGCGCCATTGCGGTTTCCCCGTGAAGGGAGAGGGGCCGCAGGACCCGCAGCCGCTGCTTTCATAAATCCGCAAGGGATCGCGCATGGCGCCGCGGGAAAGGGCGAATTTCACTGCGAAACCGCCGAACAGCCCGAGTGCGACCGCGGAGACCGCCTTGCCAACTGCAAACGGCCAGCCAAGCGCCGCAGCGGTGATCAGCAGGGTGGGCGGATCGACCAGCGGGGACGAGAGCCAGAACGCCATTACCGCCGAGAGCGGGGCACCGAGCGCGAGCAGACCCGCAATAAACGGGATAACCTCGCAGGAGCAGAACGGCGCCAGTCCGCCGAGAAGGGCCGCAAACACGACCATCCGTGATTCCCTGCCCTTGAACGCGGTCGCGATCATGGCTTCTGCGCCCGCCGCCTTGAGGTAGGCGATCAGCAAAACAGCAAAAGCGATGAACGGCAGGGTGCGCGCAAAAGCCTCGGCCGCAAAAAGGTTGACCGCGACGAAATTCGCCCGATCCAGGAGGAATACAAGAACCGGCGTCAGAAGGACAACCGTCCACGGGGTGTTAAGCGACCGCCAGGACCAGTTCCCGGCGCGCCAGCGACGCAGGACGAGTTCAACCATTGTTCGCCGCCCTTGGCTGGACGTCTGCACAGCACTCCCGGAGAATGAAATCGGCGAGCCCTTCCAGGTGATCGAAGGCCGCCCGGTTGACCGTCGTCCGGCCTTCGCGCTCCTGCGCGAGTAATCCGGCGGCACTCAGAAATTTCAGATGATGCGCCAATGTCGAAGGCGCAATCCCAGTGCGTGCCTGGATATCGCCGACAGTCAGGCCATCAGCGCCGGCGCGAATAACAGCGTTGAGAACATTAAGCCGCGCCTCTGAGCCCATCGCCGCAAAGCCGCGCGCTGCCGCCTCGATATCCATGATCGCCACTCCGTAATTCTATATAACTAGTTTTATAGTTATATAGTGCGGGCGATTATGTCAATGCCGAATAAAAGACCTAGCCCAGATTCGCCCTCCGCAGGCGCAGCGCGTTCCCCACGACCGAGACCGAAGACAGGCTCATCGCCGCGGCCGCGAACATGGGCGACAGCAGAATGCCAAAGACCGGGAACAACACGCCTGCGGCGATCGGCACGCCGGCGGTATTGTAGATAAAAGCGAAAAACAGGTTCTGTCGGATATTGGCCATGGTCGCCCTTGCCAGGGTCCGCGCGCGGACGATGCCGGTCAGGTCCCCTTTGACCAGCGTAATCCCGGCGCTTTCGATGGCAACGTCGGCGCCGGTGCCCATGGCGATACCGACATCCGCCTGCGCCAGCGCGGGCGCATCGTTCACGCCGTCCCCGGCCATGGCGACCTTCGCGCCGGCCGCCTGCAGTTCCGTGATCAACCTACCCTTGTCTTCGGGCAGCAGGTCGGCGCGCACGTCGTCTATGCCGAGGCGCGCCGCGACCGCCCGCGCCGTGCGGGCGCTATCGCCCGTCGCCATCACGATCTTCAGACCGGTGGCCCGCAGCCGGTCAAGCGCATCGGACGTGGTGTCCTTGACCGGATCGGCGACCGCGATCAGGCCTGCAAGTGTGCAATCGATGGCGACGAACATCGCCGTTTCGCCCTGGTCGCGGCGGGAATCGGCATCCACTGCCATGGAAGCAACATCGATCCCGACATCTTCCAGAAGCGCCCGGTTTCCAAGCAGGATCTGCAGGCCGTCGACCTCGCCGGTCACGCCCTTGCCGGTCACTGCGTCGAAATTCCCGGCGTCCGACAGAGCGAGACCCCGGTCGGCTGCCGCGCCGACGATCGCGTCTGCGAGGGGATGTTCGGAACCACGCTCCAGGCTGGCGGCAAGGCGCAGCACGTTATCCTCCTCCTGCCCTGCCGCGGGAATCACGGCGGACAGGGCGGGCTTGCCGGCAGTCAGGGTACCGGTCTTGTCGACGATCAGGGTATCGACCCCGGCGAGGCGCTCGAGCGCCTCTGCGTCGCGGATCAGCACCCCGGCGCGCGCACCGCGCCCGGTGGCCGTCATGATCGACATCGGTGTCGCCAGGCCGAGCGCACAGGGACAGGCAACGATCAGGACAGACACGGCGACCACGACGGCATAGGCAAGCGACGGTTCAGGGCCGACGGCGGCCCAGACAATAAAAGCGAGAATCGCGCACAGCACGACGGCGGGCACGAAAATGCCGGCCACCCGGTCTGCAACTTTCTGCACCGGGGCGCGGCTGCGCTGAGCGGCAGCAACCATGTCAACGATACGTGAAAGCATCGTATCCGCACCGACATGGGTCGCCTCCACGATCAGCGCACCCGTCCCGTTGATCGTCGCCCCCGTTACGGAATCGCCGACCGTTTTCTCAACCGCGACGGGTTCGCCGGTCAGCATGGATTCGTCGACCGCGGACCGGCCATCGATCACGATGCCATCCACAGGAATTTTTTCGCCCGGGCGCACGCGCAGACGGTCGCCGGTTTTGAGCTCTTCGAGGGCGATCTCGGTTTCCGTTCCGTCCTTTTTGACGAGACGGGCCGATTTGGCGGCGAGATCGAGCAGGGCGCGCAACGCGCTGCCGGTCTGTTCGCGGGCGCGGAGTTCGAGCATCTGGCCCAGCAGCACAAGCACGACGATCACGGCCGCGGCTTCGAAATACACCCCGACAGATCCGTCCGGCTGACGAAACCCCGCCGGGAAAATACCCGGCGCCACGGTCGCCGCGACGCTGTAGAGAAACGCCGCGCTGACCCCAAGAGCGATCAGCGTAAACATGTTGAGATTGCGGGTGACGATGGACCGGACACCGCGCTCGAGAAACGGCCAGCCGCACCACAAAACCACCGGGGTTGCCAGGATCAGTTCCACCCAGGCCGCCATATGCGCACCGCCGAGGACAGACAGCCAGTCTTTTACCGGCAGGCCCGCCATCGGCCCCATGGATACGGCGACCAGCGGCACGGCGAGAATCGCGCCAAGGGTGAACCGCCGGGTAAAATCGACCAGTTCCGGGTTCGGACCCGCATCGGCGGGCGGAATACCCATCGGTTCGAGCGCCATGCCGCAGATCGGGCAGCTGCCGGGACCTTCCTGGACAATTTCGGGATCCATCGGACAGGTAAACAGAGTCCCGGCAGGCGCATTGGCTGCGGCTTCGAGATGCGCGCCCGACAGATAGTGTTCGGGGTCGCCGGCAAAGCGGTCGCAGCACCCCTGGCTGCAGAAATGATAGGTATCGCCCCGATAGTCGTGGCGGGGTTTGCCGGCCGACAAATCCACTGTCATCCCGCAGACGGGATCTATCGCTGAATTCGGCGCGGAGTCCTGCGCGGTCGTGCGCACACTTGGTTTTTCGGTATCCATACCGTCATGTAAACCGGGACGGGGACCGCGGCAAGGCTCGTTCCACGCGACCTAGATGTCGATATCCGCCCAGACAGGCGCATGGTCGGACGGTTTCTCCCAGCCGCGGACATCGCGATAGACCCCCGCACCGGTCACCTTGCCGGCAAGCGCGGGGCTGACCCAGATGTGGTCGAGCCGGCGGCCTTTATCGCTGCCCGGCCACGTACGGTTGCGGTAGCTCCACCACGAATAGAGCTTTTCGTCTTCGGGAACGATCGCGCGGATCGCATCGACCCAGCCATGAGCGGCCCGCCAGGCCTCGAGCGCCGCCACCTCGACCGGCGTATGGCTGACGACCTTGAGCAGCTGCTTGTGCGACCAGACATCGTTTTCGTGGGGCGCGATGTTCAGATCGCCGACCATGATATGGCGGCCTTTCTTGGGCAGGCTGGCGGACCAGTCTGTCGCTTCCTTCAGAAAATCGAGCTTGTGGGCGAACTTGTCGTTTACCTTCGGGTCGGGTTCGTCGCCACCGGCGGGAACGTAAAAATTATGCAGGAAGGTCTTGCCGCCGATATCGGCGGCGACATGACGGCAGTCTTCGCGTGCGCACCAGTCTCGGCTGCCGCCGTCAGACAGCGCCGCATTGGAGAGTATGGCGACGCCGTTATATCCCTTCATGCCGCGCACGAGCTGTTGGCTGAACCCGGCCTCCGTGATGCCGTCGGTCGGGAAATCCGAATCCTGGGCCTTGATTTCCTGAAGACACAGAAAGTCCGGCTGCAGGGCATCGGCGACTTTTTTAAGCGTGTCGATCCGCAGACGCACGGAGTTGATATTCCAGGAAACGATCCGCATGCGGGCAGGCCTTGCTGTTCTGTTTATTCGGCAGCGATTTTTTTGCCGGTGCGTAGGCCGGCCCGTTCGCGGCAGGCATCGCCGAATTCGCGCCACAGGCCGAGCGACAGGGCATTGTCGTCGAACCGCCATTCCGCATGCCACTGCACGCCAACGCAGAACGCCTTCGAGGATGTATGGCGAATGCCTTCGGTCACCCCATCGAGCGAAACGCATTCGATCTCGAAGCCGGGTGCCACTGTGTCCACGGCCTGGGCATGCAGCGAGTTCACCATGATCTCGCGCGCACCGCAGAGCTTGTGGAACAGGCCGTTTTCCAGTGTCACGACCAGATGACGATCGCTGAATTTATGCTCCAGGTCGCCTTCGCGCGGCATGCGATGGTCGTTGAAGCCGTCGACTTCGTGAACCCGGTAATGCAGCGTGCCGCCCATGGCGACGTTGATTTCCTGGATACCGCGGCACGATCCGAATACGGGCACGCCCTGTTCGACACACGCACGCACGAGCGGCAGAACGGTGTTGTCGCGCGGCGGATCGCGCACCTCGTCTTCGGGAAACGGCGGGCCGTTATAGTGATGGGGTTCGACATTGGCGCGACCGCCGGTCAACATCAGTCCGTCCAGCCGGCTGGCCAGGTCGGCGAAATCGTAATCCTCGGCGAGTGCCGGAATGACCATCGGCATCGCGCCGGCACCGTCGGCCACAGCCCGGATATAGCGTTCCCCGGCACCATGCTGCGCCATGGAGTTGCTGGGCAGAAAGATCTGGCTTGCCGGGATACCGACCAGCGGTTTGGAGAGATTATTCTGCATCGATAATGGCTATCACGTCGCCGCCATGGCGGCAATATGCGCGACCGGATTGCGGGCACGAATTCGGCGAAACCCGACCCGTTTACTGTAATTCCGGTTCGAACTTCGACTCATCGAAAACAAACACCTCACGCGGGATGGCGACGTTAAAAGCGGGCGCGACGAGGCTGACCGAGGTGGACACGCCCTGCGCGTCCGTGACCGTCCATTTACGCAATGCCAGAGGCGAATCGGCGAAGGTCAGCACGAACCGGCCGGCATCCGGTTCCGCCGTCTGGAGTAATGAGACGGAGACGGTCCGGGCGTCGCGCATGACGCGCTCCACCGTGATATCGCCACTCAGCCTGATCCTGTCGCGGACGAGAAACGCCGCGGGCGTGGCTTTCAGCGGGACATGCCAGACCGCTTCAAGGTCCGTATCGACATGCGCGAGCCAGTTGCCATTGGCATAGACCTGGATATTGGACGGTTTGTCATATTGCAGTCTGAGGCGCCGGGGACGCTCGATATAGATCGTGCCCTCTGCAACCCGGCCGCCGGTGGAAAGCTGCACGAACTTGCTGCGCAGGGATTCCATGGAATTCAGATAGGCTTCTATGCGGGCAATATCAGCTCTGTCCCGGTCGGTGATCCGATAGGCGGCACCTGCCGGCACGGCGAAGCCGGCCAGCAGAAGAACGAAGACAAATATGCGCGAAAATCCGGTCATTCTTCGTATATAGGCCTGCGTTGAGGCAAATGTAAGGCAGCCTGTTCCGGCGGGCGTCAGATTACCTCTCCGCGTTATCGATATCCCGCGCCAGCACTTCGCGTTTGCCGGCATGGTTTGCCCGGCTGATCACGCCTTCCGCTTCCATCCGCTCGACAATCCGCGCCGCACGGTTATAGCCGATCTGCAGATGACGCTGGACGAAGCTGGTGGACGCCTTGCGTTCGCGGCACACCACGGCAACCGCGCGATCGTACATTTCGTCGTCACCCGATCCGCCGCCGGAACCGCCGCTGCCGTCATCGGCAGACGGAATGAAGGGGCTTTCGTGATCGCCTTCTGTCACCTCTTCGATATAGTCCGGCTCCGCCTGGGTCCGCAGGAATGTTACAACCCGTTCGACGGCTTCGTCCGACGCAAACGGTCCATGGACGCGGCTGATCCGGCCGCCGCCGGCCATATAGAGCATATCGCCCTGGCCCAGCAGCTGTTCCGCGCCCCCTTCGCCGAGGATCGTGCGACTGTCGATCTTGGACGTCACCTGGAAGGAGATACGGGTCGGGAAGTTCGCCTTGATCGTGCCGGTGATGACATCTACCGACGGCCGCTGGGTCGCCATGATCACGTGAATGCCGGCAGCACGGGCCATCTGCGCCAGGCGCTGGACCGCGGCTTCGACCTCCTTGCCCGCAACCAGCATCAGGTCCGCCATTTCATCGACGATGACGACGATGTAGGGCAGCGGGTTCATGTCGTAGGCCTGTTCTTCGTAGATCGGCTCGCCGCTCTCCGGGTCGAAGCCGGTCTGTACCGTCCGCATCAGGGTTTCGCCTTTTTTGGCGGCCTCGGTGATGCGCTGGTTGTAGCCGTTGATGTTCCGGACACCGAGATTGGACATCGCGCGGTAGCGGTTCTCCATTTCGCGCACCGCCCAGCGCAGGGCGACGACGGCCTTGGAGGGATCGGTCACCACCGGCGACAGCAGATGCGGGATGCCGTCATAGACCGACAGTTCCAGCATCTTCGGATCGATCATGATGAACCGGCACTGTTCCGGCGTCAGCCGGTAGAGCAGCGACAGGATCATGGTGTTGACCGCGACGGATTTGCCGGAACCGGTCGTGCCGGCGATCAGCAGGTGCGGCATACGGGCGAGATCGACCATGCTGGGTCCGCCCCCGATATCCTTGCCCAGCACCAGGGTGAGCGCGCCGGTATGCTTTTCGAAATCCTTCGATTCGACCAGTTCGCGCAATGTCACCAGTTCGCGCGATGCGTTCGGCAGTTCGATCCCGATGACGTTCTTGCCCGGCACGACGGCGACGCGCACCGACACCGCGCTCATCGACCGGGCAATATCGTCCGCCAGGCTGATCACGCGGGACGATTTCGTGCCCGGCGCGGGTTCGAGTTCGTACAGGGTAACGACAGGACCGGGGCGGACCTTGACGATACGACCGCGTACGCCGAAGTCCTCCAGCACGGATTCGAGGAGCCGGGCATTTTCCGACAGGGCGTCTTCGTCCTGCTTGTCCTGTCCGTAATCCTCCGGCGGCTCGTCCAGAACGTCGAGCGGCGGCAGCGTGTATTCGCCGGTATCGAGATCCAGCCGTTGCTGGTCTGCCTCGGCAGCCCGTTTGCCGGCGGCAGGCTTTTTGCGCCGGGCCGCAACGATCTTTTTCTTCTTTGCGGGCTTGTCGTCGGGGTCTTCGCCGCGCCGCCGGGGGGTGCCCAGCGTCGGTTCGCGGCGCCCGTCCCGATCGGCGTCGCCCGCGACGACATCTGTATCGTCTTCCAGATCGTCGAAACCAGGCTGCCTGCGGTCGCCAAACGACGGCAGACGCATGCGTCGGAACATCGACCACGATGCGCCACCGAACCGCTGTGCCATGCGCCCGGACCAGCGACCGCCGGTTACGCCAGCCTTTGCGGTGCTGCCGCCAAACCTTCCGGCGCGTCGAAGCCCCGTAATCCATTCGCCACGGCTTATCCCGAGGGCGATCGTGAAAGCCAGAACGGCAAGAATGCCAATCACCGCGGTAACCGGCCAGACCGGGCTGCCGATTGCGGTGGCGAGGGCGGCGATATCAGTCAGCAGAACCGACCCGGTTATACCGCCGAGGCCGATTTTAAGCGGCCAGAACGAGGGGGTGCCGGCAGCCGCCAAGGCCACGGTTGCGAGAAGCAGCGTTGCCGGCAGGGCAGCCAGCCGGAGCCAGGTGCGGCCCATGTTGCGATGAGCGCCAATGCGCCAACCCCAGACCATCAGGACCGCACCGGGAAGCACCGCGGCGGCGCCGATGCTCTGGATCAACAGGTCGGACACCCAGGCACCGCTCAATCCCAGGGGATTCACGGCGTCCCGCGCGACCGAGTGGTTCCAGGACGGGTCGGAAGAGTCATATCCGAGGACGGCAATGCTGAGCGCCAGACCACACAGGAAAAGGACGATACCGCCCAGTTCCTGCAGGCGGCGGCGCAGAAAGGCATGCATTTCCGGCGACAGGAACGCTGTCCGTCCGGCATTTCGGGTTCGACTGGCCATGGTGTACTCCCGTTTTACAGAACTTGGGTGATGCGCGTCAGCGCTTCACGGGTTGTTTCGAGATCGTGGACAAGTGCCAGACGGATATAGCCTGCACCGGGGTGATGTCCGCCGGATTCGCGCGCGAGGTATTCGCCCGGAATCACCCGCACGCCGGCATCGCCCCACAGCGCGCGGGCGGCCGCTTCGCCATCGCCGACACTGAGCCAGAGGTAGAACCCGCCGGCCGGGCTGTAATAGCCGTATTTGCCGTCGAGGATTTCCTTGGCGGCGACGTATTTTTCGGCATAAACGGCGCGATTGGCAACAACATGGTCTTCATCCGACCACAGCGCAGACGCAGCGGCCAGCAGGGGCAATGGCGGCGGCGCTCCGCCGTAGTCGCGCAACCTGGCAAACCGGCGGATAAGCTCCGCATCACCCGCAACGAACCCGGACCGAAGGCCGGGCGCGCTCGACCGCTTCGAGAGAGAATTCATGACCGCGACGTTGCGCATCGCCCCCGGGCCGTCATCGCCGAGCGCGGCACAGGCCTCGGCACCGCCGGTGGGCGGTTCGCCGTAGTAAAGCTCGCTGTAACATTCGTCGGAGACCAGGAGAAAATCGTACGCGCGCGCCAGCGTGACCAGCTGTTTCATGGTGTCCATCGAAGCGATGGCGCCCTGCGGGTTCGCGGGCGAGCAGTAATAGGCGAGCGCCGTGCGGGCGAGGATTTCTTCGGGTAGCCCCGCGAAATCGGGCAGGAAGCCGTTGTCGCTATCGGCCGGCACGAATACCGGCTCCGCGCCGGCCATCACCGCTGCGCCAAGATAGACCTGGTAAAATGGATTGGGCATCAGCACGACCGGCTTCTGGCCATTCTTCGTTTCAGGCACCGCGGCGAGCGCGATCATGAACAGCGCTTCGCGGGTGCCGGAGACCGGGATGACCATGGTCTCGGGATCGACCATGCGGTCCGGCAGCCCAAAGCGCTGCGTGAGCCAGGCGGCGATTGCCGCACGTGCCGGTTCGGTGCCGCGCATCGGCGGGTATTTCGACCAGCCTGCCGTTTCCCGAGCAACGGTCTCGGCCAGAAAAGCCGGCGGCGCATGCTGCGGCTCGCCCAGCGACAACGGGATAGGCTTGACGCCCGCCGGCGGTTCGAGCGCGCCAAGGAGCGCGCGCAGCCGGTCGAAGGGATAATCCCCGACGGCGTCCATGCGGGTGTTTAGCGGCATGGTTCGCCAATCTTCAAAGCCGATGCGTTTTCAGTCATGCGCCCCTTCATGTGCCGCTTGTTCCGCCGCAATTGCCGGGCCCGGAGACCCTGCACCTGTCCGCTCCCGGGCCGGCGTGACGCCGGAACGAGAACAAATCATAAAAACAATACGACCGGACATTCTCAGCAGGTTCCGGCCTGTCGCTCAGATTCTACATCATCATGGGCAGCTAAGATACTGGTCTACAAGGGGTGGCGTGATTCGTTTGATTCCGGGACCGTAACGAACATTAAGGGAACATTCAAGCGGTCTGTTATCGGGAACCGTTATTTATCAGCAGGATAAGCGCGTCCGGCCGGAATATGGCAATGTCATTGTGCCATCCATAGAAAAACCGCCCCGCAGGGCGGCGGGGCGGTTTTCTCCCATCGTCTTGGCGGGAGGGGCGCGGCGCCTGTCGGCAGAGCTGCGCCGGCGCAAGTCACCGGAGACCGGGCGGATGGCAGTGCGCCCGATCTCCGGCCTGTGACCACCCCGGCGTGGCGCGCCTGAGGGTGGAACACGTCGTGATCCCCGGTCCGACCAGGCCGGACCGGGGTTTTGACGGTCAGCCGTTGCCGAATTCGGGATACGCTTCCATCCCCAGTTCGGATTTATCGAGGCCGTCCATTTCGGCTTCCTCTTCGACACGAATGCCGATGGTGGCCTTCAGGATCATCCAGATAATCAGGCTGGAAACGAACACGAAGGCGCCAATCGCCACGATGCCGATGAACTGGGTGACGATTGAACCGGATCCGAAGATCCCGACTGCCAGCGTGCCCCAGATGCCGCAAACCAGATGGGCGGAGATCGCGCCGACGACATCATCGATCTTGAGCTTGTCAATCAGCGGGACGGCAAACACCACAAGCGCACCGCCGATACCGCCGATCAGCATGGCATAGGCATGCTGCTGCAGATCGGGGCCGGCCGTGATGGCAACGAGGCCGCCGATGGCACCGTTGAGGCACAGCGTGAGGTCCATCTTCTTGAACATCAGCTGCGTCAGCACCATCGCGACCACCACGCCGGACGCGGCGGCGAGGTTCGTATTGACGTAGACGATGGCAATCGCCGCCGCATCGGCAGCAGAGCCGAGCGCGAGCTGCGAGCCGCCGTTAAAGCCGAACCAGCCGAACCAGAGGATGAATGTTCCGAGCGTTGCCAGCGGCAGATTCGCCCCGGGCATCGGGTTGACCTGTCCGTTGGCGCCGAACTTGCCTTTCCGGGCACCGAGCACGATCGCACCTGCGAGGGCCGCCCAGCCGCCGGTGGAATGCACCAGGGTGGAACCGGCAAAATCGGAGAAGCCCATCTCGCTGAGCCAGCCCGCGCCCCATACCCAGGATCCCTGGATGGGATAGATGATGGCGGACAGGATCACGACGAAGATCAGGAACGGCCAGACCTTGATGCGTTCGGCAAGAGTACCGGACACGATCGATGCCGCAGTCGCAACGAACACCATCTGGAAGAACCAGTCCGACATCGACGCGTAGGACGAATCCGCGAGCACGGCGGCATTTGCCGCTGCTTTGCCCGCATCATCCGCGTTCAGCAAGGCCAGTTCCGCAGGCGCCGGGTTATAGAGGAATTCGAAAGAGCCGATCCAGCCCTTGTCGACATCGGTATACATCAGCGCATAGCCGACGATGTAGAACATCAGGCCCGCTATCGAATAGAGCGCGATGTTCTTGAGGCAGATCGCCGCGGTGTTCTTGGACCGGACGAGACCGGATTCAAGCATGGCGAAACCTGCCGCCATGAACATCACGAGGACGCCATGCACCAGGAATGAGAACGAGTTAAGAACGAAGGCGGTCTCGGCGCTGACGGCGGCTTCCGCCTCGCCAATCGCGATGACCCCCATCGCCGCCAGCGTGACGGCAATTGCAGTGGGTTTGATGAATCTTTTCACAGTAATGCTCCCTTAAAGCGCTTCATTGCCGGACTCGCCGGTGCGGATGCGAACCGCGTCTGCAAGGTCCTGGACAAAGATTTTTCCGTCGCCGATCTTGCCGGTATTCGCCGATTGCTGGATCGCTTCGACGACTTTTTCGGCAGCGGCGTCTTCCACCGCGATGTCGATCTTGACCTTCGGCAGGAATGAAATGGTGTATTCGGCGCCGCGGTAGATTTCCGCCTGCCCCTTCTGGCGCCCGAAGCCCTTGACCTCGGTGACCGTCATGCCCTCGATGCCGACATCCGTCAGCGCTTCTCGAACATCGTCCAGTTTGAACGGCTTTATGACCGCCGTGATCAGTTTCATGCCCCTGTACCTTTCATTGGTTTTGTGGTCTCAGAAATGAAAACCGGGGCCACGATCTGCGGCCCCGGCTTTCCGGTTAGAACGAGCGTGAGACGCTCAGCAGCACCATGCCGCAGGCATCGCCGCACTCGCCTTCAGACATGTCCGTGTCGGACCACGTCAGATTAACGTCGAAACCGGCAACATTGACGGTCGCCCCGACGCTGTAATCGACATAGTCAGGCAGACCGAATGTCGTATTGTCGTCGATGTACTGCTTTGCAACATGTGCGGACAGCGTCAGGTATTTACCGACCGGCACGTCAATTCCGAGCTTCGGATAGAAAGCAGCACCGCTGTTCCCGAAGTTTTCAGGAGAATAGTTCAGGCTCGCGGTGGCGGAAGCGAAGCCGAAATCATAGGACAGCGCGCCCTGCGCCTCGACGAAATCGTAGTTCAGCGAACCTGCCGCACCGGGATAGGTGTAGTAGATAAAGCCGATATCCCAGCTCAGTCCGGTGCTGCCGATATCGCCGGTCAGACCGCCGTAGTAATCGATCTCGACCGTTGCGCCGTCGACGCCGGCCGCTTCGTTGAAGTCGACATTCGACCCCCAGACGCCAAGATAGACGCCAATGCCGGTACCCTCGTCAACCGTCGCCGACCAGTCCAGCCCGCCCTGCAGGGCGGGCGCATCGTCGGTCTGCGAAACACCGCGGAAGTAGTATTCCGAGTACAGCCCGACATTTGCGGAAAATTCCCCCGGAAACGATTTTTCGTCGATCAGCGGTTCGGCCGCCTGCGGTGCCGACAACGTGATAAATGCCGCAGCGAAAACCGCCGCGGCGCCCTTGAGTGCTCTTTGCATTTTCATGCCTCCAGTGTGTGCCATAGAAAAACTGCCATCTTTCGTGCCATCGCATTGTGCACTGCAATATCCATGCCAGACGCCGTCACGCCGGCGATATAACCGTTAACTTGCTGATAACTATGATAGTTATGAAAACAATCCGCGGTTCACCGGCGATGTCGCCACGCGCAGCGATGAAAATGTGTGCATAAATTTTGTGCAAAAACGATATTTTGCCGCTTTATTAGACAATGCGCTGATCTGCCGCTGGACAGCACGGACAGTGCCCGCCATCTTGCAATAATGGAGACGAAATCATTCGAAGTTGCCATCGTGGGCGGTGGCATGGTGGGTTTGAGCCTGGCTCTGGGCCTGGCCGGGGCCGGGGTACCTGTCGCGCTGGTCGAACGGGCAAAGCTCTCCGACATGGCAGCGGCCAGTTTCGACGGGCGCGGCTCGGCCGTCGCGGCAGGATCGCAACGCATCCTGGATGGGCTCGGCCTGTGGAACGGCGTTGCCGGCGAGGCAGAGCCCATTCTGGAAATCAGGGTTGCGGACGGCGCATCCCCGCTTTTTCTCCATTACGATCACAGGGAAATCGGCGATGGCCCGCTGGGCTGGATCGTGGAAAATGCCGTCACGCGGCGCGCTTTTGCCGCGGTGGCGGAGACGTCGGATCTCGCGGTCTACGATGGAACGGAGCTCGCCCAATGCGACTTTGGCGAAGATGCTGCAATTCTCGACCTGGCCGACGGGCGGCGTATCAATGCGCGGCTCGTCGTTGCCGCCGACGGCCGCGATTCGCCCCTGCGTGACGCCGCCGGGATCGATGCCGTCCGGTGGCAATACCCGCAAACCGGTATCGTGTGCGCGGTACACCACGAAGTTCCGCATCGCGGAATTGCCCAGGAACATTTCCTGCCGGCCGGGCCGTTCGCCATCCTGCCGATGACCCGCAACCGGTCATCCATCGTGTGGACGGAAAGAAACGATCTCGCACCCGGCCTGCTGGCGCTCGACGACGACGCCTTCGCAAACGAGCTTGGCGCCCGCTTCGGCAATTTTCTCGGCAAGGTCGATGTCGGGCCGACGCGCTGGTCATATCCGCTCTCGGTGGTGCATTCCAAGCGCTACATCGCACCGCGGCTGGCGCTGGCAGGCGATGCCGCCCATGCCATCCACCCGATCGCCGGACAGGGATTCAATATCGGCCTCCGCGATGTTGCCGCCCTGGCGGAAGTCGTCATCGACACGCTTCGGCTGGGGCTCGACCCCGGGTCGCTGACCGCGCTGGAACGATACGAACGCTGGCGCAAACCCGACAACATGATGATGATCGGCGTTACCGATATTCTGAACCGCCTGTTTTCAAATGACATCCCGCCGATCCGTGTCGCCCGCGATATCGGCCTCGCCGCCGTGGACAGAGCAACGCCGCTGAAAAAGATATTCATGCGCCATGCGATGGGTCTTGTCGGCGACCTGCCGCGCCTTACCCGGGGCGAACCGCTCTAGGCCGGCAACCCCGGTTCAGGCGATAGCGCCGGTCTCTCCGCCGACACCGGAAATATCCGCGGATACGCCGGACGGCCGATACCAGGGGGCGGACTCCATCCCCCTGATCCGCGCGATGGCGGACCGGTGGTCCGGTGCCTCCGCCATCAGCCGGTTCTTGTCGCTTGCAACGGAAAACAGGAACTCGTCGAAATCGGCATCCCGGACGGCGTCTTCGGACGGAAAATCGATCCCGTCGAAGAACCGCTTGCCGAACAGCACATACATGTAACTCCATTCCGAAAAAAGCGCGTTGCGGTTCGGCAGGTCCGGGGGCGACGGCAGCTTGTGCCGCCACAGTTCGATCAGTCCGGCCAGACGGTCCGGGCAGGTCAGTTCGTCCCGGGCGAAGCGCCAGAACGGCGTGTCGTCGCGATTGGTCAGGACATAGTGCAAAGCGATAAAGTCGCGAATTTCCTCGTACAGATTAGCCGTTAGCCCGTTGAAATTCTGTTGCAGCGCGGGACTGCAATCACGCGCCGGAAAATTGTCGAGGAACCAGCGAATCGACATCTGGACGAAATGGATACTGGTCGATTCCAGCGGCTCGATAAAGCCGGCAGCAAGCCCCATGCCGACACAATTCTTGACCCAGGTGCGCCGGGTACGGCCGATATTCATGTGAATGGGCCGTGCGCTGTCGGGCGGCGCCACCCCGTTATGCGCCGCCAGTTCGGCAATCGCCTCGTCGTCGGAGATATGCGCACTGGAGTAGACGTAACCGGTTCCCCGGCGCGACCACAGCGGCACGTTCCAGGACCAGCCGGCGGACAGCCCGGTTGATGTGGTGAACGGCGGCAGCTTGGCATCCGGATCCGGATGATCGACCGGCATCGGAATCGCCCGGTCGCAGGGCAGCGATTCCTGGAACGACACGAAGGGCTCTTCCAGCGCCTGCTGGAGAATCAGGCTGCGAAAGCCCGAGCAGTCGATCACGAATTCAACCGGATGGTCGCCGCTGCGCTCAAGCGCCAGGGACGAGACGAAGCCGCGTTCGTCCCGCTTGATGCCGACGACGTCGTCCAGCACGTGCGTCACCCCGATGGTCTTGCAGTATTCCCGCAGATAGCCGGCAAACAATCCCGCATTTACGTGATAGGCATAGGGAAACAGGCCATCGAGGCTGCCCGCGTCGGGTTTTCTGGGCGCCTTCATCGCGTCGAGAACCGCGCAGGACCCGAGCATCGAATGGGCGAACGACCGGGTACTGCCGGTCTTGTGACGCCGGTGATAGTGGTATGCCGGCGCGTAGCCGTTGAGATAGGGCGGGATCGAAAACGGATGATAGTAGCTCAGTGGCGTCCCGTCGGCGCCACGGTCCCAGTCGATGAATTTGACAGCCGCCTTGAACGTGACGTCGCAATGGCGGATGAAGTCGTTTTCGTCGAGCCCTGCAAGGTCCAGCGTCCAGCCCATCGACAGCGTTGTCGCCTCGCCGACACCGACCGTCGGGATCGTAGGGGATTCGATCAGCGTTAAGTTCAGCGGCTCGGCATCGCTCGTACCATTGCGCGACGCGCTGATCATTGCGGCTGCAAGCCAGCCTGCCGTGCCGCCGCCGACGATCGTCAGATTTTTGATCGGGTCGCTCATGACCGTCCTTTATTTTGCCGCGGTTCGGGCCGCGCCCGGGCGATCAGGGATCGCGACTGAGCCCGGCCGCTTCCATTGCCGACAGGTATTCCGGCCATCTGACGTCCTGCTCTGCGCCCAACTGGTAGAGATACCGCCACGAGAATATACCCGTATCGTGCAGGTCGTCGAACACGATCCGGATCGCGTAATTTCCGACCGCCTCCACGTCCGCGATACCGACGTGCCGGCGGCCGGCGACCAAAACCTTTTGTCCGGGCCCATGACCCTGGACTTCGGCAGACGGGCTCTCGACACGCAGATATTCCGCCGGCAGCGAAAAATTCGTGCCGTCATTGAAGACGATGTCGAGGGTTTTTTCCGCACGGCGGACCTTGATGTCGGTCGGCCATGCCCCGGTGCTGTTTTCCATGCGCGACGGGGCTTCAGGAAGCGGCGTCGAGCGGGCGCGCCTCATCCACCAGCATGATCGGAATACCGTCCCGGATGGGATATGCGAGCTGGGCCTGCTCGCTGACAAGTTCCTGGGCATCGCGGTCGTATGTCAGCGGTCCCTTGGTCAACGGACAGACCAGTATTTCAAGAAGCTTGGGATCGATACCCGTTTTATCGTCGCTCATGCGCTGCCCCGGTTTCTGGTTTTCAGTTTCTGTGAAGATTCGCTGAATCGTCGTTCGCCGCAAGCGACATTTCAAGCAACGCCACCATCACGTTCGCCCTGTCGGCCAGGCTGGGCGCTTCGAGAAGGGCCTGTTTTTCGCTTGGCTGAAAGGGACACATCATTGCCAGCGCATTCACCAGCCGGTCCGTCGTTGTGTCCTTGATGGCATCCCAGTTCGCGTCGACCTTGTTAACCGCGAAATATCCCTTCAGTGCCCGCAACATTCTGTCGCGATCGATCCCCGCATCGGTTTCCTCGGCCAGATCGTCGCGATACGGGCCCCAGTCGGGTACGGCCACACGATACCCGTCACGGAGCGGCAGCTCCTCGGTGACATCGAAGCGGGCCAGGCCGCTCAGCGTAATGAGGTAGCGGCCATCGTCGGATTCGTTGAACGAGGTAATGCGACCTGCACAACCGGTTCGGTATATTTCGGGCTGGGCGCCTTCATTGGGTCCCGTCGGCTGCACCATGCCGATCATGCGATCGCCAGCGAGAGCTGCTGAAATCATGTTCAGATAACGCGGCTCGAAGATGTTGAGCGGAAGCTTTCCATGGGGCAGGAGCAAAACGCCGGTCAAAGGGAAAATCGGTATCTCCGCCGGCAAATCCTCGAAAAGAGGATCGAAGACGCCGGTCATGAGAAAAGGACTGCCGACATTTTGCGGCGCCCGGCGATGGTCAGTTCATCGGTCGGGCTCATGGTGTCGAAAAACTGGATGAGCTGCTGACGGGCCGCGTCGTCGTTCCACGTCCGGTCGATCTTCATGCTCTCGACCAGATGATCTATGGCTTCTTCGCGGCGTCCGGCACCGAACAGGCCAATCGCAAGGTCGAGACGGGCCTGATGGTCTTTCGGATCGGCGGCGACCGCCGCTTCGAGCGGAGACAGATCGCCGACAGCAGCACTTTGCCGGGCAAGCTCGATCGCCGTGCGGGCGAGGACGACATCGGCGTGATCCGCGTGTTCCTCTGGCACCTGCGCCAGGATCTCCGCCGCCTGATCAAGCTCGCCGAGACCCACAAGCGCACGCGCCAGACCGCCAAGACCGTCGATATTGTCCGGCGCATGGCTCACCACCTGACCGTAAATACCGGCAGCGCCTTCGAATTCCTCCGCCGTCAGCAGCTCTTTCGCCTGCTCCAGCGCATCGGCCAGTGGATCGCTCTGCGCCGTACCGCCGGCCTCGGCCAGCTTGTCGACAAAAGCCTTTATCTGGCTCTCGGGCTGGGCACCCTGAAAGGCATCCACCGGCTTGCCGCCGACAAAGCCGTAAACGGTCGGTACAGACTGGATTCGCATTTGCTGGGCAAGCGCCTGATTCTGGTCGATATCGATCTTCGCCAGGATCACCGCACCGCCGGCCTCACGGACCACTTTTTCGAGCGTCGGCGTAAGCTGCTTGCACGGACCGCACCACGTCGCCCAGAAATCCACGATGACGGGCGTCGTCATCGACGCTTCGAGCACATCGCGCTGGAACGTCTCCATCGTGACGTCCTTGATTATATCGCCTGCCGCGACGCCGCCGGCGGCAGCCCCGTCCGGATTGATGATCTGTTCCATATTTCTTGTCCCGTTTTCGAAAGCCCTGAAATTCAGGCGTCCGCGTATCTTTGAAAATGGCTCCTCAGGCCGTCTCTGACAAGGCTTCCGGGGCGGTTTTTTGGTCATCTCTGGCCTCGCCGCGATCAATACGCGCTTGGAAAACCGCCCTTTAGGGCAATACGATCGGGGGATCGGCCGATTTAGCAGCCCGACGCAGAAAAAGGCCTGTCCAAAGGAATTTCAAAGACCTCTTGCCATCGCCGGGCCAGCCTCATATATATTGCGGCGCTTTCTCAGGATGCGGGTGTAGCTCAGGGGTAGAGCGCAACCTTGCCAAGGTTGAAGTCGTGAGTTCGAATCTCATCACCCGCTCCAATTTTCCCCCACTTTCGAATATCTGACGGTTGCGTCAACGTCGCGGTTGCTCGTAGCAGCCGGTGGCAGCCATGTTCCAACGCGCACCCGCCTCAGGCCGCGAAGATCAGGCCGTTTGCCAGACTGAGCAGAACCACCGACAGCGTCCCGAAGGCAAAGACGAAAACCAGGTTGGGTCCGAAAATCAATTGTACGCGCGGCACCCGGAACATGGCGCTCGCCGTGGCCGTCGATACCGCAGTGACGCCGACCATCGACGCGAATGCCCAGCCGATCAGGGCGGCCTCCATCATCACGACATCGCTTATGCCCGTTTCCAGCGGCATGAAAACCACCAGCACGACGATGATCGACACGACCTGGTGAATGCCGACAAGCGATGAAAGCGTAATCGCGCCGATCACGCAGGCGATGACCGCCCATCCCGGCAGGGCCAACGCGCCGACCATATCGCCAACCCCGATTTCCTGTACGGCCGCTTCGAGCACCCGCCCGAGAATCAGGGCAGTTGTGACGACGACGATCTCGTCGCAGACACGGCTGCTGCCGCGCCACGTATCCACCGCGATGGCCCGGGCTTTGGCCTCGCGGGTGCGGGCGCCGCGCGTCGCGAGCAGCGTGGCGACGGCAAGCAGGGGAATCGTGGCGATCAGCGCCTGCAATGTGCTGAGACCCGCGACGCTCGACAGCGCCGCGATCATGCACGCACAGACGGCAACAGACGGCACGATCGGCGCGAAGCCCCGCACCGCCCGCCATAAATCGGACAGGCCGACATCGCGGGCATACATGATATGCGCCAGTACCAGGCCGACGACTGCCATGCAGAGACCGAGCGACATGATTTCCCAAGCCGGCACGCCCGGTATCTGCTGGGCGGCAAAGGCGGCAGCAACCCAGAACGGCGACCATAGAGGTGCAAGACACATCCCGCGCTGACTGACTTCCGCGGCGCGGCGGCGGGCGGCGGCATCGACGTCGTCCTTCAGGATCGGCGCCAGCACCGCCATGACGCCAACGACCAGCACCGACCCGATGAGATGCGCCCCGACCAGAAAGGCGCCGTTGGTCTGTTCGGGACGGAGCCCGGTAAACAGCGATCTTGCTTTCGATATCTCGGGGCGCTGGTCGGCAACGGCCCGGAGCAGGACGATCGTGCCGAAAAACGCCATGAAGACCGCGCCGTTCTGGAACCCTCGCATCACGCCGCCCCATTCGTCGAATGAAACCGCCAGCGCCACCGCCAGCACGGCAAGCGGAACACAGAGCATGAATGTGCCGCGCCGAAGCCGCGTCGACGACATCGCGACATAGACAATCATCAGCCAGCCCGAGGCCGCCTGCAGTTCGGGCGGCGACCAGACCAGTCGGACAAGCTCGTTCGCCCACAGGACGAACAACAGGGGTTCAGACCGCAAAACCGGGGAAAACTTCTTCATGGACGGGGAGCCGGGTCGTTTTCAGGGAGAACGCCGCTCAGCGTCCAACGTTTCTCCTACATCTCATGGGGCATGCGCGGATGCAAGGCGTTGCTGCAGGCGCGCGGGAAACGATCAGTATTCGAGGACCGAAGACGAAAACAGCAACATCGCGGCGGCTATCCCGTAGAACGTCATGGCGGTCACGACGATAAAAGCCATGTTGCCCGCAGTGCGGACCGGATTGCGGGTGCGTTCGGCACGGCGGCGGGCCGCTGTGCGCCGTTCGGGACCGCCAAGAACCGTAAAATACCAGCGTTTGGGCAGCAGCGGCAGGCTGATCCGCAAATTCACGCGATGGGCGCCCCCCTTCCAGTCGCCGGATGCGGCGGCGATGGCGGTGCGCTGTTCGATACTCAGCCCCCCCAGAATTTCCGGCGGCAGGCGGTCAAGAAGCGTATGGCTGGGGGCAGCGGCGTCGATTGAAGATGAATAGGAGCCGTCCGGCATCGTGTCCTCGGTTTTTACGGGTCAACCACGGGAGTTAACGAACAGTTCACAATAAATTGGTTAATTTCTGGTATACCGATGACCATATTCGTCGCTGAGTACCGTTTTGAGGCGCCGCAGTTATCACTAATCGCGATAGTTTCCGCATCGCGCCAACCTCCGTCTGGGGATTCCAATGTCCAACAAGAATGACCGTAACAAGCAGGAACTGGTCGACCGGATTGTCCGCAAGACACGGCGCGGCGCAGGGAAACAGTCGGGCGACGTTGAACGGTTTACCCGTCAGTTCTTCGCCAACGTATCGCCACAGGATTGTGCGGAAACCGGCGATGACTGCCTGCGGGGCGCCGTATCGTCGCTCTGGAAATTCGCCCAGACGCGCAAACCGGGAAAAATAAAGATAAGGGTGTTCAATCCCGAAAGTAAAAAGGACGGCTGGGCGTGCGGCCATACCGTGGTCGAAATCGTCAATGACGATATGCCGTTTCTGGTCGATTCGGTCACCGCGGAACTGAATCAGCAGGGCCTGACCGTCCATCTGATCATTCATCCGGTCATCCGGATGAAACGCAGCGCTGCCGGGAAACTGACCAGTGTTGCCGACAACGACGAGTCTCCGGAGGCTGCCGCCGAATCCGTCATGCACCTGCAGATTACGGAGCAGACCGATACCGGAATGCTCAGAGAGCTTGCGAAGTCTCTCGAAAAAGTTCTGAAAGACGTGCGCGCCGCGGTCGAGGACTGGCGGCCGATGCGGGTCCGTATCGCCGATGTGATCGCCGAGCTCGATTCAACGAGCCCGCTGGCAAGCGTTCCGAAGGATGAAATCGACGAAAGCGCTGCATTCCTGCGCTGGCTGGACGACAATAATTTTACTTTTCTCGGCTATCGCGACTACGCCTGCAAAGGCGGGACGAAAAGGCAGACATTATCGATTGTTCCCCGGTCGGGCCTGGGCCTGCTGCGCGACAACAAGGTAACCGTGATCGAGGGGATTGCCGACGGCGCGGTGCTGCCGCCCGACCTTGCCGCCTTCATGAAGCGCTCCGCGCTTGTCCTTATCAACAAGGCGAACCAGCGTTCGACCATTCATCGCGGCGTTCATCTTGACACCATTATGGTCAAGAAATTCGATGCCCGCGGCAACACGGTGGGGCAACGTCTGTTCGTCGGACTGTTTACATCGACCGTCTATACCCAGCAGGTCCAGTCGATCCCCGTTATTCGTCGCAAGGTCCGACAGGTTGTCGACGATTCCGGCCATTCGCCCAACGGACATGACGGCAAGGCGCTCATCCATATTCTGGAGACCCTGCCCCGCGACGAACTTTTCCAGATCGGTACCGCGGAACTGCGCGATATGGCGACGGGGATACTGCATTTGCAGGAACGCCAGAAGGTCGCGATGTTCGTCCGGCGCGATCCGTTCGGCCGTTACGTATCCTGCCTGGTTTACGTGCCACGCGAACGCTACACGACACGCCTGCGGCGGCAATTGCAGGATGTCCTCTCAGCCGGCTTCGGCGGATCGGTGACAGCGTTTTACACCCAGCTATCGGACGAAGTGCTGGCCCGGCTGCATTTCATCGTAAAAACCGAACCCGGCAAGGCGTTTCCCAAGAAAATCGCCGATATAGAGGCGGACGTCGTCGAAACCGCACGCGACTGGGCGGACGACCTTGCGCACGCCCTTGCCGAAGCACACGGCGAAAACACGGGCGTCGCAACGTTCGAGCGCTTTCACAACGCGTTTCCGGCGATATACCGGGACCGGACATCGCCGACAGGTGCGGTCGCCGATATCGCCAAGATCAACGAGGTGAGCGAGACCGGCAATATCGCGATGGATCTTTTCCGCACGAACGGGGATACGAAGACATCCGTTCGCTTCAAGATCTTCAACAAGGACGCGGCCGTTCCCCTGTCGGACGCGCTGCCGATGCTCGAAAACATGGGTCTTCGGGTAATCGACGAAATTCCGCATGAAATTCGCGACGACCAGGACCGGTGCGTCTGGATACACGACTTCGGGATGGTCACCCGTGACGGTTCCGATATCGATGTCGACGGAATCAAGGAAGCATTCGAAGAAACCTTCGAGCGCGTCTGGCGCAACGAAGTCGAGGATGACGGTTTCAACGCAATGGTTGCCTCCAGCGGATTGACGTGGCGGCAGATCATCATTCTGCGCGCCTACAGCAAATACCTGCGCCAGGCCGGAATCCCGTTCAGCGAAACCTACATGATCGAAACGCTGTCGCGGAATGCGGGCATTACGCGCGACGTCATTTCCCTTTTCGAAGAGTTCTTCGACCCGGAAAGGCAATCCAAGAAATCCGCGGTCACCAGGCTGCAGAAGCGCATCGCCGCCGCGCTGGACAATGTAAAGAACCTCGACGAGGACCGGATTCTCCGCCGTTTCGTCAATCTGGTCGATTCCACGTTGCGGACGAACTTCTACCAGACGGACGAGAACGACCACCGGAAATCATATGTGTCTTTCAAGTTCGACAGCGCCAATATCGACGACCTTCCGCTCCCCCGGCCGATGCGCGAAATATTCGTCTATTCCCCCCGCATGGAAGGTGTCCATCTGCGCGGCGGAAAGGTTGCCCGCGGCGGTATACGCTGGTCCGACCGGCGCGAGGACTTCCGAACGGAAATTCTCGGGCTGATGAAAGCACAGATGACCAAGAATGCGGTTATCGTTCCGGTCGGCGCGAAGGGAGGATTCGTTCTCAAACAGCCACCGGTATCCGGGGGTCGCGAGGCGCTGCAGGAAGAAGGCATCGCCTGCTACAAACTGCTGATCGGCGGCATGCTGGACATCACCGACAACATCAAGGGCGGCAAGGTCGTGCCGCCCAGACAGGTCGTACGGCGCGATGACGACGACCCCTATCTGGTCGTCGCCGCCGACAAGGGCACGGCGACGTTCTCGGACCTGGCCAACGGAGTCGCACGGGATTACGGATTCTGGCTCGACGACGCATTCGCATCGGGCGGCTCTGCCGGTTACGACCACAAGAAGATGGGCATCACCGCCCGCGGCGCCTGGGAATCCGTCAAACGCCATTTCCGGGAAATGGGCATCAACACGCAGACCGAGGACTTTACCGTTGTCGGGGTGGGAGACATGTCCGGCGACGTGTTCGGCAACGGCATGCTGCTGTCCAAGCACATCAAACTGATCGGCGCCTTCAATCACATGCACATCTTTATCGATCCGGACCCCGATCCGGCGTCGAGCTGGAAGGAACGGAACCGGCTGTTCAGGATGGGCCGGTCGTCCTGGTCGGATTACGACACGAAGCTGATTTCCAAGGGTGGCGGAATTTTCGAGCGGTCTGCCAAGTCGATCAAGTTGACACCTCAGATCGCCGATTTGTACGGACTGGACGGCAAGGAAACCATTTCACCCAACGACCTGATCCGCGCGATCCTTCTGTCGGATGCCGACCTGATGTGGTTCGGCGGCATCGGGACATACGTAAAATCGTCCGACGAGCCGCATTCTGCGGCGGGCGACCGCGTCAACGACCCCCTGCGGGTCAACGGGCGTGAATTGAACTGCAAGGTCATCGGCGAAGGGGCCAACCTCGGGATCACCCAGCTCGGCCGCATCGAGTTCGCACTGCGCGGTGGCCGGGTAAATCCCGATTTTATCGACAATTCGGCGGGCGTCGCGTCCTCGGATCATGAGGTGAACATCAAGATCCTGCTTGGCGAGGTGATCGCCGACGGCAAACTGGACCTGCCGGCGCGGAACAAGCTCCTTGTCAAGATGACCAAGGACGTTGCCGCCCATGTGCTGATGGACAATTACCGCCAGAGCATGGCGCTTACCCATGCCGAGGCGCGGGCGGGCGAAACGGTCGGCGAAGCGGCGCGATTTATCCGGGCACTGGAACGGTCCGGCGAACTGGACCGTTCGGTCGAATTTCTGCCGGATGACGAGGAACTCGAAGAGCGCAAAATGCGGAAGCAGGGGCTGACACGGCCCGAACTGGCCGTGTTGCTGGCCTATGCCAAGATGACGCTGTACGAAGACATCCTTGCGAGCGACGTACCCGACGACCCCTGGCTGGTGAGGGATATCGGACTCTATTTCCCGCCCTTGCTGGCGGAAAAATACAGCGCCTATCTCGAGCGCCACCCGCTGCGCCGCGAAATCAGCGCGACCTACATCACCAATAGCCTGGTTAACCGCGCGGGGCCCACATTTATCACCGACCTTGAAGATATCACCGGTGCCAGCCCGGCACGGATCGCCCGCGCCTATCTGATATGCCGGCGTGTTTTCGGGCTGCCGCAATACTGGGCAGCGATCGAAGCGCTCGATAACGTGATCCCGGCCGACGTCCAGACGACGCTGAACCTGGACATCCTCGATCTGACGAAACGGGGGACGATCTGGTTTATTGAAAAATCGGGGCGCGCCCTCGATGTATCGGATTCGGTACAAGCGTTCGAACCCGGTATCGCGGAACTCGCCCAGTCGCTCGGCTCCTATCTGTCCGAAGAGCTGTCCGCCAGCGTGAATGCCAACACGGCCCGTTACGAAGAACACAACGTGCCGCCCAAACTTGCCCGCGGCGTCGCCCACCTGGAGGTCCTGTTCGCCGGCTGCGACATCGTCCGCATCGCCCAGCGCGTCGGCGAAAGCGTCGGCGACAGCGCAAAAGTCTATTATGCAATCGGCGCGCGGTTCGGGTTCGACTGGCTGCGCGAAACAGCCCGCAGGATCAGTTCGGAAAACGAATGGCAGACCATGGCCGTCTCGGCGATGGTGGACGAGCTGTACGACCAGCAGGCCAATCTTACCGGCCGTATCATCGATACCGCGGGCGGTGCGGCGGCGATCGATGCGGTCATGGAAGCCTGGGAAGAATCACGCGAGCACGATGTTTCCCGCGTCAATCAGACCCTGCACGATCTGCGGCGGGCCGACGTTATCGACCTCGCCATGCTGTCGGTCGCGACACGTCATATCAGGGCCCTGATCGAAGGGTAACCTGCAATGGCCTGTCCGGGCCTGCGCCGGATGCCGATCCGGGGCTAACCCCGGTCGGCGCTCTCGGCCCGGATCGTTTTGACGGTTTTGTGCTTCAGGTTATAGGCCTTGCGATCGATCCCATCGAGATCGACCCCGGTGACGCGCACGAAACGCGCATTGTCTGGATATTCGATCGAATGGATCTGGCCGACATCGAACAGCCCGACCTGTCCCGGATCGAGCCTGTACTGTTTGGTCTCTTTCATCTCGATCGCTTCGTCGTCGGAGCCGTCATCGACCCGGTCCCATTCGGTCATCACCGTATGTTCGGTCGCCTGACCGTAAATCGCCCATGAAGCCCCGTGATCGTGCGGCGGCGAGGTGTGCCCTTCGCCCATCACATGGGACAGGACGACCGCCCCCGTCGTCGGGTCTTCATTCAGCTTGTAGACGCCGGGTTTCTTCTCCGGACCGCAGAATTGCGACACAAATGTCTCGTTGGCGAGGAGTTTTTCCATCTTCGCACGTACTTTTTCCCGTCCGGCGGAATTGTTTTCGTCGACCAGTATCTGGTGAATTTCGGCACAAAAGTCCTGCAGCGTATAGCTCATCACGATGTTCCCTTCGGTTCGCATTGGCCCGATCATACCCGGATCGAAAAACTTGCGGAACCCGGGCTGTACCGGGGTTCGCGAACGTATCCGGAATGCTAGGTTGATATCATGAACCTGCCCGACCCCGCCTCCGTCAGTCTGCGCCGCGCCAGAATCGCCTGGTGCGTCTACGACTGGGCGAGCTCCGCATTTCCCACCGTTATCGTCACGTTTGTTTTCGCCGCCTATTTCACCACGGCGGTCGCCGCCGACAAAGCCGCGGGCACCGCGCAATGGAGCCGCGCGCTGGCAATTTCGGGTATCGTTATCGCCCTGCTCAGCCCGGTTCTCGGCGCCATCGCCGACCGGTCGGGGCGCCGCAAGCCCTGGCTCGCCGGATGCACGCTTATCACCGTCCTCGGTGCAGGATTGCTCTGGTACGCGCAGCCCGATGCGGATTACGTCGTCTACGCGCTGGTTTGTTTTGTACTGGCCAATATCGCCTTCGAGATCGGCCAGGTTTTCTATAACGCCATGCTGCCGACGATTGTCCCGATGGAACGTATGGGCCGGCTGTCCGGATGGGGGTGGGGCCTGGGCTATGCCGGCGGGCTCTCCTGTCTGGTCGTTGCTTTGTTCGCCTTCGTCCAGGGGAATCCTCCGGTTTTCGGCCTCGACAGGGACACCGCGGAACACGTACGCGTGGTCGGGCCGATGGTGGCGATCTGGTTTGCGGTTTTCTGCATTCCGCTGTTTCTTTTTGTTCCCGATGCGCCCCGGTCCGGGCTGCCGCCACGGACGGCCGCACGTGAGGGTGTGACCACGCTGATTGCAACGCTGAAAAGCGTCCGCCGGTACCGCGAAGTGGCGTGGTTCCTTCTGGCCCGCGTTTTTTACGTCGACGGCATGAACACCATGTTCGCATTCGGCGGGATCTACGCCGCCGGCACCTTCGGCATGACGGTCGCCGAAGTCATCCAGTTCGGCATCGCGCTTAATATCACCGCCGGCCTCGGTGCCGCCGCCTTTGCCTGGATCGACGACCGGATCGGGGCGAAAAAAACCATCCTGATCGCCCTCTGCGGGCTGATCGCCTTCGGGATCCCGCTGTTGCTGGTCGAATCGAAAATGTGGTTCTGGATCGTCGGTCTGCCGCTGGGCATTTTCATGGGGCCTGCCCAGGCGGCCAGCCGCTCGCTGATGGCCCGGCTGGCGCCGGCCGACCTCCGCACCGAGATGTTTGGCCTGTTTGCGTTCTCCGGCAAGGCCACCGCCTTCTTGGGGCCGGCAATACTCGGCGCCGTCACCGTCGCACTGGACTCGCAACGCGCCGGAATGGCGACCATTGTCGTGTTCCTGACGATCGGGCTCGCGATCCTGGTCTGGAAAGTCCGCGAGCCCGCCTGAAATTCGGCACTCAGTGCCGGAAGTGGCGCATGCCGGTAAAGACCATGGCCAGGCCCGCCTCGTCGGCGGCGGCAATCACCTCCTCGTCGCGGATCGAGCCGCCCGGCTGGATCACGGCCGTCGCCCCCGCATCCGCGGCGGCCAGAAGACCGTCGGCGAACGGGAAAAACGCGTCCGATGCAACAACCGATCCTTTGACCAGCGGGTCGGATGCGCCCGCCGCCTCGGCCGCGTCTTCCGATTTACGGGCAGCAATCCGAGAAGAATCGACCCTGCTCATCTGCCCGGCACCGATCCCGACGGTCGCGCCGTCTTTGGCGTAGACAATGGCATTCGATTTCACGTGCTTGCAGACGGCGAAGGCAAACAGCATATCGTCGATTTCCTGCTCTGTCGGTTCGCGCTTCGTCACGATTTTCAGATCGTCGTGGCCGATACGTCCCGAATCGCGGTCCTGCAGCAGGAAACCGCCGGACAGCAGCTTGGTCATCAGGCCGGCCGCCGCGGGATCGGGCATACCGCCGGTCTCCAGCACGCGCAGGTTCTTTTTGCCGGCAAAAACCTCGCGGGCCTCCGCCGTGATCTCCGGCGCGATGACGACTTCGAGGAAAATATCCTTCATCGCCTCCGCGGCCGCGCCATCGAGCGCCCGGTTCACGGCAATGATGCCGCCGAACGCGCTGACCGGATCGCATTTGAGCGCCTTGGCATAGGCATCGGCCAGCGTGTCGCCAAGCGCCACGCCGCAGGGGTTGGCATGCTTGATAATGGCCATCGCCGGCGTCGCAAATTCGGCGGCGAGTTCGAACGCCGCATCGGTATCGTTGAGATTGTTGTAGCTAAGCTCCTTCCCCTGGATCTGGGTCGCCGTCGCAACACCCGGCCGGTTGTCGCCGGTGGCGTAGAAGGCCGCATTCTGATGCGGGTTTTCGCCGTAGCGCAGGCTTTGTACGCGGGTGCCCGACAGCGAAAACCGGCGCGGGAACGGATCGTTATTCTGTTCGGCGAACCACCGGCCGATCGCTGAATCATAGGCCGCGGTGCGCGCATAGGCGGTGCCGGCTAGCCGCCGGCGCAGATCGAGGCCGGTCGCCCCGTCATTGGCTTTCATGTCGTCGATGACGGCGGCGTAGTCTTCGGCATCGGTGACGATGGTGACGCTTTCGTGGTTCTTGGCAGCGGACCGGATCATTGCCGGGCCACCGATATCGATATTCTCGACACAGGTTTCGTAGTCAGCCCCGGCGGCGACGGTCGCTTCGAACGGGTACAGGTTGACCACGATAAGATCGATCGGCGCGATATCGTGTTCCGCCATCGCGGCGAGGTGCCCCGCATCGCTTCGCCGGGCGAGGATACCGCCGTGGACGGTCGGATGCAGGGTCTTGACCCTGCCATCCATCATCTCGGGGAAGCCGGTGTGGTCGGCAACGTCTTTTACCTCGAGACCGGCATCGCGCATCGCCTTCGCGGTGCCGCCGGTCGAAAGAAGTTCGACCCCGTGCCCGGCGAGAAACGTGGCAAATTCCACGAGGCCGGATTTGTCGGATACGGATATCAGAGCCCGCCGGATGGCGGTGGAATTGTCGGTCATCGAATAGCCTCCGTGGCGTCGCCGGTACTAGCCGGATACCGCCTTTTGTGGGTTTTGGTCATCGGGAGATTGAAATTCAGGAACGAGACGCTGGACGATCGCGCGGGTCTCGGCTGCCTTGCCGTCATGGGCGGCCGCCGTCAGTTCGTCGATGGTCCGGCCAAGCAGGTCAAGATCTGCCGCCCGCGGGGCAGCAAGCAGGATACCGGGATGCGTCGTCGGGACGAGTTCCTCGGACGCGTGGAGAATTTCCTCGAAAAGTTTCTCGCCCGGCCTCGGCCCGGTGATTTCGATCCTGACGTCGATATCGGGCTGCATGCCCGCGAGCAGAATAATCTGGCGCGCAAGATCGATGATCTTCACCGGCTCGCCCATATCGAGCACGAATATCTTGCCCTGGTCCGAATTGTCGGCGACGCCCTGCACCGAAGCCTGCAGAACCAGTTCGACCGCCTCGCGGACGGTCATGAAATAGCGGGTCATGTCGGGATGTGTAACTGTCAGCGGGCCGCCCGCCGCAAGCTGGCGCTGAAACAATGGCACGACCGAACCCGTCGATCCCAGGACATTGCCGAACCGGACGGTCACGAAATGCGTCCGCTCCGCGCCGCGCGCCGCCTCTGCAAGATCGAGCGCCTGGCAATAGCTCTCGGCGACCCGCTTGGTCGCCCCCATCATGCTCGACGGGTTTACCGCCTTGTCGGTGGAGATCAGTACCATGGCGCGGACGCCGTGCGCCCGGCAGGCATCGGCAACAACGCGGGTGCCGGCGACATTTGTCAGGGCGCCTTCGTCGGGGTGCATTTCGACCATCGGCACATGCTTCAGCGCGGCCGCATGAAAAACCAGCTCGGGTCGTTCGACGGCGAACACCCGGTCGATCCGGTCGGTATCCCGGACATCCGCGAGGATTGCACGACGCACGATATCCGGCGCTTTTTCGCCGATTTCCATATCGATGGTGTAAAGCTGGTATTCGGAATTATCGAGAAGGACGATCGCCGCCGGCCTGAAGGCCGCGATCTGGCGGCACAGTTCGGAGCCGATCGTACCGCCCGCACCGGTCACCAGAACCCGGCGCCCGCCGATCAGAGCGGCCATGCTGTCGCGGTCGAGCGATGCCTGCGGGCGGCCAAGCAGATCTTCGATATTGATAGGCCGGATCTGAGGCGAGGCATCTATGTTTTCGCGAAAATCGTCGAGCTGCGGCATTCGGGCCAGCCCGATCCCGAGCTCTTCGGAAATCGAGAGCAGGCGCTGGATTTCCTCGCCTTCGATCCGCGATTTGGTGACGATCAGGCGCTGCGGGCGGCGGCCTTCGCGATCCATCCTCGCGACGATCGCCGGAATATCGTCGATATCGCCGAGAACCTGAACACCGTGAATATTATGACCGACGCGGCGGCCCTTTTCATCGACCAGCCCGACCGCATGCCAGGCGGACTGCCGCGCCCGGTTGATCGCCCGGATAAAGAGCTCCGCCGAATCGCCGGCCCCGATCAGCAGAACGGGAATACGCCTTTCGCCGTCGCGCTCGGCAGCATCGTTGGCGCGGCGGTCCTTGAACAACCTGTACAGGAACCGGGGGCCGCCAAGCAGCGCAAGCAGAACCAGCCAGTTGATCGGCAGGGTGGACCGGGGAATGAATTCGAGGCGCGAAACCAGAAACATCGCGGCCAGGAAAACCAGTACGACAACGGTCGCGGCCCGGATGATCGCCACGAGATCTTCGAGGGACGCATAGCGCCAGACACCGGCATAGAGCCGCATGCTCCAGAAAACCGCCGCGGCAATAATCGTGTAGATCGCGGTCGCCTGAACGACGAAGTCGGTGGCGAAGTAGTCGAAATCGCCGCCGACACGCAGATACAACGCCGCCACGAACGAAAGCGCCGCCACAGCAGTGTCATGGGCGAACGCAATGCGCGCTCTTTTACCGCGCAGGGTGAAAGTCTTTAAATCGGGCAATGGGCGCATCGTCTGAAATCCTGCCGGACGATACCACAGCGCTGCCGACTCGCACACCTGCGCAGGTCACCGGGAGGCAACGGAAAATTACAGAGACGTTGGGTGGGGAGAAGAGCTAGCGGGTGGCGCGGTGCGCAGCGGCTGTTGCCGCAATCCCCTGAGCGGGACTAAAGGGGGGTGCCCAGCCGAATGCCCTGCGGAATCCCGCAGAATCGATCTGCAGGGAACCGCACAATCGCCGGACCGCTTGCCGTTTGCCGGCAAGGGAGGCGACCGACTGCAGCACCGAGGCGGGCACCGGCAGGCGCAGGGGATGCCGGTTCAGCGAATTTCGCAGGTGGCCGACAAGTGCTGCCGTCGACAGATCCTCGCCATCGCTCAACAGATAAGTGCCCGCCGGGTCGGGGCCGGCGCGAATAACGGTCTCGAGCGCGTGGGTAAGGTTACCAAGATACAGAAGGCTGCGGCGGTTCTCCGTGATGCCGTCGAGCGGCAACGGCAGCGCGGTGTCGCAAATCCGGATCAGCGCGGCAAAATTGGCGCGGACGCGCGGGCCGTAAACCAGCGGCACCCGCAAGGTTGTCACCGACATATCCGTTGTCCCGGCGATCTTCTCCAGGGCGTTTTCAGCCTCCAGCTTGGAGCGCCCGTAGGCATCTTCGGGCGACGGTCGATCGCCTTCCGAAAACGGCGTACCGGTGGTTTCCTCGCCGTTCACCTTTACCGAACTCAGGAAGAGGAAGCGCCCGACACCGGCATCTGCAGCTGCCTGCGCCAGGCGCCGGGTGATATCCGCGTTGGCCTGACGGAATGCCAGATCCGGGTCGATGGCGGTTTCGCGCATCATGTGCACCCGGGCGGCGAGATGGACCACGACGTCTGCACCTTTGACGACGTCGCTGAAGTCGGACTGCTGCGTCAGGTCGCCCGCGATTCGGGTTTCCATCCAGTTCCGGAGCGACGGCCGGTCGCGGTATACGCCGATGACCCGATGCCCGGACGCGCTCAAGCGGCGACAAAGCGCATCGCCAACAAACCCTCCAGCCCCGGTGACCAGGACTTTCATCGGCCCGCTGCGTTGCCGGACGCGTATCGCATCATTCGGACGATCGGCGGCGACATGCCAGCACGGTGAAGCCGGCGATAAGAAACATCCCCGATACCCACCATGTCTGCCACGCGCCGAAACTGATCATGGCAATAACGAAAGTCGCACCGATCGCGGCGACGGCACCCGCGCGGGCGACCCGTCCAGCCGCGTATCTGCGCGCCATTTCGGTCGCAACCAAAATCAGGCCGGCGCCGAACAACGCGCCGAGAATGCCTAGTTCCAGCCGCCACTGAAGGGCGGCATTGTGCGGATGCAGAGGCATTGCAATCTCGCTGATATCGAGATTTTTCTGGCCACCCGGCATCGCGCGGGACGTATTGAAACCCCAGCCCAGAACCGGCCGCTCCGCGATGCGTTCGGTCGCGAACCCCCAGATCAGGAGCCGGTGGTATGTCGACCTCGGCAAATTCATCGATTCGTACAATTGCCGGGGCGCCGGTAATTGACGGTCGATTGTCGGCGCAAGCAATACGGCGGCAGCGAGCGCGACACCGACAATCAGAGAACCGTTTCTGGGAAGCATGTAGACGACAAGGAAAACGAGCGCACCGGCTCCTATCGCGAAAAAAGCCGCAACGTTCAAAAAAGCCGACAGGACGAAAACGAACGACACGACAGCGCCAATGCCCCAGATTTTGCCTCGCTGCACAAGAATGACGACGGCCGGCCAAATCAAGACAGACAGGATTGAAAGAGGCCGGTTGAACTGATTGAGAAATACATTCCGGGAATCATCGGTAGCGATATGGCGGATCATAACCCCACCGGAAAAACGTTCTACGATGAGCAGAAGCAGGGCAATTCCCATGCCCGCGACAAAGCAGGATGACACCCGTTTCGCTACCTCGCGATCGAGGCCCTTGATACCTGTGACAAATATCAGTCCCGCAGTCATTGCCAACGCGGTGCGCGACAATTTATCGAGCGAAAACGCCGGCGCGTAGGACCAGAAAACGCTTAATACCGCGACCGCCAGAAATCCCGCCAGGATGGCTACAACCAGCCAATCGAACCGAACCCGCTGCATTCCCGCCGCATTGCGACAGACGACCAGCAAGACCGCACCAACGGGAACCACGATGGCCAGCGAAAGAGGCACATACAACGCGAGCAAAGGCGTCAGGAAAGCAACTCCGCCAATCGTCCTGGCAGGATCGAATACCCGCGCCACGAAATTCACCGGCACGCTTCCCGCGGATATACGCTGAAAACGCGGTCATGCGTCGCGGGCCGGGGGCTGTTGCACAACCGGCCCTTAAATTCACCGATACCCTGGTTTATGGCGGCCGGACGCCTCAAACCCCTCATCGTCCCAAACCGTATCGAACGATGCAGTAGAGCGCCCGGAAGGCATCCGAGAGTCCGATTTTTTTACCCTCCGAATACGTCCTGCCCTGATAGGAAATTCCGACTTCGTAAATCCGAACGGCCGGTTTTATTCGGGCAAGCTTGGCGGTTATCTCGGGTTCGATTCCAAAACGGTCCTCTTTAAGGACGATGGATTGAACTATCTCTCTCTTGAAGATCTTGAAACAGCACTCCATGTCGCTGAGGCTGAGGTCGGTAAACATATTCGACAACAGGGTGAGCGCCCTGTTGGCGATGCTATGCCAAAAATACAGAACCCGGCGCACTTCGCCGCCGACGAACCGTGATCCGTACACGACATCGGCCTGGTCATCGACGATCGGTGCAAGCAGCCTTGGGTATTCGCCAGGGTCATATTCAAGATCCGCATCCTGGATCAGGACGATGTCGCCGGTCGCCATCGCGATGCCTTCGCGGACGGCGGCGCCCTTCCCGCGGTTGCGGTCCTGGAAGACCGGTTTGATGTTCTCGTTCGTATTGGCAAGCTCGGTAATAATCTCGCGCGAGCGGTCCCCGGAGCCATCATCGACAATAATAAGTTCGATGTCCAAACCCAGTCTGGGAGCGGACAGAACACTGTCGACGATGTCCCGGATCGTAGCCTGTTCGTTGTAACACGGCATTACGACCGTAAGCGATTTCATTGCCAACCCGAAACTGTTTTACAGATACCCCGGCCCGACCGGTTCACGCGAACCGCATGGTCAGATATTTCCATATCCAGCGGGGCCGCGTGTAATACATCCTGTAAGCCAAGCCGAGCAGTTTGCGAATCTGGACAGGGGTAAACGACGCGTGCTCGAAAACAAGATCGTATTGCGTGTATTCCTCGAAACGATCAGCGGTAACCGATTCCTCAAAATCTTTAAAAGCAGGCGTTCCCGGATAGGGCGTAAAAACGCTGATTTGCGCAAAGAGCGTATTCAGGCGTTTTGCGTATTCAAGCGTATTGAAAAATGCCTCCCTGGTGTCGCCCGGCAATCCCAGAATATAAAAACAGGTCACACTGATACCGAGGTTCTCAAGCGTTCTTATACGACTTGCCTGTTCGTCGGCTTCGATCGAAAACCTGCTCGATTCCTTTATCGCCTCGGGGTTCACCGATTCGATGCCGACTTTTATCATTGTCAAACCGACGTCGCGTAACCTGACCGCGAGTTCGTCGTCGATATTGTTCAGATGGGTTTCAGCCACAAACTGAAAATGCCGGCCGCTTGCCTCGATCGCATCGGCAAGCGCCATCGTATGTTTGCGGTTGATGGAAAAAACCGGGTCCCGGAAAATAAACAGCGTAATCCCGAGCGTGTCCTGCCAATGACACATTTCCTCGACTATTTTTTCCGGATCCCGTGTCCGGACCTTGCGCCCCTGTTGAAGCGGATAAACGCAATATTCAAAGCAGGAATAGGGACAGCCACGCGTCGCCTGAATGGGAAGCATAATCTGCTTGCGGCCGAGCAGACCGAAGCGCGGCTTGGACACCGAAAACACGATATCCCACGCCGGCCACGGTAGCTCGTCAAGATCGACCATCGGTCCCGATGCGACCACGCCTGTCAGCGTATCGAGCATCTCCTCGGTGATCTCGGTATTGACGGCAAACATTTCCGGTTCACCGCCGACGACGAAGGCGCCCGCATCCAGATATGGCGCCGGCACGGATGTCGCGAACGGTCCGATTGCGCCTACTTTAACGCCGAGTCCATCGACGTTGCGTACGGCCTCAATCTCGGTTTCATGTGCCACGATTGAAGAAGTAACAAAGCAGAGATCTTTGCCCGCGGCATCCCGCCAGTCTTTCGAATAGGAAACATCGTGCCCCCGCTCACGAAGAACACCGAGCAGATACACGCTGTTCAGCGGCGGCCAATCCACGCTTTTCGACATCAGGCGCGTCAGCAGCCCGGCAACAAGGCCAGCCCCGAAACGGTTGGCTGTACCGTAGCCGCCGCTGGTGTCCTTCGATATCCGCCATGGCTGGTTGGGATAGGGATCGAGCACTAGTATTTTCATTTAGTCAATTTCTCCGCGCCTGCCGCCGTTCGACGACAATTTATGCAGGACTGTTCTGACGCCGACACTACAGCCGGCTCATAATAAAGACCCAGATCCGCTCATAAAGTTGCAGGCATTCACTATCAGTTTTCTACTCGAAAGACGGTGTAAAACCAAACCTGTGTCCTTTTAGCGTAAGTTCATTGGCCCGGGTCGCTGCTACGGCTTCATAATCTGGTGAGGCGAAAGACACGCTTTCAACTGAAGCGGACTATTTTTTGACTGCGATAAGAACGAGATTTTTGCCCAACGGCGGCGCCACAATCGATTCCGCAAGCTTGGTGGGGGGGACCACAACCCGATCGTAGACCGTAAGCATCGGCTGACTGAATGAAGTTTTGCGAAGGACCTTGTTCAACAGCCACCACGGCAGGACACCGACAATGTCGAAGTACCGCAATTTCTCGATCTTAAAGCCCGCCTCACCGACACAGGTCCCGAGGCTTTTCCGCGTATACCGCCTGAAATGCCCGAAAACCCTGTCGATTTTACTGTAGAGGAACGGCAGCGCCGGCACGAATATCAGAAGACGGCCGCCCGGCTTCAAAGCATCGTAGAGACCCTTGACCGCTGCCTGATCGTCCTCGATGTGCTCGAGGACATTGACCATAACAATGCAATCCAACGCACCGGGATCCGCAGTCTTGAGCCAGGCTTCGATCGACTTCTCTATTACTGCACAATCTGCATCCCCGTCGAACTTCTGCCTCAGTCGACCGGCAAGACCGGACGACGGTTCAATCAGATCCAGTCTGTCGACGCACGGACGGAGGCGTTCGGCGATCGTACCAAGACCGGCACCGATTTCGGCGACCCGCCCATGCAGCATGGGTGCGAACTGTTCAAAGATCCAGTCATGGTAGTTCGGAACATGACCCAAATCCTCCAGCATCTCGCCTGGAAAAAAATCCAACGGTGTTATGTTCTTCGATGCCTCAGAAGATTTCATGAGATTCCATTATCGCCAGATCGGTTTTGTATCGTGCGCACCCGGTCACCACAAGAACCGGGCACCGACGGCCCCCTAGCGTTTAAAGACGAAATAATATCGTGCAAGAAAGTTCCAGCCGAACGCCATGCCGGTTGCCAGGATTTTGGAAACCATCTCATGGGTATGAAGAATATCGATACCGATCGTCAACATACCGAGGTTGAAAGCGATACCGCCGAGGCTGACAATATAGACCAGAGCGATCCTCTCCGCCCGTTTTCGCTGCCCCGCCCCGAAGACGAACCGGACCGACAGAACATAGTTCGCCCCCGTCGCCAGAATAAACGAGATCACGCCGGCCAACAGATAGTGCAGTCCGAACACATAGAGAAACAGGGCAAAAAAACCCCAGTCGATCAGCGCACAGAAGCCTCCTACGACGAAATATTTCTGAGCCGCCCGACCCACATCGGATTGCAGGAGCTTGCGGAGCCATAAAAAATTCGTACTACTCAATTTTGATTGTTCCTTCGAAGGGCAGCGTTACCGTCTGGTCGAATGTGACTTTTGTGGCACTCTCCCCGGAGGCATAAGCGCGCCAACGCGTACATCCGGAAATTGCAGGCGGGGCCGAACCCGTTATTTTATACGACCTTTCGCCGATCGAGACCTGAACAGCGTTTTCAGCAATCCCGACCGAACCGGCAATAATGAACTGCTGGCGAATGCGGTGCCGGCCACGCCCTTCTATCCGGTCGCAGATTTCCACCGCCCCCTCTGTGAAATGCCAGGCGCGCTCGATACTGCCGATCTGCGCGCCGTGAACGGATCCGTCATATTTTAGGACCTGGCCGTCGCGCGTTCTTATTACCCGGGGGCGGGACGGGACGGCCAGGTCGCGAAAGGCCGGGGAATAATATGCCCGGTTGACCGGCATGGAACCCGCACCGTCGATCAGGATCACGTTGTGGACAGAGGCATTCTCATAATCGGTATTCGCATAGCTACCGCGCCCCGGATCGACAATCACCGGTGTTGTGCCATGGTGCAGTTCGAAACTGCCGAGGTCCTGATGGCCGTGTCCGGGCATCGGCGGCCAGCCATCGGGGGAAACGAAAGCAAGCGCCTGCCACCCATGGCCGCCGCAACGATGCCAGCCATCCTCGGCCAGCTTGTCCGGGGAAACCGCACCCCGTCCCGCGAGAATAGACAGCGCTTCCCCGCGGCGGTCTTCAGGCAGGTTTGACGGCCAGCGGGACTGGTCGGCATATCCGTTTCCCGGCGTGCTTTCGGCAAGTCGCGACAGGTAAGCAGGCGGGACATCGGGCGAAATATCACCGACAAGCGGCAGACCACCCGGCAGACAAAGCCCGGGAATAGCTGCCAACGCCCGTTCGGCAATATCGCGGAGCATGGCCGCCTGCTCCAGTCCTGCCGCCTGCGCATCGAGCCACGCGTCGATGTAATTGCGTGTCACCAACAGGTGGTAATGGGTGGATCCTTCGCGCAGTACGCCCGAACGCCCGAATATACGGCCGGCCTCCGCCACCATGATCTTCGCGCCGGTCTCGGCATGATCGGCCCGGCCGAGCGCGGTGCCGATACGCAGCAGTCCGCGACCGTTATTCGACAGATGATTCGACGTATAGTGCTCTCCGAAATATTCAAGATTGCGGCGAATGACTTCCGCATGGCGCAGAAGCAATGCGCCGGTATCCTGCCGATCGCCCGGCAGCCCGAATTTCCGGGAAAAATCGATCAGGTTGATCGCCCGCTCGGCCGCCGTATAGGCATGCCAGGGCCAGCCCGAGGTTTGAGCGCCGAAACCGGTTGCCCAGACCTGCCACAGAGCAGCGACCCAGTCGCGGTCGACGGTATCGCCGGCGATCGGCACCCAGGCGAAGCGATGTGCCGCCAGCAAGGTTTCCAGATCGTCATATGACCGTTCAAAGAGGTCCGGCGCGCTGTCCGGGGACAGCTCGACGGTTCGACCGGGAAGCTCAATCGTCGTCGATGAATGGGGCGGGTCGAAATTACCGGCCGGAAATTTCTCGGTTGTGAATTCCGACCGGGCGATATCGGTTCCAACGGGATTTAGATAGGGTGGCTGTCCCGGAACGAACGCGGGCGGCGATTTTTCGATGCCGGCGATTCTTCGCAGCAACCATCGCCGGAGTACCGGGTCGCCCAGGACGTGACGGGCCTTTCTTATGAGCGCCTGCATCACCACAGCACCGTCACGCTATGCGGTTCAGACGAATGGGAACACGCCGGGTTCGGGGATGAAATTATCCTCTATCGCCTCAATTGCGGCGCGGCCCATGGCAAGGCGGGCCTCAGCTGCGCTGCCGCCGATATGCGGCGTACAAAGGAAGTTCGGGGCATTGAGCAGTTCGTCGTCGGCCGGTGGTTCGACCGCGAAAGCATCGATACAGGCGGCGGCCAAGCGGCCGTCGAGCAGGCGTTCTTTCAACGCAGCCTCGTCAATGATTCCGCCGCGGCAGGTATTTATGAGCACGGCATCGTCGCGCATCCGGTCCATCACGGCGCCGGTGTAAAGACCGCGCGTACTGTCATTCAGGGGAATATGCAGCGACAGGACTTCGGAACGTTCGACGAGTTCGTCCATCGAGACGGCCTCGACCCCGTATTCGCGGTAAAATTCCGGGAAGTCCTGCAGGTCGCAGGCGAGGATCGTGCAGTTCCACGGTTGCAGAAGGCGGACCACTTCCTTGCCGACGAATCCGCAGCCATGCAGGCCGACCACCCGCCCGCCGAGATGCCGCCCCATCTGGTGACGCGGGCGCTTGCCGTCGCGCATCTCGGCGAAAAGAGGACCAACATGGCGCAAGGCGCAGACCGAGAATGCGATCATCAGTTCGGCCACCGACTGCCGGTTCGTGCCGCCCTTCCAGCCGATACGGATACCGCGATCGCGCAGCAGCGCAGGATCGACGTTGTCGAGCCCGACACCCATGCGCGCGATAATTTTGAGATCGGGCAACCGGTCGAGCATATCCGCCGTCAGGTTTTCAAGACCCATGATCGCGGCATCGCGGCCGGACAGAAAGCCGACGAGTTCATCGTCCGTCATCCGGCGCTGTTCTTCGTTGAAGCGCGTGTCCGGGTATTTTGCCAGAACCTCCCGGCGCAGGATTTCGGTCTGACAGAACGAGATCGACGGTATTGCAACCCGGGTCATGATTGAACTCCGCACATCGGCAAAAGCTCCTCAACGACCGCCGCCAATTCAGAAAAATGTCCGATCAGGCGATCGCCGCCCAGTTCCGCCGCGGGTTTTCGGCTATAGCCAAAGGGCACGAGGACGATCGGGACACCTGCATTCCGGGCGGTTTCGACATCCGTCTCGCTGTCGCCGATGTAGAGACTGCGACGCGGCGAGACGCCCAGCTCCTCGGCAACGGCGTCGTAATGCCTGCGGTCGGGCTTGTTAAAAGGCCGGGCAGCCTTGCCGATACAGGAAGCGAAGTGGCGGTCCAGGCCAAGCGCCCCCAGAACGTTGAGCGCAGAGTGATGCGGTTTGTTGGTGCAGATTCCGAGCCGATAGCCACGGGTCGCCAGGTCTTCAAGTGCCGGCACAACGCCCTCGAAGACGGTCGTATAACGTGCCGGCACGGCCTGATAGTTATCCCCGAAGGCATCGACATAATACGGCACATCGCCTGAAGCGACGGGATCACCCGTCAGGGCAAACGCTTTCTCTATCAGAGGCTCGGCGCCACCGCCGACCATAAGCCTGCCTTCGTCCAGTGTGATCGCGCGGCGACCGGCCTTTTCCAGAACGGGATTCAACGCGCCCAGAACGTCCGGCAGACTGTCGATGAGTGTCCCGTCAAGATCGAAGATGACCGCGTGTGTCATTCCCCGGCCGCAAGCTGGCGTTTCACTTCGGCAATCAGGTAGCTGCCGATCAGGTGGTCGAAAATCATATGCACATCCTCGACCGGGCCGTATTCGCCCTTTGCCGTCGGCACATGCAGCGAAATATCCGATTTCCCGCGCAGCTTTCCGCCGTCGAAACCGGTGAGACCGACGACCGTTGCCCCGCATGATCGGGCATAGTCGACCGCGACGATAAGGTTGGGCGAATTCCCGGACGCCGAAATTGCAACCAGGGAGTCACCGGCCCGCAGGTGTACCTTGAGCTGATCGACGAACATCCGCTCATAGCCCTCGTCATTGGCGAGCGCCGTCATGACGGCGACATTGTCGGTCAGGCTTACGGCGCGGAACGGTTTGTTGTCCCCGGTGCGCGTGCCGATCGATATATCGTTGGCGAAATGGGAAGCCGTCGCCGCAGAACCGCCATTACCGATAAAGAAAACCGTGTTGCCGGCTGCGCGCGCATCCAGCAAAAGGCGGATGAAAGCCGCAACCTCGTCGCTGTCAATTGATTCAAAGCAGGACGCGAGGTAGTCGAGATAGGCACGTGCATATCCCGCAGGGTCTCCGGCGTGCAATTCTGTGAGTTCGTCTATTTTGTTCATCGAAGCGTTTAACCGTTTAAATTTCGAATTGCGCCGTTTTCAGTACTTTCCCCAGAGCGGGTCTTCCACGATCGCGGCTTCTACCAGGGCGACGTCCTCCGGACTGTCGACAGAGAAATAGGCGCGCGCGGCGATAGGTGCAATACGCTGGAAACGGCCATTGTCGCATATCCGGTTGCTGTCGCACGATTCGACACGCTCCAGCGGCGATTCGGGCAGACGCGTAAACCATTTCAGGAAATGCCACCGGAAGCCGAAAATCCCGCCGACGCGCAGCGCGCCGAGGTCAGGGGAAAATGTTTCGCAATGGGGAATGGGCTGGCGGCTTGTATACAGAACGTTGCCACGCAGATCGTGTACGATCTTCACGATGTCCGGGTTTCGATAGAGCGCCTCGTCCGTTATCGGCACCGCCAGCATCGTGCCTTCGATTGTCTCGTCGTCACCGAACGGATCGATAACCGCGGTAATCGTGTCGACTGCCAGCAGAGGCTCGTCCCCCTGTACGCATACGACGATGTCGTTATCGTACTCATTTCCGGCGACAATCCCGTAAGCTTCGGCGACACGGTCCAGCGCGCGGGTATGAGACTCCGATGTCATGACAACGGGAAAGCCCCGCTCTTCGGCGAATACGCGAATTTCCTCATCGCAGGTCGCAATGCAGAGCACGTCCCAATCATAGGAAAGTTTCGCCCGCGCGTAGACATGTTCGACCATCGCCTTGCCGGCGATCGGGTGAAGCGGCTTGCCCGGAAACCGGCTGGAGCCCATCCGGGCAGGAACGATTCCGATAGTTTTCATGTACTTGGATTCTTTCTCGAATTCACCTGGGACAGTTTTCCGGCATCAGTCGATAGATCGCCATCTGTTCAATAGTACCTTTTTTGCTGAACACTGAGAATGTGCGCGAGGGAACGACAAAGGTGTCGATCGTCTCGATTCTTTGCAGACAGCCGGCGTTCATCAGAGTCTGCAGCATCCGGAAATTGTCCAACTCCGGACCGCGGCCGCCGTTTTTTTGCTCGGGCGGTTTCAGGACGAAATGCGTGATCCCGTTTTTCCGGATTTGTTCGATAAACCGTTCGGGTCTGACCCGCTCCGGACGCCATTCAACCTGCATCTGATAATAGGCCGTCATAAAAAACGACGGCAGGTCGAGCAAGTAGGCAAGTTCCCGGTTGAAAATCGCAACTTTTGCGCCGGGCGGCGCATTCCGGTTGATCCAGAAAATGGCATTGGCACCGGTTACGTTCCGTTCCAGAAAGTCCTGCCGTGATTCCCCGGTCAGGACATATTTGGCGTAGTTCACCGAAAAGACCAACTGACCCGCCAGTTGGAGAAACACCCCCAGATAGACCGCTACCCAGAATGGCCGGAACCATTGCCTCCTTGCAACCGCGTCATGGGCAAACATGTAGACCGGAATGAGGACAAGGGGAAATACCGGCACGAGGTGCCGCGCCCGGTGCGTCGTGCCACTGAAAAACCATATCGTGAAGAAAAGTCCCGCGACCCCCAGAAACATAAACAACTCGTCATTCCACAGGCGTTTCTTGGCCGCGCCCCAGATCGCGAGCGGCAGGACCATGAAGACAAAAATACCGAAGCCGGTGCGCGTACTTTCCAGTTCCGGCAAGCCTGAAAACGTCGCATAGACAGGATACAGCAGCCAATTACCGATCGTGGTCGGGAGAATCTTCTCCGCATCCGAATAGTAAGCGGCGAAACTTTTCGAGAGTTCGGCCGTCCAGTACGGTCCATCCGGCGCACCAATCAGCGTGAACAGGCTTGGAAAGACCGGGTCGCCGGTATGGATATAATTCCACAGATACCACTGAAAACCGGCCACGACCGCGAGAAGGGAATAGACAAATACCGGGCCGATCCGCCTCAGATAGCACAGGATCGCCAAACCGAGTGACGTGGCGAATACCAGTCCGAAGAATTTGGTTCCGATAAAATAGCCGGCGAGGATGCCAACCAGAGCAATGCTTCCGGGCGCGTCGGTGCGACGGCCGTCAGCAAACAGGATACAGGCTGCAAGGGCGTAACCGGCCGCACGCACCTCGACATGACCATTGCCACCGCTGAACAGGATCGCCGGGGTGGTCAGAAAAAGGACGGCCAGCAGGATTGCCGCATTTTTGCTGATGCGACGCGCCGCAAACGCATACACCAGAAGCGCCGTCGCCCATCCGGAAATCATCAGCCACAGCGTCAGCGCCAACTCGCCGCCCATGACGTAGGCCGACGTGTACGCAAGGTGCGTCAGGAGCGGAATCGCGCCGGATATGGCGGTCGGCAGAAACTCGATCCCGCCCAGGCCCGCAAAATATTTCGGAATTGCGGCATGATATGCCAGCGTATCTCCATCCGCCGGCGGCGAAATTCCCTCCAGCAGGTCCATCAGCAGAACCGCTGCCAAAAGCAGCAGCGATATTGCGACCCGCCGATCGGAAATGCCGCGCCGGATTTCGCCCAAACTGCCGACGCGACAGCCTCCCCCGTAAAGACCGAGGAGAATGATCCCGGGAGCCGTAAGAACCCAAAGGACACCGGGCGAGAGCCACCCCAGTATCCCGGGGAAAAAAAGTAACCAGCCCCAAAATCCCGCGCCCAGGATGAAACCGAGTGAGATGTTTTCGGCGGCGCCTCTGTCGTCCGTCCCGGCACGGAAGGCACGCATCAGAACGCTGCCATAGCCAATGCATGCCAGGCCCAGAAAGAGCGGCGTCAGAATCGATAGAATGATCGTCATCTGGACATCGGATCAGATAAAGGGAAGCCGGCTTTCCAATAGATTCCAAATGTTTGAGAAACTTCGGACATACAGGATAAGCGCCACGAGGATCCAAAAATAGAAAAACACCGATAGGAGAGTTCTGTTTTTACGGGTCATTGAACTATCGTTCTCAGCTTTTCCGGAACAGCATCGGCATCATAGATGCGCAGGAAACCAGATGGTCGGCGACAGGACCTTGAAGCGTATCAAGCTCCGAAGCCGTAGCGGAGAATGCAGTAGACGGCGCGAAAGCCGTCCTTGAGACCGATCTTCTTGCCTTCCGCATAGGTGCGGCCCTGATAGGAAATACCAACCTCGTATATGCGAATGGCGGGTCGGAGACGGGCAATTTTTGCGGTGACCTCCGGCTCGAAACCGAACCTGTCCTCTTTGATCGGGATGGACTGGATGATCTCGCGCCGGAACACTTTGAAGCAGCATTCCATGTCGGTGAGGTTGAGGTTCGTCACCATATTGGACAAGAGCGTCAGCGCCCTGTTTCCAACGCTGTGCCAGAAATACAGTACGCGGTGTTTTTCGCCACCCGAAAACCGGGATCCGTACACGACGTCTGCATGACCTTCTACAATAGGCGCAACGATCTTGGGATATTCGCCCGGATCGTATTCGAGATCGGCATCCTGTATGACGACAATGTCGCCGGTAGCATGGCCGATGCCGACCCGCAACGCAGCACCTTTTCCCTTATTTGAATTCTGCGGATAAATCTTTATCCGCGGCTCCGTCTTTGCCATTTCGGAAACGATCTCGACCGAGCGGTCGGCAGAACCGTCGTCGACGACAATCAGTTCGATTTCCATATCGGCCGTTCCTACCGCAAGAACCTTGCCGATAATTTCTTCAATCGTGGCTTCTTCGTTGAAGCAGGGCATGATTACGGAGAGAACTGTCATTTCAGGACCTTTAAGCGGAGGCAATGCCAAAGCGTCCCGGCCGGCGGGACCATGGAAATTCTATGCCGGATCGGCAACCAATCCATATTTTTCGCGCCATTCGGGGTCAGCGCAGTAGATACGGTATACCGTCTGCATTGTCCTCAGCGCATCGGTGGACGAGCCATTGTCGATCGGCTTGTCCTGCAAAATCGCGTCGGCAAATTCATCTATTTCGTCACGCCATGAATTGTCTTCGTTGTAGCGGGTGGTCTGTTCGCGCGGGTCTCCGCGATCATCCTGCGCCGCATAGGCGACCGTCAGGGTCTCTGCGCCGTAGCTTTTGGTGCCGGACAGAATTCCCGACAACACAATCAATCCACGCTCGAACGCGATCTCCAGGCTGAACATGTGACGCCACTGGGTTGCGGAGCTATGCACCATCGCCACCACACCGTTGTCGGAACGCATTATCGCATAGGCGTTGTCTTCGACATCGTGATGCCAGAAATCGTTAGAGATAAAACTGTGCACTTCGTTGAATTCGCCACCGAACAGACGCAAAAGATCGACCATATGAATGCCCTGGTCGAGGAGAATGCCGCCACCGGCCAGCCTGCGTTCCGTCCGCCAGTCCGAATCCTGGCCGAACGTAACAAGCTGCGACTTACCGTACACACCGCGCAAATTGATGGGTCTGCCAAGTTCGCCGCGCTGCATGATCGCGAGCGCGTCACGGACCGAATCGTGATAGCGATGATTGAAGCCGTATTTCAGTTTCTGACCCGGACGGTCGCGTTCGACGGCAACAACCCTGGCAATATCCGCGACATCGCGTCCCGGCGGTTTCTCGCAAAAGACGTGCAGGCCCTTTTCAAGACCCGCAATCGTCACCTCCGCCGCCATATCGTTCGACATGCAGACAATAAGCACGTCGAGCTGTTCATCGAGGAGATCGGCATACTGCGTGGAATGCTTCACGCCGTCATCGAAAACGCCCTTTCCGGGCAGCGTGCGGTCGCAGACGGCAACCGTCTGAAGATCGGGATGCGCATCGACGACCGACCGGCGCCGTTTACCGACAACGCCATACCCCGCTATGCCGACCCGCAACATCGTCAGGCACCGTCCGTTCCGGAGGGCGGCGTTCGGTAAAGGTCCGATATCGCGTCGTCCGGACGACCCAGTCGGATGGATTCCTCGGTACCACCCAGGGCGATCCAGTTTCCTGCCTCGTCCGACCGGTAAAATCCATGCAGCAGTCGCAGCGTGGCCAGCGCATCCTCATACGACACCGGGTATGCCGTGCCGTCGACCAGATGCGCGACGATGTCTCGATACATGGCAAAATGGCCGAACCCGTAGACTGCACCATGGCCCTTGATGCCGACAAAATCTTCGCTGTTGGCATCGCACGCCGATGGATCCGGCGTAAAAATCTGAAGCTCGTTGACGGCGATGCCACCGATCTGGGCGAGGCCTTCCGAACAAACCAGAGATATCGATGCCTCGAAATCGTCGGGCCGGGCCGCTGTGGTCGATTCCAGCGTCCCGATAGCACCGGAGGCGTACTCGATGGTCGCCGCTGTCGTGTCTTCGGCCTCGATCCCGGCTCCCAGCGTTCGCATCACAGCGTTTACACGGCTTACCTCACCGCCGAGATGACGTAACAGGTCGACATGATGGATCGTCTGGTTGGTCAGCGCGCCGCCATCATGTGAAAACGTGCCCCGCCAAGGCGCGAGATCGTAGTAGCGCTGCGGCCGGCACCAGCGCAGCCGAACCGAGACCGTCCTCAACTCGCCGAGTTCTCCCGCTTTCAACGCCGCCCGGACCCTGGCGACCGCCTTGTTGTAACGGTTCTGAAAAACCGGGTAGACGTTTACGCCGCATTTTTCCGCAACCGCGACCGCCGCCGACAGCTGTCCGGGCCGCATAAAGGTCGGCTTTTCGACAACGACGTGCTTGCCGAAATCCTGCATGACTTCGATGGAATGCTCGTAATGCATTCCGGACGGTGTCGCGATGACGACCAGATCGATGCCGGCGACCGATCTGAGCATCTGCCGGTAATCGGTAAAGACCGGAATCCCGAAAGCGTCGCCATATTCCTGCGCCTTGGCGGCGTCGAGGTCGCAGACGGCGACGATCTCGGCGCCGTCCGCCGCATCGATAGACCGGCAGTGATGGCCCGCGATACGACCGCAGCCGATGACCGCGACCTTCAACGAACGAGATTCTTTCAGTTGGGTCAATGCAGGCGTTCTGTCAGTAGCCAACCATCGGGGACATAAGCTGATCAAGCATCACCGGAGTCATCCGTTCGGGACTGGTCCGGAAATCAGCGCGCAGGTCGGCGGCGGCCGTACCTTCATCCTCGCCGAAGAACGTCTTCGCCATGTCCTGATGCTCGTTGAGAAAATTCTCGCTGTATATGTCGGAATAATATTGGCGGATCTTCAGCCCCTCCGGATCCGATTTTTCAGCGCGCTTCAGATTTTCCCATTCGCTTTTCGGGAAATAGCAGTAGAGCGGGAGCGTCATGATCAGACCGTCGATGTCGTCCGCACTTAGATAAGGCGGCGGCATTTTCAGGAGCGACCTTGCCGTGTTGTGAACAGTCACAACATCCGGATCAATCCAGCCATTTGCCTCCGCGACCTTCCGCAGCGCGGTACCGTGATAAGGCGTAAAGATAAAGGAGGTCAAAGCATCATAACCGTGGATCGACCTGATCAGGTTTATCGTGTCGAATACCAGATCGCGGGTCTCGCCGGGGAAACCGATGATCGCGTTCAGGCTGAAAGCGATACCGCCTTCCGCGATAACCGAAAAGCGGTCAATGATTTCAGCATTTGAAATTTTCCGCCGCAGCATCTTTTGCCGATACTGCTCGTTACCGCATTCGATACCGAACGCCATACGAAAGCAGTTCACGTCTTTCAGACGTTTCAGCACCTCGACGTCGGTATTCTCGGCCCGCGTGTTGAAGTAAAATGGCAGGTTGAATTCTTCGTACATATCGCAGAATTCGAAGATCTCGGCGCGCGGGCGGGCGAGGAAGCTGTCGTCTACGAAAAAGAAAAATTCCGGATCGTATTTGTCCCGCAATTCGGCAAGATGATCGCGCAATTTCTGAATGCGGGTACGTCGCAGGAAGTTGCCCTGATCGGTTTTTTTCGCAAACAGGCGTTGGCTCGGTGAATTGCAATATGTGCAGGAATACGGGCACCCGCGATACGATTCCGCCGGGATCATGCGGAAAACCTCGCCGCCCATCGGCCGGTTGAAGCGGGATTTATCGAACAACGAAAAATCCGGAACCACGTCGTCCAGTTCAACCAGCGGTGCCTGCAGGTTCTGGAAAACCTTGCCGGTCTCGTCTTTGAACCAGGTGCTTGGAATGTTATCGAGCCGCCCGCCGGTGCGAACGGCTTCGGAAACCTTGACGATCGATTCCTCGCCCTCGCCAAGCCCGATCATGTTCACCCCGTCGGCGGCAATCGCTACCTCCGGCGCCATCGTCGGGAATACGCCACCCATGAGGTGCGGTACCTTGAGGTCAGCGACCGCGTCCAGCATCGTCAATGCCTGGAAGAACGTATCCTCGACCACCGAAAAAAGCAGAATGTCCGGTTTGAACGACTGAACCTTCGCCCTGAAATCGCCCAACATGTCCTGTTTCAGATCGATGTTGAGATCCTTCTTCACATCGAATTTCCGAACATTCAGCAGACGGACGCGATTTTCCGAATAGTTGATCTTGGTTTCGGAATAATTGGTTTCGTCCGTATCGTAATGCGTCGTCTCGAACATCTCGACGCCATATCCCTGGTCCTTGAGGATACGGGTAAAAAGTCCGATGGCGACGCCGGGCACCAGCATCAGCGGCAGGTTCGGATAGACGATCAGCACCCGAAAATCGGATTTCGGCTTGATCGCCGCCGCAGCATCAGAAACATTGCTTGTAGACGTCAATTTTAGCTCCTTTTTCCGACACGGCGCGCGTTTGCGGAACGTCGAGAGGTATCGGCGAAATTGCCTGAATTCAGCGAGTCACACAAGGCAATAAGCCTTGTCATTCCCGGCTTCAGATAGTTGCGAATGCCAGAAAGCATAGTCGACAGGTGCAAAAATCTGGTCCCAGGAGACTGCCTCCGGCAACGCCGGATTCCGCAGCATATCGACAATCGTATTCCGGTTGGCCGTCGGCGCGGTGACACCTTCGGGCAGAACCTGAACGGCAACCCGGTCGTCCGGCTGGAAGCGGATCGTCGGTACACCGGACATCATCGCTTCCAGTCCCGATGTGCCCGTACTGTAGACCACCGCCGACAGTTCGGACTGTTCCCGCAGGCCCTTGTCCGCACGGCTGAGAAAGTCGGTTTCGCCGATATCCATCGGATACATCGGATGATCGCGAAACAAGACAAGACGACCGGTCCTGGCGACATCCTGTGCCGCCTCGATCTGGGCACGCGCGATGGGTATCAGCCCCGACAGCGCGAAATATACCGGCGCGTCCGCCACGTGGGCGATCAGGGGCGGCACCGAAACACGAAACGCGCCGCCTATCGGCATTTTCTCGGCGGGATGACCCCAGGTTTCCAGTTCACGGCGGTACCCGGGACCGTTGCAGACGATGGTGTCAGGCAGGCTTGTCTCGCCGTCGGGGTTCAGACATGCCGCAAAATTGATCTGGTGACACCCGACGACAGTATGCTGATAACCGATCGTCTTTACGCCCTGACGTTTCGCGGTACGGCATAATGCCCGTTCCCACGCAAAATTTTCCCACGGCCAGGCGACGACGGATGGGCGAACACCTTTTATCCAGTTGTCCTGGCAATGCATCTGCCAGCGGGTCATTAATGGGCCCGCGCCGCTGTTTTCGATTTCCACCGCACGGTCGACAAGCCAGGCGAAAGACTCCTTCTTGCCTGATTTCCGACGCCATTTGGTCCAAACCAGGCTCAGGGCGAAGAAAGGGGATCCCCAGGCATGAATGCTTGCGGTGCGCGGCCCGGACAAAATCCGCGCCAGCCCGAGGGAACAATCCGAATGAAGAACGCGCTGTAGGCTGGTTTCGCGGTCAAGCAGGTCGCCGAAATACGCGTCTGCGCCATCGGGTTTGCTGCCCGGATGACCATAGACAAGTATTGCCGGACCTCCGGGAAGCACATTCTTCCGCTGTCCGCGCAAGCGAAGACTCGTCGCCAGAAGGCGGAATGCATTCCGTGAGCGGGACAATAATCCGCGCAGGCGCAGACGAGCTTTTGCGGCGATAAGTCCCGGCGGAGAGCCCGCGACAACATCCGGACGCATGGCGATCTCCCGGAAAACCCAGGGATCGTTGCAGACGACCAGATAGCGTTCCGCCGCATCTGCAAGCTCGGCCGACAGGACAACCCAGGCCATCATCAAACGGAAATCGGTACCGTAGGCTCCCATCGTCGGCGTCCGGGCAATTTCGGACCCGGGTTCTTTGGCCAGCGCCAGTCCGGTTTCCCAGCATGCATCCGCACATCTGTCATAGGCCTGTTCGAGCCGGGTTGCGACGTCCGGCCATTTAGAGCCGGGCGGCAAATTGACCGTTGTGTCCGTAACCGGGAACCAGAAGTCGAATTCGAGGTCCTGCGGCAGGTCTCGCGAATGTCTTAAAAGAAGCGTCACGCGATCAGATCGACGCTACGTCCCGGCGCGGCAGCAGCAGCAGGTTTACCGCAATCTCGGGCTGCTCGCCTTCGAGCGGTACCAGGCGCAGATACGGATTAACCCGGTTAACGGGATAGATGATCAGAATGTGATAATCGGGGAACGTATCAAGATACCATTGGAACGATTTTCCCGCCGCTTCGAGACGACGGCTATGCGCTTCGATAATCATCGACGGCCGGTGATGGCGGATGGTTTCCAATCCGCCTTCGATGACCCAGGTCTCGAAACCTTCAGTGTCTATTTTTACGAAACCGACCCGACCATCGACGCCCAGCTTCTCGATGACGCCATCCAGCCGGCGGACCGGCACCGTGCGACGCTGGTAATTTTCGGGCTCGCGGTCCAGATGCACGCTGCCTGCGATCGTGCTGGTGCCTTCAAGCCCCGCACCGCCAATATTGACCGACATCTCCGCGGTGTCGTCGGCAGCCCCGAGACCGCACGGGACCAGGGTGACATTGTCGAGTCCGTTCAGCGCCGCATTGGCCGAAAGCCGGTCCGCCATCTCGGTGACCGGTTCGAAGGAATAGACATGTCCCTCGGGCGCGGCGCGGGCAAACGCGACCGTGTGCAAGCCGACATTCGCACCGATATCGAGAACGATGTCGTCCTTGCGGATCAGGTATTTGATGAGATAGCTGATTTCGGGTTCGTACTGGTCGGGGCTGAACCTGATAGACGAAGCGCGCCCCGAATTCATGAACAGGTATGTTCCGGGCTCCGCCATCAGCGGATTACCGTCCCGGTCGACCACGATAGCGGGCACATGAAACGGATTGATCATCCCGAGCAGATGCGACCGACGCCACGTCAGTCGTCCGATCAACCGGGCCGGGAAACCGGCAACCGGGTGTTCGATGAGATCAAGGATCGTTTGCTTCAAACCCATAGTCGTCCCCTAAAGCCAGTCGCCGCCGGTCAGCGCAAACATCTGGCCGGTAATAAATGATGCCCATCCGGACAACAGGTAGATAAACAGCGCCGCCGCTTCATCCGGATCGCCGCCGCGTTTCAACGGCACAAGTTCCGCCCGTTCCGCCATCTGGTCCGGAGTCCGGCCGTGCCAGCGCTGATGAAAACCGCTCGCGATATAGCCGAGCCGCACACCGTTGACCAAAACCCCCGACGGCGCCCCTTCACGCGCCAGCCCCTGAACCATCGCTTCTGTACCGCGTTTCGCGATTGCATAGGGGAACGACGCCGCACTGCCGCCATGCAGGGCCGATTCCGTCCCGTTCAGGACAATCCGGCCGCCGCCATCGGCCATCTTGGCCAGAGCGGCGCGCGCCAGAAAAAAGGGTTGGTCGAGATTGATCTCCATGTCGCGTCGCCAGTCTTGAGCCGGCATATCTTTCCAGTGTCCGCTAAAATTCAGCGCACCGGACAGGTGAACAAGAGCATCGATACCACCGGCGCGGTCGCAGAATTCATCGACCAGATCTATACAATCCTGTTCGCCGGCGAACTTCTTCTCGAGCGGGATTATTTTCGCGGAGGTCTTCGCGCCGTCCAGATACTGATCGGGTGACGGCGCAGCGCTGCCGCCATGCGCACCGATCACGCAATCCGAACCGGTCGCGAGCATGCGGCAGACCGCCGTACCGATTCCGCCGCTGGCACCGACCACCAGAATACGCATCCCCGACGGGACGGACGGAACCCAGTCGGGCCGGACAAATTCGTTCGCAGGGTTTTCAGCCATAGCAGCGCTTCAGCAGCTCCAGACTTTGTGAAACATTTTCAACAGGCATGCCGGTATCGAGCTGTCGCTGTTCGATCGACACAAACCGATCGTATCCGACGGCACGGAGAAATCCGCCCATCGCGGCATGGTCTATGTCACCGGATGTACCGAGTATGCCGAGATCGGGTTCGTTGGCGTGGAAATGCACCAGCCGCTCGGCAACGACCTTGAACGGGTCGAGCGTGACCTCGTCATTCTGAAACAGCGCCTTGGCATCGAGCTGCACCGCCAGCGCGCGATGATCGACGGCGCGCACGATATCCAGGGAATCCCGGGCGGTGTTTATAAAATCGGTGCTTTGGGGGCCGAGCGGCTCGAAACAGAACACCGTGCCATGGCTCGAAATCCGGTCGCACAGATCGGTCATGAAGTCGACGGATTCGGCGAACGCGTCTTCAGGCCCGATATCGCCGCGCTGTCTTCCTCCGCCCCAGATCAGGGTTTTGCCCCCAAGGTCGCGACACATGGCCGAAAGGTGGACCAGAAAATCCAGCGTCTTCGCTCTGCCTGCCGGATCGCGAAACAGGCCCAGCTCGGGGTGATCGAAAAACAGGGAATGCAGGCCAACCGCCTCGAGTCCCGCGGCCTCCAACGCCCTGCGATAGGCATCTATGTCCGCCGGCGAGAGGCCCTGCCAGGTTTCCCGCCAGATGCGTGACGGCGCGATCTCAATGCCGTCGATCCCGAGCTCTGCAATACGCGGCAGCTCGTCGAGATGATCGAACGCGGTCAGCGCGATATTGGATACGGCATAGCGCATATCTAATTCAGTGCCGCGGCGACGGTTTCGCCGAAAGCGCGGACGATCCGTTCATGGGTGATTTCGGGCAACTCCGCCAGTCGCCGCGCGATATGCAGCTGCATTTCGGGCAGCAGCGGATGATCCGGCCGATACAGATTGTTCTGTTCGTCAGGGTCGTTCGCCAATTCATAGAGTTCGTCGCCGTCGCGACTCTGCCAGTCCTTGGGGTCCCGGAATTCCTTCCAGAAATATTTATGCGTCCGAGTCCGCACGCCTGCATAAATCGGACGGTCCTTGAAAAGGCAGTTGCCACCGTAAAAACACTCGACGATCACGTGATCGCGCTCATCGACCCGCGTATCCGTCACCGGCAGCCCTTCCCAGGCGGGATCCTGGGGCAAGCCGGCCAGCGCCGAGATCGTCGGAGCGACATCGAGGAGGGTCGTCAGCCCGTCGATCCGGATTCCTGTCTGACCGGGTGCGCGGAACAACATGGGGATACCGATATTGTGTTCGTAGGGCAGAAAATAGTGCGAATGGTTGCCGTGTTCGCCCAGTTCCTCTCCGTGGTCGCCGCAGAAAGCGATGATGGTGTTGTCCGCCATTCCCAACGCATCGACCGCATCGGAAATCCGCCCGACCTGCTCGTCGACGCCCCGGATGGATGCGTCATACAATGCCGATAACTGATCCCATTCCGCCTGGTTGGCGGGCAATCCGGACCGGAACGAAACAGCCGGGCTGATCGATGGATCATGCCCGGTGGCAGACAGGTAATCGGCGGTTTCGCGCCACCACCTGCGCCCGCTACCCGACACATAGGGAAGATGGGTATCCATGAAATGGGCCCACAGAAACAGGGGCTGCGCCCCATCGTGGTTTTTCAACAGGTCGATGACCTTGTCCCCGATCGACGGCGCATCGACATACTGCTTGTAGCGGTTCGCCTGCACCATGGCGCCGTCCGGATCCAGGCGTCTGCGGATCGCATTCGCCCCGCGCACCAGCGCTTCGCCAGCCAGCTTGGACGGCTTGCGGCAATAGTACCATTCTCGGCCAAGCCATTCATGCGACCTTGGAATGGTCTGAAACCATTCGCGTATATAGCCGGCGGGATCGTTGGCAAACGATGCCGCGTGACGTTCGATGATCCGCCGTACTTTACGGAAATCGTATTCGGCATTGACCAGAAGCGAATGACCGAAGTCTTTGCGATACTCGGCCTCCGAGTCCAGACGGCATTCGCAGTAGTCGATGCAGTCGGCAAACATCTTGCTGAAGACGGGTTCGACCACCGCCAGCATTTCATCTTCGGGAATCTCGTCGGCGGTATAGCCGGCGATCGAATTTCGGGTAATCGCAACCGCAACACCGGCGACCGTATTCAGGGTGTAGAGTTGGTATTCCACATCGAGGCCGTCTCCGTATCCGAAATACCGGTTGACCCAGTGCAGGGTGCTGAGTGCGTAAGTCTTGTAGCCCGCATCGCTGAAATGCCGAAACAGAGTCGGCGGACGGCCGGTCGCACCCATATCGTACCCGCCATAGGACAAGGGGCGGCTGGAAGTGAAGGTCTGAACACTTGCCGGCTGGGTAAACGGGGCTAGCGAAAATGCGTTGTCGCAAACGAGAGATTGGGTCGCGAGACGATCAAGACAGGGCGTGGTCTGCCGGCCGTACCCGCAGAGCGAGGTGTGGTCGGCGCGCACGGCATCAGATCCGAGAAAAATGACGTTTGGGCGGGATGTCATTCAGGGCTTCTTGACGGCGCCGGGTTTCAACGCCTTCACCGTCCAGCCGAACCCGAGGTAAGCGCCCAGCCACCGCTCGATGGCGGTCTCGGGCACGATCGGCTGACCGTAGACGATCGTGCCGCCGGGATGCAGCCCGAAGCCCAGCCGGGTCAGCACCCAGCGGCGAATTTGCGTTAACCGGGGAATGCAGAAATTATCGAACTGAAAGCTCCATTTGCGCAGGCTGAGAATTTCGAACTCCCCGAACAGGGCTTCCATCTGCTTCCTGGAATAGACCCGCGTGATCGGATTGCGGGTATCGCCGAACACCGGTTTACCCTCGGTGAGACGCCCGACCCATTCGGCTTCGGGCCAGCGGAACATCTCGCCGGTCACGATGCCGCGCGGCCAGATGTTGAACATGAACGCCGCCGATACGCGGGAATACAGCATGATGACGACAAGGCCGCCCGGTTTCAGAACCCGCATCGCTTCCGCGATACAGCGTTCTGTATCCGTTGAATGATGGAGGACGCCGTTGGAATAGACGATATCGAAGCTTGCATCGTCGAAAGGCAGATTCTCGGCATCGGCCTGGAGGGCATTGCCTGTCCCGCCTTTCAGCATTGACAGTTTTGCCGAGGTCGACGCGACCCGTTCGGGCGTGATATCGACGGCTGTCACGTTGGCGCCGTGGCGCTTGAAGATACAGGAATGACCGCCCGCCCCCGACCCGATCTCAAGGACACTTTTGCCCGCCAGTTCATGCAGCGGCATTTCGACGACACAGGATTGTTCGCGAATCCGGAACAGGTCTTCAAGAGCATCGATCTGCCTTTCGAGCAGTTCGGGCGACAGTGCCGCATCGTTTGCCGCATAAAGCTGCTGATAGAGATCGCCCCAGAAGGCTTGGATGTTTTCTTTGGCCATCAGTTGATTTTCCGTTTCACGGGGATGCGACACCGTCCGGCGCAAACCAGGGGAAGACCCGTTCGCCGTCAAAGAGCGCGCTGGCAAGGCTGTAGTCTTCCGGCGTATCGATTTCCAGCCAGCCGCCATCGATAGGTACAGCGTGCACCTTGTGCCCCCGCAGGATCATCTCCATCAGAAGGTCCGTCATATATGCTTTGGCCACGGGGCGTCGTGTCATCCAGTCTCGCGGGAAACGGTCCAGCGAAGTGCCGACGTCGCGCAGCAAGTCGACCCCCGTGCCCTGAAACCGCATCAGCCCGATATACTGCCCCTCTATCTCGTCTATATGCCCGGCCGTCCCGCCGATCTCGGTAATATCCCCGGCCGCGTCCAGACGGAGACTCTCCGCGTCGTCCAGAGGGTTTTCAAAGCGTGCTTCCCAGTAGGGCCGCCACTGACGGTCGACGATGACCGAAATCGGGTCGGACGCACCGATCACCGCATCGAGTACGCGTGTCTCATATACAATATCGCCATAGGAAACGATGACGTCGCCGCCGAAAGACTGACTGGCGCAGAACAGCGTTTCCACCATATTGGTATCTGCCCAGTCCGGGTTATGGGCATTGGCAACACCATCGAAGCGAAGCAACTCGGCCTTGTAACCGGTCACCAGCGTAATATCGGTGATACCGGCACTGCGATAGGTGGCGATCTGGCGCTCGATCATCGGCACCCCGCCGAGATCGACCCGGCACTTGGGGGATTCTTCGGACATGTTTCCGAGACGGCTGCCGCGACCGGCGGCTAGAATAATGGCCTTCATGTCAATCCGTGCCCGTCCCGATCAGGGCATCGAACAAGGCACGGTCCCCCGACGGCGCGCCTGCGCGTTCGGGATGCCACATTATGCCGGCGACAGGCAGATCGGGATGACGCACCCCTTCGACGAATCCCGCCGGATCGGTCGCGGTTACTTCGAGCGATTGGCCGACCGTGTCGGGAGCAATTGCAAGGTTGTGATATGAATTCACTGTGTCTTCATTTCCGTATAGCGGTTGCCAGCATGGTGCGAACGATACCCGGTGAGGCCGGGCGACATGCCCCTTGATCCCCACCGTCGTGCCGCCAAAATGGCGGTTGACGAACTGAAGCCCCCGGCAAATTCCGAGGACCGGAATACCGCGCCGGAGCGCGATATCGAACAGTTCGGTTTCTGCCCTGTCCCTGTCCGGCGTCGCGCCCAGATCGTCGCCGCCGGTCATCAAAAGCAGGTCGGGTGCCAACCCGTCGATATAGGACGCGGCGTCTTTCAGCAAGTTCGGCACCGGGTACGGCACCATGTCCCATTCGCGCAATCGATTCAGCCAGTCGTGGCTGATGCTGTCGCGCGGTTCCACATACCCCGCGGCTTCGGTGATGCGCATGCTGAGCGCGACCTTCATTCGGAACGCCCCACCGGCCGGATCGTCCGTGCAGCACAGTTCAGCTCTATTGCAGGCGCCCGCAACAGATCGTTGAACGTTTTTTCGCCGCAGCCGATAGCCGCGGGCAGTCCGAATTCCGCGCACCGGATCGCCATATGCGAATTGGCCCCACCGAACTTCGTGACCAGCGCGGCGATCCGGTGCGAAAATATCCAGTCATAACCGGGGTCGGCGCTTTCGATCAGTACAATCATCCCGTCCAGTTTCGGCGCGGCGCCGGCGTCGATCAGCAGCGATCGTGCGGTGACGGACTCGCCGGTAATATATGTCGCCTTGCCCCGCAGCAGGCGAATGACATCGATATCGTCGGGTTCGACAATCAGGTGCGGCAGATAAATGGCACGTGTCACGTCGTAGCGTGCGCGGCGCTGTTCGGCCGCAGCAAGGATGCGCGCCGGGTCGGGATCCGGCGCCAGAAGATCGCCGATTTCCGTGAAGGACAGCATCTCCCGCGACACGCCCGTCCCGTTTCCCCATGCGACCAGCGCCGCCAGCGCATCGCTTATGCCGCGGGTAAACGCGAATTTCGCCTGCTCCCGGGCCGCGATCGAGGATACGATATAGTCGAGCAGCTCTTCGGCACCGATATCGTAACGGCATTCCGCAAGACACCGCTCGAGGGCGGCGCTCTGTTGCGGCGAAAATTCAAAATCCAGGGTTTCCGGAGCCGTCCGGGCATCATGACCGAGATACAGGTCCGGCCGTTCGTCATACCGCCACGAAAGAATATCGTAGGTGCCGGGACGGAGGTGACCGTAGCGGGCGAGAAAATCGTCTTCCGACTTTTCGCCGCTGGCGACCAACGACATGTCCGCCACAAGATCCGTTGCCACCGTATGCACACTGCGCATGAACTGATCGGCATCGGCAACGGTCAGCACCCCGCGGCGAACCATGGATTTCAACAAGGACGCACCGATAAAAGCATGTCGCGCCAGCATGGAAAACGGCAGCGTACCGTCGCGCCGGGTGCTGTCGAGAAGCGTTCTTGCCCGGTCCAGCGGCGCGACGGGCAAGGCGCGATCCTGATCGAGCAGCGAATCCGTCAATGCGAGCAGGCGCCGAATACCGTCCCCCCCGGATTTCAGCGCATCGAGTGTGAGCCTGCCCAGCGCGCCCGCAAGCGCCTCGGTATCGGACAAGCTGAAACCGGCTGCGCGAAGTCTGTCCATCTGCGCGGCATTGTCGAAATCGAGACACGTAATCGCCAGTTCGAATTCGATCTTGTCGTGAAGATCCGGCTGGTCTGCAAGTCCGGTGAGCTGATGATCGACAAGGCGGTTCGCGAGATCCGCCGGGAGATCGGCCGGCAGAAAGGAATTGAAACTCAGACGCGTGTCGATATAGGGCCGACCGGCAAAATCGACCATCAGCGGACGATCGACGTTGCGGTAGCCCATCCGAGCCCTGGCATCCGACCAGACACGATCGGTAATCAGGCTTCGGTAAAGCGAGAGCGCCAGCGGCCGCGGCGAGTTTCCGATCATTTCGGCCGGATTCCAGTCCGGCATTTCACCGAAGATCGTGGTACCGCCGGATAGTTCCCGTTCCGGTTTCATGCGATCCGACAGTTCGTCGCGGATATCGCGAACCACGCTATCGATATCGCCGTCGCGGAGGTTTTTCCAGCGCCGTTGCGCGGCAAGCGGACGAACCTGGAGGATATAGAGTTCCACGTTTTCAGTGATGCAGAATTCGATATCGAGCTCTGCGCGGCCGCAGATAATTTCCAGCTCACGGGCGGTTGAGATGATCGCCTGCATCCTGGGCGAGTGCAGGGCGCCGGGGTTCGCCCGGTGCACCAGCACCGTCTTGCTCTCGGCACCGCCGGTTACCGTATCGGTCCGGCCACTGAAATCGTCGTAGTTAATCGAATAATACGGCCCGCCCGTATCGAGATCGCGGGTCAGCACGACGCCGGACAAGGCAACATCGGCCACCATTTCCTGAACGAGAACTTCCTGATCCCCGCTGTCGTCGCCGTAGGACGTGATAACGACATCGACCGCCCGGGTGATGGAGGCCGGATCGCATGCAACACCGGTGACGCTTTCAAACGCGCCGGCGTTCGAACTTTCCGCGTGATCTTCGGCATCGGAGCTCGACCGGACCACAAGATCCCTGCCACGGAAGTGGCGGAGTATTTCATCGACTTTCCTGTCGGGCGCACGCTTCCAGTCGTCGGTCGTGATAACCAACTGATCGCAGAGCAGCGCGGTGCTGAGCCGGCCGGCCAGCCGCGCCAGCGTTTGCGCCTTGGTCCCGAAGCGGAAATCGGAATGGGGAATAGCGATCGTTGCGCCGGTTGTCATAAGACGCACGCCCGTTTCAGCAGTTCGTCGGCGATCGGTCCCAGGTCATCAAGGTCCGCGGAATTATCGATCACCCAATCGGCGGAAAGCGGGGGCGCAAACGGTATATCGACGCCGACGACGTTGCGTTCTTCGCCGTTGAGCGCGCGCTGATACAGGTTTTTATTGTCCCGCCGGTAAAGCGTTTCCATCGGCAGGTCGATATAGACTTCGAAGTAACGCGAATAGAGTTGCCGATTCCGTTCGTGAATTTCCGGAAACAGCGAAATGGTGCAGCACACGACATTGATATCCTGGGCATCGAGCCATTCGCAGAGCTGAACGATGCGATGCGCGACGTCGCGCCGGGCCTCTATGGTGTAAAGCGCAGCCTCGCCGTCGAGCCCGAAAAGGCGGCGGACGTCATCGCCATCGACGAGAACGGTGTTCGGGCTGGCGGCTTTCCATTGCTCGTATACCAACGAGCCGATAGTCGATTTCCCGCTGCCCGACAGCCCCGTTATCCATATGATCATCGAAAGGCGCTCACGCGAATTGTTGCTGGTGGAGTTCGGCGAAACTGCCACCGCGGGACATGAGTTCGTCGAAACCGCCGGATTCCACGATGTCGCCGTCTACCAGAACATGGATCGTATCCGCCCGTCTTACCGTGGACAGGCGGTGCGCAACGACAACGACGGTGAAATCGGCGGCAATCTGTTCGATCGCCTGCTGAACGAGCCGCTCGGATTCATTGTCGAGAGAGCTGGTTGCCTCGTCCAGCAACAGCAGTTCCGGACGGCCAATGATCGCCCGCGCCAATGCCAGGCGCTGGCGCTGACCGCCGGAAAGGCGGGCGCCTTCCTCGCCGAGCATGGTGTCGAGACCGTCGGGAAGCTGGCCGACAAGATCGTCGAGACAGACGGATTCCAGGCATTCGAGTATCTGGGCATCGCTTGCGTCCGGGCAGGTAAAGGCAACATTGTGACGCAGGGTGTCGTTGAACACGTTTACATCCTGGGTCACGTAACCGATTGCATTGCGCCAACTGGCCAGATTGATATCGCCGAGGTCTCTATCGTCGACCAGCACACGGCCGGCATCGGGTGTCCGCAACCCGGCAATAACATCGATCACGGTCGATTTGCCACCGCCCGACTGGCCGACCAGCGCGGTCATTTTGCCGCGCGGTATCTTCAGGCTGATATTGCGCAGTGCCGGCCTATCGCGGGTGGGATACTGATAAGAGACGTTTTCAATTGAAATGCCGCGCTCGAGCCGCGTGAAACGATGTGCGTTTTCACGCATGTCCTCGGAATGTGTCTCAGCGGCGGCGATCATTTTCTCGACCACCTGCAGCCCCGGGCTCGCGACGTTATATCCCTGATGATACTGCTGGAACTGTGCAAGCCTTGGCGCGATCCGGGCGAGGATCAGCAGAAATACGAGCGTCATGGAGGTGCCGAGTCCCAGGACCCCGTGCGCCATGGCGATAAGTGCGCCGAGCAGGATCACCGGCAGCGCCTGCACCAGAAAATAGATCTGTACGGCGTTGAGTTCCGACCTGTAGGTGGCGCCGAAAAAGGCACCGATATGATTTCCCAAATGGCCCAGAACAACGCCTTCCGAGGCGGTCGACTTGATCAGCTTGGCAGATTTCAGAAAATCGACGATGTAGAAACTCAGGTTCCGGTTCACCTCCGTCGTTTCCGTGCCAAGGGCCCTGGCCCGTTTCTGGAACGGCCGGACGATAAAAAAGACGAACCCGCAGAATCCAAGCGTGACCAGCGTCAGTTGCCACGATATCGCCATTGAAACCGCGAGGTAGATCAGGATCTGGATAATGTTGCCGAGCGCGAGCAGTTCATATTGCAGTGACAGGGAGCCGCGATTGCATTCGGGCACGAATTCGTTGACGGCCTCGCCGTGGGATTTTTCCGATATGTACCACCAGCCCGCCCGGAACAGCGACGCGGCATATCTCTCCCGCGTGGTGCGCGCAAACCCGTGCCGCAAACGAATGATCATGCGACGCTGCAGATACGCCAGGGCCAGCGAGGAGAGGATCAGAAATATGACGGTGGCCAGCATGGTATAGAGCGTTACCGGAACGCCGACATAGGCGAACGCATCTATAATCCGGTCGAACGGCCAGCTCATTTCCTGCGTGCCCGTCTTCGACAGTATTTCGAGCAATGGCACAAACAATGCCATGCCGAAACCTTCGGCCGACCCGGCAATCACGATCAGCGCCATCGCCTGCCAGGTCCGCGGCAGCCTGCCGAATGTCGACATGAATCTCATATTGCGATCCAGCCGCCGCGATGCGGCGAACGTGTCAGGGTCGCGAATGGCTGTCGAACTGTGTTAGTCATGATTTAAAATGAAACTCTCTCGCCCGGCGACGGCACAAGCTGTCGGCAAGACGAATGAACCTGGAGAAATTTGCTGGCAATGAATAATCGCCCATCCCTGGAAGCGGCGAGCGACCGCAACAATCTGGCGCATAACCCTCCTGCGCCGATCGGCTCTTTTTTCGATGCAAAACGCCGCGACATCGCCTTCAACCGGTTTCCCCTGAAACACGGGTGGGACGCGCTGGCACTCGGAAGGGTTCTGGCGCGACGCGACATAACCAACGAACAGCGGCTCGCCTGCCTGAAATTCTACCGGACGGGCAACGGCATTCAGAACCTGTTTGCCTCGCTTACCCGCTCCGGTTCGCACTGGTCGATCCTTGGCATATCTCTCGCCCTCGACCTGGCGGCGGGTGGCGACGGCGAATACCTTTTTGACGGCGGCTGGTATCCCAGTTCGGGATACCGCTATCTGAAGCTCGACTGGCGCGCGCCACTGGGTGAAAAGGCCCTTGGACGCCCGTCGGTAAACCCCGTTCTGTTCCACACTCACCATCCCTATTACCGCGTTCGCTGCGCGCGATTGAAATCCATGAACATTGCGATCGTTCTGCGCAGCATTCTGGAAAGCATGGAATCCAAATTCTTCAAGCTCGCCGAAATCCCGGACGACCCGACAAATGACGATGACACTAATTTCGCCTGGGAAAAACTCGTCGATGACGCGATCGAATTTTACAACAGCTGGGGCGATGTGATCCGCTGGCATCCGAGCACACGAGTCTACAGATACGAAGACCTGCTTGCCGACCCCGTCGATGTTCACCAGCAGATGGCCGATTTTTTCGGGCTGAACATCCCGCGGGAATTTCTCGTAGAGGCGTTCGGGCGCATCACCAAGGAAAAAATGCGCGAGAAATTCACGCCCGAAGAACTCGAGCAGCAACGCAAAGTGTCGTACCGCGACAAGGATGCAAAGATTCCCGAAAAGCGGAAGGAAATGATTCTGGAACGGCTTGACCGCAAGCTCGTCTTCAATTTCGGATACGAGTTCAAGTTCAGCGATTAGTCAGAACAGTCAGTACTGCGGTCAATCGATCCGCGAGCGGACGAACGCGACCAGGTTGTCGACACAACTCTCCAGCGGTTCGCCGTCGGTGTGAAGAACGAGTTCGGCATCTTCGGGGGGCTCGAACGGCAGCCCGTCGGGCGAATAACCGATCATGTCGGTGATCTCTCCCTGGTCCGCGCGGGCATACAAACCCTTCACGTCGCGTCGCCTGACCGTCGGAATACCGGCATCGCAGTACACAAGATTATAGTGCTTGCCCAGCAGGGCCCGTGCTCTTTCCCGGCCTTCGCGAAGCGGCGAGATCACCGGCACCAGGATCACGTCATACGCACTGCGCTGATCGTCGCATAGCCGCGCGATCCCCATATTGTTTTCCAGAACGTCTTCGCGCGTGAACCCGAGACTGGTATGGAGAAGTTCGCGAATGACGTCCCCGTCCAGATTCAGCACAGAAAACCCGGCATTTTCGAGACGCTCTCCGGCGGCTTCGGCGATCGTCGACTTCCCGGCGCCCGACAACCCGCACAACCAGAAAACGGCACCGCCATCCTTCGCGTCAGCCCCCATCGTCGCTATTCTTCGTAGAACAGCGGGCGATCGCTGGCCACGTAGTCAAGCAGGACTTCCTGGACGATATCGCGCATGAACCATTCGGGAAGTTCCCGGCCGCTTTTCAGGGTGTCCCGGACTTCGGTACCGCTGATCGATTTGAGCGCCGCGCCGCCCGCACTTTCGTATTCCCCTGAAACGGGGTTGTATCCGACGGGGTCGAAGAATACGGGCTCGATTCCGATGTCGCCCATTGTGTCGAACAATTCCCGGTTGGCGTCGACGCTGTAATAGTCGCCCACGCCGGTATGATCCCGCCCGATAATGAAATGACTGCACCCCATATTCTTGCGGCAAAGAGCGGTAAACACCGCTTCGCGCGGACCGGCATAACGCGAATAGGTCGAAAAACTGCCAAGAACGACGCGTCCCTGCGGGTAACACCCGAAATCGAGCATCGCCTGGTAACTTTCCATGATCGGGTCGGGCAGGAAATCGCCGGGTTTCTTGGGGCCGATCACCGGGTTGATATAGAGCCCGTCGGCACCGGTGCGGTCCAAGGCCATACGCTGAATGGCTTCATGCCCCCTGTGCGGCGGGTTCCGCCCATGGAAAGCGACAACCTGCGTCCAGCCCAATTTTGTGAATATAAACCGGGTATGGGCCGGGGACAGTTGATAGTGCAGATAGGGCGAGGCGGGCGGACGAATCAACGTCACGTCCCCGCCGACCAGAACCGGACCGCCCGACAAGACCCGCGCAACGCCCGGGTGCCCGTCAGAGGCAGTGCCGAAAAATTCCTCGCACAGAGAATTCATATCCGGTTTGTAGATCTCGGTTATGTCGAGAAGTGCCGTCGGCTGTCCTTCGGCGGCAGCGAGCGCGACCCGTTGCCCCGTCGAAACCGTGGCCGCGGCATCGGCGTCGAGCTGAAGGACAATCGGCAACGACCACGGCGCGCCATCGGGCAGATGATTTTTTTTAAGCACCGACTTCAGCGTTTCCGAATCCATGAATCCCGTCAGCGGCGAATAGGTTCCGAAAGCGATCTGTTCGCAATCCATCAGGGTTGTCGCGGGGACGCGCAAGACATCGAGTGATGGCAGTTCGGCAAGGTCTTCCGCTGTCGCTTCCCGGTGGACCAGCCTGCCGCCATTCGGTTCCGCAAGCTGCGAAATCGGGTCCGCGGGATAATACGTACCATCTGAATCGGCACCGGCCTCGAAGCTTTGCATCATCTTGCCGATCATCGACGCGCAGGCGATGGGGTATTTGCCAATGGCGGTTTCCGCCGCCAGGACGAGCCCGTCGGCGCCATCGACCAGGGTGTTGTAAATGTCGTTTACCTCGGCCCGCGTCGGGGTCGGGGTAGAGACCATGGATTCGAGAAGATTCGTCGCAACGTAAACCGGTATCCCGACTTTCTTGGCACGCCGTAGAATCTGCTTCTGGGTTTTCGGAATCAGTTCAATCGGAATTTGCCGTGAAAGGTCGCCCCGATCGATAAGCAGGGCATTCGATTTAGCCGCGATTTCTTCGAGATTCAAAAGACCGTTCCGGGATTCGATCTTCGAAATCACGAACGCGTCGTCGCCGACGATCGTCCGGATATCATCGACATTTGCACCTTCATTCGCAAACGACAGCGCAAAATGACTGAGCCCCTCGTCGCGCCCGATTTTAAGCGCCGCACGGTCCTTGTCGGTCAGGGCGGGCAGTGGCAGATCGCGCTCGACCGTGACCGCCTTGTTCTGGCCGACGACGCCGCCATTGAGAACACGCATCACGACCGCATTTTTCTCGAGATCGATGACCTGCACCAGGACCGAATTGAAATCGATACTGATAAAGTCGCCGATCTCCAGGTTTTCGATGATATCCGCCGGATAGAAATTGAAATTGCGGTCGTCCCCGGGCACGCGGCGCTTGTGCGCGCGCACGATGGTATTTGCCCGCATGACGATTTCGCCGGTAACGAGGCTTCCCGTCCGGATCTGGGCCCCTTCGCTGTCCAGGCAGATCGGCACGTCGGTATGCTGCTGGATGGCGTGAATGGCATCGGCGACATCGTTCACGCGCGTATGCGAGAGATTTATTCTGAACAGGCTGGTGCCGCACTTTTCGAGGCGGCGAATAGTGGGGCCGTCCCAGGAAGCGGGGCCGAGAGTACACAATATTTTTTTAGCCATCTGACGCCAGTGTAAAGTTTTTCCAGGTTTGAGCCGCGGCATCGGGTATCTCATCGATGCTGGTGAAATGGTTGAGAATTTTCCACGGGTTTTCCGGCACGTCGCCCCGTTTCAGCGCGTCGATGATGTCGTCGGTTTCCCGGTAGATCGTCGAGTCGGGGAAATAGGCCGGGTCCGCTGAATCGGGCTTTAACATGGCCGGAAAATAGGGTTTGCCGGACGCCAGAACCTCCAGCATCGCGCCTGAATGAACCGGGCCGATAACGACGTCCGCCCACTTGACGAACGTTTCGAACGCGCCTTGCTCGACCACGGTGCAGCTAAGTCCGAAAAAAGCAGCAATCCGGTTGTAGTATTCGATCTTCGGGACCTTGGGATGGATTTTTACGCATATTTCCTCGAACCCGAGAGCCTTCAATTCACGCACGATCCTCACGTAATACTCGTATTCATTCGACGTCAGCGCGGCAAAATTGTTGTACGGCACGGCATACTGAAGCACGAGGGCGCGCTTCGGTTTCGCACCCGGCGCCTGCGCGGGCAATGCCATCTTGCGGTACTTGCCGGAAATAAGATTGCCCGTCCGGATCTGCTCGCATTTTGCGCCGATGGAATCGAGCCATTTTTCATGCACCCGCCCCCAGGTCAGACACCGCGTCACGACCGGCGGCACTCGCGGATCGCAGCCGAAAATTTCGATCTTTGTCGGCTGGATAAACTGACCGTGCAGCGTCGAATTCGTCCTTAGACCCCTGAGGGTTGCGACCTCGAGAACCGTTTTTACCATCGGGTTGGTCAGCGCGTCGGAAAACACCTCATCGGGCCGGTGCGTCTCCAGCAGCGCCTCTGCCCACTTTACCTCTTTCGCGCGCTCGGCAAGCCGGCCCGGCAGAAGAACGTTGTCGAGCACGTAGTCGCGAAGAACTTTTTCCTGGGCCGAGGTTTTGGTTTTCCAGCATTTTTCAAAATAGGCCCGGATTTCATCAAGCCGGTTCCGCTCGGCCGCGGTAAGTTTTTGCGGCCCGGTATGAACCAGCAATACGCCTTTGCGCAAAGCGGACAGGACCGAGCGCAGGTCGGATTTATTCGGAAACCAGTCGGCCAGAAGCATCGGCCGGACATGCTTTCCGTCATAAGACTGCAAAAGCGGCGTGGTGTTCAGATGCGTGCTGAGCATCAGGACAATATTCCGGCGTTCGCCGACGCGCCTCAGAACACGGCTTGCCGAATTGGCGAGGAACCCGAACCCGCTCCGCACCATTGTCCGGATACGGTCGCGGGTCGACGGAACTTCCTGCATCAATCCGGCAAAGCGGTTTATCGGCATCTCGCGGATATTGGCCTCGCCCGCATCGGATCCGTCGATAAACGCCACGTTGCAGTCTTCGCAGATATGCCTGATCAGCGAGACCCGGTATGCCTGACCGAGATATCCGGTGTCGGTCTTGCAATCGAGATATTCGATTTCCTGCGGGCCGAAGCGCTCGATCAGTTGCCGGAAGATACGATCCAGCCGGGCGACGTCGGCGATGACGAACGATATCTCCTTGGCGAATTTGCGCCCCAGCGAAATATCTCGGAACAGGGTCTGGTCGGCCCCGTTATCGTAGACCCAGTCATAAGCCTTGAGCCACAGGTTTTGATCGAGGTCCTCGGTATCCCAGTCGACCAGCCCGAGATGGGTGTGGACGCAATGTTCGCCGCGCGCGAGCGCTTCCTGCCAGAGCAGCCAGTTCGCCGACACGATCAAAGTATCGGCATCGCGCGCATCGATACGTTCGAGATGCCTGTCGCGGGTAACGAAAACCAGGCGCCGATAGCGCTGGTTCAGGTATACCGGCAAGTCGCGAATACTCGCAGGTGTGGGAAAATCTGTCTGAAGCATTTCTATATGGGTCACCGTGCCGCTAATAGCCTGAACGGCACATTCGCCGGGAACCGGGCGAGGACGGAAAAGACCGCCGGGCAGTTAACGCCCCGCGGTCTTTCATTGATTATTCGGCAGCCTGAACAACTTCCGTAATACTGGGCAGGAAGGAATGGTAACGACGGTCCCGGTATACGAACTGAATCGTCTGTGACCGGTCGTGGCCCATGGCAAGCGTATCGCGAATGGCCTTGATCTTCTTCTCGCTGAAGGAAAGTTCGTACTCGACGAGATCCGCACAATCCTCAAGGCGGAGATCGTGATTATCCGCCCACCGTTCCAGATTGTAGTCGAACTGGATGCGGGTCTTTTCCCCGGCAACCGGCAGAACATCGAAGTATTTCGAGAAATCGAACTTCATCAGAATGAAGCGTTCGAGATTGTCACAGATACGCGTGGCCTCTGCGACAGCCACACCATCCTCGATGAGGATATCGCGCGCCGCATTGGTGACCAGTTCTCCCCAGGCCTGCATGTCGGTACCGAATTCGACCGTGTACTTGTTCATCAGATTGTCGCCACGCTCGCCGGAAAGAAGCTTGTCGTAATTTTCCTCGGCAAATTTCTGCATCGCTTCGAGCGTCGGATACAGTTCGTCCTGCGCTTCTTCGGTGTACCGGCGAAGCATGTCGCCGACCGAGCCGCTGTCTTTTTCGGCATCTGCGAGAACGCGCTGGATCCACAGCCAGGGGTCGATCCCGTTTTCGACCAGGGCGCGGCGAACCACGTTGAAATGGTCGGCGTTAAAGACGACCTGGAGGATCAGCTGAAGCTTTCTCAGATACATATGATCCTCGAAACTCATCGTGCTGTTTTCGATCACGACCTCTTCAGGCTCCAGCACCACCTTGCCTTCGTATTTTCCGAATGCGCGCGGGATGATGCGGTACATCGTCTTGAACTTGTAAAGCTCGCGGGTTTCCCGTGTCGCCAGCGGCGTGCCTTTGAGAAGCGACAGGGTCATGATGATGACGCGGTTCAAACCCATGTCGATGCATTTCCGTATGCCCGCTTCGAATGATTCGCGGGTTTCCATCGGCAGGTTGAAAATAAGCTCGGAATACGAATCTTCGCCGTCATGGGTCCCTTCGGAAACCGACTGCGTCATCGCATCGATCGAAATATTGTCACGGTCGATGGCTTTCAGGGTCGCCGGGTTGAAAGACTGGACCGACATCGTCAGATGCATGCCCCACTTCAGCGTCTTCGACACTTCGATAATGCGGTGCTTGGCATTCTTGCCCATGCTGGCGGCGATATAGCGCGGCCAGTCGTATTCGTCCTGGACGCGACGCATTTCCTTGGCGGCATCCAGGCTCTGCGGGTACATGCCGAAATTACTGTCGGCGAGATACAAACGCATTCCGTGCTTGCCGGCATATTTTTCAGCGCAGTAATCCAGTTCACGTGCAACTTTTTCATTCGTGCCGAAGCGGACCTTCTGGTGCATCTTCAGGGACTGCCGGCAGAAACTGCACCGATAGGGGCACCCGCGGGACGTTTCGATGAACGGCATCAGCGATTGTTCGAAAAATTCGTCAAAAAGACCCGTCAGATACGGGCTCGGGATCACGTCCAGCGACGGCAGCTTGGGACGCTGCGGATGTTCCGCATAGCTGTCGTCATCGCGCCGCAGAAATGTGCCTTCGATGACGTCGACGCTACGCGGATCGATGCCGTCGACACGGTACTGGACGATTTCGCGGAATGTATCTTCGCCCTCACCGGCGACACAGATATCGATATGCGGGTTGGCCCGGACGAATTCCTCGCGGTCCGTGCTGTCCATATCGATCTCGGGGCCCCCGAGAACGGTCAGGCAATCGGGATTGAGTTCTTTCGCGCGGCCCAGTGTGAACAGGGTCAGGTTGCGCGCCCAGCCATAGAATGCGCCACCGACGACATCGGGTTTCCATTCCTCGAGATCTGCAAGGATTTTCTCGACCTGGTAATAAAGCCGGATATCGACTTCCGCTCCCTCGATATTCTCGACGGCGTAGGCGCCGATCTGACCGATCCCGATCGGCATCTGCGACGCATGCAGGCCCCGCGTCGAATGCCGCAGATCGCAGAGTGCTATTTTGATTGTCTTGGCAGTCATAATGCTAAACCGTTCGTTTGTTCATATGCGAAGTTAGAGCGCCCATGTGAATTAAGACGCGGGTCAGTTATTTCAATCAACCTGTCAATTACCTGTGAGCAAGAAGAGCAAATCAGAGCGAACCCGCCAATGCTGATGTAAAGCCCCATTTTTCCTCGTAGGATTTTGCCACACCCAATAACTGTTCAACCAAGTCCTGCGATCCGTGCCTTTCTATCAAAGCGAGGCTTTCAGACAAGGTTTTTGATTGCATCGTCTTGGGCAGGTTTTCACGATTGCACACCTGGTCGATCGTATTTCCCGGGCGGACGCCGAGAAAGCCGGAAATTTCGCCGATCATTGCATCCGTTTCACAGATCAGCCGTTCATACGGCACGAACAGGATGCTGTCCTGCTGCGGCCCGGTAAGACCAGCAACGCCGTCATCGCATGCCCGGATAAGTTCAAGCACCGAGCGCAGCACCCGGTCCATCGGAGCCCCCTCGAGAAATTCATCCGCCCAGTCGAGCGCAAACCACGGAATGGCATGTCCGCCGCGATCCGCCATAACGGTGAAAACCCGCGGATCCGTGCTCCAGCGCTCGCCCCAGCCGCGGCGATACCAGGATGCCGCGAGTGTCACCGGATGACGCACGACCTCTAGCACCTTGAGATTTGCCGCTATGTCGAAAAACAAGGACATAAAGGGCATCGCCTGGTGCGTGAAAAAGAACGGCACAAGGCCGGATTCGAGAAATTGCGCAAGCGCGGCCGCGTCGCTCGGCTCTTCGGCGCGTCGGGTAAATTCGGCCAGATCCGGCGCGTTCAGCAGGGTCGTGCCATCCGATACCCGCAGGTTCAGATTCCGGCCGATAGCACGATCATGAATTGCCACATCCAGCTGCATCCGGAGGAACGCCCCCGCAGACGCGGCATCGAACTGACCCAGACCATACAGCATGGGCACCTGGTCGACCGGCTCCCGCACCTGGATGAACTCGATCCCTTCCATATGGGACACCAGCTTCGAGGTCACCATCTTGCCCGCGCGCGCGAGCCCGTCGACAAGCAACAGGTCTTCCGTCAGGGCGGTTTTGAGAAACAGTTTTTCGGTCATGCGCCGGGCGCCAGATGGGGTATGCGCATTTCTGGAATTGTCAGTTTTTGATAAGGAAGCAGGGTGTTTGCGCGAAGGGAAGCTTTTGAATCTTTTCCGACAACCCGTTTTCGGCCAGAAACTCGTCAACCGCCTTGGTCGCACCGGGGAAGCCATAGGCATAATCATCAAGAATGATCACGCCGCCGGAGGAAACCCGTGGATATAATACGGCGAGCGCTTCCTTGATCGGTTCATACAGATCGAGGTCGATGTTCACGATCGCGATCTTTCGCGCATTCGAAGCGTCGTAGTGCTCTTTGAGCGTGGTTCTGACGTCGCCTTTCACGAAGCTGACATTCTCGGAAAGCCCCTGCGCCTCCAGCAGGTCCATCAGGTCTTTCTCAGAGGCGCTCTCGTGGCCGCCATGGTCTTTGAGTGTGCCGCGCTTGTCGCTGTCCGGTTTGAAATCAGCGTCGGGGAATTCCCCAAACGTATCGAACCCGATGAACTGGCGCGAATAATCCGGGTGGAACAATCTCGCGAGTTTCCGGAAGCGGAAGAAAGACGCTCCCTTGAAAACGCCGACCTCTACGAAATCGCCCGGCAGGTTGAGCGACATTTCGTATAGCTGCGCGTGGGCAAGAAATTTTCCGAAGCGGCGTGGGTCGCTGTGGAGATAAAAATCGTTTTCGGATTCGTGAAAAATCATTCCTGGCTTCTTTTCTCAGGCAATTTTTGGGAACGACACGGATATGGCTGGTGTCGGGCGGGCTGAAAGAGCGGCGGGGTCAAACCACGCATAGTGGAAAGTCCCCCATTCCCGGTCGCTATGCGACCTTCGTACTCTTTTTCTTCACCGGGTCCTCGAAAATCGTCGATGGGGCGCCGTCCGGGATGTTGTGGTTAGCCCGCCAGATTTTTTCGTACATGTCGATCTGGCGGTGATCGCTCTTAACCATCATTTCGCGAAGACCGGCAAGTTCCACGGCATTGAAGTTGTGCGAGATAATGACCGAGATGTCGCTCGCATCGCCAAGGTCCATGATATAGGCCTCAAGATCCCCGTCATACTGTTCCATGATCCAGTCGCGGTAGACCGTAAACCATTCCGACCCCGGGTACGGCGTTGCGAAATGGGGCTTAACGTTGATCCCGTATTTGTCCCAGGCGTCGATATTGGCGCGCAGGGAATCGAAATCCTCGTTGGGGAAACCGATGATCAGGTTCGGGATCGGGCGGATACCGGCCTCCAGCGTCCAGAAAAAACTGCGGACATTGTGCTTCAGGGTCGCGCCCTTGCCGATGGTTTTCAACACATGCGGCGCAAACGATTCATACCCGTAGACGAGATGCGAACATCCCGCGGCGCGCATCGTCTTGAGTATTTCCTGCGAGCACAGGGACGCATGACTGGTGCCGCCCCAGTGAACGCCTTCCCAGGTGCCGTCGTCTTTCTGAACCGGCGCAAGCCCGTTTTCATGCCAGAGCCTGCAGATTTCCGTCAGCCAGGTTTCCCTGGAATAACGGTGCATCGTCATGAGGTTCTCGTCGAGGAAAGTGACGAAATTGATCTGGTACTTGTCGTACATATGCCGGACCATCTTCACGATGTATTCCGGGCTGTGATACCGGACGGTCCGCGTATAGTTTCCGGGCTGGTCGAACGCGACCTGCATATCGCCGTTGTCATCTGCTTCGTAGCGCATGTCGCCGGCGATACCCAGATGATAGCAGTATCGGCAGATCATCGAGCAGCCGTAACTGGCATTGATATCCAGCCGCCGGGTCGCCAGCATGCCTTCCTCGGAATAAAGCGACATGCTGTTTGGCAGATAAACCTCTTCGATCGGAAAGAGGTCCCACGCCGGATAAGGCAACGAGTCGAGGTCCATCAACAGATCGCGCGGCGGGCTGAAGCTGATCTCGCCGCCCGGCTTGCGGTATATCAGACCGTTGATCGTTGCCCAGTTGTCTTCTCCGCGGTCGATCATGGCCAATAGTTCGGGGAATGTGATAAATGCCTCGCCAACAACCCCGATATCGACTTCGGGCAACCAGGTCAGCATTTCGCGGGGCAGCGACGTGATAATCCCGCCGCCAAGCACGATTGTTGCATCGGGGCTGACTTCCCGGGCGATGCGAACAATGCTTTTTACCGAGTTATAGGCCGTCGTGATTCCACCGAGTGCGATCACATCCCAGTCTTCGGCGTCAAAGACCTCGCGCAGCGTATCTTCCCCGAGCCGCCAGGCATTCTCGTCGTACACCTGGACCTGATGGCCATGGTCCATCGCAATCGCCGCCAAAAGGGCAATTCCATAGGGCACATGCTTGGGATCGTCTTCCTGACGCACCATGGGATTCACGAGAAGAAGTTTTGTCATGATGTCACTCTAGGCCTTTCATCCGCTCCGGCAGTGGCAGCGGACCTGTTGATTCCCTGTCAGCGATCAGCCGGCAGCGTGTTGATGGAGAAATTCCCGCAACGGGACAACCGTGACGGCATCGCCGAAAAGGATACCGCCTTCCGTGCAGTTGAAAGTTTCGCAGTCGGCATCCCGGGCCATTTCGAGGAAGCATTCGCGATACCAGAGATAGGCCGGGTCTGTGTAAAACCAGGCATCTTCGAACGGGTTGTGGATACGCACATACAAAGCATCCAGATTCTCTTCGCCCACAAGCTCTACGGCTTCGTAATAGTACTGTGTATTGAAGTAAGGCGTGTCGTCGTAATAGGCAAAATCGATCCCCGTGAGGGCAACCCGTTTCTTTTCGAGCAGGACATCCGCCATCATCCACGACGCCGTGCCGACATTGCCGCCCGCATTGATCGTCGGAAAACCGTTTTCCTGCATCAACTTCGCGGCAACGCTTTCGTCCCCGTCGGGATCATCGAGCATCGGGTTCCACCAGAAGATGTTCATGCCGGAGTCGAGCACCCTGTTCACCAGAGCTTCCGATGCCATTGTCGACAGGGCAATGTTGATATCCTTGCCATGCCTGTTCACCAGTTCGAGAATTTCGTCGTTGGCGCGCATCTCCGATGCGAATGCATCGTCCTGGTCCTGACGGGAAAAGTAATCGTCCGCCTTTAGTTTCTCCTCCGTCAGATCGGGGTCACCGAGCCAGCGAACGACACGCGTCGCATGTGGATCGATCGTCACCGCCAGGTGCGGAATTATTCCGTTCCGAAGGCTGTAAGAGATCGCGGATTCGGTGGCGATGACCGTTCCACGATAGTTCGTTTCGCGCAGCGCGCCTGCGGGGTCTTTTCTTTTCACCGACGGCCCGGCCGCAATAACGACCGCGCTGTCGCCCTCGCCGAGCGGCGCGCCCCGCAGGGCGGCAAGCGATTCGCCACGATCAAAGTGTGCGGCGTTTCTCCGCGCATTGTCGAGCGCCATCTGACCGTGCCGATCCCAGGTCATCTGCCCCTGGATGTCCAGCAGTTTATAGGCCAGTTCGCCGGCTTTTTCCGGTATATCGGGCATAGGCGTTTATGCGAAAGCGGTCGGAGTTGCCGAATGCGGAAGTGTCAGGACTTGTCCTCGTCGGCCCATTTGACCTTTTTCTTGGACACGAACGAAATCGATCCGCCGAGTTTCTTGAGCACTTCGCGCTCGAACCGGTCTTCGAGACTTTCCTCTTCGTCGGACTTCACGACATCTTTCCGGGTTTTGAAATTTCCCTTCAATACGCTTGGCATATTCGTTCTCCTTGGTTTGCAGTGATTACCATGCCGTCCAGCCGCCATCGACGATGACTTCCTGCCCGGTCATGTAGCTTGATGCATCGGACGCCAGAAACACCACGGCTCCCACCATCTCGTCGCGATGCGCCATCCGGCCGAGCGGCACCCGGCTGGCGTAGTTGGCCTTGAACGTCTCGTTCTGGCCGCTTTCAATCCCGCCGGGCACCAGTGTGTTCACACGGATACCATGCGGCGCCCAATAAGTGGCGAGGTATTTGGTCAGGCCGACAACGGCGGCCTTGGACGCGGCATAGACCGGCGGCGTATTGATCTGATGACCGAGATATTCCGATCCCTCATAAATCCGCGGGTCCGGGCCGACCAGACCGTAAGTCGAAGACGTCTGGATGATACTTCCGCCCCGACCGCGGTCGATCATGGATTTTCCCACCGACTGGGCGACAAGGAACAATCCGTCCAGGTTGACCGACATGATGTCGCGCCACACCGAGAATTTGAGATCCTCGGCAGGGGTGAAGAAGTCGGCAACGTTCTCCGTCTTGCCGGCCGCATTGTTGTGCAGAATATCGACTCCGCCGAACGTGTCGCAGACACTTTTCGTCATCGACGTCACCGCATCGGGGTCGGCAACATCGCATTCCACGCCGAGGGTTTCGACACCGTATTCCCGGGCAATTTCGTCGGCCAGCTTTGCCGCCGCCTCACCGGCAATATCGACGCAGGCGACCTTCGCACCGAAACCGGCAAGCCCTCGGGTAATGCGCGCACCCTGAATGCCGGCAGCACCGGTTACCAGCGCGACCTTGTCGGTCAGGTCAAACAGATCGCGGTTGAGTTTCTTTTCCTGTGACATCACGCACCCTGTTTCATCAGAAGTTCGACGAACTGAAAATCGATCGGCGTATCGATGTCGTGCGAACGTTCGTCCGGCATCTCGTAGAGAAGCGTATCCGGATAAAAAACATCCATGTGATCAAAGAACGCATCGCGTCGCCAGACATAGACGGCGGCATTCATGTCAAAGACGGGCGGGCAATCCTGGCGCCGGTCCAGGCGGCCGCCATCGGGGCGGATACACAGATCGACGTGCCCGTCCGGCAATTGCTGCACCATGTTGAAATACGGGTTTTTACGGGCGGCGGCCCCCGTGATTACGTTTGTGACGCCCCTGGATTCCATCAGTTCAACCGCGCCACGAATATCATCCGCCGTCCGTAGCGGCGATGTGACGTCGATATCGACAATCGTATCGAAGCTGGCCCCTGAAACGTTTTCCACCGCCTCGACACAGTGCCGGATTGCGGGAAGCTTCGATGCGGTATCGTCCGCCATTTCCGCGGGGCGTCGTATCAGATGCGCGGCTCCCCATGTTTCAGCCGCCCGGAGAATTTCCTCGGAATCGCTGCTGATTGCGATTTCATCGAAAATCCCGGCGTCCTGCGCCTGGGCGATCGAATGGGCGATCAGAGGTCTTCCCGCTAGTTCCCGGAGATTCTTGCCGGGCAGGCCCTTGCTGCCGCCGCGGGCGCATATCGTGCAGATTCGTCTCATGCGCCGATCCAGACCCGGTCTGTCGATGCGCGTTCGGCATTCGCGATCATCGCGTTGACCACCTGTCCGCCGGGCAGCGGGCACAGAATTTCTGCATCGTTATTCAGAACCGCCTGTAATTGCGCCAGATAGGACTCGTTCCGCTCGCTCGGAACGGTAATTGTCCGGTCTCCATCGGTCAGGGTCGAGGCGGCGAAGTCGGCACAGAGCGTCCCGGCATCGGTCTGCGCGACCAGTGTCCGCCGAAGCCGGCTATCGAGATAATTGGTCGTTACGGTCGCCACGGGGCAGTTCTCCAGTTCGAGCAACAGCGAAAAGACATCTTCGCTGTCGATTTCGAGATCGCTGACCTTGCCCCCCAGCGCCGTCATCATCTTGGGAGGGCCGCCCAGCCACGACACAAGGTCGAGTTCGTGGCACAGGTCTCTCAACACGCCGCCGCCCTGCGCCTTGTGAGCAGAATATCCGGTCCGGTAGTCCGCGCCGGGGCGCCAGTCGGGCAGGTATTGTCCGACATAGGCATGTAATGAAAATATCCGGCGTGCCGCCAGGGCTTTGCGGAAAGCCTGTACAAGCGGGTGAAACCGCATGTTGAACGCCACATATGCGTACGCGAAATCATGCGCCGGCAGCGGGTAATCCCCGTCGAACAGGGGTTTTTCCACCAACACCGCGCCGCGATACCCGGCGGCACCCAATGCGCCGAAATCGGCGTAATGCTCATTCGTCCGGCTGGCGATGACGACAAGATCGGGAACCCCGTCATTAAGAGCATCTTCAAGCGCCGCGAACCGGTGCGGGTGATCGACAAGGCGGCGGCTGACAACGGCGACCCGGAGACCCAGTTGGTCGAGCAACAGCGCGTGACGCGCACCGATCGAGCCATACCCGATGACAATCGCGGTCTTCATTCGCCAAACACATCTTCATATTCCAGGCGCGCCAGATCCAGATCGTCGATCCGACCGACATCGAGCCAGTATTCCTTGACCGGAAAGACGGATGCCCGCTCGCCCTTTGAAATCAGGTTTTCGAACAATGTGGTCATATCGAAATAGGCGTTTTCCGGAATCGTATCCAAGAGCTCCGGGTTGAGGACATAAATCCCGGCATTGACGAAAAACTGCTGAACCGGCTTTTCGACAATGGATTTTACAAACTGGTTTTCCAGTTCGACGACCCCGAACGGTACCTGGAAATCGTATTCCCGGACGCACATCGTCGCGGCGGCGCCCTCCTGCAGGTGAAAATCCAGCAAGGCATCGAAATCGACCCTGGTCAGAAGATCGCCGTTCATGACGATGATCGGGCCCGTTGGCCGTTCTTCGATCAATCCCAACGCACCTGCCGTACCCAGTTTGGTCTTCTCTTCCAGATACCGGATTTCTGCGTTCCATGCGCTGCCGTCGCCAAAATGATTCCGGATCAGGTGCGCCTTGTAGTTCACCGCGAAATAGAACCGCCTGAAATTATACCGCTGGAAGTTTTCGACAATCGTTTCTAGCAGCGGTTTGCTTCCGATCGGCAGGAGCGGTTTGGGCATTGCCTCGGTCAAGGGGCGCAGACGTTTCCCTAGGCCCCCGGCCATGATCACCACCCAGTTTTCGACAGGCGCCTGTGGTTCCAGCAGGGAGTCGAGATGCACGATGGATACGACGCGATTGTCCGCATCCAGCACAGGCAACGCCCGGACCTTGTGCTGCCGCATTTTGGCGACCATCGCCTCTTCGGAATCCGACACTTGCGCGACATAAGGGGATTTCTGCATCACCGTCGCAACATGGGCTTCGAGAATATCCACCTTGCTGAGGATGGCGCGGCGAATATCGCCGTCGGTCACCGTACCCAGAAGGCGGTCGTCCGAATCCACGACCACGCTGATCTGGCGGCGCCCGTTCGTGATCGTCTCCATCGTGTCGATCAGCGTGGTTTCGGGGCGTACCGAAATCTGTCGCCAGTTTGCCTGATCTTCAGTCATCTGCCGGTTCCTGATCTCCTGCAGCTTCTCCGGCCGCCCGGGCATTTACACCATCTTTCAGATCGCGCGAGACAGCTGCGCCGGCGTTAATCCTGCAGTTTTTTCCCACGGTCACGCCGGGTGTGACGACCGCGGCAGCGCCGACGAGGGAGTTGCCGCCGATCGTGACATTGCCGCAGAGTGTCGCGCCAGGGGCTACGTGGGCAAAGGGTGCGATGATGCAATCATGATCGACACGCGCACCGGTATTGACGATTGCGCCGCTACCGATGCGGCTCCCGGGCTGGATAACTGCCCCGGCCATGATCTGGGCACCGTCTTCCAGGATTACATCCGGTGCAATCACCGCGGACGGATGAATCAGTGTGACCGCCCGATAACCCCTGGCGGCAAATTTCGCCCATATCGAATGCCGGGTGTCGCCAAGCCGCGGCGCACCGACACCCAGTACGATATCGAGATCGTCAGGCGAATACCTGTCGAGATACGCATCGCCGCCGACAATCGGGACGCCGCCAAGCGTATCGCCTTCATCATGCGCATCGGCAGTCAGCGCAAAGAGCACATTGCGCTGCATCTTCTGCAAGACATCGACGGCGACCCGGGCGTGGCCACCGGTACCTATCAGTGCGCAGGGCCTGGCCGTCATTCGTCCAGTGCCTCACCCGCATTCATCGACCGGGCAGCGCGGGTACCGAGGAATTCCCAGTAACGCATCGGCGAGATACCGCCTCCCGGACGCAATGCCCCCAGATTGGCTTCGGTAAAAACGTCGCCGGCGTCGACCGGCTGCAGGGCGACAAGGCTGCGGCGGGCGACGGCCATATTCGCCTGCTCCGAAGGCTTCGGTTCTTTCAACCCCTTTCCCAAAGCCGCCTCGACCTCCCGGATCGACGTGATCATTTTCGACAGATCCGCCGGTTCGAGCGAGGCGCGGTGGTCGGGGCCGGGGAGAGTCACGTCCATCGTGAAGTGCTTTTCGATGACTTCAGCGCCCAGGGCGGCAGCCGCCACCGGCACCGCGATACCGGCACTGTGATCCGACAATCCGACAGGAAGCCCGAAACCGGCGGAGAGCGTTCCCATGGCGTTCAAATCGATATCCGCGAACGGGGCAGGATATTCGGTCGTACAATGCAGAAGCGTCACCTTGTCAGCGAGCCGGCGTTTCCCGTCCCCGGAAGCATATGCCGCCTCGAACGCGGCCTGCGCCGGCGTCTCAAAGCCCAGGTAACCAAAAGCAAGCACGCCCAGCGCCTGAGCGATTTCGTCCATGTTGGCCATGCCGGTCGACAGGATGGCGGGCAACCCGGTCCGTGCAGCCGCCAGCAGCAGAGGACCGTTGGTCAATTCGCCCGAAGGAATCTTTATCCGGTCGATCTCCACATCCCCGACCAGAAAATCGAGACTTTCACGATCGAATGCGGTGGACATAAAGACCAGCCCCCGGTCCTGTGCACGCCGTTTCAGATCCTGATGCCATTCCCGGGGGAGCTCGAGCTTTTTCAGCAAATCGACATGCGATTCCGCCGGGTCCGTGGTCTTCGTCTGATAGACCGCTTTCCGGGCCGTGCCGCTGGCCACGGCATCGGCCCGAAATGTCTGAAATTTGATCGCGTCGGCACCGGCAACGGCCGCCGCATCAACAAGCCCGCGCGCCATATCCAGATCGCCATTGTGATTGACGCCCGCCTCGGCAATGACGAAAACGCCCATGTCAGCCGACACATCCGTGCTTGAGATCGTAGAACGGCTTCTTTCCGAAATGAGCCAGGTCTGCTGATTTCAGGACCGGGAGAATCCTGTCCGCGGCGCCGCCGTTTCCATAGGGCGACACCATGCCCTTTAGCGTATTGCGAAATGCCCGCGTCTGCGATTTCTCCACCGCCGCCCGTATCTCGGCACGCGTCGGTCCGCAATCCAGAATACTCTGCGCCCGCAACCGGCCTTTCTGGCGATCGCCGATATTGATCGTCGGCACGGGAAAAGCCGGCGCTTCGATTATACCGCTGGATGAGTTGCCGATGACCGCGGCGCTATGCGACATCGCGCTCAGATAGTTCATCTGACCCAGAGATTGCCTCAGCAGAACCCTTTCCGGGTTGGCGCGCGCGAAATCGTCCAGCCGGGACGATATCGCCGAATGTCCCGGATCGGCATTCACCCCGGTAACGACAAGCCTGTGTTGGGGGAAATCTTCCAGCGCGGCGAGTAGCTCCCCGATAGCCGCCGTGGGGGAGAGATCGCCCAGCGTTTCAGGATGATAGGTGATGAGAAAAAAATCATCTTCGAGCGAAAAACCGATTGCTGCCGACAAAGCCGACCGGTCGGAAAGTTCGCGCATGAAAATATTGTCCAGGCCTATGGCACCGCTATTCCAGACGCGGTCGGGATGTTCGCCCGTCTGGATGACACGTTGCCGGTACGGCTCGGCGGCGGTGAAGTGCAGGTAGGACATTTTGGTTATGGCATGGCGCATCGCATCGTCGAGCGCGCCTTCTGTTACTTCCCCGCCATGAATATGAGCGATGGGAATCCGCGACAGAAGGGCTGCTTGTGCGGCCGCCAATATTTCATACCGGTCGCCCAACAGCACAACGACATCGGGCCGAAGGTTCGCGAAGCATTCGGCCACCCCGGTCAGCGCGCGCGCCATGGCACCTGCAACCTCGACCGGTGAATCTCCGGCAATGTCGAGCGGCACTTTGCCATCGATGGAAAATCCGTCCTCTTCGATAAACCGAGCGGTTGCGCCGAAGGACATATCGAGATGCGTGCCGGTCACGATGACCTGGATTTCAAGATCCGCATCGCCCGCGACTTTTTTCATAAGCGGAAAAAGCAGCCCGTAATCGGCGCGCGACCCCGTAACGAAACAGATTTTGCGCAATTGCTTCAGCCCGCCACGTCCGCCAGATGCGGACTGCTCGGAAGCTTGATCAGACGCCTGTACAGACTCTCGGTCACCGGCGCCGGCATAGCCGGACAATGTGCGTAGGGCTGCAGCGAATGCAGCGGCTTCCACGCCGAACGGGTCATGATCCCGCGCGCATGGCATAATCGGTGTATTTCATCACGCAGACCTTCCTGCGCCGGGTCGAGCAGGATCGCGTTGAGCCAGTAACTGCTGACGGTGCCAGGCGGTTCCGCGACAAAGGCGACTTCGCCTATACTGGCCAGAGCCGCCTGATAGCGCTCCGCCAACACGCGCTTGCGGGCGAGAAACCCGGAAAGTTTCTCAAGCTGGGCGCATCCAAGGGCGGCATTCAGATTGGGCATCCGGTAATTGAATCCGATTGCGTCATGATCGAATTCCCAGGCATGGGGCTTTTTTGCGGTCGTCGTCAGGTGTTTTGCCCTTGCGCCGATTTCAGGGTCGTTCGTGATGACGGCACCGCCGCCGCCGGTCGTGATGGTCTTGTTGCCGTTGAAGCTGAGCGCGCCGACCAGTCCGAACGTACCGGTATGGCGCCCGTCGCGATATCCGCCCAGCGATTCTGCGGCATCTTCAACGACCGTCAGACCGAATTGCGACGCAACGTCGAGGAGCGCCGTCATCTCTGCGGGGTGTCCGAGTATATGCGCAACGACCAGGGCCCGTATCCGCCGGCCGGTCTCCCGGTTGACGGCAATGCCATCCTGGCAGTCGAGCACGTCCGCGAGATATTTTTCGAGCGCCGGCGGGTCTACCGCCAGCGTCCGTTCGTTCACGTCGACAAAATGCGGGAGCGCCGCACATTGCGAAACGGCGTTTGCGGTCGCAACGAAACCGAAGGCCGGCACCAGCACTTCCTCGCCGGGCTGTACGCCGGCGAGGTGAAGCGCCGTGTGCAGCGCAGCCGTTCCATTCACTGTCGCGACCGCGGATTTAGCCCCGGTTGTTTCGCACAGCATTTCCTCGAACCTGTCGACGAACTTGCCGACCGACGACACCCAGCCGGTCTCGATGCATTCGGCGACATAATCGCGCTCGGTATCCGAGAATTCCGGCTCGTGCAGAACGCCGCCCGCGGGCACAACGCCCAGGAGCGCGTCGATCAAGCGCGGGATGAATTCGGAAACCGGACGTCCCTCCGCATTCGCGACGGCGCTATCGGTCACGAATACTCGATTTCGTAATTGCCATGAAAATTGCGCCGCGCATCCACCCGGTCAAACAGATGCTGGTCCAGCGCGTCGGCGAGTTCCGCGATACCTTCCTGAACGGTAAATGACGGCGTAAAGCCCAGCCGGCTGGAAATCTTGGCAAAATCGACGCGGTAATTGCGCGGGTCCGATCCCTGCTCCTGGTATTTGACGCGGGCTGCCGGAATGCGCTTGACGATTTCATCGACGATCATGCGCTTGGTGAAATTGTTCACATCGCCTCCCGCATTGAAGACCTCGAACGACACGTCTTCAGCCGGGGCGGCGAGGACACGGCCGGCAACGTCGGCGAAATCCTGGACGTGGCAATATGGCCGCCACGTATCCGGATCGTATACCAGCAGTTCCCTGCCCAGCCAGACTTCGCGGACGAATTCGCTGATCGTCAAATCGAACCGCATGCGCGGCGACAGCCCGAAAGCCGTTGCGAAGCGCAGAACGGTTGGCGTGTAGTCGACCGAGCCCTTCAGCCCGAGCAGCGTCCGTTCGATTTCGACTTTCGCCTTTGCGTAAAGCGAAAGCGGCGCCAGTTCGAATTCTTCGGACGCGATCTGATCGCCTTTGATCAAACCGTAATTCGAACATGTCGAGACGAAAATGACCCGGTTCAGTCCACGTCCGTTCAGCAGCGGGATACCCCCGGTATAGGCGTCTTCGTTGATCTTCCGGGATTCCGACGGGTATGTCTTGGTGATCGGATCACCGACCAGACCGGCCAGAAAGATGACGTCCGTCATGCCGGCCAGGGCGTCGGATAAAACCTGCGGGTTGGCAAAATCACCGTAGATAAATCGATAGGACGGATCGTTGACCCACGGCAATACCGTTTCCGAATTGTCGTACAGAAGGCGGTCGAGAGTCGTGACCCGGTAGCCTGCACTCAGCAGACGGGGCGTGATGACGGAACCGATATAACCGGCACCGCCGACAATCAGAACGGATCGCTGATCACCTGATGTTGTATTCATGGTATTATCGTAATTTCTCTTTGATTTGAGCGGATGAGGGACAGACGGTCAGGCGGCGCCGACGGCTCCGAAGGCACCGAACAGTCGCAGAAACAGGACAGTCGAATACCCCCCTATGAGTATCGTGAACACACGGTCGAAGACGGGCGACGTGATTGCTTCGAAGACGTGCCGTTCGATGATCACGAAGATCGCCCCCGCAAGAAGCGCATAGCCCAGCTGTTCGACATGCATGACCCCGGGGGTCAGGACCGCGAGCACGGTCAGCTGGATCGTTGCAAAACAAAGGTAGCAAAACGCAATCCGGCCGCGGATCGCGACCTTGTCGTCAAATGTGCTGGCGGCGAAAATCGCAAGAAGGCCGCCGCCCAGATTGGACAGCCCGTGGACGATGCCGATCGCGAGCAGCCAGACCCGGGGGAACCGCCGTACGTTGTCTTCCAGAAACCGGCCGCTGTTCGGCAATAGCCGGATGACGACATAGGCCAGCAGCATCAACGCGACAAAGAGCTCCAGCTCGACATCCAGGCCGGTCGACAAACCGATGACCAGAACGATTCCGAGAGGGAGCAGACACCAGAGTCCGAATTCTCCGACCCACTGCGCCGTGGGCAAAGTGCCGCGAAGCACCTGAAGCAGGCTTACGGCGATCGACGCGGGCAACACGATCGACAGCGTATCCGGAAACGAATACCCGAGAATGAGAAGCGTCGGCGTTCCGAGGAACAGGATGCCTATGCCGAACACCGATTGGAGCGCCGCAAAGACGGCTATGATGAGAATTTCGATCAATACTTACTGCTGGATTTTCTGCTTTCGCCGAACCGGCGATCTTCGCGATTTTCCACGCTACCGCAGTCCGGGTGAATCGCTTCCCCCGGGCCGGTCGATTTAAAGTCAGCCCCGTCGGGGCCGGGACGTCACGCGTGCGCGCTGATGACGTCCAGATTTACCTTCGCCCTGACCTGCCGGCCCATGAGGTCGAGCAGGATGACCACACGCTGGTCGTCCGTCGCACCGTAAAACCGCCCGATATGATCGGCGAACGCGCCGGACATGATCTGTACTTCCGCGCCTTTTTCGAACGGAACCTTCCGGCCGGTCATGACCAGCCCCCGATCGTCTTCCTCGTTTCGCAGGGCATCGACGATGCCGGGCGGCACCGGCACAGGGCCGCGCTCATCGCAAATCAGATGTGCGACGCCAATGGTTGAATTGATCGCACGCCATCTCTGGTCGGGCCCGCTCATGGCGACGAACAAATAGGTCGGAAAAAGCGGCCGCGGCTGCCAGCTGACCCGGCGAGCATGACTGATCCGCCGCAGATAACGCGGCAGGTAAACGGCGAAGCCCTGGCGCCGAAGATGGAACAACGCCTTCTGCTCACCGTTCGGATGGGTCTTGGCCACGTACCAGCGCGCGGGGGCGTCGGTATCAGCGGTCACGTCGTCGGAAGACTGCCCGGTTGCGCGATCAGTCATGTGTCAGCACCGGCGGCTTGCGCGACACCTTGAGCATCGGCGCGGTCAGAACCCGCTCCGGCGGGATCGCCTTGCTGAGCCCATCGAAGACCCGTTGTGCATTCTGAATATCGGTGACGACAACCGCATGGACTTTTTTCAGATCGGTCAGGCGCCGAACGACCGGTAATCCGGCAAATCGCTCCGGCGCGTCTCCATCTGCGGAGGTGTCGATAATGCCGACGATTTCCACATCCGAGCCCTCGCGGCGGCAGAGCGTAAAAATTTCTGCGAGATCGCCACACCCGGCAAGGGCGACGCGCGTCCACCGGCGTTCTTCGCAGGACTGGAAAAGCGCGGCACACTGTTCACGCGATGAACGGAAAAAATTGAAAGACATCGAGAGATAATCGGCCGTCAGCCGGCTTTTCTCCGCAAACCCCTGGGGCGTCAGGTAATACGCATACCGGTTCGCCGGAATATGCTGAACCTTTACAAAGCCCTTTTTGACGCAGCGCTTGAGGTAGGCATTTGCGAGTCCGAGGGCGATCCCGAGTTCCTGGGAAATCGCCCGCTGCGTCGCCCGATCGTCTTCCTCGATCGCGCTGAGAACCCCGAGCGTAATGACATTCGGATCGTTCTCGCCGGTTTTGCTGCTGCCGTTCGCCATATTAACGGATTCTGCCAGGAAGCTTTGAGGAAGACTTGGTCTGCGCCGCAAAGGCACCACGATTTGTTCACAGCGTGAACGGAGTATCGTTCAGATGGTGAACATTACTGCGTTCATTGTGTGAACGTCAAGTCCGGATTCCATCCCGGCTTTTGCCGATTCACACGGATTCACCATGTCATATAAAGTGATTCGGCATAAGGCGTTCATCGCGTGAATCACGCGATAAGGGGAACAACACGCCGCATTTGTTGACAGTTCCCGCCAATCCAAGTACACGGACGCCGGTCTTGAATGGTCGGATTCCCATGGATAAAAACAATAAAATAGTTGTCGTCGGGCTTGGTTACGTCGGTTTACCGCTCGCCGTTGCCCTGGCGCGGACATACGCCGTCATCGGTTTCGATATCGACGCCGGGCGCGTGAACGAACTCAAGAGCGGCGAGGACCGGACACGGGAGGTTGAACCGGACCGTCTGAAAGCCAGCACGCTTGTCTATTCCGCGGACACGGCAGACATCCGGGACGCCGATATCTACATCGTCACGGTACCGACGCCGGTTGGCGCCAATAACCAGCCCGATCTCGGCGCCGTCCGCGGTGCCAGCAAGATGGTCGGCGAAATCATGTCGAAGGGCGCGATCGTCGTTTATGAGAGCACGGTCTATCCCGGGGTCACCGAAGACGTCTGCGGGCCGATCCTCGCCCAGGCATCCGGACTGAAATGCGGCGAGGACTTTTTCCTCGGCTATTCGCCGGAACGGATCAATCCGGGCGACCGCGAACATACCGTCGACAGGATTACAAAGGTCGTTGCCGGCCAGACACCGGCGGTAGCCGAAACGCTTTGCGAAATGTACGGCGCGGTCACATCGGGCGGCGTGTTTCCCGCCGCCGACATCAAGACCGCCGAGGCCGCCAAGGTGATCGAGAACGCCCAGCGCGACATCAACATCGCCTTCGTCAACGAAGTCGCCACGATCTTTCACAAAATGGGTATCTCGATCCATGATGTGCTGGAAGCCGCCGGAACGAAATGGAACTTCCTGAACTTCCGGCCCGGCCTGGTCGGCGGACACTGCATCGGCGTCGATCCGTTCTACCTCGCCCATGCCGCCGTCGCGGTCGGCCATCATCCGGAAATCGTCCTCGCCGGCCGGCGCATCAACGATGCGATGGGGCCCTATGTTGCCGACTGCATCGCATCGGCGCTCGGCCAGCAGGGCAAGGGTGCCGGGGCGCGCGTGCTGATCCTCGGTCTGACCTTCAAGGAAAACGTCCCGGATCTGCGGAATTCGCGGGTGATCGATATTATCAATGCGCTGGTCGGCCGCGGCTTCACCGTCGACGTGCACGACGCGTTCGCCGATGCGGCGGAAGCGAAGCACGAATACAATGTCGACCTGCTGGACTCCCTCGACAGCGCAACGGGCTATGACTGTGTCGTCGGCGCGGTGTCTCATGACGTCTACGCCGGATACGGTGCTGCCGATTTCGCCCGGATGGCGGCCGCTGACGGGGTAATTGCCGACGTGAAGGGGATGTGGCGCGACGTCGATCTGCCTGACGGCTACCGACGCTGGCAACTCTGATCGCGCGACGCCGTTCTGCGCGTCAAATGTCCGATAGAGCCGGTGCCGAACGAAGCCGGTTTAAAATAAAGCTGGGCACGTTCTAGGTATCGCTCAGCCGCGTCAGCGCCCATTTTACCTGCGCCGCGCCGTGGCTGGTCCCCCCCGCAATGACGATCTGTTCGGACCGTCGTGAATCGTGCCCGTCGCCGAGATAGATGCTTTCCTGCAAACTGGCGACGCCACCCGAACAGCGCATCCGCCAGCCCGATTTGTCAGGCAGCCGCAGCAGAACCGAGGCGCCGTCCTTCACCAGCGAGGCCTTGACCGAGGGGTGCAGGTGAAACCGGATTGCGAAGCGGTGTTCGCCCGTTCCTTCGAGCGTGTCTTCCCCGCGTACGTCGGTCCCCGATGCATTGACGTAGATCCGGCGGCGGTGGACCAGTCCCAGTGAGGCCTGATATCCGTCATGGCTGAGATCGAGCCACGTATTGCCATCGGCCTCGAGCCTTTCCGCCGTCACGTTTTCGGGGCGCTCCCCGATGGAGCCGTCCTCCCGCAGTTCGGTCGAATTCCGGTCGTCGACAATCATGGTCGAATGCGCGGCCGTCGACCGCTGGGCGAGCTTCCAGCGCGCATCGCGGCCGGCAAAGCCGCCGCAGTTGACGATGATCCGCTGCTTTCCGACGCTCATCTCGAAGCTCAGCGTACCGGCATGCGCGCCCTTGCCGACCGGCGACGGCGCGCCGCAATCGGCGATCACCAGCGTGCGGTTCGCCATGAAACGCTCGAACCCTGTATGCGGGGCGGAGGTCAGCGGCTTGCCGCGGGATTCCGCCTTGGTCAGGACCACATCGACCAGCCAGGCCTCGCCCTCGTTCGCTCCGTTGAACAATGCCAGCCCGCCATCGCCGTGACGATAGAACCGCAGCATCGGCGCCGCCCGGTCGATCGCCCGCTGCAGGGCTTCGGGCACATCGATATTCGATGCCTGCAGAACCGAGCGCAGGTCGATCAGATGCCGCAACGCCGCCATCTGCGCCTGTGGACTGCGCTCGATATGACCGCCATCCGGCAGGATCTGCCTTTCGCACATCGCGGCCACGATCTTTACCAGCCGCGGCGCATACCGCGCACCGCCGGGCAGACACAGGGCGGCATAAACCCGCGCCTTGACCACCTGCATCCGGTCGATGCCGTCGGGCACGAACCGCGCAACACGGCGCAGGTGTTTTACCTGTCGCGCAATATTGTCGAGAAACTGGGACGCAAAGGCCGCATCGGCGCCGGCCGAAACAAACTCGGCATGTGTCAGCCAGTTACACAACCGGCGCGACAGGACGTCGGGGCGCCACGTCAGCGGATGCCATTTGGGATTTGCCGATATCCAGCTGGCGACACAGTTACGCGCCTGGATACGCGCGGCCTCGGTGCCGACCGCACGCATGTCGCGCAGCCAGTCGAACCCATGCAGTTCGGCCTGCCAGGCGGGACCGGCCTCGAGCGCTGCGGCGAAGGCATCCTCGGCATTGAGCGTATGGTTGAGAAAACGGAACCGCCCGTCGACGAGGCCCGCGCCGCGGTCGGAGCTGCCGGGCCAGTTTTCCTCGGGAATAAGCGTCAGGGCCTGCGGTCGGCGGCCGCGCAGCGAATTGCTGTAGAACACGCCCCGGAACCAGATCCGCGCGACCCAGTAGATACCTTCGCGCACCATGTCGACAACCGGCAGTCGGCGCCCGACAGAGCGCGAACGGGGACGGGGGCGCGGCTTTTGCTCTGCGGCAGGCGCCTTTTCTTCCGGGTTCCGGGGCTCTGCCGAGACCAGCGGCTCGTCCGTATCGATAATCTTTGCGTCCGAAGCGTCCGTCATTTGGCACCGCGAAGCCCGCGAATATTTGCGGCATAGCGACGCTTGCCGCCCTTGAAGGTGGCGCTGCCGGCAACAAGCACATCGGCGCCTGCGGCGATCGCGTCCTTTGACGTCTTCGCGTCGATACCGCCATCGACCTCCAGATCGATATCCCGCCCCGAATCATCGATCGCCTCACGCAGGGTTTCGATCTTGCGCAGCATGCCGGGAATGAATTTCTGGCCGCCGAACCCCGGGTTGACGCTCATCACCAATACGAGGTCGATATCGGACAATACTTCGCCCACCGCCGACGCGGGCGTCGACGGGTTCAGCGATACCCCTGCCTTCACGCCGAACGATTTGATCAGCTGGATCGTGCGGTGCAGATGAGGCCCGGCCTCGGCGTGCACGGTGATGATGTCCGACCCGGCATTCGCGAACGCCTCGATATAGGGGTCGACCGGCGAAATCATCAGGTGAACGTCGAAAGGTTTCTTGCTGGCAGACCGCAGGGCCTTCACGACGTCGGGTCCGATCGTGATATTGGGCACGAAATGACCATCCATTACGTCGACATGGATATAGTCCGCCCCGGCGCGGGTTATCGCGCGGACTTCGTCACCCAGCGCCGCGAAGTCCGCGGAGAGGATGGAGGGAGCGATTCGGACCGGTTTCTGCACGGCGTCTAGGTATCAGTTCGGGCGAGTCGCGGCAAGCGAACAGCGCGATTCATGGCGTGTCAATTTTGCGCAGCCGGGCGATATAAAACCCGTCGGCACCGCCTTTTTCGGCGAGGTGCGCCGGCGTCACGCGCACGGCCCCCGCCGGGGTGATACAGGCATCGAAATCCGGGACCTCCGCCGCCCCGACCGGATCCATCTGTACCGTCTCGTTCCGCTTGAGGAACGCCTCGATCTGGCCGGGACCTTCGGATTCCTGAAGCGAACAGACGCTGTAGACGATGATGCCGCCGGGCCGGACCATGTCAGCCGCGTGGTCGAGAAACTTGCGCTGCAGGTCTGTCTGGTGAGTCACATCGGCGGCGGTTTTGAGATGGGGAATATCGGGGTGGCGGCGGATCGTACCCGTCGCCGAACACGGTGCGTCGAGCAAAACGGCATCGAACGACATGTCGGGTGTCCAGGAAAGCGCATCGGCCTTGACGATGTCGGCGGACAGTTTCAACCGGGTCAGGTTCTCGCGGAGCGTGCCAAGACGTTCGCCCGACACATCGACCGCCGTCACATCGAGCCCCGCCGACAAAAGTTGCGCGGTTTTGCCGCCCGGCGCCGCGCACAGATCGCCCACCCGGCCCGCCGATACGGCGCTGAGCAGTATCTGCGCCGGCAACGCGGCAGCCGCATCCTGCACCCACCACGCGCCCTCGTCGAAACCGTCAAGCGCAGTGATATCGCCGGCGTTGACCAGCCGCACGCTGGCCGCGCCGATCCTCTCGCCGCCGAGACGCGCCGCCCAGCCGTCGACCGTGGCCGCATCGCCCCGCACGGTCAGGTCGACCGGCGGCGTGAGAATATGCTGCGCCGCGATGGCCGCGGCCGTGTCTTCGCCAAACGAGGCGAACCAGGATTTCCACAGCCATTCCGGTACGTTTAATCCGTCAGGGAATGCGGCCAGGATATCGTCCGCGCCGGCCCGGACGATGCGCCGCAGGATCGCGTTGACCAGGCCCTTGAACCGTTCCGGCCCGCGCCGGCCGGCCAGCGCCACGGCGGTATCGACGGCGGCGTGGGTCTGGGTATCGAGAAACAGTATCTGGCAGATACCGATGCGCAGCGCATTGCGTGCGGCGGCGGCCGAGGGTGGCAACGGCTTGTCGAGACAATCGGCAATCAGCGCGTCGATCTGGCCGAGACGGCGCAGCGTCGTCGCGACCAGGTTGCGCGCGAACGCGCGGTCCCGGTCGTTCAGCCGCGCGAATTTCTTATCGGTCGCCAGCACCTCGTCGAGCGGCCGGCCACGGTCGAGAACTTCGTGCAGGACGGTATGGGCGCGTTCGCGGGCCGACAGGCCGATGGTGCCGAGATCGGCCCGGGTATGGGAAGCGTTGGTCATCGGCGGAAGATACCCGAAAGTCAGCGCCGTACAATGCGCTTGACGATACCGCCTAGCCCCACGGGCCGGCGGCGGGCGCGCCGGCCATTGCCCGCAGCCGGGCGATCCGGTCCTGCATGTCGGGGTGGGTCGAGAACAAACCGTCGATCGAGCGCGCATGGAGCGGGTTGACGATGAACAGGTGCGCCGTCGCCGGGTTGTTTTCCGCTTCCGGATTGTCGATCGTCTGCGCGCCGCGTTCCAGTTTTGCCAGCGCACTGGCAAGCCACAGGGGATGACCGCAGATTTCGGCGCCTGCGCGGTCGGCGGCGTATTCGCGGGTGCGCGAGATCGCCATCTGGACCAGCATCGCCGCAATGGGCGCAAGTACCATGATCAGGATGGTGCCGATCAGCCCCAGCGGGTTGTTGCGGTTGCCGCCGAAAAACATCGCGAACGTCGCCAGCATGGAAATCGCGCCGGCAACGGTCGCGGTAATGGTCATTATCAGCGTATCGCGGTTTTTCACATGCGCCAGTTCGTGCGCCATGACCCCGGCCACCTCCTCGGTCGACAGGGCGCGCAGCAGGCCGCTGGTCGCCGCCACCGCCGCGTTTTCCGGATTGCGGCCGGTCGCGAACGCGTTGGGCTGGTCGTTATCGATGATATAGACCCTGGGCATCGGCAGGCCGGCCCGGTCGGCCAGCTGTTCGACCGTGCCGTACAGGCCGGGGGCCGAGCGCGCATCGACCTCGGTCGCCCCGTACATCGACAGCATCATCCGGTCGGAATTCCAGTAGGCGAACACGTTCATCCCGACCGCGATGGCGAGCGCGATCAGCATGCCGGTTGGTCCGCCGAGCATGAAGCCGATCCCGACGAACAGCGCCGTCAGGCCGGCGAGAAGTATGGCGGTCTTGAGGTAGTTCATGTGATTCCAAATCGCGTTAGTGCAGGCGTTATCTGGGGTGATCCGAACCGCTGTTCAAGGGATGCGGCACGCGCGCATACCGGCTTGGCAAACCGGGAGACACGCTCCATATTGGAAATATGACCAAGACACCCGAAAAACCACCCGCCGCGACACCGAGGCCGGACGCCGGCATATCCGAAGGCGGTGCGGCGGAAACCGCGCCGACCCCAAACGCGCCGACCCCAAACACCCCGGCCGCGAAAGACGCTGAAAAGCCGCCGAAGGAAATCGGCGGCCGCGAAGGCCTCGATCCGACACGCTACGGCGACTGGGAAAAAGCCGGGCGCTGCGTGGATTTCTAGGAGCGGTTTCCAGAGCCCCCTCCGAATGGGCGCCCACGAAGGCGATTTCGGAAAGGAAATCAAGGTCTTGGGGTCAAGTATTCAGAAACCCCAAGCGAATCGGCTAATCGGTTGAACCTGTGCGCTTTTATCCGATACAAACTGACACATGTTCCCGCTATACCCCGACTTTGATCTTGATTTGTTCACCAATATCCGCTTTCATCTTAACGATTAGACAGCGTCTCCCGGCCAACCCACAAGATATAGTGGATTTCGCGCCAGGTGACGCGGTACCCCACAAGATCGTCCGTCAGCGCCGCGGCGAGGCAGGACCAACCTAGCGCCGGCAGCGTGGGTTTCTCGGCGAGGACTTTACCCGCAAGCGGCGACAAGCCATAATGCCCGTATCGAGTGTAAAGATTCTATTAACTCTCGTATTGGATGCATGATGGGTATCATTATTCTTGGCATTATCGCGGTCGGTATCGCGCTGATCTATGTCGGACTCCGACGTTCCCATCAGGGTGGGGCGGCCGACGAAAACAACAGATCGGACCGACGCGGAAACCTCGGTGTCCCAGACGCAGAGGTTAAAATCCTGCAGGACGATGCCGAAAACGACGCCTTCATGGGCGCGTTGACGGCGCTGAAGGAAGGCCGGCCCGGTGCTATCGATGATCTGCTGGCGCCGTTTGAGGCGTATCAGGCGGCCAACAGCGATAGCACCAACCCGAATACCCGGCGACCCGACAGCGAAATCGCGGAAAAGACAGCCCTAGCATACGTTTATGGCAATCTGGCCCAAGCCCTTCAGACCGCCAGCGATCTCGAAAGCGCGGAGAAATTTCACCGCGCAGCGATCGCGCTGAACGAGGAGCTCGGCGACAGGGAAAGCATGGCGGCCAATTACAGCAACCTCGGCGTCGTCCTCAACGGGCAAGGCGCCCTCGACGAGGCGGAGTTCATACTGCGCAACGCGCTGACGTTGCACGAAAAACTCGGCCTCAGGGAAAACATGGTGGCGAACTTCGATACTCTCGGGACTGTGTTTGATGCCCGCGGCGACCTGGACGGTGCCGCGGAAATGTACCGCGAGGCGCTCGCCCTGACCGAGGCGTTCGACGACAAAGACGGCATGGCGAGACAGCTCAGCAGCCTGGGAACGGTGTATTCAAAGCAGCTCGACCTCGACCATGCGGAGGAAGCCTATCGCAGGGCGCTGTCGCTGCGCGAAGAGCTCGGCGACAAAGAAGGCATGGCGCGCGACTTAGGCAACCTCGGAAATGTATCCGTGCTCCGGGGCGACGCCGAGAATGCGAAAGACATGTACCGCAGATCGCTGGTGCTGGACGAAGAGGTCGGCAACAAGAAAGGCTTGGCGACACAGTACGCCAATCTGGCGAATGTGTTCATGATGCGCGAAAACGACGACGAAGCCTGTCGTTACTGGCGCATATCCCACGATCTTTTTTTGGAGATCGGCGCGCACGACAAGGCCAAGGCGATCGCCGGGTATATGGCCGAGGCCGGCTGCCCGACGGATTAGACCGGGGGTATCGGATACCCGTCACCGTTCCCGCGAGAGAAAAACTTGGCTCTCCCCCTCTCAACGGTTCTGGCGGTTCTCCACCAGATCGTCTACCACCGCGGGGTCGGCCAGCGTCGATGTATCGCCGAGCTGGTCGTGTTCGTTGGCGGCGATCTTGCGCAGGATACGGCGCATGATCTTGCCCGACCGGGTCTTGGGCAGGCCGGGGGCCCACTGGATGAGGTCGGGCGACGCGATGGGGCCGATATCCTTGCGCACCCACTGCACCAGTTCGCTGCGCAGTTCCTCCGACGGTTCGTGCCCTTCCATCAGCGTGACATAGGCATAGATGCCCTGGCCCTTGATGTCGTGCGGATAGCCGACCACGGCGGCCTCGGCGACATCCGAATGGCCGACCAGCGAACTTTCGACCTCCGCCGTGCCCATGCGGTGACCCGAGACGTTGATGACGTCGTCGACGCGCCCGGTGATCCAGTAATAGCCGTCCGCGTCGCGGCGGCAGCCGTCGCCGGTGAAGTAATTCCCCTTATAGGTGGAGAAATAGGTCTGCACGAACCGGTCGTGATCGCCATACACGGTGCGCATCTGGCCCGGCCAGGAATCGGTCAGGATCAGGTTCCCTTCGGCAGCCCCTTCGAGCACGTTGCCATCGGCATCGACGATTTCGGGCTTGATGCCGAAGAACGGCTTTGTCGCCGAGCCGGGTTTGAGCGCCGTGGCGCCGGGCAGGGGCGTGATCAGGATACCGCCGGTTTCGGTCTGCCACCAGGTATCGACGATCGGGCAGTCGCCGTTGCCGACGACGTTGTGATACCAGAGCCAGGCTTCCGGATTGATCGGCTCGCCGACCGAGCCGAGCAGGCGGATCGATTTCCGGCTGGTCGCATCGACCGGCGCATTGCCTTCGCGCATCAGCGCGCGGATCGCGGTCGGCGCGGTATAGAAAATATTGACCTGGTGCTTGTCGCAGACCTGCCAGAAACGCGAGAAATCCGGATAGTTCGGCACGCCCTCGAAGATCAGTGTCGTCGCCCCGTTGGCGAGCGGGCCGTAGACGATATAGCTGTGGCCGGTGATCCAGCCGACATCGGCGGTGCACCAGTAGACATCGCTGTCCTGATAATCGAACACGTATTGATGGGTCATCGACGCGTAGACCATGTAACCGCCGGTCGTATGCAGCACGCCCTTGGGTGTGCCGGTCGAACCGGAGGTATAGAGGATGAACAGCGGGTCCTCGGCGTTCATTTCCTCGGGCGCGCAGTCGGGCGCGGCGTCGGCCATCGCTTCATGGTACCAGACATCGCGCCCGTCGACCCAGTCGATCTCGTTGCCGGTGCGTTTGACGACGATGCATTTTTCGATGGTCGGGCACTTGGCCAGCGCTTCATCGACATTGGCCTTGAGCGGGATCGGCTTTCCGCCGCGCACGCCTTCGTCGGATGTGACGATAAGGGTCGAATCCGAATCGTGGATGCGCCCGGCGATGGAATCCGGCGAAAAGCCGCCGAAGATCACCGAGTGGATCGCCCCGATCCGCGCACAGGCCAGCACAGCGACCGCGATTTCCGGGATCATCGGCAGATAGATCGTGATCCGGTCGCCCTTTTTCGCGCCATTGGCCTTGAGCACGTTGGAGAATTTGCAGACCTCTTCGTAAAGCTCTCGGTAGGTCAGCGATTTGGAATCGGCCGGATCGTCGCCTTCCCAGATGATCGCTGTCTTATCGCCGCGCTTTTCGAGATGCCGGTCGAGACAATTGACCGAGGCGTTCAGCGTGCCGTCGTGATACCAGCGGATATGCACGTCATCATGCGCGTAGGAGACGTCCTTGACCTTGCTATAGGGCCTGATCCAGTCGATCCGCTTGCCGTGCTCGCCCCAGAACGCTTCCGGATCGTCGACGGACTGCGCATACATCTCGGTGTACTTCAGCTCATCGACCAGCGCGCGCTGCGCCCAGTCCGCGGGCACCGGAAAAAGGTCGTGTTCTGACATGGTTCTCTCCCAAGGGTGGACGGCCTGTTAGGGCGCCGTTTTACCGGATTATCTTTATTTATGGCGCTCCGGGCAAGGCGAGCGGGGCTGATTTGGCAGCATTGCGGATGCCGCGGGCGCATGATCCTATTCGGGCTGGAATGGGAAATCGTCAATCGGACCCATTTCCTTGCGATCCCGCCGGATGATCCTGTCGCTCTGCATATACACGCCAAGAAGCCGGGAAAGGCTCTCCAGCGATTCCAGGTGCACCCGCTCATACCCGTGGGAAGCATCAAGCCCGAAACAGACGAGACAGGTTCGCACGTCGTTGCCCGCCTCAATCGCACTGGCGGCATCCGACCGGTAATAATTGAACACATCGCGCGAGAACGGAATTCCGTTCTCCCGGCACTGTTCGACAAGAAATCTGACAAGGTGGTAATCGAACGGACCGCTTGAATCCATCGCCGCAATGGTGACGCCGAATTCACTTGTATTTTGCCCCGGGGCGAAGGTGCCGTTATCGACACTTACCATCTCGGCAATATCGCCATGCAGTGTACCGCTCGCGCCGACGCCGACTTCCTCTGCGATCGTGAATATCAGGTGGCATTCGACAGGCAGGATCCGCCCGGCTTCCGTGACAGCCTTGGCGGCGGCCAGCATCGCAGCGACACCGGCCTTGTTATCGAGATGGCGGGAGACGACGAACCCGCTATCGGTAAACTCAGGCTGCGGATCGACCGCGACGAAATCGCCAACGCCGATCCCAAGTCCGGCAAGGTCGTCGATGGTCGACACCCGTTCGTCTGGCCTGATCTCCAGATTCCGCCACTCTACCGGCTGGGTATCGATTTCGGTGTTGAACGTGTGGCCCGACGCTTTCAGCGGCAGAACGGTCCCGCGGACCGGTTCACGCTCGGTGAAGACGGTAACCCGCGCGCCCTCCGCAAAACGCGACGACCACGTGCCGATGGGCGCAAGTTCCAGCCGTCCGTTGGGTTTCAGGTTTTTCACCATTGCACCCAATGTATCGAGATGGCCTACAACCGCGCGGTCGGGCGACCCTTCGACGCCGGAAATCGTGGCCCGGATGGCACCGCGGCGGGTCAGTTCATATTCGATCCCGAGGTCGTCGAGCAGTTCGCTGGTATAGTGAACGATGTTATCCGTAAAACCCGACGGGCTCGGTATTTCAAGCAGCCCCCTCAGGGTTTCGCGCAGGTAGTCGACATTTATTTCCGGTGCGCAGACAACGGACGCGGGGAGGGTGTTCGTATTCATATCTAACAGGAATCCTTTCCATCCAGCACCGGCGCGGTCCGCGCCGTGAGCGGGAACAGCAGGTCGATAAACCTTGCGGCCGTCGGCTGGGGTTCGTGATTGGCGAGGCCCGGCCGCTCGTTCGCTTCGATCAGCCAGTAGGTCTCGCCCGAGACGTCAGGCACAAGGAAGTCCAGCCCGACGACGGGAATTTCAATCGCGGCGGCGGCATTCACGGCGGCCCGGGCAAGAACCGGATTAAGCTTGTCGGTGACGTCCTGGATCGTTCCCCCGGTATGAAGATTGGCCGCCTTGCGCAGGACGATCCTCTTCCCCTGCTCGGGGATGTCGTCAAGCCCGTACCCTGCATGCTGCAGGAAACGCTCGGTTTCTTCGTCGAACGGAATGCTGCTTTCGCCGCCGGTTGCCGCTTCGCGGCGGCGGCTCTGCTTTTCGATCAGGATACGCGCCGTATCGCTGCCGTTGCCGACGATCTCTGCGGGGCGGCGAATTGCAGCGGCCACGACCTCGCCCCCGATAACGAGGACCCGCAGATCCTCGCCCTCCACGAATTGTTCGACCAGGACATTCGGGCATTCCTGTCGCGCACGCTCGATCGCAAACAGCGCCTCGTCTCGGGAGGATATATCGACGGCGACGCCTGCGCCCTGTTCGCCCCGGGCAGGTTTGACGACGATTCTGCCATAGCGTTCGATAAAAGCATCCAGATCGTCATTCGCTTCCGTCAGTTCGATCTGGTCCGGCATCGACAGACCGGCATCCAGCAAAACTTCCCGGGTCACGGCCTTGTTATCGCAGATCGACATCGCGACCGAAGACGTCAGGGCCGACAGCGATTCGCGACACAGGACAGTCTGGGCACCGTTGGTCAGACGAAAATATCCGCGGGCGGCATCCAGAACGGAAACCGCAATCCCACGGCGGCGCGCCTCGTCGACGATGATTTTTGCATAGACGTTGAGGTCCTGGTCGGGCGTCGGCCCGCTAAACAGCTCCGTATTGATATCGTTCTTGGTTTTCAGGGTGAATACGGGCACCCGCCGGAAGCCAAGCTTTTCGTAAAGTGCGATCGCGTCGGATTTGTCGTGTTTGACCGACAAATCCATGAAGGCCCGCCCGCGCGCCAGAAAACGGCCGGCAAGATGGTGCGTCAGCGCCTCGCCGACGCCGCTGTGAGGCGATTTCGCGTCTACCGCCAGCGCCCACATGCTTGAACCGTTTTCCGGGTCGTTGAAAACGGGAACGTGATCGACGCCGAACACCGCGCCGATAATCTCATCAGACGTATCGTCCACGGCGACCAGAACCGTCAGTCCACTGGTCCCGTTGAGCCCGCGCCAGAAATCCTCTCCGGCGGGAACCATACCGCGTGCTTCGTAGATCGCATCGACGATGCGGCCTTCGCGCCGCGGCCGGATCTTGCGGATCGTGAACGGCCGGTGCTTCGGTTCCGCCGGACGGTACTGATCCAGCCAGATACGGTACGCGTGTGACGGATCGAGAAAAAGCGTCTGGGGCGCAAGCGATACGACGACATGCGGATCGCGCAGATAAAACGCGATGTCGCGTTTTCCCGGCGTTTCCTTCGCGAGCTCTGCCGCCAGTGCCTCGGGGGATGCAAATGTGTGGGCGAACAGCAGACGGCCCCAGCCGCAATCCAGAAAGGCATCCCGGTCCGGCTGGCTGTCCGCCGGCGCGCATGCGGGATCGTGCCAGTTGCGCAGCGTAAGCGGGCTGCGGCGTTGTGGCGGAATGAATGCTGTGTTCATACCCATCATGAACCCTCAGGTGATGCCGTGACGCTGGAACCAGTTTTCGAGCAGCGCTATCTGCCACAGCTTGGAGCCGCGCAGCGGCGTGATGTGATCTTCGGGTGCGGCAAGCAACGCATCCACGTAGTCGCGACGGAAAACGCCGCGGCCGCGCGCGGCCGGGGCGTCGAGAATCCCGCGGACGCGATCTAGAAACGGGCCACGCAGGTATTTGAGCGCCGGCACCGGGAAATATCCCTTGGGCCGGTCGATGACGGCCGCGGGAATTACGCTGCGCGATGCTTCCTTCAGGATATATTTGCCCTCGTCACGCAGTTTGAGTTCGGGCGGTATCCGGGCGGCGAGTTCGACCACGTCGTGATCCAGAAACGGAACGCGTGCTTCCAGCCCCCAGGCCATGGTCATGTTGTCGACCCGCTTCACCGGATCGTCCACCAGCATGATCGTCGAATCGATCCGCAGCGCCTTGTCGATCGGGCTGTCGGCCCCGGCGGTTGCAAAATGCTTTTCGATGAATTCGCGGCTGTAATCGTTTTTCAGGCGGTGCGCCTCAAGCGCGGTCTGCATCTCGGTGTGGTCGCGGTCGCAAAACACCCGGCGGTAGTCGTCCTCCGGCGCGTTGCTTTGCATCATGGGCGGATACCAGTGATAGCCGGCGAACACCTCGTCGGCGCCCTGGCCGCTCTGGACCACTTTCACCGTCTTCGAGACCTCTTCGGACAAAAGATAAAAGCCGATTGCATCGTGACTGACCATCGGTTCCGACATGGCATCGATGCATTTGTCCAGTTCCGAGAGCGATCGGCTGGAATCGATGAAGATCCGGTGGTGGTCGGTATCAAAACGGCGGGCGACGATGTCGGAATATTCGAACTCGTCGCCCTTTTCGTCACCGACTGTCTCGAATCCGATGGAAAACGTCTGGAGATCGTCATGACCGGCTTCCGCGATCAGCCCGGTGATGAGACTTGAATCCACGCCGCCGGACAGCAGCACGCCCACCGGCACATCGGCTACCAGCCGTCGGGCCACAGCCTGGCGCAGGGTATCGAGCAGCAGATCACGCCAGTCGTTTTCATCCCGGCCCGCATCCTGCTCGGTCGGACCATAGGTCAGCGTCCAGTAGGTCCATTCCGATTTCCGGCCATCCGGATCAATCGTCATCAGCGTTGCAGGCGGAAGTTTGCGGACGCCGTTCAGAATGGTATGCGGCGCCGGCACCACGGCGTGGAAGCTCATGTAATAGTGCAGGGCCGCGGGATCGATATCGGTATCGACATCCCCCGCGGCCAGCAGGGCCGGCAGGGTAGACGCGAAACGAAAGCGCTGCGGCGTGTCCGTGTAATAGACCGGTTTGATACCCAGCCGGTCACGGCCGAGGATCACACGCCCGCTGTCGCGTTCCCAGATGGCAAATGCAAACATGCCGGCGAGGCGTTCCACGAAACCCGCACCCCACGCATGATAGGCTTTAAGAATAACCTCAGTGTCGCCGCGTGAGAAAAAACTGTAGCCCGCCGCTTCGAGTTCGCGCCGAAGCGATCCGTAATTGTATATCGCGCCGTTATAAACGACGGTCAGTCCCAGTGCGCTGTCGACCATCGGTTGCTGTGCGTGGTCGCTCAGATCGATGATTTTAAGACGACGATGGGCGAACGCCACCGGACCGTGTGCCACCGCGCCAGTCGAATCCGGCCCGCGGGGAGACATCGTGTCAGCCATCCGGGCGCAGGCTTCCGGCGATGCGTGATGGTTGTCGAACCTGATTTCTCCGGCGATGCCGCACATACTGGCCTGCTTTCCCTTCCCCGGCGAAAATCGACGGCATTAATGAACAGCGGGTGCGCGCGCGAAGACACGCTTCAGGAAAAAACCCGAATAAACCGCGATATTTATGGACTTGAAGTATATATAGCGTCATTCTTCAGAAATTCAAGCATCGTTGACTTCGAAGAATAACCAAATGATTATGGTTTAATCATTTCATTTCTATTATTTTTTTCTTATATATGTAATTTATACATATATTTTATTTTCGATTATTTTAATTTCTATTTTTTCGAGCCCCTGGCCGGGACAAGGTCCGTCGACGCAGATGCCGTCGTCGATGTTGAACAGGGCGGAATGCATCGAGCACAGGATCATGTCCCGGTCATAGGACAGGAAAGCGTCCGGCTTCCAGTCCAGCGGCGCACCGTAATGGGGACAGAAATTGCGGTAGCCGAACACCTCGTCGCCGCGCCGGACCACGAAGAACGGCTTTTGCCCGTCGATATTTTCGAACCCCTTGCTGCCGGGGTCCTCCAGCTCATCCAGGCGGCAAAGATACACCGGGTCGCTCATGTGCGGTTCCGACACGTTTCAGCGCCGGTCAGGGTTTGACGCCGCACATCTTGCACAGCAGTTTCCAGTGATCCTTGCCGACCGGCACCACCGACAGGCGCGACTGTTTGACCAGCGCCAGATCGGCGAGCTTCGGTTCCGCCTTGATATCGGCGAGGGTCACCGGCGTCCTGACCGGTTCGACCGCCTTGATATCGACCATGCCGAAGCGGCCCGAGTCATCTGTGTGGTCCGGGTAATGTTCCTTCACGACCTCGACGATACCGACGATCCGCTTTTCGTTGACCGAGTGATAGAAAAAGCCCCTGTCGCCCTTCTTCATGGCCTTCATGTTGTTATTGGCCTGATAGTTGCGCACGCCGTCCCAGTGTTCGACACCCTTTTTCACCTGGTCGTCCCAAGACCACGCGCCGGGTTCGGATTTGAAAAGCCAGTACTGCATCGATGCTGCATCCTCATGTCGTTATGTGTCCCGTCAATACATCACGGGGCCGGGAATTGGCAAAAGCCGGTCAGTCCGCTTCCCGTCGTAGCGGGCGCGACAGCAGCGCTTCGATCACCGCGTCGATATCCGCCCCCCGGTTCAGCACGGCATCGACCGCCGCCGCGATCGGCATCTCAATGCCGAGCTGTTCCGCCAGGGTGACGGCGGCGCTTGCGGTAAAGACCCCTTCGGCGACGGAATGCCGTTCTCCGAGTATCTCTGCCAATGTCTGTCCCGCGCCCAGTGCCTGGCCGAGCGAATAGTTGCGCGACTGCGTGCTGGTACAGGTCAGCACCAGATCGCCGAGGCCCGACAGCCCCATCATGGTCTCCGCCTGCCCGCCCTTGGCAAGGCACAGCCGCGTGAGTTCGGCGAGTCCGCGGGTTACCAGCGCGGCGCGGGCGTTGTCGCCGAACCCCCGCCCCTCGGCAATGCCGCAGGCGATCGCCAGCACGTTCTTGACCGCGCCACCGATCTGGGCGCCGATCACGTCGCCGCCCGAATAGGGTCGGAACCGGTCGGAGCTCAGCCGATCGGCAAGGGCCTGCGCGGCGGCAAGATCGCTGCCCGCGAGCGTCACCGCCGTGGGCAGGTCGGCCGCGACCTCGGAGGCGAAGGTCGGCCCCGACAGAACGAATACGGGGTTCTGCGGAAACGTGGCTGCAACCGCTTCGCTCATCAGTGCCAGCGTTTCCTGTTCGATGCCCTTGGCGCAAACGATCAGCGGCGTTGTCGGCGCAATTTGCCCGGCGAGAGGCGCGATGGTGCTACGCAGGTGCTGTGCGGGTGCTGCCAATAACAGGGCGGCGGCGGCAGCCGCTTCTGACAGATCGGCGGTCGCGCGGATATCGGGATCAAGCGCGACGCCCGGCAGATACAGGGTGTTCTCGTGCCCGTCATTGATCGCGTCAACGATATCGGTTTCGTATGCCCACAGCGTGACATCGTTCCCCGCACGCCGCGCCGCCAGCGCCAGCGCGGTGCCCCATGCGCCTGCCCCGATGATCGAGATCATGCAGCGTCCGAACCGGGCCGGGGGCCGGGTTGCGGTTGCGGCGCCGGCGTCAGGTTCATCGCCACCGATATACGCACACCGTCGCCGCGATAAGGCCGTACTCCGTGCGACAGCCAGGACGGAAAGATCAGCATCAAACCGGCACGCGGGCGCACCAATTCGCTGGCCCCGATCGACTGGCCGCCGGGCATGGCAATCGCAAGATCGGGCGCCAGCATGGCGGGGGCCACGCCGCGGGGGTCCTGTATTTCGAACTCGCCGCCAAGCGACGGATCGTCGCCGATGCCGCCATCGTCGACATAGTAGCTTGCCGACCAATAGGCGCCGGGATGGGTGTGAAATTCGTTCCCGTTCCCGTCCCGGTTCACGTTGGCCCAGCAATTGGTCAGCCACGTTACCGGCACCGGGCGGCCCGCGCGGTCGCAGGTAACCTGCGCGGCAACCGCGCGCGCGGCATCGAGCAGTGTTTTCACCGGCGCGCCGCCCCAGGTCTCGAATTCCCAGTCGGACTGCCAGCCGCCCAGATTGCTGTGCTGCGTGCCCTTGTCGGATTTTTCACGCGCCAGGATAAGCCGCTTCAGTTCGGCGTTGAGCGCCGCCGCGTCGGGCATCATGCATTCTATCACGGGTGTCGGGAAAAGCCCCGAGATCCTGGCGTTGGTTTCCCTGTCGTTCATTCTGACATCCTGTGCCGGTCGATGAAGTCGCGCACGGCGCTGTTATACGCCCCGGTCTCGACATGGATCACGAAATGGCCACCGGTCGGGACGACCACGTATTCCGCCCCCGGTACGTTCTCCGCCAGTTCGTCGGACAGATAGCGCGGCGTGACCATATCGTCCTCGGCGACAATCACCAGCGTCGGCGCCTTGATCTCGCCCATCCGGTCGCGCCGGTCGAACGCGCAGATCGCATCGATCCGGCTTTCCATGATCTCGACCGGCTGGTCGGCCCCTGCAAGATAACCTTCGAGCTCGTCGATGCGGTCCGGGTTCCGGGTGATGTACCATGGCGGCAACAGGGTCAGGATCGAATGACGCGCATAGTCCGCCGTGCCGGACCCGGACAGTACGGATCGCCGCGCCGCAAAGGCCCGGTTGAAATAGGAGTCCCGGCCCGGCCAGGTGGCGCTCAGGACCAGCGATGCCAGGCGGTCGGGATAATCCTGCGCAACGACCTGGCCCATCGCGCCGCCGGTCGAATGACCGACCCAGTGGGCACGCTCGATGCCGAGTCCGTCCATCAGGCGGATCGCGTCCGCCGCCATCTGGTCGACCGAATAATCGATCCTTGAATAGGTGCTCTGACCGCAGCCGCGGTGATCGTGAACGATCGTACGGTAGCCGTCCGAAAAGGCGGGTATCTGCTGCGACCAGACCGCGCCGCCGCCGCCGAGGCCCGGCACGAACATGACCGGTTCGCCGGATCCGGCCTCCTCGTAATAAATCTCGCCATCGCCGATATCGACCTTTGGCACGGTGCTTCCGTCCCTCCCTTTCCGCCTTTTCCCGTCCCGCTCAGGTGTCGTTCATGCCAAGGGCGCGTTCGATCTCGACAACGTTTTCGGGCCGCGCGAACGGTGCCGGTGCCGGATCGCCCGGCCGGCGTGCCTGCCCGATGGTCTCGAAAAAGTCTTCCAGGCCCGCGGGTGTGATCACCCACAGCATCACCAGGTCCTCGTCGCCGTCGTTATAGATGGCGTGCTTGACGTCATAGCCGAGAAAGCAGGACGACCCGGGCACGATGTCGTGGCGTTCGCCATCCACCATCACGTGGCCTTTGCCCCTGAAGCAGATCTGCAGCTCCACCTGATCGGGATGGGAGTGTTCGCGCACGTGGCCGCCGACGCCGATGGTCTGATACCCCATCGACACATCGTTGAATTTGGTGTTGGCCGGGGTCAGCATCGGTTCGGCATGGCCGTTCGCCGGGACCGGCTGCCAGAAGCTCGGCCCGTCACCGGGTTGCATTACGACCGCGTGCCCCCGGATATCGTCGGTGCCCGTCATGCTCTCTCTCCCTCCAATACGGTTTGAGGGGTCATTGTACGACGATCCGGGCAAATGCCAAAGCGGGCCACGAGACAGCGACACGGTTTTTCAGGCGATCTTCTGCGATTCCGCCTGTTGTCCGCCTCGCCACGGCATTCGGCATTCGGGAAAGCGGCGCGACATGTCGCCGACCCGGAACACAGCGGTGCGGGCGGGGCGCCCGCTGAATAGAAAACGGCGGCCACAAGGGCCGCCGCTCAAGTCTTGAAATCGCCCGAAGCTTACGCCGCGCGCACAGTATCCAGAAACTTCTGGACTTCACTACGCAGCGTTTCTCCCTGCTGACCGAGGCTGGTCGCGGCGTCGAGCATCTGGCCGCTGACCGTCATACTCTCCGCGGCAACCGCCGTCACATCGGCGATCGCGGTGGAGACGTCCTGCGTACCGGCTGCCGCCTGCTGTACGTTCTCCGCGATCTCGCGGGTCGCGGCGCCCTGCTCGCCGACCGCGGCGACAACGGAAGTTGCGATTTCGCCGATCTCTACGATCGTGCCGCCGATACCCTGAATCGCCTGCACGGCGTCCTCGGTTGCCGACTGAATTGCACCGATCTGGGTACCGATTTCCTCGGTTGCCTTGGCGGTCTGGTCGGCCAGGGATTTGACCTCGGTCGCAACCACGGCAAACCCCTTGCCGGCCTCGCCGGCGCGGGCCGCCTCGATCGTCGCGTTCAGTGCCAGCAAATTCGTCTGGCTCGCGATATCGTTGATCAGGCTGATCACGTCGCCGATTTTCTGCGCGCCCTCGGCCAGCCCTTCGACCTTTTTGTTGGTCTCCTGCGCACCGGCAACGGCATTCTGCGCGATCTCGTTACTATGCGTCACCTGTCGGCTGATCTCCTCAACCGAGGCCGATAGCTCCTCGGTCGCGCTGGCAACGGTCTGCACGTTGCTTGTCGCTTCCTCGGCGCCGGCGGCGACCGTGGTCGCCTGCTCCGACGTTTTCTGCGCCGTTGCCGACATCTTCTCGGCGGATGACCGCATCTGATCCGTCGCGGAAGCAACCGATGAAACAACGCCCATCACGTTCTTTTCGAATTCGTCCGCCATGCGAAGCATTGCCTGCTGGCGTTCGGTTTCGGCTTTTGCGTCGGCAACGCGCTTTTCTTCGGCCGCCTGCTGCTCGGCGTCCCGCTGTGCCTCTTCCAGCTTGCGCTTTTCGGCTTCCTGTTGCCGGGTCTCCTCCTCGCGCCGTTCGGCATCCCGCTTCAGGTTCTCGCGGAACGTCTCGAGCGCCCGCGCCATTCCGCCGATTTCGTCACGGTATTCCTTGCCGTCGATCTCGAGTTCGGTGTTTCCTTCTGCCAGCTGGTCCACCGTTTCCGAAAATCTGCGAACCGGGACGGTGATGCTACGCGCCACGAGGAACCCACCGGCAATACTCAGCAGCAGGATTGCCGCCACCATGCCGATCAGAAAAACGTTCAGCGCTTCCTTCATCGCCTGGCGATCTGCCCCGGCCTCCGTCATTTTCGCGGCCGTAAACTCATGGACGGCATCGAACGGCGGCACCATGCCGGCAAAAATCGTCGACAGTTTTTTGGTTTCGGCTTTCAAGAGCAGGCTTTTCGCGGCGAATTTCTTGAAATCGGCGACATAAGTATCCAGCAGGGCGTTGATTGCCCGCTGTTCGGACGCCGGTAACAGGGAAGCCGCCAGAATCGAGCGGAATTCGGCCTGCCTTTTGTCGATGCGGCCGATGTATTTCTCCGCGCTCCGCATAATGAAGTCTTTTTCGTGACGACGCATCATCAGCATCTTGACCGTCAATGCATCGAGATTAGCCGTTTTCAGGCGCGTTTCCACACCGTGTACCGCTTTGCGCAGGCTGCCCTGAAGGCCGGATTTCTCGTCCAGGCCAAGCTCGTTCTGGAGCCCGAACACCGTTGCGAACTGCGCCCTGTGCGACGCCAGCCCGGCCGCGATGGCCTTGAGCTCCGCCTCGACCGGCCGCGCGTTCAGGATGTCGGCAAGGGCTTTCACCGTCGCCTGCGCCCGTCCGGCGGCTTTCGCGTACTTGGCTTCATATTTTTCGGCCCGCCGCAGCAGGAAATCCTTCTCGCTGCGGCGCATCTGAAGCGTGGCAATGATGAGCTGTTCGTTCTGCCGCTCTATCTCGGCATAGGAATCGTACGACGCTTCGTTGGCGTCGAGCGCCATCTCCAGCCCACCGGCCGTAATCGCCATTGCCGCGACGCCGATGACGCCCGCGCCGACAAGCGTCCAGACCCGCTGACCGATTGTCCGGTTGCGCAGAAACCGTTCCAGGCCTCCGATCTTCGCGAGGCCCTTGCCTGCTTGGTCCGAATCGTTGCCGGGTTCGGCAACTGCGTTTTCTTCAATACCGTGATCTGTTTCTGAGGACACTGGTCTGACCTTTGCTAATCTGGGTTATGTGGCGACGCAGTGAAATAAAAGCGTCTAAAACCGATAACCGGAAATTGGCCTTAAACTGTAAAAAGGGAGTAAACTTTGCCGCCGGAAAAACAGTTTTTTCAGGCGGCCGCCCCGGTCAGGTCCGCCAGCGGCCAGCGCGGGCGGGGGGCGAAATCCAGATCGTCGGTCAGGCCGAGACGCAGGCGTTCGATTCCGGCCCACGCGATCATCGCGCCGTTATCGGTACACAGTCCCGGCGGCGGCACCACGCACCGGAAGCCGAGCAGCGCGCACATCCCTGTCAGCTTTTCGCGGAGCGCCGAATTGGCAGCAACACCGCCGGCAACGACAAGGGTTTTGCCATCGGGATGTTTTTCGTCGAAGTCGGCGATGGCATGGGCGCACCGGTCGGCCAGAACATCGGCCACGGCGGCCTGGAACGACGCGGCGATATCGGCCGCATCCGTCTCCGACAGGCTGTCGCCCGGCAGGTCGAGAATCGCCTGGCGCACCGATGTCTTGAGGCCCGAGAACGACATGTCGCAGCCGGGGCGCCCCTTCATCGGGCGCGGGAAGGCGAACCGCCTGGCGTCGCCCGACCGGGCAGCGGCCTCCACCGCCGGACCGCCGGGAAAGCCGAGCCCCATCATCTTCGCGCATTTATCGAACGCCTCGCCGACCGCATCGTCGACCGTACCGCCCATGAGCGTATACCGTCCCGGTGCGGTGACGGTCAGGAACTGGCAATGGCCCCCCGATACGAGCAGCAGCAGATAGGGAAACGCCACATCGTCGGTGAGCCGCGCGGTCAGCGCATGGCCCTCGAGATGGTTGACCGCGACGAAGGGCAGGTTCCGCGTTGCCGCCATTGCCTTTGCGGTCATGGCGCCGACGATAACGCCGCCGATCAGCCCGGGGCCGGCGGTAGCGGCGATCCCGTCGAGATCGGCGACAGCCATATCGGCCTCGGCCAGCGTCCGGCGGATGACATCTTCGACAATATCGAGATGTGCCCGGGCAGCGATTTCGGGCACGACACCACCAAAAGCCTTGTGTTCGTCAAGCTGGGAATAGATAACATTTCCCAGAATACGGCGGTCGTCGGCGACGATGGCCGCCGCCGTCTCATCACAGCTCGTTTCAATTCCGAGGACGATCATCGATATGAATGCGCATTCTGAAAACCGGGGACGGCGACCCTACCTCAGAGTGTCCCCGAATTCCACGGTCGTCGGCATGCCGGGCGGGCAAACGCTATGAGGAGCGGCCCGGTCGTGAATCGGATACGGTTGTCCGGATGACGGCACCTGTGGTTCGGATCGGTACGCGCGGCAGCCCGCTGGCGCTCTGGCAGGCGAATGAAGTGCGCCGCCGGCTTGGCGACGCTCATCCCGACCTTGCCGATGACGGCGCCGTTCAGATCGAGGTTATCCGGACATCCGGGGACCGCCTGCAGCAGGGCACCCTGTACGATGTCGGCGGGAAAGGCCTGTTCACCAAGGAAATCGAAGAGGCGATGCTGGCGGGGACGATCGATATCGCCGTCCATTCCATGAAGGACGTGCCGACATGGTTTCCCGACGGTCTGACCGTCGACTGCCTGCTGCCGCGCGCGGACCCGCGCGATGCCCTGATCGCGCCGGGGTCGGCCACCATCGCCGAGCTTCCGGCCGGCATCACCGTCGGTACGGCGTCGCTCCGGCGCAAGGCGCTGCTGCTGCACCGACGCCCCGATCTCAAGGTGGTTCCGCTGCGCGGCAATGTCGACACACGGCTCGGCAAGGTGTTGACCGGACAGGTCGATGCGACGTTTCTGGCCGTTGCCGGGCTCGACCGGCTGGGGCGAAAGGATGTCGGCGCCCAGCCGGTCGAGCCGGAAGAAATGCTCCCCGCGGTCTGCCAGGGCATTGTCGGCATCGAACGTCGCCTGGACGACGACCGTATCGCCGCCCTGCTTGAGCCGTTGAACGATACCGAGGCGGCGCTCGGTTCCGCCGCCGAACGCAGCCTGCTGGCCGGGCTGGACGGGTCCTGCCGCACACCCATTGCCGCCCTGGCGGAGATCGACGGCGACGAGATGTACCTGCGGACCGCGATCGTGCGCCCCGACGGGAGCGAACTGATCGGAACCGACCGCCGGGGTGCCGCCGCGGACGGCGCCCGGATGGGAAAAGACGCTGCGGCCGAGCTTCGCGGCAAGGCCGGACCGGGATTTTTTAGCGAGGCAGAAGATGACTGAACGCCGCCGCAAACGCGCCCTGATCACGCGTCCGCAGGAGGATTCCGCGGATGCCGCCATCGCGCTGGCCCGGCGCGGCATAACGCCCGTCCTGGCGCCGATGATGCGTATCGAGTACGCCAAGACGGATATCGGCAACGAGGTGGCGCTGGCGCAGGCGGTTCTGTTTACCAGCCGGAACGGCGTTCGCGCCTTCGCGCGGCTGTCCCCGCGGCGCGATATCACGGTACTTGCGGTGGGAGATTCGACAGCGGCGCTCGCCCGCGATAACGGATTCGTCAACGTGGAAAGCGCCGGGGGCGACAGCGCCGATCTCGCCCGGCTGACAATCGACCGGCTGGACCCGGCGAACGGCCTGCTGTTCCATGCGGCGGGCGCAACCGTGGCCGGCGACCTGACCGAGGCGCTGAACAAGGCCGGTTTCAAAACCGTGCGCCGGACCCTTTACGAAGCAAAGGCGCTGGACGCCCTGAAGGAGGATACGGCAACCGCGCTGCGCGACCGCACCCTCGACTACGTTCTGTTCTTTTCGCCGCGGACGGGGCGCATCTTTGCCGATCTGGTCGAGAAAGCGGGACTTGCAAAAACCTGCGACAGCCTGACGGCAATCTGTCTCTCGGCGGGGGTTGCGTCGGAAATTAAAAACATCCAATGGCAGAACACCGTTATCGCCCAACACCCGACGACGGCATCCCTGCTGTCGATCATCGCGACGCTGGATGACACCGAGACCCCGCCGCCCTCGGAGCCCGCGCCGGCGACCGACCGGGAACGACGGCCGGAAACGGCCGCGACCACACCTGTCCCCGACAGCACCGAGAACGAGACAGAGACCGGGTCGGAGACCGAGACCGGGGCTGAAAACCCGGAAGCAGGCGAAACCGCCGAAACAGGCGCCCCGGTTGTACAAAGCACGATTGCGGAGGAAGATGGCGCAAAGCCGCAAGAGAGCGCAATGACCGAAACGAACCCAGCGAAACAGGAATCCGGGCGGCCGTCCGAAAAATCGGCGGAAACCGCGGATGCGCCGGAAGAACCGGAAACATCCGAGATGCGCGATTCCGCTGCGGCGCTATCGGCCGCCCTGGCGTCGGCACCGCCGGCGAGCGCAACATCCGGCCGGTCCAGGACAGGCACGGTCCTGGTGACCCTTGTTGCCGTGATCGTCGTACTGGGTGCCGGATATGCAACGCTGCCGTCCTGGCGCGATCGCCTGCCACCGGTCGTCCGGGATCACCTTGCGGGAACCGCTGCCGTCTCCGAGGCCCTGCAGCGGGAGAATCGCGAACTCGGCGCGCGGCTCGCCGACATCGCCGCAATTCTGCGGACCAAAGAGGCGGATCTCGACGCCGCCCAAAGCCGGATTTCGGCGATGGAAAAACAGACGGACGATCTGAATGCCCGCATCGCCGCCGGTGAAAAAGCGCTGACCGAACTGCGTGCGGCCAATGCGGAAGGCACGGCGGCAGCGGCGGAAAACACGGCGCTCAAAGACCGCATCGAAACACTGAATGACTCGCTGGCCGCCGAAAAAGCGGCGCGCGCCGCCGCCGAGGCCGCAACGCAGAAAGCCGAAGCGCTGGCGGCAGAACGCGCGGCGGCGGCCGGAAAACTTGCCGCGACGGTCGAAATGACGACCGGCAGGATCGCCGGGCTGAAGAAAGAGCTGGATACGGCACGACAGGCGGTCGTGCTAGCCGGCAAGGCGGACACCGTCGCCCTGGCGGCGCGCAAACTGCGCGATACCCTGGACGGCGCCGCGCCGTTCGAGGCCGAGATATCTGCGCTGAAAGCGGCTGCCGGAGACGCGCCGGCGGTGAGCGCCGCCCTGGAGAGGATAGAACCGCTTGCGCCTGCGGGTGTTGCGACACGCAGCGACCTGTTCGCCCGGCTGCCGGCCACGGTCGCCGCCGCCGTAGCGGCGGAGCGCCGGCCGAAAAACGACGGCTGGATCGACAGAACGGTCGCGAAACTGACCGGTTTCGTCACCGTCCGGCGGATCGACGGCAAGGGCGCGGGTTCCGATGCGATCCTCGCGCGGGCGGAAATGGCGGCCCGGCGCGGCGACCTGCCGGCGGCGGTGGCGGAAATCTCGGCCCTGACCGGCCCCGGCGCGGCGGCAGCGGCCCCCTGGCTTGAAGCCGCACAGGCCCGCATTGCCGTCGACCGGGCGCGGACGGCGCTCGACAAGATCGTCCTGACGGGCGTCGCCGCGGGAGACCCTTCATGATCCGGTTTACGATTTCGATCATCGCAGCGCTGGCGGTCGTCGTGGCCGCCGCGATCTGGTTCAGCGACCGGCCGGGCGCGGTATCCATCGAATGGCAGGGCTGGCTGATCGAAATGTCGGTCGGCCGGTTTGTGCTGGCCGCCGCGATTGTACTGGCCGCCGCCCTGATCGTGATCGGGCTGTTCCGCACCATCGGGCATGTGCCGGGACGCATACGCGAAAGCCTGCGGACATCGCGACGCGAACGCGGCTACCGCGCGCTGACCCATGGCATGGTCGCCGTCGCCGCAGGCGATCCGGACGAGGCCAACCGCCAGGCCCGGCGCGCGGATGTGCTGCTCAACGAACCGCCGCTGACAATGCTGCTCTCCGCCCAGGCGGCCCAGCTGAACGGCGACGAAGAAGCCGCCACACGGTATTTCAGCGCCATGCTGGAACGGCCCGAAACCGCTTTTCTCGGCGTCCGCGGCCTGCTGATGCAGGCGCAGAAGAACAACGACCGGCGCGGTGCGCTGGAATACGCCGAGCGCGCCTATCGACTGCAGCCGAAAACGCCCTGGGTTCTGAACACCATGTTCGACCTGCAGGTCGCCGAGGGAAAATGGCAGGCCGCGCTGTCGACCCTGGAAGAAGCCGTGAAGCGGCGAGCGGTGACCGCCGAGGCAGCCCGGGATCGCCGGGCAACGGTGTTGCTTGGGTGCAGCAGCGAAGCGGAAGCGGGCGGCGAGCCGGCCGAAGCGCTCAAATTCGCAAAGCGCGCCAACACGCTGGCGCCGGAATTCCTGCCCGCCGTGCTGCGCTGCGCGGACCTGATGGTGCGCGCCGGCAAGACCCGCCCGGCAACACGCATGATCCAGGATGCCTGGGAGCGCACGCCGCACCCGGAGCTCGCCCGCCTTTACGGCGAAATGGAAAAGGCGGACGGCGACGTGCTGAAACGGGTCAAGCGGTTCGAGCGCCTGCTGTCCTTCAACGCCGACCATCGGGAAAGCCATATTGCACTGGCGCAGGCGGCGCTTGCGGCGGAACTGTGGGGCGAAGCGCGAAACCATCTGGAAAAAGCCGCGGGCGACGACCCACCGGCCCGTGTCTGCCGGATGATGGCCGATCTGGAAGAGCGATCGGGAAAAGATCCGCAGGCCGTGCACACCTGGCTGCTCCGCGCCTCCGATGCGCCGCCCGACCCGGCCTGGATCTGCAGCGATTGCGGCGCCGCCTGGGGAGACTGGACACCTGTGTGCGGGCATTGCCAGGCGCTGGGAACGCTGACCTGGGAACCGCCGGCCCGCGCGCCGACGGCCGGCCTGCGCCTCGCCGGTGCGGATGACGGCCATGGCGACATCCTCGATCAGGAGGGCGGCACCCTGCTGCTGGAAGACGAGATCACGGAGGACACACAAGCCGGCCCCTCCGCGGCCGGCGAAAATACGGACGACAAGCATCCGCCTTCCCGGCCCTGACGCCGCCCTGTCGCTTCTCCTCTTGTTTGTCCGGGCATTAGGCGTTATTTGTCCGCCTGCAATCGACAAGCCGGATTGCACAGGCCGCCTTAGCTCAGCTGGTAGAGCATCGCATTCGTAAGAAGCGGGTCTACCGGGATAGATTAAGGTGGTTCAGTTGGTTAGAGATGTCGTGTTTGAATTAATACGGCTATAATACGGTTTAGGGCCGCCTTAGCTCAGCTGGTAGAGCATCGCATTCGTAATGCGGGGGTCGCGTGTTCGAGTCACGCAGGCGGCACCACTACTATTGATAGATGATCCGTCAACCCCCGGTGGCAAGAGATCGGCCTATCGATTGATCAAAATTCGCAATAATTTATACGGTTTTTTCGGGACCCTGTTAATCCTGAGTACTGGCCGTTTATGAAAATCTGAGCTAGACGACTGGCGAAGGTTGCGCGACATTCTATTGTGCAATGATCTCAAATCGCTAAATATGTGCGACTTTAGATAGAGAGTTTGGAAAAATGAGCGAAGATTTTAACCTCCCAGCCTCCTCAATTGAGGAAGTAAATAAGATTATCGCAGGCTATGCTGCCTTAGACAAACCTTCAACGCTTGCCGACGTCAGCAAGGCGACAGGTGGTGTTCCCGAGTCAACTGTCAGTCGAAATTCCAAGTTTTTGGTCTCGGTTGGGATCATTGAGTCGGGTGCGAAGAAAGCATCAACCGACGTTGGCAAACGTTTGGGGAACGCACTATCACATAATCTGGAAGATGAAGTGCGCGAAGCATATGCTGAGATTGTTTCAGATAGCGAGTTTTTGAAGAATATTCTAAGTGCAGTGCGTATACGAAAAGGGATGGAAGAAAGCTCGCTTCGAGCTCATATCGCTTATAGCGCCGGGGCAAAAAAATCTGGGTATACGACTGCCGGTGCTGGAACGATTATCCAGATCCTTAGAATGACCGGCCACCTGAATGAAGAAGACGGAAAGCTAGTGGTTGGGTCAACATCGACTCAGTGGCAGCAATCTGAAAATGAAATCGGTACCGCTGATAGAGAGAAACTTAGAGGCATCCCCGCCCCCCCAGCCATTCGAACCACTAACGAAGGCCTCCGGGTACAAATCGGGGACGAGGATTCACCTTTTGCTATTTCGATTGACGTCAAAGTTACCTGCACAACTGATGACCTTGAAAACCTTGGGCGCAAACTCCGCAAGGTTGTTGATGATTTCTCTCAGAAGCCGCAATCCGATGAAAACGATCAAGACGCAACGGCGAATTAATAAATGCCTCGGCCCTTTTCCCAGGCGACTGCTGAACAGGTAGTAATCGTATCAGAGGCCTGCGTAGCACTTAAGACTGCTGCCGATTTGGCAACGATTGCGACGTTTACCGATCTCCCGTCAGATCACACAACCAAAGCGTTGGCTCTTGCCGTTGATCTGGGTCTTCTCTCGGAGAATCAAGGCGTTTTTGAACCATTAAGTCCGCTTTGTAGAGCGCTACGAACGCCTCAGGACACGGAGCGCGCAGCGGTACTCCGTGTGACGCTAGAGAGTTACAAACCATTTTTGATTTTTCGTGAAGAGCTCGAAGCAACCAATGATCCAACTGCGGCAGCCAATCGCACAAAAGCAATTCTCGATATCGACAACCATCGTGAAGAGGTGAAAGACACGCTCCTCAATCTTGCTACCTACAGTGGCGCCTTGATCGTGAGCCAAGGTGCGACCTATGAACGCGATCTAAAAAGCATGAGTAACTTGCTTTCAGAACTAGCGTCGGGAAGCGCCGAATTTGCGGCGGCAGTCTACAGGGTGCGTGAGGAGATAGGCCCAGATGCCGCGGCTGTGTGTAATCACGATGAAGTTATTGTGCCTTTGGCGAATTCAATGCGACATGCGTCAGGCGGCGGGGCAGGACGAGAAGCAGTAGTAAATGCTGCTAACGCTGTTGAGTCTTTTTTGAATTGGTATGGCAATGAGCGAGCGACACGAGTCGATGCAGCACATGGATTAAACGCCAAAGTAGAAGTTCTCAAAAATGCCGGTCACATCCCGCCTAAGCTTGTTAACGCTAGCAAGTATCTAGGGCACATTAGAAACGCGGCCGATCATGGCATCGACGCTGATATTGGCACTGCTTGGGATATTTCAGATGCAACCGGGCGAAACTATGTATTTGTTTCTGCTCAATTTATTCGATCTTTAGTCAATTTCAACGCTGGACGTTTCGAGATTTAAACTTGGGTGCTTAACACTAGCTACGCACTTGCTACGTAAATATTTTTACGGCTTCAGGATAAGAATAAAAAAATACTGAACTAAAGCGTCTCAGATCTAAATTAGGAATATCAACAAGGGGTAGTTTCGACCTGCCCCCCCAGCGTACTCAATCTGGGGAGGCGCCGGCAGGGGCGCGCTGGGCGGGATCATCCACCTCGCGGATCTCTGCGTGAAGATCAAGATCAACGTCTGCACGGATATTGCCACCTCGATCCATCGTTTTGATCGCTTCTGCTGCTAATTTCTCCCGCCCGGCCACCTCTTCGTCCTTCGCGCAAATTGCCAATGCGCTGATAAAACCTCTGACCTCTTCTACGTCACAGGGCAGGGTCGACCGCGCCATTGCGCGCTATCGCGAAGCGATAGATCCCGATTCCGCCAGCCCCGGCGGTCGGTACCCCGATCGATCCGGTAGCGGTTGTTTCCGCGATCTCGTATATCGCGCCGAAATCATCGGTGCGAACGATTACGGCGGTACCACCAGGCTACCCCCCAACCATCACCCGTTTGCGCCGTCACAAAACTGTCATTTTATCGTCACATTTCCATCGCACAGCCTCCGTAGTTTCCGGGTGTCGGCGATGGGCGCCGGCCGGATCGGCGTGTAACTGGATGTTCCGCCTTCCGCGTAAACTGGAATGCTCCTTTGGAGGCGAAATGAACACCACCCGTATTATTGCAATTGCAGCGGCAGCGACCGTTGCCATGGCAACAAGCGCTCAGGCGCGCGACCAGATCCGCATCGTCGGATCGTCCACTGTTTTCCCGTTCTCGACCACGGTCGCCGAACAGTTCGGCAAGACGACGAACTACAAGACCCCGGTTGTCGAAAGCACCGGTTCCGGCGGCGGACTGAAACTGTTCTGCTCCGGCGTCGGCGTGCAGCACCCCGACATCACCAACGCGTCGCGCCGGATCAAGAAATCCGAAGTCGAGCTGTGCGCCAAGAACGGCGTAAACAAGATCACCGAGGTCAAGATCGGGTTTGACGGCATCGTGCTGGCCAACGCCAAGTCGGCCAAACAGATGAATATCACCCTGAAGCAGCTTTTCCTCGCCCTCGCCAAGAGCGTCCCCGCCAATGCCGACGGTTCGGAGCTGAAGGCGAACCCCTACAAGATGTGGAGCGAGATCGATCCGTCCCTGCCGGCGCAGAAAATCGAGGTCCTCGGACCGCCCCCGACCTCCGGCACGCGCGACGCTTTCGTCGAGCTGGCGATGGAAGGCGGCTGCAAGCAGTTTTCCGGCATCGCGGCGCTGAAAAAATCCGACGGCAAGCGCTACAAAGCGGTCTGCCACGGCATCCGTGAAGATGGCGGTTTCATCGAAGCGGGCGAGAACGACGTTCTGATCATTCAGAAACTCGTCGCCAATCCGAATGCCTTCGGCGTCTTCGGCTTCTCGTTCCTCGATTCGAACGCCGACAAGGTGCAGGGCAGCATTGTCAACGGCACGGCACCCGAGTTCGACTCGATTGCCGAAGGCAAATACCCGGTTTCGCGCTCGATGTATTTCTACGTCAAGAATGCCCATGTCGGTGTCGTACCGGGCATCAAGGAATACGTATCCGAGTTCACGGCTGAGAAAGCCTGGGGCCCGGACGGATACCTGGCCGACAAGGGCCTGATCCCGCTGCCCGACATGGACCGCAAAAAGACGGCCGAGACGGCGCAGAAGTTCAGCCCGCTCAGCATGTAGATTTCGGTTCATCCCGATACAAAGGCGGCGCCCCTGTCACGGGGGCGCCGTTTTTTGTGCGATCTTTTCCAGACCGCCGCGTTCATCCCGCCTTCCGCGGCGCAGCGGCTTTGCAACCCCTCGGGACATCAAGTAAGAAAGATCGCGGCCCGCAACCGGCCGGGCCGAATTCCGGGCACGTTCGATCAAACAAAGCGATCAATCAGAGAAGGTAGAGACCATGGCTGTAACCGAGATAAATGTCCCCGCCTCGGGCGGGGGAAATATTCCCTGCATGGCGGCATTCCCCGACGGCGGACCCTCCACCGGGGTGGTGGTCGTCCCCTCGATCTTCGGCGTGAATGACGACATGGCCATGGTGGCAGAGCGGCTCGCGGGAGAAGGTTTCGCCGCCGTCATCCCCGATCCGTTCTGGCGCGACGAGGACAAGGGGGTCATCGGCCATGACGAAGAGGGCCGCGCCCGCGCCTTTGCCCGCATGGGACGTACCCCGTTCGACCAGGCCTTCGGCGATGTTGCCGATGTGGTCGACCATCTCCGGTCGCGGGACGATTCGAACGGCAAGGTTGCCGTCATGGGGTTCTGTTACGGCGGCCCGTTCGCCCTTGTCGCCGCCGCCAAATGCGGTATCCAGGCGGGAATCTCCTATCACGGATCTTTCGTCGACAAATATCTCGACCTGATGCCGGATGTGGGCTGCCCGCTCAGCTTCCACTGGGGCGACAACGACCGGGCGGCATCGTTAGACGTTATCGACGAGGTCAAGAAAACCTTCTCAGCACGTGACGACGCGGAAGTGATCCTGTATCCGGGCGGCGTTGAGCACGGCTATATGCTGCCGGGTCATGGAGATGCCTATAACGAAGCCGCGGCGGAACAGTCCTGGGAGCGCACGTTCGCCCTGCTGAAAGAGGTCTGAGGGCCGCCTCCCCGTAACGCGCGCAGTCTAACCGGTTCGCGCGAAACCCGGCGCCGTCAGGCGCCGAGTTCGCGGTTGACCAGCGCCGCGCCGGCCGCCAGCGCGTTCATCTTACCCTCGGCGGACCGGCGGCTGCGCGGGACCATGCCGCAATCGGTACACGCGATCAGGTGTTCGGCGGAAACGTGTTCCATCGCGTGGCGGATACGGTCGGCGACGACCTGGGCCGATTCCACTTCTTCAGTGCCGACATCGATCACGCCGACCATCACGTCCTTGCCGGCGAGGCAGTCGAGCACGCTGAGATCGACCCCCGAGGCCGCGGTCTCAATCGAGACCTGATCGATCGAACTGTCGGCGATCAGCGGCAGGGTGGCGTTATAGTGGCTCCAGTCGTCATTGGCTTTTTTCCAGTTCAGGACGACCTCGGTGCCGTAGCCGTAGCAGATATGCACGGCGCGCTTGGCGGTCACGCCATCGAACGCGCGCTCCAGAATTTCCAGCCCCCAGTCCTTTACCTCGTCGGTATAGATGTTGAAGCAGGGCTCATCGATCTGGATGACGTCCGCACCCGCTTGCGACAATGCGCGCGCCTCCTTGTTTAGCAGGTCGGCATAGGCGGCGGCGAAATCCGCATCCGACCGGCCTCCGGCCTCGTCGAAAACACTGTCGGCCACCGTCATGGGGCCGGGCAGGGTCACCTTTACCTGGCGGTCGGTGCGCGCCTTGGCGAAACGCAGCGCATCCAGCAGCACCGGTTCGGTCCAGGTCCATTCCTCGAGCACGCGGGGTGCCGGGGTTTCCTCCGAATAGCGCTGGCCGCGGCTCTGTTTCTTTGCCGGGTTTTCGAAATCGACAGCACCGAGTTTTTCGATAAAACCCCAGATGTAATGCCGGCGCCGCTGTTCGCCGTCACAGATAATATCCAGCCCGGCCTGTTCCTGGGCCAGTAGCGTCAGCGTGACGGCATCGTCCTGCGCCTGGGAAAGCGCGGAGCCTTCCTGACGCCAGGGCGCGCGCAACTGTTCCGGATCCGAAAGCCATTCGGGTTTCGGCAGGCTGCCGACGATGGTGGTTTTGATGGGTCCCATGGGTTCTTCTTTTGGTTGGCGTTTTCTCAAAGCATATATGCCACCAAAGCATACCAACCATGCCCCTGTCACACACCCGTCATTTGGTCCTGTTAGGAAAATTGAAGGGCAGAGCAAGGTCGTTCCAAGACGTCTGCCCCGGATGAAATCAAAACCAAAAGGGGCACGACGTGTTTCAGGCATCATTAAATGCGAGAGAATGTTCAATCAGCCGAATTGCATTGCGCGCGGCGACAGTGGCGATCCCGGCCGCGGTTATCGCGCTGGCAACGCCGGCAGTCCATGCCGCGCCGATCGTCGAGGCGAGCGTTGTATGGTCGTACGACCATAACGGCCCCGGCGCGGGCACGACGTCCGAGATCGTCGCGCATGATCCGGACGATCAGCGGGTATATGTTGCCGGCGGCGATGGTGTCGACGTCCTGGATGCGGTCACCGGGGCGCTTATCACAACGATCCCGCTCGATACGGGCCGGTTCGACGGCGTCAACAGCGTCGCGGTCAAGAACGGCAAGGTCGCAATCGCGGCGGCCGCATCGAACGTCCAGCAGAACGGCGCGGTGCTGATGTATGACACATCCAACCTGGCCGCCGCGCCGACGGAAATCACTGTCGGCGCCAACCCGGACATGGTGACTTTCGCACAGAACGGCACCAAGCTGCTGGTGGCAAACGAAGGGGAGCCGAACGACGATTACGACGTCGATCCGGTCGGGTCGGTGTCGGTCGTCGATGTCGCAACAAGCTCGGTCCAGACAGCTGGTTTCAGCGGCTTCGATGCCCAGAAAGCAGCGCTGATCGCGAGCGGTGTGCGTATCTTCGGGCCGGGTGCGACGGTGTCCCAGGACCTGGAGCCGGAATACATCGCCATCTCTCCTGACGGTACGAAAGCCTATGTGACGTTGCAGGAAAACAACGCGCTGGCGATCGTCGACATATCCGGCGCAGTGCCGACCGTCACCGATGTTGTGCCTTTGGGCTATAAGGACCATGGCGTTCCCGGCCAGGGGATCGATCCGAGCGATCGCGATCCGATCGAGATCAAGACCCTGAGCAATGTGCTCGGCATGTATCAGCCCGACGCCATCGCATCTTTCGAAAAAGGCGGCACGACCTATCTGATCACGGCGAACGAAGGCGATGCCCGCGACTATGACGGCTTCGCCGAGGAAGCCCGGGTGAAGGACCTGTCATTGTCGGGGTTCCCCGCCGGCACAGGGGATGACGATGAATTCGGCCGCCTGAACGTCACGACAACGCTGGGCCAGAACGGCAGCGGCGATTACGAGGAACTATACGCTTTCGGCGCCCGGTCGTTCTCGATCCTTGATGAAGACGGCACCATTATTTTCGACAGCGGCGATATGATCGAACAGATACTGATCGACCAGTTCCCCGACTTCTGGCCCGACGGGCGCGAAGACAACAAGGGCCCCGAACCCGAGAGTGTCGTCGTCGGCGAAGTGGGCGATCTGCTGTTTGCCTTTGTCGGACTCGAACGGTCGGATGCGATCATGGTGTTCGAGCTGGACGATCCGCTGAACCCCTACTTCGCGGGTCTGATCTACAACGACGGCGATGAAGCACCGGAAGGGCTCGCCTTTATCGGCGAAGACGACAGCGCAGACGGTTTCGCCTATCTCGCCATCGGCAATGAGGACAGCGGTACCACGACAATGTACCGCCTGACCTCTATCCCGGAACCGTCCATGGCACTGATCGTCGCCCTGGCCGCGGGCGGCATGATTGTGCGCACCCGCCAGCGCAGGTAAAGCCTCAGTTATGTATTACCGGTCGGCGCGAACCCGGCGCGCCGACCGGAACAGCATTCCGCCGACGACGATGGGTACGGCGCCCAGAATAACAAAAGCCGACTGATAGGTGTCGGTCAGCGCGAGGATCAGTCCGAAGCTGCCGGGAAACGTAATCATCCCGACATAGGCGAAAAATACCGCCCCGCCGGTGACCACCCCGGCCATGCCGGGCGGCGCTATGCGCGCGATTTCGGCGAGCAGGACGCCCTGATAGCCGATGCCCGTCGCCCCGTAGACAAATGCCACCGCCCAGACAGCGGGCTTCTGCCAGCCGCTATCGACGAACCCGATCGCCATGCAGGCCAAGCCCATCGCTACGCCAAGCAGGGCGAGCAGCAGAATCGGCGGCACGTAAGCAGAACCGACCCAGCCCCAGAACAGCCGCCCGACGATCCCCGCTCCCATCGCGACCGAATAGGCGATCCCTGCATCGGTCAGGGTCCACCCCAGGCCGAGCGACAGGAACGAGACGAAGAAAGAGGCAAAGGCGAGCTGCAGCCCGGTGAACGCGAACAGGCCCATGGCAAGTTCGCGGACGCGGGCATCGTGCAGCACCGCGCCGAGCGTCGCGCGCAGGTCCGTCAGTTTCAGGCTGCGTTGCGGCTGGCGGTCGGAATCGAACTCGGCGCGGAACGGCTGCAGGATCAGCGCGAAGGCGAGCGCCATGGAAGCGGCACAGACCAGCGCGCCGCGCCAGCCGAACAGGTCGACGAACACCGGCAGGAGCGCGCCGGCAATCACCCCGCCGACCGGCACGCCGGTCTGCTTGATCGAAAAGATGAAAGGCGCCGTCGACGGATTGGTATAGCGTGCGAGTATCTGCGAGCTTGCCGGGGTCGACGGCCCGCCGCCAAGCCCGGTGACGAGGGCGCCGAGCACGAACAGGTAGATATAGCCCGGCATGTTGATCAGCAGGCCGAGCGCGACGACGAGCAGGCAGGCCTGGCTCACGCGCAGCGCGCCGAAGCGCAGCAGAAATCCGCCGCCCGCCAGCGAAGAGATCATCGATCCGCCATATAAAAAAGCGGTATAGACGCCCACCAGGCTGGCGCTGAGCCCGGTTTCGGCGGCAATCGGCGGGGCGAGCACAGGGATGGTCAGCCCGCTCATGGTCGACAATGCCTGCTGGAACAGCATGGCAAAGACCGCCGTGTAGACGACGGGTACTTTCATCGGAAAAACTTCATGCGCGCATGCGGGTATCAGCCGATCATGTCGCGGACACGGCGGCCCAGCAGGCTGTCGAAATCGCGGAGATCGAACACGATATCGAAGTGGTTGCGGTCGGGATGTTCGAAGAGATCCGCCTGCCAGCCGCGGGCGCGCCATGCATCGGCAAGCAGCGCGCTTTGCCGCTTGAATTCCGCCGTCTCCGATGCGCCGTAGGACAGGATCAGCGGGCACCCCTCGGCGGGCAGGTGATGGACCGGGCTGTTGCGCCGCGCGGCGTCTTCATCGAGCTTCGCCCACTCGTTGATGCACGAAAGCCGCAGCGGCTCCAGATCGTGCAGACCGCTGAGCGGCACCGCCCCCTTTATCACGTCCGCGGGCACGCCGAGATCCGTGTGCCAGCCGCCGGCGACCATCATCCCGGTCAGGTGCCCGCCGGCCGACGAGCCGCAGACGAAGATACGGTCGGGATCGCCGCCGAAATCGGCCGCATTGCGCCATGTCCAGGCAATGGCCTCGCGGCACTGGCGCACGATCGTGTCGATGGAGGCATCCGGCGCCAGCGAATAATTGACGGCGATGACGGCAATGCCGTTCGCCACCATGTTCTCCGCCATGAAGGACGATTCCTTGTGGCTGAGCATCCGCCAGTATCCGCCGTGAATGAAGATAAACACCGGCGCCGGCCTGCCGTCCTTTCCCGTGGCCGGAAAAATATCGAGCAGCTGGTCGGGATGATCGCCGCAGGATACGTCTTCGCGGCAGTCGAGGTTCGCCCGCGCGTCGGCGCTGAACCCGGCATAGTCGGCGAGAAACGGATCGAGGCTCGGCACCGTCCGGCTGATGAGATACTCGTTATCCAGCGTTTCCTGGTCGAAGTCGCCGTACACCTTGGTCATGACGATTATCCTAAAGATCCATGTTCGGGTCGAAGTCGGGACGGCGTTTTTCGCGCAAGCTCGCCAGTCCTTCCTTCGCTTCGGGGCTGGTGAAGCCGAGGAATTCGAGCGCCAGCGAGGTGTCGAAATTCGGCCCCATCATACGCAGCCAGTTGTTCAGCGCGTATTTGGTGAAGCGGATTGCCGACGGCGCGCCGCACGCGAGTTTCTGCGCCACCTCGACCGCCTTGTCCTGCAATTCGTCCGCCTCGACGCAGAGCGAGACAAGCCCGATGCGCTCGGCCTCTTCGCCGGAAATCGGCTCGCACAGCAGCAGGTAGTATTTCGCCTTGGCCATGCCGCAGAGCAGCGGCCAGACGATGGCGGCATGATCGCCCGCCGCCACGCCGAGACGGGTGTGCCCGTCGATGATGCGCGCGTCCTTCGCAGCGATGGAGATGTCGGCAAGCAGGCCGGCGACGAGGCCGGCGCCGACCGCCGGGCCGTGCATGGCGCTGACGATGGGCTTCGAGCAGTTGATCACGTTATAGACAAGATCGCGCGCCTCGCGCCACACGCGCACGCGGGTCTCGTAATTGTCGATCATGTTATCGATCATGTCGAAATCGCCGCCCGCGGAAAACGCATCGCCGGCACCACGGAGGATGGCGACGGACACGTCCGCGTCTTCCTGCACGTCTTTCCAGATGCGGCCAAGCTCGTCATGCATGGTCTCGTCCGCCGCGTTCAGGCGGCCCGGTGCATCCATCGTGATACGCAGGATACGGTCGGCGGGCGTGTCGAATTTCAGCCGTTCATAGGCGGCGTAGCGGTCGGTCATATCTTTTTCTCCTGTTCCGCCCAGTAGGGGTCCTTGAGGAAGTTTTTCTGGATCTTGCCGATCGGCGTCTTGGGGAAATCGTCGACGAATTTCACCAGCCGTGGGCGTTTGAACCGGGCGAGCCGGGTCGCGCAATGTTGGACGATTTCGTCTTCGGTCGCGGTCATCCCGTTTTTGAGCAGGATATAGGCGGCCGGCACTTCGCCGAACTTGTCTTCGGGGATGCCGAACACGGCGCATTCGGCGACCGCATCGTGTTCGTACAGCGCATCCTCGATTTCCTTCGGATAGATGTTTTCGCCGCCCGAGATGATCATGTCCTTCGACCGGTCGATCAGGGTGAAGAAGCCGTCTTCGTCGACCGTCGCCAGGTCGCCCGACCATGCCCAGCCGTCGTCCAGCTTGAAGAAATTGGCCGTCTGTTCGGGCTCTCCGTAATATTCGGTCATCAGGTTGTCGCCCTTCGAGACGATCTCGCCGACCTCGCCCGGTTTGACCGGCGTGCCGTCGGGATGGACGCAGGCGATATCGACATTATAGGCGGGCCTGCCGACCGATCCGAGGCGTTCCGGCAGATGCCAGTGCGGCAGCACCGCGATCACGCCCATTTCGGACTGGCCGTAGATCTGCGTCAGTTTCACCTTCGGCAGTTTCTCGAAGAAATCGCGCTGCACCCAGTCTGGCATCGGCGCGCCGGCGAACGACACCTTGCGCCAGGTCGCGTAGTCGGCGGGATCGAAACCGGGATCCTGCACCACCATGCCGGCCTGGGTCGGCACCATGAAATTCGCGGTCATACCGGTCTCGCGCACCATCGTGGCGAAATCCGCGGGTTCCCATTTCGACAGCAGGGTCACGGTGGCGCCGGCCAGGATCGCCGGCTGGAACATGATGTTCAGCGCCGCGATATGGAACAGCGGCGTGACGATACCGACGATGTCGCGCTCGTCGATTTTTTCCTCGACCATCACGGTATGCGCGGTCACCGCCCGCGCGCGGTGGCTCGCCAGCACGCCCTTCGGCAGGCCGGTGGTGCCGCCGGTATAGGTCATCGAGAACGGATCGCGCTCGTCGATATCGACATCGGGCTCTTCCGCCGATTGCCCGGCGATAAAATCGTCGAAGGGCTTGCCGATCGGAATGTAAGTCTCGATTTTCGGACAGTTCGGTTTTACCGCTTCTATCTTTTCGGCAAACAGGTCCTCATAAATCAGCGCCTGCACATCGGCCTTGTTCAGCACGTATTGCAGTTCGTCCGGCGCATAGAGCACGGAGACATTGACCAGCACGCAGCCCGATTTCGCCGCCCCGAAAAACACGATGCCGTATTCGGTCCGGTTGCGCGAAATGATGCCGACCTTCTCGCCCTTTTTCAGGCCGAGTTCCGCCAGCGCATGGGCGAAGCGGTTCGCATCGGCATTGAGGTCGGCATAGGTCGTGTGTCGGCCTTGCCAGATGATTGCCGTTTTTCGGGGAAACCGCACCGTCGCACGGCGCAGCATGTCGCCTGTCAGCATTTGTCTTCCGCTCCCATTCTGTCCCGCACCCCTAATCTATAATAGGGCGCGCACCAGCCCGCCATCGACCGTCAGGTTCTGGCCGGTAATGTATCCCGCGTGACGCGAACACAGAAACGCCACCGCCGGGCCGAAATCCTCCGCCGTGCCGAGCCGTTTCGCCGGGATCGAGTCCGCCATCCGGTCGCGCGCTTCTTCTACCGCAATATTCTCCCGCTGGGACTGCGCGTTATAGACGCGCTGCAGGGCGGGTGTATCCATCAGGCCGGGCAGGGCGTTGTTGACGGTGATTCCCCTGTCGGCAACCTCGCGCGCCAGCGTCGCCATCGCCCCGTGCAGCCCGGCGCGCACGGCATTGGCCAACACCAGGTTGGGATAGGGTTCGCGCACGGCAAAGGAGGTGATGTTGACGATCCGCCCCCAGCTTTTATCGATCATCGCCGGGATCACCCGGCGCGCCATGTCGATATGGCCGAGCATGTTGTTGCGCAGCGCCGCTTCCCACGTGGCATCGTCGTGGTCCATGAACTGCCCCGGGGGCGGGCCGCCCGAATTGGTCACCAGGATCGACGGCGCGCCTGCCAGCGCCACCGTCTGCTCGATGATGGCGGCACGGTCGGCCGCCTGTGTGATATCGCCCTGCACGAAATGGCCCGCATTGGGCAGGTCGGCAACGGCCTTCGCGCCTTTTTCGGCATCGCGGCCGTTCAGGACCACGATCGCGCCCGCCGCCGACAGGTGGTGCGCCGCCGACAGCGCCAGGCCCTGGGTGCCGCCGAGGACAAGTGCGACCTCTCCGTGAATGCCGAGATCCATGTTTTTTCTCCCTGTATCAGCCGGCCAGTATTTCGGGGTCCGCGGCGACATTCGCGCGATCGCGATACCGCGCCAGGAACTGATCCAGCAGCCGGTTGAACGCGACCGGGTTTTCCAGATTCCCGAGATGGCCGACATCGTAGATCATATGATACTCGGCGCCCGTGATATCGTCGGCGATCCTGCGCGTCATCTCGGGCGGGGTCAGCGGATCGAACTCGCCGCCGATGACCAGCGTCGGCACGTCGATTTCCGCCAGTACGTGTTCGCGGTCGAACTGCGTCGTCGCCTCGACCGTCTTGATATAGGAATGCTTGTGCAGCCGCGACGCCGCCGCGATGGCGCGGGTCCGCGCATCTTCGGACACATTGGGCCCGGCCAGCCGTTGAATCGCGCCGGGCGCGATATCCGCCGGTTCCAGCCCGTCCTCTATCAGCGGCTTGCTCCGTGCGGCGACGAACGCCTTTTGTTTCTCGGGCGAGAAGTGTCCGAAACTGGCATGCACCCCGGCCAACGTCAGGGTCGCAAACCGTTCCGGGTGGTTGGCGAAGAATTCGAGCGATATCCGCCCGCCCATGGACGTGCCGACGATATGGGCCCTGTCGACGGCAAAAGCATCGAGCACGCGGGCGAGATCGTCTGCGATATCGGTGAAACTGAGCGCGCCGTCATAGTCGTCGCTGTCGCCATAGCCGCGCGCATCCCACGCCACCGCGCAATAGCCCGCATCGGCGCAGGCGCTAAGCTGATGCGCCCAGGTCGACCGGTCGCCGCCGATCCCGTGCAGGAAGACGACCAGCGGACCGGCGCCGATATAATCGATCGCGATGCGCGGTGCAGGACCGATCCGCATCGCCTTCGCGCCGTCGGCATAGGGAGTAAGCGGGGTAGAATTCATACTGCACGCTCGCCCAAACGCCGTCGGCAATCAAGCCCCGGCGGTGCATGGCCGCGCTTCGCCGAATGGCCCGCCGCGCTGCGTCGGACAGAATGCGGTCAATCCCGAACGACGGAAGCATCTGTGGATTGACCCGGCTGCGAATCTGGCCGATACATTCCGCAACAAGCAAGAATGCCGGACGTCCGGCATCGTGGAAAACGGTCCCGGCCGGGGCCCGACAGGAGGTCATCAGGATGCTCAAGACAACCAAAATCATTGGAATCGCCGCGGTCCTTGCGGGGTTTTGGGCTGTACCGGCCCAGGCCATGCCCTTCTCGGTGAGTGGCACGGCGACCGTCGTGACCTCGACCGGCAGCTATGCGGGCGACCTTGTGCCCGGCACGGTCTTGCAGGCCGATATCGCGCTGAGCACCGACGAGACAGACGCATTCAACGCCATCACCACGCCCTCCGCGGTGCCGGGCCACGAATTTACATCGTTTTACGAATTTGCCACGGCGGACGGGTTTTCCTGGACGGGCGACCTGGTGCCGCCCTCCGGCGGAGGCTATGCCGCGGACGTGATGGGGATCGTCGTTAATAACGACCTGTCGCTGACATCCGCGGATACCGGCGGCCTGCTGCCCGACGGCACGTATGACTGGATCGAGCTGCTCGGCAGCACGGCGGTCGATGTCTGCCTGATCCCGGGCGGCTGCGCGCCGGGCGAGTTCAGCCCTGCCGACGGCGAGGAATGGACGCTGGCGTTTTTCGGCGATTCAAGCTGGTTCACGGACGGATCGGTCATCCCGGACGCACTGCCCGCCGATGTGACGGCCCTGCTGGTCGGGGTCGAACTGGATGCGTTCGGCGATGAAGTCGGTTTCGTATTCGCAACCGTCAATGATTTTACCACCGACCTGCCGACCCTTCCGGCGGCGTCGATTTCCGCGCCCGGGACGACGGGCCTGCTGGCGCTGTTTCTGGCCGCCGCAGCGTGGACGCGACGCCGCGCCTGAACGGTTTTCCGTGCATTCGCGGCACAGGCTCTTTGCCGATTGAGACCTTGCCGGGCCGCGCGCCATCGACAACAATGCGCGTCCTTCTGGAATAGGGATTCAAAGACATGTCTGACGCATTCATCTGTGACGCCATCCGCACCCCCGTCGGCCGCTATGGCGGCGGTCTGAGCGGGGTCCGTACCGACGATCTCGGCGCAGTGCCGATCAAGGCGCTGATGGATCGCAACCCGTCCGTCGACTGGGCAGAGGTCGACGATGTCTATTACGGCAACGCCAACCAGGCCGGCGAGGACAACCGCAACGTCGCCCGCATGTCGAGCCTGCTGGCCGGTATTCCGATGGAAGCCGGCGGCGCGACCGTCAACCGGCTGTGCGGATCGGGCATGGAAGCGACCGCGCAGGCGGCCCGCGCCATCCGCGTCGGCGAGGCCGACCTGGTGATTTCCGGCGGCGTCGAAAGCATGAGCCGCGCGCCCTTCGTGATGGCGAAAGCCGACCAGGCGTTTTCGCGCAAGGCGGAAATATACGACACCACCATCGGCTGGCGCTTCGTGAACCCGAAAATGGAAGAACTGTACGGCGTCGACGCGATGGGCAATACCGCCGAGAACCTGGCGGTCGAACGCCAGATTTCGCGCGAGGACCAGGACAAATTCGCCCTGTGGTCCCAGCACAAGGCGGAAGCGGCGCACAAGGACGGCAAGCTCGCAGCCGAGATCGTCGCCGTCACTATTCCCCAGCGGCGCGGCGACGACCTGGTTGTCGATGCCGACGAACATCCGCGTCATGGCGCGAAAATGGAAGACCTCGCCCGGCTGCGCGCCGCCTTCACCAAGGATGGCTCGGTCACGGCGGGAAATGCATCGGGCGTCAATGACGGCGCCGCCGCCATCCTGCTGGCCTCTGAGGCCGGCGCGAAAAAACACGGCCTGAAGCCGCGCGGCCGGCTGGTTGCCGCCGCCGTCGCCGGCGTGCCGCCCCGCATCATGGGTATCGGCCCCGCGCCGGCGACCCGCAAGGTACTGGCCCGCGCCGGGCTGACGCTGGACGACATGGACGTGATGGAATTCAACGAAGCCTTCGCCGCCCAGGCGCTCGCCTGCACCCGCGACCTCGGCATTGCCGACGACGATTCCCGCCTCAACCCCAATGGCGGCGCCATCGCGCTCGGCCACCCGCTCGGCATGTCGGGCGCGCGGCTGATCACCACGGCGCTGAACGAGCTGGAACGCACCGGCGGGCGCTATGCGCTGTGCACCATGTGCATCGGCGTCGGCCAGGGTATCGCAACGGTGATCGAACGGGTCTGAGCGAAGCAACGACGGGGTCGTGAACACTCTGTCATAGCCCCGACACCAGCCTGTTCTTCTTCCCCCGGGCCCCGACCCGGGGGTCCATTTATCCGCCGCGCCCGTGTCCGCCATGGACCCCCGGTACAAGACCGGGGAGTAAGGTTGGGACCAGGCATCAAATTGCGGAACCCGAGCCGTAAACAGGCCTCCGGCATTGACTCCCCTCTTATGTTCCTGTTTTGTTCTTTTATGCCATCGCGTAGTATCTGGAGCGTTGTCGAACTGGCCGCCCTGTCCGAGGAGGACCGGCAGGCTTTGCGCGCCCGCGCCATGCTGTCGGATTTCTACTACCGCGACCGCTTCGTCGCGATCTGCGGCAAATGCCGCAAGGGCAAGATCATCCACCCGACCCGGCTGAAAAAACGCTTCGGCAACGAGCGGGTCTCACGGCTCGAAAGAAAGCTGAAATGCAGCGGCTGCGGCAATGTCCGCGGCAACTGGTTCCTGCTGGCCGAGGCGGAGGATTAGGACGATTGCTTCACGCGGTCCGACGACCTCTTGAAACTATATATCGGGCTATATTTTCACCGCTTCCCACAACTTCACTTGCAAATTTTTGTTTGTCGCGAGTCGGGGATTTTTTTCCAGATGATATCTTTGACGCACTGACTTCGACCTTCAGGTCATAGGTCTCCATTTTGCTGGATTTACCTTTAGGCACGGGCACCCTTGTCACTCTAGACATCCGTCTAACTCCCTTGCTCTGTCGAATCGTCAATTAAAATATGGAGATCAATCTGATTCATGTAAATAAGATTAGCTAAAACGCCGGCCACATGACGAAGAATTAAGCAGCTTTCTAAATCGAATCTCTCTTTCTGGTCACTCGTGGCCGTTAATACGCCGAGCGGCTCATCACCGTTATCGATAGGTCCGATAGGAATTGATGCAAAGGAACGATATACCTCATCATCATATTCCTTCAGCAATTCTTCCGGTGCACGGACCATATCCACAACCCCGGGGTCACTTGCATCGCCAGTTATCTTAGACGTTTTGTCTGAAAATGCTTTCCCAATATGTCCTTGACCACGCTTCCAATGGCGTCCCGCACCATCAGAAGGATGGTTTCGATGTTTTTCTCTCCAAATGGGTTTAAGAAACTCATCCCGATCATCGAATATATATACCGAAAAGTTCCAACGTTCTCCGGCATTGAAATCAAATATTTTATCTCCTTCAAATCGCAAGATCGACAATATCTCCTCAATAGATTCTTTGGTATCCTCAACGCTTACAATATTTTTAAAATACTTCCTCTGCATAACACGCCATGCGATTGCAGCTTCCTGTATTATGGACAACGAATAAAGCGACTGTTTTATCTGTTCATTCTCAGCAATCGATTCATTATAGATCACCTTTAGGTCTTGATTCTCAAAGAAGGCCTGTTGCACTAGATGTGCACCACTCAGATTCAGCGAGGCCAAAAACAGGTTGCTTCCTGCCAACAAAATCAAAACTACCCAGAAAAGGGAGCCATTCACCTGATCGATGTCCGCTTTGAAAGCGACCCACAAGGCGATGAAAAGCGGCAGCACGATAGTCGCGGCCACAATGGATGTCTTCTTAAACAATCCAGACTTAGCCGCGTCTAGCCTCGCTAACTCAGCTATTTTGCCCATATATACTTCTCCGAGAGGTCGGGGTATTTATACTTCTTTACCGAGTATAAAATAACCCCTCTAAGCCGTGAGCACCACCAGGTCCATCGGCGCATCGACGCCGTCGACCGCCTGGGCCGACCGCTGCTCCTTGGATTCGGGCGGGGTATAGCCCTGGGCCAGCGCGGTCTCGTAGGTTTCGCGCGTGGTATGGGCGCGGACCTTCTGGTCCTTGGTCGCTTTCTCGAGCTTGGCGGCGAGGTTCACGGCATCGCCGATCACCGTGTATTCGAGCCGGGACTCGTCGCCGACCGCGCCGAAGATCAGCCGGCCGGACGCCACCGCCGCGCCGACGCGCAGTTCGGGCTCTCCCGCCGCGACGCGCCCGGCATTCCAGTCATCGGCGCCCCGCATCAGCTCGTCCACCGCGCGCAGCGCATCGGCGGCATAGGTTTCGGTCGGCAGGGCCGCGCCGAAGGTGACCATGATGCCGTCGCCCATGAACTTGTCGATGGTGCCGCCGTGCTTCTGCAGGATCGGCACGATCTGGCGCTGGTAATCCGCCAGCATGGCGATGACCTCGTTCGGCTGGTGGGTGTTGGAGAAACCGGTGAAGCCGCGGATATCGCAGAACAGGATGGCCGCCTCGCGCGCCTGGCCCGACCCGGCGGACACGGCTTCTTCCGACGCGGTGATCTGGTCGGCGATCTCGGGCGAGAAAAACCGTGACAGGTCCTGCGCCGCCTGGCCTTCGGTCACCGACCGGTTCAGCAGGTTCCGCGCCCGGTTGATGGCAACCGCAATGATCGCCGTGACCAGCAGGATCGAGATGATCTTGTCGAGCTCGGCGCCGACCAGGACCGCGTTATTGGTCATGTAATAGACGTAATCCCGGGTCACCATTTCGGTGCCGGTGGTATAGATCGCGTAAGAGGCAAGCCCGGTCCAGCCCGCCGCCGCGACCAGCCCGGCGGCCACCACGTAGCGCGCCTCGAAGCGCAGCGCCCGCAGCGCGATAAAAATGAATACGTAAAGCAGCGTCGGCGATTTGAGATAGAACGACGGCGGCTGCTGGTACTGCAGGTGGAAGCTCCAGATCAGGCCGAGCAGCAGGCACATGTCGAGCACGATCGACAGATACAGCATCGCCGGGCCCACGCTGCCGCGATAGGCCAGCACCAGCCGGATGACGGTAAAGGCGAAATAGATGCCGAGCGCCCACGGCACCGGGGTGAATTCCACGTCGGCCGCATAGGTCTTGGGCGACGCGGCATAAAGCAGGCCGAAGATCACCACGACCGCAAGCTGGAACCAGCCGATCAGCCGCTCCGACGCATCCTGCTGGGCGCCGATCGCGGCCCGGACCCGCGCCGGCAGGCGCGCAGGGGGACTCACCGACTGGTTCAGCGTCTGGCTCACCGGCTGGTTCACTGGCAGGGTCGGGGGGACGGTATCGGTCTTGCGTAAATCAGGCATGGCGAAGATGTGACCTTTCCGGCCATGGCATGAAAATCAACTTTTCTCGACCCAGAGGCTGGTTTCGAGGGCGCCGTCGATCAGTGGCAGGGTGCCGGCAACCGTGGCGTCCACCGAACCGGCCATGCGCGTCGCCGCGTAGTGGCTGGAGAACAGCAGTTTCGCACTTCCCGAATTCAGCAGCGGCGCGACGACCGACTGCTCGTTATAGCCGCGCCACGACCAGGCGGCAGGGTAGCCGTCGGGCAGCAGCATGTCGTGGATATGCACCACCGTGCCCGCCGGCAGGGACGGCCATACCGTGTTGAACAGGTAATCGACGTCGGTGCCGGGCATCAGAATATGGCTGGAATCGATAAACAGGATATCGCCCGGCGCGATGTCGGCGAACACGCCGGTGCCGGCATCCTGCAGCGTTGCCGCGATATGGCTTACCCCGAGATCCGCAATCGCGGCCCGCGGGGCGGGATCGATCGCGGTAATCCGGGTGTTCAGGTTTCCGTCCGACACCGCTCGCGCCATGAACCGGGTCGAATGGCCCGAGCCGATTTCGACGATACGCGCCGGCCGGCGGGTCCGCACCATGGCATAGGCGGCCGCGCCATCGAGCCGCGGAAACCAGCCCTGGTTCCAGCGCGGTTGCGGCGGCGTATCGGGCCCGATGGCCCGAAGATCGGCGGCGAAGCCGTCGAGCGCGGCGAGAAACGCCTCCATATCCGGGCGGGCCGCATCGAATACCGGCTGAAGCGCGGGATACCCCGCCGGTTCGACAACCGTGGCCGCGTATCTGTAGGGAATGAACCAGCCCTGCACGCGGGCGCCGAACAGGGTCGACAGGCCCATGCGGGCCCGGCGAAGCCGCTTGCTGATGGGAAGTCGGCTCAACCCGGTCTCCGCTCAGGGCGTCAGCGTCATGCCCTCGCGGGCGACGAGCGACCCGGGCCGCATTTTTTCGACGGCAGCGGCGATCCCGTCGAGGTCGGCATCGGTGCGCTCCGGCAGGTGGTGGAATATCACGAAAGTTCCCACATTTGCCGTCGCACACAGCCGCGCGCCCTCTTCCCAGGTCGAATGGCCCCACTCCCTGTAGGCGGGATATTCGGCATCGGTGAACATGGAATCGTAGATCACGATGTCGGCGCCGTCGATCAGTCCGAGAATGTTGCTGTCCGGCCCATCCGCGAAATGCTCGGTATCCGTGACGTAACAGATCGACTTGCCGGCGAATTCGACGCGGTACCCGGTGGCGTTCTGCGGGTGATTGAGCATTGTCGTCCGCAGGGTGACGCCGGCCTTGGGTGTCAGCGTCTCACCGGCATTGAAGTCGTGATAGCTGACATCGGCGCCGAAGATATCGACCGGCACGGGAAACAGGGGATCGGCCATGAACTGGCGCAGCACGCTTTCCGTCGTGCGGTCGCCTTCCAGATGCCCCGACCAGATACGCAGCGTATTTCCCGGCCTGAATGCGTAGCAGAAGAACGGGAGCCCCACGATATGATCGACATGGGTGTGCGACAGGAAAAGATCGACATCGGTGATGCCGTCCCGGGCGATCGATTTTCCCAGCTTGCGGAGCCCGGTACCGGCATCAAACACAAACAGGTGCGATCCGCAGCGGATTTCGACACAGGGGGTATTTCCGCCGTACTCGGCGGTTTCCGCGCCCGGACAGGCGATAGACCCGCGGACGCCCCAGAAGCGTACGAAAAAATCGCTATCGGATGTCACGCGGAAAACCTGTGCGGGGTTCAGAAATAATACTCGCCCTCCGGGCCCTGTCTGTTTGACATTATCCGGCAGAGACACATCGAGCAGAGACAATTCGACAAGAGGGCTCGACGTGCGCGGCCGGATTGCGCATTTATAGGGCCGAGAAAAGGAAATAGGGTTAATGGCGCAGAAATACAAGGGAGACGGGCTGGTCGGCGGGACCGGCGAAGGGCCGGCCCTGGTGACATCCGAGGGCATCGCCTTCAATCTCGGCGTGGATGAAAGCACCGGAATCGTGATCGAGACCGGTCATGCCCTCGAAGGCGAGTGCGTCGCCGGGCGCGTCGTGGTGTGCCGGTCGGGCAAGGGATCGACCGCGGGATCGTTCAGCCTGCTGCAGCTTGCCCGGCGCGGCCTGGCGCCTGCCGCGATCGTGAACATGCAGGCCGATGCGGTGATCACCGCCGGATGCGTGCTGGCGGAAATCCCGCTGGTTCACCGCCTCGACACGGACCACGCGGCGTTTACATCCGGCGACAGGCTGCGCGTCGACGGCGCGGCGGGAACGGTTGAAATTCTCGTGTGAGCGCCGCGGGGCGCGCAGCCGAAAACGGCGGCCCCGAAGGACCGCCGTTAACAGGTAGCATATGACGGTTGCGTCAGGCGGCGCGGCGGCGGCGAACGATGCCGAGCCCTGCGAGCCCGAGGCCAAACAGGGCGAGCGCGCCCGGTTCCGGAATCTGGGTCTGACCGCCGCCGGTGGTGCCGCCGCCCGGATTGGCTGTGCCGAACCCTTCGATATAGACGGTGCTGTCCAGGCTGTCGTCGCCCGAATCCGCTATGATGAAGGTCAGGGTGTTGCCGGTGGAGCCGGCGCCAACCACGCCCTCGAACAGCATGATCGGATCGCCGCTGCCCGCCGTCGGATCGAGAATGCCGTCCAGTTCCGTGCCGCCGATAAAGGCCATATTGGGGTGATCGATGTTGACCGGGTTGCCCGCGAACGTCGCGATATTGACGCCGTTCAGATATATGCCGAACGCATCGATGTATTGGCTTCCAACCCATTCGGCGTATTCTTCGGATCCGAACACGACGTTGAAGAACACCCGGCTGATACCGGCGCCCACATCGAAGGTGAGATCGAGCTGGGTCACGTCGTTATGATTGAGCGAGCCGCCGGTGATGGGGTCGAGCAGGGCCTCTTGGGACGCTGTCGCGCTGACGCCGAAGTTCGTGGTCGTCCCGGTCGCCGTGTTGGCGCCATCGCCGTAAGCGCTGACATTGCCGCTCGACAGGATAATGCCCGAGCCAATGCCGTATGTGCCGCTGCCGTTCGTATAAGTGCCGCTCGACGCGGCGCCGCCGCTGGTCTGGCTGCTCAGTGAAGAACCTGTCACGGTCAGGCCGGGCGTGCCGGCGAGAAGGGCGCTGACCAGATTGGCCGCCACGGTATCCTGCGTGACGGTGATGGCAGACGCCTGGCCGCTGATCGTGGCGACCGGCAGCGCGACTGCTGCTGCCATCAGAAATTTCTTGATATGTATACTTTTCATTGTTGCCGTCCCTATTTCGATTACAGCCTACGCACCAAAATCTTGACTTGCGGCTATTGAAGCAAAAATCGTGCCAGATTCAGGAATCATTGTATTTCAGTAGGCTAGTGACCCCGGTATCCACCTACCGTCCGTAAACTGTAAAAATTTCCGACATTTGAGAAATCCGACGGACGGATGCCGGGCTGGACAATCGCCGGGCGGAGAATGCTATTCTAGGAACGGATGACCAGATGCACTTGACCCCTGACCAGAAAAGCATGCTCGACGGCGACCGGGGCTGGCCGTTGCAGATTGCCATGCAGATGCTCACCGCCGTCGGCGCGGCCCTCGATGCCCCGGACATGATTCCGGTCACGTCGACACACCTGGTGATCGACGGCACGGCGCTGGGCGAGGCGGGGCGCGATTTTCTGGAACGGCTGGTCGACGAAGGCGGACGGTTCGTCGTGCCCGCGTCGATCAACGCCATCGCCGTCGACCGCACCAAGCAGGACATGACGGCGGAAGAGCGCGACCAGATCCGCATGCTCGAAGCCTGCGAAAAAATGGGCGCGCTGCCGAGCTGTTCGTGCAATCCGTTTATCCAGGGCATCCTGCCGTCCTTCGGCGAACACGTCGCGTGGAGCGAATCCGCGACCGCGCCCTTCGTCAATTCGGTGCTGGGTGCGCGCACCAACCGCGAAGGCGCGACCGCCGTGGCCTCCGCGCTGACCGGCCTGGCCCCCCGATGCGGCATGCATCTGGACGAAAACCGCCGCGGCGAAATCCTGCTGAAGGTTGAAACCCCGATATCGGGCGTCGACCGGTTCAGCCTGCTCGGCGCGCTGGCGGGACGGCTGGCGGGCGACCGTATTCCGGTGCTCGACGGACTGACCGCAACCCCGGGCACCGACGAATACGTCGCCTTCGGCGCGGCCTTTGCCATCCACGGCGCGGCGGCGATGTTCCATATCGCCGGCATCACACCCGAAGCCCCCGATACCGGCACCGCCTTCGGCGGGTCGCCGCCGGCTGCGGAATACGTCATCGACGAGGCCGCCATCGCCGCCGAACATGCGGCAACCGCGAACGGGACCGCAGGACCGGTCGACGTCGTCTCGATCGGCTGCCCGCATGCCTCGCTCGACCAGTTGCGCGACGCCGCTTCCCTGCTGGCCGACGGGCGGGCCAGCGACGACGTCACCTTCTATATCCACACCAACCGCTCGACCTGGGATAGAGCCGCCGCCGAAGGCGTGATCGCGGCCCTGACCGGGGCGGGCGTGTCGGTCACGGCGGATAACTGCGCCGTGGTCTCCTATGACCGGGTGCCCACAGGCACGCGGCTTGCCACCAATTCGGCGAAGATGGCGCTTTTCGCCCGCTCGGTATCGGATGCCGAAATCCTGTTCGGCACCACGGCGGATTGCATTACCGCCGGGATCACAGGACACTGGCCCGGCAGTCAACGATAAGCCGGGGAAACGGGATGGAACTTTCGGGAATCAGGGATGCGGGGATCGTCGTCACCGGCGCGGCGCAGGGTATCGGCGAAGGCGTCGCCCGTCATCTGGCGTCGGGCGGCGCGCGTCTCGCCCTGATCGACCGGCAGGCCGACGCCGTAGGCACGATCGCGGACGAACTGGGCGCGCACGGCGTCGCCGCCGACCTGACCGACGAAAGCTCGGTCGAGGCGGCGATCGCCGGGGCGGCCGACGCGCTCGGCACCATCGACGGGCTGGTCAATATTGCCGGCGTCCAGCACCTGGGCCCGCTGATCGACCAGTCGGCCGAGGCGTTCGACGCCCATTTCAACGTTAACCTGCGCGGCACCTGGCTGATCACCCGCCATGTCGCCCGCCACATGACCGATAAGAAAGCAGGCGCCATCGTCACGGTGTCGTCCAACGCGGCGCGGGTGCCGCGGGTCCGCCAGGGGGCCTATTGCGCGTCCAAGGCCGGGGTCAGTCACCTGATGCGGGTCTTCGCGCTCGAACTCGGGCCGGTGGGGATCCGCGTGAACACCGTCGCACCGGGCGCGACCGAAACCCCGATGATCCGCCGCATGATGGAAGGCATGGGGTTCGGCGAAGCGATGCTCAAAGGCGATCTGGATAATTTCCGCACCGGCGTGCCGCTTGGCCGGATCGCCCAGGTCGACGATGTCGCCGATGCGGTCGCGTTCCTGCTGTCGGACCAGTCGCGCTACATCACCATGCACGAAATGGTGGTCGACGGCGGCGCAACGCTGGGCGCGTGAGGGAACAATCCGGCATGACATTTTCCGACAAGACCGTACTGGTCGCGGGGGCGTCGTCCGGCATCGGGCGCGAGACCGCGCTGATGTTCGCCGCCGAAGGTGCGGAAGTGATTGCCGTCGCCCGCAGCGAAGACAAGCTGTCGGCATTGAAGGCCGGGGCGGGCGATACCCTGCGGACAATCGCCGGCGACCTGACCGACGCCGCTTTTACCGACCGGCTGGTCGCAGAGGCGGGGGCGGTCGATATTCTCGTCAATCTGGCGGGACGGACCGCCCATGCGCCGTTCCTGGAATCGGACCCCAACATGTGGCGCGATGCGTGGGAGCTGAATGTCCACGCCCTGCTGGTGCTGAGCCAGGGTATCGCCCGCGGCATGGCCGAACGCGGGTCGGGCCATATCATCAATGTCTCGTCGATCCTGGCCCGCCAAGTTTACCCGCTGACCATGTTCTACGCTGCGACCAAGCACGCCACCGCCGCGATCACCCGCGGCATGCGGATCGAGCTTGCCGAGTACGGCGTCCGGGTGACGGAGATCGCGCCCGGGCTGGTCGATACCGAACTGATGGACCAGCCGGATCATCCGGCCGTCGTCGCCGCCTATGCCAAACGGCAATCCGCGCGGCTGCCGGCCGCCGAAGTGGCGCGGGCGATTGTTTACGCCGCGGGCACGGCGCCGGGCACGGCGCCCGAGCTGATCGCGCTGAACCCGCACGACCAGATATAGAATTCAACAGGGAGAGACCGATATGGATATGGGACTGAACGGAAAAGTTGTGTGGGTCACGGGCGCGACCGGCGCCATCGGGCGCGAAATAGCCCTCGGGTTCGCGCGCGAAGGGGCACGCATCGCCGCCTCGGCGCGGACACCGGATGCCCTTGCCGCCCTCGTCGACGAGATCAATGCGGGCGGCGGCGACGCGGTCTCGGTCCCGCTCGACGTGACGGATGCGGCGGCGGTCAAGGCGTCCGCCGAAAACATCGTCGGCACGATGGGCCAGATCGACGTCCTGGCAACCACGGTTGCCGTGCCCGCGTTCGGGCCGTTTCTCGAAATCGACGCCGATGTGTTCCGCATGGCGCTGGAGGTCAAATATCTCGGCTATATCAACTGCTTCCAGGCCGCCCTGCCGCATATGATCGCCCGCGAATCCGGCGCAATCGTCGCCATCACCGGCACCGGCGGCAAGCTGCCGATCGGCATTCACCTGCCCGGCGGCAGCGTGAACGCGGCGCTGAACCTGGTGCTCAAGGGTCTCGCCAACGAATACGGCCCGAAAGGCATTCGCGTGAATGCGTCCTCACCCGGCCCGATCATGTCGGAACGCCAGCAGCAGATGATCGATTCGGGCATGGCCGATCCGGCCAAGGGCATCCCGCTGGGCCGCATGGGCGAAGCGGTGGAGGTCGCCGATTCGGTGGTGTTCCTCGCGAGCGAACGGGCGAGCTACATCACCGGCCAGATTCTCGGTCTCGACGGCGGCGGGATCAAAGCGCTTTAGGTCGCGCGCCCCTACGGCACCAGCCGGTAACCGCCGGGCTCGGTCACCAGCAGTTCGGCGTTGGACGGGTCGCGTTCGATCTTCTGGCGCAGGCGGTACACATGGGTTTCCAGCGTATGCGTCGTCACGCCGGAATTGTATCCCCAGACCTCGTTCAGCAGGACGTCGCGGCCGATGACGTTTTCGCCGGCGCGGAACAGGTATTTGAGGATCGCCGTTTCCTTTTCGGTCAGGCGGATCTTGCGGTCGCCGTTTTCGGGATCGATCAGCATCTTCGCCGACGGGCGGAACGAATACGGCCCGATATTGAACACGGCGTCCTCGGATCGTTCGTGCTGACGAAGCTGGGCGCGGATCCGGGCCAGCAGAACGCCGAGCTTGAACGGTTTGGTCACGTAGTCGTTGGCGCCCGAATCGAGCCCGAGGATCGTATCGGCCTCGGTATCCGCGCCGGTGAGCATAATGATCGGCGCATTGACGCCGGCCCGCCGCATCAGCCGGCAGACCTCGCGGCCGTCCATGTCGGGCAGGCCGACATCCAGGATAAGCAGGTCGTGATTCGAGTCCCTGGCGATCTCCAGCGCCGCGGCGCCGCTCGCGGCCTCGTGGATGGCGAATTCCTCATGCAGCTGAAGCTGGTCGCGCAAAGCTTCGCGGAGCGCATCGTCGTCATCGACTAGGAGGAGGCTTTTCCCGTTGACCATGTGTCGTCATTCTTTCCGATGGTTCTGGACCGCTGCAGAGATTACGGCGGACGCCGGTCACGTCTTTGTGACTAAAGATCTGGCGCTATTCTAGCGCAGATCAACCATTCTCGCGAAAGCGTTATCGGCGCGTTATCCGGCGCCGACGGCGGACCGGGCGGCAAGAACTGCCGATGGGTGGCAGTCCGTGCCGGGACGGAGAATCCGCAGGGAAAATAAATCGTTATAAATCAACCATATACACTGTCTTATGGTTGGCCCCGAAATTGCATGTCATGTGCGCAGGACCATGACAGATTTACGCGCAGCCCTTCCCCCCAAACCGCTTCCGGCGGAAAGCCGTCCCGCGCCGGGATCGGGCCTCGAAAACATGCCGGGAGGCGAAGGCGATCATGTCGATACCGGCCGGTTCTGGTCGAGCGATGACGGCCCGTCCTTCGCCGAGTTTCTCGACATCGTAAACCCGCTGCAGCACATCCCCGTGGTCTCGACCCTGTACCGCGCAATCACCGGCGACGACATCGGCCCGGGCCCGCGCGCTGCCGGCGGCATGCTTTTCGGCGGGCCGGTCGGCGCGATCGTCGCAGGCGTCACCGCCCTGTTCGAAGAAGCCAGCGGCGGCGATATCGGCGAGCATATCGCATCCTTGATCGAAGATTTCACCGGCGACGGCGAGGGCAACGCCCCGAATGTTGCCGACGCCGCACAGGCGGGTGCACCTTCCGGTCCTCAGACGGGCGCGCAGACGGGCCCGCAGGCGAGCCTGGATGCAAATATTCGAAATACAAATATTCAGACGGGCGCCGAGCTTCGGCAGACGGCAGCGCTTGCGGGGCCCGCGGCCGCCCCGACTGCCGGTCTTCTGAACCGGATCGCGGTCAATCCCTCGGCCGCCATGGGGGTCGCCCAGGGCCCGGTACAGAAAAATGTGCTGACCGCGTCGACACGGGGTGCGCACGTGCCGTTTCCCGCGCGGCCCATGACACACCCGTTCGGCGCGCCGGCAGCGCTGCCGGCAACATCCCGGAGCACGGTCGCGCCGACGGCACCCCCCACGGCCCGGCCCGTCCTGCGCCCGGCGGTTTTCACCCCGCCTTCTGCAGACGCGGCCCCACCGGCGCGCGAGCCGGCACAGCCGCCCGCGACGCGCAAGACTATCGCCGCGCCGCAGGTCAGCGAAGCGGTAAGCCGGTCGCGCCGGCAGCAGGCCGACCTGATGCTCGCGCAATGGGCCGCCCAGCAGATGGCCCGACAGAACGACGCACCCGCTGCGTCGGCGCAGAATGACGCCGCCGGCGGACAGACCGCCGAGGCGACACCGGCTGCCGGCGCCGCACACCCGATGCTGCCGCCGCGAAATGCGTCTCCCGAATGGTATGCGCAGGCAATGGACCAGGCGCTGAACCGCTACCGCAACGGCGCGAGCGCCGGCACGGGCGGCACGCCGGGCGTCTCCCTGCGCCGTTAAATCCCACGACAGGTTTTCCACCGGGGAATACCGGCCTTGCCGGATTGCGACGGATTGACCGGCCGCAGGAATTCCCTATAAGCGCTGCATGTCCTTGATTGTCTCCGCCGACGGAAAAGACCCTTCCCGGGGCCGCGCGGTATTTCGCGGCCGGACGTATCTCTGCGCCATCGGGCGCGGCGGCATCTCCGCCGACAAAACCGAGGGCGACGGCGTCAGCCCGACCGGCGAATTCGACATCGTGAAAATTCTGTACCGGCCGGATCGCGGCGCGGCGCCCGACACGGCGCTCGACGTCGCGCCGATTTTGCCGACGGACGGATGGTGCGACGATCCCGCCCATGCCGACTACAACCGGCCGGTAACCCTGCCGCACCCGGCAGGCGCGGAAACGTTATGGCGCGACGACGCGCTCTACGATCTGGTGGCCGTCACCAGCCACAACAGCAATCCGATCGTTCCGGGGGCCGGCAGCGCCATCTTCGTGCATATCGCGGGGGGCGCGGACTATCCCCCGACCGAAGGCTGCATTGCCTTCGCGCGCGCCGATCTCGAAGCCATCCTGCGGGACTGGATCCCCGGCCGGGATACGATTGCGATTGCCTGAGGGTCGGCGGCGGGAAGAGGCGGCGGCGGGAAAAGGTGGCGGCGGGTCTAGGAGCGGGGCGGCCGGGCGCCGAAAATCGCCGTCCCGACGCGCACTTCCGTCGCCCCGAGCCGGACGGCGGTCTCGTAATCCGCCGACATGCCCATGCTGAGCCGGTCCAGCCCGTTACGCGCCGCCATGTCGGCCAGAAGGGCAAAGTGCAGCGCCGGGTTTTCGTCGATCGGCGGAATGCACATCAGGCCGGCGACGGGCAGCCCCATGTCGTCCCGGCATGTCGCGATGAAAGCGTCGGCATCGAGCGGCAGCACGCCGGCCTTCTGCGGTTCCTCGCCGGTATTGACCTGAATGAACAGATCGGGCCGGCGGTCCTGCCGGTCCATTTCCTTGGCCAGGCTGCGCGCCAGCTTTTCGCGGTCGAGAGTCTGGATAACATCGAACAGCGCGACCGCGTCTGCGGTCTTATTGGTTTGCAGGGGACCGATCAGATGGACGATCGCATCCGGATGGTCCGCCTTTAACGGCGGCCATTTCTGTTCCGCTTCCTGCACCCGGTTTTCACCGAAGGTACGGTGACCCGCGGCAAGCGCCGCGGCCGCCGCGGCAGCGGGATGGGATTTCGAGACGGCGATCAGCGAAACGGATGCCGGGTCGTGCCCGGTATCGGCCGCCGCCGCAGCGATCTTTTCGCGCACGGCGGCAAGGTTCGCCGCCACGTCGTTATAGTTTTCAGGGTCCATGGACGCAGATTAGCAGATGCCAAATGGTCAGGCGACGAAAGACGCACGATTTGGCGCAATCCAGCTTGCCCCGACCCGGACTCCTATTCTCCGGTTTTATACCGGATGCATCTGTCGGGACCGGGCCGCCGGAAGGATCTCAGTCGCCGGTATAGGGAAAATGTTTCTCGACATAGCCGACGAGCTTTTCCATCGATTCCGGGACATCCAGCTTGCCGGTATTGACCTCCACCTCGCAGGCCTCCGGTGCCTCGTACGGTGCGGAGATTCCCGTGAAGTCGAGGATTTCGCCGGCGCGGGCACGCTGATAAAGCCCCTTGGGATCCCGGCCCTCGCACACGTCCAGCGTGGCAGAGACATAGACCTCGTGGAACTGGTCGTTGCCCACCGCGTCGCGGGCGCGTTCGCGGTCGGTCCGGTAGGGGGAGATAAACGCGGTCAGGACGACAAAACCGGCCCGCGCGAACAGGGCCGAAACCTCGCCGACACGGCGGATATTTTCGGCGCGGTCTTCGGGCGTAAAGCCGAGATTGGCATTCAGCCCGCCGCGCAGGTTGTCGCCGTCCAGGACGTAAACCTGGTAGCCCTTCTGGAACAGGCGGCGCTCAAGCTCGACCGCCAGGGTCGATTTGCCGGCGCCGGACAGTCCGGTAAACCACAACACGCCGCCGCGATGACCGTTCCGCGCCATGCGCATCTGGTCGGTGACGGTGTTTTCGACGGACGTGATATTCGTCGCCCGCTGGGTGATCAGCGCGCGCTGGTCCGGATAGCCGTCCATGTCGATCAGGCCGCCGCCGACGATATCGTATCCATCGGCGAGCACGAACCGCCCGGTACGCGGATTGACCGTGGCAGGATCGAGCGCCAGCATCGAGGCCGAGCGCAGAATGACATCGGCAACCGCATCGCGCGGCACCGAATCGGTATTGGCCGCCACGAGGTCGGCGGTATCGACCACACGTTCGACTTTTTCGACATCGACGACCGCTTCGATGGTGCCGAGCTTCAGCGTGTAGCGCTTGCCGGCGGCCAGCGCATCGTCGCCAAGCCAGAACAGGCGCGCGCGGAACACGTTGGTTTCCATCGGCGCATGGGCAATGTGACTGATCAGTTCGCCGCGTTCGACAAAGACCTGGTCTTCGAGCGTGATGCCGACCGGCTCGCCGGCCTCGGCATAGGGGATAGGAGATTCCTTGTTCCAGCCTTCGAGCGATTTGACCTTCACGACATGGTTCGACGGCGAGAACACGATTTCGTCGCCGACGGAAATCCGACCGGATTCAACCCGTCCGGCAATGATGCGGCGCGTATCGAACTTGTAGACATCCTGCACCGGGATCCGCAGCGGCAGCTCGACCGGTTCCGGCATGGGTTCGAACCCGGCCGCCGCGTCGAGCACGGTCGGGCCGTGATACCACGGCGTCCTGGCGGACCGGGTCGCGATGTTGTCGCCGTCGCGCCCCGAGACCGGCACGATGGCGGAGAGCTCGATCCCCAGTTCTTCGAGCAGACGGCGGAAATCCGCCTCGATCTTGCCGAACCGGACGGCGTCGAAATCCACGGTGTCCATCTTGGTCACGGCGACCGCGATCTGGCGGACCCCGAGCAGATGCAGCAGATAGCCGTGACGACGCGACTGTTCGCGCACGCCTTCGTCGGCATCGATCACCACGAGCGCGGCATCGCACCCCGCCGCGCCGGAGATCATGTTTTTCAGAAATTCCCGGTGGCCGGGCGCGTCGATCAGCACGTAGTCGCGCACCGCGTCCGAGAACCGGATATGGCTGGCATCGATGGTGATGCCCTGGTCGCGCTCGGCGCGCAGCGCATCGGTCACGAAGGCCCATTCGAAGGGCATGCCGCGGCGCTTGCACATCTCGGCGACGGCATCGACCTTGCCGGCAGGCAGCGAGTCGGTGTCGTTGAGCAGGCGGCCGACAAGGGTGGATTTGCCGTGGTCGACATGGCCGACAATGGCGATTTTCAGCAGGTTCCGCGGGGCGGCAAGGGCATAGGCTGTGGCCATTACATGTACCCCCCGACGCGCAGGCGCTCGAAAGCGTCTTCGGCCTCATGATCCATGGCGCGCCCCGACCGCTCGGCGACATCCGTGGTTTCGAGCTCGGCGATGATCTCGTCGATGGTCGATGCATTGCTGTCGACCGGGGACGTTATGTCCTTGTCGCCGAGCGACCGGTAGCGTTTGCCGTCCTTCGCATAATACAGGTCGACGATGGGAATATTCTCGCGTTTGATATAGCGCCACACGTCCAGCTCCGACCAGTGCAGCAGCGGGTGGACCCGCAGATGGCAGCCGGGCGGCAGATCGGTGCGGAACTGGTCCCAGAATTCGGGCGGCTGGTTACGGAAATCCCACACATTGCCTTCGCCGCGCGGGCTGAAGACGCGCTCTTTCGCCCGCGTGCCTTCCTCGTCGCGGCGGATACCGGCAATGACGCCGGTCAGTTCCTGTTCGGCGATCAGGCCGTTCAGGCCCGCGGTCTTGCGCGCCGCGGAACGCGCCGCCGGCGGCAGGGTGGGGTCCATTTCCTCTACCGGCGGGCAGGTGCGCACCGTCAGCTTCAGGTTCCATTCCTCGGCATAGCGCGTGCGGAAATCATACATTTCCGGGAATTTCTTCTCGGTATCGACATGCATTACCGGAAACGGCACATGGCCGAAAAACGCCTTGCGCGCGAGCCACACCATGACATTGGAATCCTTGCCCAGCGACCACAGCATCGCCAGCCGGTCGATGCGGCTGTGCGCTTCGCGCAGAATGTAGATGGATTGGCTTTCAAGGGCGTCTAACGGTGTCATGGCAGGTCCTGATTTTCTGGTAAATCAGAAGTAGCCTGTTTTGGTTACCGAACCGTTTAGACCGGCCTTTTTACGGGCGGGCCGCCCCATAAGGACGTAAAAAGAAAGAAAGGGCGGCCAAAAGGCCGCCCCTTCAAATCGTGTCAGATCGTCAGATCTTAGAAGCGAACGAAGATCGACGTCGTGAGCGCCTGACCGTCGTTGTTCGCGGCAGCACCGCTGCCGGCAACACCGTCTTCATAATCGGCGAAGATTGCCGATACTTTCCAAAACACGCCCGGGCCGAGCGTACGGCGATAGGCGAGCCAGAAGGTTTCAACCTCATCGCCGTTCCGCGCAGCGGCCTGGGAATTGGTCTCACCCTTCAGATACTGGGCGCTGACCGCGTTCGGGCCGAACGTGTAACGCACGCCGGCTTCAAACGTTTCCTGACCCTGGGACGCGGTGTTGGTCGACGTACCCTGATCTTCAACTTCAACCCAACTCATCGCAACGCGGAAGCCCGCGAAGTCGACACGGCCGGCAATGCCCCATTCTTCCGGATCGTCAAGACCGACAGTGGATTCGTTGAACGTGGTGTAACCGGCAGCGACGCCGACACCGATTCCACCGAACTTGCGGTCGAAGTTAAGACCCATCGACCAACCGTCCGTATCGACGGTCTTCAGTTCACGCTGGTTGTTCACGTCTTCCCGGGCTGCGGGGATGTACGACAGACCAGCCTGGAAGCCCGCGAAACGCGGCGTGAAGTACGAAACGTGCTCCGCATCCGACGAAGCATCGATACGCCCAACCGTAATTGCACGGAAGCCATTGGCGGCACCCGGGTTCGTCACCCAGTCACTGGTATCGAACGCGAGGTTCTGGCCAACGCCGGTTGCCCACGTGCCGAGATAACCGGTGGTCATCGCCTGCGCGGCGGCATCGCCCGAACCGAGACGGACTTCACCGAACGAGCCGGAAATACGCATCCAGTTTTCGTCGATGTAATCGACGTCACCGACACCGGCGCCTGTTTGGGCAGCACCCGGCGCGCCGTTGACCACGTTCGTGTTCTGGCCGGCGCCCGTCTGGCCACTGTTGCCTTCAAGTTCCACACGGGCGCGGATCTTGATGCCGTTGTCGAGAGTCACGGCGCCGTTGAAGTGAATTTCCGTGTCGGATTGCTGGTCGAAACCGACCCGCTTGCCGGTCGCGGCCGAGAACGCGCTGTCGTCTTCACCGACACCGAAGATCTGTTCGGTGGAGCCGCCGAGCGACAGGGTGGGCTTCTGCGCAAGCGCCGCACCGGAAACGGTGAAGACACCGGCAGCGACCAGTGCGGTCGTCGTCAGTAGTTGCTTTTTCATAATTCCCCTCCAAAAGGAAATTGTCAGGTTATGCAGCCGCGCGCCGTGCACCGGACTTGTCGGTATGAGCACTGAACGCTTTTGCTTCTCTGCCTTTTCCGCACGCGGGTCGTTGCCCGGATTGGTTAAGCACAGTGGTTTCTACGGAGGAATATTAACGAATTCAATAAATTGTCGCGGGACTGAGGAAAAAAACACACACCTGTGTCAAATTTGTCACATCGCATATACCCCTGGAATCGCAGCAAGAATCGGCCGATCGTGGAAACCCGGCATCATTCCCCGTTATTGCGGCACCCCTTATTGCAGTCTGTGTCCGGGCCGATTACATATAAAGGTGTCGGTCGGTCGTTTGTTCCCGTGCTGGGCATGTTCGGGACGAAACGATCCGGCCGGAATCGGGCGAACGGCCCGGACGGGGCTGCGCTTCCCGGTCGAAACAAGCGGGGCGAAACAGGCGGGTTGAAAAAGCCGAGCCGAATGAGCCGATCCGAAAGAGCGACGATGACAGACATGATGGCAGATATTCGCAGATCCAAACGAGCGTCGGGACACCGCCTCAAACGTATTGGCGCGGTATTCGCGGTCGCCGGCGCGCTGGTGCTGGCCGGCTGCGAAGGCGGCATACCGCCGGTCGACGATCCGGCGACGCCGGAACCGGGCCAGTCCAACAAGGGATACAACAATCCCGAAGGGTCGATCTTCGGGGGCGAGGGCGGCGTCGATATCTTCGGGCTGTTCGGCGGCGACAAGAAAGGCACCGGTGGCGGCGGCGGCGGCGGTATCGGCGTCAACAACTACCTGTGGCGCGCATCGCTCGACACGATTTCTTTCATGCCGCTGGCATCGGCCGATCCGTTCGGCGGCGTGATCATCACCGACTGGTATACCCCGCCGGAAACCCCCGCCGAGCGGTTCAAGATGAACGTCTATATCCTCGGGCGGCAATTGCGCGCGGACGGCGTGCGGGTGTCGGTGTTCCGGCAAAACCGGGCGGGCAACGGCTGGGTCGACGCCGCCGTGACCAAGACGACATCGGTCAATCTCGAAAACGAAATTCTCAACCGGGCGCGGCAATTGCGGTTCGCGGCACGGACCGACAACGAATAGCCGCGCCGGCGGCGATCCCGCCTGTTTGAAGCCTGCCTGTTTGAAACCCCCGCGAATTCTCGTATAAGGCGGCTTCAGCGCGGCCGGGCCATGCGATCCCCTGACCCATGTGACCGCGGCTTTGCGACACTTTTTGCCGGGAACCCCGCCGCCATGCCGACCGACGCCCAGACCGACGCACAGACCGATACCCAGACCGACCCCACGTCGCGCTACGCGTTCAAGGACGCCGAGGCGCGGTGGCAGACCGCCTGGGAAGACGGGCAGTGCTTCGCGGCACAGGAAAATCCCGACCTGCCGAAATATTACGTGCTGGAGATGTTTCCCTATCCTTCGGGGCGGATTCACATGGGGCATGTCCGTAACTACACGATGGGCGACGTGGTCGCGCGCTACAAACGCGCCCGCGGCTTCAACGTGCTGCACCCGATGGGCTGGGACGCGTTCGGCATGCCGGCGGAAAACGCGGCGATGGAAAAGAAAGTCCATCCCGCCGAGTGGACCTACGCCAATATCGACACCATGCGCCGCCAGCTGAAAATGATGGGGCTGTCGATCGACTGGAGCCGCGAGATCGCGACCTGCCATCCGGATTATTACCGCCACGAACAGAAAATGTTCCTCGATTTCGTCGAGGCCGGGCTGATCCATCAGCGCGAAGCCTGGGTCAACTGGGACCCGGTTGACCAGACGGTGCTGGCCAACGAACAGGTCATCGACGGCCGCGGCTGGCGGTCGGGCGCACCGGTCGAAAAACGCCGGCTGTCGCAGTGGTTCTTCAAGATCACCGATTACGCGCAGGAACTGCTCGATGCGCTGGACACGCTGGACCGGTGGCCCGAAAAGGTGCGCCTGATGCAGGCCAACTGGATCGGCCGGTCCGAAGGCCTGCGCATCGCGTTCGAGGTCGAAGGACGGGCCGACCGGCTGGAGGTCTACACGACGCGCCCCGATACGATTTTCGGCGCAAGCTTCTGCGCCATCTCGCCCGAACACCCGCTCGCCGCCGAGCTGGCGGCCGGCAATCCCGACCTCACCGCGTTTATCGAGGAATGCGGCCGGCTCGGCACGTCGGAAGCCGCCATCGAGCAGGCCGAGAAGGTCGGCTTCGATACCGGCCTGCGGGTGAAGCATCCGTTTATCGACGGCAAGACCATGCCGGTTTACGTCGCCAATTTCATCCTGATGGAATACGGCACCGGCGCGATCTTCGGCTGTCCCGCACACGATCAGCGCGACCTGGACTTCGCCCGCAAATACGGGCTGGACGTGCTGCCCGTGGTCGTGCCCGACAGCGAACAGGATTTCACGGTCGGCGATGTCGCCTACACGGATGACGGCAGGCTGGCGAATTCGGACTTCCTGGACGGCATGGATGTCGATGCCGCCAAGGCGGAAATCGCCGGGCGCATCGAAGCCGCCGGCAGCGGCCGGCGCGAGGTTAATTTCCGGCTGCGCGACTGGGGCATTTCGCGCCAGCGCTACTGGGGCTGCCCGATCCCGATCATCCATTGCGCCGATTGCGGCGGCGTGCCGGTGCCCGCGGCGGACCTGCCGGTGGTGCTGCCCGACGACGTTTCCTTCGACCGGCCGGGCAATCCGCTCGACCGGCACGAGGAATGGAAAAACGTCGACTGCCCGAAATGCGGCAAGCCGGCGGAGCGCGAGACCGACACGTTCGACACCTTCGTCGATTCGTCCTGGTATTTCGCCCGCTTCGCCTCGCCCCACGCCGAAACGCCGACCGACCGCGCCGCCGCGGATTACTGGCTGCCGGTCGACCAGTATATCGGCGGGATCGAACACGCGATCCTGCACCTGCTGTATTCGCGGTTCTTCACGCGCGCGATGAAAAAAACCGGCCATGCCGGGATGGACGAGCCGTTCGCCGGCCTGTTCACCCAGGGCATGATCTGCCACGAAACCTACAAGACCGCGGAAGGCGCCTGGGTCGAACCCGCCGACGTGCTCGAAGGACATGGCGATGCGCGCGTGCACGCGGAAACGCGTGAGCCGCTGATTGTCGGCCGGTCCGAGAAGATGTCGAAATCGAAAAAGAACGTGATCGACCCGGAAGACATCATCAGCACCTACGGCGCCGATACCGCGCGCTGGTTCATGCTGTCGGACAGCCCGCCCGAGCGCGACCTGGACTGGACCGAATCCGGCATTACCGGCGCCTGGCGGTTTTCGAACCGGCTGTGGCGGCTGGTGGCGGCGAGCGCCGCGACACTGCCGCCGGCCGGGACCGCCCCCGACGATGACAGCGCGCCCGATCTGCGCCGCGCGGTCCATGCCGCGATCGCCGGGGTGACCGAAGACCTCGAGGCATTTCACTTCAACCGCTCGGTCGCCCGCGTTCATGAACTGGTCAACGCGCTGTCCGATGCGGATTCGGCAAAAGACGGGGCAGCAAAAGACGGGGCGGCGCTCCGCGAAGGGCTGGAAACCGTGACGCTGCTGATCGGCCCGATGATGCCGCACCTGGCGGAAGAGCTCTGGCGCATGCTGGGGCACGATACGCTGGTCGCCGATTCCCCCTGGCCGGTGGCGGATGAACGCCTTCTGGTGCAGGATACCGTCAAGCTTGCGGTGCAGGTGCGCGGCAAGATGCGGGGCACCGTCGAGATTCCCGCCGATGCCGACCAGGCGACGGCCGAACAGGCGGCGCTGGCGCTGCCCACGGTGACGGCAGCGCTGGACGGAGACGAGGTAAAGAAGATCATCTATGTGCCCAACCGGATCATCAATGTCATCCACTAGACGGCCCACCCGCCCGGTGCGCCGCCGCGGGCCGCGGGCACGGGCCGCGCTGGGTGCGGCAATGGGCGCGGCGCTGGCGGTTTCGGGCTGCGGGTTCGCGCCGATCCATGGGCAGGGGTCCGGCGCATCCAGCAGGGCGCTGGCGGCAATCGACATCCAGCTTATCGCCGACCGGTCGGGACAGATGCTGCGCAACGAGCTGCTGCAGAAGATGCAGCCGCGCGGACCGGCCCCGGCGCGCTATACGCTGTCGGTAATACTGCGGGAAAGCCTGGCGAACCTCGGCATCCGCAAGGACGAGGTCGCGACCCGCGCGAACCTGACGCTCGCCGCCAGCTTCACCATCGCCGAACTGGGCGGCGCGAAACGGAAATTCGTGGGCTCGGCGCGGTCGGTCAACAGCTACAATATCCTGACATCCGATTTCGCGACGCTGAGCGCGCGCGAAGACGCCCGGCGCCGCGGCGTCAACCAGCTTGCCCTGGAAATTCGCGAACGGACCTCGGTCTGGCTGATCCGCATCGGCGAACCGGCCCGGTGACGGCCCCTGTGATTTACCCGGTGACGGCCCCTGTGACTGACCAGCCGACAGGACGAACGGCGGCAGGCGCACAAAAGATGGACGGCGAACGATCGTGAAAGTGCCGCCCGCCCGTGCCGAAGCCTTCACCCGGGCCCCGCCGGACGATATCCGCGCCATCCTGATTTACGGCCCCGATCTGGGCCTGGTGCGCGAACGCGCCGAGGCGGCGGCCATCGCCGTCGCCGGCAGCCTGTCCGATCCGTTCAATGTCGTGGAATTTACCCCGGCCGCCCTGAAGGACGAACCGTCGCGCCTGACCGACGAGGCCTGCGCCATGTCGATGATGGGCGGGCGCCGCGTGGTACGGCTGCGCGATGCAACGGATTCGGTTGCCAAAGCGGCGACCGATACCCTGGCCGCCACCGAACAGAACGCGGATGGCGCGCTGGTCATCATCGAGGCGGGCGATCTGAGCGCCCGGTCGAAACTGCGCGCCTTGTTCGAAAAGACGGACGGCGCCGCCGCCATTGCCTGTTACATGGATGAAGGCGCGGGGCTGGACGATCTGGTGCGCAAATCGCTGGCCGATGCCGGGTTGAATGCGGGCAAGGACATCGTCTCGTGGATTGCCGGCAACCTGGGATCGGACCGGATGGTCAGCCGGATGGAGCTGGAGAAGCTGACGCTGTATGCCGCGGGCAAGTCGGAAATCACGCTGGAGGACGCCCAGGCGGTCATCGGCGACGCCGCCGCGGTCACGCTCGACGACGTGGTCTACGCCGCGACCGGCGGCAACCTGAAGGGCCTCACCGTCGCGCTTGCCCGCGCCCGGTTCGAGGGCGTCGCCCCGATCTCCATCCTGCGCGCCGCCAGCCGGCATCTGTCGCGGCTGGAGGAGGCCGTCGCCGCCATGACCGGCGGCGCCAATGCCGATGCGGCGATGAAAAGCCTGCGCCCGCCGGTGTTTTTCAAACAGCAGAACAGTTTCCGCAACCAGTTGCAGCGCTGGCGGCCGCAGACGCTGACGCGCGCGCGGTCGGAACTGATCCAGGCCGAAATCGACTGCAAGACCACCGGCATGCCCGACGACGCCGTGTGCGAACGCGCCCTGATGCGGCTGGCCGCAATGGCGGGCGCGAAGGTGCCGCGCTAGGGTTTCGGAAACGGCGCGGAAGTTTCGCCTGTTTCACATCCGGCGCGCGCCCACGGGCCGCTCATCCGACAGAACACGCAGCGACCGCAACAGCCACAGCGCCGCCGCGATCTTGATCGCACAGGGTATCAGCGCATAGACGCCGCTGAGATACAGGCCGACAGCGCCGACGGCGGGGGCCCCCGGCACGTAGCCCAGCGCATCGAGTACCGGCAGGGTCAGCCCGGTGGCCAGCGCAAACGACGCCTTGGCGAAAAACGCGGCGCCGGAAAAATAGCGCGACGCGATGGCCTCGTCGCCGGCCCGCTCGATCCGGTCGGCGAGCAGCGCAGGCGGCAGGGCGAGGTCGGCGCCCAGCGCGCTGCCGGAAAGGACGCAGACGACGGCGAACGGCACGATATCGCCGGCCCCCAGCGTGAACGCCCATATAAAGGTGACCGCCGCGACGATCATGCTGACCCCCCAGGCGCGGGCCGTGCCGGCACGCCGCGCGACCGCCTGCCAGACCGGCATCGAGGCCGCGCCGCTGAGGAAATAGACCAGCAGAAACAGCCCGGTCCAGGTTTCCGCCGCGAGCCGGTCGCGGATATAGAACAGCACCAGCACGGCCGGGATCGCACTGGCGAAATTGCTGATAAAATAGATGCCGTAGAACCGGCGCGCCCAGCCGCCGCGCAGCAGGTCGCGGAACCCGGCGGAGGCGGTATCGGAGGCGGGTTGCACTTTGCGGCCGCCAGCCGACACACTCGCCGTCGCATCCGCAGTCACATCCGCCGGCGAACGCCGGTCCGTCGCCAGCCAGCGCAGGAACAGAACCCCGCCGGCGATCAGCAGGATCGCCAGCACCAGCGTCACGACCTGGAACGCGGCGGCCGCATCGTAGCGGTTGCGCAGCACGCTGGGCAGAACCGACGCGGCGAGAATGCCGACCAGGCCGAGCGCTTCGCGGGTGCCGGTGATGCGGGTCCGGTCGGCCGTCGATGCCGGCCACAATCCGCCGAGCGCCTGATAGTTGATCGACACGATGCTGAACCCGGTCGTACAGACAAAGACGTTCACGGCGAACCAGGCGAGATATCCGGTGCCGGACAGGGCCGGCGGATTGAACAGCCCGCCGAAGCCTGCGAGCAGCATGAAAGCGCCGGCCAGCAGGACCAGCCGCCGCCGGTCGGCAAGGGCATCGCTCAGGGCGCCGATCAGCGGGTCCTGTATGGCATCGATGGCGCGCAGGCCGAGCAGGACCCCGCCCAGCGCCGCCAGCGGAACGCCGTAGGACGTCGCGTAGAAATCGGGCGCGTGGAGATAAACCGGCAGACCGGCAAAGGCCAGCGGCAGCGCGAGCGCGCCGTAAAGCAGGAGGTCGGGACGGCGGACGGCAGGGGACGATCCCGTTTGCGGCCCGCGCCGGGCGGCGGGATCGGACAAGGTCTCTAGCCGCCGAGCAGCGCGCGGCGCAGCCGGGGCTCGGATGTTTTTTCACCGAGCCAGATATCGAAAAAACGCGGCCCGAAGTCGGGGTCTTCGATGATCCCGATGCGCCTGGCGTCGCTGTAGAAAATCGTTCGCCCGGCCGTATCGCGCACCGCGGTCAGGCTGTCGCCGGCAGACACGTCGGGGAACAGGTCGCCGAGCCGGACAGACCATGCGGCCAGTTTTTGCGCGTCGGCGAAGCCCTGGTCGCGGATTTCCTCGATCGTGCGCTCGGCGATATCGCGCCCTTTCAGATCGCGCAGATAGGCGAGCGTGAGGACGAAAGGCGCATCCGCACGCCAACCGGCGGGGGGCGCATACAGCGTTGCGCGGTACACATCCCAGAACAGATAGGTCAGCACCCCGTCGCCTATTTTCCGCGCGTCCGGCACATAGCGCTTTGCGACATCGGGATTGGCGGCGGAGGCGCCGGACCACATGACCGCCGCCGCAAGGATCGCCGACAGGAAAATTCTACGCATGCTGTAACTCCACCTGCATCACATCGGTGCGACCGCAGCGGAAAGCGCCGGCGCAGGAGGCAAGATAGAACCGCCAGAGGCGGATGAATTTTTCGTCGTAACCAAGCGCGCGGACATCATCGATGCGCGCATCGAACGCGGCGAGCCAGCGGTCCAGCGTGGTCGCGTAGTCCTGGCCGAAACGGTGCGTATCCGTCAGCCGCAGACCGGCACGGCCGGCCTCTTCCGCGAAACGGTTTTCGCTGGGCAGCATGCCGCCGGGAAAGATATAGCTGCGCACGGCGTCGCCGCCCTTGCGGTAGCTGTCGAAATAATCGTTGTCCACCGTGATCGTCTGGACGACCGCCCTGCCCGACGGGGCAAGCTGGGCGGCGAGCCTGTCGAAATAGGTTTTCCAGTAGCGTTCGCCGACCGCTTCGAACATCTCGATCGACACGATGGAACTGAATTTGCCGCGGGGTTCGCGGTAATCCTCCAGCCGGATATCGGCATTGTCCGCCATGCCGCCCAGCCGGTCGCGGGCATAGGCGGCCTGGGCCGGCGACAGGGTCAGACCCGTCACCCGGTGGTCGCCGCGCTCGATCGCCCGTTCGGCGAAGCCGCCCCAGCCGCAGCCGATTTCGAGAACGTGATCGGGCTTCTCGCCCAGCCGGTCGAGGATGCGGTCGTATTTCCGAAGCTGTGCATCGACGAACGGCTCGTCGGTATCGTCGAACAGGGCGGCCGAATAGCTCATCGTTTCGTCGAGCCACAAGCCATAGAAGTCGTTGCCGAGATCGTAATGCGCCATCACGTTGGCGCGGGCGCGGCGGCGCGTATTGGGCTTCAACAGGGCGGCGACGCCGGTCAGCGCCCGCTTGAAGGCGTTGCCGGCAACGAAAGGCCGCATTGCTTCCTCGTTGCGGAAAGCGAAATCGACCAGCGACGCAATATCGTCGCTTTCCCATTTCCCGTTGCGGTAATCGCCGGCAAGCGCGGTGTCGCCGCCGATCGCCATGTTCCAGAGCACGTCCGGGGCATGCACCCTGAGATGGCCGTGCGGCCCGGGATGCCGGCCGCCGAAGGTCCAGGTTTTTCCGGTCTCGTTTTCATAGGTAAAGGTGCCGGTCTCCGTCCGTTCCAGCACTTTCAGGAAATTCTTTTCGATTTTCTTGTTAAACATCTTTCAACGCCTCGCATCGCTGCAACGGACAGGGCGCGGGCGCCGTCGAAGCGTTTGTCCAACCGGTACGCGTCGGTACGGTATTCGGAATCGGGTGAAGTGTTCCCGCGCCCTGTCGATACGTTCTGCCGGCGGTAATGGATTACCGGGCGTCGACAGTTCCGGATGCCGGGTCGACCCCGTCCCAGGCGGGCGCGGCATCGAGGGCGGTCGCGACGCGCACGGCGCTCCACAAGCCGTCTTCGTGAAAGCCGTTTCGTTGCCACGCGCCGCAATACCAGGTGTTCCGCGACCCCTGGATATCGGGGATCCGGGCCTGGGCGGACACCGCCGCGCGGTCGAAGATCGGATGCTCGAATTCGAAACTGTCATAGACCAGCGCGGGGTCGGGCAGCCGCGCGGGATTGAGCGTTTCGATCAGCGGATACCGCCGGTCGAGCGATTGCAGCCGGTTCATCCAGTAGCTCATGGTGATGTGGGGTTCGGCATCCCCCGTGCCGGCATCGCGGGAGTCCAGCAGGTATGTCCAGCTACACCACGCGCCCTTCCGTTTCGGCATGAACGAGACATCGCCATGCAGATACGTGCGGTTCGCCTCGAACCGGAAGGCCGAGAGAACATCGCGTTCGGCGTCGGTCGGGTTGTCGAGCAGGCCGAGCGCCTGGTCGGCATGACAGGCAAGCACAACCCGGTCGGCCGCGTAGCGGGCGCCGTTATCCGCGGTGATGAACACGCCGGCATCGGTCCGTTCCACCCGGGTCGCGCCGTGACGGACGATCCGGCCGCCGAACGTATCGGTATAGCGGGCGGTAAGACGGCTGACATATTCCCGCGCGCCGCCGGTGACGGTGTACCACTGCGGCTGGCCGGTCGCGGATAACAGTCCGTGATTGTGAAAGAACCGCAGGAAGCTCTCGGCGGGGAAATCCAGCATCGTCGATGTCGGGCAGCTCCAGATCGCGGCCCCCATGGGCAGCAGGAAATAGCGCCGAAACCAGTCGCCCAGCTGCATCGCGTCGAGACATTGCCCGAGGGTAAGGTCGTCCCGCGCCGCCTTCCCGCCTGCCAGGTATTCCGGTGCCGCGCGGAAGAACCGGCCGACATCCCGCATCATCCGCCAGTAAACGGGCCGCAGAAGGTTGCGTTTCTGGGCGAACACGTTCCACGGTTTCGGCGTGCCGTATTCGAGCCAGCCGTTATCGGCCGTCAGCCCGAAAGACATGTCGGATTTGTGCACCGGCACCTCGAGCTCGGCGAAAAGCTGTGCCAGCAGCGGGTAGTTGCGATAGTTGAAAACGATGAAGCCGGTATCGACCGGGATTTCCACATCCGGCGCCGGGCGGGCGACGACGGTGCGCGTGTGGCCGCCGATATAGTCGTTTTTTTCGAAAAGCGTGACATCGTGGTGCTGGGACAGCAGGTAGGCTGCCGAAAGTCCCGATATTCCACTGCCGATAACGGCGATCTTCATGGAGTTGATCCGTTCTGTTACATCTTGCCGGAAACCGTGCGGGACGACCGGGCCAGCGTCGAAAGAGGCCGGAAATCCGGCGGAAGGCGGGCGTCTGTCGTCCCCTGTGTATCGGGTTCTGGTACGACTGCGAAGCGGTATCGGATTACCGGTAACGGCTGCCGGGTTCATTTTTCGCGAAAACGGCGCCGTTCGTCGGGCACCGGCCAGGAAATCCATCGACCGGGCGATTGCGTATCCCTGGATACATACCGATCGGTCAGTATTTCCCGGACCGGTCCACCGCTTCGGTTCGTGAAGGAGAAACGTCATGCTGGCAGATCAGGTAACCCATATCGGACCCGTCGACCGGTTTACGCTGGAGGCGTTGTCCGCCGCGGATGCGCCGGCGATCGCCGGTCATCTGAAGCGGCTGGCAGAAGTCGACCGCTACAGCCGGTTTTTTTCCGCCATGTCCGATGACGGGATCGACCGGTATGTCGACGGGTTCGACTGGTCGCGCATGATCGCGACGGGCCTGTATCTGGACGATACGCTGATCGGCCTGGCCGAACTCGGCTGGAGCGCGGGCGGCGGGCCGGAAAGCGCGGAGCTGGCCGTCACCGTTGACAGCGCCTTTCGGCATCGCGGAATCGCCGGCTGGCTGGTAAAGGAGGCCTTTCGCCGCGCGCGCATGTCCGGTGTCCGGCAGATAGAAGCGTCGTGGATCGGCGGCAACGATTCGATCGCGAAGATCATGCGCCGGCACGATGCGCGGATCTGGCTCGCCGGTTCTCACTGGCGCGGCACCGCGCCGATCGGCGAGACCGTGTCCGGCTGACGCCACGCCCACATCCCGCGGAGGAAAGACCCATGAACCAGCGCCCGGCCGACCCGATCGCCCGCGATGCCGCCGCCGACAGCCTGGCGTCGTTCCCGCCGGACGGGATCGCGGTGGTGGTCGGCGCGACCGGCGCGATCGGCGCCGCAATTGCCAGCGGACTATCGGATTCGGGGCGTTTCGAGACGGTCATCGGGCTGTCCCGCAGCGCCGCGCCGGCGCTGGATCTGACCGACGAGACCAGCATCGCTGCGGCGGCGGCCGCGATCGCCGCGCACGACCGCCCGGTGCGGCTGGTCTTCGATGCGACCGGTTTCCTGCACGGCGGCGG
>CAXBMQ010000002.1:0-261796 GCA_963977005.1 uncultured Rhodospirillaceae bacterium
CGATCGGCCCGGCGCTGCTGATGAAACATTTCCTGCCGCTGCTGGCGCGCGACGGCAAGGCGGTATTCGCGACCCTGTCTGCGCGGGTCGGCAGCATCGGCGATAACCGGTTCGGCGGCTGGTACGGCTATCGCGCCGCCAAGGCCGCGCTGAACCAGATGGTCCGGAGCGCCGCGATCGAGCTGAAACGGCGCTGGCCATCGGCGATCTGCGTCGCGCTGCACCCCGGCACCGTCGAGAGCAGGCTGTCGGCGCCGTTCGAACGCACCGGGCTGGACGTGCGCCCGCCCGACCGTGCCGCGGCGGACCTGCTGGCGGTGATCGAAGCCCTCGGCGCCGACGATACGGGCCGGTTTTTCGATCATCGGGGCGACGGCATCCCGTGGTGACGGCAGACGGGACGCGAGACGCGGCCGGCGACGCCCGGCCCGCCGTCTTTTACGACGGAAGCTGCCCGCTGTGTTCGGCGGAAATCGACGTCTACCGCAAGTGCCGCGGCGCCGACGGCATCGACTGGGTCGATGTCGCGGCGGCGGGCAGCGGCGATACGGTGGCGCCCGGCCTGTCGCGGGCCGACGCGCTGCGCCGTTTCCATATGCGGCGCGACGACGGCACAATGGTATCCGGCGGCGCGGCCTTTGCCGAACTGTGGGCATCGCTGCCGGCTTTGGCGCGCGCCGGCCGGATCGCCCGGCGCTGGCCTTTCCGTGTTCTGCTCGACGGCGCCTACCGGCTTTTTCTGCCGCTCAGGCCCGGCCTGCAGACCATCCTGCGGCGGCGGCGCCGGAAACACGGACGGGGACGCAGGCCCGCCCCGTAGAAGCCGGCGCACGAAAAAGGCGGCGCCGTGAAGCGCCGCCCTGAAGCTGTCTGGAATGCGGCCGGCCTAGCGCTGGACCAGCACCTCGAACGAGCGCAGCACGATCTCCTTGCCGCCCCAGCCGATATTGCACTTGCCGGCAACGACCTTGCCCGGGTGGGTGCCGTTCTTGTACTTCGCCCGGCAGACCGGCAGCGTGCGGCCGCGTTCCTGGCCGCCGATGATCATGCCCTTGGCGGACGGCCCCTTCGCCCAGGCGAGCTTGACGCCCTTGGCGGTCATGACCTCGAACTTGCGGATCACGATTTCCTTGCCGCCCCAGCCGATATTGCACTTGCCGGCGACGACCTTGCCGGGATGCGTACCGCCCTTGTAGGCTGCGCGGCAGACCGCCAGCTTGCGGCTGCCTTCGCTGCCGCCGATGAAGGCGCCGGCCGGCAGACGGCCGGTGCTCGCGGCCCATTTGACGTCGCCGCGCGAGGCGGTCTGCGTCGGCTTGCCGGCGGCCGGCGGTTTATTGGGCTGCACCGGTCCGAAATACTTGGAGCATTTCGGATAGGTGTAGGCCGCCACCGTCGACGACACGCCCGAAGGATCGGCAATGGCGGCAATCTGGGCGGCTGCCCGGACCATGTCTTCCTCGGTCGTTGCAGCACTCAGGGTCTTTCCGGCGTTGAAGCCCTTCTTGACCCGGCCCGCGTTCTTGGCCGCCTTGATGGCCTTCTTCATCTTCTCGGTTTCCTTGATCTTGTCGAAGGCCTTCTTCATCCGCTCGAAGTCTTTCTTGAGCTTGGCGAGCTTGCTGGCCTTCTGCGGACCGGTCACGGCCTTGGCGCCGCTTGAACTGCCGAGCGAACCGATGAACAGCGCCATTTCGCCGACGGCCGCTACCTGGCCGAAGGTGATGGACGCGCAGGTCTTGGAATCCTTTGCCGCCCCCATGCCGCAATTGACCCAGCCCTTGGGCTTGTCGGCCCAGCAGACCGGCCCGACGCCGTCATACCCGGACTTGCACTTCTTGTAGCAAAGCCCCGCGTCCTTGTTCTTGCCTGAACCGCATTCACCGGTCAGCGGTTTGCCGATCGCCACCTTCTTGGCACAGGACAGATCGAACTGGCCGCCGAGACCCAGCGCCTTGCAGTTCGGGCGGTTCGGACGACAGATGCAGCAGCCGACATTCTTGTAGCCGGATTTGCACTTCGGATAGAAAATCGCGCCGTTCTTTTCGCACTTGCCCTTGCCGTGCTTCGCCTCGCAGCGCTTTTTCATGCCCTTGTCGTTGAGCCCGTCGCCGAACTTCCAGGGATACCCGGCGCCCCGGCCGTATTCCGCCTTGCGGCAGAACAGCCCGTCATTGCGCATGCCCGACGGGCAGACCGAATGACAGTCGAAGCCGAAACGCTTCATGTTCTTGCCGCTTCTTGCCGCATTTCTTGTAGCAGAGCAGGCCGATCCGGTCGTAGCCGGACTTGCATTTCTGCGGCACGGTGCCGACACCGCGGCCGTAGGAATCCTTCCAGCAGAATTCCTTGCCGTCGTCGGTCGCCGCCTGGGACGGCGTTGCCGACAGTGTCACGAACACTGCCAGCAGCATGCATGCCGCCAGCTTTAACGCTTTTAACTTTGTCACGATGGGCCCCCATTTCTGTTCAAAGTTGCGAGCCGGACGCTCGTCGTTTCAATCTGCTTTTACTTCTGCGATTTCGCGATCCGCTCTATCGCTGCCAGGTGCGCGTCGGCAACCGCCTTGTTCTGCGCCTGCATGTCGCCGAAGATTTTCTCCGCGAGCCGGCCGTCCTTCTGGCTTTTGGGATCGAGCTTTTTCATCCCGTCCTCGATGGCGCTTGCCGCATCGGCCTTGCGTTTCATCGCCCCGGCGATCTTCCCGGACATCGCTTTCATCGTCGCGGCGTTGCCGGTGCCGTTATACAGGGTTACCAGCTCCTGCGCCGCGGACCTGAACTGTGCCATGCCCTGGGACATTTTCGCCGCCTGCGCGTAAGCCACGGAGGTGGAGCCGATCATCAGCATACCGATCAGCGCCGGCATCAGCGTCCGTTTAAAAAACATCTTCGTGTTCCCCATCATGTTGCTTCCTACCATCCTGCAGCGCAATCCTACCCGCGCCGGTCCGTCGCCTAGTCTTCCTTTGGCGCCGCTTTCATTTTCGCCCGCTCGGTAGCGATGATTTCCATCATCGCAGTCTCGTCGACGGCGCCCGGCACGAGCCGGTCGCCGATGACGAAGGCCGGCGTGCCGTTGATCCCGAGCGCGGTGGCGAGCCGGTAATTCCGCTCGAGCTGCGCGTTGATCGCCGGGTCTTCCATGTCCTTGACCAGCTTTGCGTAGTCGAGGCCGAGCGCGCGGGCCGTCGCGGTGACGGAATCGGCATCGGCCTGTTCGGCGGACATCATCGCGTCGTGAAATTCGCGGTACTTGCCCTGGCGCTTGGCGGCCAGCGCCGCGCGCGCCGCGACGATCGATTGCGGGCCGAGGATCGCGAATTCCTTGTAGACCACGCGCACGTTCGGATCGTTCCTGAGAACGGCCGCCACCGCCGGCGCAACGCGTTTGCAATACCCGCAATTGTAATCGAAGAATTCGACGACCGTGATGTCGCCCTTGGGGTTGCCGCCGACCGGCGAATCGGCGTTCTGCAGCAGTTCCGCGCGATACTGTTTCAGCGCCTGCGCCGCGGCGGCCTGTTTTTCAGCCTCTTCCTGCGCCTGCAGCACTTCCATGGCTTCGCGGATGATCGCCGGGTTTTTCAGCAGGTAGTCGCGGACAACGCCTTCGAAGGCGCGGCGCAATTCCGGCGGGATCGGATCGGCCGTGGTTGCACCGGCCTTGTCCTGGGCGGAGGCGGCCGGCAGAAGGACGGGCGAACACGCGAGAGCGGCAGCCAGAATGCCAATGCGAAAATGTCGGATCACGAATACCTGCCCTATGTCTGTCGATACGCTGGAGAGACCAAACACAAACACACAATATCCCCCCGCGCAAGGAAAGGCGGGTCACGGCAGCGAAAATAAACCCGGGCCGTGTTCAGCACCTGTTCAGAATCGATGTGCCGGGCACCGGTGATGTCTCGCCGTGTGCGATACGGTATAAACATCGGGTATCCGAGGGGGGCTCATGGGAATCGTCACCGACATCGTGCTGCCAGTCGCACTGGCGTTTATCATGTTCGCGCTCGGACTGGGGCTGACAATTGCCGATTTCGCCCGGGTCGCACGCCAGCCGCGCGACTTCCTGATCGGCGCGGCGTCGCAGCTCATCCTGCTGCCCGCGGTTGCCTGGCTGCTGGTCGGCGCATGGTCGCTGCCGCCGGAACTGGCGCTGGGCGTCATGATTATCGCCGCGGCGCCCGGCGGGGTGACGTCCAATATCCTGACCGCCCTTGCCCGCGGCGACGTCGCGCTGTCGATTTCGCTGACCGCGGTGATCAGCCTGGTCTGCGTCGTCACCATTCCGCTGATCGTGGTGTTCGCCCATGACCGGCTGATGGGCAGCGCCGCGACCGGCGATATCTCGGTCGCAGGAACGGCCGTCAGTGTTTTTGCGATCGTCACCGTGCCGGTTGCAATCGGGCTTCTGGTCAGCCATTTCACGCCCCGGTTCGCCCGGCGGTTCGAACCCGCGGCCCGGCATGTTTCCACCGCGCTGTTCGTCATCGTTCTGGCCGGGGCGATCTATCAGGAGCGCGGCAATATCGCGGCCTATTTTGCGCAGGCGGGGCTGGTGACGCTGGCACTGAACGTCGCGATGATGTTTCTGGCCTGGGGTATCGCGCGGCTTTTCGCGTCCGGTCCGCGCCAGCGCATAGCGATCTCGATGGAATGCGGGTTGCAGAACGGCACGCTGGCGATTGCGGTTGCCACCCTGCTGTTCGGCGGCGGACTGGTGGCCGTGCCGGCGGCGACCTACAGCCTGATCATGTTCGCGACCGCCCTGATCTATGTCGCGATCGCGCGCACGCGCAGCGGTCGGTCTTAGCGTGCCGCAATCAGAAATACGCCGACGACAATCAGCATGCCCGCAGCCAGCACGGTCAGGCGGCTGGAGGCGCGCGGGCCGAAAAGGCGACCGGCCCGCGCCGCCAGACAGGCATAAGCCAGCTTCGCCGTGCCGACCGACACGGCGGCAATGGCAAGAATCGCGGCAATATCCGGCGCCGTCAGGGCGTTTAGATCGACAAAGGCGGGAAAGAAAACCAGATAGAACAGAACCGCCTTCTGGTCCCCCAGCGTCAGCAGAAGCCCGGCAAAAAAGCTGGAAGACAGTTTCGCCGGCACCGCACCGGGTTCGGCCCGCGCCGGACCCGCGCGCCACAACCGGACACCGAGCCAGATCAGATATGCGCCGCCGCCGTATTTCAATACGATGAGCACGCCGTCGAGCAAAGATGCCAGCGCCGCAAGGCCGAGCACCGCCAAAAGGATAAACACAAGATCGCCCGCCACAATCCCGGCCGCCGCCGCGGCGCCGTGGCGAAACCCGTATGCCGCCGCACGGGCGGTCACCGTCACCACGCTCAGGCTGGGTACCAGGGCGAGGATCAGCATGCTGGCGAACAGCGTGGCGGCGCTGGCAAGGTCGAGAGACATTTCGGTATCTGACATGTTCGAGGTGATCCGGAACCGGGATCCACTCTTGCCGAATGAATCCTGCCGTCAAGCCGGAGTCTCGGGTTTATCGATCGTCAGGGCAAGGTCGGAACGGGGCTAATCCGGCACCAGTTCGTACAGCGCGTACATGCCGCCGATGCCGATGAGCAGAAAAAGCAGCAGCATCGGCACCAGTGACATCACCGACGGTTTTTCCGTGGTGACGGCCGCGCGCGGCTTGCGGACGAATTCGCGCGGTTCGGGCGGCAGGCGTTTACCGGCGCCCGCGGTGCCTTCGGCAACCCGGGCCTTCGCCTCTTTGAAATTACTGCCGCCGCGGAAAATCGTCGTGGTTTCGGTCTTGCCGGTGCCCGGATTATGGTCTTCAGCGATAACGCGGATGCCGGCATAGCGGTCGCCATTATCCATGATCGTCGCCTCGTGAACGGCGAGCTCCCGGTCCTCGAAGACAGCATCGAGAGTCCACTCGCGCGTGGCGCCGTGCTTCTTGAGCGTGTGAAGTTCGTAATTGATCATTGTCCGCGCAAAACCGGTAAAGCTGGCAACATGTCGTGCAACCGTAGGGACGAATCTTTTAAGATTTATTAACCGCGACGGCGCCGGGCGCTGTTGCAAACATACCGGAGATTTCGGAATATCGGCCAAAATCGCCGGTCAGCCTGCGACCGGCCGGACAGAAACGCAGAGTAAAACATGAACACGGGGCTGAATACGACCGACGTGGTCATCGTCGGCGCCGGCCCCGCCGGTCTCGCCACGGCAAACTATCTCGGGCTCGCCGGGATCCGGGCCATCCTGATCGAACGCAATCCGGGCACGGTGGACGAACCGCGGGCGGTGTCGATCGACGATGAATCGCTGCGCTCCATGCAGACCCTGGGCCTGGTCGACCGCGTGGTCGCCCGTACCCTGCCGGGCTACGGGGCACGCTACTATTCGCCGGGACAGCGCGAATTCGCCCGCGTCAAGCCGACAACCGTCGAATTCGGCCACCCGCGGCGGTCCGCGTTTCACCAGCCGGAACTGGAGGCGACCCTGCTCGACGGATTGAGCCGGTTTCCGTCGGTCGACGTCTGGTTCAACCACGATTTCGAGCGCCTCGAACAGGACGCGGACGGCGTCACGGTCACCGTGCGCGGGCCGGACGGAAAAGAGAAATCCGTGCGCGGCGCGTATCTCGCCGGATGCGACGGCGGCCGCTCGTCGATCCGCCGCGCGATCGGCGCGGAGCTCAAAGGCTCCAGCTTCGAGGAACGCTGGCTGGTGTTCGACACGGTCAACGATTTCGACGACACGCCGGATTCGGTGGCCCATTGCGACCATCGCCGCCCGGCAATCAGCCTGCCCGGCTTCGGACGCACACGGCGCTGGGAATTCGTCGTCCATCCGGGAGAGGATGCGGACGAATTCGTGAAGCCCGAAAAAATCCGGGCCCTGCTGCGGCCCTATATCGGCGACCGCGAGGTCGAGGTGGTGCGCGAGGTCGTTTACACGTTCCAGGCGCGGGTCGCCGACCGCTGGCGCGATCGCCGCGTGTTCCTGCTGGGCGACGCGGCACACCTGACCCCGCCCTATGCCGGCCAGGGTCTCAACAGCGGCCAGCGCGACGCCAACAACTTTGCCTGGAAAGCCGCCGCGGTCGTCAGCGGACAGTTCGGGCCGGCCCTGATGGACACCTATGAAAGCGAGCGCAAACCCCATGCCTGGTCGCTGATCCAGATGGCGATCCAGATCGGCTGGGTCATGGTGCCGCGCAACTGGTTCCACACCTACGGCCAGATCGCGTTCTTCCGGTTCGCCGGGCTGATCCCGAAACTGCGCGATTACTTCCTCGGGATGAAATTCAAACCCGAGCCGCGATTCGAGAACGGCTTCCTCGTCGCCGACGACGAGACCGCGAAACGCACCCTGGTCGGCCGCATGCTGCCGCAGCCGGACGTGACGACGGAAAGCGGCGAAAACCAAAAACTGGACGACGTGATGGGCGCAGGTTTTTGCCTGCTTGCCGTCGGGGCCGATGCCGCCGCCGCGCTGGCGAGGCTCGACCAGCCGGTCTGGGCGCATCTCGAGGCGCGCCGGGTCGCACTTCTCGACCGGGACCCGGACGGGGCCGGCGGCGCCGGACAGCCCGAGACACGGCGCCCCGACACACGTCACACGACAGGGATTATTCCAGTGCGGATCGCAGCGGACGCCCTGCCGCGCAAGATCGGTCCCTACCACGGCAGGATCCTGCTGATCCGCCCGGACCGCTACGTCGCCGCCGGTTTCGCGCCGGAAAACGCAGACACGACCGCGGCGGCCCTTGCCGCGCAGATCGGCGTCGCGCTGTCATACGCAGATTCCGAAGGGCGTTAGTCCGGCTCCGGTCGCTCGCTCTGCGCACGGTCGGGGTTGACCGCATCGTCATCCGGCTGGCGATCGTCGGGGGCGTGGCGTTGCGCGGTCTCCCACGGCGGATCGTCGCGCGGTCCCTGGGACGGCATCGGGCGGAGAGCGCCGCCGGTATCGGTCCCGTCATCGCTCCGGTCATCGTCCCGGCCATCGTCGCCCTCTTCCAGGTCGTCGGATTCCAGCCGGCTGAACTCGAAATGCTCGCCGCTGCCCACGGTGCCGCGCCCCATCAGCCGCTCGATCAGGTCGTCGAGCTGGTCGAGCGAGCTGTAATCGAGCCGGAGCTGGCCGCCGTTTCCATCGAACGAAATATCGACGTGGAGGCCGAGCGCGTTGCCGAGCGCGCGCTCGAGCGCCAGGGTATCGGTATCCTTTTGCGGCGCTTTTGCCTTGCCGGCGGCCTTGGATCCGCCGGCGGGACGTCCGCGCCGGGCGCGGCGCTCGCGGCCGAGACGTTCGGCATCGCGAACGGTCAGACCTTCGTCGATAATCCGGCGGGCGAGGGCGGCGGGATCTGCCGCGCGCAGGATGGCGCGGGCATGGCCGGCGCTGAGTTCGCCGTCGGCCAGCAGGGCGCGCACGTCTTCGGGCAGTTCGAGCAGACGCGTCATGTTGGCGATATGGCTGCGGCTTTTGCCGACGACCTCGGCGACCTGTTCCTGGGTCTTGCCGAAATCCTGACTCAGCCTTGCATAGGCCTCGGCCTCTTCGAGCGGCGACAGCTCGTCGCGCTGGATGTTTTCGATCAGCGCGACGGCCAGCGCTTCGGCGTCGTTGAAGTCGCGGATGATGACCGGCGCCTCGTGGACCTGGGCACGCTGCGCGGCGCGCCAGCGGCGTTCGCCGGCGACGATTTCGAACGTGCCGGCCTCGCTCCGCGTCGGGCGGACGATCAGCGGCTGCAGGATGCCCTGTTCGCGGATCGAGTTCGTCAGGTCGCGCAGCGCCTCGTCGGCGAAATGGCGGCGCGGCTGCAGCGGATTGGGAATAAGCTTGGCGATCGCGACCATGCGAAAGCCGACGGCGGCGCCGTGGGACTCAGCGGGGGACTCAGCGGGGGACCCGGCAGGCGATTCGGCGGGCGCGGCGGCATCAGGCGTCGGTGCGGCGCTCTCCGCTGCGGGGGTCCCGGGGGCCGCCGGCGTTTCCGAACCGGCCTCGGCCGGCGTGGCGGGGGCGGGCCGGGCACCGGCATCGACCGCTTCCTCGGCGGCGGCGATGTTGGTCCGGTCCTCGCCGAACAGCGCTTCGAGACCGCGGCCGAGCTGGCGCGGGCGGGCTTTTTCGTCACTCATCGGGTTTCTCCTGTCTTGTCGCCGGCCGGGCCGGGCACCCGGGTGTCCGACGGGCCGTCCGCGCTGTCTGACGGCTGTGCCGGGGCGGCCCCGTCCCGCAGGCTGTCCGGCACCAGACCACCCGTTCCGGTTGTATCCGCTTCCGCTTCATTCCGGGCATCGCGGCGCAGCATCTCGCCGGCGAGATGCACATAGGCCTGCGATCCGGTGCAGGCGAGATCGTAGAGCAGCACCGGTTTGCCATGCGACGGTGCCTCTGAAACCCTTACATTCCGGGGGATAACGGTCTCGTATACCTTGTCGCCGAAATAACCGCGCACGTCGTCCGACACCAGCGAGGACAGCTTGTTGCGCGTGTCGTACATCGTCAGCACGATCCCTTCCAGTTGCAATGATGGGTTGAACCGCCCGGTCACACGGTCGATCGTCCGCACCAGCTGGCTGAGCCCTTCGAGGGCGAGGAATTCGCATTGCAGCGGCACCAGCACGGTATCGGCCGCCACCAGCCCGTTCAGGGTCAGCAGGCCGAGCGCCGGCGGACAATCGATCAGCACATAGTCGAACCGCGCCGCGGCACTGCGGATCGCGTCGCGCAGCAGGAATTCGCGCCGGTCCATGTCGACGAGTTCGAGCTCGGCCGCCGACAGGTCCATGGTCGAGGCGACGATGGCAAGGCCGGGCACGGCGGTCTCGATCAGCGCCGCGTCCAGCGTGGTCTCCCCGAGCAGCAGGTCGTAGGTGCCGGTCGTCCGCCGCGCGCTTTCGATGCCGAGCCCGGTCGACGCGTTGCCCTGGGGGTCGAGATCGACGACAAGCACCCGGCGCCCGACAGCCGCCAGCGCGGTGGCAAGGTTGATCGCCGTGGTGGTCTTGCCGACCCCGCCCTTCTGGTTGGCGACGGCGATGATCCGGCCGGGCCGGGCCGGCGGCGGCGCCGCGGTCACCGCGCCTGTGGGCGCGTCCTGTAAATCGTCTGACATGTTTTCTGGCCTATCGTCTGGCATATGGGCTGAACCGGTTGTTGCCGATGGGGTCGGGCGTGCAGCCGGAAACGGGAGCGGGTGGATACTGTGTGTCTATCCTAGCTTGTCTGTCGTGGCCTGCTCTCGTGGCGGTCTGCGCACCAGGTCGTCATACGTCCCCGCGCTAACGCTTCTTCAGGCCCGTGATCCGCAATATACGGCCTTCCGGGCTGGTGACGCTCTCAAACGCCTGATGCTTTATTCTCCAGCGTTTTTCCGCCGCGGTCAATTCTTCGCGCCAGCGCCCGCCTTTCATGAACAGGCAGCGCTGCGCGCCCAGCAAATCCGCCATCTCACAGAGCTTTTCAAGCGGCGCCAGCGCGCGGGCGGTCAGAATATTCACAGGGTTATCCACCGATTCGCCGCGCTGCGACCATCTTTCCCGTGCGACATCCTCGACCCGGGCGGTCGTGACCGTCACCGGCGCACCGGTCGCAGCCGCCACCTCGCGCAGGAAAGCGCCCTTGCGGGCGTGGGATTCGATCAGTTCGGTCGGCAGGTCCGTCGCGATGGCCAGCACCATGCCGGGGAAACCCGCGCCGCTGCCGATATCGGTGATCGACCGGGTGCCGTCGGGCAGGTGATCGACCAGCTGGAGGGAATCGCGCATGTGCCGGTCCCACAGGTCCGGAATGCTGTTGCGCGAGACGAGGTTCAGCGTTTGCTGCCATTCCGCGAGATGGGCGGCGTAAATCCGCAGCCTGTCCATTGTTTCACGTGAAACAATCGCGATTTCTTCAAATTTTTCAGGGGTTAAGGGAGAATCGGCGGTCATAAATCAGGCGGCTTTGTCGCCGCGCCGGACATGCCGCAGCAGGGCCGTCAGCGCGGCCGGGGTGACGCCGGGAATGCGGCTCGCCGCCCCCAGGGTTGCCGGGCGGGCGGCGCCGAGCTTTTCGCGCATCTCGTTCGACAGCCCGCCGATTTCGGCGTAATCGAGCGCGTCGGGCAGCGCCAGCGCCTCGTCCTTGCGGAACGCCGCGATATCCGCCTGCTGGCGGTCGAGATAGCCGGCATACAGGGAATCATTGGCGACCTGCTGCAGGATCGCCGGGGCGATCGCCGTGGTTTCGGGCCACACCTTCAGGACCGCAGCGATGCCGGCATCGGGCCCGTCGCCGGTATGGGCCAGCAGTTTCAGCGCCGGGCGCGGCACCCCGTCCTGCGAGACCTTTATCCCGTGCGCCGCCAGCTCCTGCGGTTTCGCCGTGAGCGTCGACAGGGTTTCACGTGCGGCATCGAGCGCGGCCATCTTGTCCGCGAAGGCCGCGGCGCGGGCCGTCCCGACACAGCCGAGCGCAATCCCCGCCCCGGTCAGGCGCTGGTCCGCGTTGTCGGCGCGCAGCGTCAGGCGGTACTCGGCGCGCGAGGTGAACATGCGATAGGGCTCCGCGGTGCCGCGGGTGATCAGGTCGTCGATCATCACCCCGATATAGGCGTCCGCCCGGTCCAGCGTGAACGGCGCGGCACTGCCGCCGGCGGCGCGCGCCGCGTTCAGCCCGGCCATGAGCCCCTGGGCCGCGGCTTCCTCGTAGCCGGTGGTGCCGTTGATCTGACCGGCGAGGTACAGCCCCGGCAAACGGCGGGTTTCCAGCGTCGGGCGCAGTTCGCGCGGATCGACATAGTCGTATTCGATGGCATAGCCCGGTCGGATCACCCGCGCCGTCTCAAGCCCGGAAATCTGCGCCAGAAAGGCCCGTTGCACGTCTTCCGGCAGCGAGGTCGAAATCCCGTTGGGATAGACCGTGTCGTCGTCCAGCCCTTCGGGTTCCAGGAATATCTGGTGGCGCGGCTTGTCGGCAAAGCGCACCACCTTGTCCTCGATCGACGGGCAATAGCGCGGCCCGGTGCCTTCGATCTGGCCGGAATACATCGGCGCCCGGTGGATATTGGCCTGGATGATGTCATGCGCCGCCGGGCTGGTATAGGTGATATGGCAGGCGATCTGCGGGGTCGTGATCTGGTCGGTCAGGGTGGAAAACGGCACCGGCGGGTCGTCGCCGGGCTGGACCTCGAGCGCGTCCCAGTCGATCGTGGTGCCGTCGAGCCGTGGCGGCGTGCCGGTTTTCAGCCGCCCGAGCGCGAAACCGCAGGCCTCGAGCGTGCCGGACAGGCCGAGGGACGGCGCCTCGCCGACCCGCCCGGCGGGAATTTTCTGCTCGCCGATATGGATCAGCCCGCGCAGGAAGGTGCCGGTGGTCAGCACCACGCGCGCCGCGCGCACCGCCGCCCCGTCGGCCAGGATCACACCGCCGACACAGCGGCTTTCCCCGTCCCCGTCCAGCAGCAGATCCTCGACCCCGCCTTCGCGGATATCGAGGTTCGCCTGGTCCGCCAGGGTTTCCTGCATGGCCAGACGATACAGCCTGCGGTCGGCCTGGGCGCGGGGGCCCTGCACGGCGGGACCCTTGCGGCGGTTGAGAATGCGGAACTGGATGCCGGCCCGGTCGATGACCCGGCCCATGATCCCGTCGAGGGCATCGATCTCGCGCACCAGATGGCCCTTGCCGAGCCCGCCGATGGCGGGATTGCAGGACATCTCGCCGATGGTCGATGCCTTGTGGGTAACCAGCAGGGTGCGGGCGCCGAGACGCGCCGACGCGGCCGCCGCCTCGCAGCCGGCGTGACCACCGCCGACGACGAGGACGTCGTAAGCCGGCTCAATCGCGCCGTGGGCCCGCGGCGGGGCGTCATATGAATTTTCCGGTCCCGACATGGCGCGGAATATAGGGTCGGCCTCCGGGTCCGTAAAGCGACAATCGGCCGGCAAGGCAAATGAATCGGCCGGAATGTTTCACGTGAAACATTTTTGAACCGATTACAAGATTAACCGTAACTACCTGATTTACTTACCAATACAGAAATCATTGAAGATCACATCGAGCAGGTCCTCGACATCGACCCGCCCGGTGACCCGTCCGAGCGCCCGCGCCGCAATCCGCAGATCCTCGGCCACCAGCTCGCTGTCGCCCTGCCCGGTCGCCGCGCGATGCAGCGCCTCGGCGCTCTCGGTCAGCGCGGTCCGGTGGCGCAGCCGGGTCAGCGGGACGCCCTCGTCCCCCGCCAGGGCCGCCGCCGCCAGACCCTCGAGACGGCGCAGCAGGTCCGGCAATCCGTCACCGGTCTTCGCCGAGACCGCCAGGGCGGGCGTGCCGCCGATCTCGGCCGGCGGGGTGTCGACAAGATCGGCCTTGTTGGCGATCGTCAGCACGCCGCCGCCGGCATCGAGCTGCGCCACGCTCGCCGCATCGGGCGGGCGGCCGGCATCGAACACGACCAGCCGGAGGTCCGCCGTCCCGGCCCGGTCGAGGGCGCGGCGCACGCCTTCGCGCTCGATGTCGTCGGCGGCCTCGCGCAGCCCGGCGGTGTCGGCCAGGGTCACCGGCCAGCCGCCGAGATCGAGATGCACCTCGATCACGTCCCGCGTGGTGCCCTCGGTCGCCGACACGATCGCCGCCTCGCGCGCGGCAATGGCGTTGAGCAGCGACGACTTGCCCGCGTTCGGCGCGCCGAGAATGGCGATCTGCAGCCCGTCGCGCAGCCGTTCGCCGCGCCGGTTATCGTCCAGAAACGCCCGGATATCGTCTTCCAGCCCGGAAATGCGCGCCCGCGCCGCGTCCTCCACCGCCGCCGGCAGGTCCTCGTCGGGAAAGTCGATCCACGCCTCGCTATGGGCGAGGATATCGATCAGGTCGGCGCGCCATACTTCCAGCCGGTCCGCCAGCCCGCCGCCGAGCTGCGCCAGGGCCTGGCGACGCTGGGCGTCGGTCCCCGCATCGACCAGGTCGGCGATCGCCTCCGCCTCGGTCAGATCGATCTTGCCGGCGAGAAACGCGCGTTTCGAGAACTCCCCCGGCTCGGCCAGCCGCAAACCTGCCATCCCCGCCAGCGCCGACGTCACCGCCTCGACCGTCGCCCGCCCGCCATGGATATGCAGCTCGGCAACGTCCTCGCCGGTGAAGCTCGCCGGGCCGGCAAACCGGATCGCCAGCCCGTCATCGAGCGCAGCGCCGTCCGCCGGATCGACCATACGGCAGCGTATGGTGCGGCGCGGTTCCGGCAGGTCGGCAAGGCCGCAGACGTCGCGCAACACATCGCCCGACGCCGGCCCGGAGACCCGGATCACCGCCACCCCGGCCCGGCCCGGCGCGCTGGCCAGCGCGAAGATGGTGTCAGTGGAAGCGCATTCGACGGTCAAATCGTCTGTCATGGCGCCAAGGTTTCGCCGGGAAGGCCAATCGCGTCAAGAGGCAGCCGCAGGGCACGTCCCCCGAACCGTCGGCAGGCTTTACACCCTAGGCGTGTGTCCGGCGGCGGCAGAACCCTAACCCCTTGGAATCGCGGGCTTCGCGAAACTGGCACGATAATTGCTTCCTTTACACAACACGACCGCCGCCGGCCGGGCCTGTACGCGCCCCAGTAAGAGCCAACAAAATAACCGGCGCGTGCAACCCTGCGGACACCGCAGGGCCAAACAGGAGATATCGGGATGACCCTCAAATCCAGCTTGCTGCGCAGTACCATCATTGGCGGGACCGTCGGGCTGACCTTCGGCCTCGCCCTCACCATCGGCACCGGCAGCGCCCGGGCGCAGATCGCCACCACCGGCAACGTCGCGCCGGTCGCAACCGCCCCATTCGGCGGCTCGTTCCAGACCGATAAAGACATCACCATCGGCACTGGCGGCGGCGCCGGGACACTGAACTTCAACCGCATCACCGTGAACACCGGCCTGCTGCGGGTCGACGAAGCGGTCGGCCCTATATCGCCCGGTCAGTTCGACGGTGCCCGCATCCATGTCGGAACCGATCTCGGCGAGGGCAGCCTGCTGGTCCAGAACGGCAGCAGCCTGGTGATCGACAATACCGGCGCAGCAGGGCGCATTGACGGCGCCGGTCTGCAGATCAGCAACGTGATCGACACGAACGGCACGCCGGCCCTCGAAGGCCGCGTCGATATCATCGACAGCGCCGCCAGCATCACCAGCGATGACGGGACCGCCTTTATCAATGTGGGGCGCGACGGGGTCGGCACCCTGAACGTCACCAACAGCCTGGTTGCCATCCAGGGCAATAACGGCAGCGCGGCGCTGACCCTCGGCGGGCCCGGCACCGCGCCTTCACCCCAGGCAGGCGCGCAGGGCACGGCCACGTTTGACAATTCGGGCCTGATGATCAATTCGGACAGCACCACCGGCGGCTTTGCCATCCTCAATGTCGGCCGCCACGCGACCGGCACCGTCAGCACGCTGAACGTGATCAACGGCTCCACCGTCGTCGTGCAGAATGACGACGCGCCGCAGCAAACCAGCATCAATATCGGGCGCAGCGGCACCACGGGCGTCATGAATGTCGACGCCTCCTCGGTCACCGTCGGTGACTTCCTCAATGTCGGGCGGGACGGCGGCACGGGCACGCTGAACCTGACCAACGGGGCCACCGTCGACAACACGGCCGGGCTCGGGCTCAGCCGCACCGGCCGCGGCGGCGGCAACGGCGAGATCAACGTCCGCTCAGGCGCCACCCTCAACACCAACCTGATGCATATCGGGCGGGACGCAAGCGGCAGCGGCACGGTGACGGTCGCCGATACCGGCTCCACCCTGAACGTATCGGACACGATCCTGGTGGGACGGTCGGGCAGCGGCACGCTGAATATCGGCGACGGGCCGGGATCAACCACCGGCGTGGTCAATGCCCATACGGCGGTCGTCGGCACCAATTTCGGCAGCACCGGCGAGGTCAACCTGTCCGGTGCCGGCGCCCTGATGAACCTGACGGGCACCGCACCAAGTGCCAGCATTCCGGGCGCGACCGATGGCGCCGTTCTGCTGGTGGGATCGCGCGGCACCGGCACGGTCAACGTGACCGACGGGGCCAATATCACGATCTCCCCCGGCGCGCCCACCGGCGGCGGATTCGGCGGCGGCCTGCAAATCGGCGGCTCGGCGACCAGCCCGACCGGGACCGGCAACGGCACGGTCAATATCGACGGAACCGGTTCGGTTCTCGCGCTGAACGGCGCGTTCGGCCAGATCGGGCGGGACGGCACCGGCGTGCTCAACGTGACCAATGGCGGATCCTTCGTCAGCACGGCATCGAATGTCGACGTCATCGGCCGGAAGGCCACGGGCGACGGCACGGTCAACGTGACCGGCGCGGGTTCGACCTGGACCTCCAACCGCATCCATGTCGGCACCGATACCAACGTCGTCACCGCTGCGCTGACCGGCGCCGGCGGAACCGCGACGCTGAACGTCGCCAATGGCGGCAGCGTGACGGCGAACGAAATTCTCGTGGCCGGCCAGGGCCGTCTCACCGGCGGCGGCGGCACCATTACGGGCGACGTGACTATCGGCAACGCAGCCATGGGCGGCGGCATGCTGGCCGCCGGCAACTCACCGGGGCTGATGTCGGTCTCCGGCAATCTCGACCTGCTTGGCGGATCGACGATGGAGATCGAGCTCGGCGGCACGGTGTTCGACAGCGGCATCCCGCAATTCGACTACGACCGCGTCGACGTCACCGACAACGCGCTGACCGCTGCTGCGGAAGGCACCGTGACCATCGAAACCGGCACGATTTTCGATATCGATTTCTTCGGCGCATTCACCGCCGGGCTCGGCGACACGTTCGACGTGCTGGTCGCCGACGATATCGATTCCGACAGCCTGACCTCGCTGATCTTCGACTTCACCGGCGCGGCGCTCGCCACCGGGCTTGACTGGGATATCGGCATCGTCGCCTTCGGCACCAACCGCGAAGCTCTTCAGCTTTCGGTGGTCGCCGGCCAGGTCGAGGTCCCGGCCCCCGGTATCGCGATCCTGTTCGGCCTCGGCGTGGCGGGGCTTGCCCTCGTCCGCCGGCGCCGGGCGGGGATCTCGACGGGGCCGCTCACGTCACGCTGAATACCACCATGCCGACCAGAGTCGCGGCCCGGCCGAGATCGGCCCAGCGTTGCTCGCCGTCATACCGGCCGGCGGACCGCCACACCCCGACCAGCACCGCGACGTTGTAAGGCACAGAGAACGCATAACCGGCGACCGCCGCCGCCACCGGCTGGCCGGCCACGATCAGAAACAGGAAGGCGCCGCTCGACGTCAGGTTGACGATCAGCCCGCCGAAGACCGCCCAGTTCCAGAACGCGTCGGGCAAGTCAAGCTCGCCGCGCCACATGCGCACAAACTGTTTCATTCCTGACGACCCCTCGAAATCCATGACGCCCGGCCCGGCCGGTTCCCGCATTCGCCGCTGGACGACCATCCCGTTTTGCGCCAGATTTTCCGCATGCGCAAATGCCGGAGCGTGCCATGACCCTTCAGAGCCAGCCCGAAACCGCGCCCGCCGCGCCGGAAACGACAATGCTCTCCGCCATGCCCGGCTGGCGATACGTCCTGCGGGAGTTCTACAATGTCTACCGGTTCTCCTCGGCCGGCGGCAGCAGGATCATCAGCGGCCACATGCGCGCGGTGCAGTCCCGGCTGTCAAAGGTGCTCACGGAAGATACGGAACTGGTCCTCGGCACGCCCGAGACAAGGCCCGTGACGGCCCACCTGGACCGCACGCTGGATAACGGCGAGGAAGGCAGCACGCAGTCCTTCGTGCGCGCGCTGTCCAAAATCAGCCCGGATCTGAGCTGGCAATACGGCTACGAGACCATGCCGAAAAGCCTGGAGGACAAATACGCCTATTCCGAGATTCTCGGACCGCGCGGGCCGATCGTGTCCGACGACCTGATCCTCGGCCTGGTCCTGTTTGCCCCGGGCTGCACCTACCCCGCCCACAGCCACACCGACATCACGGAGAGCTACTACTGCCTGAGCGGGTACGTTTCCCAGAACCATGCCGGGGTGTATCCGCCGGGCTCTCTCCTGTTCAACGCGCCGGACCACGAGCACGCCATCGCCACGTCACGCTACGAGCCCGTCCTGCTGAGCTACGTCTGGGTCGGCGATGCCGATGTGCTGACCAATGTTCAGATGAAGTTCAGCGGGCGGCGCCGGAAAAAAGACCCTAAATAAGCCGCGCCGGTTCCCGCAGGCCGGATCCGTTCGCTAGCCCCCGCCCGGCAGGTCCAGCCCCACGCCCTGAAGATGGCCGAACAGCCCGGCGAGCCGCGCGGTGTCGGCGGCAGGCAGCGGCGGTTTTAGGATGGACGCGATGTTTTCCTCGAGGTGATCGATGCTGCCGGTGCCGAACAGCACCACGTCGGCGCCCGGCTCTTGGCGGGCATAGCGGTATGCCGCCTCGATCACGCTGGCCGCGCCGCCGTCTTCGGGATGCACCAGAAAGCCGAGCGGGTCGTCGGTGTCCGCAAGTTCGTCCGGCACCTGCCCGGCCGCCGCAAGTTCGCGCATCGTTTCCTGCAGCCGGCCGGGCACGCTGAACAGGTTGCGCACGGCAAACATGATCAGCGTGCCGATGTTGTTTTTCATCGTCGCGGGCAGCACCGCGCTGCGTGCCACCTGGTGCATCATGTTGAAGCCCAGCATGATCACGTCCCAGCAATCGTCGCCGACCGCCCGCTGCAGCATGACCTGCGCGTGATCGTTCGGCGCGGTTTCGGTGATGCCGAGAAACCGGATCTTGCCCGCGGCGCGGGCCCGTTCGAGCACCGGCACCAGGACGGCCAGGGAATGATCGTACTGATCGGGGTGGACGCCGTGCAGGTGAAAGACATCGATGTAATCGGTATCGAGATCGCGCAGGGACGCATCGATCTCCGCCGCCAGCCTGTCCGCCGTCACCCCGCCCGCGTGATACTTGCTGGAAACGATCACCTCGTAGCGCGGTACCGACCCGATCGCCGCCCCGACGACCTTTTCGGTCCCGTAGCCGCGCGCGGTATCGAGAAAGTTGACGCCGAGATCGAGCGCCCGGCGGATCAGCGCCACCGCCTCGGCCTCGCTTTTCCCGCGCCCGAGCCCGACCTTCGCATTGCCGCCGCAGCCGAGCCCCGCGACGCCGACCTTCAGCCCGGTTCTTCCCAGTGTCGTGTAGTCCATGTGTCGTCCGTGTTGTTGCGTCGTTTCAGGAAGGCAAAAGCCGTCCCGCGCCTATTTCACGCATTGGTGCTTGATAAAGTTTTCCTTCAGCCCCTTGTCGCAGGACGGCACGCGCTCAAAGACGTAGCAGGGGCGAATATTGCGCTTGCCGCAGGCATCGGCCCGGAAAGGCGGAAAGTGCCGCTGGGTCAGTGCGGTCGTGCCCCGGATATCGGCAGGCGAGATCGAGCCGCCGACCCCGGCGGCGAAACCGAAGCCCTGGAAATGCTTGAAATCATAGCCGATGGCTGCCGGCGCGTTCTTGGGCGCGGCGAACCAGAACCCGGCGCCGGCGACCGCGATCTCGCCGCCCGACGCCGCCATGCCCCGGTTTTCGCCGAGCAGGTTCTGCGGCGGGCTGTTCCACACGGTGACCGAGATCGTGCCCGACGCGCCGGTGATCAGCCCGCCATTGATGCCGATGGTGCGGTATTCGAATGCCGCCGGGGCTTTTTTGGTCAGGTTGATGGCGACGCCGTTTTCGACGCTGGCACCGATGCCGAGACCGCCATCCTGAACGAAACCGATGGTGAGCGCGCGCGGAATGAACTTGTCGTAGACCGACGGGTCCGCTGTCAGCTTGGCGACCAGCGCGTCGATGCCGGTTTTGTTCAGGATCTGCTTGAACCGTTTCTTTTCGCGGTCCGCCTTGAACGCCTTGCTCGAGACATAGGCGTAGTGGTCTTTGAGGTTCGCCGTATAGGCTTTGACGTCCTCCATCAGTTTCCTGTTGGATTTCTGAAAATCCGACGCGAATTTCTCGAACTGCCTGAGCGAACCCTGGCCCTTTTTCTGGCACTTGTTCCCGACGAAATCCTCGACCAGGCCCTTGTCGCAGGAGGGTATGCGCTCAACCACCAGGCAGGGGCGCTGGTTCAGCCTGCCGCAGGACAGCGCGCCCTTGGCCACGCATTTGTTCTGGCCGAAATCCTCTTTCAGCCCCTTGTCGCAGGACGGAATGCGTTCCCATACCTTGCAGGGCGTCTGGTTCTTGGCGCCGCAGGCGGCCATCGCCGGGGACGGCGCGGTCGCCGCCACCAGCAGAACGGCGACGCCGAGTGCCGGGAGCGTCAGAAAAATGCGGGAAAACCGGAAGACGGAAGTCCTGGACGCAATACCGGAACCGGTCATGCTCGACCCTTTCACTAAAAACAACGCGGAATGTCTGCCGTCGCGCACCGGTCGCCGCGCGTCCGGACCGGGCATCCTCACGATGCCAGCGTGGCGCGCGGCCGACAAGTCTCTTGCGGTGCATCAGCCGCCGGAAACATTCTCCAGCATGCGTTTCAGGTAGGCGCGGAAACGGTCGCGCTCCTTGTCGCTGAACCCGTCGAGGCTGCGGTCGAGCACGCCGCGCACGGCGGGCAGCGCGGCCTCGAAGGTTTTCCGGCCCTTGCCGGTAATATGGACCAGCACCCGGCGTGCATCCGAGGCCGAGCGTTTCCGGGTCACCAGTCCCTGTGCATCCATGGAGGCGATCAGCTTGGAGAGGTTCGACACATCGATCGACGTGCGACGGGCGAGATCGCGCAGGCTGGTCCCGTCCTTTTCCTGCAGGTTGGCGACCACCCGCCAGCCCGGCGTGTTGAGGCCGTGCGGGCGTACCGCATCGGCAAGTTTCGCATAGGACGCCGCCTGGATCGAATAGATGTAATAGGCGTGCGATTCCTCGACGCTGAAACCGGGTTTTTTCTTCTTCGCCATGCTGTCTTTCCGGAACTGTCCGCAATCCTTTGCGGATGCCGACACTAGCATCTGCGTATGCCTGCCGCCAGCTATCGGTAATTACCGATATTTATACCATAGTAAAAACCTTGGTAATTACCATTAATAATGATATCGTCGGGCAAACGTCGCAATTCCGAAGGGGAGAAAACATGTACGTCACCATGCTGGGCACCGGCGCCGCCTTCGCCGATCCCGACCGGGCGCAGTCCGGAATCCTCGTCACGCTCGATAACGGCACGCGCTACATGTTCGATTGCGGCGCCGGCACGGTGCGCAACATGGTCGCCGCCAATGCGAGCCCGGTGGACGTGAAGGCCGTGTTCCTGACCCATCTCCATCACGATCATATCTGCGACTTTCCGCTGTTCGCCATCACCGGCTGGATGTGGGACCGCGACAACCCGCCGATCGTGCTGGGGCCGAAAGGCACCAAGCATTTCTGCGACAGCCTGTTCGAGGGCGGCGCCTTCGATTCCGATTTCCGCGCGCGCAGCGCCTACCCGCTGCGACAGGGCAATCTCGAAGCCGTGCGCCCCGATATCCGCGAGGTCTCGCCCGGCCTGGTCTACGAGGACGAGGACGTCAAAATCTGGTGCGACTATGTCGAGCATATCCCGCGCGAGATCAGCGAATGCTTCGGGATCCGCTTCGAGGCCGAGGGCAAGTCGCTCGCGTTCTCGGGCGACACCGCGCCGTGCGACAACATGGTAACGCTTGCAAAGGACGTGGACGTTCTGTTCCACGAATGCACCTTCCCGGAAGCCTTTGTCGAGTTCCGCAAGAAATCCGGCGTCGGCACCTTCGCCCACACCCCGCCGTCGGATCTCGGCAGGATCGCCCGCGATGCCGGCGTCAAATCGCTCGTCGCCACCCATTTCGGCCATTTCGAATCGACCAACCCGGTGATCCTCAAGGCTGCCGAACACCATCTGCCGACCGACCTGATGGGCCCCGACATGATGACCGATGTGGTGCGTGATATCCGCCTCAACTACGACGGGCCGCTCCGCATGGCCTACGACCTGATGCGGGTCGAGGTCTGAAACACAGCGACGTCGGCACCCCGTCGTGGCTATACAACCGCCCGGAATCGGGGCACTCTTCTCAAAACGCTCTTAACAGGAGGCAACACCATGAAAAACCGTACATCTCTCCCGATCATTGCCGCCACTGCGGCAGCGGCGCTGACCGCCGCCACCGCCCAGGCGCAGACACTTGCGATCGGCAGCAACCCGCAGGGCTCGCTCGCCTATTCGACCGCCGCCGGCATCGCCAAGGTCGCGACCGAAGCCACCGACCTGAAGGTCCGCGTCATTCCCCAGGGCGGCCCCGTCGTCACCCTGCCGCTGGTCAATTCCGGCGAGCTGGATTTCTCGATCTCGCTCAGCATTCCGGCCGCCTTTTCCGCCCAGGGGCGCGGCATGTTCCGAAAAAGCGGCAAACAGCCCAACGTGCGCGTCGTCGCCGCGCTCTTCCCGCTGCATCTCGGCTTTTTCGTGCGCAACGATTCGCCGATCAAGAAAATCTCGGACCTGAAGGGCAAGCGTCTCGGCACGAAATATCCGAAACAGCGCGTCGTCCTGCTGACGGGTGCCGCGAAGCTCGCCACCGCCGGGCTGACCTATAAAGACGTCACCGGTGTCCCGGTGCCGAACGGCGTGCGCCAGATCGACGATTTCATGGCCGGCAAGATCGACGCGGTCACGTTCTCGCTGACATCGGGCAAAACCGCCCAGGCCCATGCAAAGGTCGGCGGCATCCGGGTGCTGTCGCTGCCCAAGACGGCAGACTCCGAAAAGGCGATGCAGAAAGTCGCGCCCGGCTCGCATATCGCGACCATCATGCCCGGCCCGGCCTATCCCGGCGTGACGGGCCCGACCAACATCTTCGCCGCCCCGTTCCTGCTGATGGCCGCCGACAAAACGCCGGACGACGCGGTCTACAAGGTCGTCAAGGCAATCTTCGAAAACAAGAAGAAGCTGGTCACGACGCACAAGGCGTTCAACGGCATGCAGCCCAAGGCCATGCATACCGACGTGGGCGTGCCCTATCATCCGGGCGCCGTAAAATTCTACAAAGAACAGGGCATGTAGGCGCCCCACCGGGAACGGCCTGAAGATGGCTGACGCAACCAGACCGGCGCCGGGTATCGCGGACCCGGAAGCCCCGGCAAACACCGCGCCTCATGTAAAGGCCATCGGCGCGGTGCTCGGGGCGATCCTGACCTGCGGCTCGATCGCCGAAGCGCTCGACCTCTATCAGCTCGCGGGCATGGCCGGGTTTATCGAACAGCGCCTGGTCGGCATGCTCGGCATCGCGCTGGTCCTCGCCTTCGCCGTGTTTCCCATCATGCGCAAGGCCGACCGGCCGCGTATCCCGTGGTACGACTGGGGCTTCATCGCGGTCTCCGCCGCGGTCTGCGGCTACGTCACCTGGCAATACGCGTTTATTTTCGACAACCTCCATTCGCGCCCGCCCGAAGTCGTCGTCTCGGCCGTCCTGATCGTCGCCCTCGTCGCCGAAGGGCTGCGGCGGACCGCCGGCAACGTGTTGTTCTACTTCATGGCGTTCTTCATCCTGTTCGGGCTGTTCGGCCATTACGTGCCGGGCCAGTTCGAAGGGCGCAATGTCGATATCGACCGGATGTTCCTCTATATCGCGCTCGACCCCAACGGGCTGGTCGGCATCCCGATGGTGGTCTCGACGACGATCGTGATCACCTTCGTGTTCTTCGGCCACCTGCTGGAAGCCTCCGGCGGCTCGAAATTCTTCACCGATATCTCGGTCGCCCTGATGGGCCGCTATCGCGGCGGCTCGTCCAAGATCGCCATCAGCGCATCGTGCCTGTTCGGCTCTATCTCGGGCAGCGCGGTATCCAACGTCGTCTCGACCGGCGTCATCACCATCCCGATGATGAAACGCGGCGGCTACCCGCCCCATGTCGCCGGCGCGATCGAGGCCGTAGCCTCGACCGGCGGCCAGCTGATGCCGCCGATCATGGGTGCGGCCGCCTTCGTCATGGCCGAATTCCTGCAGGTGCCCTACGGCGATGTGGTGCTCGCCGCCGTCATCCCGGCCCTGCTTTATTACGCGACGCTGTTTATCCAGGCCGATCTCTACGCCGCGCGCCACGGCATCACCCGGGTCGAGGAAGACCTGATACCCGAACGCGGCCGCGTCTTCCGCTCGGGCTGGCCCTACCTCATTCCGTTTGCCGTCCTCATCGTCGCCCTGTTCAACCTCAACCTCCGCCCCGACACCTCGGCGCTGGCGGCAGCGCTCGCCGTGGTCCTCATCGGGCTCGGGCTCGGCTATGACGGCGTGCGGATGACCGTCGGCGCCGTGTTCCGCGCCTTTTCGTCGACCGGGATCGCGGTCACCCAGATCGTCATGATCGGCGCCATGGCAGGCATCGTGATCGGCGTGCTCAATATCACCGGTCTCGGCTTTGCGCTGACCCAGGCCCTGATCGCCATGGCCGCGGGCAACCTGTTCCTTTTGCTGGTCATGGCGGCTGTCGTCTCGATCGTGCTCGGGATGGGCATGCCGACGCTCGGCGTCTACCTGCTGCTCGCGACCCTGGTGGCGCCGTCGCTCATCGAGGTCGGCGTGCCGCCGATGGCGGCCCACATGTTCGCGCTGTATTTCGGCATGCTGTCGATGATTACGCCGCCGGTCGCCATCGCGGCCTTCGCCGCCGCCACGGTCGCCAATACGGAGCCGATGAAAACCGGTTTCTCCGCCGTCCGGTTCGGCTGGTCGGCCTATGTCATCCCGTTCCTTTTCGTGGTCTCGCCGGTGCTGCTGATGGATGGCGGACCGTTCGAGATCCTGATCGCGGCCGCCACGGCGGTCGCCGGTATCTGGGCGGTTTCGGTGGGGATCGCGGGGCAGCTGTTTGCCGTGCTCGGCCTGCCGCTGCGCCTGTTATTCGTCGCCGCAGGCCTGGCGCTGCTGGTGCCGGGGCCCCTGTTTGCCGAGGCACCGGCGGTCAATCTCGCAGGGGCAGGGCTTGCCGGCGCGCTGATTCTCGCGGCGACCCTGCAGCGCCGCCGCGCCCGGACCGGATAAACAGCCCCGCCCGCCACGAGCCGCCACGAACCGCCGCCGTTATCCGGGAACGAAGTCGAAGCGCCAGCCCTGGTCGTGCGAGACGATTTTGCCGATCTCGGTGCCGGTGAAATGCGCGGGATAGATCATCGCATCCGAATCCCCGTAGCGGTTCAGAAAATCGTATCGCGACTGGCGCGACAGGTCCGGGTCGGTGCACACCACGCTCGACAGTTGCGGCTCGGCAATCTGCAGCGGGTGATGAAACAAATCGCCGGTGAACAGCGCCGTCTCGCCCCCGTCCCGGAGATTGAGCGCGACGTGACCCGGTGTGTGGCCGGGGGTCGGCTCCAGCACGATGCCGTGATCGATCTCGTGATCGTTATCGACCAGGTCGGCGCGGCCTGCCTCGACCACCGGCAGCACGCTGTCGTTGAACACGTTGTCGCCGACCTCCGACGCGCCGAGCATGTTTTCCCAGTGACGGTATTCGTCGGCCGAGAACACGTAGCGCGCGTTCGGGAAGGTCGGCACCCAGCGGCCGTCGACCAGCTGCGTGTTCCAGCCGACATGGTCGATATGCAGGTGAGTGCACATGACGATATCGATATCCGCCGGGGTCAGCCCGGCCGCTTTGAGATTCTCCAGCCACGGCCAGTTCTGGCGGTGCCATTGCGGCCGGCCGGGGCGGTCCTTGTGGTTGCCGACACAGGCATCGACCAGGATGTTCAGCCGGCCGGTGCGGATCACGAAGCTCTTGAACGAAAACAGCAGCATCTGCGTGTCGGCATCCATGTAGTCGGGCGCCATCCACGACAGGTGCGGCGCGACCATCTCGTCCGTTGCGTCGGCGAACATGTCCGCCGGCGTGCGGAACGGGCCCACCGATTCCTCCACCGCATCGATCCGGCAGGCGCCGCAATGTCGTGTCATCATGCCGTCCGTCTCCCGGGATTCATGCCGCGTCCGGTAAATGATACACCACCGGGCCCGGATGTGCAGCGCCCCGCGAATGTCGGGATTCTTTACGACATTGTCAAAAACCGCCCGACAGGCCCCGGTTAAGTGTCTGAATCCATGAGATTCCCCAAAAGGGCACGATTCTTGCATCGGATCTCCCCAAAATCAGGAATCAACCGGTAGTCAAGGGCAGGTCGGATGCGTAAATCAGGAATTTTCGGGACGGTCGTCGTCGCCTTTTCGGCCGCGGCGTTTCTTCTGGCCCCTGCCGGCCCTGCAGCGGCGGCACCCGTCGGCTACTGGAATTTCGAGGAAGGCACCCCTGGAAACCCGCTTGCCGGCGCCAATTCGGTCCTCGACCAGACGCCGAATGCAAATCATGGCTCTCCCAGCGGCAATCCGGGATATAGCGGCGATGTCGCCGCCGGCGCGGGAGCCGCAAGCCTCGCCCTCGACGGCAGCGGCGATTACGTCACCATCGCAAATTCCGGCGCCCTGAATCTCTCCAGCGCTTTCACCGTTGAATTCCGCATGAAGGCGGGTACCGCCGGCAATAGCGGCCTGCGCCTGCTGGTCGACAAGTCGCATGGCTTTGTCGATTCAACCGGCTGGACGTTTCAGCTCAATAACGGGCTGGTCAACCTCAATACCGGTGCCGGTGGCGGCGGGGCGGGCAATTTTCCGGGCGGCGCATCGACAACCAACGTTCTCGACAATCAATGGCATCATATCGCCGGCACCTACGACATCACCGATGTCGGCCAGGAACTGAAACTCTATATCGACGGTGTCCTCGAAGGCGCGTTCAACGTCGCGCCGTATGCCGACAATACGCGCAACGTTACGATCGGTGCCGCCTGCACATTCATCGGCTGCCCCTTCGGCGCACAAAGGTTCTTCAACGGGAACTTCGACGATCTGCGCATCTCCGATACCGCGCTGACCGCGGACCAGTTTCTGATCGCCCAGACCGAAATCCCCGAACCCGCAGCGCTCGCGCTTCTCGCTGCCGGTCTTTGCGGACTCGCCGTCGTACGTCGTCGCCGGCGGCACATCTGACGCCGGGGCGCAATTCCGCTTCGCTCACAGGGAAAGGACAGGATCGTGAAAAGGAATATCGCTTTTGCAGCCCTTGTCGGGCTCGGACTTTCGCTTAATGCCACCAGCGCATCCGCCGTGCTGTATCACTATGTCGACTGGACCTCGGCGGACGTTCCCGGCGGCACCGCGTCCGGCACGATCACCCTGCCGGATTCGTCGACCGTCACCGTCGAATTCGAAGCCATCACCTCAAGCGGCGGCGCAGGATCGCTCAATTTCGCCCAGACCAACGGCACCGGCACCAATTACTGGGCAGCCAATGGCGGCGCCCCCTATATCAGCACCGAAGTCGATAACGCCCCGCCGGATTCCGACATCATCTCGCTGGTCGGCGGCGTCAACCAGACCTACAAGGTGACCCTGTCGGAAGCGATCAAGGACCCGATCATGGCGATCGTCAGCCTCGGCCGGACCGACACGCCGACGACATACGATTTCGATTCCCCGTTCGACATTGTCAGCCAAGGCGAGGGATTCTGGGGCGGCGACGCGACATCACTCCAGGAGCTGTCCGGCGATATCCTCGAAGGCAGCGAAGGCCACGGCACCATCCAGTTCATCGGGACATTCTCGGTGTTTTCCTGGACGGTGCCGACACCGGAAAACTGGCACGGCTTCACGTTCGGCATCCGCACAACGGAGGCGATCGAACCGACGCCGCTCCCGGCACCCGCGATGGCAGGGCTGCTCGGGCTCGGACTTATCGGGCTCGGATTCCTGCGGCGGCGCAAAAGCGCCTGATCGGCAAGATCCCCGCCTGCGCGGGGATGACCTTGGGAAATAACAATAGCCGTTCCCGCGAAGGCGGGAATCTCACATGACCCTAATCCGCCTCAGGCGCCGCGGATCGTCTCCACCAGCGCCGCGACGTCGGCGGGCAGCGCATCGCCGCGCCAGGCGACATACTGATCGGGGCGGATAATCGCCAGATCGGCTTCGTACAGATCGCGCAGGCCCGCGCCCGTCGCATCGAAAACCGATACCGGCACACCCGCCGCACCCGCCGCGTCGACAAATGCCTGACCGACGTCATGGCCGCCGAGCCGGAGCAGCGTGAACCCCGGCCCGAAATGATCGAACAAGGCGCTGCCGTCGGCGAGCCAGGCATGCGGCGCGCGGCCGCCCGGATAGGCGGTCGCGACATATTCATAGGGATCGCTGACCGGCGGCGGTCCCTCCTCGCCGTCGGTGCTGACAAGCGGCGATCCGTCGTAGCGCGCGCCGAGCTGGATGCCCATGCAGAAATATTCCTCCGCCAGCGCCTCCTCGGTGCGCCTGCCGAATTCGGCGCGCACCTTTTCGCCCTCGGGCGTCTCGTCCTCGATATTCGCCGGCACCGTCAGCGACGATTTCGCCTGCGCCAGCGCATAGGACTGCGCCAGGTTGCGGATCGCCACCGGCCGCCGCTCGCCCTCGTAGCTCGCCACCAGGTTTTCCCCGGCCCAGCCGTTATGCCACGCCGCAAGCTTCCAGCCGAGATTTTCGGCATCGCCGACGCCCGTGTTCATGCCGAAACCGCCGGTCGGCGTGAACAGATGCACGGCGTCGCCTGCCAGGATCACGCGGTCTCGCTGGAATTCGTCGGCGACCAGCGACAGGCCGGCCTGCCATGGCTTGGAGGACAGCACGTCGATCGGTATTTCCTCGCCGATCACGCGCCAGATATAGGGGCGCGGATCGAGCGTTTCGGCATCCTGGCCGGGTTCGAGCTTCGCCCAGGTCAGGAACTTTCCCTTGCCGTCGAGCGCGACGATCGACGCCCGGCCCTCGGGGTTGAGCGAATGAAACTGCCAGGGTGCGTCGGTCTGCATCACGTCGTACAGCGCGGGCGCCTCGAAATAGACCGACAGCATCTGGCCCATCATGAAGTCGCGCTCCTCGCCCGACTTGCCGTCATATTCGATGCCCAGCGCCTTGCGCACCGTGCTGCGCCCGCCGTCGCAGCCGACCAGGTAGCCGCATGCGACGGTCTCTGTCGCGCCGGTCTTCAGGTTCTCTATCTCGGCGGTCACGCCTTCCGCCGTCTGCTCGAACGTGTTCAGACGCCAGCCGAAGCGCAGGTCGACGCACTCCTTGCGGTCCAGCTCGTCCTTCAGGATGCGCTCGACGAACATCTGCGACGCGCGCTGCAGCGGTTCCGGCCCCATTGCCAGGTCGTAGGACCCGGGGGTCAGACGTTCGCGCAACGTCGGAATTTTGATACGCCCGATCTCATGCGTGTTGATCCGGGTGATAAAAATCGCATCGCCGCAATGATCCAGAGGCAGGCCGACATCGCGCATCCGGTGGGCAATGCCGAGACGGCGGTAATGTTCCATGGTCCGCGCGTTGTGCGAATTACCCTGCGGATGGTCGGGCGTGGTTTCAGCCATATTGACCAGCATGCAGGGCACGTCGCGCCAGGCGAGGTCCAGCGCCAGGTTCATGCCCACGGGCCCGCCGCCGACAATCATGATGGGGGTTTTTGTCATCGTCACTCGTTTCATTTATTCAGATCTAAATTGTCATCCCGGCCCTGTGCCGGGATCCAGACATTACCGATCCCGATGATTTTGAAAAGCTGGATCCCGGAATAAATCCGGGATGACAGACTTAGGACAGACGTCGAATCGCAGAAACCCTATTCCTTGCCGCCGCCGGTCTTTCCCTGCGCCTTGGCGAACTGTTCCATGAACGCTTTCTGCATATCGCCGAAGCCCTGCACGCCGGCGGTCATCCATTGCTGCATCAGTTTTTCGGCATCCATGTCCTGCGCCATTTCGGCGGCGCGCTTTGTCAGTTCCTCGACAAGCGCCTCGTTCACCGGCGTGACATCGGGCAGACCGAGCATCCGGCGCGCTTCCTCCGGCGTGCAGTCTATATCAAACGATACTTTCATGGTTGACTCCTTCCCATTGCGTCGCAACTACTCTAGCACAGTCCCCGCACTTCCTGTTCGTTCCGACAACCCTCGCGAAAGCCGCTCATGTCCCGAAACCGCCTCTCCGAAGAAACCAGCCCGTATCTGCTGCAGCACGCCGACAACCCGGTGCACTGGTATGGCTGGGGGCCGGAAGCGATCGCGGCGGCAAAGGCGCAGGACAAGCCGATCCTGCTGTCGGTCGGCTATGCCGCCTGTCACTGGTGCCACGTCATGGCGCATGAATGCTTCGAGAACGACGCCATCGCGGGCCAGATGAACGAGCTCTATATAAACGTGAAGGTCGACCGCGAGGAACGCCCGGATATCGACACGATCTACCAGCATGCGCTCCAGCTTCTCGGCCAGCAGGGCGGCTGGCCGCTGACCATGTTCCTGACCCCGGACGGCGAACCGTTCTGGGGCGGCACGTATTTTCCCCCGGATTCGCGCTACGGGCGGCCCGGTTTTCCGCAGGTGCTGTCGGCGATTTCCGATTACTGGATCGAGCAGCGCGACAAGGCGATGGAAACGGTCGAGGCGCTCAAGGGCGGGCTCGCCAAGGTCTGGACGCCCGAGGCCGTGACCGGCGCCGGGAAGGCGATCGCGCTGGCCGTCAACGACCAGGTCGCATCGCGGCTCGCCCAGGAATTCGACATGGTCGATGGCGGGCTCGGCCAGGCACCCAAATTTCCCAACCCGTCGATCCACGAATTGCTGTGGCGCGGCTGGCTGCGCACCGGCAACGAAACGCTGCGCGACGCGGTGCTGTTCTCGCTCACCAAGATGTCGCAGGGCGGCATCTACGATCATCTCGGCGGCGGCTATGCCCGCTATTCGACGGATTCCATGTGGCTCGCCCCGCATTTCGAAAAAATGCTCTACGACAACGCGCAGATCGTCGATCTGCTGACCTGGGCCTGGCAGGACACCGGGAATCCGCTCTATGCCCAGCGGGTCAGCGAGACCATCGAGTGGTGCCTGCGCGAGATGATCGCCCCCGTAGACGATACGGCGGGCAAGCCGTTCGCCGCCACCTATGACGCGGATTCCGAAGGCGTCGAGGGCAAGTTCTACGTCTGGTCGGCGGCAGAGATCAGCGAGATTCTCGGCGACGGCGCGGACGCGGTGCTGTTCAAAACCGTCTACGACGTCTCGCCCGAAGGCAACTGGGAAGGCGGCAATATCCTCAACCGCATCGCCCACCCGAAACTCCTCGACGCCGGGCAGGAAGAACAACTCAGGGCCTGCCGCGAAAAACTGCTCGCCGTGCGCAACAAGCGCATCTGGCCGGGATGGGACGACAAGGTACTGGCCGACTGGAACGGGCTGATGATCGCCGCGATGGCCCATGCGGCCCGGGTGTTCGACCGGCCCGACTGGCTCGACGCGGCGGATTCCGCCTTCGCCTTCGTGCGCGACCGGATGCAGGAAAACGGCCGGTTACTGCATTCGTATCGTGCCGGAAAGCTGAAACATTCGGCGCCGCTCGACGATTACGCCAACATGGCCCGCGCCGCCGTCGCCCTGTACGAAGCGACCGGCAACGGCGCCTATGTCGATACCGCCATCGACTGGATCGACGTGATCGACACCCATTACTGGGACGCGGACGGCGGCGGCTATTTCTTCACCGCCGACGATGCCGAAGCCCTGATCATCCGCACCAGGTCCGCCGCCGATAATGCCACGCCGGCGGGCAACAGCGTGATCGCCGCGGTGCTGGCCCGCCTTCACTTCCTGACCGGCGTCGATCATTTCCGCGAACGCGCCGAACGCATTATTTCCACCTTCGCCGGCGAGGCGACGCAGAATTTCTTCCCGCTGACCGGGCTGTTCTGCGCCAACGAACTGCTTCAGACCTGCGCCCAGGTGGTCATCGTCGGCAGCGCCGAGGACCCCGATACCATGGCCCTGCTCGATGTCGCATGGAAAGCGCCGAACATGAACAAGCTGGTTCAGGCAATTCCGCCCGGGGCCGATCTGCCCAAAAGCCATCCCGCCACCGGCAAGGGCCAGCAGGACGGCCGCGCGACGGCCTATGTGTGTATCGGCCAGACCTGCTCGCTGCCGCTGATCGATCCCAAGGCGCTGGCCGAAGCGCTGTAGGGTGGACATGCCCTAAAGGAGATCCCGCCGGCGCGGGGATGACACGACAGAATATTCAGCCGTCATTCCCGCGAAGGCGGGAATCTTATCCCGTTCCGATCGAACGCTCCCGATTAAACCAGATCAAGGCGCATCCCGCGGAAACGCGCTTTACTGGGCACAGAACTTTGATGCATCCAACCGGGAGATACGCGATGAACAAGGATCTGCAACGCAACATCGACAAGGAAAAGCGCGAAAAGGCGGCCCACGCCAAGAAGCTGGAAGAGATGCGCAACGAGGGCGCGACGACCGGCGAGGGCGATCTTGCGCGCAACGTCGAAGCGGAAAAGAAAAAACTGAAGGCGGAGAAAGCCGTCAAGGACGCGCTGAAAGACAAGTAAGCGCGGGGCCCCGCCCCGAACGCGCGCAGACCGGGCTTGCCCTGCCGCGCCGGGCGCGATAACCGTGTCGCCTGTTTCGCATTACCAGACACGGGAAGACCATCATGGCCGACATGAAGATCGGGATCATCGGCGCCGGCGGGCGCATGGGGCAGGCCTGCATCCGCGAGGTCACGGACACCGACGGCTGCACGGTCGTTGCCGCGTCCGACGTCGCCGGCGCCCCGCTGATCGGACAGGACGCGGGCGATGCCGCCGGCGCGGGCAACCTGGGCGTCGCGGTGACCGACGATGCCGCCGCCGTTGTCGCCGCCTCGGACGCGGTCATCGAATTCACCCTGCCCGAACCCACGGTCGATCATGTCGCGCTGACCGCCGGGGCCGGCGTCGCCCACATCATCGGCACCACGGGGATGGAAGCCGCGCAGGAAGATGCGCTGAAAGCGGCGGGCGAAAAAACCGTCATCATGCATGCGCCGAATATGAGCCTTGCGGTCAACCTGCTTTTCGCGCTGACCAAGCAGGTCGCGGCGACGCTGAACGACGATTTCGATATCGAGATTTTCGAGATGCACCACAAGCACAAGGTCGATGCCCCGTCCGGTACCGCCGTCGGCATGGGCCGTGCCGCCGCCGAAGGGCGCGGCGTGAAGCTCGACGACGTCGCCCAGTGGGCGCGCAACGGTATCACCGGCGAACGCAACCGCGGCGATATCGGCTTCGCGGCCCTGCGCGGCGGCAACGTGATCGGCGATCACACCGTCACCTTCGCGGTCGAAAACGAGCGGCTGGAAATCAGCCACAAGGCCCAGTCGCGCCAGATCTTCGCGCGCGGTGCGGTGCATGCGGCCCTGTGGTCGGCGGGCCGGAAGCCCGGCTTCTACACGATGTTCGACGTGCTCGGGATCGAATACTGACGGGAATACCCGGACCGCCTCTCCACCCAATTTGTCACCCGGAATAAATCCGGGGTGACAGGCACGGAACGATTACAAAAGGGCGGCGCCGGGTTCCGGGCCGCTCACGCCGTCGCCTGGGCCGGCTGGTCCACCGTTTCCGCCGCATTCTCCCGCTGCGCCTGTTCCCAGCCGATCAGCGCCAGCTTGCGCTCCGCCCCCCAGCGGTAATTCGTCTCGAACAGATCTGTCGCGCGGATCACCCGGTGGCACGGGATCAGCAGGCCGATGGGGTTGGCGCCGATCGCACTGCCCACCGCGCGGGCCGCCGTCGGCTGGCCGATGGCGCGGGCGATATCGCCATAGGTGACAAGCGCGCCGGGCGGAATCGACAGCAATGCCTGCCACACCTTTATCTGGAAATTGGTGCCCTTGTACCACAGGCGCAGCGGCCGGGCGGGATCGCCGTGCCCGGGGCCGAACACGGATTCGCACGCCGCCCAGGTTTCGTCCTGCGCCAGCCGGAAGGTCGCGCCGGGCAGGCGGCGGCGGATATCAGCAAGCGCGGCTTCGGCTCCGTCTTCGCCCGCCGCGTTCACGAACTGCAGCCCGCAGATGCCCCGGTCGGTCACCGCGACGACGAAATCGCCCAGAAATCCCGCATGCACGCCGTAGCGGACATCCAGCCCGTCGCCCATGGCCTTGTACTGGCCCGGCGTGATCCCCTCGAAATTGACGAACAGGTCGTGCAGCCGCGACGGGCCGGACAGGCCTGCGTCATACGCCGCATCGAGCACGGAATCGGCGCGGTCGAGCGCGCGCTTGGCGTGGTCGAGCGTCAGGTAGCCGAGAAACTGTTTGGGGCTGACCCCGGCCCAGCGGGTGAACAGGCGCTGGAAATGAAACGGGCTCAGCGCCGCGGCGGCGGCAATCTCGTCAAGCTCCGGCTGGTCGCGGAAATGGGCGCGAATATAGGCGAGCGCCCGCTCGATCCGGGCGAAATGCTGTGCTTTCTGCTGTGCCGTCTGGGACTCTGTATGCGGTTGCGCCATCGCGTATCTCCGTCAACTGCGCCAGAAGGGTTTCGCGTATTCGCGCCATATCTCGGACCGGCCGACGCCGATATCGTGCAACGCCCGGTCGGAAAGCGCAATCAGCGCGCGGCGCTGGCTGTAGCGGTCGCGCCAGACGGCTGCGCGGGCGGCAATATGGGACAATATGCGGAACATAGCCGCACCCTAGGCCCGGGCGCAGGGCCGCCCCACCCGATATTTGCGGTATTGAAAATGCCCGGCGCGGGGCCGTCAGGAAGCCTCGGCGGCCTCGTCGGGATAGGCCGCGTCATAGGACTGCTGCAGGTATTCCGGCGAGCGCAGTTTGGCCAGCGCATCGGTCAGCGCATGGGCGAGCTGGACCCGCTCGTCCGGGCTCAGGAACGCGCCGATCCGCAGACGCTTGCCGTGGCTCGACAGCACAAGTTGGCTGTCATGCTGCACCGGCTCGTCGATATTGACGCGCAGCCAGTAGGGCTGGAACCGCCAGCGCTGCACCTTGCCCGACGGGCTGACGCGTTCGACCAGCAGGGCATCGGCCGTCAGCCGCACGGTTTCGTACATCCGCGCCCAGCGGTAATTGGTGCGGAACGCCAGATAGATCAGCGCAACGTCGAGCCCGAAAAATCCCATCACCGGCCATGCGCCCATCAGCATGAACACCATGCCGGCGACGAAACTGACCGACGCGATCGCCACCATCAGCAGCAGAAAGCCCTTCGGCTGCAGGCTGGTATTGGGCTGCAGGATCGCATCGAACAGATAGGTCTTTTCACCCTTCTGGGGGTTCTGACCGGGCAACAGGGGAAGCGGTTCATCCATGACCCCGATCATAGAAAAGGCCGGGGGCCGGAGTCGAGAAATAATGAACGAATGGTTAACGGGCGCGGGTTTCCGGCGGTTTCGGGACATAATAAAATTCGTCTTCCCCCGGTTTTATACCGGGGGCCCACTTATCCGATCGCACCTGCATTTGCCGTGGACCCCCGGGACATGCCCGAGGGAATAAGTAAAGAGGAGGGCAAAGGATGCCAAACACCCTGAGCAGATGCGGATCCCCCTTCCCTCCGAAACGCCACGCCGCTACAAATTCGCCATGCGCGCCACCATGCCCCTGAAAGACGTCGACGAATTTTTCGCCCGGCTGTCCGCCGCCGACCCGGAACCGAAGGGCGAGCTCGACTACGTCAACGAGTTCACCCTGCTGGTCGCCGTGGTGCTGTCGGCCCAGGCGACCGATGTCGGCGTCAACCGGGCGACGAAGGACCTGTTCAGGGTCGCCGACACGCCGGAGAAAATGCTGGCGCTGGGCGAAGCCACGGTGCGCGACTACATCAAGACCATCGGGCTGTATCGCAACAAGGCGAAGAACGTCATCGCGCTGTGCGAAATGCTGATCGCCGATTTCGGCGGGGTGGTGCCGCAAACCCGCGAGGACCTGGTCAAACTGCCGGGCGTCGGGCGCAAGACCGCGAACGTGGTGCTCAACATCGCCTTCGGCCAGCCGACCATGGCGGTCGACACCCATATCTTCCGTATCGGCAACCGTACCGGCATGGCGCCCGGCAAAACGGTGGAGCAGGTCGAAGACAAGCTGGTCAAACGCATTCCCGCCAAATGGATGGATCACGGCCATCACTGGCTGATCCTGCACGGACGCTATGTCTGCAAGGCCCGCAAGCCCGACTGCCCGGACTGCATCGTCGCCGATCTCTGCCGCTACAAGGCGAAGACGGCGTAATTTTTAACTGCGCCGAAACAGAGTAACAAATGTACCTAGCCCGCCACGGACAGACGATGTTCAACGTCGTCTTCGGCGAAACCAAGCAGGATCCCGGTATCGAGGATCCGCCGCTGACCGAGCTCGGGTTCCGGCAGGCGGCGGACCTGGCGGAACGGTTTGTCGAGCTCGATATCCGCAAAATCATCTCGAGCCCCTATACCCGCGCGCTACAGACCGCGCGGATGGTCGCCAACCGGCTCGATGTGCCGGTGGCGGTCGACCCGGATGTGCGCGAGCGCACGGCCTATGTCTGCGATGTCGGCGCGGTCACCAGCGTGCTTGCCACCGACTGGCCGCATCTCGATTTCGCCCATCTCGACGAGATCTGGTGGAACCATGAGGAAGAAACCATCCCCGAATTTCACGACCGCTGTTCCGCCTTCCGCGCGCGCATGGCGGCGGACCCCGACTGGCGGCATACGGCCATCGTCACCCATTGGGGGTTCGTGCGCTCGATGACCGGAAAGCGCGTCGGCAATGCCGAACTGGTGCGCTGCGATCCGAACGACCCGCATCCGCCGCTCGATACGACCTGGCCGTAAACGCAAGCGGTGCCGCGACAACAAACCCGTGCGAACGGCCGCGCGAACGATTGTCTGACGAACTCATCCGTGATAGCCACGAGCGCAACAGTCACACCGGAGCAGATTATGGCCGATAACGATATCCCGATGGAAAACGGCGCCAACGGCGCGGACGAAAATGGCGAGATGGAAGGCGTTCCCTTCATGATCGGGGCGCAGTACATCAAGGACTTTTCGTTTGAAAACCCGCGCGGCATCGAGACCCTGTCGGCGATCCAGCAGAACCCGGATGTCAGCGTCGATGTCAGCACCAATGCCCGCGCCATCGGCGAAGAAGGCATGTTCGAAGTGCTGCTGTTCATCCGCGCCGAAGCCCAGGTCGATGACAGCCCGGTCTTTATCGTGGAACTGACCTATGGCGGCGTCGTCCAGGTCGGCGGAATCCCGGAAGAAGAGATCAAGCCGGTGGTGCTGATCGAGGGTCCGCGCCACCTGTTCCCCTTCGCCCGCTCCATCGTCTCGAACGCGGTGCGCGACGGCGGCTTCCCGCCACTGCTGATCAACCCGATCGATTTCGGCGCGCTGTATGTCGAGCAGCACGTCGATGCCGACGGCGCGGATATTTAAGGCCTCACCTACTCCCGGCGTCGCGCCGGGAGTGAACGTCTTTCTGAAGAGTATTTTTCCCCCGCCCCTGTGGCGGGGGAACGACATTTTAGGGGTGCGAGAGGGTCCCGCCCTGTTTCCGGTTATTTCCCGGGGGCGGCTTCCGCATCCGCCAGCCACATCGGCTCTTTCAGCGTGGCGATAAACGCCTCGTGCGCGGCAAGTTCCTCGGCGGTCGCGGCATGCGGCCGGGGCGGGCGGATTTCGACCGGCGGGGGCGCCTCGCCAGGCTCCCTGCCGCCGGATTCGGTCGACGCACCCGCTTCTGCCGCCGCCAGACTCAGTCCCGGCTGGCGGCCGCCGCGCAGTTCCAGATAGACCTCGGCCAGCAGTTCGGCATCGAGCAGCGCGCCATGATAGGTGCGCGACGAATTGTCGATATCGAACCGACGGCACAGGGCATCGAGCGAGGCGGGCGCGCCGGGAAAACGGCGACGCGCCATTTTGACCGTATCGACCGACTGGGTCATCGGCAGTTCGCGGCGTTTCAGGCGGCGCAGTTCGGCATTGATAAAGCCCATGTCGAAGCTGGCATTGTGGATCACCAGCGGATCGTCGCCGATGAATGCCAGAAAATCGTCCACGACATCCGCAAATACCGGATGGCCGGACAGGAACTCCTCGCTCAGCCCGTGAACCGCAAACGCGCCGGCAGGCATGTCGCGCTGCGGATTGACGTATTGATGATAGGTCTTGCCCGTGGCGATGTGATTGAACACCTCGACACAGCCGATTTCGACCAGCCGGTCGCCGTTGATCGGATCAAGTCCGGTGGTTTCTGTATCGAGGACGATTTCGCGCATCCGGGCTCCGGCGGTGGACGGTTTTCTCGGCGAACATGTCCGGCGGCCAGTGGGTCGGCGTCATGTCCCGGGCGAGTCTCGCAATTCGTTCGAGCCGGCGCAAGGTCTCCGCCTTGCCGCGGCCCGAGGGCACGACGAAATCGGCCCGCCGGCGCTTTTCCGCATCCGGCATCTGACGCGTCAGAATGGCATCGAACTTTTCGCGCGTCATGCCCGGCCGGGCCAGTACCCGCGCCGCCTGGATAAAATCGGGCGCGGACACCACGACGATGACATCGCAGCGCACATCAAGCCGGACCTCGAACAATAGCGGGATATCGAGCACCGCCAGGGGTACCCGGCGCGCCGCACAGCGTTTCAGAAAATCGTCCTGGCGGCGGCGTACCAGCGGATGGACAATGGCTTCGAGCGTCTTCAACGCCGCGTCGTCGCCGAACACCCGCTTGCCCAGCGCGTCCCGGTCGACCGCCCCGTCGACGACCACGCCCGGAAACGCGGCCTCGATCGGCGCCACCGCGGCACCGCCCCGGCCCAGCACGACGTGCACCGAGGCATCGGAATCGTAGACCGGCACCCCCATGCGCCGGAACATCGCCGACGCGGTCGACTTGCCCATGCCGATGGACCCGGACAGGCCGAGAACGATCATTACAACGCCGCCAGCACGTGGTCGCGAAGCGCCTGGTCGACTACGGGATCGGTGCCGAACCATTCGCGGAAACCGGGGCGTGCCTGGTGCAGCAGCATCCCGAGCCCGTCGATGGCAGGATTTCCCCGGGCCCTGGCCGCGGCGAGCAGCGGCGTCTCCAACGGCACGTAGACAATGTCATAGACGACCGATTCCGCCGGCAGTCTGTCCAGATCGACCTCGAGCGCGGGATGGCCTTCCATACCGAGCGACGTCGTGTTGACCAGAAGCGCGGCATCGGCCAGCGCATCGGCCCGCTGCGCCCACGGGACCGGTTTTACCGGCTGGCCGAATTCTTCGCAGATGGCAGCGGCGCGTTCGGGCGTCCGGTTGGCGATCCGGATCTCGGGCGTACCCGCATCCTGCAGGCCGGCGACGATTGCGCGCGCCGCACCGCCGGCACCGAGCACGACAGCCGGTCCGGCATTCGCACGCCAGTCCGGTTTCGCCTCTTTCAGCGATTCCAGAAACCCGAACGCGTCCGTATTGGCGCCGTAGAGTTTTCCGTCCCGCACGACGATCGTGTTGACCGCCTTCAATCGCTCCGCCAGGCGATCAACCTCGTCCATCGCGCTATAGGCAATTTCCTTGTGGGGCACGGTGACGTTCATGCCGCGGATGCCGAGTGCCGGCAGCATGCGGATCGCATCCTTCGCGGTTTCGGGCGGCATCGCGAAGGGCACGTAAACGCCGTCGATCCCGTATTGGCGGAGCCAGTAATTATGAATGCGCGGCGACCGCGAGTGTCTGATCGGCCAGCCGCAGACGCCGGCGACGATCGCAGCACCTGTAAAACCGCCTGTCGATCCGTCCGATGTGGTCATGTCTCCAGTACTCCGTTCGCCCGCAGATAATCCAGCAACGCGAGCAGCGGCAATCCCAGGATGGTAAAATGGCTGCCATCGACGCGCGAGAAAAGCTGGGCACCGAGGGATTCTATCCGGTAGCCGCCGGGTCCGTTAAACGCATCGGACCCCGCCGCATCGAGATAGGCATTCAGAAAATCGTCGCTGGCATCGGCCCTGACTTCAAGTGTCGCGCGGTCGACGGCCTGCCAGATGCGGCCGCCGCCGCGGACGATGACGGCATAGGAAATCAGACTGTGGCGTTTACCGCGTAACGCCTGCAACTGGCCCAACGCGTCTTCGCGATCAACGGGCTTGTCGAAGGTCCTGCCGTCACATTCCAGAACCTGGTCGGCGCCGAGCACCATTTTGTCTGGGTGTTTGCGGCCGACATAGACCGCCTTCGCCTCGGCCAGGACCTCGGCAATGTCGCTGCCGGGTGCGCCTTCGGCCCGCAGGCTTGTCTTGATCTCGTCTTCGTCGACGCGCGACGCCTCGATAACATGCGGCACTCCGGCACCTTCAAGCAGACGGCGGCGCGTGATACTCGCCGATGCCAGCACAATAGGCTGGCCGGCCGATCCGATCAGGCGCCGTTCCTCGCGGGCTTCGTCAATCATGGTTTCGCCGCATCGGCCTCTTCATGATACCGGGTATACAGCTGATAGATCGCCGCCGCCGTCTCCTCGATCGACCGGCGGGTCACATCGATGACGGGCCAGGCGTTTTTGGAAAACAGCTTCCGCGCCTCGCTGATTTCGGCCTTTACAGTATCGATATCGACGTAATCGGTCTCCGGCTCCTGGTGCAGCATGAGCAACCGGTTCCGACGGATCTGAACCAGCCGGTCCGCCGATGCGGTCAGGCCGACCACCACGATGTCTTTCAGGCCGAACAGGTTATCCGGCAGCGGTATTCCCGGCACGAACGGCACATTCGCTGTTTTCAGCCCGTAATGGTTGGCAAGATAGATCGATGTCGGCGTCTTCGATGTCCGCGATACGCCGATCAGGATGAGATCGGCTTCCGATACATCCTGCGTCGCCTGACCGTCGTCATGCGCCATCACGTAATGCAGGGCATCGATCCGGTCGAAATATTCGGCGTTCAGCGTGTGCTGTCCGCCAGGTCGGTTCACCGTCTTCTGATTGAAGTACCGCGCGAACATGCCGATCACCGGCTCCAGCACGGACACGCACGGAACGCCGAGCCGGGCGCATTCCTCGACCAGCGGCTGGCGCGTGCGGCTGCTAACGAGCGTGAAAACCACCGGGCCGGGATTTTCCCTTATTCCCTCGATCACAAGCTCCATCTGCGCGGTCGAACGGACCATCGGCCAGATGTGTTCCTGCGCTTCGACCCCTTCGAACTGGGCGATGCTTGCGCGTAGGACTCCCTGCGTCGTCTCGCCGGTCGAATCCGACACCAGATGGATATGAAAACTTTCAGTCACGCTGTTTTTCCCGCTCTTTTCGTCGAATCGATTCGTTCACAACCCTGCCGATTCATGTACCGGATTGGGGATAACCGGCCGTTTTTCGATCGCCGGAAAAAACTATACCCGCTGACCCGGAATTTCCCAGGCCGGTTACCCCATGCCCCATCGTTCTAACATAAGCGGGGATAAAAACATTTATCCACGTGATTCAGGTTTTACCGATCCGGTTGTCTGCGATGCAACGTATGCCATGCAGAACGCTGGAATGGAATTTTCCCCGAATGATGCACATGACAGCACGTAATCAACCAGCCTGTGGACATCGCGTCATCCCCGATATTCACAGGCCCTACTTACTACTACTACCTAATTGAAATTAGAAAATAATAGATTGGGACTTCGTGTGAGGACCGGTTCGTGAGATATTCCTGACATCGTGAACAGCATTTCCAACCCAATGAAACCGATCATCCGGGCGCTCAAGGGCGACCGTGTGGACCCGCCGCCGATCTGGCTCATGCGGCAGGCCGGACGATACCTGCCCGAGTACCGGGCCGTCCGGGAAACCGCGGGCGGGTTCCTGAACCTGTGCTACGACCCGGAAAAAGCAGCGGACGTCACCCTGCAGCCATTGCGCCGGTTCGGATTCGATGCGGCGATCCTGTTCTCGGATATCCTGGTCATTCCGCATGCGCTCGGCCAGGAAGTGACATTCGAGGCAGGCGAGGGTCCCCGGCTGGATCCGATCCGGGATGCCGCCGGGCTCGGCAGGCTCGGGATGGATGATCTGCATCAAAGCCTCGGCCCCATATACGAAACCGTCAAACGCGTTTCAGCGGATCTGCCCGACGGGGCTGCGCTGATCGGCTTTGCAGGTGCGCCGTGGACGGTCGCGACCTACATGGTCGAAGGCAGCGGCAGCCGGGATTATCCGAATGCAAAAGCCTGGGCGCTCGGCAATCCGGACGGTTTTCAGGTTCTGGTCGACATGCTGGTCGATGCGACCACGGAATACCTGTTGCGCCAGGTCGCCGCCGGTGCAGAGGCGCTGCAACTGTTCGATACCTGGGCCGGCGTGCTGCCCAAATACGCGTTCGACCGGTTTTCGGCGGAGCCCATTCGCGAGATCGCGCGGCGGGTCAAAGCCGAGTATCCCGATATTCCGATTATCGCCTTTCCGCGCGGTGCGAACCTGTATCTGCCGGAAATGGCCAAAGCGCCGGAGATCGATGCCATCGGAATCGATTACGCGGTCGATCCGGTCTGGGCGGCGCGGGAAATACAACCCCATGCAACCGTGCAGGGGAATTTCGATCCCATCCTGTTGCTCGCCGGCGGGGACCAGCTGGAAATCCGCGCGCGGGAAATCGTCGATGCGCTGTCCGGCGGGCCGCACGTGTTCAACCTCGGTCATGGCATTCTGCCGCCGACGCCGCTCGACCACGTGGAACGGCTGATCAAAGCGGTGCGCGGGTAACCGGGTCATGCGCAAAACAGCGGTCGTGATATACAATCTTGGCGGGCCCGACAGTCCCGAAGCCGTCCGTCCTTTTCTGAAAAACCTGTTCTCGGATCCGATGATCCTGCGTGTGCCCGCACCGGTGCGCTGGTTCCTGGCACGGCTGATCTCGTGGCGCCGCGCGCCGGTTGCGCAGGAAATCTATGCGCAGATCGGCGGCCGGTCGCCCATATTGCCCGAAACCGAGAAACAGCGGGACGCGCTGCAGGCGGCGCTGGGCGACGATTACCGGGTATTCGTTTCGATGCGTTACTGGCACCCGTTTGCGGATGAGACCGCGCGGGATGTCGCGGCGTGGGGTCCGGACAGGGTGATCCTGTTGCCGCTTTATCCCCAGTTTTCGACCACGACGACGGAATCTTTCACGCGGGCGTGGTATCCGGCGGCGGCCGCGGCCGGGTTGTCGGTGCCCACGGCCGAAATCTGCTGCTGGCCCGACGCGGATGGATTTGTCGATGCCGTCGCCCGGGCGACGGCGGCGGCGATCGCAAAACTGCCCGATGGCGTGCCCTACCGGATCCTGTTTTCCGCCCATGGGCTGCCGAAAAAGATCGTCGATGCGGGCGATCCCTATGCAAGCCAGGTCGACCGCACGTCCGCCGCCGCGCTTGCCCGTCTGGCAAACCCCGATGCCGATCATGTGGTGTGCTATCAAAGCCGGGTCGGGCCGCTGGAATGGCTGCAGCCCTATACCGAGGACGAAATAAAAAAGGCGGGTGCCGACGGGATGGCGCTTGTCGTGGTGCCGGTTGCCTTCGTCAGCGAGCATTCCGAAACGCTGGTCGAACTCGATATCGAATATGCCGAGCTGGCCGCCGATTCCGGTGTCCCGCATTACGTTCGCGCGCCGACGGTGAATGCCGACAGCGCTTTTATCGCAACCCTTGCCGACATTGTCAGGGATACGGGCGAGACCGGCACCGGTCCGGCCAACGGTAGGTATTGCGATCCGGTCCACGGCGACTGCCCCTGCCTTAAAAAGGCATCCTGACCTTGGGCGAGTATTATCAGTGGTTCAAGGCGCTGCATGTTATCAGCGTGATCGCGTGGATGGCCGGCATGCTGTATCTGCCGCGGCTCTATGTCTATCACGCCGATGCGGAACCGGGGTCGGACAAGTCCGAAACCTTCAAGATCATGGAACGCCGTCTGCTGCGGGCGATCACAAACCCGGCGATGATCGCCAGTTTCATCTTCGGCGGCCTGATGCTTGCGACGCCGGGCGCGATCGACTGGTCGATGGGCTGGATCTGGGTAAAGCTTGCCATGATCGTTCTGATGTCGGGCATACACGGGTTGCTGGCCCGCTGGCGCCGCGATTTCGCCGCCGACCGGAATACCCGCCCGGCAAGGTTCTACCGCCTGTGGAACGAGGCGCCGACGATTCCGCTGATCGTGATCGTGATCATGGTGATCGTGAAACCTTTTTGAGACGTCCCGTTCCTTGTGGCAGGCCGCGATCTGTGACAAACAGGCTGTTGGGTAGTGGTGGTAATGGAGCAGGCCGTGAATAGAATAATCTCCCGAATCGTCGCCGTTCTAATCGGCATAACCTGTGTTTCCGGCGCGGCGACCGCAGCGCCGGTCACCATCGATTTCACCGGCAGCGTCGACTTTTTCAATCCCGGGCCGTTTACACGGGACGTGCCGCTGAGCGGCCAGATCGTTCTGGACGATACCGTCATTCCGTCCGGACCGAACAACACGTATACCAACGTCATCACCAGCCTGACGCTCACCATTTCGGAACCCGGCGGTGCGGTGTCCTATACGAATAACGGCAGCGGCGGCCAGGTGTCGCAGTTCACCAGCGCCGGCGGCGATACCGAATTCGTCTCGGTCGGTTTCGGCGGTTTCGCGGGCGGTATTTTCAACATTCCTGCGGGGGCACCGGTTCTGACGTCTTTCAGTATCGATTTCCGCGGCGCCGATCTGTTTGCTGACCCGACATCGCTTGCGACCGGGCTCACCGAGGCAGATTTCTCGTTTTCCTTCACCAGATACAACTTCGACAATGGCGGAACGAATTTGCTGATGGTCGAACGACTTCTCGATACCGTCACGTTCTCCGGCGACCGCCAGGCGGCAGCCGTCTCCGCGCCGGGCGCGTCCATGCTGTTGACGCTCGGTCTGCTCGGTCTTGTCATGCGGCGCCGCCGGTTTTGAACTGCGTCTATGGGCCAAACGCGTGCTTTGAGACGCGCACAGAGTTTGATAATAAGATATCTTAGTAATTTGACACCGGCGAACGTTCGCCGGATCGGAGGAACGGATCATGGACGGAACGACGGTCGGCACGGATTATCAGATCCTCGAACTCAAGCCCTATAATCCCTCCATCGGCGCCACGGTCGGCAATATCGATCTGACCCGGCCGCTGACAGAGGCCGAACTGGCCGAACTGAAGCGCGCCTTCACCGAATACCAGGTGCTGTTTTTCCGCGACCAGCAGATCAGCCATGACGACCATGCTAGGCTCGCCGAGTATTTCGGCACCATCGGCCAGCATGTCGGCAAGAAGACCAACAGCCAGGAAAGCGACGACCCGCGCGTCCGCAAGTTCTACGCCTCGGGCGATGTCCCGCGGGTGTCGGGCAATCTGTGGCATACCGACCAGTCCTGCGCGCCGGTGCCGCCGATGGCGAGCATCCTTTATCTCCACACGATTCCCGACAATGGCGGCGGGGATACGGGCTATGCCAGCATGTATGCCGCTTACGACACCCTGTCGGAGCGTATGAAGGTCCATCTCGACGGGCTGACGGCGGTGCATGAAGGCAAACACCTTTTTGGCGAAGGCACGCCGGATGCCGTCCACCCCGTGGTCGCCCGCCACCCCGAAAGCGGGCGCAAGCTGCTTTTCGTCAATCCGGGCTTCACGATCCGCATCAACGATATCCCGCCCGAAGAAAGCGATGCGCTGCTCAAATACCTGTTCGAGCACTGCCTGCGGCCCGAATGGACGACCCGCTTCAAATGGGAACCCCATTCGATCGCGTTCTGGGACAACCGCTGCGTCTGGCACCGGGCCATCGGCGATTACCTGCCGCAGGTGCGCGCGGGATTCCGGGTCCAAATCGAAGGGACCGAGCCGCCTGTCATGGCATAGGGCGGCTCTCCCGCCGGAAGCCCGGCGCGATCCCCGTTACGCCTTGCTACATCATGCCTTCGTAAAGGCGATATGGTCGGTGCGGTTTGCCGGTACCGAATCGCCGGTTGTCAGCAATACCTGCACGCTGAGATGGACGACATAGGCGCATGGCGCAAGATCGCCGACCGTGAAGTTCGGGCTGGCGACGCCGAAGCGTTCGCCCGGCACCGCCGCCGGTTCGGTAAACCCGTACGGTCCGCCGGGGCCGGTCATGACAACCGAGACCGCGCCCAGGGTCGGATGGGCGGCCGTGATCAGCACGTCGAGATCGCTGCCGATCTGGGCGCACCCGTCGGCCTGCAGCTGCTGAATATCGACCATCGCGACCGCGAGCTGGTCCGAGACCAGTTCCGGCATCCATGTCGGATGACGCAGGATATTGTCATAGAGCGTGTTATTGACGGCATAGTTGCCGCAGGTCCCCGCAGGGATGCCCGGCCCGATATCGCCGACCTCCCGCACGCGCATGCGCAGCGAGAAATGCCGGTTCTCGACCAGGGGCTGGCCCGTCGATGTCGAGCTGCTTCCGGTTTGCAGGCCTGTCAGGTCGATCCCCGGGTTGGGCGCGATCGTATCCGAGTTGAGGGCGATCATGTTGCCGTTCGGCTGAAAGTAACCGGCCGCCGAGAACACGTCGTTTTCCTGCGGCACACGTATCCAGTTATCGATGATATCGGCGACCCGCTCGGCCGGGCCCGCGGTGCCGTTGACCGTGTAGGGGATCGATTTGATCGGGTTGGGATCGCCCGGAAACGCCGGGGCGAAGCGCAGAAGGTCGCCGATTTCCGTGCGGGCGATCTGGCCCGGCTGAACCGTCGACCAGCCTGAAACCGGTGTGCCGTCGGCGGCGATCTCGCGAACCTCGAACCGGTACTCCATCGGATTGCCGTTCAGCTTTTTCGGCAGCACGCCGTTCAACCGGTTGACGTTGAAGAACGCGCGGCCGCTGCCGACGGTCAGCCCGCTCCCCGCCGGCAGGCTGTCGATATCGGTCGCGTAGTCGAATCCGCCGATGCGCAGGAAAACCGGCGGTGGCTCGGTCTGGCCGTCCGGCATCTCGTCGATACACAGCTCGACGCAAAAACACGGGCCCGCATTCTCGCGGTCGGGGTCGCGGCCGCGCGATGGCGGCTCGACCAGGAGCGCCACGCCCCCCAGTGTCTCGATGCTGAAATACAGATCCGGTCCGCCGAACAGTTCGACATCGATCAAGGTCCCGGGGCGGAAATCCGCGGCGCTGTAATCGATCCGAAAGCGCCCGCTCCCGTCCGTGATTGCCGAGCCGAGCGCATCGTCCTGCAGCCAGTCGCGGTCGAACGCCCGGACGCGGACCCCGCCCACGGGCTGGTCTTCGTCGCAAAGCTCGACCGTCCCGCAGATCGTCCACGCGCCGAACAGGCCGCGGATCAGGCACCACAGGCGCTGCGGGATGCAGTAGTCCCAGCCCCAGACAAGGTCGTTGTCATTCGCTTCGCGCCATTGCGGCTGCAGCGTGGTGAGGGTGAATTGCAGCGGTTTCGAAGGACCGTCGCCGGTCTGCCCCGGCACCCGGGCGATTACCAGGTCGACTTCGAAAGCGCCACCGTCATACCCGCTCTCGGGGTCGATTTCGATACTGAACGCGCCGCGTTCATCGGTTTCGGCTTCGGCGATCAGGGATGACTTTTTCTGCTGTACCTGCGACGGCTTGAGGCGGGCGAAACCCTGCTTGTCGGCGGCGGTGGCAAGCCGCACCGCATCCTGATCGTCGCGCAGTGAATAGAGCCGGATCTGAATGTTTGCGAGATCCTCCGGACACTCCGCGCAAATCCGGCCGCATAGCCGTCCTCTGAAATGAAACATTCGTGGCCTCCCCGATGTTTACAGGCACCGTTGCGCCGAAGCCCCTGATTTCCGGTTCGGTTTTCCCGGCGCCTGCGTGTCGCCGTCCCGGAGGGCAATATTCGACCGCGAGGGCCTACCCCGGCTGCTTCTGCCGTTGCGATCGAACATCGATGGAAATAATCGGGGGATTTCAGCCACGGGGGCAAATGTCATTTTTGGGACATTTGCCCCGCCGGCAAAAATCAACGTCGACCGACCGGGGGCGCTGTCTGAAAAATATAGAAGTCGGGCGGGTCCCTGCCCGGAACGGGATCGGGCCTGTCAGCCTTTCAGCGCCTTCGCGTGATGGCGCAGGTGGTCGCCGATGACGGTGGCAATAAAGAAATAGCTGTGGTCGTAGCCTTCGCGGCGGTTGACGGCGATGTTCTGGCCGACTTCGGCGCAGGCTTCCTCGAGCAGATGCGGGTGCAGCTGACCGTCGAGGAAAGTGTCGGCAAGCCCCTGATCGACCAGGATCGGTGCCCGGGCCGACCCGTCGCCGCCCGCCTTCATCAGTTCGGTGGCATCGTATTTCGCCCAGGCGGTGCGGTCGCCGCCGAGATAGGCCGTGAAGGCCTTTTCGCCCCACGGGCACTGCATCGGCGCGCAGATCGGCGCCACCGCGCTGGCCGACATGAACGTGTCGGGGTTTTTCAGCCAGATCGTAAGCGCGCCATGGCCGCCCATCGAATGGCCCATGATGCCCTGCCGCGCCCAGTCGCCCGCGAAATTGTCTTTGAGCACCGCCGGCAGGTCGCGGGTGATATAGGAATACATGTTGAAATGCGTCGCCCACGGCGCTTCCGTTGCATCGAGATAGAACCCCGCGCCCTGCCCCAGATCGTAGGCATCGTCGTCCGGCACGTCGTTGCCGTCGCGGTCGGTTCCGCGCGGGCTGGTATCCGGCGCAACCACCATCAGGCCAAGTTCGGCCGCCACGCCATAGGCGCCGGCCTTTGTGGTGAAATTGTCCTCGGTGCAGGTCAGGCCCGACAGCCAGGTGACCACGGGCACCGGGCCGGATTCCGCCTGTGGCGGGACGAAAACCGAAAACCGCATGTCGCATTTACAGGACTCGGATGTGTGACTGTAATATCCGAGGGTCCCGCCATGGACCCGGTGTTGCGCGATGGTCTCCATAGGCTTTCCGTCCCTGTCGATGTCAATGCGTGGCGCGTCCGTCGGCGACGTCATACCGCGAAAACCCGCAGAGTGCCAGAAACCGCATCCGGCGCCGGATTACCGACGACACCGTCGGTATTATTTACAATCCTGTCTCTCCAGACGAACCGGGCTGAAATTAACAGCTTGATATTAAAGATTGTCTTTGTGTGGCATGGCAATTGCATGGTTGTATCCAGCGGCAACGTCAATTCGATGATCGGTCAACGGGATGCGGGGAAAAACATGTTTGAACTCAACAGATTTTCAGCGGCGCTCGCGGTTTTCTGCCTGTTCGCCGCGCCGGCGGCGGCAGCACCGGTAACGTTCGATTTTACCACGCTGGGCACGGGACAGACCAATTCCGGGCTGGACCTGACGTCCGGCGGGGTCGATCTGCGCATAACCGCCGTCAACCGCAGCATCGATACCGGCAACCCGCCGCCCAACCAGTTCCCCAACATCCGGGTGACCTATAACGGAGACGGTCTTGGTGCACGGGTAAATGCCGGCGACAGCACAGAATTCGATTCGATCGGTCCCGACGAGGCCCTGCGCTTCCGGATCACAAGCCTGCCGACCGGTGTCGCCGCGCTTCGCCTGGAACAGGTCGTGTTCTTCGGGCTGAACGTCGATGGCACACCGCCCGCCTCGCGCGAGGAATTTACGCTCACGATCGACAACGATTCCATTATTCACAGCGACATCCGGCCGGGGACGACGGCGCCCTGGCTGGTCGCATCGGATATTGTCGATCCGGCGCTTCGGACCGGTGCGCTCAATTTCCGCTTCCAGCTTGAATCGTCGATCGGCGGCGATAACGATTCTTTCCGCATCAGCAGCCTTACCTTTGAGACGGTCGCGTTCGCGGTGCCTGCGCCGGGCGCGATTGGACTGCTGGTCTGCGGGATCGCCTGCCTCGGGACGTTGCGCCGCCGCTAACCCCGGGCTGTCTCTTCTAATTCAGCCGGTCGCATCAGCCGCCGGTCCCGGCGGGACCGGCGGGCCAGTCGCCGTCGCGCACTGTCCGGTGCAGGCTGTCGAGAAACGCGGCGGCGGCGGCGGATAACGTGCCGCGCAGCCGCGTGGTGATCCCCATCGGCCGTGACGGCGCCGACCAGTCCACCGGCAGCACCGTCACCAGGCCGAGCTCCTGCTCGAGGCGGACAATCTGCGGCGGCAGCACCGCCAGCCTGTCGGTTTCCAGCAATAGCGTACGCACGCAGGACATCGACGACGATTCGACGGCCCGCGGCGGCGGCTCCAATCCGGCGCGCCGGAACGCGTTGTCCAGCTGGCCGCGCGGCGCCGCATTGCGCGGCGGCAGAATCCATTCCTGGTCCGCAAGGTCGGCAAAGGTCAGCTGCGCCGCCGCCGCCAGCGGGTGCTGCGCGCGGGCGACGATGGCCAGTTCGTTGTAATACAGCACCTGTTCGGTACAGGCGGGGTCGGGCCCGTCGGGCATCAGCGGGCCGATCACCATATCCAGCGCACCGGTAAGCAGCGCCGGCAGCAGGTCCCGGTTGGTGCCTTCCGAGACAGCGACGTTCACGTCGGGGCTGGTCTCCAGGAACCGGGCGAGCGTGCGCGGTAACAGGTCCGCGACCACGACGGGGGCTGCGCCGACGAGCACATTGCCGGTGGCGACATCGCGGATCAGGTCCAGATCGGCATTCGCGCGGCGGATTTCCGCCAGCACGGTACGGGCATGGGCGATCAGTGAATCGCCGCTGACGGTCGGGCGCACGCCGCGCGGTTCGCGGTCAAACAGCGCGACGCCGAGCCCGGTTTCCAGGTCGCGGATGCTCTTGGTCAGCGCCGGCTGGGAAATATTCAGCTCCGCCGCCGCCCGTGTGATATTGCCGCAATCGGCGACGGCGACGAGATTCGAGAGCTGCCGCAGGTTCATAGCCATAACCATATCGTTATGCTTATAGGGTAAAATTATATTTTTCGATCAATGTTAAATCAAGGACGCTCTGCCCATAACAGGGGAAACGTTCGGGATGACGGCAAAAAGCGGCCACAAAAACGGCGCGGACACCCGCGGTTCGGTATTGATTATCGGTGGCGGCCCGGTGGGTCTGGCGCTTGCGGCGGAGCTCGGCCGGATGAATATCCGGTGCACCCTGATCGAACAGCGCGACGGCACGATCGGCTTTCCCAAAATGAACATGGTGTCGAGCCGGTCGATGGAATTCTGCCGCCGCTGGGGAATCGCCGACGATGTCCGCCGGGTCGGCTGGCCCGACGACTACCCGCTCAACGTCGTTTTCCTGACCGCGATGACCGGCCATGAACTCGCCCGGTTCGATTATCCCGGATATGCCGAACGCGGCGCCCTGCCCCATACCCCGGACGGCAACCGGCGTTGTCCGCAAACCCTGTTCGACCCGCTCCTGCAGGCGCGGGTGCGGGAATTTCCGTCCGTAACCCTCTGTTACCGCACCCGGCTGGAGGAATTCTACAACGATTCCGACGGGGTCCACGCGGTGCTGCGCGATGTCGACAGCAACGAGACCCGCAAAATCTCCGCCGACTACATGGTCGGTTGCGACGGCGCAGAAAGCCTTGTGCGCCAGGTCGCCGGCATCGAGATGGTCGGCAACCCGGCGCTGAGCCACAATATAAACGTGTTTTTCTCGGCAGCCGAGCTGCCCGGCTGGGCGGGACACGGGCGCTGCTGGGCCAACTGGCTCGTCGGGCCGAACGGACAGTGGGGCAATATCGTCGCGGTCGACGGCCGCGACAAGTGGCGGCTGTCGATGACCGGGTTCCAGCCGGGCGACGTCCTGAGCGATAGCGATGCCGCCGCCGCGATCCGGCGCGCGGTCGGAAGCGATTTCGATTTCACCGTTCACAATGCCCTGCCGTGGACGCGCAAACAGCAGGTCGCGAAAATCTATCGCCGGGGCCGGGTGTTTATCGCGGGGGACGCGGCGCATCTACTGTCGCCGACCGGCGGCTTCGGCATGAATACCGGCATCGGCGATGCGGTCGATCTCGGCTGGAAACTGGCGGCAGCCATAGACGGCTGGGCCGGTCCGGGCCTGCTGGACAGCTACGAAGCCGAACGCCGCCCGATCGGGGTCGCCAATGTCGAGGAAGCGACGCGCAACCATTCGAAGCTGACGGCCCTGCCCAGGGGCGACGAGATTGCCGAAGATACCGCGGCGGGTGCCGCGCTGCGCGCCGATATCCGCCGCACCATCGAAACCGGCGGGTACAATCAGGAATACGAGGCCGAAGGGCTGATCCTTGGTTATTCGTACGATACGTCGCCGGTGATCGTGCCGGACGGATCGCCACCGGTCGTCCAGCCGGTGTCCGAATACCGGCCGACCGCCCGCCCCGGCGCGCGCGCGCCGCATGGCTGGATCGCCGACGGCGCATCGACGCTCGACCTGTTCGGCGACGGGCTGACCCTGCTGCGTTTCGGCGCGTCCGGTGCTGCGCTGGTCGACGCCGCCGCGGCCGCCGGCGTGCCTCTGTCGCCCCATGACATTGACGACGAAGGTATTGCCGCCCTGTACGAAAGCCCGCTGGTCCTGGTGCGCCCCGACGGGCATGTTTGCTGGCGGGGCACCGATGAGGATTGCGATGCACGAACCGTGATCGATACCGTCCGCGGCATGGCGTCCGGCGCGATCGCGGCAACCCGACAACCGACGGAACAAAACGCGGAACGATAAGGGTAAAACCCCGATACCGCACGACCCCAACGACCAACGGAGGAAACGCTATGTACTCGAAAACCACTCTCGGCCTCGCCGCCGGCATTGCCGTCTCTCTCGCCGCATTCAATCCCGCGGCCGCCCAACAGAAGATCAAGTTCAGCACGTTCGGCCACGCGAAAATTCCCGTGGTCAAATGCGCCTGGCTCGGTACCGCAAATTCGGTCGTCGCGCAGGCGGGCAAATCGGTCGCGCTCGAGCCCTATCTCGGCGGGACGGCGTTCGGCAATCCGCGCAAGCAGTACGATTTCATCTCGCGCGGCGTGATGGATATGTCGGCCGGGGTGCTGTCCTACAAGCAGGGCGCGTTCCCGCTGACCGGTCTGGTCAATCTTCCCTTCATGGTGAATGACAGCGTCAAGGCGTCCATCGCGCTGAACCGCGTGGTGCGGGCCAAACTCGCGGATGAGTTCAAGAATATCCATCTGATGTTCGTCGGCCTGGTGTCGCCGTACCAGTTTCATCTGCGGACGCCGATCAAAGGTCTCGAAGACCTGAAGGGCAAGCGGATCCGCATATCCGGCAAAGCGGCCACCGATGCTTTGCGGGTCTTCGGGGCGCAGCCGGCGCCGATGCCGATTACGCAGTCCTACGAAAACCTGCAGAAGGGCGTGATAGACGGGGTCGGCGGAACCTGGACATCCATCCTCGCCTTTAAGCTCGGCGAAGTGACCAAGTTCCACTACGAGGTCAATTTCGCCTCTCCGTCGGTATTTATGGGGATGAGCAAGAAGGGCTACGCCAAGCTGCCGGCCGCGGCGCGCAAGGCGGTCGACGATCATTCCACGCCGGAATATGCCGGCAAGGCGATGAACTGCTGGGCGCGCACCACCGCCCCGGCGAAAAAGCTTGCCCGCAAACACGGCAACACCATCGTGACGGCGAGTGCCGCCGACCGCGCGCGCTATGCCGGCATGGTCGCCGGGGTGACGAACAGGATCATCGCCGACCTCGAAGCCAAGGGTCTGCCGGGACAGGCGATCTACGACGAGCTGCGCCGCGAGATCGCCGCCGAAGAGGCGAAGAACTAGGCGCGCGGTTTCGCCGGACGGTATCCGGGCCGTAAATGTCACCGCTTGAAACGGGCGCGGCGGGTTTTCTGATCCTGTTCGTGCTGATCGCGGCGCGGATGCCGCTGGGCCTGGCGCTGTCCGTCGTCGGGCTCGGCGGGCTCGCCCTGCTGCACGGCACCGACACGGCGGCGTTTGTGCTGGCGACCGCGCCAGTGGAGACGATGTCGCGCTATACGCTGTCGGTGCTGCCGCTTTTTCTGCTGATGGGATCGTTTGCCGTTCATTCCGGCCTTTCCGAAGGCCTGTACCGCGCGGCAAACGGTTTCGTCGGACACCATCGCGGTGGGCTGGCCATGGCAAGCGTCGTTGCGTGCGGCGGGTTCGGCGCGGTGTGCGGCTCTTCGCTTGCCACCGTCAGCACCATGTCGCGCATCGCCGTGCCCGAAATGCTGCGCTACGGGTATTCGCCGAAACTGGCGGCGGGCACGATTGCGGCAGGCGGTACCCTGGGCATCCTGATCCCGCCGTCGCTCCTGATGATCGTCTATGGTTTCCTGACGGAAACGTCGGTCGGAAAACTGTTTGCCGCCGGCATCGTGCCGGGCATTGTCTCGATCGTTCTGTATATGGCCGCCATCCACCTCTTGATGCGCCGCAAGCCGGAAATGGGCCCGGCCGGGCCGCGTGTCGACTGGCATACCCGGTTTGCGCTGCTGCGCGAAATCTGGGGCGTCGGTGCGCTGTTCGTCCTGGTGATGGGGGGCATCTTCGCCGGGCTGTTCTCGCCGACCGAGGGCGGTGCGGTCGGCGCCTTCGGCGCGCTGGTCGTCGGGCTGCTGAAGCGGCGGATCGACCGCAGGGTGTTTTTTGATTGCATCCGCGAAACCATGCAGCTCTCGGCGATGATCTTTTTCATCGTCATCGGCATTTCGATTTTCGACTATTTCATGCAGGCATCCCGGGTCCAGGATGCGCTCGGCGCGTTTATCAACGGGCTCGACCTGCCGCCCGCGGCGGTGCTCGCGATCATCCTCGGCGTGCTGATCCTGCTCGGCTGCGTGATGGATGCGATCGCCATCGTGTTCATCACCACGCCGTTCATCTACCCGATCATCGTCGGGCTGGGCTACGATCCGGTATGGTTCGGTATCATGACCGTCATGGTGGTCGAGATCGGGCTGGTGACCCCGCCCTTCGGGATGAACGTGTTCGTGATTTCGCGCCTGGTGCCGCAGGTCACCACCTGGGGCGCGTTCGAGGGCGTGCTGCCGTTTATCGCCGCCGACATCATCCGGATTGCGCTGTTCCTCGCGTTTCCCGTGCTGGTGCTGGCGCTGCCCGACCTGGTGTCATGAGGGACGGCGCGCGCATGATGGAGTACCGGACATGAGCTTTCTTGATGGCTGGAGAAGCGTCACACGGATTGCCGCATGGATCGGCGGTGCCGCCCTGATCCTGCTGATGTCGGTGACCGTGATCGACATCGCAGGGCGCAATGCCGGCGTGCTGTACCTGCAGGGCGTGATCGAAATTTCGAATATCACGGTCGTCTGCCTCGGCATGCTGGGGCTTGGCTATTGTTTCGTCCGGCGCGGCCATATCGTTGTCGACCTGGCGACGATGGCGACGCCGCCGCGGCTCAACCGCACGCTCGATACGCTTTGGCTGATCGTCGGCGCCGGCGTGCTCGGGCTGATGGCATGGCTGATGTGGGCCGAAGGCTGGGCGCTGCACGCCTCCGGCGAAAAATCCGACAATCTGCAATGGTCACCGCTGGTCTTTTACATGCCGGCCGCCGCCGGCGCGGCGATCGCGGCGCTGACCTGTGCCATTCTCGCCGTTGCAGGCATGTGTGCCGCGCCCCGGGACGACGGCAATACCGCCGGATCAGAGGAGACAGGCGTATGACGGAAACCCGCGCTGCGGCCCCGCATCTGGCGTTCAACCATATGGGGCTCTATGTGTTCGATCTCGCCGTGATGGAGGACTTCTATACCCGTGTTCTCGGGTTTGCCGTTTCCGACCGTGGCGAGGTACGGGGCCGGGACGTCGTTTTCCTCAGCGCCGACGCGAAAGAACATCACCAGATCGTGCTGGCAACGGGGCGAACCGCGCCGCGGGACGCCGAGCTGCTCAACCAGATTTCGTTCCGGCTGGACGGGCTCGCGGCCCTGCGCGCATTGCACGGGATCGTCTCGCAAGAGCCCGGCGTCAGCGATATCGTGCCGGTCAATCACGTGGTGACCTGGTCGATGTATTTTCGCGATCCCGAAGGCAACCGTATCGAGGCTTTCGCCGACAGCCCGTGGTACGACACCCAGCCGCTGATGGAGCCGCTGGATTTCTCGCTGTCCGACGAAGACATCGCGACACGGACCTACGAGCTGCACAAGGACAATCCCGGTTTCGCCCCGATAGAGGACTGGCAGCGCGCCTTCGGGGCGAGACTGGCGGAGCCGCCCGGCGCGGGACAAGACGCCTGACAGGACGCCGGCCGAGCCGGCGTTCCGGACCAACGTACTTCTCCCGAAACGGGAACCGGTCTACACTGCTTTGGGTTTATGCAGCGAGGGGTAAGACGCAGCGAGGTTAGCGATGTCCCGGATTTTTTGTCTTCTGGCCGCCCTTTTCCTGTTCGGCGGCCCCGGACTGGCGCAGGATGACGGTGTTCCGCACCGCGTCGACTATCAGGGCACCATGCTGGCCCTGAATGGCTATGGCGAGCGCGAAGTCATGTGGATGGATGTGTACCGTTGCGCGTTATATCTCGCCAGGCCGTCTTCCGATCCGGCCGAAATCATCAAAATGCGGGATGCCAAGCTTCTGCGGGTTCAGGTCCTGATCGACGGCGCGCCTGACGAAATGCCGCAAAGGTGGCGCGAAACCCTGGATGAGGAGCTCACTGGTCGCCTTTTCCGGCGGATTAAAAAGGCCTATCGCCGGGCGTCGGCGGGCGACGAGCTGACATTCGCCTACCTGCCGGGCAAGGGCACGACGTTCTATTTCAACGGCAAGCGGATTTTCAACGATCCCGGCTACGGCCTGATGGAATCGCTGCTCGATCAGTGGATGGGCGCGCGCCCGGTATCGCGCAACCTGAAACGGCTGCTGGCAAGCGCGGCACCGCGGTCCTGACGCCGCAGAGGCGCCGGCGACATGCCGGCATCGCCGAACCGCCGGGCGCGTGATTGTCGTGTCATGGAATCATCATTTGACTTGATGTGCGCGATTTACTAACTATTTCAATGTTATCGGGACGGTGCTCTACCGAATTGCCCGACAAGAATTCCTAAAAAGACACACACCAAAACAACAAAAAACGCCCGACACTTCCTTAGTGCTCTGCCGTTGTTCCGTTTCCAAAGTACCGTTCCGGTACTGCGTATCCCATTCTTCATTTCCGGTCGGAAACCATGAACCTCAAAGAACTCAAACAGAAAACCCCCGCCGATCTGCTCACCTACGCCGAAGAGCTCGAGATCGAAAACGCCTCGACGATGCGCAAACAGGACATCATGTTCGCCATCCTCAAGCAGCTCGCGGAAAACGACGTGCCGATTTTCGGCGACGGCGTGATTGAAATCCTGCAGGACGGATTCGGCTTCCTGCGCTCGCCCGAGGCGAATTACCTGCCGGGCCCCGACGACATTTACGTCTCGCCGAGCCAGATCCGTCGTTTCGCCCTGCGGACCGGCGACACGGTTGAGGGCGAAATTCGCGCGCCAAAGGACGGCGAGCGGTATTTCGCACTGCTCAAGGTCGGGCTGATCAATTTCGACGAACCCGACAAGGTCCGTCACCGCATCAATTTCGACAACCTGACGCCGCTTTACCCGGAAGAAAAGCTGATGCTCGGCAGCGACGATCCGACGAACAAGGACATGACGCCGCGTATCGTCGACCTGATCACGCCGCTCGGCAAAGGCCAGCGCGGCCTGATCGTCGCCCCGCCACGGACCGGCAAGACCATGATGCTGCAGTCGATCGCGGCGGCCATCACGGCCAACCACCCGGAAGTCTACCTGATCGTCCTGCTGATCGACGAGCGGCCCGAAGAAGTCACCGACATGCAGCGCTCGGTCAATGGCGAGGTTATCTCGTCGACCTTCGACGAGCCCGCCTCGCGTCACGTGCAGGTCTCCGAGATGGTGATCGAAAAGGCCAAGCGCCTGGTCGAACACAAGCACGATGTCGTCATCCTGCTCGATTCCATCACCCGCCTCGCGCGCGCCTACAACACCGTCGTGCCGTCCTCCGGCAAGGTGCTGACCGGCGGTGTCGACGCCAACGCCCTGCAGCGCCCGAAGCGCTTCTTCGGTGCGGCCCGGAATATCGAGGAAGGCGGCTCGATGACCATCATCGGCACCGCGCTGATCGATACCGGCTCGCGCATGGACGAGGTTATCTTCGAGGAATTCAAGGGCACGGGTAATTCGGAAATCATCCTCGACCGCAAGCTTGCCGACAAGCGCACCTTCCCGGCGATGGACATCACCAAGTCCGGCACCCGCAAGGAAGAACTGCTGGTCGACAAGGGCACCCTGTCCAAGATGTGGGTCCTGCGCCGTATCCTGACACCGATGGGCGTGGTCGATTCCATGGAATTCCTGGTCGGTAAGCTGAAAGGCACCAAGTCGAACGAGGAATTCTTCGATTCGATGAACCAGTAGCCGCACGGCGGCAGCGAATAAAAAAGGGCGCCTCCATCGGGGCGCCCTTTTTGCGTCTGACAGGAAGGCCGGGTTTACGGCTCCAGGATGATCGAGCCCGTGGTCTTGCGCGCGGCCAGGTCGCGATGGGCGCGTGCGGCTTCGCGCAGGGAATATTTGTGGTTCACCTCGATCTTCACGTCGCCGGACTTGATCATTTTCATCACGTCGCCGGCCATCTTGCGCATTTTCTCCGGCGTGTCGGCAAAGTGGAAAAGCGTCGGGCGCGTCATCACCAGCGAGCCCTTCTGCATCAGGATCGCGGGATCGAACGGCGGGATCGGGCCCGAGGCATTGCCGAATGTCACGAACAGGCCGCGCTGCTGCAGGCAGTCGAGCGATGCCGGAAACGTGCCCTTGCCGATCGAATCGTAGACGACGGGCACCATGGCGCCCTTGGTGATCTTGCGCACCCGGTCGACGAAGTTCTCGCGGCTGTAGATGATCGGATAATCGCAGCCATGGGCCTTGGCAAGGCGCGCCTTGCCGGGAGAGCCCACCGTGCCGATGACGGTCGCGCCGAGCGCCTTGGCCCACTGGCACAGGATCAGCCCGACCCCGCCGGCGGCGGCATGGACCAGGATCGTATCGCCCTTGCTGACCTTGTAGACCTGGCGGATCAGGAACTGCACGGTCATGCCCTGGAGCATCATCGCGGCGGCCGTATCGTCGGCGATTTCGCGCGGCACCTTGACCAGCTTGCCGGCATCGATATTGCGAATCTCGGCGTAGCAGCCCGCTCCCGCGGTGCCGGTGGCGACCCGGTCGCCGATCTTGAAGCCGGTGACCCCGGCGCCCACGGCCTCGATCTCGCCGCACATTTCGCCGCCCGGGGTGAAGGGCAGCGGCATCGGGTACAGCCCGGCGCGCTGATAGATATCGATAAAGTTCACGCCGATGGCGCGGGCGCGCACGGTAACCTCGCCCTTGGCCGGACGCCCGACCTCGACGTCGCGCCACTTCATAACCGATGGCGCGCCGGTTTCCTCGACGACGATAGCTTTAGGCATGTGCGTTTCCTTCTTTGGTCGATGGTCGGGCTCTTTCGAACCACATAATTCCATTAGCGCCGGGCGAACCCCATGTCCGTCCCGTCGGGAGTCTGCTGTCGTCTGACAGGAGTGCCCGGATCGTCAGGACCCGAGGGCCTTCCGAAACAGGTCCGCCGTCCGGCCGTTTGCCGCCAGTGCGGCATCGGCGTCAAAATTATCACCGCCAACCCGGGCAAAGGCATGGTCGACACCCGGATAGGAATAGACAACGACGTGTTCGTTGTCTGCGAGCGCCGACTTGATCTTTTCCTGCGCTTCCGGGGGACAAAAGCCGTCTTTCTCCGCGATATGCAGAATGAGCGGGGCGCTGATCTTGGTCGCCATGTCCAGCGACTCCTCTATCTGGACCGGGTAGTAGCCGGAACAGGCATCGGCATCCGTGAAGCACGCCGTGGCATAGGCCAGACTGCCGCCTAGACAGTATCCCACGGCGCCGACCTTGCCGGTGCATCCGTCCATGCCGCGCAGCTGCGCGATCGTCGCACCGATATCGCCGACGCCTTTTTCGAAATCGGGCAGGAACGCGTTCATCAGTTCGAACGCCTTGTCCCATTCTTCCTGGCTTTTGTCGGTCAGCTGAACGCCGGGTTCGATTCGCCAGAATAAATCCGGGGCAACGGCGATATAGCCGTCGGCCGCGAACCCGTCGCAGAGATCGCGCATCACCTGGTTTACGCCGAAGATTTCCTGAAGCACCACAATACCCGGCCCCGCACCCGATTCCGGCATGGCGCAATAGGCAGAAAACGTGCCGCTGCCATCGGCAGCCTGGATCGAGATGTCTGGCATGGTACCCCCGCGAAACGCGACTGACGTTCAGGTTAACCGCTTCTTATTACTGGCATAATAGCGACGCTGCGACGAAAAGTCACTGCCGATCCGGGTGTTTTGACGTGCGTTTAGAGCAAACGTGCTGTGCGATTTTCGATGCTCAGGAGCACCGCTTTGGTTGCCAGCCCGCCTTTTCCCGAATAGCCGCCCGCCCCGCCATTCGCGGCGACCACCCGGTGGCAGGGCAGGATCACCGGAATCGGGTTGGCGCCGCAGGCACCGCCGACCGCCCGCGCTACGGTGCCTGCCCGCTTTGCCAGCTCGCCATAGGTCCAGGTCGCGCCATACGGAATCCGGTTCATCGCCTGCCACACCCGTTTCTGATAATCGCTGCCCGGGGGTGCAAGCGGCAGGTCGAAATCTGTCAGCGTGCCGTCGAAATAGGCGACAAGCTGACGCGCGGCTTCGGCGAGCAAAGGCGTCGGCCGTCCGTCCGGCAGATCGTCCGGTGTATCGCCCCAGCCAAGCCGCACCAGCGCGCCGTCCTGTTCGACAAGGGTGAGCGGGCCGATGGTGGAGGGAATGTTGAGCGTGGGCATACCCGCAGTCTATTTCCCGCAGGTCGTTTCGGCCAGAAATCCGTTTAACCCCGGCGGGCAGGTGGTTAAGGTTCCGTCATGGAACGCGACTACATAGATATCTATTGCGAACGCACCGGGCCCGAATTCTGGTCCGAGCCGCTGAACGCGGTCACCAATCTTGCCTTCATCATCGTCGCCTTTCTCCTGGTCCGGCTGATCCTGCGGGCCGGCCCCGATACCCGCCGCGATCCGGCGATCTGGGTGCTGACCGGGCTGGTTTGCGTGATCGGAATCGGCAGCGGGCTGTTCCATACCCTGGCGACACGCTGGGCGCTGATGATGGATGTCATCCCGATCGCGCTCTTCATTCTGATCTACACCTGGTACGCAATCCGCCGGTTCGCCGCCGCCCCGGCGTGGGTCTGTGCGCTCGGCGTCGCTGCCGTGCTGGCGCTGGCGATGGCGGTGCCCCCGCTGACGGGCTTTCGCGGCGGCTCTTACGTGGCCGCGCTGACCGCCCTGGTGACGATCGGCGGATATCTGAAATTCGGGCGCCGGCATCCCGGCGGCGCGGCGCTGCTGATTGCCGCCGCCACGTTCGCCTTGTCGCTGACATTCCGCACCGTCGATGCGCCGTTATGCGAGACGGTGCCGTTCGGCACGCACTTCATGTGGCATGTGCTCAATGCCTGCGTACTGTTTATTGTCGTGCGCGCACTGGTCTTGTTCGGCCGGCGGGTTTGACCGGCGGGGATCCGTCCCCTAGTTAGCCTGCAACCCCGCTGCCACGGGCGGCAGAACTCCCATTCAGAAAATGAGGATGCTCATGAGCGATCTTTCCGCCTTTCAGATCACCCGGCGCTGGCCTGCCGAAAACCCCGAGATCCTGCAACTCTATTCGCTGCCGACCCCCAACGGCGTGAAGGCGTCGATCATGCTCGAAGAAACCGGCCTGCCCTATGAGGCGCATCTGGTCTCCTTCGGCACCGACGACCAGATGACGCCGGAATTCCTGTCGCTCAACCCGAACAACAAGATCCCGGCGATCATCGACCCCGACGGGCCGGGCGGCCAGCCAATGGGGTTGTGGGAAAGCGGGGCGATCCTGGTGTACCTGGCCGAAAAAACCGGCAAGCTGCTGCCGGCCGACCCGGCCGCGCGCTACGAATGCCTGCAATGGCTGATGTTCCAGATGGGCGGCGTCGGGCCGATGTTCGGACAGCTCGGTCATTTCCACAAATTCGCCGCCGACAAGATCACCGACGATTACCCGACCAACCGCTACCGCGACGAGACCAGACGGCTGCTCGGCGTGCTCGACGACCGGCTGGCCGGCCGCGATTTCATCATGGGCAGCGACTATTCGATCGCCGATATCGCGATCTTTCCCTGGGTTCGCGTGGTCGACGGTTTCTACGGCGCGGGCGAACTTGTCGGCATCGACGATTTCGCCCATGTGAACGCCTGGGTGGCCCGCTGCGAAGCGCGCCCGGCATCGAAGGTCGGGCTCGATACGCCGTCGCGCGGTTAGGTATCTGCGCCCGGCGAAATTGCGCGCGGGGGTGTCGATCATCCGGGTGCAACCGCAAGGGGCTTGTTCGTCCGGCGGAAATATTCCTACACTGTTTCCATAACTGGGTAGGAGCTACGGATATGACCGTATTGGGGAAAGGGCGCTTTGCCCTGCTTGGGGCGGCGCTGACTCTTGCGGCGGCGCCGATGCTGACGTCGGGCAGTGCGCTGGCGTGGAAGCCGACGACGCATGTGTATTTCGCCGAACGCGCGCTGGACGATGCGCGTGACGGCAAGGTGACGATCAACAGCGTCGATTACGATACCGGGACGGTCACGGGAAAGATCGGCACCTATTCGGTCGATTCGAAAATCCTGGCGGCAATCAAGGCGTTTCCGTCGCACTACCGCGCGGGGGTTCTCGGCCCCGATGCGTATCCCGATATTCTATCCGGCCAGCAGTCGATCCATCCCGATCAAAAGGGATCCGGCGTCAAGGGCGGTTCGGATACCTGGCTGCAATACATGTGGGACAGGCGCGACCCGTTCCGGGATGCCGGGCTCAAGAGGGCCTTCAAGCTGATGAAACTGCCCACGGATTCCCGGCGCATGACGGCCTTTGTCACCGGTTTCCTGACGCACGCGGCCGGCGACATGTACGGTCATACTTTCATCAACAACTTCACCGGCGGGCCGTTCGCGTTCAGCCCGCCGAGCAACGCGCTCAAGCATGTCCTGCTCGAAGGCTATGTCGACAAGCGCCTGCCGAAGCAGGAGATGCGCGGCGACTTTTTCGGTGCCAGCATCTCGGGCATCGACTTCCTGATCTACAAATACATGGTCGATGCGCGGCCCGGCACGGTACTGGACAAGACGCTGCTGCGGCAGGGCGCCGAGGGGACCAAGTATTCGGTGCCGAGAATTTTCTCCACACTCCGGGCCAATATCGACCGGGAAATCAAAAAGTACGACGCGAAAATCGCTGACTACAACAAGAAGATCAAAGCCTGCAAACTAACGGATTTCAGCTGCAGCAAGGTCGCGCTCGGCACCAAGAAGGCGGCCTACGTGACGGCGAACGGCATCCAGCATGCCTACCGCAAGCGGTGGCGCGAGGATATCGATATCGGGCTGCGCAAGTGGCCGTCGGTCAGCCATCAGGTTGCCGTCGCGCTGTTTTTCAACAAGGACCGCAAAGCGGATATTGCCAAGGCCGAAGCCGTAATGAATGCCTATGCGCGCGATCATATCCTGTCGATGGCTGGGGCGCCCGATTTTGTCGGCGCAACCGCGAAGGTGATCGGCAAGGTGATCGACGCGATGACGCCCAAGGCGCTGAAGGCGGCCATCCAGAAACTGAAGGACAAGGCTTTCGATACCATGCTCGAAGCGGCTATCGGCATGAACAAGCAGCAGCTTAAAAACTACATGACCAGCCCGCAGAATTACTTCAACAGCGTGATGGGGTCGGGCGGCGGCGAAAAAGTAAACCTGGCGACGTTCAATTCGAAATATCTGAAGATCGCCGACAAGGGGTACTCAAACCCGAATGACGCGTTCGATTACCGGAAATTCGCAGCCGCTCACAACACAGTCCAGATCAGCAAGATGATCTTCCTGTCGCCGTCCGAGCTCGGCCGTCTTTTGCGCGATATCGGGTCCAAGAGCACGCGCACCGGCCAGAACGTCATGCTCGGCTTCATGGAGACGCTGGACGGCAACGTGCAGTGGCGGAACGGCATGCCTGCCGCGCGGGACTGCGTCGCCTATCGCAAGATCTTCATGAAACAGGCGGGCGATGACGGCCGCTGTGCCGCGGCGGAAAAACCGAAGCCGAAACCCGGTCCCGTGGCCGGCGGCAAACTGCCGGCGCCGAAATGGATTACGGCGAAATCGGGCCGTTTGCCGCGCGGCGCCTATCTCGGCGGCCAGGAGCCGGGGCGCAAGCTTTACGTCTGCCGTGCCGGCTATAAAAAGGGTGTGCACCCGGGCAAGGTCGTTGCCGGAAAGTGCAATATCGGCTGGGGCGGCAAGGAACGGGCGTTGAAGTCGTTCCAGGTCCTGGTGGCAAATCCGAAATCGTTCCGGTGGGTGAATGCCAAGACCGGCACGCGCCTGCCGAAGGGTACTTTCATCGGCGGCAAGGAGCCGGGCAGGTCGCTGCCGGTCTGTCGCGCGTCGCACAAGGGCGGCTGGCATCCGGGCAAGACCGTCGCCGGCAAGTGCAATATCGGCTGGGGCGGCAAGGAAATCGCGCGTACCCGGTATCAGGTACTGGTCCGGGTCCAATAGATGCCTGCCCGGGCGGGCAGCAATACGGGGGAAGTTAATGGAAACGGTTAGTACGTCGATTGCGGGATTGCCGCTGTTCCTGGCCTATCTGGGGACGGCGGCGGTGCTGACGGGGATCTACATCGTGGTCTACATGTGGGTCACCCCGCATCCCGAGATCAGGCTGATCCGCGAGAACAACCTCGCGGCTGCTGTCGCCTTCGCCGGCAGCCTGATCGGGTTTTCGGTACCGCTGGCCAATACCATCGCGGGCTCGGTCAGCCTGACGGACTGTGTGATCTGGGGCCTGATCGCGCTGGTGGTGCAGATACTGATCTATTTCATCGCCCGCATTCCGATGCCGAAGATTTCACAGCGGATCGAAAACGGCGAAATGGCCAGCGGCGTCTGGCTGGGGGCGGCATCGCTCGCCGGCGGATTGCTGAACGCTGCGTGCATGACGTATTAGCGGCAGTTTTGACGGGACCGGATCTTCCGGCCCCGGAACAGGCCCGGGTCGGCGCCGGTCAGTCCGTCAGGTCGTCCCACAAGTCCTTCACGCGGGAGAAAAAGCCTTCGGATTCGGGGCTCGTGGTGGTCTTGCCCTTGGCCGGTTTTTCGCCGGCGAATTCGCGCAGCAGCTCTTCCTGGCGCTTCGACATGTTAACCGGGGTTTCGACGGTGACGTCGATATACATATCGCCGCGGGCCTGACTACGGAGCACGGACATTCCCTTGCCGCGCAGCCGGAACTGGTGGCCCGACTGGGTGCCCTTCGGCACGGTGACCTTGGCGCGCTTGCCCTCGATGGTCGGTACCTCGACCGAACCGCCCATGGCCGCCGTGGTCATCGGGATCGGGACGCGCAGGTGCAGGTCGGCACCGTCGCGCTGGAACATCCGGTGCGGCGCGACGGCGATGAAAATATACAGATCGCCCGCCTGACCGCCCATCGCGCCGGCTTCCCCTTCGCCGGACAGGCGAATGCGGGTGCCGTCCTCGACGCCGGCCGGCACGGTGACCTTCAGTGTTTTTTCCTTGCGGACCCGCCCGGCGCCGTTACAGCTGCCGCACGGATCCTCGATGACCTGGCCGGCACCGTTGCAGGTCGGGCAGGTCCGTTCGATCGTGAAAAATCCCTGCTGGGCCCGCACCTTGCCGCGCCCCTGACACGCGCCGCAGGTCGACGGGTGGGACCCCTTGGCCGCACCCGACCCGTTGCAGTCGCCGCAGCTGACCGCGGTCGGCACGCGAATCTGGGTTTCGCGCCCCTTGAAGGCGTCTTCGAGGCTGATCTGCATGTTGTAGCGCAGATCGGCACCATGGGCCGCCCCGCCCCGGCTGCGTCCGCCGCCGCCGAAATCGCCGAACATTTCGTCGAAAATATCGGCAAACCCGCCGCCGCCAAAACCGAATCCGCCGGCGCCCTGGCCCGGCCCGCCGCCGTTTTCGAAAGCAGCGTGGCCATACTGATCGTAGGCCGCGCGTCTCTCGGGGTCTTTCAGGATGTCGTATGCCTCGTTGGCTTCCTTGAATTTCGCCTCCGCAGTCGCATCGTCGGGATTGCGGTCGGGATGGTATTTCATCGCAAGCTTGCGATACGCGCTTTTAAGCGCTGCCTCGTCCGCATTGCGGTCGACCCCGAGGGTCTCGTAATAATCGGTTTTGGCCATACTCAACGCCCTCTATGCAACGCCGGAATCGCGCAACGCACCGGTGCCGTCAGGCACCGATGCGTTGTCGTCGAACGTTTCGGATAACCGCCCACGGGTGGCCGATCAGGCCGATTTGTCCTTGGGCTGGTCGTCATCGACCTCTTCGAAGTCGGCATCGACGACGGTTGAATCGTCACCGCCGGCACCCTGATCGGCGCTTGCGTCGCCGCCCATGTCGCCGCCCATGTCGCCGCCCATGTCGCCCATGTCACCGCCGGCCGCAGCCTCTTCCTGCTGCGCCTTGTACATGGCCTCGCCCAGTTTCTGGGCAGCCTGTGCAAGAACCTCGGTCTTGGCGGTGATCGCCTCGACGTCGTCGCCTTCGAGCGCCGATTTCAGGTCGGCGATGGCGTCCTCGATCGCGGTCTTGTCTTCGGCCGACAGGGACTCGCCGTGTTCGCCGAGGGTTTTCTCGGTCGAATAGATCAGCCCGTCCGCATTGTTGCGGGCCTCGACCGATTCACGCCGCTTCTTGTCGTCCGCCGAATTCTGCTCGGCGTCCTGGACCATTTTTTCGATATCCTCGTCCGACAATCCGCCGGAAGCCTGGATTCGAATGGTCTGTTCCTTGTTGGTCGCCTTGTCCTTGGCGCCGACATTGACGATGCCGTTGGCGTCGATATCGAAGGTGACCTCGACCTGCGGCACGCCGCGCTGTGCCGGCGGAATGCCGACCAGATCGAACTGGCCGAGCAGCTTGTTGTCCGCCGCCATTTCACGTTCGCCCTGGAACACCCGGATGGTGACGGCGTTCTGGTTGTCCTCGGCGGTCGAGAACACCTGGCTTTTCTTGGTCGGGATCGTCGTGTTGCGGTCGATCAGGCGCGTGAACACGCCGCCCAGCGTCTCGATGCCGAGCGACAGCGGGGTCACGTCGAGCAGCAGGACGTCCTTGACGTCGCCCTTCAGCACGCCGGCCTGGATCGCCGCACCAATGGCGACCACTTCGTCGGGGTTGACGCCGCGATGCGGGTCGCGTCCGAAGAAGTTCTTCACTGTCTCCAGCACCTTGGGCATGCGGGTCATGCCGCCGACCATGATGACTTCGTCGATCTCGCCGGCCGACACGCCGGCATCCTTGAGCGCCGCCTTGCACGGCCCGATGGTCCGTTCGATCAGGTCGTCGACCAGCGCTTCGAGCTTGGCGCGGGTCAGCTTCAGGTTGAGATGCTTCGGCCCGTTCTGGTCGGCCGTGATGAACGGCAGGTTGACCTCGGTCTGCGAAGAGCCCGAAAGCTCGATCTTGGCTTTTTCCGCGGCTTCCTTCAGGCGCTGCAGGGCCAGCTTGTCCTGGCGCAGGTCGATCGCGTTCTCTTTCTTGAACTCGTCGGCCAGGTAATCCATGACCCGGGCATCGAAATCCTCACCGCCCAGGAACGTATCGCCATTGGTGGATTTCACCTCGAACACGCCGTCGCCGATTTCCAGGACGGACACGTCGAACGTGCCGCCGCCGAGATCGTAGACCGCGATCGTGCCGGCTTCCTTTTTCTCGAGCCCGTAGGCAAGGGCGGCCGCCGTCGGTTCGTTGATGATGCGCAGCACGTCGAGCCCGGCGATCTTGCCGGCGTCCTTGGTTGCCTGGCGCTGGGAATCGTTGAAGTAGGCCGGCACGGTGATGACCGCTTCGGTCACTTCCTCGCCGAGATGCGCTTCGGCGGTTTCCTTCATCTTCTGCAGGATGAAGGCCGAAATCTGGCTCGGCGAATATTTCTCGCCGTCGGCCTCTACCCAGGCATCGCCGTTATCGGCCTTGACGATCTTGTAGGGAACAAGATCCATGTCCTTCTGCGTCGTCGGATCGTCGAACGGACGGCCGATCAGGCGCTTGATCGCGAATAATGTGTTTTCCGGATTGGTGACGGCCTGGCGCTTCGCCGACTGGCCGACAAGGCGCTCGTCGCCTTCGGCGAAAGCGACCATCGACGGCGTGGTGCGCGCGCCTTCCGAATTTTCAATGACGTTGGCGTCGGAGCCTTCCATCACGGCAACGCACGAATTCGTGGTCCCGAGATCGATACCGATTGCTTTACCCATAATAGTACCTCGCTTTTCGGCAGATTTCCGCGGCCCTGTCGGCACCGTGGGAAATCCCCCAAGGTTTGAATTGACCCATATAGAGTGGATTGAGCGATATATAAGTAGCCCGGGCGGGTCTTACAATAGCTTTACGCACCCGCTTTGTGCGTATTCATGCATTTTTGCCGCGCCACCGGGCGGATCCCCCGCTTTTAAACGCGCCGGCCCGTGATACGCTTGGCCCATGATCGTTTCCGCCAGCTACCGTACCGACATTCCGGCGTTTCACGCAGACTGGTTCCGCGCCCGCCTGGCGGACGGGGTTTGCCGGGTCGCGAACCCCTATGGCGGAAAGCCGTTTTCGGTCGCGCTGCGCGGCGACGGCGTTGACGGCTACGTGTTCTGGACGCGCAATGCGGCGCCTTTTGCCGACGCGTTCGACGATGTCGCGGCGCTCGGCCTGCCCTTCGTCGTCCAGTTCACGGTGACCGGCTATCCGCGCGCCCTTGACGCCCATACGCCGCGGGCAGGCGACGCGGTCGCCCAGATCGTCGCACTGGCGCGGAAATTCGGCCGCCGGGCCGTGGTCTGGCGGTACGATCCGGTGGTGTTCACGTCGATGACCGCTGCCGCCTGGCACCGCCGGAATTTCGCCCGGCTGTGCCGCGAACTCCAAAATTCGGTGGATGAATGCGTCGTTTCCTGCGCCCAGATCTACAAAAAGACCGAAAGACGGCTCAATCTCGCCGCTGCAAGCCACAATTTCAGCTGGCAGGACCCCGATTGGGCTGAAAAACGCCCATTATTGAGCGAATTGGCCGAAATTGCCGCCGGGCACGGCATAAAACTGACCGTTTGCAGTCAGCCCGACGCCCTGGAGGGGCCGGATTCGCGTCTATTGACGCCCGCGCGCTGCATCGATGCGGGGCGGTTGTCGGAGATCGCCGACTATGACATCGCCGCCCGGCAAAAAGGCAACCGGGACGGCTGCCTCTGCGCGGAAAGCCGCGATATCGGAGCCTACGATACCTGCGCGCATGGCTGCGTCTACTGCTATGCCGTGGCCGATCACGGGCGGGCGGTGGAAAAGCTGCGGCGACTCGCCAACCCGGTCTGAGCGCGGCTAATCGAAGGGCTTGGGCACGACGCGCTTGCCCATCTGTTTCGCCAGCGCATTGCGCCAGGCGCCGTAATCCTGAAAGCTCGGATCGTCGCGGATCATTTTTTCCGTGTCGGCGATCAGCTCTGCGTCCGGCTTGGAAAGATCGATCGGCTCCAGATAGGGCTGATCGACGAACCACGGGGAATCTACAAAGAACTCCAGCGTGTTGCCTTCGGGATCGCGCGCATAGACCGACCACGCGATACCGTGCGTGCCGGCCATCAGTTCGGCCTCGCCGTTGGCCTCCGCCAGCCGGTTATACATGATGCGCAGGTCGTCGAGCGATGCCAGCCGAAACGACAGCTGGTTGATCGGCCCGCCGAAAAACGCGCCGCGCTTGTTCTCGCCCAGCTCGTCCTCCTGCCCGGTGCAGATGACGAACTGGTGATGTTCGACCGGGTCCATGCTCATGAATGTCAGGGTCAGCCCCAGCTCTGGGATCGAGCCGTGATCCGTCACGGCGAATCCGACGACCTCGGTATAGAACTTTTCCATCCGGTCGAGGTCGCGGACATTTATGCCGAAATGGCTGAACTGTATGCGCGGCGCGCGATCCGGAGCTTCGAGTACAGGCATGGCAACCTTCCTTTCGCCGGTGAAAATACTTCGATATCGAAGTATGATGCCGAAAGGTTCCGCCGAACTTGATGCAGATCAACCCGGTTGCGCCGTTACGCCCGGTCGTTATGTGCGTCGGACTCGAACGTCTCCACGTCTTCCATCGATTTGAGCCAGAGATCCGACGAATACACGGTCAGGGTCGCGCAGACCGGCGGCCCCGGCGCATGTCCGCCGAATTCCGCATGCCAGACAATACTGGCCGCCTGGGGAAACGATCCGGATTCCAGGCTGTCGTCGAACAGGCGTTCCAGCGTGCTGCTTTCGCTCATCCCGTCGGCCAGGATGCGGGCGACGAATGCGGGCTGGGGGTCGTGGCGCAGCATTTCCTCGGCGCGGGCCGCATGGGCTGTCAGCCGCAGCGACAGGCGCATCATGTCAGGCCGCGAAAACCGTTTCGGAAAGGCTTTCTGCAGCAGCACCGCCGCGGCGAATATCCGGGCATGCAGCGAGATGTCGGCCGCTTCCTCCCACGGGCGCTGTTCGTTGATGAAGTCCTGCACGATGTTGCGCCGCGCCCCGGCGGAAACCGCATCGCCCAGCTTGGCCGCGAGGATCGCGTCGGCGGCGTCTTCGGGATCGAGGTCCTGGAGCGCCATCAGCAGCATATCTTCGAGATCGCTGCCCGTCAGCTCGGCAGTGCCGTCGACCTCGAGCGCGTCGAGCAGGCCGTGATACTCCGCCTCGGACCAGATGTCCGGCATGTCGCGGATCGTCTCGAGCCCGGTCACGGTGACGGTCAGAAATTTTGCCAAGAGGGTGTCTTTCGGTTCGCCCGCTGCCGCCGCCGATCGCCGGTCCGGCTTGGGTCTCCGGCGCACATCGCACCGGGTCGCCCCTGCATATGGGCATGGCGACAGCGTTGTGAAGACCCCGTCTTCAGGCGGCGAGCCTGAACCCCGAAAAAGCCCAGCGCTGGTGCGGATAGAAGAAATTCCGATAGCTGATGCGCGCATGGCCGGGTGGTGTGGCGCAGCTCGCACCGCGCAGCACCAGCTGGTTGACCATGAATTTGCCGTTATATTCGCCCACCGCACCGGCGGCGGTCTCGAAGCCCGGATAGGGCGCATAGGCGCTCTGGGTCCATTCCCAGACATCGCCCATCATCTGCAACGGCCGGGCCGGGTCGGCATCGCCGGCCGGCATGGGGCGCAGAAACCCGCTCGCCAGCCGGTTTGCGTCCTTCTCGTCCTGCGTGTCGCAGCCGAACAGCCGCGCGGCGATTTCCCATTCCGGTTCCGTCGGCAGGCGCTTTCCCGCCCAGGCGGCATAGGCGGCGGCTTCGTAGAAGCTGACATGGCCGACCGGTGCGTCCGGGTATATCGGGCACATGCCGGCGAACGTGAATTCATCCCATCCGCCCTCGCCGTTTTCCTGCCAGTAAAGCGGCGCCGCCCAGCCGTCGCCGTTGACGACGGACCAGCCGTCGGCGTGCCAAAATTCCGCCCGGCGGTAACCGCCGTCCTCGATGAACGCGAGATACTCGGCATTGGTCACCGCACGTGACGCGATGGAAAAATCGCCGACCAGCGTATCGTGAACCGGGCCTTCATTGTCGAACGCGAAGCCTGCGCCGTCATGGCCGATTTCATACGTGCCGCCCGCCACATCGAACCATCCCAGCGAATGGGTTTCGCGGACGCTCACGGGTTCCTTCCTGCGATAGGCGGGCGCCAGTGGGTTGCAGGACAGCACGTGTTTGATGTCCATCAGGGCGAGTTCCTGGTGCTGCTGCTCGTGATGCAGGCCGAGTTCCAGAAGGTCCGCCGCGGCCTCGAAAGACGTGTCGTCCGACGTTTCGATAAACGTCTGCATCGCCCGATCGACATAGGCGCGGTAGGCCATGACCTCGTCGTTCGACGGCCGGGTCAGCAGGCCGCGGTCCGGGCGCGCATGGCGCGGCCCGATCGCTTCGTAATAGGAATTGAACAGATAATTGAAGGCCGGGTCGAATTCTTCGTAATCCGCGGCGCAGGGCTTGAGAATGAACGTCTCGAAAAACCATGTGACGTGGGCGAGGTGCCATTTGGTCGGGCTGACATCCGGCATCGACTGAACCTGCTGGTCCTCGACCGACAGGCGGCCGGCGATCTGTTCGGTCTGGCTGCGGATCGCTGTAAAACGCTCGGCAAACTGGTTGCGGCGAAGCGCGGACTCGCCGCTCGGTGCGCACCCTGGCGTGTATGACGGATCGGTTGGCATGGTCTACCCTGTTGACCGTTGGCGTGGCGACCGAGTCCGAATCCGCCATCGGAACGCCGAACTCATACGACGCCGACGTCCCCGAAACAGAGTTACGATTGCCTCAAGAGACCCGACCCTAGCCCAGCGCAAAAATCGGGACAACCGCTATCGGACAGCGCGCGAATTCCGCCGGCGTTGCACGCCCGGTAAACGCCGACCGGGCAGTCCGACCGACCCGTCCGACCCGTCCGACCGGGCAGGTACCCGGCTACGCGGTCGTGTCGACCTGGTCGCCGGGACCGGCATCTGCCGGCGCCGCCTTGGCAATGCCGACTTTTGCCGGGCGCAACAGGCGGTCGTGAATGATGTAACCGGTCTCGATGACCTGCATCACGGTGCCGCTCGGTGCGTCGTTCGTCGGGATTTCAAACAGCGCTTCGTGGAACTGGGGGTCGAACTTTTCGCCCATCGGCTCGATCTTCTGGATCTTGTGGCGTTCGAGCGCCGAGAGCAGGTCTTTTTCGGTCAGCGCGATGCCTTCGATAAATCCCACAAGCGCTGCGCCGTCCGGGTCGCCGTCTTCGGGGATCGATTCGATCGCCCGGCGCAGGTTGTCGGCGACGGAAAGCATATCGCGGGCGAAATTGGCGGACGCGTATTTGAGGGCGTCTTCGCGATCCTTCTGCGCGCGCCGCCGGAGATTCTCCATATCTGCCAGGGTGCGCAGCAGCTTGTCTTTGAGATCCGCGATTTCCGCCTGCGGGTCGGCAGGGGCGTCGATTTCGACCTCTGTGTCTTCGCCGGGGGCGACCTCTGCCGCGTCCGCTTCAAGCTCCGCCGCGATATCGGCGGCTGCGTCTGCCGCCGCCGCAGCTTCTTCGGGGGTCTCGGTCGTCTTTTCCTGATCGCTCAACTGTTCTGCTTTCTTTTCGTGTTTCTCTGGGTGCAAACGGCCCGCCGGCGGCGGGCCGGCTTACCTAACCGATAATTCGGTCGATTACCTTTGCTGTGTAATCAACCATGGGAATGATGCGCGCATAATTCAAGCGGGTCGGGCCGATGACGCCGATCGCGCCGACGATGGTCTGGCTTTCGCCCTTGAAGGGTGCGACCACCATCGAACAACCGGCCTGATCGAACAGCGTGTTCTCGGCACCGATAAAAATCTGAACGCCATCGGCAATATCGGTGACATCGAGCAGTTTTACCAGCAGTTCCTCGGTTTCCAGCGCATGAAACAGGCCGCGAACGCGTTCCAGGTCCTGGACCGCCGATACTTCGTCCAGCAGGCGGGACTGACCCTTCACGATCAGCGTGCCGCCCCGCGCGTCGCCATTGCCTGCCGTCCCGGCCCCCGACCAGGCCGCCAGCCCGGCATCGATCAGATTCGCCGTGATCTGGTCTATCTCCGCCCGTCTTTGCTCGATCTCGCGCGCGACCGCGCGGCGGGCCGCATCGATCGTCTTGCCGGCAAGCCGTGCGTTCAGGTAATTCCCGGCCTGCACCAGTGCCGAGGGCGGCGTGCCCGGCGGCATGTCGATGATCCGGTTCTCGACAAACCCGTCATCGGTTACCAGTACGGCCAGCACCCGGCCGTCGCCCAGATTGACGAATTCGATATGTTTCAGCGGGCGTGCGGTTTTCGGCGCCACCACGATCCCGGCGCATTGCGCCAGCCCCGACAGCAGCGATGTCGCTTCGCCGAGGGCCTCGTTCAGGTTGGTGCCGTGGGTAACGCAGCGCGCCTCGATATTTTCGCGTTCCTCCGAACTGAGATCGCCGATCTCCAGAAGACCGTCGACGAACAGGCGCAGCCCGGCATCGGTCGGCAGCCGCCCCGCGGAGGTATGCGGCGCATAAAGCAGGCCCATATCTTCAAGGTCCGCCATCACGTTGCGGATGGTCGCCGGCGACAACGGCACCTGCAGGCGGCGCGACAGCGTGCGCGAGCCGACGGGACCGCCCTCGGCCACGTAGGCTTCGACGATCTCGCGGAAAACCTCGCGTGAGCGATCGTTCAGTTCACTTATTATGCTGGAATTCGGATTGTTCATTCAATTCACCGAAACGCATTCGGAATGTAGTGTCGGACCGGTTTTTGTCAATCGGGGGATTTCCGCGCGTTGCGACCGAAAAAGACGGCGATAGCCGTGATCGGTGCGCGGCCCGGCGATGCGACAGATGGCTTTACGGCGCGGCCCGGCTTGGATAGCTTGCGCGCACTTCCCGAAACAGGAGAAAAACATGCGCCCGTCCGGCCGTTCCCCCGACCAGATGCGATCCGTCACGCTGGAAACCGGCTTCAGTGCCTATGCCGAAGGCTCGTGCCTTGCGAAATTCGGCGATACGCACGTCTTGTGCAACGCGACCGTCGAAGAACGCGTGCCGCCGTGGATGCGCAATTCCGGCCGCGGCTGGGTGACCGCGGAATACGGCATGCTGCCCCGTTCCACGCATGAGCGGACCGACCGCGAGGCCGCGCGCGGCAAGCAATCCGGCCGGACCCAGGAAATCCAGCGCCTGATCGGCCGGTCGCTGCGCGCCGTGGTCGACCTCGAAGCCCTTGGCGAGCGCCAGGTCCGGCTCGATTGCGATGTGATCCAGGCCGATGGCGGCACCCGGACCGCCTCGATCACCGGCGCCTATGTCGCGCTCAAACTGGCGATGGCCGGGCTTTTGCGGTCGGGCGCGCTGACGAAGGATCCGGTTCACAGTTCGATCGCCGCCATTTCCTGCGGGCTGTATCAGGGGACCGCGGTGCTCGATCTCGATTATGCCGAGGATTCGAATGCCGAGGCCGACGCCAATTTCGTGCTGACGGGCGCCGGCGGAATCGTCGAGATCCAGGGCACGGCCGAGGCCGATCCGTTTTCCGAAGAGGCCTTTCTGCAGCTCATGGAGCTTGCCAAGAAAGGTGTCGGCGAGCTGACGACGTTCCAGAACATGGCGCTTGCAGACTGACATGGCGCGACGTTTTACTGAAAAACGGCTTGTAATCGCCAGTCACAATCCCGGCAAGGTCCGGGAGATCGGTGAGCTGCTGAGTCCCTGGCAGATAGAGGTTGTTTCGGCATCGGAACTAAATTTGCCCGAGCCGGAGGAAACCGGCGACAGTTTCGTTGCGAATGCGAAACTAAAGGCGGATGCTGCGGCTTTCGCGGCAGAACTGCCGGCCCTGGCCGATGATTCCGGTCTCGCGGTCAACGGGCTCGGCGGAGCACCCGGAATCTACTCCGCGCGCTGGGGCGGGCCGGACAAGGATTTCGATCTGGCCATGGCCCGCGTCAATGACGAACTGGGCGACAATCCCGACCGCACGGCGCGTTTCGTCTGCGCCCTTGCGCTGACATGGCCGGACGGTCACTGCGAGGTCTTCGAGGGCGACGTGGCGGGCACGCTGGTCTGGCCGCCCCGCGGGGATAAAGGCTTCGGCTACGATCCGATGTTTCTGGCAGACGGCGATAGCGGCACGTACGGCGAAATAGATCCGGCCGCCAAACACGCCAGCAGCCACCGGGCCGTGGCTTTCGCCAAGCTGATCGAGGCCTGCTTCCCGACGGCGCCCTGAGCAATGGCTGCCGCCGGAAACGCGGTTCCCGGCGGATTCGGCCTGTATATCCACTGGCCGTTCTGCGTGTCCAAATGCCCCTATTGCGACTTTAATTCCCATGTCGCGGAGTCGGTGGATGACGCTGCCTGGCAGCGGAGTCTGTTGGCTGAACTGGATCATTACGGGACCAAAACAAAAGGTCGCCGGCTCGACAGCGTATTCTTCGGCGGCGGGACGCCGTCGCTGATGCCGCCGGGGATCGTCGCGGCGCTGCTCGACCGTCTGTCCGCGTACTGGTCGATGCCTGACGACGTCGAAATCACCCTGGAGGCCAATCCGTCTTCCATCGAAGCGCAGAAATTCAACGATTTTCGGGCGGCGGGCGTGAACCGCGTTTCCGTCGGCGTCCAGTCCTTCGATGACGCGGCATTGCGGTTTCTCGGTCGTGCGCATTCCGGGGCGGAGGCAATGCAGGCCATTACGATAGCGGAACAAACGTTTGACCGCGTGTCTTTCGACCTGATTTACGCCCTGCCCGGTCAGAGCCGCGCCGCCTGGGAATCCGAACTGGCAGGGGCGCTGTCGCGGGGAACCGGTCATCTTTCGCTCTATCAGTTGACCATCGAAAAGGGCACGCCGTTCTATGCCGAGCACCGCCGCGGGGCGTTTGTGCTGCCGGACGAGGATCTGGCCGCCGATCTGTACGAACTCACCGGTGAATTGACGGCAGAAGCGGGTCTTGCGGCCTATGAGGTGTCGAATTACGCCCGTTCGGGGCAGGAAAGCCGCCATAACCTGGTTTACTGGCGCGGCGGCGATTATGTCGGCGTCGGACCGGGCGCCCACGGGCGGCTGACCCTCGACGGCCAGCGCCTGCGCACGGAACAGGTGCCAGCCCCTGCCGGCTGGCTCGCGGCGGTCACCCGGGAGGGCCATGCAACGCGGCTCACGTCGCCCGTCGGGCCCGACGAACAGGCCCGGGAATTCCTGATGATGGGGTTGCGGCTGACCGACGGCATCGACCGGGACCAATTCGCCCGGATTGTCGGCCGGCCACTCGAAGCATACGTCGATTCCGCGAAGGTCGCGCAGCTCAGCGATGCCGGGTTGCTGGAGTCCGATAAACGCGGCCTGCGCGCCACAAAGGACGGTATTCAACGGTTAAACGCGATCATCGCCGCGATAACCCTTTAAACCGGCCGGTCAGGCTCAGTTTGTGAGATTTTCGAAGCTTTTTTGCGCCGGATCGACGATTTTGCTCCCCGATGCGGTCAATTCCCGCACTTCGAGACTGCGTTCGGACAGCCCGTCGGGCAGAAAGCGGAAAAGACCGCTAATACCGGCAAACCCCGTTTCCGAGGTCAGGGACGCCTTATCGTAGCGGGCGCCGCCTTCCTGCGATCCGAGAATTGCCGCCAGCGCCACCAGGTCATAGGCATTCGCCGCAAGCGGGTGGGGTTCTGCCTCGTACATTGCCCGGAAACTGCGGGTGAATTCGCTCTCGACGGTCGCCGGGGGCGTCGCAAACCATCCGCCGACCAGCGCGGGTTCCCGCCCGGTGCCGTCCGCGGCCCAGCTCGCCAGGCCCAGAAGCCGTACCCGTTTCGTATCGATATCGAAATTACCCAGCTGTGCCGCCATGTTCACCAGTTCTGCGCCGCTGGTTCCGACGAGGAGCGCATCGAACGCGACGGGGCCGAGCGTCTCCAGGATATCGAGCCGGGCGAGGGCGCGTTTCGACACTTCGTCTTCGCGCCCGGCCAGGGCCTTCTTTTGGGCCAGCAGGGCGGCGCGGCGGGTGTCGTAATCGCCGATGGTGCGCACGGCCCGAACGATGTCGTCGGTCGACGGGCCGAAGATCTCCGAGCGCACGAGCGTAATACCGGCAGCTTGCGCGGATTGCCGGGCGGCATCCAGAACCCGGGCGCCGAAAGCGCCGCCGGGCGCGAGAACGCCGAGGCGCCGGACGCCCCGCCTGGCGGCATAGGCGATAACGCGCGCGATCTGCGATTCGGGAAACAGTCCCGACAGGTATACCCCCGGTTCGGCGACGTCGCGGTTATTGGAAAACGCCAGCATGTTCAGCCCGGCCTCCTGCACAACCGGTGCCGCCCCCCTGACCGCGGCTGAAAAAATCGGACCGATAACCAGTTTGACGCCATCGGCGACGGCCTGTCCGGCGGCGATGGCCGCGCCCTCGCCCGTGGCGGCGGTGTCGTAGGGCCGCAGCTCGAAATCGCCGTCGGCAACATCGAACAATGCCAGTTGGGCGGCGTCGAGCACCGCCCGTCCGAGGCCCGCCCGGGGTCCGCTGAGCGGCAGCAGCAGTGCCACGCGGGTGCGGTTCGCAATGCCGGGCGGCGGCGTGAGCTGGATACCGGGCGTTGCTTCAGGGCCGGCACTGCCCGGGTCGACCGGCGCTGCCGGTGCCGTGGCGGTCGGCGGCGGCGACGCGCCGGGTTCGCCGGGCAATGGCGATTCAACCCGGCTCGGGGCGTTGGCGCCTGTCAGCGGACCGCCGCCAGCCGTGTTGCGTCCGCCGCCGGTTCCCGTATTCTCGCACCCTCCGAGGGCAAGCGCCGCCGTGACGGCGAGCGCCACGCCGGCGGTCGGGATTTTGCCCGAAAAATCGACAATGCCGGAAAATAGTCTCATCGATGGATCCGATTTCTGACGAAATGAAAGACGAAATGAAAGACGGAGCGCAGCCTAGCGACGGGACCACGCCAAGTAAACGGACGGCAGGGCCCGCGGGGGTGGGGTCGGGGCTGAGGTCGGGGCTGTATATTGTCGCGACACCCATCGGCAATCTGGGCGATCTGTCGCCGCGGGCAACCGACATATTGCGGGCCGCAGACGTGATTGCCTGCGAAGACACACGGGTCACCGGCAAGTTGCTCAGACGCTATGGGATCGATACCCGGATGGTTCCCTATCACGATCACAGTGCTCCTGCAGCGCGCGCCGGGATCATTGAACGGCTTGAAGATGGCAAAATCGTGGCGCTTGTTTCCGACGCGGGCACGCCGCTGATATCCGACCCGGGATATCGTCTCGTGCGCGATGCGGTGGATGCCGGGATATATGTGACCGCGGCGCCCGGCCCGTCATCGCCAATGACCGCGCTGGTGCTGTCGGGCCTGCCGACGGACCGTTTCCTGTTTGCCGGTTACCTGCCGCCAAAGGAAAAGGCCCGCCGCGATACGCTGGCGGAATTCGCCGCGCTGCGGGCAACGCTCGTGTTCCTCGAATCGCCCAAGCGGCTTGCCGCATCGGTCGCGGCGATGGCCGATATTCTCGGAAACCGGCCGGCGGCCGTTGCCCGGGAAATGACCAAGCTCCACGAAGAGATCCGGCGCGGCAGTCTTGTCGAACTGGCGGCGCTCTATGCCGACATCCCGCCGCCGAAGGGCGAGGCTGTCGTCGTGATCGCGCCGCCGGGCGATACGGTGGACGCTCCGGTCGACCTCGATGCATTGCTGGGCGAAGCGCTCGGCAGGATGAGCGTCCGCGACGCTGCCGCCACGGTTGCCGCCGCGACCGGTATCGCGCGGCGTGAAGTCTATACCCGCGCGCTCAGCCTCGGCCGGCCAAAACGCGACGATGCCGATGACGGATGAGACCCGGGACCGGCGAACAGACACGCGCCGGACACGGGAAAAACGCGGCCGGCAGGCGGAAGCCCTGGCCGCGCTGGCGCTTCGGCTCAAAGGGTATCGCATCCTCGACCGCCGGATCAGGACCCCGGCGGGGGAAATCGATCTTGTTGCCCGCCGGGGTATGGTGGTTGCCTTTGTCGAAGTCAAAGCCCGGCAGACACACGGGCGGGCTGCCGAATCCATCACCCCGGCCCAACGCCGCCGGATCGTCCGGGCGGCGGCAAATTACATTGCCGCCAATCCCCGTCTTGCCCCGCTCACCCAGCGGTTCGACGCAATCCTCGTTGAACCGCGCAGATGGCCACACCATATAATCAACGCTTGGACCGAATCAGGCGATTAGGCAGATTCCGGCCCGGAGCATGAAAATGCCCGGAGTATCAGAATGCCCAGAGGCCGAGACTTCCCCTTATCTGCGGAGAATGACGGACATGACGCGAATTTCCCTGAAACCCTCTGCCCGGTTGCGGTCGGCCGCCGCCGCACTGTCGGTGGCAGCCCTGCTTGGCGTATCGCTGCAGGGATGTGTCGGCGCCGTGATCGGCGCCGGGGCCACGGCGGGAACGGCCGCCATGGAAGAGCGCGGCCTTGCCGGTGCCACCGATGATACGGCGCTGCGCCTCCGCATCAATGCGCTGCTGTCGAACAAGGACGAACGGCTGTGGCGAAAAGTCGGCATGCAGGTCTATATGGGGCGCGTATTGCTGACCGGCACGGTAGAGACCGAGGAGATGCGGGCCGAAGCGGTCCGGCTCGCCTGGACGGCGGACGGTGTCAAAGAGGTCATCAATGAAATCCAGCTTGACGAGTCCGGCGGCGCCAGCGGTTTTGCACGCGACACCTGGATTTCAACGCAACTCAAATCGGCGCTGCTTTTCGACAAACAGGTCTCGTCGATCAACTATTCGATCGAAACCGTGCGCGGCACCGTGTACCTGATCGGCCTCGCCCAGAACCGCGCCGAACTCGACCGCGTGATGAATCATGCGCGCGGGCTGTCCTATGTCAAAAAAGTGGTAAACTACGTCCAGATCAAGCGCCAGCCTTCAAACCCCTGACATCCCTGGGATCGTGATACCGGAATCGTGACACCGCGCGCAGAAGCAGAAGAGATCCTCCGGGGCATCGGCGCCCGGCCCGATGACGACATCGATCTTGCCGAAGGCGCCCTCGCTCTTGCCGCGCTCGACCGTCCGGGTGTGGCGCTCGACCGCTACCGCGATCATCTGACCCGGCTTGCCGACGACGTCGGCGATGCGCTCGCCGGTGGCGGCACGACACTGGTCGAAGCGCTGAACGGTGTCATTCTCGGGTCGCACGGCTATCACGGCGACATGCTGACTTACGACGATATCCAGAATGCCAACCTGATGCGCGTCATCGACCGCAAGAAAGGCCTGCCGGTGGTGCTGGGTATTCTGTATATCCATGCCGCGCGGACGCACGGTTTCGCCGCAGACGGGATAAATTTCCCCGGCCATTTCATGATCCGTATCGGCGAGGACGGCGCGCGGCTTATCATCGATCCGTTCAACGAGGGGATCGAGCGCACGGCGGTCGATCTGCGTGACATGCTGAAAGCGACGGCCGGGATGGAAGCCGAGCTGACGCCCGATCATTACGCGGCAGTCGGTAATCGGGATATCCTCGTGCGCCTGCAAAACAATATCAAAGCCCGTCATGAACGCGCCGGCCGGCCGGAAGATGCGCTGCGCGTGGTGGAAGGCATGCTGATGTTTGCGCCCGAAATGATGCCGCTGTGGCGCGAGGCGGGCGTGATTCATGCCCGCGCCGGCAATCTCGGCGCCGCGATAGAGGCTTTTCAGACCATCGTCGAGCGGGCCGACACCGACAGTGCGCGCCATGACGCGGCAGCCATCGTCCAGAAACTGAGATCGCGGCTCAACTGACGGGTTTGACTCGCCGCCGGAATTCGCCGTCCCGGAGCATCAGGAACGGCTTTTCGACGGCGAAATACAGGATCAGGGCACCGGATACCGACAGAAATAAATAAATCGGGACAAAAACGGCGAAATCCACGGCCAAGTACCCTGTTTCCCCGCCTGTAAGCCGGTTTTCAAGGGCCTGGGCGGTCGGAATGACCGTCATATGCACCAGGTACAGGCTGAAGGACAGGATCGCCACCGGGTGCAGGGCCCGGTGCGCGAGAAGCCGGTCGGGATATCCGCCCGTCTTTCTATCCTGCCGCAGCAGGGCGCCCAGCAGGATCGCCCCGAACCCGGTGGCGAGGACCAGTTGCAGCAATATGCGGTCGAACGCGTCGATCCGGTCGAGCATCGGCGCGTTCAGCCACAACCAGCCGATCGTGGTGGTTCCTGCCCAGAACAGCACGCTGCCGGTGCGGCGCCCGGACAGCCACGGCGTCCGTGCGCGGTCGCCCCACAGAAAGGCGACGAGAACGCCGACGGCAAGGCCATCGAAACCCCGGTGGAACGGGCTGCGCAGGGTCCGGAAAAAGGTCTCGTAATCGGCGATCGCGACACCACCGGCGGCCATGTTCAGGCGGAACGCCAGCGGGGTCAGGACCAGCAGGCCGAGGATGCCGTATTGCAGGCCGCGGTGCCGGATCGCCAGCAGCGGCACCAGGACGAACGGCGCGGCGATATAGAACTTTTCCTCCACACCCAGTGACCAGAACGCCACGACGATGTTGGCCGGCAGATAATCCTGCAGAAAAAGCGCGTGATAGAACACGCGCAGGCCCAGCATGTCGCCGCCGACGGTATAGTGCGGAATGGCGCCCGCCGCGGCGATTGCCAGCATGGCGTAATAGGCGGGCAGGATCCGCAGCGCCCGCCGGGCCAGGTAGCGACCCAGGCGAAAGCCCCCGGGGGTCGCCGCGCGGCGCAGGATGCCGGTGCTGATCAGGAAGCCCGACAGCACGAAAAACAGGTCGACCCCGATCCAGCCGTTGATCAGGGGCGTTGCCGCATCCCAGCCGAACACCCCGAACAGGCTGCCGGCGTTCTCGCCGTCGAGCGGCCGGTACGGGGTGACCGCATGACGGCCAAGGACCAGGAATATCGCGGCGGCGCGCAGTCCGTCGAGAACCGCGATGCTTTCCCCGCTGCGCGCGAGCGAGAGGTAGCCGGTGCCTTGCGCTCCGTGCGATACGGCAAAGACACGCGCTGTCATGCCCGGGCGGAACCCGGCGGCTTCGCGGTGCGCGGGCGCCGCCAGATCAGCGCATCGACAATGTAATGATGAAAATTGACTGTCTGGTAGACCACCATCAGCACCGCCATCCCGAGCCCCGCGGCGGCAACGGTGTAATGCAGGCCGGCATAGAACGCCGTCGACAGGCAGAGACACAGACCGAGATAGGCCCATAGGTTACGGCGCGCGGACAGCCAGGAGATGAACCGCGTGCCGTCCCGCCCGTCTGCCGGCCCGCCCTGCCTGCCCGATGCGCCCTGTCCGGCAAAACGCCGGTTGTTCTGGAGCCAGACAAACGCGATGTACTGGGCGTTATGCCAGATATTCAGCGCGATCCAGCCGGCATCGATGCTTTCGATCGCGACATAGCCGACATAGAAGACTGCAAAATGGCTCAGAACGTAACAGGTGTGCCCGATGGCGAGCCGCCCCTGCCGCCACAGCGCGATGCGGCTGGCAATCCACCACGCAAGCCCGGCCACCGCACAGACGGCGGCGATGTCCACCGCAATCCCCGGCACCGGCGGATGCCGGACCGGCAGCCCGAGAAACGTCTCCGGCGCCTGGTGGGCGCGGTGCAGGATGCCCCAGAGCGGCACGGCATAGAAAACCAGTTTGCCGAGCTGTTCGTTCTCCACGACCGGGGCGCCGGCGACCGCCGCCGCCCGTCTGTATGCCTGCGCGATCCCGTAGCTCTGCCGGGTGTAATGAAACCATTGCCAGTAAAGATAGATCGTCGCCAGCAGGCCGATGCCAAAGGCCACGCCCAGAATCGTGACGGCGACGCACACCGCCGGCAACAACGCATAGATCATCCAGCCGCGCCGCCGCAGGCTGTCGCGGTCGAAGCACAGCCGTGTGTAGGTCGACACCACATGGTGGTAACCGAGCAGCCAGAGGTCGAGGAACAGGATGGGCAGAAAAAGCCCCGGCTCCGCCGCCACGATCAGGCCGGACAGGATCGCGATGGCCGCCGCCGTCCCGATAAAGTGGCGGTCGAACCGGGGCCCCGAGAGCCAGCCGGGTCCGACCGCCGACCCAACGGACCCACGGGTGCCTACCCGGGTCCGAAGGGGTGCTGTGCCAATTCGGCCCACAGAATTTCCCTTCGAATTTGATACGCCACAGCAGCGCGCTGTCGCCGTCGCCGAACTCTATCGGCGCCGTTTTAACCCGCTGTTAAGTTTGTGCGCCATTCGCGGCGTATACCCGGCGAATCCACGGCGAATCCACGCCGAATTAGGGGCGGGTTTGTCTCAAATACAACGCCGCCGATGCGCTGTTCCCCGATTGCCGGATGATCCTCCACTGATCCCCCCATTGATCCTGCGCGCTGCACCGTGCAAAAAGGGACGCGGTACAAACGACCGCATCACACATCGGAGATTTCGATCATGAGCCTCGCCGTCGCCATACAGATGGACCACGTGTCGAGCATCAACATAGATGCCGATTCAACCTTCATGCTGGCGATGGAGGCGCAGGACCGCGGACACGGGCTGTTCCACTACGAGCCCGACGACCTGGTTTTTCGCGACGGGCGGCTCTACGCAAAGGCGCAGCCGATGCAGGTGCGGCGCGAAAAGGGCAACCACTTCACGCTTGGCGCCCCCGAATTGCTCGACCTCGCCACGGTCGATGTGGTGCTGATGCGCCAGGACCCGCCCTTCGACATGGCCTATATCACGGCGACGCACCTGCTTGAGCATATCCACCCCGAAACGCTGGTGGTCAACGATCCAAAAGAGGTGCGCAATGCGCCCGAAAAACTGTTTGTCACCCATTTCGACGGCGTCCTGCCGGACACGCTGATCACCTGTAACCGCGAAGAGATCGACGCGTTCCGCGCCGAGCACGGCGACATTATCGTCAAGCCGCTGTTCGGCAACGGGGGCGCCGATGTGTTTCACATCACGCCGGAAGACGAAAACCTCGGCGCGCTGATCGAAATGTTCACATCCAAATACCGTGAGCCGATTATCATCCAGCGCTACCTGCCTGAAGTCCGCCAGGGCGACAAGCGCATCATCCTGGTCGACGGCGAACCGGCGGGTGCTGTGGCGCGCATCCCGGTAAAGGGCGACGCGCGCGCCAATTTCCACGCCGGCGGCGGCGCGCAGAAGACCACGCTGACCCAGCGCGAACGCGATATCTGCGACCAGATCGCGCCGGCCCTGATCGAACGCGGCCTGACCTTTGTCGGTATCGACGTCATCGGCGACTACCTGACAGAGATCAACGTGACATCGCCGACCGGTATCCAGGAAATCAACCGGCTCGACGGCGTCTTCGTCGAAAAGATGCTGTGGGATGCGATCGAACGCCGCCACAGCGAAAGCCACGACCGCCGCAAGATGTAGTCGCACGTCTCAGAGGAGAACCGACATGACCCGTCCCGTCCATTTCGTCGGATCGATCCCGCTGGCCGATACCGAGGCCGTGTTCCGGGCGCTCGCCGCGTCGGTCGGCGACCGGGCAAAACGCTGGCCCGACGGTGAGACGGGCGAGCGGGCCTACTGGATCCGCTGGCAGAAGCAGACATTCGACGATCATCCGGATTTCATGCTCAAATCCGCCAACACGGTGTTGCCGGGATACAAAGATGCCCTGGAGCGGCCGTTCTATGTCATCCGTGACGGTGTCGATCCCGCGACCGTGACGATTGAGACCATGGGCTATGCCGCCGAAGCGGTCGCGTCCTATGCCACGTTCGCCCCGCTCAAGGCTGCCGGCGTCATCCCTGCGGCAGTGCGGTTTCAGGTGTCCCTACCGTCCGCCATCGCGCTGACGATGGGGTTTTTCGAAATGCCGGAACGGGCCGATGTCGAGCCGATTATCGAGGCCGCGCTGGCGCGTGAGGTCGCGGCGATTGCCGCCGCCATCCCCCCCGATCAACTCGCCATCCAGTGGGACGTCTGTCACGAGGTTGTCGCTGCCGATGACGGTATGCCGATGCATTACGACGATGTCGTTGCGGCGTCGACGGTTCGCATCGCCCGCCTTCTCGGCTACGTGCCCGCGGATATCGAGGCCGGCATTCACCTGTGCTACGGCGATCCGGGCCACAAGCATATTATCGAGCCCGCCGATCTTTCGACCTGCGTCGGTTATGCGAACGGTATTACCGCGGCATCGCCCCGGAAGGTGAATTTCATCCATATGCCGGTGCCGCGGGACCGCAGCGATTCGGCGTATTTCGCGCCGCTGGCGGCGCTTGATCTGCCGGCGGCGACAGAGCTGTATCTCGGGCTCGTCCATTTTACCGACGGCGCGGACGGCACGGCGGCGCGTCTGGCAGCAGCGTCGAACCATGCCGGGGAATTCGGGATTGCCACGGAATGCGGCTTCGGACGCCGCGACCCGGCGACCATTCCCACATTGCTGGATATCCATGCAACGGTAGCCGGCTGACCCCCCGGCTGACCCCCCGGCTGACCCCCCGACTGACCCCCCGACTGACCGGCCGGCTGCTCGGTCCGCCCCGCCCGACCCGTTAGACGATTGCATCCGGTTTCGCCCGGGTGTACGAGACGGCGTTCCCGAAATCCATTGAGTAGCGACAGTCATGACCGATACAAAAAAGTCGACCAAAACAGAGACCAAGGCTGCGGCGAAACCGGCCGAGACCGCCACGGCCGATACCAAGCCCGCCGATGCCAAGGCGACCGGTGCGAGCGGCGAGGGCGGCAAGTCCGCCCGCGAATCGATCGGTGGCGCGGCGGTCGGCCATTACGGCTATTTCAGCAATATCAAAACGCCCGAATACAAATCCGGCTGGGACGATATCTGGGGCAAGAAGAAATCCGGCGGCGCGAAAAAGAAAGCCGCCGCCAAGCCGCGCGCCGCGTCGAAGCCAAAAGCGCCGCGCGTGGTCTCGTTCGATTTCGAGGACCTGCCCGCGGATCTGCAGGACGCGCTTGCCCGCGAAGCGCGCGCCCAGCTCAAAAAATCGCGCATCAATTACGACAACCGCGACAAGGCCGGCGCGGTCACCTGGCGGATCGACTGCACGGTGGAACGCTAGGACCCTAACCCTTGCGTACTCTCCCTGACAGACTGCGCCACACCCTGATTTTCGAGGCGATTGCGCTGTTTCTGGTAGCGGTGCCGGGCGGCTGGCTGCTCGACCGGCCAATGGAGATCATGGGCGCGCTCAGCCTGATGTTCAGCGTTCTCGCGATGGGCTGGAACCTGACATATAACTGGCTGTTCGATCTGTGGGACCGAAAGTATCGCGGCATGGCGAAGCGCGGCTTTCGCATCCGCGTCGTTCACGCGGTGCTGTTCGAAGCCGGGCTGGTCATTGCCGGGCTGTTCCTGATCGCCTGGTGGCTCGACATGACGTACCGGGACGCCTTCCTCCTCGATGTCAGCCTGTCGGCGTTCTTTCTGGTGTACGCGTTCTGCTACAACTGGGCCTATGACATGGTCTTCCCGGTACCGCGCCCGGCCGGTACCTGACGGTCAGCCGGCACAATCAGCCGGCGCTGAGAATCTCCATCACCCGGCCCGGCGTTTCGGGGTCCATCGCCTCGAACGCCGCGCGGTCGGTGTCGGTCAGGTAATCGATGATCGCGGGGGCGAAACTCGCCCGTTCGCGGATCGCGGAATACCATTTCAGCACGCCGGGGGCCGAAATCGCCCACAGGCCCAGCAGCCCCATATCGAAAAGCCGGTTCACATAGGGCGTGACCGCGGCATCGGCGAGGCTGTAAGCGTTCCCGACCAGAAAATCGCTGGCCGCTAGCCGGGCTTCCATATCGACGATCAGCGTGTTCAGGGTTTGGACCGATGCGGTTGCGACCGGCGCGTCGAGCCCGTCCCTGTAGACGGCGGCGAACCGTGCACGCCGGTTCGGATCCGGGATTTTGTCCAGCCGCTCGGCGCGTGCGTCCTCGTCGAGGGCGAGGAACGCGGGCCGGTAGACCGTCGCATGGGTCAGGCTGCCGATGGCTGGATGCACCGTGTCGTCCACCCGTTTCATCCACAGCCGCATGGCGGCGCGGTCCGCCGGGCTGTCGGGCAGCAGCGACGGGGCGGGATGCGCCTCTTCGAGATACTGCATGATGACCGACGATTCGATGACGATCCCGCCGCCCTTTTCGTCCCCTGCGTCCAGCGTCGGCACCACCCCGTTGGGGTTCAGTTTCCGATAGGCCGGATCGTGCTGGTCGCCCCGGCGGAGGTCGATATTGTGGCTTTCGAACGGCAGGCTTTTTTCGTGCAGCACCAGCCGCACCTTGATGGCGCAGACCGACGTGGTGCCGTCATACAGTTTGAGCATGGAGTCTCCCGCGGGTTGTTGCGGGCAGTATAGCGCAGGCTAGGCCGCTGCAGAACGCCGCCGCCGCATCAGCGCCAGACCGGCAATACCGAGGCCGAGCAGGGCAAGCGGCGCGGGCGCGGGGACGCTGGTGGTGGCCTCTGTCAGCAGGGCTTCGGCGATCGCGGGCGCGACGGTTTCGAGCGCGTCGTGATCGGCGACATGCGCGGTGAAATCGCCCGTCGGATTGGAGGCATAGAGTTCCAGGTCGGAGAGCAGTATGTCGTTACCGATGCCGATGGCGAAAATCAGGATCCCGTCATCCTTGGCGGCGTCTGCGGCCTCGCTGGCGGCAGTGACCGGATCAAACGGCCCGCCAAAGGGTTCGTTCGCCGTGCCGTCGGTCACCAGCACGATCGCCTGTTGCGCGCCGACCCGGCCGTTTGCGGCAAGCTGCGCTGCCGCCGTGGCAAATGCAGCGGCGTGATTTGTCTGACCCCCTTGCTGGACCAAATTGTCGAGCGCGGTATTCATCGCCGCCAGATCGCCGGTCAGCCCGAGTTCGAGATTGGCGAAGGTTGAAAACTGGACGATGCCGACATTCAGGTCCGCGCCCAGCAGATCGGGCGCGACCGGCGGCCCCGGGTCGCGGTCAATTCCGGGCACGCCGGTCTGCAGGATGCTGATATAGCTCTTCGTCGCGTCGATCTGCGTCTGGAAATCGCCGGGACCAACCGACCCGGACCCGTCGAGCACGAAGATTACGTCCAGCAGCGGTGCGGCGCGGACGCCCGGTGCGGCGAAAACCGAAACGGAGAGCAGCACGGCGAAAAGCCGCGCGCAAAGTTTAAACGTCATGTTGGTGCCTACCCTTGCTGTGCCGGCATATACCGATGCCGGGATTGAAAACGTGATTATGAAGGTTTCGTCAGGTGCGGCGCTGCTTCCGCCGTGCCATGCCGAGGCCGATCAGGCCGAGACCGAATATCGCTACAAGATGCGGTTCCGCCACGGCGATCGCGGCGCCCCCTCCGGTGGTTATCGTCGTTGAGAAAAGCAGTCCGGCCGGGCCACCGACATCCGTGCTGTTGATGTAGAGCGTATTGACGCCGGTTGTCAGGAGCGACTGGAACCCGGCCGCCGAGAAATTGTTTGTTCCGCTAAAGCCGTTGCCGGTCAGCGACCCGGTCAGTGCCGTCCCGTTAATGAACAGGGCGGGATTCGGTCCCCCGCCGATGAGATTATCGACCGAGAAATCGAAACTGATGCTGGCGGCCGTGAGAAACGCGTCCGTGATCGTGAAATCGATCGCGTAGAGAACGCTCGACCCCTCGCTTGCGCCCGTGGGACGGTCGGAAATCCACTGTGCCGTTCCGATGGTCTTGGGCTGCCACGAGGAATGCGGCGTGATGATATTGGCAGACGGGCCAGCCTGCGCGCTCGAGAAATCGGTCGCGGTGAAGGGACCGGCGAAGGGGCCATTGGCCGGGCCGCGCAGATAGGTGATTGCGCTGTCGGTGCCGCCGATGATGCCGTTGCCGCTCTGCAGATTGATGATCTGGTCGGCGCTCGCGGATCCGGCCCCGAGACCCGCGGCGAGCAGGACCCCGAAAATAGCGGATTTAATCGATGTTTTCATGGCCCAGAATCCTCACAACACGGTACTGCGCATCAGCAATGCAATAACTGTGCCGATTCGAGGACGCTATCTGAATCAATGCCTTACCGGGAGGCCGTTCCGCCGGATCCGTGAATGCGTAAAATTTCCCGACGATCGGGCGCCATGGGAAACGATTTGCAAGGCACTATGTGTTCCTGTTATGTTCTTTTCTCAACCGGGACAGGGCGATGGACGGATTTGCACAACCCGCACATAATACCGGCACCGATTCCGCAACCGCAGATGGGCCGGCACCGCCCGGCCGGGACAGCAGCCGCAATCGCATGGTTTCGCGCGTGCATACCGTCGCCTTCAACGGCATCGACGTGCTCGATATCGACTGCCAGGTGCAGCTGTCGTCGGGCATGGTGGCGTTCAATATCGTCGGCCTGCCGGACAAGGCGGTCGCCGAATCCCGCGAACGGGTGCGGGCAGCGTTGGCCGCCATGGGGCTCGCCCTGCCGCCGCGGCGCATCACGATCAATCTCGCCCCCGCCGATGTGCTGAAAGAAGGATCCCATTTCGACCTGCCGATTGCGGTCGCCGTTCTCATGGCGATGGACGTGCTGCCGAACGATGCGTTCGATGCCCACACGATCCTGGGTGAGCTGGCGCTCGACGGCGCGATCACCCGGGTCGCCGGCGTATTACCCGCCGCCATCGGCGCCAATGCCGCCGGGCGCGGGATCGTGTGTCCCGCCGAACAGGGCGGCGAGGCGGCGTGGGCCGGCGATATCGACGTGCTGGCCCCGGCCTCGCTGCTGTCGCTGGTCAATCATGTCAAAGGCACGCAGGTACTCACCCGCCCCGAACCGGCCCTCGCGGCGGACGATGCGCCGATCCCCGACCTGCGCGACGTGAAGGGACAGGAAAGCGCGAAACGTGCGCTCGAAATTGCCGCGGCCGGCGGACACAACCTGCTGATGATGGGCCCGCCCGGGTCCGGCAAGTCGATGCTGGCCGCCCGCCTGCCCGGCCTGCTGCCGCCGCTGACCCCGGCGGAAGCGCTGGAAGCCTCGATGATCCACTCGGTGGCCGGACAACTGGATGGCGGCCGGCTGCGGATGCGCCGGGCGTTCCGCGACCCGCACCATTCCGCCACCCTGCCGGCGCTGATCGGCGGCGGCCTGCGCGCCCGGCCGGGCGAAGCATCGCTTGCCCATAACGGTGTGCTGTTCCTCGACGAGTTGCCCGAATTCGACCGGCGTACCCTCGAAGCCCTGCGCCAGCCGCTGGAATCGGGGCGCGCCGTGGTCGCCCGCGCCAATGCCCACGTTACCTACCCGGCCCGGTTCCAGCTGATCGCGGCGATGAACCCCTGCAAATGCGGCTATCTCGACGATCCCGCGCTGGCCTGCGCCCGGGTACCGCGCTGCGCCGCGGATTATCAGTCCAAAATCTCTGGCCCGCTGTTCGACCGCATCGATCTGCATGTCGACGTGCCGGCGGTCCGCCCCGCCGACCTTGCGCTGCCGGCCCCGGCGGAAGGCACCGCCGACATCGCCGCCCGGGTTGCCGCCGCGCGCGCCATCCAGGCCGACAGGTTCGATCGCCTGGCATCACGTGATACCGGGGTCGCCCACGGGGTGACCGTCAATGCCCATGCCGACGGCGCATTGCTGGACGAGATCGCCACGCCGGACGCGGACGGCACGAAGCTTCTCACCGATGCCGCCGACCGGCTCCACCTGTCGGCCCGCGGCTGGCACCGCATCCGCCGCGTCGCCCGCACCATCGCCGACCTGGACGGGGCGGAGACGGTGCGACGGGTGCACATCGCCGAGGCACTGGGCTACCGCCGGGTGGCGCCGGGGCGGTAGGCAGGAAGATTCTCCTCCGGGTCTAACTCCTCTATTATCTGTTATCGAGAAACCGAACAGATGCTCAGCAGGAGATCCCATGTTCCCCATCGAACGTATTCCCGGCACGTTTCCCACCCGGTCCTGGGGGTCCGCCTATCGCGATCTGGTCTGGGCGCTGGGCATGTCGGACGATTTCACGCTCGATTTCGCCGGTCAGGCGCAACGCGCCTTTGCCGGGCTCGATGCCGGGCTGGCGCAGGCCGGTACCGACAAGACGCGGCTGATTTCGGTGCAGGTCTATCTCGAAGACGTGGTCGCCCAGAAACAGGCATTCGACGACATGTGGACCGCGTGGATCGGCACGAATCCCGACCACTGGCCGATGCGGTCCTGCGTGCAGGTTACGTTTACCGGCGGCAACCGGATCGAATTGCTCGCCGTCGCGGTGCGCGACGAGCCCGTGCTTTACACCGACGACCGGGAATAAGCGTCCGGGAATAACGCTTTTCCCCGTTCTCAGCAGAGACGCCCAGGGATTTATTTCCTCGCCCTTGTGGCGGGGGTCCACGGCAAATTTGAGGTCGGTCGAAAAGTGGACCCCCGGTATAAAACCGGGGGAATAAGAAATCTTCCCGTAGCGGTTTCCGCGCTCTCTGGCCGCCCTATTTCCTGACGTAATCCGTGTTCGGCGGCAGGTCGCCGCCTTCGAGCATCGGGCCGAGCGGCTGGCCCGCCAGAATATGCGTGTGCAGATGGGGCACTTCCTGGTGCGAATCGCGGCCGTGATTGGCAAGCGTCCGGTAGCCTGTCCTGTCGACACCGATCGCCCGGGCCGTGTCGCCGATGGCGGCGACGTAATCGGCGCGTTCGGCATCGGAGGCGTTGGCCGAAAAATCGTCCCATGACACGTAGGCCCCCTTGGGGATCACCAGCACGTGGATCGCGGCCTGCGGATTGATATCCTGGAAGGCGAGCGAATGCGCGGTCTCGTGCACCTTGGTGCAGGGCAGGTCGCCGCGCAGGATTTTGGCGAAAACGTTCTGGTCGTCGTAGCTCATATCTCCAGCCTTACTTTGTCCGGGAGTTTTTTTCGGCGATGCCCGACGTGCCCTCGCGGCGCTCCAGTTCGGCGAGCACGTCGTCCGGGTGCACGCCCGCGTCGGCCCACAGCACCAGCAGGTGATAGATCAGGTCCGCGCTTTCGCCGATCATGGCGTCGCGGTCCTTCGCAACGGCGGCGATCACGGTTTCGACTGCTTCCTCGCCCAGCTTCTGGGCGATCTTGTCTGTGCCGCGCGCGAACAGCTTCGCCGTATAGGACGCATCCGCGTCGCCGCCCTTGCGGCTGGCGATCGTGTCGAACAGGCGGTCGATCACCGCGTCGGTATTTTTGTTCTTGCTCATGGCTTCGCGATATCAGATTGCCGGGCGCCTGTCATCCAAACAGTGCTATCCGAAAGTGTATGGGTATCTGTCAGGCGCCCTTCATCAGCCCGTTCAGGTCCGCGTGGGACATCACACCCTCGGCGAAACCGAACGTGCCCGAACCGCGCAGCTCGTGCGCCGCCTGTTCCAGCGTGTGATAGGTGGCGCGGGCCATGATCGCACCGACCGTCACGCGCCGCACGCCGATCTCCGCCAGAACGCCGATCGGCGGCGTTTTCGCGCCGCCCATCACGTTCAGCGGCGCGTCGATATCGGCGGCAAGGCGGGCAATGACGTCGCGCTCCGCCGGGCCCGGCACGAAGATACAGTCGGCGCCGGCGGCACGAAACGCCTCGGCCCGGCGCAGCGTGTCGTCATGTACATCGCTGCCCGTGCCGCCATGCCAGTAGGCGTCGGTGCGGGCGTTGAGCACGAACGGAATGCCGGTCGCGTCGGCCGCTGTACGGGCCGCGGCGATACGCTCGACCGCGAGGTCGAAATCGAACAGCGTTTTCGGCCGGCGGTGGTCCGTGTCCTCGATATTGATGCCGACGGCACCGGTCGCAATGGTCCTGGTTATCGTATCTGCGACCTGCTCGGGGGCGATGCCGTAGCCCGATTCCATGTCGGCGGACAGCGCCACATCCATCCCGGTTCCGATGCGATCCGCCATGCGTTTGACGTCGCCCAGCATCTCGTCCAGCGGCATGACCTCGCCGACCGGATAGCCGCCGGTATAGCCGATCCCGGCACTGGTCGTCGCGATGGCGCCGAACCCGGCGCGCGCCAGCAGCAGCGCGCTGGCGACATCCCAGGCATTGGGCAGAACGATGATCGGATCGTCCGGTTGCGGCGAAGCATGCCGTGCCCGGAATGCCGCCCCCAGGGATTTCTGTTTCGATATATCCATGAAGTCGGTTCCTGAAAGATTGAACGGCGGGTGGCCGGTTGTCCGGTTGCCCGGTTGCCCGGTCGCCCGGTCATCTGGTCGTATGAGGAGGCGCAGCCTTAGTCGGGCGGGCGCACCGCCACGCCGGCCGCGGCCATATGCGCCTTGGCCTCGGCGATCGAAAATTCACCGAAATGGAAGATCGAGGCGGCCAGCACGGCGCTGGCATGGCCGTCGCGAATGCCGGCGACAAGGTGGTCCAGCGTCCCGACCCCGCCCGACGCGATGACCGGTACCGTCAGGGAATCCGCCATGGTGCGGGTAAGCTCGATATCGAAACCGGACCGCGTGCCGTCGCGGTCCATCGAGGTCAGCAGAATCTCGCCGGCGCCCAGCTCCGCCATGCGCTTTGCCCATTCTATCGCGTCGATACCCGTCGGCTCGCGCCCGCCATGGGTGAATATCTCCCATTTGTCCGGCCCGGTGGATTTCGCATCGATGGCGACAACGATGCATTGCGCGCCGAATTTTTCCGCCGCCTCGCCGACGAATTCGGGCCGGTGGACCGCAGCGGTATTGATCGACACCTTGTCGGCGCCTGCCAGCAGCAGCTTCCGGATGTCCTCGACCTGGCGGACGCCGCCGCCCACGGTCAGCGGCATGAAGCATTGCTCGGCGGTGCGGTTCACGACGTCGAAGATCGTGTCGCGGTTCTCGTGGCTTGCCGTGATGTCGAGGAACGTCAGCTCGTCGGCGCCCTGGCTGTCATAGATTTTGGCCTGTTCCACGGGATCGCCGGCATCGATCAGGTCGACGAAATTGACCCCCTTGACGGTCCGGCCGTTCTTCACGTCGAGACAGGGAATGATACGCGCTTTGAGCATGGGGACGGTCTATCCTCTCAGAAGTGCCAGCGCCCTGGCGGCGTCGAGCCGTCCGTCGTAAATCGCCCGGCCGGAAATCACGCCTTCGATGCCGGCACTTTCATGCGCTTTCAGATCGGCGATATCCGAAAGGCCGCGCACGCCGCCCGACGCGATCACCGGCGTCGTCAGCGCAAAGGCAAGATCGACCGTCGCGTCTATGTTGACGCCCTGCATCGCACCGTCGCGGTCGATATCCGTATAGACGATGGCGGCAACCCCGTCGTTTTCGAACCGCATCGCAAGATCAAGCGCGCGGGTGTCCGATGTCTCGGCCCAGCCTTCGACCGCGACCCGTCCGCCGCGGGCGTCGATGCCGACCACGATCCGGCCCGGGTGCCTGTCGCAGGCGGCGCGCACCAGATCGGGATCCTTGATTGCCGCAGTGCCCAGGATCACGCGCTGCACGCCGGCGTTCAGCCAGTGGTCGATTGTTTCCATGTCGCGGATGCCGCCGCCGAGCTGCACCGGAAGATCGACGGCGGAAACGATCGCTGCGACCGCATCGCCGTTGACCGGGGTCCCGGCAAACGCGCCGTTCAGATCGACGATATGAATCCATTCGAACCCGGCGGCGGCGAAATCGCGCGCCTGTGCTGCCGGGTCGTCGTTAAAGGTGGTCGACTGGTCCATCTCGCCGCGGACCAGCCGCACGCAGGCGCCGTCTTTCAGATCGATTGCCGGAAACAGTATCATTTGGCCGGTTTTTTCCTGTTCTTCGGTTTTTTTGACTTTGGCAGCTTTCGCAGCTGTTTCGAATAGTAGTGGCCCGCGACAAATTCGCCCTCGACCAGCGCATAGGCCGGGTTCGTGCCCCAGCGTTCGAAACCCTGGCTTTCATAGACCTGGATAGCGGCGGTCTGCGTCGCGCGGAGATCGAGATTGAGAACAAGGTAGCCCAGCTCCACCGCCTGTTTTTCAACCGCCTGAACGAGCCGGGCCGAAATTCCGTGTCCGCGGGCCCAGGGCGCGACGAACAGCGTGGTCAGCAGGGCGGCGTGGGCCTGCGCTTCGTTGTTTCGCGGCGGTTCCTGCAGTTGCACGGCGGCGGCGATGCGTCCGTCGAGACGGCCGACGAACAGGTGACGTTCGGGCACCAGCACAACGCCCCGGAAATAGCGTCCGAGCACCGCGCGGGGCGGCGGTCGAAGCCAGCCGAACCCGCCGCCGTCGAGAATCGCGGATTCGGCGGCATCGCACAGGTCCTCAAGATCTTCGTCGGAAACTTCTTCGAGCGGCTCCACGGCCATCCGGACATCAACCATCACTGTGTCTTTCCGTCCCATTTCAGGAAATTGCCGAGCAAACGCAAGCCCGCGGCCTGGCTTTTCTCCGGATGGAACTGCGTTCCGATCATATTGTTCCGCCCGATAATCGCGGCAAAGGCGCCGCCATACCCGGCCGTCGCGAGCACGTCGGACTGGTGGGCGCAGACAACGGCGTAGCTGTGCACGAAATAGGCGTGCTCGCCCCCGGTGAGACCGGCCAGCACCGGATGCGCTTTCGCGCCCGTGCAGGGCTCAACGACATTCCAGCCCATATGCGGAATTTTGAGACCGGGATCCGACGGCTGCAGCGGGCGGACTTCGCCCGCGATCCAGCCAAGCCCGTCATGCGTGCCGTGTTCGATCCCGCGATCGGCCATAAGCTGCATCCCCACGCAAATCCCCAAAAAGGGTTTCCCGCGGTCGTGGACGTTTCGCTCCAGCGCGTCGATCATACCGGGCAGGGCGCGCAGTCCTGCCGCGCAATCGCCGAACGCGCCGACGCCGGGCAGGACGATCCGGTCGGCGCGGTCCAGCGCCGCGGCGTCGTCCGTGACGGTAATCCGGGCGTCGATGCCTGCTTCGCGGGCCGCGCGTTCCAGCGCCTTCGCCACGGAGCGAAGATTGCCCGACCCGTAATCGATGACGATTGCTTCCGTCAGGGTCTGTTGCGGTGCTTTTTCGAGGGTTTCCCGGGCGTCTTCCATCCGGCTCATCCCGCCGGACGGGAGGGGGAACCTGCGGGGGTCGCGTCGAACATATTGGCGGCCGGGTGCATATCCATCGCGTCCGGGTTCAGATCGACAAAGCGCCTGAAGGCGAGGTCGCGGTCGGCCGCGGCAGACAGGCCTGCCAGTTTCCAGCCCCGCACAGCCAACGCATTCCGTCGCCAGTCATTGCCGCAGAAACCGATAATCGCCGCGACGCCGAACATCACCGCGCTATAGGACATCGGATCGAGCCGCAGAATCGCTTCGGCAACGCCCAGCGCAATGAGCACCGAAAACAGGCCGAGACAGGCGAACCACATGCGGTGCCAGAGCGCCCAGAACGGCCCGAAGAAAAAGGCGGGCCAGCAGAACCCTTCCTTGACCAGCACCGCGTCGCGGTCCGGGGTCAGGGCCGACGGTTTCAGATGTATGGTGAAAACCCGCATCGGTTACCGCCCCGCTCAGCCGCCCAGCGTGCCCTTGGTCGACGGTATCGAATCCGCGGCGCGCGGATCGGTTTCCGCCGCGTCGCGCAGCGCCCGCGCCAGCGCCTTGAAGCAGCTTTCGACGATGTGGTGATTGTTCTCACCGTACAGATTTTCGACATGCAGCGTCACCCGCGCGTTCTGCGCGAATGCCTGGAACCATTCCTTGAACAGTTCCGTGTCCATCTCGCCCAGTTTCGGCTTCGTGAAATCGACCTTCCAGATCAGGTAGGGCCGGTCGGACACGTCGATCGAAACGCGGCTCAGCGTTTCGTCCATCGGAATCATTGCCGAGGCATAACGCCGTATCCCGCGCCGGTCGGCGAGCGCCTTGTGCACGGCGTCGCCGATGGCGATGCCCGTGTCTTCGGTCGTGTGATGAAAATCGATATGCAGGTCGCCTTTTGCCCGCACGTTGAGGTCGATCAGGCTGTGACGCGAGAGAATTTCCAGCATGTGGTCGAGAAAGCCGATCCCGGTATCGACATCGTACCGGCCGGTACCGTCGAGGTTCACGGCAACCTCTATATCGGTTTCCGTGGTTTTTCTGGCAACTTTTGCTTCGCGCATGAGGAATTACCCGATGTTTGAACGGGCGCAGGTACATGGCGCACCGCGACGGCGCTCTGCGCCATTCGTTACGCCCGGAATGTTACCGCGCTGAAATCGCGCGACTTTTATCAGGAACGGGGCGCTGGCGCCAGTGTTCAACGGTTTGTGAGGGGAAGCCGGCGGTGTTGATCCGCCCCCCGGATATCCCTAAAAATAGAAGACCGCCCGGATCAATCGCGGTATCCGGGTGCTAGTAGTTCAGAATGGTCGCTAACAGGGCAGGCGTGGCGCGTATGACCGACCGGCAATATTCCGACGGCGAATATATCTACAAGGCGGGCGATGCGGCGGAAGGTGTATTCCGTGTCCGGTCGGGGGCTATCCGTCTGCAGCGCGATGGCGAAGACATGCAGCCGGGAACACCCGGCCCCGGCGCCGGCAGGGTCTTTGGCGACCGGGGTTTTCTGACGGGCGAGCCCCGAGATACGGATGCCATCGCCGTTGGCGATGTCGTGGTCGAGTTCCTGCGACGCAATGAATTTCTGGCGATTCTGACGGTCCAGCCCAACCTGCTATCGCCGCTCTTCGACCCGGTTTTCGATCTGGTCCGTACGGCATCCGGCGCGACGACACTGCCGCAATCCGAATCCGGTCATCCCGACATCACGGGGAATGGGTCTTCCCGCCATGAAGCATCCGGGGAACCGGTGCTGACGCCGCTCGACATCGATATTCGCCTTCTGGCGGATGGCAGACGCTTGCGTTCGTTGCTCGGGACCGACGAGGTCGCCGTCCGGGTGCTGCCGTTCAGGATCGGGCGCGCCGCATCCGGCGAAGGGAAGGACACCTATGGCGACGTCCATCTGACGATTGAGGACGCGCGGCCATTCAACCTGTCGCGGCGGCATTTTTCGATCGAACACGAAGACGGTGCCCTGATCGTCCGCGATTGCGGCAGTTATCACGGCACAACGCTGAACGGTCAGGCGCTCGGCGGCGAAGGGCGCCCGATCAGCGCGCCGCTGATGACCGGTGAGAGCGAACTGATCGCGGGCCGGTCGGACTCGCCGTTCCGGTTCAGAATTCTGGTACAATAGCCGCGCGTTCCCCACCGGGTCGCATGCCACCCGGATACAGCCCCTTGACGATATCCCCGGAACCATCATCTTAGGCGTATCGTATTTTTTACCCATCCGTCGCGGATAGCCGCGCCTTTCCGGAGAATTATGGCAGACAACAATATCGAGACATGGCATGGCACGACCATTCTGTCGGTGCGCAAGAACGGCAAGGTCGTCGTCGCCGGCGACGGTCAGGTGACGTTCGGCAACACGGTAATGAAATCGAATGCACGCAAGGTGCGCCCGCTCGGCGACGGCGGCGTGATTGCCGGGTTCGCCGGGGCGACCGCCGATGCCTTCACCCTGTTCGAGCGGCTTGAAGCGAAGCTGGAACAGCATCCCGGTCAGCTGACCCGGGCCTGCGTCGAACTGGCGAAGGACTGGCGGACCGACCGCTATCTGCGCCGCCTCGAAGCGATGATGGCAGTGGCGGACAAGGACGTGTCGCTGGTGCTCACCGGCACGGGCGACGTGCTCGAACCCGAAGACGGCCTCATCGGCATCGGGTCCGGCGGGCCGTTTGCCCTGGCTGCCGCCCGCGGGCTGTTCGACCAGGACGGTCTCGAGGCCGAGGAAATCGCGCGCCGGGCGATGAAAATCGCCGCCGATATCTGCATCTATACGAACGAAAACGTCGTTGTTGAAAGTCTGTAATCCGTGACAAGTTTTTCCCCCCGCGAAATCGTCTCCGAACTCGACCGCTACATCGTCGGCCAGAACGACGCCAAACGCGCCGTTGCCATTGCCCTGCGCAACCGCTGGCGCCGCCAGCAGCTGGAAGATGACCTGCGCGAAGAAGTGCTGCCCAAGAATATCCTGATGATCGGACCGACAGGCGTCGGCAAGACCGAGATCGCCCGCCGTCTCGCCCGGCTCGCGGATGCGCCCTTCATCAAGGTCGAAGCGACCAAGTTCACAGAGGTCGGCTATGTCGGCCGCGACGTGGAATCGATCATTCGCGACTTGGCGGAAATCGCGATCCACATGACACGCGAACGCATGCGCAAGGAAGTCGTCGCGAAGGCCGAAGTCGCCGCCGAGGAACGGGTGCTCGACGCGCTGGTCGGCGAAAGCGCCAGTGCGGATACCCGTCAGAAATTCCGTACCATGCTGCGCCAGGGTGAACTCGACGACCGCGAAATCGAAATCGACGTGCAGGATTCGGGCGGCGGCATGCCGACGCTCGAAATTCCCGGCATGCCCGGCGCCCAGATGGGGATGATCAACCTGAACGAAATGATGGGCAAGGCATTCGGCAACCAGACCAAGCCCAAAAAGCTGACCGTGCTCGAAAGCTATGACCTGCTGATCGCCGAGGAAAGCGACAAGCTGCTCGATGACGATGCCGTCGTGCGCACCGCGCTTGACGCGGTGGAACAGAACGGTATCGTGTTCCTGGACGAAATCGACAAGATCTGCGTGCGCTCCGAAGGCCGCGGCGGTGGCGATGTCAGCCGCGAGGGGGTGCAGCGCGACCTGCTGCCGCTTATCGAAGGCACGACGGTGGCGACCAAGCACGGCACGGTCAAGACCGACCACGTGCTCTTCGTCGCCTCCGGCGCGTTTCACCTGTCGAAACCGGCGGACCTGCTGCCCGAACTTCAGGGGCGCCTGCCAATCCGGGTGGAACTGAAGGCGCTCGACGAGGCCGATCTCCGCCGTATCCTGACTGAGCCCGAGGCCAACCTGATCCGCCAGTACACGGCGTTGATGGCGACCGAAGGGATGAAGCTCGAATTTACCGACGATGCGATCGACGCGCTTGCCAGCCTGGCGACCGAGGTCAACCGCACGGTCGAGAACATCGGCGCGCGGCGCCTGCAGACCGTCATGGAACGCCTGCTCGAAGACGTATCCTTCACGGCGTCCGACCGGTCGGGCGAGACGCTGACGATCGATGCGGATTACGTGCGCGAGACCGTCGCCGACCTTGCGAAGGATGCCGATCTCTCCAAGTTCATTCTGTAGGCCGCGCTACCGGCGTCGTTTGAGCAGGACGTAGAACGCGCCGCCGCCGCCATCGGCAGGCTGCGCGCCGACGAAGCCGAGTACGCGGGCCCGGTTCCCCGGCGCGTTCAGCCAGGATGGCAGTTCGCGGCGGATCACGCCGCCGCCTTCTTTCATCGATCCCTTGCCGGTAATGACCAGGACGCATCTCTTGCCGTCATTCTGGGCATCGGCCAGAAACCCGTTCAGTGCGCGCAACGCCCGGTCGGCGGTCAGGCCGTGCAGGTCAAGGCGGCCCTGCGGGCGGAGCCGGCCCTTGCGCAGCTTGTCCATGGTGCGGCGGTCGAGATCGGCCGCCTTTCCGGCTTCGAGTATGGGTTTCGGGACGTCACGCGGCGGCGGCGAAACGGGCAGACGGCCGACCCCGGGGACCCGGGTACCTGGCCTGTTCGAACCGGAAGGCGGGGCGGGTTCCCCCGACGAATTCTCGTTTGGTGGCGGCGTGCGCCGGGCGATCGGTTTGGCGTCGGCCATGGCGGCGCGGAAAAGCGCTTCTTCCTCCGCCGTCGGGCGCGTCCGGGGGCGCTCAGGCTTCTTGGCCATCGGTCCCGCTCCCGCGCCCACTCCTGTTCTCGGTATCCGCACCGGGATCGCCGACCAGCACGATGTGCAGCCGTTTCGGCCCGTGTACGCCGACCGTGACCGTGCGCTCGATATCCGAGGAACGCGACGGCCCCGTGATCATCGTCACGGTGCGCGGCAGGGCCGCGCTGGTCTCGCCGTTGCGCCGGACCCGCGCCCACGCATCCTCGTAGCCGCCGACGATGCGGTCGGCATGGACGATCGCGATATGGATTTCCGGCAGGAAATTCAGCGTATAGGGCGTGCCGGGCCCGGTTGTCACCATGATCGAGCCGGTCTCTGCAATCCCCGCGATTGTCGGCGTGACCGATACGGGATCGTCGCCCCGTGTCGCCCCCCGGCGGATGTCGAGCCCCGTGTCTTCCCAGCCACAGGCGTCCATTTCCGGGGTGGGAGAGACGACCGCGCGGTTCGGCAGCCCCTCTGCGCTTAGCCACTCTGCGACCGCTTTCCCCACGAGGCCTGTTTCCGCGACCCTGTCGATTGAAATTTCCGCCTCGGTCGCCATCGCGACGAACCGCGCGACCAGTTCCGCCGGCGTTCCCTGTGCGCGGGCCGGAATCAGCGGCTGGTTCGCGTATTCCGGCGCCGGCGGTGGACCTGCGCCTTCGGGCCGCGCCGTCGCTATGCGGATGCGGCCGAGAATGTCGTCGCGTGCCGTCATGACCCGGGATCTCGCGTATTTTCCCTGTGCCACCGGTCGATAAATGTACCGCCCTCGGGCGCCGGCAGATCGCGTGCCGCCGTCCAGCCGCCGGCGAGCGGCACGCGGCGTAGGTAGCCGCGCCGTCCGCCGAGGGTTTTGAGCAACCGCAGGGCAAGGCGGGCGCCGAACCGGTACAGTGCAGGGCGCTGCGCCATCCATGCCCACACGGCCAGCCCGCGGCGCGCGCCGGCTTTGTTCAGTTTTTGCGCATGTGCGACATCGCGCCAGCGGCGCATCAGGCCGGGAAGCGGAATCCGCATCGGGCAGACGGCCTCGCAATTGCCGCAGAAAGAAGACGCCTCGGGCAACGGCCATGCCTTGTCGATACCGTCCAGCGCCGGGGTCAGGACCGCGCCGATGGGCCCGCCATAGACGCCGCCATAGGCATGCCCGCCGACCGCGCCGTATACCGGGCAGGCCGACTGGCAGGCGCCGCAGCGGATACAGCGCAGCACATCGCGGAACCCGCCCTCGAGCAGCTTCGTGCGCCCGTTATCGAGCAGGATCAGATGAAATTCCTCCGGCCCGTCCAGATCGTCCGGCCGTTTCGGTCCGGTGGCGAACGTCGTGTAACAGGTGATCTCCTGGCCGGTCGCCGACCGGGCGAGGATCCGCAGAATCGACAGGGCGTCGTCCACGCGCGGCACCACTTTTTCGATGGCCGCGATGACGATATGCACGCGGGGCAGCGTCTGCGTCAGGTCGCCGTTTCCCTCGTTGGTGACGACGACGATCGATCCCGTCTCGGCGATCAGCATGTTGGCGCCGGTGATGCCGACATCGGCAGAGAGGAACTTTTCGCGCAGTCTGGCCCGCGCTTCCTCGGTCATGTCGCTCGGTGCATCGAGCGGCCGGCCGGGGTCGAGCGTTGTGTGATGCTCGCGGAACGTGTCTGCGATCTGTTCCTTTTTAAGATGGATCGCCGGCATCACCACGTGGCTCGGCGTTTCCTCGCGAAGCTGCAGGATATATTCGCCGAGATCGGTTTCGACGACCTCCAGCCCGTTTGCGATCAGATGGTCGTTCAGCGCGATTTCTTCCGACACCATCGACTTGCCCTTGCCGACGGTTTTGGCGCCGGCGTCGCGGCATATCTGCAGGATGGTACCGCGCGCGTCCGCGGCATCGTTGCACCAGTGCACATGGCCGCCCGCATCCGTGACGTTCGCTTCGAACGCTTCGAGATAATGATCGAGATGGGCAAGCGTATGGTTCTTGATGGCGACGGCGCGGTCGCGCAGATCTTCGAATTCCGGCAGCCGTCCGGTGACGACCGGCCGGGCCAGGCGCGTGTCGCGCTGCAGTTTGGCCAGCGCCGACTGCAGATCTGCATCGGCCTGCGCGCGCGCGGCGTTCTTCGAAAAATCCAGACTGGTCCGATGCGCCACGGTCATTTCCTGCTGCCGTCAGCGGCGCCGATGGCGGGACCGTCCGCCGTGCCGGCCAGGACTTCGGCGACATGCCGGACTTCGACGGATTCCCCGCGTCTCGACAGCCGGCCTGCGATGTTCATCAGGCAGCCGAGATCGCCTGCCAGCACAGTGGCCGCACCGGTCGACACGATGTCGTCGACCTTGTCGTCGACCATTGCGCCGGACACGTCCGGGTACTTGACGCAAAACGTGCCGCCGAACCCGCAGCACACATCGGGCGCGTCCAGTTCGCGAAGTTCCAGCCCGTCCACCTTTTCAAGCAGTTTCCGCGGCTGCTCCCTGATGCCGAGTTCGCGCAATCCCGAACAGGCATCGTGATACGTCACCGGGGCCGGCCAGCTTGCGTCGATATCCGTCCAGCCACGCATATCGGTGAGGAAGGCGATCAGTTCCCACGTTTTCTCCGCGACCGATTGCGCGCGGGTTGCGTAGCGGGGATCGGCGCCGAGCAGGTCGGGATAATGGTGCCGCAGCATGCCGGCACAGGACCCCGACGGGGCGACGATGTAGTCGAATCCTTCGAACTGGTCGATCGTCCGGCGCGCAATCGCCGCTGCATTGCTGCGGTCGCCCGCATTATAGGCAGGCTGGCCGCAGCACACCTGCGCCCGGGGAACGTCCACCGAACAACCGGCCTTTTGCAGAAGACGCGCGGCGGCAAACCCGACCGAGGGCCGATACAGGTCGACCAGGCAGGTGGCGAACAGGCCCACGCGCGGCGCGGCCGTCATGATGTTGATCCGAACAGGGTCATCCGCTCAAAATGGCGGGACGTAACCTACTCCGCAAGGGCGAACATCAGCACGAGTGTGCGCTGGAGCGTGTAAAAATTATCGTCGGAGATGACATAGATCAGGGTTTCCCCCGGCCCGCCCCGGCGGACGGCGATCCCCTCGAAGTTATCCGCAACCAGGGGCGCGGACAGTTCTCCCAGTTCGGTACCGGTGAAAATACCGCCCGGCGTAATTGTCCCCGGCGCAATCCGGCTGATCCGGGCGGCAATCCCGCCGATGGCGGTAAACCGGCGCTCAAGCAGAAAAACGGTGCCGTCACCGCGGGTGGCGGCGCCCACCGGGTGGAAACGCCCGGTCTTTCGAAGACCCACCGCCCGCCATATACGACCCGCGCCGACCCAGCCGGCGGCGATACCGGGTTTGGCCTCCAGCCGTTCGGACAGCACCAGCAGCTCGTTTCCCCACAGCCTGGTCACGGCTTCCGCCCCTCCATTGCGCGGCGATGCACCAAGCGCGGGCGGCGCACCAACCGATTGTGCCGCCGCCCCGGGCGCGGTGAAGCGGCTTAGCCGGTGGCGTTGCTCGAACCCGACAACAAGCGTGCCGTCAATCAGGCGGGCAATCGATTCCGAATCCGTTGCCGCACGGCCGGTAAGCGGCTTGCCGTCCTCGCCCAGAAGCGGCTGCATATGCGTGTCGCGGATGCCGGTCAGGTGTCCCGCAACGTCATAGGTCAGGTATCCCGTAAACCATGTCCCGCGGTCCGTCACGGCGGTCAGGCGCCGTCCGTCCGGCGAGACGTCCAGACCGGACAGCCCGCCAAAGCGCCCGTCGCTCGAGCGCAGATCGAGCCCGCCCCGGAAGCTGAGCGCTCCGACATGGTCCAGCTCGGGGTCTTCGTGGGACAGGATAACCGGAAAGCTTCGGACCTTGATTTCGTCCGCCGTCGCGGGCGCCGCCGCAATCGCTGACAGCAACAGCGAAACGAGCACGGCGGCGAGGGATTTCATCGGCCGTTTCTAGCGGCCCGGCGCCGGACTGCGTGGCCTCAGAAACCAGTAGCGACCTGGGGATTTCATGCTGCCGGCGAGCTTTGCCGCCCGTGCGCCCGGTCCCCAGAAGACATCAGCCCGCACCGCTCCCCTGATCGCACCGCCGGTATCCTGTGCGACCATCAGGCGGCGATAAGGGGTCGTCGCCGTATCCGGCAGCACGGTGTCCATCCAGACCGGCAGGCCGAGCGGCAGAAGCCGCCGGTCGACGGCGATACTGCGTTCGGGGGTCAGTGCAACGCCCTGCGCGCCGATCGGGCCGGGTCCGGTCAGTTCGCGAAAAAACACATAGGATTCGTTCGTCCGCATCAGCCGGGCGCCGTCAGCGGGGTTGGCGCGCATCCATTTACGGATTTCCTGCATCGACATGCGTTCGCGTGGAATCTCGCCGCGGTCGATCAACTCACGGCCGATCGCCGTATAGGGCTGGCCGTTGGTGCCGGCATAACCGACCCGGAGAATACTGCCGTCGCGCATCCGAATGCGCCCCGATCCCTGGATGTGCAGGAAAAATGCGTCGGCCGCATCGTCGACCCAGACGAGTTCGAGCTTTTTGCCGCGGAGCGCGCCGCGTTCGATCTGGCGGCGGTTGTGATACGGGATCAGGCGCCCCTGAACTACCCGGCCGGCAATTCGCTGGCCTTTGAGATCGTCGCTGAAACGGCCGAGATCCACCGCCACCAGGTCCGGCGGTCGCAAGTGCAGCGGCACGTTGAACTTTCCCCGCTTTTTCCGGGCGCCGTTCAGTTCGGGTTCGAAATACCCGGTGAAGAGCCCGTCAGGGCCATCCCCGCCGGACACCGCGGCGGGGAGAAAACGTCGTTCGAAAAACATGCGGGCTGCGCGATCGTCTCCCGCCGCCAGCGAGCGTGCTTCCGCACAGATGCCCTGCCAGATTTCGGTCGAGCCGAATTCTTTCCCGAAGCCGCGGACACCGCGTTTCTCCAGGGGCGGGCAGGATCGAAGCAGTGCCGGGATTGCAGCGGCATGGCGGTCGGAGGTCCATCCCGGCAGGGCCGAAAACGGGACGTCGCGAAAGCTCGGCGTGTCGGGTGTGTCCGTCGGTGTCGTCTGCGTACAGGCAGACAGGATACTACCGGCGAGAAGAAGCGGCAGGCCGACGCGCGCCAAAGCTCTTGATCTTGTCTTCGGCGGAGCGGGGCGCTGAATCATGCAGTGTAACCGGTATCCGGGACGTCGCGGCTGCCTTGTGGGAGACGGTCGTCCTAATTCTGGCTGCGGGTTTCGACCAGCTTCCAGTTCGGGTCGCTGGTCTTGGTGTCACGCGAGAACGTCCAGATATCAGTGATTTCCGTCACCTGGTTCGGGTCGCCGTCAACAACGCGATTCTCAGAATCATGTGTCACGTTGACCTGTTCCGAGACGAATTTGACGGTGACCATCGCGTTCCGGCCATCCATTCCCGCCTCGATGACATCGGCGGACTTGATACCGATAATCGTCGTCTCGAGGCGTTCATTGGCTTCCTTGCGGGTCTCGATCGCGTCGTTGAAGTTTTCGAAAACGTCTTCGGCAAGCAGGTTATCGAGGGTAGCGGTATCGCCCTCGGCAAAGGCCTGAACGATCATTTCGAATGCGCCGCGCGCCCCGTCGGCGAATTCCGCCGGATGAAAGCTGCTATCGGCGATGCGAATCTGGGTGATGCCGGCGGCAAGCGGGTCGTTGGGGTCGAGGTTGGCGGTCGGATCGGCCTCGAACGGGCTTTCAGGGCCGTCGGCGTCGTCGTTTTTGCGATTTGGCAGCTCGACGACGTTACCGTCCTTGTCGGCATCCTGCTGACGGCGCGAGATCGGATCCTGGCGCGGTTCCTGATGGCCGGTTTTTTTGCCCAGAACGCTGCGCAGGCGCAGCACGAGAAACGCCGCGACCATCGCGAACAGGACAATATCGAGAAACTGAAACCCGTCACCCATCATTTTGCTTTCCGGCGCCCATTTCCGGGCGCTCCAATGTCGTCAGACGTTTCCCATCCAGGGCGGGGTGGATGGACGCAGGCGCCTATGTTGGATATTACGTCGACTATATTACTTTGGTTATATCGCAATCGTTACCACATTGTTCGGTATCGCGGTTCGGTATCGCGCGTTTCCGGCTCATCCAACCCTTATTCGAGCCTTTGCGCACGACTCCGTACTCTTGTGTACATAGGACGTCCACCGGGAAATCGCAAGCATGGCAATCCTTTTGCTGGCAATGTTTATTGCCATTCCGATCATCGAAATCGGCCTCTTTATCGAGATTGGCGGGTGGATCGGCCTGTGGCCGACCCTCGGTATCGTGATCGTGACCGCTTTCGCCGGCACCACTTTGCTGCGTCTTCAGGGGCTCGCCGTGCTGCAGAGGGCCCAGGAAAGCACTGCGCGCAATGAATTGCCCGTTCAGGAGGTGTTTGACGGCCTTTGCCTGCTTATTGCCGGTATTTTGCTGCTTACGCCCGGTTTTTTCACCGATGCGGTCGGTTTCATGCTGTTTGTGCCGCCATTTCGGCGGTTTGCGGCGGGTGCAATCGGCCGATGGCTTGTTCGAAGCGGGAAAATAACCGTCGCGGCCGGCGGACTCGGCGGCGGTCATCCCGGCGCAGGTCCTGGTAGAGGTTCAGGTGCGGGCCGCAGGGGCCCGATGGCCGGCGGCCCGGTTATCGATGGCGATTTCGAAGAAGTCGATACCCCGCCGCCGGACCGCGAACGGATCGGCGACGACGACCGGCGCTGAGCCCGAATTCGGGGCAATAATCTGCCTGACGGACCGGTTTTTCAGTATCGACGCAAATTCCACCCGGGTTTTAGATGTTTTTGCCCGCTATTTTCACGAAATTCGGCCTATATCAGCTTCGCGTGGGCGGTTTTCGCAGTTTTTCGATGCAATTCGACCGGTCCTGCGGGTTTTTTCCCGTGTTTCGGGTTTCGATATGATCGACGCGCTGCGCGCCGTCCCGCAGATAGAAAAACAGTTCCAACACACAGGTCCGGTTACGGTATCGCCAGAATTCGCCGGGCGGGTCCCGCCGAACGAAGACGGGAGTCCCGAACAGGCTGGTGATGCGCGCACCCGTCATGCCCACGAGGCTTGCGGGTGCGATCGCCGCCCGTTGCGGCGGCGGCGCGGGAATAGCCGGATCCGGCTGTGGCGGCTCGGCCATCGACTGGTCGTCGACGGGCGCCGTTTCCCTGCCTGGTCCCGCCGGTTGAACGGCGCAGGCGCTCAGGACGGCGCAGAGCGCGAACGAAAATAGTCTGCGGGGCATGCGTCGGTTCCGGTCGAAACCCTCAGTCGTCGCCCGCTGCGTCGCAGAGCCCGATGTCGCCGACAACCTCGCCACCGCGTTCGATCTCTAGCTTGCCGAAGCGGACCGTGCCGGTGATCCGGCCGGTCGACCGCACGATCAGGATATCGCGCGCTGTCAGCGTGCCTTCGAAATTTCCGCTGATTTCCGCCATATCGATGGCGGCGGCGCCCTTGAAGGTGCCGGTTGCCGCAATTTCGATCTGGCGGCAGTCCTGCAGTTCCGCCTCGACCCGGCCTTCGACGACCAGTTTGTCGCAGGCACTGATATTGCCGCTAAGTTCGATTTCACGGCCGACAATCAGTTTCTTGCCTTCCGGGCTGCTCAGATTCGATGGCCGCGCCACGGCCTGCAGGTCGCGCGCCGGACGGGCGACTTCCGCGGGCCGGAGCGCCGTCGGCGGGGTTGCGCCGGTGTCCGACTTGAGCGGCAGCGCCGCCGGGCTTTCGGTTTTGATGGGGTTTTCCTGGTCCGCCATGGTCCTGTCTTTCCGGTAAAGCCGCAATGCGGCGGTTCTGTGTGCGCCGCAACGGCGGCTGTCTCATTTGCCGCAACAGCGGCTGTATTTAAGTCTTCCCGTCTTCGCGGGGGGTCAGGCGACCTGTGTGCGCCTGCGAACGCCTTCGAATACATGCACCATATAGGCCGCCGCGACCACCGGCATCAGCCAGTTCACAAACGGTATGGTCATCAGCACGGCAATCGCGATGCCGCACATGAACACGCGAAGTTTGAATTGCCGTCGCAACATCCTGCCGGCCGCCGGGTCCAGCCGCCGGACAGCCGCGAATTCAAAATACTCGCGCCCGAGAAGATACCCGTTGAGCCCATAGAAGACAAAGGGAATGAGCGGTATCAGCACGATGGTGATCAGCATGAGCGGGACCACGAAGATGAACACCAGCAGATTCAGAAACACCGTCACCCCGGCAAACCGCGCCGCGTTGCCGACCATTTCCATAACCGGTTCTTCGCGCGCGGCCCGCAGGTCCGGATAATGCCGCGCTTCGACCGCGCCGGCGATCTCTTCGAGCATGAAGGAGATAATGATGCCGGTGAAGGCGGGGAACAGGAACAGCCCGACAATAAAGGCGGCACTTCCGCCGAGATACGACACCGCCGTGTCGAGCCATCCGATCCCGAACACGGTCAGGCCGCTTAGCAGCCAGCCTGCAGCGACCATCAGGATCACGAAGAACACGGCACTGATGATCACCGCGCGCACGATCACGCCGCGAATCCGCGGATCGCCGAGTTGTTCTATCGCGAGAAAAAGCCCTGAAAACATATCCTTGCCGATCCTGACTCCGCTGTGTTGCGCCTGTTTACCCGCCCCGCGGTTCACGGGGCAAGGCCCGTTTGGGTATCGCTTTTACATATGGTCCCGATCCGGGGAGTTTCCATTGCAGTGTCGCCTGCCCCCGTTATACTGCGCGCCGATTTTCAAAAATTCCCAGACCATATCAGGAGTATCCCATGGCAGACGCCCAGCTAGACGTCGTCGGCGTCGGCAACGCAATCGTCGATGTAATCTCACAGGCCGACGAAGCGCTGATCGAGCGCCTCAACCTCAGCAAGGGGACGATGACCCTGATCGATGCCGATGACGCCGACAGGCTCTATGGCGAAATGGGGGCGGGTATCGAAACGTCGGGTGGCTCGGCGGCCAACACACTGGCAGGTATCGCCTCTCTTGGCGGCACCGGCGCCTATATCGGCAAGGTCCGCGACGACCAGCTCGGCGGTGTGTTCAGCCACGATATCAAGGCCGCCGGCGTCGATTACCGGTCCCGTCCGGCGACGACAGGCGAATCCACGGCCCGCTGCCTGATATTCGTCACCCCCGATGCCGACCGGACGATGCAGACATTTCTCGGGGTCAGCGTCATGCTGGGCCCCGACGATATCGATCCGGAAGCGATCGGCGATGCCCGGATCACGTATCTTGAAGGCTATCTGTTCGACCGGGACGAGGCGAAGGAAGCCTTTGTCAAAGCGGCCGAGCTGGCGCATGCCGCTGGACGCAAGGTCGCGCTGTCGCTCTCGGACCCGTTCTGCGTCGATCGCCACCGGGCGTCTTTCCGGCACCTGGTCGAGGGTCATGTCGATATCCTGTTTGCCAATCACGACGAGATTACCTCCCTGTTCGAAACCGATTCCTTCGACGATGCGGTCGGCCAGCTTGTCGGCAAGGTCGATCTTGCTGCCGTCACACGCGGCCCTGCGGGTTCGGTGATTGTCACGGCGGACCAGGTCCTGGAAATAGCTGCGGAACCGGTCGCGGATGTCGTCGATACGACGGGTGCCGGCGATCTGTATGCAGCCGGCGTGTTGTTTGGTCTGACCCAGGGGTACGAGCTGGAGATCGCCGGGCGGATCGGATCGATCTGCGCAGCCGAGGTCATCAGCCATTACGGCGCACGGCCGGAAACGTCGCTTTCAGCCCTCGTAAAGGAAAAACTGGGATAATTTTCTCAATTCGCTGTATACAGCGCTGGCGAAACGCCGACGCATGTTGAAATCGAACGGGCGGGTCAGATGACCCGCCTCGTTATTTTTGGAAAACCGTACCGTGACAGAACTTCGTAATATCGCGATCATCGCGCATGTCGATCATGGCAAAACAACCCTGGTCGACCAGTTGCTGCGCCAGTCCGGCACGTTCCGGGACAATCAGCGCGTCGCCGAGCGCGTCATGGATTCCAACGACCAGGAGCGCGAACGCGGGATAACGATCCTTGCCAAATGCGCCTCCGTTGAATGGAACGGGCTTCGGATCAATATTGTCGACACCCCGGGCCATGCCGACTTCGGCGGCGAGGTCGAACGTATCCTGTCGATGGTCGACGGTGCCCTGGTGCTGGTGGATGCGGCCGAAGGGCCGATGCCGCAGACCAAGTTCGTCACCATGAAGGCGCTGGCGCTTGGCCTGAAACCGATCGTGGTCGTGAACAAGGCGGACCGTCCCGACCAGCGTGCCTATGAAGTCCAGGAAGAGGTATTCGACCTTTTCGCGGCGCTCGGGGCTACCGATGAGCAGCTGGATTTTCCCACATTGTATGCGTCGGCCAAGGAAGGCTGGGCGGCGGAAGATCTGGAAGCGCCGCGCGAATCCCTGACCCCGCTCTTCGAACTGATCACCACGCATTTCGCCCCCCCGGTGGCCGATGCGGATGCGCCCTTCGCCATGCTGGCGACGATTCTGGAATACGACAACTATCTCGGCCGTGTGCTGACCGGACGAGTCGAGCGGGGGGTCGCCCGCGTCAACGCGCCGGTCACCGCCCTGAGCCATGACGGTAAAAAGCTCGAGACCGGCCGGTTGACCAAGCTCTTGTCGTTTCGCGGCATCGAGCGTGTGCCGGTCGATGAAGCGCGCGCCGGCGACATCATCGCCATTGCCGGACTGAAGGAAGCGACCGTTGCCGACACGATTACCGACCCGGAAGCCGGCACGCCTATCCAGGCTTTGCCGGTGGACCCGCCGACCCTGTCGATGAGTTTCTCGATCAACGATTCCCCGTTCGCCGGGGATGACGGCGACAAGGTGACGTCGCGGCTGCTGGCCGCACGGCTGATACGGGAGGCCGAGGGCAATGTCGCCATCAGCGTCGAACGCACGAATGACGAGAACGTATTCGAGGTCAAGGGCCGCGGTGAACTGCAGCTCGGCGTGCTGATCGAATCGCTGCGCCGCGAAGGATTCGAACTGTCCGTTTCGCGCCCCCGTGTGCTGTTTCGCAACAACCCCGAGACCGGCGAGCGCGAAGAGCCGATCGAAGAAGTCGTGATCGACGTCGACGACGCCTATGTCGGCCCCGTGGTCGAAGCGCTGGGCGAGCGTCGCGGCGAAATGACCGACATGCGCCCGTCCGGCGGCGGCAAGACAAGGCTGACCTTCCTTGCCCCGTCGCGCGGGCTGATCGGTTATCACGGCCAGTTCCTGAACGAGACCCGCGGTACCGGCGTGATGAGCCGGTTGTATCACTCCTATGCCGCCCACAAAGGAAAGGTTCCGGGGCGGCGCAACGGCGTGCTGATTTCGAACGGCCAGGGCAAGTCGGTGCCCTTCGCGTTGTGGAACCTCGAAGAGCGCGGGGAACTGTTCATCGGCGCCGGAACGGCGGTTTATGAGGGCATGGTCATCGGCGAACACAGCCGGGGCAACGATCTTGAGGTCAACCCGCTGAAGACCAAGAAGCTGACCAATATCCGTGCTTCCGGCACGGATGAATCGGTGCGTCTGACGACGCCGAGATCGCTGCGTCTCGAAGAGGCGATCAGCTATATCGACGACGACGAACTGGTGGAGGTCACACCGCAGCATATCCGTTTGCGCAAGCGCCTGCTCAGCCCGCACGATCGCAAAAAGGAATCGCGGCGCGAAGCCGAAAGTGCCTGATTCGCTGAGCCGATTCCCTGGTTTTCATCGTCCTGTCACAATTCCCGGGTAGACAGGCCGCTCCCTAAGACGAGCGAGACAGATGACTGATCAGGTCAAGAACGTTCTTTTTCTTTGTACCGCAAATTCCGCGCGAAGCATCATCGCCGAGGCCGTGCTCAACCGGGAAGGGGCCGGCCGGTTCAAGGCTTTCAGCGCCGGCAGCATGCCGAACGGAGAGATCCACCCCTACGCATTGGACCTGCTGAAGCTGCAGAATTTTCCGACAGACGAGATGCGCTCGAAAAGCTGGGACGAATTCGCCGCTCCCGGTGCGCCGGCGATGGATTTCGTCTTCACGGTCTGCGACACCGCGCATAACGAGGTGTGCCCGATATGGCCAGGCCAGCCGGTGACCGCCCATTGGGGTATCCCCGACCCTGTTGCTGTCGACGGCAAGGAAGCGGTCAAACGCGCGGCGTTTGCCGAAACCATGCGTTTCATGACCAGCAGGATTTCCATTTTCGTGAACCTGCCGATGGACCGGCTGAGCAAGCTGGCCCTGCAGGAAAACCTGGACCGTATCGGCCGACAAGACGCTGTCTGACGCGCCCCGCCGGCATTTACACAAGCCCGCCGGTCAGACCATCTGCTCCAGCTCGGTCAGCAGATAGGGCCGAAACCGGTCGTAATTTTCGATCATCGGAAAATGACCGATATCCTTCATGATGGTCAGCCGCGACCCGGTGATCGCATCGGCGGCGGCCTGTGACATTTCCGGTGTCGCGGAATAGTCGTATTCGCCGGTCAGCAGCGAGACCTTGCAGCGGTTGGTGTCGATCGACTTGATGTCTTCGCGGGCGTCCCAGTCCTCGCAGTAGAAATACACGTCGCCCTTGTAAACACCGGGGCCGCCCTGACTGTAATACCACCAGTTTTCACGACAGCCGGCTTCGGGCGACGACGGCGCGTTCAGCCCGTAGGTATAGCTCGCCGCCAGTTCTCCGCCGTGGATTGCCGGATGATGCAGGAAGTCGTTGTCGCGGCCCTCGGCGAAGGCCGCGCTTTCCAGTCCGATGATCCCGGTGATTTCTTCCTGATACCGCGCTGCCACACCGAGCGTGACCGCGCCGCCCATCGAGCAGCCCATCACGATGGGGTTCTCGATGCCGAGCGCCAGCCAGAAGTCGTGGATCAGGTTCAGGTAGACGTCGGTGGTCAGTTGGTACCTGTTCAGCCACCAGTTTTCCGGCGGGTTGGAACGGCCGTGATAGGGCATGTCGAAGGCGATAACCCGGCACTTCGATGTCACGTCCGGGTCGTTCAGCACGTGGCGGAACTGGCGGCTGTCGGTCCCGGCGGTGTGCAGACAGATCAGGGGCACGCCTTCGCCGGCTTCTTCGTAGAAAATACGGTATTCGATCCCGCCGCTTTCGATGTTGACGTAGCGGGCGGTGATCGGCTCATGGCCCGGGCTAAGCTGCGGCATCGAGCGGCTCCATCTGCTTAAGTATATTCATCATCCGGTGCAGCGCGCGGGCGTTCTGCATCGTCGCCAGTGTATTGCCGTCGAGGACGAAGTCGTCGACACGCATCAGCATCGCGAAAAAATCGTGATACAGCGGCGGCGGATTGGGGCTGATGAACCTGTTCCACACCGACATGGGCGCCCGCAGCGAAAATGCCGCGGGGCGGTCGAACCGGGGATTCTGTTCGATATCCACGATCTTTCCCTCGCGGACGGAGATGAGGAAGTCGGTGCCTTCGAAGGACAGCTTGAAATTTTCCGTGAACCAGTCGCCGATGACGGACATCTCCGGGTCGGCGTTGACCGTGTCCCGGTATTTTTCCATCCAGGCGAGAGAAGGCCGGTTGGACATATGCGATCACTCCCTCTGTTTGTCAGCACGTCCCCGACAGGTCGATGCCGGGTCGTAAACGAAAGACACCCCCGGCGATGCCGGGGGTGTCTGGTCGTATCCGTATGATGCTATTTGCGGGTTGCCGCGACGGCTTCCTTCAGCAGGGCATACATGTCTTTGGTTACCGGGTCTTCCGCCAGGATCTTGTCTGCAATCGGCGACACCCGCTTGCGCAGCTCGGCGCTGTCGGCGGCCGACAGGCGATGGACGGTCGCGTCCTTCGCCCAGTTTTCTTCCGCCTTCTTGGTCAGATCGCGACCCCAGTTGCCGGCCATCGGCGTGACCTGCTTACCGGAATCCATGACGATCTGGCGCAGGTCGTCGGGCAACGTTTTCAGCCATGCGGTGCTGAGGAACTGGCCGCAGGAGATCTGGCCCATGCCGGTCAGCGTGATGTGCTTGGCGACCGTCCAGAACTTGGACGGATGCATCACGATGATCGCCGACCGGACGCCGTCGATGGTTTTGCGTTGCATACCCGGAAGCACTTCCGAATAGGGCATCGGGATACCGGTGGCTCCCATGGTCTTGATCACTTCGCGCTCCAGCGGGGTCGCCAGGACGCGGATCTTGCGGCCCTTCAGGTCGTCGAGTGTCTTGAACGGCTTGACCGTCGCGATTGACGTGTCGCCGCAGGCCCAAAGATAGTTGATGACGAAGCCCTTGCTGGCGCCCATCTGGGTGAAGGTGCTGTGGAACTTCGGATAATTAACGGCGCGCTGGGCGTGTTCGATGTCATCGAAAATACCGGGAGCGTCGGTGACCATGAAGCGTTTGTCGATACCGATGAAGAAGCCCGGCGGGATGTTGAAGGCTTCCTGGGTGCCGAGCTGAACGCCCTCGATCTGGCGCGGCACCTTGCCGAGCTGGGCGGCCGGAAAAACGCCGACCTTGATGCGCCCGCCGGATTTTTCCTCAATGAATTTTTTCTGCCAGTTGGCCGAAAAATGGTTCGAGTCGTTAATGGTGACCATGCCGATTTTCATCGTGTAGGTCTTTTGCGCCATCGCGGGGGCAACGGCGAAAGCCGTTCCGGCAGCGAGGGCGGCTGAAGCGAGTAAAAGTCGTTTCATTGATTGTCTCCAGTGTGAAGGATTTCCCTGATAAGCGGCGGGGTTTTCCCCGTCCGCGTTTTTATCCCCAAAAGGCTATCACACGCTGCCCAAGATCTGCAAACATCGATACCGGGCGTTCCGGCCGTGCAATCGACCCGGATCGGGGTCCAGGAAATTAGTCGGCAATCAAATGACTACGCGGGTAACGCCGCAGGCACCTTGTATTCGATTTCGAGCACCCGGACTTCCACATCCGAGATGTTGACCGCGTTGTGTTCGATCGGTGCGGTCCACGACATCGTCCGGCCGTCTTCGTAATCGACCTGTTTTTCGCTGCCATCCGCAGCCTGCAGCAGCAATGCTCCGCCCGACTGCTGAACGGTCACGTAATCGTGGGCATGCTTGTGCCAGCCCGTCCGATCGCCGGGCGCGAACACCCACTGGGTGATCCGCGTGCGGTCGTCATCGAGGAGCAGCGTGTGTCGGGCGAGCGGCGCCCCGGCCAGATCGGTTTCGGTACGGGCGGTCAGATGTTCGGACATGTCGCCTCCTGTTCAGGCGATTCTATACAAACCGGTGCGGGGACGTCTAGAATCCCGACATGGCGGATTCCCCGAAGGTGCCGTGGACGGCGCGGCTGCGCGATCCGCGTTTCAGGACGATTTTCTTTTTCGGTATGGCGAGCGGCCTGCCGTCTTCGCTGGTTTTTGCGACCCTGTCGATCTGGCTGCGCGAAGAAGGCGTATCGCGCACATCCATCGGCATCATCGGCGCGGTGGCGACGCCCTATGCGATCAATTTCCTGTGGGCGCCGCTGGTCGACCGCGCGCGCCTGCCGGGACTTTACCGGTGGCTCGGTCAGCGCCGGGCCTGGATATTCGGCTGCCAGATCTTGCTGGTGCCCGTTGTCGTCGCGATGGGGGCGCAGGATCCGAAAACCGCCGCCGTCCCGCTTGCCGCCTGCGCTCTGCTCGTTTCTTTTCTGTCGGCAACCCAGGATGTCGCGATCGATGCCTACCGGGTCGAAATCCTGAAGCCCGATGAATACGGCGCCGGTGCCGCAATCGCCATTTACGGCTGGCACAGCGGTGCCTTTCTGACCGGTGCGGGCGCGCTTTATGTGGCGGCGGCCGGCGGCTGGATGGCAGCCTATATCGCGGCGGCGGCCGTGATCGCCGTCATTTCCGCCGCGACCCTGATGGCGCGCGAACCAGTACACCCGCCCGAACTGACGGTGCCGGCGAAGAGCGCTGCCGACTGGCTGACCCGGGCGGCGGTCGCACCGCTACAGGATTTCTTTGCGCGGCTCGGCTGGATGGCGGTTCTCGTGCTCGCCGTCATCGTTTTCTACAAGTTCGGCGACGCGATGCTGGGGCGGATGGCGGGTGTATTCTATGTCGATCTCGGGTTTACCAAGATCGAGATCGCCAATTACACCAAGACGGTCGGCCTGGCGGCGACGTTGCTCGGTGTCGCCGTCGGCGGCTGGGTGTGTGTTCGCCTTGGCGTGATGCGGGCGATGTTTCTCGGGGCGGTGCTGATGATGGTCACCAATCTCGCCTTTGCGCTGCTGGCGGCAAGCGGCAAGGATTTCGGCCTGCTGGCGACGGTGGTGTTCTTCGACAACCTGACCGGCGGCATGGCGACCACGGCCTTCGTCGCCTATCTGTCAGGCTTGTGTAACGTCGCGTTTACGGCGACCCAATATGCTTTGCTGGCGTCGCTCGGCAATTTTGCGCGCATCCAGCTCGGTTCGGTTTCGGGCTGGGCGGTCGATGCGCTGGGCGGCGACTGGACGCTGTTTTTTATCGGTGTCGGGGCGATGTCGATTCCCGCAATTATCCTGTTATGGCTGCTGGTCAGACTGATGCCCCGGATCGAACAGGATGCCGGGGACCGTTCCACCTGATTTGCCGCCTCCGCCGATTCGCTGTTGAATGAAGCCCTCACTGCGGTGCGAGAATGCCGCGATCCGGGGAGACCGCCGATGGTGATCAAGAATCCGCTGATGCAGTTGTTCGGGCAGTCGCCCTTCACGCCGTTGCAGGAACATATCCGTGTCGTGATCGATTGTGCGAACGAGGTGCCGGATATTTTTGTCGCGGCACAGCGGAATGACAGGGCCGGGGTCGAGGAAGTCCGCGACCGTATCAACGGGCTTGAAAGCAAAGCGGACGACATCAAGAACGAGCTGCGGTCGCATTTGCCCAAGAGCATGTTTCTGCCGGTCGACCGTCGCGACCTTCTCGAAATTCTGGATCTGCAGGATTCGATTGCCGATACGGCCCAGGATATCGCCGGCATGATGGTGGTGCGTCACATGACCCTGCCCGACATCATGCACGACCCGCTGATGAAGCTTACGGCGCGCTGCGTCGATGCCTGCAATCATCTCGGCAAGATCATGGAAGAGATGGACGAACTTGTCGGTACCGGGTTCCGCGGAGCCGAGGCCGACAAGGTGATGTACATGATCGACGAGCTCAACAAGATCGAATCGGATACGGATGTCCTTGCGATCGAATTAATGCGCTTGCTCTTTGAAAACGAAGACGATATCGGGCCCGTTCTGACGATGATGTGGGACCGGGTTATTCACTGGGTCGGCGATCTCGCCAATTTCGCCGAACGCGCCGGTAATCGTCATCGCCTTCTGATCGCCCGCTGATCCCCGGCAGACCCGCCGCGAGTCCCATCGTATTTGACCAGTAAACTTCGCCGGATGATTTCATGGACGTAATTTCCCAGTTCGGTCCGACGCTCCTGATTCTCGCGATCGTCTTCGGCGTTTTCATGACCTGGGGGATCGGTGCGAATGACGTTGCAAACGCCCTCGGGACCTCGGTCGGCTCGGGCGCGATAACGGTCAGGACGGCTATCATCGTCGCGGCGATATTCGAATTTGCCGGGGCGTCGCTCGCGGGCAGCAGCGTGACCAGAACGATCCGCAAGGGAATCATCGATCCGTCGCAGATCGTGGACCGGCCGGAACTGCTGGTATTCGGCATGCTCGCGGCTCTTCTGGCGGCGGGGTGCTGGCTCGCATTGGCGTCCGTCCGCGGATGGCCGGTTTCGACCACCCATTCCATCGTCGGCGCGATTATCGGGTTCGCCGTCGCCGGCATCGGGTTCGACGCCGTCAACTGGGGCAAGGTCGGGCAGATCGTGGCAAGCTGGGTCGTGTCGCCGGTTCTGGGCGGCGGGGTCGCCTTCCTGCTGATGCTCAGCGTCCAGTCGCTGATCCTGAAATCCGAGCACCCGTTCAAAAGCGCCGTGCGCTATGCGCCATATTACCTGTTTCTGGTCGGTTTCGTGATTTCGCTGGTGACGATCTTCAAGGGCCTGAAACATCTCAGTATCGATCTGAACGGCTATGAAAGCGCGGCGATCGCCGCCGGGGTCGGAATCCTGACCGCGATGATCGGCAAGCGCGCCGTCGCACGGGTGTCCGTTCACGAGGCGATGGACGAGACCGCCCATCTCGCCAGTGTCGAGCGGGTATTCGCGCCGATGATCGTCTTTACGGCCTGTGCCATGGCGTTCGCCCATGGGTCCAACGACGTTGCAAACGGTGTCGGCCCGCTGACGGCGGTTTACGGCCTTATCCAGTCCGGCGGCGAAGTCACCCAGAAGATCGAGATGCCATTCTGGATCCTGATGCTCGGCGGGATGGGAATCGTGCTCGGCCTGGTGACCTACGGGTACCGGGTCATGCGCACCATCGGCACGAAGATAACGGCGTTGACCCCGACCAGCGGCTTTTGTGCCACGGTTGCCGCGGCGTTGACCGTGGTTATCGCGTCGCGCACGGCGATGCCGGTTTCGACCACGCATATCGCGGTGGGCGCGGTGATGGGTGTCGGCATGGCCCGCGGGATCGCGGCACTCGATCTGCGGGTGATCGGCAGCATTTTCGTGTCCTGGGTCGTCACCCTGCCTGCGGGGGGCGTTCTCGCCGCGCTGTTTTTCTTCATGCTCAAGGGCATGTTCACCTGAGCCTGATTCGCGGCCGGTTTGCCTTAAGCGATAGCGGCCTCGGCGTCCAGCGCATACCCGGCCGACCGCACGGTGCGGATCACATCCTGCTCGCCCTTGCCGTTCAGCGCCTTGCGCAGGCGGCGGATATGAACGTCGACGGTGCGGGAATCGATATAGATGCCGTGACCCCAGACCGAATCGATCAGCTGGTCCCGGGAAAAAACCCGTCCCGGATGTTCCATGAAGTGGCGCAGCAGCCGGAACTCCGTCGGCCCCAGCACGACCGGGCGATCGCTGCGGGCGACCTTGTGCTCGGTCAGGTTCATCTCGATATCGCCATAGGTCAGCCGTTCCTCCGACAGGGCGGGCCGGGCGCGGCGCATGACGGCGTGGATGCGGGCGATCAGTTCTTCGGGCGCAAAGGGCTTGGTGATGTAGTCGTCGGCGCCGGTTTCGAGCCCCCGTACACGGTCGACCTGCTCGCCGCGCGCGGTCAGCATGATGACCGGCAGGTTGCGGCTTTCCGGTTTGCGGCGCAACTGGCGGCAGACTTCGATACCCGACATATGGGGCAGCATCCAGTCCAGCAGCATCAGGTCGATATGACGTTCTTCGACGATCAGCAGGGCTTCTTCGCCGCTTGGCGTGGCGACGACTTCATAGCCTTCCCGTTCCAGGTTGTATCGGAGCAGTTCGACGAGATCGGCTTCATCCTCGACGATCAGGATCACCGGGTTCATTGCTTGGCATCTCCCCTGTTCTCGCCCGTGAACGGCATGTTCAACGTTTCGACATCCCCGCTGCCCTTCGGGCGGGTCTCGCGCATGCGGTCGCCATGGACCAGGAAGTAAATCGTCTCGGCGATATTGGTTACATGGTCGCCGATACGTTCGATGTTCTTTGCGATAAACAGCAAATGGGTGCACATCGAAATGCTGCGCGGATCCTCGATCATGTAGGTCAGCGCTTCGCGGAACAGGCTGGTGTACATGTTGTCGAGCGTCTCGTCCGAATGCCAGACGGCGACCGCCTTTTCGACGTCGCGCGCGATGTAGGCATCGAGCACTTCCTTGACCATCTGCTGGGCCATGCGGCTCATCCGCGGAATCGAATGGACCGGCGGCACGGGTGCCGCGCTCGACAGGGTGATCGCGCGTTTGGAGATATTTGCCGCGTAGTCGGCAATGCGTTCCAGGTCGGCTGAAATCTTCAGCGCCGCGACGATATGGCGAAGATCCAGCGCCATCGGCTGACGCAGAGCGAGAAGCCGCGTCGTCTGGATATCGATTTCGTAGTTCAGGTCGTCGACCAGTTCATCGTCGGCGATGACACGGGTCGCAAGCTCCGCGTCTCGCCGAACGACCGAGTCGATCGACCGTGCGATCTGCGCTTCGGTCAGCCCGCCCATCTTGATGATGTCGTTGTTCAGGTGTTCGAGCTCTTCGTCATAGGATTTGACGATATGGTCGCCTGCTTGCGGGTTACTTGCCATGGGCGTGTCCTTTTTAGCTCCGTTTAGCCGTATCGGCCGGTGATATAACCCTGTGTGCGTTCGTCACGGGGGTTCGTAAACATCTGTTCGGTATCGTCGACCTCGACCAGGTTTCCGAGATGGAAAAACGCCGTGCGTTGCGATACGCGGGCGGCCTGCTGCATCGAATGCGTCACGATGACAATCGTATAGCGTTCGCGCAGATTTTCTATCAGTTCCTCAATGCGGGCCGTCGCGATCGGATCCAGCGCGGAGCAAGGCTCGTCCATCAGGATGACTTCGGGGCTGACGGCGATTGCGCGGGCAATGCACAGGCGCTGCTGCTGGCCGCCGGAAAGACCGGTACCCGGTTCGTCCAGCCGGTCTTCGACCTCTTTCAAAAGGCCGGATTTTTCAAGGCTGGACCGGACGATCTCGTCCAGTTCCGCTTTGCTGGTCACGGTTCCATGGATTCGCGGACCGTAGGCAATATTGTCGTAGATCGATTTGGGGAACGGATTCGGCTTCTGGAACACCATACCGACCCGGGCGCGCAGTTGAACGACATCGAGCTCCGGGTCGTAAACATCCCGTCCCTCGATCTCGATCTTGCCTTCGACCCGGCAGACATCGATGACATCGTTCATGCGATTGAGGCAGCGCAGGAAGGTCGACTTGCCGCAGCCCGACGGCCCGATCAAAGACGTCACCTGATTTTCCGGAATATCCAGGTTGACGCCAAACAGGGCCTGCTTCTCGCCGTAGAAAACGTTCACGTCGCGCGCGACGATCTTGGCGTTTTCCATGGGTTCGCCCCGGTCGTCTATTACGCTACCCGGTGTGCCGGTCGTATTGGCCGGTTCGGCTATGGCGGTATCCATCTTCGTATTCCCTGTTACTGATTGTTGCTACCAGCGCCGCTCAAAACGTTTGCGCAGCAGCACGGCGATAAAGTTCATGACAATGAGGAACGCAAGCAGAATAAGGATGGCGGCACTGGTGCGTTCCACAAAAGCCCGCTCGGGCAGATCGCTCCACAGGAATATCTGCACCGGCAGCACGGTCGAAGCGCTCATCGGCCCGCCGGGTATGTCGACGATAAAGGCGACCATACCGATCATGAGCAGCGGCGCCGTTTCGCCCAGGGCCTGGGCCATTCCGATAATCGTACCGGTCATGATGCCGGGGAGCGCCAGCGGCAGCACATGGTGCATTACCATCTGCTGCTTCGATGCACCGACGCCGAGCGCGGCTTCGCGAATGGACGGCGGCACCGCGCTCAGAGCGGCGCGCGTCGCGATAATGATCGTGGGCAGGGTCATCAGGGCCAGCACCATGCCGCCCACCAGAGGCGCCGACCGCGGCAGGCCGAAAAAGTTCAGGAAGACGGCGAGCCCGAGCAGGCCGAACACGATCGACGGCACGGCCGCCAAGTTGTTGATGTTCACCTCGATCAGGTCGGTCCAGCGGTTCTTCGGTGCGAATTCCTGCAAATAGACGGCGGTGGAGACACCGATCGGGAAGCTGAGCAACAGGGTGACCATCATGGTCCAGAAAGACCCGACAATCGCGCCCCAGATCCCGGCAAGTTCCGGTTCACGCGACGTGCCGGCGGTGAAGAGGGTGGTGTTAAACTTAGCGTCGACCTGCCCATTCTTTAGGAGCCGGTCGTACCAGTCGATATGCTTGTTTTTGAACTGGCGTTGGCTTTCCGGCAGCTCGCGCGTAAACGCGCCCTTGTGGAACTGGTCGACCTCGTCCGATGCCGTCAGCCATATCTTGGCTCGTTTGCCGATCATTTCCGGGTCGGACAAAACAATTTCGCGTAGTTCGAGATCCGCCCCCGAACTGACCAGCCGGGTAAGAGCGCGCTTGTCGCGTCGCGATGTCACGTCGGCAAACTGGCCCCTGATCGCATTGCGGTAAAGCGCGGCATAATTGGCCTTGCTCAACGTGGCCGCATCCCGGGTACCGCTGGGATCGATAACCTGCGGGTCGAAATAAATTTCGAGCTCGATTTTGGTCTGAACGAATGCCGTATAGCCGGTCGAAGCGATGCTGACGACAAGCCAGGTCAGCGCGCCGATGGCGAGTGCAATCGCAAGCAGGCCGTAAAACTTGAAGCGCCGCTCTGCGGCATAACGCTTTTTAATATGACGATCGCGGTCGGCGTCGGAGCGCATTTTGGATTTTCCGGAAACAGCCTCGGATCGAGAAATATCAGTCATATTGCTCTCTGTATTTCCGCACAACATGCAATGCGATAACGTTCATGGTCAGGGTGATGCAGAACAGCAGCAGCCCCAGGGCAAATGCGGCAAGGGTCTTCGCACTGTCGAATTCCTGATCGCCCACCAAAAGGGTGACGATCTGGACGGTCACGGTGGTCACTGCCTCAAACGGATTCGCCGTCAGGTTCGCGGCAAGGCCGGCGGCCATGACGACGATCATCGTCTCGCCGATGGCGCGGCTGACGGCGAGCAGGCAGGCGGCGAATATTCCGGGCAGTGCCGCCGGCAGAATGACCTTCTTGATGGTCTCGGACTGTGTCGCGCCCATCGCGTATGACCCGTCGCGCAGCGACTGCGGGACCGCGTTGATCACGTCATCCGACAGCGAAGAGATAAACGGCACGATCATGATGCCCATGACCAGCCCGGCGGCGAGCGCGCTTTCGGAGGCAACGTTCAGGCCAAGCGATGCGCCGAGATCGCGGATGTAGGGCGCGACCGTCAGGGCGGCGAAAAAGCCGTACACGACCGTCGGGATACCGGCGAGGATTTCCAGCATGGGCTTGATATAGCCCCGCACTTTCGCACCGGCATAGTCGGACAGATATATCGCCGAGAACAGACCGATGGGCACGGCAAGAACCATTGCAATTGCGGTAATCAGCAATGTACCGGTGATCAGCGGGATCGCCCCGAAAGCGCCTTTTGCGCCGACCTGGTCGGCACGCAGGGCCGTTTGTGGGCTCCACTCCGTGCCGAAGAGGAACTCGAAGATGGAGATTTTGGCAAAGAAACGAATGGATTCGAACACCAGCGAGAGGACGATGCCGATGGTGGTGACGATGGCGATAAGCGAACAGGCCATCAGGAACACTTTGATTGCCTGTTCCACCTGATTTCGTGCCCGCAGTGTCGGCGACAGGCGCGCGCGCGCATATAGAGCACAGAGAATTGCCACGACGAGAGCGACCACGAACAGGGCGCTGTTGCCGATTCCCCGGAAATTGTTCAGCTGCTCCGCAGCAGCGATCATGGCTGGATCGGCCTGTCGGCTGACGATATTGCCGTCTGCCAGATTGAAAATATCGCTCACGATCAGTCCGAGACGGTCCGGGGGAAGCGATTGCATCGCTTCCGGCAGCGAGCCGACCACAAGGTTCTGAACGATGCTCGGCTGGAAGGAAAGCCAGACGACCGCGATCAAAATCGCGGGGATCGCGCACCAAAGCGCCGTATAGGCGCCGTAATAGTTCGGCCGCGAGTGAAGCTGCTGGAGATTGCCGGAAACAAGGGCCGACGCGCGGGCGCGCCCGAAGTAATATCCGAACACGGTAAGCGCAAGGATCGTGAGTAGGAGGAAGGTCGGCGACATGAGCAGCTTTCGGTCTATTTCTTTGATGCGGACGTTCTTTTCGGCCGCATTCTCCAGCCTTAGATCGATTGCCTGTAAGCGCCATCAATCCATTCGTAATCGGGTTGAACCCGACGAATCGGAAGCTATTCGGACCCGGAGACCAATTTATGACGGATATATGACAGTTATGTTACGGCACGTATGTGACGGCGCGGCATCGCGCCGCCGGTTTCAGGCCGGCGGGCGGGGAATCTCGACCGAAATCGGCAGGAAAACGGTGAAGGTGCTGCCCTCGCCTTCGACGGATTTTACGTCCAGTCGGCCACGATGACGGCCGACGATATGCTTGACGATGGCGAGACCGAGCCCGGTGCCGCCCATTTCCCGCGATCTTGCGGCATCCACCCGGTAAAATCGCTCGGTCAGGCGCGGCAGGTGTTCGGCCGAAATTCCCGGGCCGCGATCGATTACCGAAATCTCGATATACTGGCTTTCCTCGGCGCCCTTTACGCCGAAAGGATTGCGTGCTTCCCGCGTGACGATGCGGACCGATGAATTTTCGTCGCTGTATTTGACGGCATTGTCCACCAGGTTCTGGAAGAGCTGCGTGATCTCCACGGCGTCCCCGGTGATCCGGTGATCGCCCAGGCCCGGCTCGAAAACGATATCGATATGGCGCCGCGCGGCTGCTTCTTCGAGCACCGCGGCGATGTTCGTAAGAATGTCTGCAAGGTCGATCTCGCCCTCCGGGCGCGTGCTTGCGCTTAGCTCGATGCGCGACAGCGACAAAAGATCGTCGATCAGGCGCGTCATTCGCGTCGTGTGCTGTTCCATCATGTCGAGGAACTTTGCCTGTCCCTCGCGGTCCCCGCGCGCGGGTCCCTGCAGGGTTTTGATACTGCCGCTGAGCACCGCGAGCGGCGTGCGGAGTTCATGGCTGGCATTGGCAACGAAATCCGTCCGCATTTTCTGGGTCTTCTTGATCTCGGTGATATCGAACAGCGCAATCACCAGGACCGAGCCGTCGGCAGCGGGTTCCCCGAGGCGTTGAATCCGCGCGCTGACCGACACCATCGTCGGAAATTCGATATCGAACTCGACCACCTGGTCGTGATCCCCGGCAAGAACTTCATCGACCGCTTCCAGAATGCCGGGCGTCCGGATCAGCGAAGATAAATCGCGGCCCGCCCGGGGATCGCCTAACAGCGCCCGCGCGCCTGCCGTCGTTCGAACGATCTGACGATTTTCGTCGAGCAGAATCAGCGGCTGGGGCAGGCTTTCCATGATCGTTTCGGCCGAATTCGCCCGGGCGCCCAGCATTCCCCGGTCACGTCCCCAGGCGTCTTGCAGCCGGGTTACCGCCTCTGTGAACTCCGGGAACAGGCCACTCATATCTTCGACCGGCAAGTCGCCCTCGCCATCCCGTGCCAGCGTCTCCGAGAATTCGAGTATCCGGTACACATCCCCCAGTCCGCGGCGCACCATCCAGCCGAGCATCAGCACGCTGATCGCGACCGACGCGATCGCGACGTGCCAGTCCAGCCGCGACGTGACGGCGAGCGCGCCGAAAACGATCGCCGGGGGCAGCGACGCCAGCGTTGTCAGCGTTACCAGCCGTCTGAGCGGTATGCGCGGGTGTGCCATGGAGATTTACCTTCTGCCTTCCGGTCCCTGCGGAACGTCTCGGCCCCGGCTGACAAGCATTATTTTTTCGGCGCGCGCTTCTTTTTCGCCGCCGTGTTCGGATTGGGGGCTGGCGCCGGTCCGTCCTCGCGGTTGGCGATCACTACGGAATCGTGTGCCGCCATCGTGGCGAAATTCACCATGACCGCATCGTTCGCGTTCATCGGAACGATCTGAACGGCGCGGCTCAACCCCGTCAGCAGCGGCCCGATGACCGTGCCGCCCCCCAGTTTCTGGAGAATCTGCGACGAAATCGCAGCCGCGTGCAGGCCCGGCATGATCAGGATGTTTGCCGGTCCGGTCAGGCGGCAGAACGGGAACACGACGCGCAGGTCCATATCCAGCGCCACATCCGGCGACATTTCGCCGTCATATTCGAAATCAGCCCCCTCGGCGTCGAGGATCGCGACGGCATCGCGGACCTGTGTTGCCAACGCGCCCGGCGGATTGCCGAAAGTCGCATGGGACAGGAAGGCGACGCGGGGCACGTGCCCATGCGACATGACCTCGGCGACGCACTGACGCGCGATGCGGGCAAGCTGTTCGCCGGTCGGACGTTCGTTGATCGTGGTGTCCGCAATGAAGACCGTGTGCGCGCCCGACGTCACCATGGAAAAGCCGAAGACTTCCGATCCCGGCATCGGGTCGATCGCGAGCCGGATATTGTCGTGACTGACCGAGTAGCTGCGCGACAGGCCGGTCACCATGGCGTCGATATCGCCATGCACAAGCATGCAGGCGGAAAACACGTTGCGGTCCTGGTGCACAAGGCGCTGGCAGTCGCGGTAGAGATAGCCGTCCCGCTGCAGCCGCTGATAAAGATATTCGATATAGTGCCGGTTGCCGCGGGAAATTGCGGCATTCTGGATTTCGATATGGTCGGCGCCCGTCAGCCCGAGTCGCTTGATCGTGTCGTTGATCTGTTCCTCGCGGCCGATCAGCACAGGCGTGCCGAGCCCCGACTGCGAGAATGCGATCGCGGCGCGGATGGACGTTTCCTCCTCGCCTTCCGCGAAACCGACGCGGCGCGGATTCGCGCGGACCTCGGCATGTGTCGCCTGCAGCATGGAGACCGTGGGGTCGAGCCGGGCGGAAAGTTCGACCTTATAGGCATTCAGGTCGGGCATTTCCTTGCGTGCAACACCGGTATCCACGGCTGCCTGGGCGACGGCTGGCGGAATCGCCGAAATCAGACGTGGGTCGAACGGCACGGGGATAATGTATTCCGGCCCGTAGCGCAGTCGCCTGCCGGAATAGGCGGCGGCGACCTCGTCCGGCACGTCTTCGCGCGCGAGCTCCGCCAGCGCGCGGGCGGCGGCGATTTTCATCTCGTCGTTGATTGTCCGCGCGCGCACATCGAGCGCCCCGCGAAAGATATAGGGGAAACCGAGCACGTTATTGACCTGGTTCGGATAGTCGGACCGCCCGGTGGCGAAAATCACGTCCTTGCGCACCTCACGGGCCTCTTCCGGCGTGATTTCCGGATCGGGGTTCGCCATCGCAAAGATGATCGGGTTATCGGCCATGGATTTCACCATGTCCTTTGTCACGGCACCGGCGACCGACAGGCCGAAGAACGAATCCGTGCCTTCCATCGCTTCTTCGAGCGTGCGCGCATCGGTCTTGGCGGCATGCGCCGATTTCCACTGGTTCATGCCCTCTTCGCGGCCCTGATAGACGACACCGCGGGTGTCGCACAAAAGAATATTGTCGTGCTGCATGCCGAACGCCTTGAGAAGTTCGATACAGGCAATACCCGCCGACCCCGCCCCGTTGACGACAAGCTTGGTCTTTTCGATATCGCGGCCGGTCAGGTCGAGCGCGTTGATGAACCCGGCGGCGGCAATGATCGCCGTGCCGTGCTGGTCGTCATGGAAGACCGGAATATCCATCAGTTCGCGCAGACGGCTTTCGATCAGAAAGCATTCGGGCGCCTTGATGTCTTCCAGATTGATGCCGCCGAAGGACGGGCCGAGAAAACGGACGCAATTGATAAACTCGTCGACATCTTCCGTATCCAGTTCCAGATCGATGGAATCGACATCGGCGAAGCGTTTGAACAGCACCGCCTTGCCTTCCATTACCGGCTTGGACGCCAGTCCGCCGAGATTGCCCAGGCCGAGCACGGCGGTGCCGTTGGAGATCACGGCAACCATGTTGCCCTTCGCCGTATATTCGTAGGCGTTGTCGGGATTGTCCGAAATCTCGAGGCAGGGGGCGGCGACGCCCGGCGAATAGGCCAGTGCCAGATCGCGCTGTGTGGTCAGCGGTTTGGTGGCGACAACCTCCACCTTACCCGGACGTCCGGTCCGGTGCATTATGAGTGAGTCCTTGTCTAGATCGCTGTAATTCCGCTTGGCCATGTTCGCCTCAGGTGATTGGATGTCCGCCCGGCAGGATAGAGAGGAAACTGCGTCGCTCCAACAAGGCATTCTAGGGGGGCGTTCGTGACAGGAATTTGAACCGATTCCCCGATGGCTGTTCGAACGCGCGGGCGGCTGTGATAAATTCAACCCGTGGCGGATACAGAAAACATACCGGTTGACGCGGCAGGCGTACCTGCGCCCGACAAAAAAACGTCGCCGGCCGGGCCGCCGGCGAAGTCTGCGAACAAGATTGGCGGCAAGGCTGCCGGCAAATCGGGGGGCGATGCGCCCACGCCGATGATGTCGCAATATCTGGAGATCAAGCAGGCCCATCCTGACGACCTGCTGTTCTACCGCATGGGCGATTTCTACGAGATGTTCTTCGACGATGCGGAACAGGCCGCCGCCGCGCTCGACATCACGCTGACCCGGCGCGGCAAACATCAGGGGGCAGATATCCCCATGTGCGGAGTGCCGGTTCACGCCGCCGAAGCCTATCTGTCACGGCTGATCCGGAAGGGAATCCGGGTTGCGGTCTGCGAACAGACCGAAGACCCGGCGGAAGCAAAAAAGCGCGGCGCCAAATCGGTGGTCCGGCGCGAGGTCGTACGCGTGGTGACGCCCGGCACGATCACAGAAGAAGCGCTGCTCGATGCCCGGCGCCACAATTACCTCGCGGCTGTCGCCGAGGCCGGCGGCGCGCTTGGCCTTGCCTGGCTGGATGTATCGACCGGCGCGTTCTTTTCGCAGCCGGTCGAGCGCGCCGGCCTTCCGGCGGCGCTGGCACGGATCGAACCCGGCGAATTGCTGATATCGGAGCGGCTCTCGCGCGAACCGGAATTCTACGAAATCTGCGCCGATTTTCGCGACACCCTGGCGGTGCAGGCCGATTCCCGGTTCGACAGCATGGCGGGCCGCCGACGGCTGGAGGAAATTTTTGCGGTCAAGGCGCTCGATGCGTTCGGTGACTACAATCGGGCCGAACTGGCGGCCTGCGGCGGCATCGTCGCGTATGTCGAACTGACGCAAAAGGGCAAGCTGCCGCGCCTGCAGCCGCCGCGGCGCCTTTCGGGCGGCGAGGCGATGGAGATCGACGCGGCGACCCGGCGCAATCTCGAACTCGCACGCACCATGAGCGGTGCCCGCGACGGCTCGCTGCTGTCGGTGATCGATCGCACGGTGACCGGCGCCGGCGGGCGTCTGCTGGCCGCCCGGCTGGCGGCACCGCTGACCGATGCCGCGGCGATCCGGGCGCGCCATGACGCGGTTTCCTGGTTCGTCGATTCGTCCCGCGCGCGTGACGACGTGCGCGAACTTCTGCGCGCGGCGCCCGATATGGAACGGGCGCTGACGCGGCTTACCATCGGCCGCGGCAGGCCGCGCGATCTCGGTGCGGTGCGGGATGCTTTGTCGGTCGCCGTCGACCTGCGGTCGTTGCTGGACGCTGCGTCCGACCTGCCTGCCGATATCGCGACCGCCGCCGGCGATATCGGCGCACACAACGTGCTGATCGACCGGCTGACCCGGGCGCTGGCAGAGGAGTTACCGCTGGTATCCCGCGACGGCGGCTTTATCCGCGCCGGCTATGCACCCGAATTCGACGCGCTGCGCGAACTGCGGGATGAGAGCCGCAAACATATTGCCGCCCTGCAGGCGCGCTATGTCGACGATACCGGGATCGCCTCGCTCAAAATCCGCCACAATAACGTCCTCGGGTATTTCATTGACGTCACGACGGCCCAGGCGGAGAAGATGCCGACCGGCGAAGACAGCCCGTTCATCCACCGTCAGACCCTCGCAAGCGCGATGCGTTTTACAACGGTTGAGCTCGGTGAACTTGAGGGCAAACTGGCCCAGGCGGGCGAACGCGCGCTCGCAATGGAGCTCGAGCTGTTCGACGACCTGGTGACCGAGACCGTGGCGCGGGCCGACGCGATCTCCCTCGCCGCCGATGCCCTGGCCCGGCTCGATGTTTCCGCCGCTCTCGCGACCCTTGCGGTCGACCGCCGCTACGTCCGGCCCCGGGTCGATGACGGCACGGCCTTCCGGATTTCGGGGGGCCGCCACCCGGTGGTCGAGGCCGCGCTGGCCGCTTCGCGCGATGGCGGTTTTGTCGCCAATAACTGCGACCTCGCCGAGGCGCACCGGTTGTGGCTGGTCACCGGTCCCAACATGGCGGGCAAATCGACCTTCCTGCGCCAGAACGCGCTGATCGCCATCCTGGCCCAGGCCGGCTCGTTCGTGCCGGCGGACGACGCCCATATCGGTATCGTCGACCGGCTGTTCAGCCGCGTCGGCGCCGCCGACGACCTCGCACGCGGGCGGTCGACATTCATGGTCGAGATGGTCGAGACCGCGACGATTCTGAACCAGGCGACCGACAGGTCGCTGGTCATTCTGGACGAGATCGGCCGCGGGACCGCAACCTTCGATGGCCTGTCCATCGCCTGGGCGACGCTCGAGAACCTGCACGAGGTCAACCGATGCCGCTCGCTGTTCGCCACCCATTTTCACGAACTGACATCGCTGACAGCCCGGCTCGATGCACTCGCCTGTCATTCCATGCGGGTCACCGAATGGGAGGGCGATGTCGTCTTTCTGCATGAAGTGATCGCGGGCGCCGCCGATCAGTCATACGGCGTGCATGTCGCGAAACTTGCCGGCCTGCCGCCCGCCGTAGTCGCCCGCGCGCAGGAGGTTCTGCGGATTCTGGAACAGGGCGAACAGTCGGGCGCGCTCGCGCAGCTGGCCGACGACCTGCCGCTGTTTTCGGCAAAGGTGCCCGCGGCCGCGGAAGACGCCGCACCGTCCGCGGTCGAAGAAGCGCTTTCCGACATCAATCCCGACGAACTTACCCCGCGCGATGCGCTGGAGACGCTCTACCGGCTGAAAGGGTTGCTCTGAGGTCTTGTCCCGAAGGCTCTGACGACCGGTTTTCGGCAATCCTTATTGTCGGCCGGCCTCAGATATCCGCCCAGCCCGCCGGCGGTTTGCCCTTGCCGGGATGGACCGCACCGCAATTGCCGCAGGTGCGCGCGGCCTCGTCGGCGTAAAAAGCCTCGTAGAGCGGCGGCAGGTCGTCGACGATATTGTTCACCGGCACTTCGATGCGGTGGATGCAGGACATGCACTCGAAGCAGTACCATTCGAACGCATCCAGCATCCCCGCCATCCGCGGCGATTCCACGACCAGCCCGTAGGAGCCCGGTACGGGGCGCTGGGGCGAATGGCGCATATGCGGCGGCAGCATGAACACCTCGCCCTCATTGATGCGGACATCCCTGATCTCGCCGTCATCGACAACTTTCAGGATCATGTCCCCTTTGATCTGATAGAAAAATTCCTGCACCGGATCGTCGTGAAAATCCACCCGCGTGTTGGGTCCGCCGATGATCTGCGCGATCATGCCGTCTTCCTCGAAGAGCAGCTTGTTGCCCACCGGGGGTTTGAGCTGGTCTCGGAACTTGTCGACCCAGCGGTCGAGATTGAACGGGGCGTTCACGGTCATGGGTACTCTTTCGGGTTGTGACGTTGCTGGCTGTTGATTTTTTCTGCTCGTGGCGGGGTGGTTCGACCGGACGATTGTGAGGCAACGGCGACACCGAATTCCTTGATACAGGTTAACCGGGAAAACCATTGCCGCAATGGCATTCGGACATTCTTTACAGATGTTATATATTCCGGCGATCTGCACCAACGGTAACCGCTAAATGCCCTCGATCCCGAAACAACGCCGAATTATCGACCGCGCCGCCATCGTCGGCGAGCTTGACCAGCTTATCGCCGGCAAGGTCTCGCCGCAGGAAGTCCGCGGAGAATTCCTCGACCTGCTGAAGGTCGCGATGGAAAACGGGCGGACGGAGGTGCGCAACCGCTTCGATACGGGCGAGGCCAGCGGCGAACAGGTCGCCGAGGCATTGTCGTTCCTCGCTGATCAGGTTATCCGGGTAATCTATGATTTCGCCACGGATCACGTGTATCCAGCCGCCAATCCGACCGAGGGGGAGCGTCTTTCGGTTGCCGCGGTGGGCGGTTATGGCCGCGGCGAACTGGCGCCGTTTTCGGATATCGATCTGCTGTTCGTGCTGCCCTACAAGGAAACCGCACGCCAGGAACAGGTGATCGAATATATCCTGTACATGCTGTGGGATCTGAAGCTGAAGGTCGGTCAGGCCACGCGCTCGGTCGACGAATGCATCCGGCTGGCGCGCAGTGACCTGACCATCCGCACGGCGATGCTGGAATCCCGGTATCTGTGGGGCGACAGGAAGCTGTATAACGAATTGCGCCGCCGGTTCTACGCCGAGGTTGCAGAAAGCACGGGCCCGGAATTCGTCGAGGAAAAGCTCGCCGAGCGCGATGCCCGCCACGACAAGCTGGGTGGTTCCCGCTATGTGCTCGAGCCCAATATCAAGGAAGGCAAGGGCGGCCTGCGCGATCTGCAGACGCTCTACTGGATTGCCAAGTATCTTTACAAGGTCGACGAAGTAGCCAATGTCGTCGACCGCGGCGTGCTGACCAAGAAAGAAGTGCACCGCTTCGATCGCGCGCACCGCTTTCTGTGGGACGTCCGCTGTCATCTGCACTTTCTTGCCGGTCGCGGCGAAGACCGCCTTACCTTCGACATGCAGCCGGAAATCGCCAACCTTCTGGGCTATCGGGACCGAGCCGGCGCGCGCGGTGTCGAACGTTTCATGAAGCACTACTACCTGATCGCCAAGGAGATCGGCGACCTGACCCGTATCTTCTGCGCGGCGCTCGAAGCCGAACATCAGCGCAAACCGAAATTCCGGCTTCCGTCGATCGGGCTGTTCCAGAAATCGATCGAGGGTTTCGAGGTCGAAGGCGGGCGGTTGAACATCGGCAAGGCGCGGGAATTCGTCGAAGACCCGGTAAAGGTCCTGCGCCTGTTTCACACCGCGCAGGCCGAACAGCTCGACATTCACCCCAAGGCGTTGCGCGCAATCACGCGGAACATCAACGTGATCGATACCATCCGGGACGATCCGGAAGCGAACCGGCTGTTTACGGAAATGCTGACGTCGGAGATCGATCCCGAGAAGACCCTGCGACGCCTGAACGAGGCCGGCATTTTCGGCCGGTTCGTGCCCGATTTCGGCCGTGTCGTCGCTCAGATGCAGCACGACATGTATCATGTCTATACGGTCGACGAGCACACCATCTTCGCCATCGGCATCCTCCACGGCGTCGAGAACGGTAAATACGTCGAAGACATGCCAATCTCTTCCGAGGTGATCCACAAGGTACAGTCGCGCCGCGCGTTGTATGTGGCGGTTCTGCTGCACGATATCGCGAAGGGCCGCGGCGGCGATCATTCGGAGCTTGGCGCCGATGTCGCCCTCGAACTCTGCCCCCGTTTCGGGCTGAGCGACGAGGAAACCGAGACCGTCGAATGGCTGGTGCGGTATCATCTGCTGATGAGCAATACGGCGTTCCGCCGCGATATAAACGACCCCCAGACCATCACCGACTTCTGCGATATTGTTCAGTCGGTCGAAAGGCTGCGCCTGTTGCTGGTGCTCACCGTGGCGGATATTCGCGCGGTCGGGCCGAATGTCTGGAACGCCTGGAAGGCCGCCCTGCTGCGCGATCTTTACGAAGCGGCGGAAGAGCGCCTGACCAGCGGACATTCCGCGGAAGGCCGCGGCGTACGGATCGAGCATGCCAAGCGGGAAATGCGTGACCGGCTGCAGGACCTGCCGGCGGAATCGGTCGATGCCCATATCGCCCGTGGCTATCCGTCCTACTGGCTTTCCTTCGATCCGGATACCCTGGCGTGGCATGCCCGTATCGCGCATGAGGCGGAATCGCGCGCCGCCCCGCTGACGATCAAGAACCGCGTCGACCGGTTCAAGGGCGCCACCGAGATTACCATCTATGCCCACGACCACCCCGGTCTGTTCTCGCGTATCGCCGGTGCCATGGCGCTGAGCGGCGGCAATATCGTCGATGCCAAGATTTTCACCACTACGGACGGCATGGCGCTGGATACGTTCTGGGTGCAGGACGAGAACGGCGAGCCGTTCGATCGTGCCGACAAGCTGGCACGGCTCTATGCCCGCATCGAACAGACTCTCGCAGGCCGTCTGCGCCCACGCGAGGAATTTCAGAAAGACGACGCCCTGCCGAGCCGGATGCAGGTATTCAAGGTCGCACCGCGTGTTCTGATCGATAACAAGGCGAGCCGGACACACACGGTGATAGAGGTGAACGGCCGCGATCGCGACGGGCTGCTCTACGATCTGACGCGGGCCATGTGGGCGCTCAACCTGCAGATTGCGTCGGCCCATATCAACACTTTCGGCGAGGCCGCGGTCGATGTTTTTTACGTGAAGGATCTTTTCGGTCTGCAGGTCACGAACAAGAACAAGCTCGACCAGATTCGAACCGCCCTTCTCGCGGTGATGCAGGATCCGACGGTCCAGGCTGATGTACAGGTGCACGCCGCGACGGCGGCGGCCGAATAACCGTGTCATTGCGCCGCCATAATTCAGGCCGACTTTGACTATCCCGGAACGCAATGGCCGCATGGCGGCCTGTAATAGGGTGTAACGCGGGTATGGCGCTGCTTCGCTCGATCGCCACGGTTGGCGGGTTTACGATGATCAGCCGGTTGCTGGGGTTCGCCCGCGATATCCTGATCGCTGCCACGCTCGGCGCCGGGCCGGTGGCCGACGCTTTTTTTGTCGCCTTCAAACTGCCGAATTTTTTCCGTCGGCTGTTTGCCGAAGGGGCGTTCAACGCTGCTTTCATCCCGCTATTCACGCGGCAGATGTCGGAAGGCGGGCGCGAGGCCGCGCGGGGTTTTGCCGAGGAAGTCCTGTCCGTTTTCGTCGTCACGCTTCTGTTCTTTGTCACGGCGCTTCAGGTGGCAATGCCCTGGGTCATGTATGGCTTCGCGCCGGGCTTCGCGGACGACCCGTATCGTTTCGGTCTCGCGGTCCAGCTGGCGCAGGTCACTTTTCCGTATCTTTTGTTTATCTCGCTGGTCTCCCAGCTTGGCGGCGTGCTCAACGCGCTTGGCCGGTTTGCGGCGGCGGCAGCGACACCGATTATTCTCAACCTCTGCCTGATCGCGGCGATACTCGGCCTGTCGCCATTCGTGGAAACCCCCGGCCATGCGCTTGCCTGGGGCGTCGCGGCAGCGGGGGCGGCGCAATTCGTCTGGCTGATGGTGGCCTGTCACCGCGCGGAATTCGCACTGCGCCTGTTGCGGCCCCGGCTGACGCCGCGGGTGAAACGGCTGCTGATCCTGATGCTGCCCGGCGTGATCGGCGCCGGCGTCGTGCAGATCAACCTGCTGATAGATGTTGTCATTGCATCCTTGCTGCCGAGCGGGTCGGTATCGTTCCTGTATTATGCGGACCGCGTAAACCAGTTGCCGCTCGGGGTGATCGGCGTTGCGGTGGGTACGGCGCTTCTGCCGCTGCTGTCACGTCAGCTGAGGGCCGGTGAAGATGCCGCCGCCGCGGCCAGCATGAACCGCGCGCTTGAATTCGCGCTGCTGCTGACGGTCCCGGGGGCGGCGGCGCTGGTTGTAATGCCGGATCTGATCGTTTCGGTTCTTTTCGAACGCGGCGCCTTCGGGGTTGCCGAAACCGCGGCGACGTCCGCTGCGCTCGCGGCCTACGCCCTCGGCCTGCCTGCCTATGTGCTGATAAAGGTCCTCGCGCCCGGCTTTTTCGCGCGCGAAGATACGGCGACGCCGGTCAAGGTGGCGGCTTTCTGTGTCGCTATCAATCTGGCGCTCAACCTGGCGCTGATGGGGCCGCTGCAGCATGTCGGCATCGCCCTGGCGACGGCCGTGTCTGCGTGGATCAATGCGGGGCTTCTGGCCCTGCTGCTTGTGCGTCGCGGTCATTTCGCCGCCGATGCACGACTGCGGCGCGCGGTCCCGCGGACCGTGCTGGCCAGTGCCGCGATGGCCGGCGCGTTGTGGCTGACGCAGGATGCGCTTTCGGTTTTCGCTGACGTGGATGCGGCGCGCGCCGCGGCGGTTCTGGCCGTCCTGGTCGCACTGGGTCTCGTCGTTTTCGCCGCCGCCGCGGTCGGTTTCGGCGCGGCACGGCTTTCCGATATCAAGCGCCTGCTTGACCGTTCGCCGGGTTGAGGCGATAACCCGCGCGCTTTCACATTACGGGATATTTCAGGATGAACCGGATCTTTTCCGGCGTGCAGCCGACCGGCAATCTTCACCTCGGCAATTACCTCGGGGCGATCCGTAACTTCGTCGGCCTGCAAAACGACTACGAATGCATCTATTGCGTCGTCGATCTGCATGCGATCACCGTCTGGCAGGACCCGAAAGAACTCGTCGGCAACACGCGCGAGGTGACGGCGGCGTTCCTTGCCGCCGGGATCGATCCCAAGGGCAGCATCATTTTCAACCAGAGCCAGGTATCGGCGCACGCGCGGCTTGCCTGGATTTTCAACTGCGTCTCGCGGCTCGGCTGGCTGAACCGGATGACCCAGTTCAAGGAAAAGGCGGGCAAGCACCGCGAAAACGCTTCTGTCGGGCTATATGCCTATCCGAACCTGATGGCGGCCGACATCATGACCTACAAAGCGACCCATGTGCCGGTCGGCGAGGATCAGAAGCAGCACCTGGAACTGACGCGCGATATCGCCCAGAAATTCAACAACGATTTCGGCGTCGAGTTTTTCCCGATCGTCGAGCCGCTTATTTTCGGCGAGGCGACCCGGGTGATGAGCCTGCGGGACGGCGCGAAGAAAATGTCGAAATCCGATCCATCCGACCAGTCGCGTATCACCTTCACGGACACGGCAGACGACATCTCGAAGAAAATCCGGCGCGCGAAAACCGATCCCGAGGCATTGCCGTCCGAGATAGAGGGCCTGAAAGACCGGCCCGAAGCTTCCAACCTGGTTGGAATCTACGCGGCGCTTTCCGGTCGGACGTCGATCGATGTCCTGCAGGAATTCGGCGGGCGGGGCTTTGGCGATTTCAAGCCTGCCCTTGCCGACCTGGCGATCGAGAAGCTTGCGCCGATTTCAGGCGAAATGCGCAAGCTGATGGCCGACCCCGGCCATATCGATGCGATTCTGGCCGACGGCGCGGAGCGTGCGCGGGCCGTGGCCGACCCCATCCTGCGCGAAGTTCACGAGATCGTAGGCCTGATTTCCGCCTGATTACGGGCGTCCGTCAGCCGGTCTCCGCGACGGGTCCTGCAGCCGAGTTATGCGTGACAAGGTGACGCCCATGCCACCGGAGCCCTTGCGCCGTCCGGCGGATCGGCGCACAAAGGCCTCGTTCACGGCCACCCTTTAAGATTCGACCATGCAGATTTACCTGCCGATTGCTGAAATGTCGCTCAACGCGCTGATGCTGCTTGGGCTGGGCGGCATGGTGGGTTTTCTGTCCGGCATGTTCGGTGTCGGCGGCGGGTTTCTGATGACGCCGCTGCTGATCTTCATCGGCGTCCCGCCGGCGGTTGCGGTGGGGACCGAGGCGAACCAGGTCGTGGCGGCATCGGTATCGGGTGCGCTGGCGCACTGGCGGCGCGGCAATGTCGATATCCGCATGGGCGTCGTTCTGATGATCGGTGGCTTTATCGGTTCCACCCTGGGTGTCTGGCTATTCACCTTCCTGCGCGGAATTGGCCAGATCGATTTCGTGATCGCGGTCTCCTACGTCCTGTTTCTCGGCATTGTCGGGGTATTGATGGTGGTCGAAAGCGTGCGCGCGTGGTTCCGCAGCCGGAACCCGTCGGCGCCGCGGCGCAAGCTGCATCACCACACCTGGCTGCACGGTCTTCCCTTCAAGATGCGGTTCCGGCGATCCAAGCTGTATATCAGTGCGCTGCTGCCGCTCGGGGTCGGGGTGTTCGTCGGCATCCTGGCGGCGATCATGGGTGTCGGCGGCGGCTTCGTGATGGTACCGGCAATGATCTATCTGCTCGGGATGCCGACCTCTGTCGTGGTCGGCACGTCCCTGTTTCAGATCGTCTTCGTCACGGCCAACGTTACCTTCCTGCAATCGGTCAACAACCAGACGGTCGATATCGTGCTCGCCATGCTGCTGGTTGTCGGCAGTGTGATAGGTGCGCAGATCGGCGCCCGCGTCGGCTCGCGGCTGCGGGGCGAAGAAGTCCGCATCGCGCTGGGCCTCATCGTGCTCGCGGTCTGCGCACGCGTCGCCTGGACCCTCGTCGTGACACCGGAAGACCTGTACTCGCTCGGTATCGGGGGGGCGCATTGATGTCCGCCCTGAAAAGATGGCTTGCCCGATGTGTCATGACGCTGGGGGCTCTTTGTTTTGCGGCGCCGGCGACCGCGCAAAGCATCGTTGTCGACCTGTCGACCCGCGAAGTGGCGATCTCCACCGGGTTTACCGGCGCGGAACTGCTGCTGTTCGGCGCCACCGAAGGCTTTGGCGACATCGTGGTCACGGTCGCGGGGCCGCGCCGTGACGAGATCATTCGCCGGAAAGAGCGGGTTGCCGGCATCTGGGTGAACGGCACATCGGTCACGTTCGAAAAGGCGCCTGCCTACTTCCGGACCGCGGCGTCAAAGCCGCTCGATGAAATCGCGGCGCCCGAAATCCTGCAACGGCTTCAGATCGGGTCCGATCGAATCGATCTTTTCACGCGCTCGCAACGCACCGTGGAAAACATTCTGACGTTCCGCAAGGCGTTTATCCGCAACAAGAAACGCCAGGCGCTGTACAGCGAAGATATATCCGACATAAAGATTATCCGCGGGCGCCTTTTCCGGTCGACCATCCCGTTTCCGGTGAACGTGCCGATCGGGACCTACCAGGTGACCGTTCATCTTTTCAAGAACGGGCAGCTTGTCAGCAGCCAGAAAACGCCCGTGACCGTTCACAAGGTCGGTCTCGAAGCAAAGATATACAACTTTGCGCACGATCAGTCCGCGTGGTACGGCGCGATTGCTATTGCAATTGCGCTTGTGGCAGGCTGGCTCGCTGGCGTTATCTTCAGAAGGGCCTGACCATGAACGACGATATTGCCGATACCGCGCCGGAAGAAGCGGCATTCGAGGATACCGCGCCGCCGGACCCGTCCACGCGAAGCAATCGCGTCTTTCTGTGCGTCGTGGACAATACGGAGGAATGCATCAACGCGATCTATTTCGCCGCCTGTCGGGCGCGGCGGACCGGCGGGCGCCTCGCCCTCCTCTACATCATGGAACCGGCCGAATTTCAGCACTGGATGGCGGTCGAAGAAAAAATGCGCGAAGAGGCCCGCGCCGAGGCCGAGGATTTCCTGCACAAGCATTCGTCGCAGGTCCAGGAATGGACCGGCGAACTGCCGACGCTTTACGTGCGGGAAGGCAAGCCCGCCGAAGCCATCCTCGGCCTGATCGAGGAAGAACCGCGGATCTCGATCCTGGTGCTGGGCGCCGGCACCGACAAGAAGGGACCGGGTCCGCTGGTGTCGTCTATTGGCGGTAAAATGTCCGGCAAGTTTCCGATTCCCATCACTATCGTGCCTGGTACGCTGACGTCCGAACAGCTCGACATGCTGACCTGACGCGCGTCGCCGTCTTGTCTCCCTCTACGTCGCTTCTTCGCAATATCTGGTATTTCGGGGTCGCTTCGCGCGATGTCGGCGCGGGCAAACTCGTGCACCGGGAAATCTGCGGGCAGCCGGTTGTCTTCGGCCGCACTGCGGCGGGCGGGATATTTGCATTGCGCGATACCTGTCCGCATCGCGGCGCGCCGCTATCGGCGGGGCGTATCCGGGACGACGAGGTCGAATGCTGCTATCACGGCTGGACTTTCGACCGCCACGGAAGCTGCACCTCTATACCGGCACTTGTCGCCGACGACCCCGTCGATCTCTCCAAGATCACGGTTGCCAGCTTTCCCCTGCGCGAACGTCAGGGCGTTGTCTGGATCTGGATCGGTGACGGAGACGGCGCGGATTGCGCGGTCCCCGACGTTCCCGATGTCGGCGATACGCCGCCGCAGATCGTCCATGCGGTCGAATTTCCGGTCAATATCGACCACGCGGTGGTCGGGCTGATCGATCCGGCGCATACGCCGCACGTGCACGAATCGTGGTGGTGGCGCCGCCCCGGAAAACGGCGCGACAAGGAAAAGCATTTCGCGCCGACACCGCTCGGCTTCGACATGACGTCTCACCGTGCATCGTCGAATTCAAAGGTCTACCGGTTGCTCGGCGGCGCGCCGGAGGTGCAGATTGCTTTCGCCCTGCCCGGTCTCCGGATCGAACATATCCGCGCGGGAAAGAACTTCTACTGCGGCATGACCGCGTGTACCCCGATCGACGAAAACCGCACGCTCACCACGCATATGATGTGGTGGTCCATGCCCTGGCTGACGCTGTTCAAGCCGTTGGCGATGCCGTTTGTCCGCGCCTTTCTCGGCCAGGACCGCACGGTGTTCGAAAAGCAGGCCAGGGGGCTTCGCTGGGATCCCGATCTGCGCCTGACGGGCCAGCCCGACCAGCAGGCGAAATGGTATTTCCGCCTGAAGAACGAGTGGGAACGCAGCGCCGCCGCCGGCAAGCCGTTTGAAAACCCGTTGTCGGAAACAACTCTCAGATGGCGTACCTGATCGACCGTACCCGCCGGTCTATCGGTATCTGATTCCGCCGCCAGCCTGATATTCCGGCCATCGAACCGGTTAATTTCTGCGCTTCGCGGTTCGGTAACCGGCCGCCAACGAGGCCAATCCGGACCGGATCATCCCGCCTCTCTTCACCGGAAATTAACCCTGATTTCCGTTATCCCAAAACTTTCCGCATGCGAAATGAATTGAAAGCAGCCCCAATATCAACGAGTTGCCAAGTGGCTGATTCGATGTCGCCGATTTCGGCTTGATCTTAACGCCTGCTTAACCCAATTTCTCGTGATTGAATGACGATTGTCCCTTCGAAAAACGTCGCGCAAAACAGACCGTGATGGCCCGAAATGATTAACGTCGTTACCGAAGCAACGCCAAATCCCGCCACGCTCAAATTCATTCCCGGCTGCCCGGTGATGGCGTCGGGTACGGCGAATTTCGCATCGCCGGATATGGCGGACAAAGCGCCCCTGGCGCTTCGGTTGTTCGGGATCGATGGCGTGAAGGGCGTGTTTTTCGGGGCCGATTTCGTGTCGGTGGCGAAAAGCGAAGCAGCCGATTGGGAGGCGCTTGAGCCGCGCGTCACTGCGGGAATAAAGGCGCATTTCGCCTCCGGAGACCCAGTCGTTCTGCCGGCGGTTGAGGCGGATGCCGGAGCGGATGAGGACGAGGACGAGGTCGTCGGGCAGATCAGGGAGCTGCTCGATACGCGGATAAGACCGTCGGTCGCGCTTGATGGCGGCGACATCGTCTATCGCGGGTTCGACCGCGGTGTGGTCTATCTCAGCCTGCAGGGGGCCTGTGTCGGCTGCCCGAGCTCAACGGCGACACTGAAGATGGGTGTCGAGAACCTGTTGAAACACTACGTGCCCGATGTGCTTCGGGTCGAAGCGATCGAATAGCGCTTCCGGGCGCAGAGACCGGGCCGGGGATGAACCGGGTCGGGGAAGAAACTGAAAAACGAACCCGCCCCGAGGGAAGACGGGCGGAGGCGAAAGGATGGATGAAGCATGACCAGGTCGATGAAAGCGTCTGCCGGTTCGGTGACGATGTTTCAAAAAGCGGCAATGGCGATGCTGATTGCGGGCGCCGCGGGAATGTTCGCGATCGGCGCGCTGACAAAACAGGATCATGCGCCGGTTACCGATGCCGGCAAGGCCGCAGCACCGCAAAACCCTGCCGACGCAGCCGGTCTGCCGGTTTCCCCGACGGAGGTGCGCTTTGCGACGCCGGGCGGCGGCGAAGCGGCGCTGGCGAAACCGGTTGATGTGACCGTATCGAATTCGACCGGTAAGTTGTGGGACCTGTTCCGCAATATCGGCTACGAGATCGAAGCCGTGCGCATTCATGGACAGGTACCGCGCCTGTTTCTGGCGAGCCTGCCCCAGGATCTGAGACATCAGCCGCGTGCAGATTTGCGTAAAACCACTTTCATCAAGTCGACGCTGCCGCTCATTCTTCACGTGAACGAGCTTATCCTTCAGGACCGCAGCCGCATTGTCGCGCTGCGCGACCAGATCGCCGAGGGCCGTGTGCTTGGCCAGCGGGACCGGCTCTGGCTCGAGGAAACGGCAGATCGTTACGGTGCAAAGAATGCGGACCCCGCTGCCCTGCTCGCCCATGTCGATATCATTCCGCCGTCCCTCGCGATCGCCCAGGCTGCAGAGGAAAGCGGTTGGGGGACATCGCGGTTTGCGCGCGAAGGCAACGCATTGTTCGGCCAGCGCGCCTATAAAGCGCACAAGAAGGGGATCGTTCCCAGGAAACGGGCCGACGGCAAGACGTTCCGGGTGCGTGCGTTCGACCACCTGATCGACGGCGTAAAATCCTATGCGCACAACCTGAACAGTCACCCCGCCTATCGTGCGTTCCGCGAGGCCCGTGCCAAAATGCGCGCCGAACATGGCGCTGTCGATGGCTATAACCTGGCTGGCGCATTGCTGCGGTATTCGGAGCGCGGTGCCGACTACGTCAAAACCATTCGTGTCATCATGCGGGCCAACACATTGCGGGCATTCGACGGCGCAAAACTCGGCAGGTCGGTTGCTCCCGACGCGTAGCCTGCTTGGCGTATCGGGGCTGCTCCCGTTTCCGGGAAGCGCTCCGGCTTAGCCCTTCGGCACGTAGAACTGCAGGCCGTACCAGTGCCAGCGGCCATCGCGCGTCGGCATCGTGCAGTTGATGCGGGCGCGGCCGCTTGGAAATGCATTCTCGAGGCGAACTTCCACCCGTGAGCCCAGCCGTTCGAGCCGTGCCTTGCCCTGACCGGATGCGTAGCAGGCGAGGCGCGAAAGACGCTGCGCGGCTGCACCGTTCACCGTAAACCCGAGAATCGGCGGGTTGTTATCGGCTTTCAGCAGCGGGTCGAGGGGCGACACGTCCGAAACATTCAGCGGCAACGCATTGACCGCCAGCCGGAACCGGCTTTCGCCGCCGAAATTTTCATTCATTGCAAATCGCGGCAGGTATGACATGTCAGCGTCCGGATGCAGGACGCCGGAATGCTGTCCGAAACCTGTCGTGAGCCCTGCTTCTTTGGCAGCCGTTCCGACCGCAAGACTGTATTCGCCGTATGGATAGGCGATAATCGTCGGGACCTCGCCCAGTTCGGCCCTGAACCGGTCGTTCGATTTCTGCAGGTCGGCGCTGTTCCGCTCGGGCGTCGACGACGCCATATGCAGATGTGTGTGCGTCTGGCTGCCGATCGTCGCGCCCGCTTTTTTCAGCTCGCGAATCTGGTCCCAGTTCATATAGCCGCCGATGCGGCGGTCGACCGGATCGGTCGCGACAAAAAGCGTAAACGGAAAGCCGGCTTTCCTGAGCCGCGGGAACGCCTCGGCATATACAGACAGAAAGGCATCGTCGATCGAGATACCGACGGTGCGATCCGGCAAAGGTTGTTTCGCCCGCAACCGGGCGATTATTTCCGGCAAGGGCAGCACGGTATACTGAGGCTTCGCGAGTTCAGCCAGGTGCGCTTCGAACTGGTCGAGGCGGATGTTTGTCGAAGGATGCACACTTTCGCCGAACCGGTGGTACATCACGACCACTGCGGAACTCTGCGGTTCGGCCGCCAGGGCCGGCAATGTCGGACCTGCGATCGTGGCAATCGCCCACGCCAGCATTGCGCTTCGAATAAAGTTTTTCATCGTAAATTCCATCGGCCTACCCGGATTTCGCACTGTAGTGCGTCAATAATTCTGTTCACAAGCCCGTTAGTAAAGGATTTACGCAAATGAAACTTGTCGCGTCGTCGTATCCGGATGTGCCGTCGGGGGCGAAATATCAGGGTGCCGTGCCGTTTTTTGCACCCGGCGGCATCATCGGTTCGGGAAGGTCGGCGTCCTGGACAAGGTCGTAGTCACGTGAATTAAACAGCTGATAGTGCCACCATTCGTTCCGGTAAAAATCCCACCCGGCGGTCGTCATGATACCCATCAGCAGGTGGCGGTTTCGTTGAGCGTCGGCCGCGATCCCGGGGTTTCCATGATGGGAAAGCGGCGTGAAAGCGTCGAAACCGGTCCCCATGTCCAGGTCGTTGCCCGCCGCATCGATCAGCGTGAGATCGACAGCGACGCCGCGCGAATGGGGTGAGCCACGACGCGGGTCGGCCAGAAAATCCGGATCGGGCGTATGGTTCCAAAGGGCCCACTGCGCCTCGGTCGGTCGCAGCGCATCGAAAATACGAAATCGTAAATCCAGGATGCCGGCCAGTCGGATTGCCTCTGCCAGAGCCGCCGCGGCGGCCTCGTGCAGATAGCAGCCGGCCCGGACATAGACCGGTGCCCCGGTAAAGTTGTCGGGGGTTGCATAGGCGATGTCGATCTCCACATCGAAGTCCGGTTGTTGGATTTCGATCAGGGTCATGTGCTGCTCCCGCTGGTTCTCCGCTCCGAGATAGAGGATAAAGCTACCATGACGGAATCGAATCATATGCCAGCCTGTTTCCGCCGATGCCGCTGACTCTGGCGCTCGATACCAGTGCCGATGCCTGTGCCGCCGCGCTCGTCGCGGACGGCGAAGTTCTTGGCGTGCGCCGGACGGAGATGCGCCGCGGCCATGCCGAGGCGCTCGTGCCCATGGTGCAGGATCTGGCCCGGGCATCCGGGGTGGCGTTGACCGCGCTTGACCTTGTCGGGGTTACGCGGGGCCCCGGGTCCTTTACCGGAATTCGCACCGGTATCGCGGCCGCGCGCGGCTTTGCGATCGCCTCGGGAGCGCCGGCCGTCGGGGTATCGTCCCTGCATGCCCTGGCGCGTGGCGCTGTCCGGACCCTCACGGCGCCCGGCCCTGTCCTGTGTGTCCTCGACACGAGGCGTTCCGACTATTTCGCGCAGAGTTTCGATCGGGCAGGCGTCGCGATCGACAAGCCCGGGGTAATGAACGCGGAAGACTTGTTTCTGCTGATCGGTTCGATGCAACCCGCGCTGGCGGGCAATGCCGTTTCCAGATTGCTGTCCGCGTATCAGGGCGATGCGGAGACGCTTCGGTGCGTGCCGGGCACCGGCAGCCCCGATCCGATCGATGTCGCCGCCCTCGCCGAAACAATTCTCAGCAAATCGGGTTTGGACAAAGAGGGGGGTGCGCAGGATACACTGTCGCCCTTGTATCTGCGGGCACCGGAAGCGAAACTTCCCGCAAACGGAGGACGTCTGAAGCGATGACAGGGTATGAACTGTCCGCGGTCGAGGAGACCGATATCGGGACGATGGCGCGGATTCACGCTTTATCGTTCGACGATGCGTGGACCGGGGCAATGATCCGGCGCATTCTGGTCATGCCCGGAGCCTTCGGCATTGTCGCGCGGCGCAGCCGGCTGTGGTCTGTCGCGGGGTTTGCGCTTCTTCGTCAGGCGGCCGACGAGTGCGAATTGCTGTCGCTGGCAGTTTCGCCTGAATTGCGCGGCGATGGCGTGGGTGGATTTCTGTTCGACGGTGCGATGGAACAGGCGGCAATCGCAGGGGCCGAAAAGCTGTTTCTCGAGGTTGCGGAGGACAATGACGTCGCCCGTCATCTCTACTCGAGCCGCGGCCTTATTCCCGTCGGCCGACGGCCCGATTATTACACGCACAAGGACGGTACAAAAACGGCAGCGGTTACGATGTCGTGCCGGCTTGAAGCCCAGGCTGTGCGGACGCCGGCCTGACCGGTATTGCGATCGGCGACATCTCTGTTTTGGGGAAAAAGGTGGTCTTCACCGGGATGGCGGCGACTTTTTTTTTACCACCAGTGTGTATAGATCGGCGTCCTGCCGGTCGCGGTCGAGCGACACAATTCGATGGCCCAGCTCGGTCAGCGAGTCCGGCACGTTTTTCAGCGGTTCTTCGCCGAGCAGCTGAATCTGCAGCAATTCTCCGCCGTTCATCTTTTCAATTTGGAGGCGTACCTTGACAAATGTCATCGGACATACGTCTTGCGTGATGTCGAGAAAATAGTCGGGGAGGTTCTTTTTTATTTTCATCTATCAAGTATTAAAAAATACATTGCGAACATGAAGATACAATCTTATAAAGTCGCCGTTTCTCTTGATCGAAAGCCCGAACTATGAGTGAGAATTCTTCATCTGATGGCAGCGAAATCATCGCCTGGACAGCGGATATAGTCGCATCACATGTTCAAAACAACAGTGTTGCGATAAGCGATCTGCCGATCCTTATCAAGACGGTTCATGATTCCCTGTTGGGCCTCGGTGGCGAAAATCCGGCAGAAAAGCCCCAACCTGCCGTATCGGTCCGGCGTTCGGTAACGCCGGATTACATTATCTGCCTGGAGGACGGCCGGAAGCTCAAGATGCTGAAAAGGCACCTGTCGACGGCTTATGGCATGACCCCGGAAGAGTATCGCGAAAAATGGGGGCTGCCCGCCGATTATCCGATGGTCGCCCCGAATTATGCCAAACAGCGAAGCTCTCTCGCCAAGAAGATCGGGCTGGGAAAACGCCGGGGCGCTTAGCCCGTTCCCGGTATTGGTCCGAAGCCATGTTCGGATACCCATTTTTTGACTATACTGTTTCCGTTGCCTAATTTTAAGGGCGTGGGAACATCAATGCCTTCACGAATAGAACAGCTTTGCAAGGACAAGGGCCTCAAGATGACCGGTCAGCGACGGGTCATCGCGCAAGTGCTGTCTGCTGCACAGGACCACCCAGATGCCGAGGAGCTTCACAGGCGCGCCGCGTCGATCGACGACCGGATCAGTCTGGCCACGGTGTATCGAACGGTGCGGCTTTTCGAGGAAGCGCAAATTCTGGAGCGTCACGATTTTCGGGATGGTCGCGCGCGCTTCGAGACGGCAGAGGATGGCGACGGACATCACCACCACATTATCAATGTGCGAAACGGCGAGGTCGTCGAATTCGAAGATGAAACGCTCGAGGCGCTCAAGCGCCGCATCGCCGCAGATCTTGGCTTTAAAATCGTTGGCGAACGGCTGGAACTTTATTGCGTGCCGATCGGCGACGACGACGAGGTCGAGCAGTGAAAGCGTTTGACCGCCGCCGCAGGGCAACCTCCTGATGGATGGCGCAGAACTTCCCGTGGAAGCGTTCGAGCCGATCCATGTCGGCAACCTGGTCGCACGCGTGGCGCAAACGCCGGAAGAGATCGCGGCTGCGCAGTCCCTGCGCTATCGCGTTTTCTACGAGGAAATGGCCGCGATCCCGTCGCCCGAGGTCAAGGCGGCCCGCCGGGATTTCGACCGTTTCGACGAGATTTGCGATCACCTTCTGGTCATCGACACAAAGCGCACCGACCTGCCCGGCGGCGTTGTCGGTACCTATCGGGTGCTCCGCAGTTCGGTCGCCGAGCAGAAGGGCGGTTTCTATACGTCCGATGAATATGAAATCGGGCGCCTTATAAACGGGCAGGGTCCCACGCTTGAGCTCGGTCGTTCCTGCGTCGAAGAGGAATACCGTAACCGGCCGACGATGCAGCTGCTCTGGCAGAGCATCGCCGCATATATTTTCCACTACGACATCGCGATCATGTTCGGCTGTGCGAGCATGCCCGGCACCGACCCGAAGGCGCTCGCGCTGCCCCTGTCCTATCTGTACCACTATCACCTCGCGCCGCCCGCGTTGCGTCCGGTGGCGCTGAAGGAACGCTATGTCGATATGCGGCTTTTGCCGGAAGACCAGATCGATCAGCGTCAGGCATTGGCGGAACTGCCGCCACTGATCAAGGGCTACCTGCGGCTTGGCGGATTTGTCGGCGATGGCGCCGTGGTGGATTACCAGTTCAACACGACGGATGTGAGTATCATCGTCAAGACCGACCTGGTGACGGAAAAATATATGAAACACTATGATCGCAAAAGCCGGCGCGACGGCGATGACGAGGAAATATAACCGATGGGATCGCCGTTGCGGGCCTTTGTCCGGATCGCCGCCTATCTCGCTCTGACAGTCGCGCTTATCCCCGTTCAGGCATTCGCGGTCCGGTTCAATCGCAGGCTGTCGATCAGGCTGCCGCTTTTCTACCACCGGCTCTGCGTCCGGATCCTGGGCTTCCAGATTCGCACCTATGGCAAAATGGCGACCGATGGACCTGTTCTGTTCGCCTGCAATCATACATCCTATTCCGATATCTCCATTCTCGGCGCGCTGTTGCCGGCGTCATTCGTGGCGAAGTCGGAGGTTGCGAGCTGGCCTTTTTTCGGCGCACTGGCGAAGTTGCAACGGACGGTTTTTGTCGACCGGCGTCCCGCGAAGGCGACCAAACAGCGCGATGAGATGGTCCGGCGCCTCGAGGCGGGGGACAATCTGATCCTGTTTCCCGAGGGAACAAGCTCCGACGGAAATGCGGTTCTGCCTTTCAAAAGTGCCCTGTTCAGCGTTGCCCAGATCGAACCCAATGGAGAGCCTCTTCTGGTCCAGCCGGTTTCCATCGCCTACACGCGGCTTGACGGCATGCCCGTCGGCCGGGCGCTACGTCCGTATTTCGCGTGGTACGGAGATATGACTCTGGCCCCCCATTTCTGGGAAGTGGCCGGGCTCGGCCATGCGACGGTCGATGTCGTTTTCCATCCGCCCGTGACGATCCGCGAATACGAGACCCGGAAAGGCCTTGCGGAGCATTGTTTCCAGGTTGTCGCCGATGGCGTGTCGATCGCGAATGCCGGCCGCCTCGAGGGCCTGGAAACGGTGGGTGCGTGATGATTGGCGGCGGGGCCGAAGGCGGATTTCTGCGGTCTATACTTTGGTTGACAGTTTGATCCCCGATGCTAATTTGCGAAAATCGAGAAGCCGCAAGGGGTTGGAGCGTGCGCTGGCAGTAATTTCAGGCGAGAGCGGCCCGGATACGGGCGCGCGGGCAACAGACGCACAGACGACAAACGCACCGTTAACAGACCCACCGATACCACACTGTAATAACTGATCCGACAACCGATCCGGGAACGCCTCTTTGGCAAAAACGCTTCATATCAAGAATTACGGTTGTCAGATGAACGTGTACGATGCCGTCCGCATGTCGGATGTGCTCGCACCGCTCGGCTATCGTCATGTCGATACGCCGGACGACGCCGATCTGGTTATTCTCAATACCTGTCACATACGCGAGAAAGCCGCCGAGAAGGTATATTCCGAACTCGGGCGGTTGCGCGCGCTCAAGCAGGACCGCACCGAGGGCGGTTCGGACGGCCGGTCGCCGATGATGATCGGCGTGGCCGGCTGTGTCGCCCAGGCGGAAGGCGCCGAAATGGTGCGCCGTGCGCCGTATGTCGATCTTGTTTTCGGGCCGCAGACTTATCACCGCCTGCCCGAAATGGTGGCCCGCGCGACACGCGAGTCCTCCGGCAAACGCGGTGCCGGGCGCGGCATTATCGATACGGATTTTCCGGTCGAACCCAAATTCGATTTCCTGCCCGATGCCGCATCGCAGGGGGCATCGGCTTTTCTGACCATTCAGGAAGGATGTGACCGGTTCTGCGCCTTCTGCGTTGTACCCTACACGCGCGGTGCCGAATACTCGCGCCCCGCCGCCGACGTAATTGACGAAGCGCGTCAGCTTGTCGCCGGCGGCGCCCGCGAGATAACGCTGCTCGGCCAGAACGTGAACGCCTATCACGGGGCATCCCCTTCGGGTGGCGAATGGCGGCTGGCAGCACTGGCCGCAGAACTCGCCGGTATCGACGGACTGGAACGCATTCGCTACACCACGTCGCACCCGCGCGACATGACCCCCGATCTGATTGCCGCCCATGGCGAGATCGATGCGCTGATGCCCTATCTGCATCTTCCGGTGCAGTCCGGCTCGGATTCGATCCTCGCGGCGATGAACCGGCAGCACACGGCGGCCGACTATCTGAAGATCATCGATGCGCTGCGTGCCGCCCGTCCCGATATCGCCCTGTCTTCCGATTTCATCGTCGGACACCCGGGCGAGGACGATGCGGATTTCGAGGCGACAATGGATTTGATCCGTCGGGTGGGATACGCACAGGCTTATTCTTTCAAATACAGTCCGCGTCCGGGCACGCCGGCGGCGGCGATGGAAGATGCGATTCCCGAAGACGTGAAATCTGAACGATTGGCAAGATTGCAGGCGTTGCTCAACGAACAGCAGGTCGCGTTCAATGAGACATTCGTGGGAAACACCCTGCCGGTTCTGTTGGATCGGCGGGGGCGCGGCGATACCCAGTGTGCCGGACGCAGCCCATGGATGCACTCTGTACATGTCGATTTCGCCAGCGCAGCCGATGCCGACAATGCATTCGGTACGACCGTTGATGTCCGGGTTCTTTCCGCCCATCCGAATTCTCTTGCGGCATCGCCCGTCCTTGACCGCGACGCCGCCCTGCAGGAGCCAGCGACCGTTTGAGTCAGCAAGCCACATCAGGCGACGGCGCCTCACCCCTCTCGCTGGAATTCGATGACAATCGGCTATTGCCCGCGCTCTATGGCGATTTCGATCGTCACCTTGCGCGTATTGAACAGCTTCTCGGTGTGACGGTGGCCTCCCGCGGGAACAGCGTCGTCATCACCGGCGACCCGACCCTGGGTCAAATTGCGTCTGCCGCCCTGCAGTCCCTTTACGAACGGCTCGCCGGCGGACAGGAGGTCGCGCTCGCCGAGGTCGATGCCGCTGTTCGGCTGGCGCGCAGCGCCGCCGAGGAAGGAACGGCCGGGGTCGCCGACCACGGCAGCGGCAAGCTCGTCATCCGGACGCCGAAACGCCATATTTCCCCCCGCTCCGCCGGTCAGCAACGTTATATCCGCGCGTTGCTCGACAGCGAACTGGCCTTCGGTCTCGGACCGGCGGGGACCGGCAAAACCTATCTGGCGGTTGCGATGGCGGTGTCGATGCTGACCTCGGGACGGGTCGATAGAATCATCCTGTCGCGTCCGGCCGTCGAAGCCGGCGAACGTCTTGGGTTTCTGCCGGGCGACATGCGCGACAAGATCGATCCGTATCTGCGGCCGCTCTACGATGCGCTTTACGACATGATGCCGCCCGAACAGGTCGACCGCCGCCTAGAAACCGGCGAAATAGAGGTTGCGCCGCTCGCCTTCATGCGTGGCCGGACCCTGTCGAATGCCTACGTTATCCTTGACGAAGCGCAAAACGCGACATCCGTGCAGATGAAGATGTTCCTGACGCGTCTCGGCGAAAACGCCCGCATGGTCGTCACCGGCGATCTCAGCCAGATCGACCTGCCCCGGGGTGTCACGTCCGGGCTTCGTCACGCCGTCAGAACGCTGGAAGGTGTGCCCGGCGTCGCCACGACGCAATTACATGCCGAGGATGTCGTGCGCCATGAACTGGTATCGCGTATCGTCAACGCATACGAGGCGGTTGAAGCGCGGGGCGATGCCGATGACTGAGGACGGTCTGGCACCTGAAATTGAGATCGACATACTGGTCGAGGCCGGCGACTGGGGTAACGCAATACTCTCCGCCGCCGACCTCGCGGACGGGGCCGCAAGGGCAGCGCTTGCCGGCGAGAGCCTTACTGCCCGGGCGCTGGAATTGAGCATTCTTCTGACGGATGATGCGGCCATCGCGGTATTGAACGGCCAGTGGCGTGGCAAGAGCGGTCCGACGAACGTACTGTCGTTCCCCGCCGAGGCGGATGCCGCGCAGGAAACGCCGCCCGACGCTCCCATACTGCTCGGCGATGTCGCCATTGCGCTTGAGACCCTCGCGGCCGAGGCGCGGGATACCGGTATTGCGCCGGAAGATCATCTGCGGCATCTGGTTGTGCACGGAGTGCTGCACCTGTGTGGCTACGATCATGAGAACGATGCGGATGCCGACCGAATGGAAAGCCGTGAAACCGACATACTGAAAACGCTTGGCGTGTCTGACCCCTATGCCGCCGCCGAGCGGCGCCTGGAGGACGCCCGGTCATGAGCAATCTAAGCGACGAGTCCAGACCGCCCGAAGACCAGGAGCCTGAGGGTGCATCCGGAATCCGCAATTTATGGCGATCGTTGACGGGCGGCCGCAGCGATGCCGACAATCTGCGCGACACCATTGAAGAGCTGATCGAGCTTGAAGACGATGGCGACAACGCGGAGGAACTCACGTTGTTCCGCAATGTCCTCAGCGTCCGCCATGTAACGGTCAATGACGTCATGGTGCCCCGCGCCGATATCAAGGCGGTGGATGTCGGGATTACGATCTCGGATGTCGCAAAGGTCATGAGTGCCTGCGGACATTCGAGGTTGCCGGTGTTCCGCGACAATCTCGATGACGTCGTCGGCATGCTCCATATCAAGGACGTCCTGGCCTGCTGGGAAGGCGACCAGGAAACCGGGATAAGCAACATCGTCCGCAAGCCGCTTTTCGTTGCACCGTCGATGCCGGTTCTCGAACTGCTGCTGCAGATGCGCGTGCAGCGTTTGCACATGGCGCTGGTTGTAGATGAATTCGGCGGCATTGACGGCCTCGTGACGATCGAAGATCTCGTCGAGGAAATTATCGGCGACATTGAAGACGAGCACGATGAAGACCGGGGGCCCGGGCTGGTGCGCAAGGGTCCCGGTGTTATTGACGTGGATGCCCGTCTCGAGATCGAGGATTTCGAGGAGGAAGCCGGCGCGTTTCTGACCGAAACCGAACGGGATGAAGATATCGATACGATGGGCGGGCTGGTGTTCTATCTCGCGGGCCGGGTACCCGGCCGCGGCGAGGTGATTGGCCACGAATCGGGAATCGAGTTCGAGATTCTGGAAGCCGATCCCCGCCGAATCCGGCGGTTGCGCGCTTCCCAGATACCCGCACCGCCCGGCGAATGAGCGGAGCCGCCGGGCGCTCCTCACGGCTTGTGTGATGAAGATCGGTGCGTTGACAAACTGCCCCCGCAGGCTTGCGACGGTTAACGGCTGGCGACGCTGGCTCCTTGCCTTTGCGTTCGGTGCCGCCGCTGTTGCGGCGCAGCCCCCTTTTCATGTTCTGCCCGCGCTGCTGATTGCGTTTCCCGGTCTTGTCTGGCTGCTTGATGGCGCGGCGTCGCGCCGCAGCGTGTTCGGTGTCGGCTGGATGTTCGGTGCAGGTTATTTCGCTGCGGGCCTCTACTGGGTCCCGAACGCCCTGCTGGTCGACGCGGCACGGTTCGCCTGGCTGATCCCGTTCGCGGTTCTGGGACTTTCGCTCGGCCTGGGACTGTTTATCGGCGGCGCGACGTTGCTTGCCCGGCAGGTATGGTCGCCCGGTGCCGGGCGTATCTTTGCACTGGCCGCTTCATGGGCGTTTTTCGAATGGGTGCGGGGAACGGTTCTTACGGGTTTCCCCTGGAATCCGGTCGGCAATGTCTGGGTTGCCGTGCCCGAGGTCCTGCAGTCGGCTGCCTGGCTGGGGGTGTACGGGCTTTCCGCAATTACCGTGTTTGCGGCCGCGGCCCTGGCGATGGTCGGGGTGCCGGGACCGCGCAGGTTCTACTGGGCCGTCTCGGGGCTTGTCCTTGTTGCCCTGATCGCGGTCGCCGGTTCGCTTCGGCTCGCCGGTGCAACCGACGATAGGGTGCCCGGCGTCGTCCTGCGGATCGTTCAGCCCAATATCGCACAGCGCGACAAATGGTTGCCGGCGCGGCGGGCGCAGAATTATGCGCGTCACCTGCAGATGAGCGGCCAGCGCGGCGACGGACGCGTCACCCATGTGATCTGGCCGGAGACCGCAGCGCCGTTCTCGGTAGCGACCGACGCCGCGCGCCGCGCTCTCATGCACCGGGCCGTGCCGCCCGGCGGCTTTCTGCTCACCGGTTCGGTCAGGGTCGAACGGCGCAATGGCCGTGTCGTCCGGGTCTGGAACAGTCTCGTGGCTGTTGACGGGCAGGCAGATGTCGCCGCCGTTTACGACAAGCACCATCTGGTGCCGTTCGGCGAATACATGCCGTTGCGGGACGTTTTGCCACTCGGCAAGATCACCGCCGGTGCGCTCGATTTCTCCGCCGGGCCCGGGCCGCGGACCCTCCGTCTGCCGGGTCTGCCTGCCTTCAGTCCTCTGATCTGCTACGAGATCATTTTCCCGGGCCGCGTGGCCGCTTCGGCCGACCGGCCATCGTGGCTGCTCAATATTACCAACGATGCCTGGTTCGGCAGCAGTGCCGGGCCATACCAGCATTTCGCATCTGCCCGTCTTCGGGCGGTCGAAGAAGGTCTGCCCGTGGTCCGTGCTGCGAATACCGGAATATCGGGTATCATCGATTCCTACGGGCGTATTGTTGCGCGTCTCGGCCTCGAACAATCGGGAACGGTGGATTCCGAATTACCCCTGGCGGCGCCCGTGCCCACGATATTTGCCAGATTTGGGAACCTTGTCCCCGGGCTGCTGGTTCTGTTGATGATTATCGCCGCCGCGGGTTTCCGCCACCGCCGAGACGCTGAAACATGTTGAAACATTTTGGTGGCCATCTATACATACAATAGTATACTGGCCGCTCTCTCCGCCATTTGTCAGTAGCATTCGCTGTGATCGAAACGCGCTTGAAGATATCGGCATTGGCACCAGCAATTCACGAGAAATCGATTAAAGACATGGACAAGCCTGAAGAAACGAAGAAACAACGCGCAACGCCGATCCGCACCCGGGGCGGTCCCGAGGCAGTCGATGTCCATGTCGGCAGCAGGGTGCGTCAGCGCAGGACGATGCTCGGCATGAGCCAGGAAAAGCTTGGCGAAGCCCTCGGTCTGACGTTCCAGCAGGTACAGAAGTACGAGCGCGGCGCAAACCGAATCGGTGCGAGCCGCCTGCATCATATTTCGGAAGTGCTCGACGTTCCGATCAACTATTTTTTCGAGGACATTTCTCCGTCCTTGACGAAGAAGCGCGGCAAGACGGGTCTTGCCGAAGCACAGGCCGAATACGATCACGACCCCATGGCAAAGCGCGAAACGCTTGAACTGGTGCGTTCCTATTACAAGATCACCGATCCCAAGGTACGCCGACGCGTGTTCGAACTCACCAAACAACTCGGTAAATCCTTCGCAGGCAACTAGGACCTGAAGGCCGCGTTTCGAAGTTGTCCTGTTGCGAAGACCGGACAAAGGGGAACGTTGCGCTCTACTTGACCTGACGCGCTGTTATTGCCACAACGCTGCACCACACGGCTGTTTTGTCGGCGATATGCCGCCTATGAAATCAGTTCCGTATAAGAAAGGGCCGTACCCTGCCGGGCGGGTCCAGACAGTAAATCAATTCGAGGAGCCAGAACGTGCCCAAGGGAACTTACCTTTTTACCAGTGAATCCGTTTCCGAAGGACACCCGGACAAGGTTTCCGACAGAATTTCCGATGCCGTCGTTGACCTCTATCTCGGCGCGGATCCCTTGTCCCGTGTCGCTTGTGAAACCCTGACGACGACGAACCGTATCGTTCTTGCCGGCGAAGTGCGCGGCCCGGAATCGATCACCAAAGACATGATCGAGGGCGTCGCGCGGGATGCGGTGAAGGATATCGGCTACGAACAGGATGGTTTTCACTGGAAGAACGCCGAGGTCGAAGTTCATCTTCATCAGCAGTCCGTGGATATCGCACAGGGCGTCGATTCGGCCGGAAACAAGGACGAAGGCGCGGGTGACCAGGGCATCATGTTCGGATTTGCCTGCACCGAAACGCCGACCCTGATGCCGGCGCCGCTCTACTATTCCCATGAAATTCTCCGTTCCCTGGCCGCGGCGCGCCATGCCGACGCCAATTCCGGTCTCGGCCCCGATTCGAAAAGCCAGGTGACGCTGCAATACGAAAACGGCAAACCCGTCGGGGCGACGTCCGTCGTTGTCTCCACCCAGCATGCCGAAGGTCTCGACCAGGACGAAATCCGTGAAATCGTGCGCCCGCATGTTGAAGGTATTCTCCCCAAAGGCTGGATGTGCCCGGAAGAGGAGTTCTACGTGAACCCCACGGGACGCTTCGTGATTGGCGGGCCGGACGGCGATTGCGGGCTGACCGGCCGCAAGATTATCGTCGACACCTATGGCGGTGCGGCGCCCCATGGTGGCGGCGCGTTCTCCGGCAAGGATCCATCCAAGGTCGACCGCTCCGCGGCGTATGCGGCGCGTTGGGTTGCCAAAAACGTGGTCGCCGCGGGTCTCGCCGAGAAATGCGTCATCCAGGTTGCCTATGCGATCGGCGTTGCCAAGCCGTTGTCGGTCTATGTCGATACTGCAGGTACCGCGAAGATCGACGAGGACAAGCTTGCCGGGGTCATCCAGGAAGTCGTCGATTTGTCGCCCCGCGGTATCCGTGAAGGCCTGCAGCTCAGCCGGCCGATCTATGCGCGTTCCGCGGCCTATGGCCACTTTGGACGCGAGCCCGATGCGGATGGCGGGTTCTCGTGGGAGAAAACGGACCTGGTCGACGCCCTCAAAGCGGCCGCTTCTTCGTAAGCACCGCGTTTCCCCGCCTGATCTCCTCCCTGATTCCCAGGCTGTTCCGCTGACCGATCAAGAACACCCGGCCCGCCGCCGCATACTTTACGGGCGGCGGCAGGGCCGGCGACTGAGGTCGGGCCAGCGCGCGCTGGTCGAAAACCTGTTGCCGTCGATTGAAATCGATCTGCCCGCCGAATCCCGGGCGTTCGCGCCGTTCAGTCTTTTTGACGCGGATCCGGATCAACTGTGGCTCGAAATCGGTTTCGGCGGTGGCGAGCATCTTGCGTGGCAGGCAAAAAACAATCCGCAGGCCGGTATCATCGGCTGTGAGCCGTTTATCAACGGCGTGGTCAAACTGCTCGGCTATATCCGCGATGACAATCTCGGCAATATCAGGCTGTACCGGGACGATGCCCGCCAGCTTGTCGATCTTCTTCCCGATGCGTCGATCGATCGCGCCTTTATCCTGTTTCCTGATCCGTGGCCCAAGACGCGGCACAACAAGCGGCGTATTGTGTCGGCGCCGGTGATCGACCGTTTGGCGCAGGCTCTGAAAGACGGCGCCGAACTTCGTATTGCAACGGACGACCCTGGATACCTGGAATGGATTTTGTGGCACATGCAGAAGCAGCCGGCTTTTGCGTGGACTGCGCGTGCGCCCCGGGACTGGCGGGAACGCCCCGACGACTGGCCCGCAACGCGCTATGAGCAAAAGGCGGCAAAGGCCGGCCGAAGCAGTGCTTTTCTGACATATGTCCGACGGGACCGGCCGACAGTGTGACGCGCTATAAAAGCTTGCCTTCGCCGCGGGCCGGGACTAGGTTACGCCGCACTTAACCACAGGTTCTCCCGGGGACCGAATAAAAGTTCAGAAGAGTGGGCCCGGCCCGCTTTTTTTATTGGGCTGGCGGATAGACCCGGAACCGGACCAGATATACTTGGACGACCAGATATACTTGGACGAAACGTACTCTTCGACGAAACGTATTCAGGCGAATAATACCGACGATGGATCAGGCTTCACTTGTTGCGCAATTGATCGAACCGTCCCTCGAATCGATGGGATACGATCTCGTGCGCGTACAGATCAACGGCGGTGCGTCGGACATGTGTCTTCAGATCATGGCCGAACGTCAGGACCGCACCGAGATGAATGTCGAGGATTGCGCCAGTATCAGCCGCAATATTTCGACCATTCTCGACGTCGAGGACCCCATACCGGAGGCATATACGCTGGAAGTCAGCTCTCCCGGCATGGATCGCCCGCTCGTCAGGCTTGAAGACTTCAGCCGTTTCGCGGGTTTCGAGGCGCGGATCGACACGCGGGCGGCGATCGTCGACCGCAAGCGCTTTCGCGGCAAGCTGGAGGGCGTCGACGGCGAAACGATCCTGATCGAGGTCGATGGCGAAACCTATGAAATTCCTTTCGGGGACATCCTGCGCGCGAAACTGGTGCTGACGGACGAGCTGATTGCCGCCAGTCAGAAAGCGCACAAACAGAACAAAGAAAACGTTTAACGCTAACGGAAGAACGAAAATGGTTGATATGGAAAACATTCCGGTCGCGGGCTATGACCGGCTGGAACTGCTGCAGATCGCGGATGCGGTTGCGCGGGAAAAATCGATCGAGGCCGAAGAGGTGCTGGAGGCCATGGAAATGGCGATCCAGAAAGCGGCGCGGTCCAAATACGGCCTGGAACACGACGTTCGTGCCGAAATCGACCGCAAAAGCGGCGATATCAAGCTTGCCCGTTATCTCGAGGTGACCGACGAAATCGAGAACGAGGTCACGCAGGTCACACCGAAAGAGGCGCAGGCCATGAAGGAAGGCGCCGTCGCCGGCGACTTTATCGTCGATCCGCTGCCGCCCATCGATTTCGGCCGTATCGCTGCGCAGACCGCGAAACAGGTCATCGTGCAGAAAGTGCGCGAAGCCGAGCGCAAGCGCCAGTACGAGGAATACAAGGACCGGGTTACCGAAATCGTCAACGGTATCGTCAAGCGGACGGAATTCGGCAACATCACGGTCGATCTCGGTCGCGCAGAGGGCGTGATCCGGCGCGACGAGTCCATTCCGCGTGAATCGCTCCGCCCCGGGGATCGTGTACGTGCCTATATTTACGACGTGCGCGAAGAAGTGCGCGGCCCGCAGATTTTCCTGTCGCGCAGCCATCCCCAGTTCATGGCGAAACTGTTCGCGCAGGAAGTACCGGAAATCTATGACGGCATTATCGAAATCAAGTCCGTCGCCCGCGATCCCGGCAGCCGGGCAAAGATTGCAGTACTGTCGAACGATTCCAGCATCGATCCGGTCGGTGCCTGTGTCGGCATGCGCGGCAGCCGCGTTCAGGCGGTCGTCGGCGAATTGCAGGGCGAAAAGATCGATATTATCCAGTGGTCGCCTGACCCTGCGACATTCATCGTCAATGCGCTCGCCCCGGCGGAGGTGACCAAGGTCGTTCTCGACGAGGAACAGCAGAAGATCGAAGTCGTCGTCCCCGACGAGCAGCTCAGCCTGGCGATCGGCCGACGCGGACAGAACGTGCGTCTCGCCTCGCAGCTGACCCAGTGGGACATCATGATCCTCACGGAGGAAGAAGAATCCGAACGCCGTCAGGAAGAATTCCGGTCGCGCTCGCAGATGTTTATCGACGGTCTTGATGTGGACGACGTACTGGCCCATCTTCTGGTGACGGAGGGCTTCTCCAGCATCGAGGAAGTTGCCTTCGTGCCGATCGAGGACCTGCTGTCGATCGAGGGTTTCGATGAAGAAATCGCCGAGGAACTGCGCAACCGGGCCAATAACTTCCTGACCGAGGAAGAAGAACGCCTGGCGAGCAAGCGCCGGGAACTGGGTGTTGACGACGAACTGGCCGCGCTGGATGGCCTGACGCCGGCGATGGTGGTCACGCTTGGCGAGGCGGGTATTAAAACCCTTGATGATCTGGGCGACCTTGCGTCCGACGAACTTATCGACCCGGGCAACCGTGAAGGCGAGGGCCGCGGTTTCCTTGCCGATTACGGGTTGGACGAAGACCAGGCGAACGCGATTATCATGGCGGCCCGCGCACACTGGTTCGACGACGAGGAGGAACCCGCCGCGGAAGAAGCTGCCGAAGCGGTCGCCGAAGAAGCCGCTCCCGCTCCGGCCGAGGAGGGGTGAGCGCACCGGCATGACACACCGCGAAAAGCAGATGCCGGAACGGCGCTGCATCTATACGCGCGAAACATCGTCGCGCGAGATGCTGGTCCGTTTTGCCGTTTCGCCCGACGGGATTGTCGTGCCGGACCTTGAAGAGAAGCTGCCGGGGCGCGGATTGTGGTTGACCGCGCGCGGCGATATAATAAGGCGGGCCTGCGCCGAGAACGCGTTCTCGAAGGCTGCCCGCCGGAATGTTACGGTACCGGCGGACCTGCCCGATCGCCTTGCTGCGCTGATAAACAACCGCTGCCTCGACCTGATCGGGTTGGCGCGGCGGTCCGGTGCGGCGGTTGCCGGGTTCGAAAAGGTTCGGGCGGCGCTCGAGTCCGGCGATGTCGCGCTTCTGATAGAAGCGTCGGACGGCGCCGATGACGGGCGTGAAAAACTGGCCCGGCGGGCGACCGGGGTCGAAACGCTGTCTCTGTGGACGGCGGACCGGCTCGGGGCGCCGTTCGGGCGTGACAAGGTCGTACATGCGGCTATCTTTGCCGGCGGTCTCGCTGACCGCCTGTCGAGGGAAGCGCTGCGTTGTGCGGGGATACAAAGCGAGGGCATCGATATCGATGCCCAACTTGAGTTGCAGGAAAGCTGACGGAAGATGACAGACCAGAACGAAAAGACGGACGGCAAAAAGAAAAAGCTGTCGCTCTCGCGACCGGGCAAGCTCGAACTGAATAAAACAGTCGATGCCGGCCAGGTCCGCCAAAGCTTTTCGCATGGCCGCACGAAGGCTGTCGCGGTGGAGGTGCGCCGCAAGCGGACCTTCAAGCAGGCCGATGACGGCGCCATGACCGAGATTCGCGACCAGCCGAAGGTCGAAGAGGCCGCGCCCGTCGTTGAAGCGCCTGTCGAAAAAGCACCGGTCAAAAAGGCCGAAGCACCGGCCCGGACACTGACCGATCAGGAACGCGCCGCCCGGACCCGCGCGCTCGAAGGCGCACGCCAGACCGAAACGGAGATCGCCGAGAGCCGCGCCGAGCGCGAGGCGATGGAAGCCCGTCGCCGGGAAGAAGAGGCCCGACAGCGCGAGCAGGAAGAGCAGCGCCGCAAGGAAGAGGAAGAACGCCGCCGCGCCGAAGAGGAAGAGCGTCACCGGCTCGATGAAGAAGCTGCCCGTCGTGCCGCCGAACAGGCCGCGCGCCTTGAGACCCCCGACCCTGCCGCCGGCGATACGGCGAAGCCGAAGGCCAAGGCCAAACCGGAAACCCGTGCGCCTGCCGCCGAGGCCGAAGAAGAGGCAAATCGCGCCGGCAAGGCAGATGCCCGCAAACCCGCTGCCCGGCGTGGCGATTCACGCCGCCGGGGCGGCAAGCTTACGATCTCGCAGGCGCTGAACGATGAAGAGCGTCAGCGCAGCCTGGCTTCCGTACGTCGCCAGCGGGAACGCGAAAAACGTGCAGCCTCCGGGCCGAAGGAATCGAAAAAAGTGTTCCGAGAAGTAATCATTCCCGACACCATCACGGTGCAGGAACTCGCCAACCGCATGACCGAACGCGCCGGCGACATTATCAAGGCGCTGATGAATAACGGGATCATGGCGACGATCACCGAAACCATCGACGCGGATACCGCCGAACTGGTGGTCACGGAATTCGGCCACACGCCCAAGCGTGTCTCCGAGGCCGATGTCGAGATCGGACTGAAGGGCAATGACGACGAAGACGAAACGAATCTTCAGCCGCGCCCGCCGGTCGTCACGATCATGGGCCACGTCGATCACGGCAAGACGTCGTTGCTGGACGCCCTGCGCTCGACGGACGTCGTTGCCGGCGAAGCCGGCGGCATCACGCAGCATATCGGCGCCTATCAGGTCCGGATGGCGAGTGGCGACAAGATCACTTTCCTCGACACGCCCGGCCATGAGGCTTTCACGGCCATGCGGTCGCGCGGCGCGAACGCGACGGATATCGTCGTGCTGGTCGTTGCCGCCGATGACGGCATCATGCCGCAGACGGTCGAAGCCATTGATCATGCCAAGGCGGCAGGCGTGCCGATCATTGTTGCGATCAACAAGATGGATCGCCCCGATGCCAACCCGGACCGTGTGCGCAACGAATTGCTGTCGCATGAACTGGTTGTCGAAAATCTCGGCGGCGATATCCTCTCGGTAGAAGTATCGGCTCTCAAAAAGACCAATCTCGACAAGCTCGAAGAGGCGATCATTCTTCAGTCCGAAATTCTCGAGATCCAGGCGAACCCCGACCGGGACGCCGAGGGCGTGGTTGTCGAGGCGAAGGTCGAAACCGGGCGCGGGTCGGTTGCCACCGTACTGGTGCAGCGCGGAACGCTGAATGTCGGCGATATCGTGGTTGCCGGCGCGGAATGGGGCAAGGTGCGTGCTCTTATCGACGACACGGGCGCGCGCGTGGATACCGCGTCGCCGTCTATGCCCGTCGAGATCCTCGGGCTGAACGGCACCCCCGATGCGGGTGACGAATTCGGTGTTGTGGAGAACGAAGCGCGCGCGCGCGAGATTACGGAATTCCGCCAGCGCCGCAATCGCGACGCGAAGGTTCAGGCCGGTGCGCGCGGCACGCTGGATCAGATGTTCGACCGCATTCAGGCCGGCGAGGTCCAGGAGATTCCGATAGTCGTCAAGGGCGACGTGCAGGGTTCGGTCGAGGCGATCATCCAGAGTGCGCACAATCTCGGTACCGACGAAGTTTCGGTCCGCGTGCTGCATTCCGGGGTCGGTGCCATCAACGAATCCGACGTCACGCTTGCCCAGGCGTCCGGCGCGATGTTGGTCGGCTTTAACGTCCGCGCCAATGCGCAGGCGCGCCAGCTCGCCGCCAGCGAGGGCGCGGATATCCGCTACTACGCCATTATCTATGACCTCGTAGACGATCTGAAATCGATGCTCAGCGGCATGCTGGCGCCTCAGATTCGCGAAACGTTCCTTGGCAACGCGGCGATCAAGGAGGTGTTCAACATCACCAAGGTCGGCCGGGTCGCGGGTTGCGAGGTCACCGAAGGCGTTGTGCGGCGCGGTTCCAGCGTTCGCCTCCTGCGCGACGATGTCGTTATCCACGAGGGCAAGTTGTCGACACTCAAACGCTTCAAGGATGAAGTGCGCGAGGTCACGCAGGGCTTCGAATGCGGCATGGCGTTCGAGAACTATCAGGACCTCAAAGCGGGCGACGTCATCGAGTGCTTCGATGTCGAGGAAATCGCGCGGACCCTGTAGACACCGTATTATTTCGGTATCGACATCGGCACAGCGCCTTTACGGGTTATATAGCGGATTATTGAGATGAAGCGCGGTGAATCGAAGTCCCGCAGCCAGCGGCAGCTGCGTATCGGTGAAGTGATCCGGCATGTCCTTGTGCAACTGATCGATCGCGGCGAGGCGAACGATCCGGGACTCGACGGCGTGTCGATCACGGTCACCGAGGTCCGCGTAAGCCCCGATCTGCGCAATGCGACCGCCTTCGTGATGCCGCTTGGCGGCACCGGCAGCGATGAAATCCTTGAAAGCCTTAACCGGGCGGCGCCGTTTTTCCGCCGCCGCGTCGCGTCGGAGGTGGATCTTCGCCGTCTGCCGTCACTGTCCTTCGAGCTCGACGCCAGCTTCGACAACGCCGACCATATCGACACCCTGCTGCGAAGCCCGGCTGTGCTGGCCGACGTAAATGCACCCCGGGATCCCGACCCGGAAGAAGATGGGCCGTAAGCGCCGGGGCAAACCGGTGCACGGGTGGGTCGTGGTCGACAAGGATATCGGCCTGACCTCAACCCAGGTTGTGGGGCGGGTCCGCCGGATTTTCGACGCCCGGAAAGCCGGCCATGCCGGTACGCTCGATCCGCTGGCCACCGGCGTTCTGCCGATCGCGCTGGGCGAAGCCACCAAAACCGTTCCCTACGTGATGGATGGCGCCAAGGCCTATCGTTTTACCGCGTGCTTCGGGGAGGCGCGCGATACCGACGATCTTGAAGGCCGCGTGATGGCGACCAGCGACATCCGGCCCGACGATGCGGCGATCCGGGCAGCCCTGCCGGCTCTTACCGGTATTGTATCGCAGGTACCGCCGGTCTATTCGGCCATCAAGATCGATGGACAGCGGTCTTATAAGATGGCGCGCGACGGCAAGGGCGAACTGCCGCCCGCCAGAAACGTGAAAATCAGCCGTTTCGAGCTCGTGGACCGGCCCGATCCGGACCATGCGGTGTTCGAAGTCGACTGCGGAAAAGGCACGTATATCCGGAGCTTGGCCCGCGATCTGGGGGTCCGTCTCGGCACCGTCGCCCATGTATCGGAACTGCGCCGCACGCTGTGCGGACCGTTTTCCGAAAAAGATGCGATTTCGCTGGATAAACTGGCTGAATCCATGCTATCTGCCCCCCCGCAAGATACCTTGCTGCCCGTTACGACCGCGCTGGACGACATCCCGGCGCTGGCCATGACGGATACCCAGACCGACCACCTGCGTCATGGACGCGCGGTCCGGGCGCGAAGCGGCAGCACAATTTTCGTCGATGCGAACCAGTTGGACGCAATAAGCGACGGAGATGTGTTGTGCGCCATGTCGGGTGATATCCCGGTCGCGCTCGCCCGTCTCGAAGGAGAGGAAGTCCGGCCGGTTCGGGTGCTTAACATCGAAGGCGCCCCCATGACGGGCGCGGAAACGGAGTAAACGATGTCGATTACGCAAGAGCGCAAAACAGAGCTCATCAAGGAATATTCCACCGGCGAATACGATACGGGCTCGCCCGAGGTTCAGGTTGCAATCCTGTCGGAGCGCATCGGCAACCTCACCGAACACCTGAAAGAACACAAAAAGGATTTCCACTCGCGTCGCGGCCTGCTGATGATGGTCGGCCAGAGGCGGCGCCTGCTGGACTATCTCAAGCGCAAGGACCAATCGCGCTATGAGAAACTGATCGCAAGCCTCGGACTCCGGCGCTGATCAGAACACCGTATTCGGTTTGATATACACACCGGCCTGCGACATCGCGGGCCGGTGTTGCATATACGCGAATGCGGATAAACGGGCGCGGCCATGGGGGTCGCGCATAAAAGTCCGGCAATGGGCGAACACCCGCCGGCCGCATCAGGGCACCATGCCGATGCGAAACCCGGCCCGGCCGCATAGGGCGGCGGGCTCAGGAAGGAATGGAAGATATGTTCACCGAACACCGTAAGGAAATTGAATGGGGCGGACGTCCGCTCATTATCGAAACCGGAAAAATCGCCCGTCAGGCGGATGGCGCCGTGATGGTGACCTATGGCGAAACCAAGGTGCTGTGCACCGCGGTTGCACAGAAATCGCCCAAACCGGGGATCGATTTTTTCCCCCTGACAATCAACTATCAGGAAAAGACATTTGCCGCCGGTAAAATCCCGGGTGGCTTTTTCAAGCGCGAAGGCCGTCCGTCCGAAAAGGAAACGCTGACGTCCCGCCTGATCGACCGCCCGCTGCGGCCCCTGTTCGCCGGCGGCTTCCGCAATGAAACCCAGGTAATCTGTACCGTGATGGCGCATGACCTGGAAAACGATCCCGATATCGTTGCGCTCGTCGGGTCGTCCGCGGCCCTGACGATCTCGGGTATCCCGTTCATGGGACCGATCGGCGCGGCCCGCGTTGCCTATATCGATGGCGATTACGTGCTCAACCCGCTCCAGGACCAGATGGGCGACACCGATCTCGACATGGTCGTCGCCGGCACGGCCAACGCCGTCAACATGGTGGAATCGGAAGCCAACGAGCTGTCCGAGGACGTCATGCTGGGCGCCGTGATGTTTGCCCATAAAAGCTTCCAGCCGGTCATCGACATGATCGTCGAACTGGCCGAGCTTTGCGCCAAGGAGCCGTGGGACGTTCCGCAGGCACCCGACGACGAGGAAGCGCTTCTTGCGCGTGTCCGGACGGCGGCCGAAGCCGGTCTTCGCGATGCCTATCAGGAAACCGTGAAGCAGGCGCGTGTCGAAAAGATCGGTGCCGCAAAGTCCGCCGCAATGGAATCTTTCGCCGACGAGGACGAAAGTATCCAGGAACGTGCCAAGGGCATGCTGAAGACGGTCGAGAAAGACATCGTGCGTAACGCGATCCTCGACACCAAGCAGCGGATCGATGGCCGCGATCTCGAAACCGTGCGGCCGATCGCTTCCGAAGTCGGCATTCTGCCGCGGGCGCATGGCTCGGCCCTGTTCACCCGGGGCGAGACCCAGGCGATCGTGACCGCCACGCTGGGCACCGGTCAGGACGAGCAGATCATCGATGCGCTCGAGGGCGAGTACCGGGAGCACTTCCTGCTGCATTACAACTTCCCTCCCTACTCGGTCGGCGAAGCCAGTTTCCTGCGGTCTCCGGGCCGCCGCGAAATCGGTCACGGCAAGCTCGCATGGCGTGCGATCCGGGCCCTGTTGCCGGTGAAAGAGGACTTCCCCTACACGATGCGTGTCGTTTCGGAGATCACGGAATCCAATGGTTCGTCCTCGATGGCGACGGTCTGCGGCACTTCGTTGTCGCTGATGGATGCGGGCGTGCCGCTGCGCCGCCCGTGTGCGGGTATCGCCATGGGGCTGATCAAGGAAGACGAACGCTTTGCCGTTCTGTCGGATATTCTCGGCGACGAGGATCACCTCGGCGACATGGACTTCAAAGTTGCCGGTACCGAGGAAGGCATCACTGCCCTCCAGATGGATATCAAGATCACCGGTATCACCGAGGAAATCATGCAGGTTGCGCTTGGCCAGGCCAAGGGCGGCCGGCTGCATATCCTGGGCGAGATGGCGGCAGCGCTGACGTCGGGCCGCGAAGAAGTGAGTAACTTCGCACCGCGGATCACGACCTTCCAGATTCCGAAGGACAAGATCCGTGAAGTCATCGGCACCGGCGGCAAGGTTATTCGCGAAATCTGCGATGAAACCGGCGCCAAGGTCGATATCGAGGACGACGGCACGATCAAGGTCTCGTCGGTCGATAACGCCGCCGCCGAAGCCGCCGTCAACTGGATCAAGGGCATCGTCGCCGAGCCGGAAATCGGCGTGATCTACACCGGTAAGGTGGTTAAGGTCGTCGATTTCGGCGCATTCGTGAACTTCATGGGGTCCCGCGACGGGCTGGTGCATATTTCCGAACTGGAAAATCGCCGGGTCGACAAGGTCACCGATGTGGTCAACGAAGGCGACCAGGTGAAGGTCAAGGTCCTCGCGGTCGACGACCGTGGCAAGGTCCGCCTGTCGATGAAAGTGGTCGACCAGGAAACCGGCGAAGACCTCTCCGCGAAGAAGGAAGAGGCAGACAGCAACGCCTGATCGCTGCGTCTTCCAAAACGTGTTTCGGTCCCGGGCGGTGAAACTAAATCACCGTCCGGGACTGGCCGTTTTGGAAACCCTTCATATAATAGTATTCATACGGCACGTGTCCGGGAGATAGATTCTGAAACCGTTGCAACCGCTTGTCATCTCCGGCAAGGAGGTCGCCCCGCTTGTCGAGGGCGGCAAGGGTATCGCTGTGTCGAATGGCGAAAGTTCCGGCGCCTGGGCGGCGACGGGCGGTGTTGGTACGTTCTCCGGTGTCAACGCGGATTCCTACGACGAAAACGGGAAGCTGATCCCGCTCGCCTATCACGGGCGTACGCGGCGTGACCGGCACGAAGAACTATTGGCCTATGCCATCCAGGGCGGTCTGGCCCAGGCCCGGATCGCGCACGACGTTTCCGGCGGCGAAGGCCGCATCCACATGAATGTTCTGTGGGAAATGGCAGGCGCCGAGAGGGTTCTGCACGGCGTCCTCGGGGGAGCCAAGGGCCTTATTCACGGCGTCACCTGCGGCGCCGGCATGCCCTACAAGATCGCCCAGATCTCAGCAGAATACGGTGTCTATTACTATCCGATCGTCTCATCCGCCCGGGCCTTCCGCGCGCTGTGGAAACGGTCCTACAACAAATTTCCCGAATGGCTCGGCGGCGTGGTTTACGAAGACCCGTGGCGGGCGGGCGGCCATAACGGCCTGTCGAACAGCGAAGATCCGGACGTGCCGGAGGACCCGCGCCCGCGCGTCGCGGAACTGCGCAAGGTCATGAACGAATTAGGCCTGAATACCGTGCCCATCGTCATGGCTGGCGGGGTGTGGTATTTGCGCGATTGGGCGGACTGGATCGAGGATCCCGATGTGGCGCCGGTGGCGTTCCAGTTCGGTACGCGTCCGCTGCTGACCCAGGAAAGTCCGATTTCAAAGGAATGGAAGACGCGGTTGCTGGGCCTGGAGGAAGGCGATGTCTTTCTCAACAAGTTCAGCCCGACCGGCTTTTATTCGTCGGCTGTGCGAAATCCGTTCCTCCGCGAACTCAAACAACGCTCAGACCGGCAGATTGCGTTTGTCGACGAAGCCGTCGGTGAACTGAACCAGGAATTCAAAATCGGCCCGCGCGGCCGCCGGATATTCGTGACCGCCGCCGACAAGGCGCGGGCCGAACAGTGGATGTCCGAGGGATATACCGACGGCATGCGGACACCGGATTCGACGGTGATCTTCGTGTCTGCGGAAAAGGGCAAGGAAATCCGGACCGATCAGTCCGATTGCATGGGCTGTCTGTCTCAGTGCCAGTTCTCCAACTGGGCGCAAAACGAGGCCGGCACTACCGGTCGGCGCCCCGACCCGCGGTCATATTGCATCCAGAAAACCCTGCAGAACATCGTGCATGGCGATCCGGTGGACGAGCAGCTGATGTTTGCCGGTCACAATGCCTACAAGTTCAAAGACGATCCGTTCTATTCGAATGGTTTTATCCCGACCGTGAAGGAACTGATCGACCGGTTGCATACCGGCGACTAGGGCCGTGCCGGCTGGGTCTCCATCGATCTAGTTTGGACCAATTCCAAAACTCTGCTTTGGGCCTTGTGTTTTTTATGCTTTAAAATTCCGGTCATACGTCCTATATCATGAAGCATGACTGAGAATACGTCTCATATTCGTCCGTATACCGGCGTGATCGCACGCCTGAAGCAGGCAGGACTCCGGCCTACCCGCCAACGTATTGCGCTGGCAAAGCTGCTGTTCGACGGCGAAAACCGCCATGTCACTGCGGAAGACCTGCACGGGGAAGCCCGCGCCGCAGGGGTGAGCGTGTCGCTCGCGACGATCTACAATACGCTTCACCAGTTTACCGATGCCGGAATCATGCGTGAGGTCGTTGTCGAGGCCGGCCGGTCCTACTTCGATACCAATACCGGCGATCATCATCATTTCTTCCACGAAGACAGCGGGTCCCTCGAAGACATTCCGGGTGACCTGATCAACGTCTCGGAATTGCCGGCGGCGCCTGCGGGTACGTCTGTTCAGCGGGTGGACGTGATCGTCAGGGTCAGCGCCGGCGACTGAGCCCCCGGGCCTTTCTCGAATTTCTCGCGACTTTCTTCTCTGGAATAATTCCAAACTATTGACGCTCGGCGTTGCCGGGCTTATATAACGGGAAGGTATTGTCCGGTACGGATGGTGCTTGATCCGGCAGGGTACGGGTCGCGGGACACAGCCTATTGTGCTTCAGCAAATCAAAACGACTGACTTCATAACCAGAACAAGGAGGGTGACATGCCGTCACTTGGTGGAACAAAGACCGAGAACAACCTGAAAGAGGCTTTTGCCGGCGAATCGCAGGCCAATCGCCGCTATCTCTATTTCGCACAGAAGGCCGACGTCGAAGGCTATAACGACGTTGCGGCCGTCTTCCGGTCCACCGCCGAAGGCGAAACCGGCCACGCGCACGGTCATCTCGAATATCTCGAGGAAACGGGCGATCCCGCAACGGGTGAGCCGATCGGTTCGACCTCGAACAACCTCAAGGCGGCTGTTGCCGGCGAAACCCACGAATACACCGATATGTATCCGGGCATGGCCCGCGAAGCCCGTGACGAAGGTTTCGATGAAATCGCCGATTGGTTCGAAACCCTCGCCAAGGCCGAACGTTCTCACGCCGGCCGTTTCCAGAAGGCGCTCGACGAACTCGACTAAGTCGACAGACCACCGGCCTCGTCAGAGGCCGGTGGTCACTGCCGCCGCCGGGTAAAGCCCGGAGAAACAAAGACTTTCTCTGGCCGCCCCGTGCGCAAACCCTGAAAACATTCACTCAGAACGAGGTCGACCGATGTCTGAAGGCAGTCTGGGCGCGCCGGAACGCCATCCTATCCCCTGGCAGGAGCCGGATTTCTACGACGAGGAAAAACTGGATGCGGAACTTCGGCGTCAGTTTGACATCTGCCACGGTTGCCGGCGCTGCCACAATCTGTGCGACTCGTTTCCGCTGCTTTTCGATCTGATCGATGAATCCGAGAGCATGGAACTCGACACCGTCGATTCAAAGGATTTCAAGCCTGTCATAGATGCCTGCACGCTGTGCGATATGTGTTTCATGACCAAGTGTCCCTACGTGCCGCCCCATGAATTCAATCTCGACGTTCCGCACCTGATGCTCCGCTATCGTGCGGTCGAGCTGAAAAAAGGCGAGGTTCCGTTCGTCGCCAGGCAGATTTCCAAGACCGACCGGAACGGCAAGCTGGCCGGTGCGGTCGCGCCGCTCGCGAACTGGGCCACGCGTACCGAAAACAAGGTGACGCGCCCGGTAATGGAGGCCGCTTCCGGCATCGATGCGAAGGCCGCCCTACCGAAATTTCACGGCAAGACCCTGACGGCACGCGCCAAGACCGGTGCGCCGGTGCGCGACACCGCGGCGCCGGCCGCCGCGCGGAAGGCCGTCGTCTACGGAACCTGTTTCGTCAATTACAATGACCCGGCGATGGGCATGGATGCGCTCGAAGTGCTGGCGCGCAACGGTGTGGAAACCGAAGTTCTGCATCCGGCCTGCTGCGGGATGCCCAAGCTCGAGCATGGCGATATTGCCGGCGTGGCGGAGAGTGCCAAACAGATAGCTGCCGAGTTCAGGCCGTGGATCGAAAAGGGCTACGATGTCGTGGCGCTGACGCCAAGCTGTTCCCTGATGCTTAAATTCGAATGGCCGCTGATCCTGCCCGATGACGAAGACATAAAGCTCTTGTCCGGTGCGACACAGGACATCAGCCAGTACGTGGTCGACATTTCCAAGAATGAAGGTCTGGCCGACGGCATGAAGCCCCTGGACGGGCCGGTGACCGTGCATCTTGCCTGCCATTCGCGCGCCCAGAATATGGGCCAGAAGGCGGCCGAATTGTTACGCCTTATCCCGGATGCGGACGTGAACGTTATCGAGCGTTGTTCGGGCCATGGCGGCTCCTGGGGCATGATGAAAGACAATTTCGAAACGGCGATCAAGGTCGGCCGCCCTGCGGCGCGCAAGGCGCTTGAGACCACGCCGAAATATGTGGTTTCCGAGTGCCCGCTCGCCGGAATGCATATCCTTCAGGGGATGGAGCGACTTGCGGAGAAAGAGACGCCGCAACCGGCTGTGCCGATCCATGCGCCGCATCCGGTCCAGCTGCTTGCCCAGGCCTACAGGAGCGACAGGAAATAGAATGAGCACCCGGAAAGAGATTACCCGCGACGATATTCTTCCCTTCGACGACTACGCGTCGACGCGTAAGGAGCGCAAACAGGCACTGATGGCGGTCAAGAAAGACCGCCGGATGGAAGTCGGTCCGCATGCAACGTTCTACTTTGAAAACTACGAGACGATGTGGAATCAAGTGCACGAGATGCTCTATATCGAGCGCGGGGGAGACGAACAGATTCCGGACGAGCTTGCCGCCTATAACCCCCTGATTCCGCAGGGCCGGGAACTGATCGCAACGGTCATGTTCGAAATCGGCGATCCGGACCGTCGTGCAAAGGTGCTCTCGACCCTCGGCGGCGTGGAAGAGACGATATCGATCACCGTCGGTGGCGATACAATCATGGGTGTCGCGGAAACGGATGTCGACCGCACGACTGCGGATGGAAAGGCCTCGTCGGTCCAATTCGTTCATTTTCCGTTCACGGATGACCAGGTCGCCGCTTTCCGGGTGCCAGACGCGGAAGTAACGGTCGGATTCGGCCATGAAAGCTATGCCCACCGTGCCGGTATGCCGGCTTCTGTCCGCGCGGCACTTGCTCAGGATTTCGACTGAATCCGGGGCTTCGCGGCTGAATCCCCGCTGTTGAAGCGGTTGCCGGTCGCAAACCAAATATTAATCTGTCGCCGTTAACCTCAATCTCCGACACGCAACGCGTTCCGGCACCATCGGTGAAGTCCGCTGGCGGAACGGATAGGAGAATACAGTTATGGCGAACGCCCTGAATGTTCATGGTGACCATGTTGAGATCACGCTGTCCGGCGAACTGACGTTTTCGAGCTATAAGGAATTCCAGGACGTTATGAAGTCAGCCACGGATTCAGGTAAAAAAGCCTGCGTCATTGATCTTTCGGGACTGGAATCGATCGATTCTGCCGGTATTGGCATGCTTTTGTTTGCAAACGACGAGACCAAGCAAACCAATATCGATCTCTCCCTGCGCGGCCCGAAAGGCCCCGTCAAGACGGTGCTAGAGCACACCAAAATCAACGAAGTCATTCCGATCGTCGCCTGATCGACCGTCGCGTTCGCGTGGACGCCGGGTTGCCAAAACGCCCGGCTCTCGCAACCCCGGCCCCGAACCAGGCGCCGGTCAGCGCAACCTGTCTCCTTAGGGATGCGATTGTACTATGAACTTCGTCCAACCGCCGTCTTCGATCGTTCCGGGCCATGAAGATCCGGCAGGCGTGCCCACCGAGCTGGAGCGCGCTATTAAGGCCTCCAGGATTCTGGTTGTCGACGATCAGAAAATGGTCCGGGAACTGCTGAAAATATATCTGACGGCCGGCGGCTATCAGGACCTGATCTTCGCCGCAGACGGCGATGAAGCCCTCGAAGCGATCGCCAGCGATAACCCCGACCTTGTCGTTCTCGATCTTCAGATGCCCCGGATGAACGGGCTGGACGTCTGCAGAACCCTTCGTGCCGATCCGCGTCACGCAATGCTGCCTGTCCTGGTACAGACGGCAGCGGATTCAGCGGAAGACCGCGCCGAGATATTCCGTTCCGGCGCGACCGATATGGTCGGAAAGCCGATCAACGATGCGGAGCTTCTGGCCCGGGTCGGTATCCACCTCCAGAACCGGCATATGCTCGGCCAGCTGTCGCTGTATCGCGAGACGATGGAGCGCGACCTCATGCTGGCGCGGGACATGCAGCACCGGATAATGCCGGCACCCGACGCATTGACCAGTCTGCAGGACAAGTACGATGTCGAGATCAAAAGCCATTTCCAGACCTGCGACGCACTCGGCGGCGATATGTGGCATGTCTGGCCAATCGACCATGACCGGTTCGGTTTCAATATCATCGATTTCACCGGCCATGGCGTTGTCGCGTCGCTCAATACTTTCCGGTTTCAGTCCCTGGTTGCCGCGACGCCCTTCGACCCCGCCCGACAGGTTGAATATGTCGAAAAAATCAACCGGAAGCTCCACCATATGCTTCCTCGCGGCCAGTTTGCGACCGCTATCGGCGGCTATATCGATGTCGGCGACCACGTTATGCGATACACGGCGGCTGCAGGCCCCAAACCTTTCCTGATTTCCCCCGACCATCCGGACGGGGTGTTCCTGCCATCCGACGGTCGGCCTCTTGGGATGACCGACGACGCGACCTACGAAGAGCGTGAGGTTCCTTTCCCTCCCGGCAGTTCCCTTTTCCTGTATAGCGACGCTCTCACCGAGACGCCTGACATGATCGCCCCGATCTATGACGAGGATCGTGTCCAGGCCGCGCTTACCGGGCTGGTCGACGCGATCGCGCACCCGTTCGATGCCATTCTTGCCGATTTCTTCGACAGGACGCAGGGACCCCTCAACGACGACCTGACCATGGTCATGTTAACCCGGCCCCCAGGCGACAAAGCATGAAGCTTCGCCGTCATCCATCGGCCCGAGACGACAGCCGCGCGCGGCTGTCCACCGAGAGCCGTGCGGTGACGCACAATACGCTTCCGCTGCCGGGTTGCACGGTTCACGCAACCCTGCCGGTCGATACACTGGCGTGGATGTCACGGACCCTGCGCTGCATCGACGACGTCGACGTGCCGCCTCCGGAACAATTTGCAGACTTTCATGCGACCCTCCGGGTGCAGACTTTCGACGACATCGATTTATGCGTCAAAATCGCGTCGACGGCACTGACTCTCGGACCGATCGCCGCTATCGGATTGCGGGAACTGATTGTGAACGCGGTCGAGCATGGCAACCTGGAGATCGACTTCGACCATAAATCCGCTCTGCTTGCGAGCGGCGAGTGGCAAAACGAAATCGAAAAACGCCTCGCCTCAACAGAGTTTGGAAACCGTTTCGCGGCGATCGAACTCCGCCGGGACGGAGATAATTTCACTATCGATATCACCGATCAGGGCCCCGGTTTCAACTGGGACACCTATCTCGACGCCGAAACAGCGCCCCAACACATGTTGCACGGCCGTGGGATGTCGCTTGCCATGGAGGCCGGCTTCGAGGCCGTAGAATATCGCGGGGCCGGTAACCGGGTCGCCATCCGCGGTGTATGCGTGCCCGTTCAGGATACCTGACGTACCATCCCGGGAAATTTGGAGCTCTCTATAACAGTGGCAGGTTCTGGCTTGTCACTCGCCCTGTGAAAGGCGCCGGCCGTCAGTTCAGCTTTTCGTCCCGGTAAACGCCCCAGATGTGGGTCCGGCGCATCCAGCCGCGCTGTTTGCCGATCTCGACGCGGCACCAGTCGCCCTCGCATTCCAGAAGCCGGGCGACAACTTTCTCCATCACGCGCGCTGTCAGGGTTGCGCTGGATGCGGGGTTGCGCCGCAGGGGCTGGATCCCGCCCTTGACGACCGCCGTCCGTTTGCCCGACAGCATCGAGCGATGCACCCAGCCCTCGGTTCCCTGCCAGTCCCGGACTTTCCGCCAGTTCTCGAACTCGGCGACGATCTCGACCGGCATGTTGCGCTGGACGAAAATCCAGTCCACCGGATAGCGCACCCCCGGACCGGTCCTGAGATGAACCTTGCTGGCGCGCAGCGAGACGAAGCGCGGCAGGGGCAGGCCCGTATCGGCAATGGCGGCGATGGGGGTCGCCAGAAGCATGGCGGTCGCGGCGGCAAAAGCGATAGCGATCATCAGGGGGCGGATCATGACGGTAGTATAAACCGGTGCGGTGAATCGCTCCACGTCTTCGGAACCCGGTTCTTGCCGGTGTGTCGATATCGCGTCCGAAATTGCGGTGTCGCTCGTCTCTGGACAACCGCACTTGGCCCTGATACGCCAGAGCCAACGAATATATCTCGAAGACAGGGAGACGGGCTGAAGATGCCCCAGAGGAAACCGGTCGTCATTGTGACGCGAACGCTGCCGCGCGATGTGGAAACGCGGATGATGGAGCTGTTCGAGGCGCGCCTGAATGCCAGCGACAAGCCGATGACGGCCGATGAAATCGTTGCCGCTGCCGAGGGCGCAAACGTCCTGGTGCCGACTGTCACCGACAGGATCGATGCCGACCTGATCGCCCGGCTGCCGAAGTCGGTCGAACTGATTGCGAATTTCGGGGTCGGCGTGAACCACATCGACCTCGAAGCCGCGACGGCCCGCAAGATCGTGGTGACCAATACACCCGGTGTCCTGACCGACGACACCGCTGACATGACGGCGTGTCTTCTGCTCGCCGCGCCGCGCCGCTTGACTGAAGGCGACAGGCTTGTCCGCTCCGGCAAATGGGAAGGCTGGTCGCCGACTTTCATGATCGGCCACCGGATTTCCGGCAAGCGGCTCGGCATCATCGGCATGGGCCGGATCGGCCAGGCGGTTGCCCGCCGGGTCAAGGGTTTCGGGATGACCGTCCACTATCACAACCGGCGGCGCCTGCACGAGGAGATCGAAACCGAGCTCGAAGCGACCTATTGGGAAAGCCTCGACCAGATGCTGGCCCATATGGACTTCATTTCGATCAACTGCCCGCATACCAAGGAAACCCATCACCTGCTCAATGAAGAGCGGCTGAACCTGCTCAAGCGCCACGCATTCGTGGTCAACACGGCGCGCGGCGAGATCATCGACGAGGCGGCGCTCGCGCGGATGCTGGCGGAAAACAGGATCGCCGGTGCCGGGCTCGACGTCTACGAGCGTGAGCCGGCGATCGAGCCTGCCTTGCTGAAACTCGATAACGTCGTGCTGGCACCGCATCTCGGATCCGCCACGCATGAAGGGCGCATTGCGATGGGCGAAAAGGTGATCGTCAATATCCGCAGTTTCGTCGATCAGCACAATCCGCGGGACCGGGTTTACGAGGTCTGATTTTACGATTCCCCGCATGCGTGGGATGTGGCTCGGTCAGACGTAAAGCATGGCTCCCCTGTCCGATGCATCGGACAAAAAGCTGACGGCACTGCCCCCGGTAATCGGGATGTCGCCCCGCAAATCGTCCAGGCGCAGCTTTTCGGCGCGAAGCCCGAGATCGCATACCATGAAGGTCGCGTCCATTTCCCGGCAGGCGTCCAGCAATTCCTCGAATGTCGCAAGCCCGTCCGCCGCGAAGGCCGTCTCGCGCGCATCGTCGGCCCAGCCGGCGGTCAACGCGCGTGTCGCGGCCATGGTAAAGAAAAGCGTCACCGGTTTTCCGACGGCAAGGGCGGCGCTCGCCATTACCAGCGCGTAATGGACGCGGTCGTATTCGCCGGACTGAACGATCAGCGAAAGCTTGTCGGGCGACGCCATTACGCGGCGTGGGCCGTCAGGTCGGTGATCGACGGGGTGTCGCCGCATAGCGGACAGCCGGCGTCGCGGGGCAGTTTCATCTTGTGCACGTCGCTCGACAGCGCGTCGTAGATCATAAGCCAGCCGGCCAGGCTTTCGCCGATACCCATGATCTCCTTGAGGACCTCGACCGCCTGCAGCGCGCCGACCGCGCCGGCCAGCGCGCCGAGAACGCCGCCTTCGGAACAGCTCGGCACCAGCCCCGGTGGCGGCGCTTCACGGTACAGACACCGGTAACAGGGATCGCCCTGTCCGTGGCCCGACCGGAAGGTCGCAACCTGGCCCTCGAACCGGAGGATCGTTGCGGAGACAAGTGTTTTCCCCGCGAGATGACAGGCGTCATTGACCAGAAACCGCGTTTCGAAATTGTCGCTGCCATCCGCGACCAGGTCGTATTGTCCAATCAGGTCGTCGACATTCGCGGCGGTCAGGCGCGCCCGGTGCGGCACGAACGCAATTTCGGGATTTATCTCCGCCACCGCCGCGCCCGCGCTCTCGACCTTCGCGGTGCCGATATTGCCGGTGCCGTGAATAATCTGGCGCTGCAGGTTCGACAGGTCGACCACGTCGTCGTCGACCACGCCGAGCGTCCCTATGCCGGCGGCGGCAAGATACATCAGTAACGGAGACCCCAGCCCGCCGGCGCCGATCACCAGCACACGCGCGTTGAGCAGTTTTTCCTGGCCGGTGCCGCCGACTTCCGGCAGCACGATATGGCGCGCGTAGCGCTGGATCTGGTCTTCGGTGAAATCCATGCCCGGTACGTTTCGTCAGGTACCGGTCGAACCGAAGCCGCCGGCGCCGCGCGCCGTTTCCGGCAGGGAATCGACCTCGGTAAAGCCGGCCTGGGTCACGGGTGCGATCACCATCTGTGCGATGCGCATGCCACGGTCGATCTCGAACGCCTCGTCGCCAAGATTGATCAGGATAACTTTGACTTCGCCGCGGTAATCGGCGTCCACGGTGCCGGGTGTGTTCAGGACTGTCACCCCGTTCTTTGCCGCGAGGCCGGATCGCGGCCGGATCTGCGCTTCGTAGCCGGCCGGGAGCGCGATCGCGAGCCCGGTCGGCACCATGGCGCGCCCGCCCGGTGGCAGCGTCACAGGCGCATCGATCGCGGCGGCAAGATCCATCCCGGCGGATTGCGCCGTCTCGTACGCGGGCAGCGGCAGGTCTTCGTTATGGGGCAGACGGGTAACGGCGATCTCGACCTGCGTCATTCGGCGGCCTCTGTTGTTTGGGCGAAATGTCCTGCAATGCGTTCGGCAAGCCGGTCCGCAACGTCGGTTTTGCGCATCGCGGGCCAGTCTTCGGCACCGGTTGCGCTAATCAGGTGAACCGTATTCGTGTCGCCGCCAAACGTGCCGGTGTCGGGCGAGACGTCATTGGCCACGATCCAGTCGCAGCCCTTTCGCGTGCGTTTTGCCGTCGCATTCCCGATCAGGTCGTCGGTTTCGGCAGCAAAGCCGACGACCAGTGCCGGCCGCTGGTTTCCGGCGGCGGACAGGGCATGAAGGATATCGGGGTTTTCCACCATTTCGATGCTGGGCGGCGCGGCGCCCTGCTCTTTCTTGATCTTGCTGTCGCCCCTGAGTGCCGGCCGCCAGTCCGCGACCGCGGCCGCGCAGACGGCAATATCAGCCGGCAGCGCACGCATGCAGGCGTCGTACATTTCCTGTGCCGATTCGATCTGGTGCACGGCGACGCCGGCGGGTGCGGCCTCGTTTGTCGGCCCCGTCACCAGAATCGTTTCCGCGCCCATTCCGGCCAATGCCGCAGCGATCGCATGGCCCTGCTTGCCCGACGACCGGTTGGCGATATAGCGCACGGGATCTATGGCTTCCACCGTCGGCCCGCTTGTCACGATGGCGCGGCGCCCGGCGAGCGGCGCCGACGTGGCGAAATAGCTTTCGATCTCCGCGACGATTTCCAGCGGCTCCAACATCCGGCCCTCGCCGAACTCGCCGCAGGCCATCGCCCCCTCGGTCGGGCCGGCGAAGCGGATGCCGCGGGATTTGAGCGTGGCGATGTTTGCCTGTGTCGCGGCATGTTCCCACATGCGCACGTTCATCGACGGCGCCACCAGCACGTTTTTGTCGGTCGCCAGCAGAACGGTGGTCGCCAGGTCGTCGCCAATTCCGTGGGCCATCTTGGCCATGATATTCGTGGTCGCCGGCGCGACGACCAGCAGGTCGGCATACCGCGACAGCTGGATATGGCCCATTTCCGCCTCATCCGTCAGCGAGAACAGATCGCCGTATACCCGGTCTTCGCTCAGCGCCGATACGGAAAGCGGGGTGACAAACTGTGTCGCCGAGTCCGTCAGGACGCAGCGTACGGCCGCGCCCCGTTCGCGCAGACGCCGGATCAGATCGAGGCTTTTATATGCCGCGATCCCGCCGGAAATGATCAGAAGAATGCGTTTGCCGTGGAGCATTCGGGGACACCCCTTCACCGGAAAGCCGGTAACCTAATGATTTTAAAGCCTTTCGGCAACAATTTGTGGTCAGTCCAGAATGGCGATGACGACCGCTGCGGCCGCTGCGGCCAGGACCCAAACGCGCCAGCCGCCGCGCCGCGCATGTCCGCCGGTCAGCGATTCCAGCGAGGCCGGGTCGACGCGAATGCCGTCCCGCGTAACGGCGCCGATCGATTCCTCCATATCGGCGATCAGTTGCGGCAGGCGTTCCAGCTGCTCAAACAGGTCCTCCGCCGCTTCCCGCATGCGTGCCTCGGGTCCCATATTCTCGATCATCCATTCCTCGATCAGCGGGCGCGCGAGTTCCCACATATTGATCTCGGGGTAAAGTCTGCGGCCGCTGCCCTCGGCGACCAGCATTGTTTTCTGCAGCAGCATCAGCTGCGGCTGCGCGCGCATTTCGAACTTCGCTGCCACGGCGAAAAGCTGCGCAAGCAGCCTGGCAAGTGATATCTCGCGGAGCGGAAGGCCCAGAATGGGCTCGGCGATCGACCGGGCGGCCTGGGCGAACTCGTCGGCGGACTGGGTCGCCGGCACGTATCCCGCCCGGATATGTATCTCGGCGACGCGTTTGTAATCGCCGGTGAGGAAGCCGTGCAGCATCTCTGCGAGATACTGCCGGGTCTGCCGGTCCAGCCGGCCCATGATGCCGAAATCCACCGCATGGATCACGCCCTCGTCATCGACAAAGATATTACCCGGATGGAGATCGGCATGAAAAAAGCCGTCGCGGAAGACCTGCAGGAAAAACGCCCGCGCAAAACCCGCAACAATGGCTTCGCGGTCGAAACCGTCGGCATTCGGATCGATTTCGTTCATCGGCGTGGCATCGATCCACGCCGTCGTCATGACCCGGCGGCCGGTGCGCTGCCAATCGACCGCCGGTACCGAAAACGTCGGGTCGTCTTCGAAGTTCTGGCGCAGCTCGTCGGCCGCCGCTGCTTCGAACCGCAAATCCATTTCGATCTCGACCGAACGGATAATCGTCTGTACCGCTTCGACCGGCCGCAACCGGCGCATATCCGGGCGCAGGTTTCGGACCCGCCCGGCGGCCCATAGCGCCAGGTCGAGGTCGCGGCCAAACGCGGCTTCGATGCCGGGCCGGAGAACCTTGACGGCGACCGGGTCGCCGTCCGGTGTCGTTGCCTTGTGGACCTGGGCGATGGACGCGGCGGCGATTGCGGTGTCGTCGAACGATCCGAACAGGTCGTCGATTTTGCCGCCCAGCTCGGCTTCGATCGTCGCCCGCGCCTCGGCGCCGCCGAATGCCGGCAGGTTGTCCTGCAGCGATCTGAGGTCGTCGGCCAGCGTCTCGCCGACCAGGTCGGGCCGGACAGAAAGCGCCTGCCCCAGTTTGACGAAGGCGGGCCCCAGTGCCGTCATCGCCAGCGTCAGCCGTTCCCCGGGACGCAATCGGCGGAAGTGCGCCTTGCGCGGCGCCAGCAGGACAACACGCAGCAACCAGAGCGCGGCCTTTGGCACGCCGGCGCGCTCCAACGGGAACAGGGCGTCGTGACGTGCCAGGATTCGGGCAACCGTAATTATTCGGCGAAAATGGCGCAGACCGGCGAACATGTTTCAGATACGCCAGCCCGAATGCAGCCAGACGATACCGCCCGACATCGGCGTTTGCGTCACATTACCGAACCCGGCATCGGTCATCTCCGATGCCAGCTGCTCGGGCACCGGAAATTTCCGGATGCTTTCGGCGAGATAGGCATACGATTCCGCGTCGCCGGCAACACGCTGGCCGAGCCAGGGCAGGACCCTGAACGAATAGGTATCGTAGATCGCTTTCAGCTGGGGCAGCACGGCCGGGCTGAATTCTAGGCAGATAAAGTGTCCGCCCGGTTTGAGCACCCGGTGCATCTCGGCCAGGGCATCGGTCCGCCGCGTCACATTCCGCAGGCCGAAAGCGATCGTGCATGCTTCGACGCTGGCGCGTGCCACCGGCAGGGCTGCCGCATCGCCGCATATCCGTGCCGGGCCCCGGGCGATCCCGCGGTCCAGCGCCCGGTCCATCCCGGCGGCCAGCATCTCCCGGTTGATATCGCAGATGATTGCCTCACCGCCGCCGCGTTTCAGGAAGCCTTCGGCGATGTCGCCGGTGCCGCCCGCAACATCCAGCAGCGTCATGTCCGGTTGCGGTCTCAGGCGGTCCTGCACCGCGGATTTCCAGAGCCTGTGCAGGCCGCCCGACATCAAGTCGTTCATCAGGTCATAGCGCCGCGCGACGGAATCGAAGACGCCGCGCACAAGGCCCGTATGATCGGCCATGTCGACCCGCCGAAACCCGAAATCGGTTTCATGCCGGTTTTCGGGCCCGTTATCCGGCATTTCCGATCGCTGATTTGTCGGTGATTCCATGCGTTTGAGGATAGCGTGCGGACGCGCTTCCCGCTACCTTCTCGATATGCCCGAACTCCCCGAAGTCGAAACCGTCCGGCGCGGCCTTGCCGAGGTCATGGAAGGCCGGCGGGTCGAGAAAGTAGAGGTCCGGCGTTACGACCTCAGAATCCCCGTGCCCGACGATTTCGCCCGGCGACTGCAGGGCCGCACCCTCGAGACACTGGGCCGTCGCGCGAAATATCTGGTCGGGGAATTCGACGACGGCACCATTCTGCTCGCGCATCTCGGCATGTCGGGGCGGATGATTATCGAGACACCCGAAGACGACGTGCAGCGGCCCGGTGTCTTCAGCTACGATCCCGGCAGCCATGCGCGCCACGAGCATATCGTATTCCATGTCGGGAACGGCACGGTCATCCGGTTCTCCGACCCCAGGCGTTTCGGTCTGATGACCCTGACCGACCGGGAAGGCTTCGCCGACCACAAACTTATCCGTCATCTCGGCCCCGAACCCACGGGTATCGATTTTACGGGACCGGTTCTGGCGGCGCGGCTGCGCGGCAAGCAGACGCCGATAAAGGCGGCATTGCTGGATCAGCGCGTTGTTGCAGGTGTCGGTAATATCTATGCCTGCGAGGCGTTGTATGCCGCCGGGATCTCACCGCGACGGCAGGCGGCGACCGTTCAGGGGCGGCGGGCCGACAGGCTGGCGGCCGCGGTGCGCGATGTGCTCGGCGAGGCGATCGCGGCCGGGGGCTCGTCGCTGCGCGATCATGTGGCGCCGACCGGCGAACTGGGGTATTTCCAGCATCGTTTCAAGGTTTACGGGCGCACCGGAGAGCCGTGCCCGGGATGCGACTGTGGCCAGGCGGTTCGCCGGATCGTACAATCGGGCCGTTCGACCTTTTACTGCGCTAAACGGCAACGGTAGACCTCATGCTGGAATGCGACCGGAAATATCTTGCGCCATCGACCGTCACGACACGCGTGATGGCAATTCTGTTGGCAACGGCTCTGGCGCTTGCGCCGTTGCGGCTGTCCGCCGCCGGGTTTTTCCAGTCGATCGACGACCTGCCGCTTGCGCCCGGGTTGACGGAAATTGTCGATGACGGGGTCGAATTCGACAGTCCTGCCGGGCGGATCGTGACGGCGGTGGCCGGCGGCAACGCCCGTCCCGGCGCGGTCCGCGCCTTTTATCTCAAGGCGCTGCCGTCACTGGGCTGGGTTGCGGTGCCGGGCGGTTCGTACCGCCGGGACGGGGAAGTGCTGACCTTGCGGATCGAAACGGCGGGTAACGCGGTAAAGCTGAAAATCCGTGTGGTCCCCGCCCCGCCCGGGGCCGACCGGTAGCGCCGCAAGGGGCGGTGCGGCCCCGGTCCAAATAATCCTTTCGAAGCCCCCGGAAACCCTTGACGCCGGGCCACTTCCCTCGTAAAACCAGCGCCCGTTTCAGAGGAAGACCGATGGCGAATACATCATCCGCGAAAAAGCGGGTCCGGCGCGACGAGCGCAAGACCGCGACCAATATCAGCCGGCGCAGCCGCATCCGCACCTTTATCAAAAAGGTCGAGACAGCGATCGAGAGCGGCGACAAGGACGCTGCGAATGCGGCACTCAAATCGGCGCAGCCCGAATTAATGCGTGGCGTTACGCGTGGCGTTGTAAACAAGAATGCAGCATCGCGTAAGATTTCGCGTCTTTCGCAGCGCATCAAGGCGATCTGATTTTCCGCCTCTCCGGCGGATAGTTCTTTAGAGTCAATCGCTTCCAAGACGCTCTGACGAGGCCGGCTTCCAGCCGGCCTTTTGCGTTTCCGCAAATCGCTACAACCCGCGCTCACGGCGGCTTTCAGGTTCTTCCACAGGGTTATGCACCGTTCTATTCTGTCAACCCTATAAATTTTATGAATCGCAAATTTTTTCGCCTGAAGACGCGATCAAGCCGTTGCGCCTGCGGGTCGCGATGGTTACAGTTGGCTAACGGTTCGACAGGGCGACCCGTAAAGATAAAGTATTAACGACGTATTTACTGTCTTTTTGACGCAGCAGGCAGATTTGTTCTGGCTGTTTATTTGTTGGCTTGACCGGTAGATAAGTCGTGGCGAAAGAAGCGAAAGTAAACGTCGACGTACGTTGGGTGCGTCGTAAAAGGGGGCATTAGATGAGTCAATCATCCGGATCGGGGGTAACCGCCGCGGGGCAGGCAAGCAGCGCTGGTTACGCCGGGGATGTTGACGTCACGGAAGCATGGGAAGGGGTAAAGAATAATCCCGGGGCCGTGCTCGTTGACGTACGCACGAAAGCAGAATGGAATTTTGTCGGGGTTCCCGACCTCTCGGAGGCTGGCAAAGAGCCGGTTCTGATCGAGTGGCAGGTCTTTCCGACGATGGACGTCAACGGTTCTTTCGTCGATGCGGTTGTCGCGGCATCGCCGGACAAATCACAGCCGATCTATTTTCTGTGCCGGTCCGGTGTGCGGTCCAGGTCCGCGGCCATGGCGCTGACGCAGGCCGGCTATGCCGCTTGCTACAATATCAGCGACGGCTTCGAGGGGCCGCACGACCAGAATCGTCATCGCGGGTCGACCGCCGGCTGGAAGGCCCGGGGTCTCCCCTGGGTTCAGGGGTAGTCGCATGGCAGAGAACGGGTTGACCCAGGATATCAACGCGCGCTGGACACGCGTCCGTGGCGTGCTGCGTGCCGAAGTCGGCGATTCGGCCTATAAAAGCTGGCTGAAACCGCTGAATCTGGTCGAATACGCCGATGGCGTCGTAAAACTGTCCGTGCCGACGCGTTTTATGCGCGACTGGGTGGCAAATCACTACGGAGAGCGTATTTCCGCTTTGTGGTCGGACGGAAATTCGCCGGTTTCGGATGTCGACATATTCGTCCTGGCCGACAAGGAAGACGTCCGCGCGGCGGCAGCGGCGAAGCCGGCCTCGGAAACGACGGTGCGGGCCACCGAAGGCGCGCGGGTATCGCCCGATCGTGTCGAGGGCGATGTCAGCGCCGCGCTGGATCCCCGGTTCAAATTTGATAATTTCGTCGTCGGCAAGCCGAACGAGCTGGCCTATGCAGCCGCGCGCCGGGTCGCCGACTCGCCGACCGCCACGTATAACCCGCTGTTTCTCTATGGCGGGGTGGGGCTTGGTAAGACCCATCTTATGCATGCGATCGCCTGGCATATTCGCGAACACCAGCCGGACCGCAAGGTGGTTTACCTGTCCGCCGAAAAGTTCATGTACCATTTTATCCGGGCGCTCCGGTTCCAGGATACGATGGCGTTCAAGGAACGGTTCCGCTCGGTCGATGTGTTGATGATCGACGATGTTCAGTTCATCAATGGCAAGGAATCCACCCAGGAAGAGTTTTTCCACACGTTCAACGACCTCGTGGATAACAATCGCCAGGTTGTCGTGTCGGCCGACAAGTCGCCGTCCGACCTCGAGGGCATGGAGGAGCGCCTGCGCTCGCGCCTCGGCTGGGGTCTGGTCGCGGATATTCATGCCACGACCTACGAACTGCGCCTCGGCATCCTGCATGCCAAGAAAGACGAGCTGGAAGCGGTTGTGCCGGACAAGGTGCTGGAATTTCTGGCGCACAAGATCACCTCAAGCGTTCGGGAGCTGGAGGGCGCGCTGAACCGCGTCTCGGCGCATTCCACCCTGATCGGCCGGGAAATCACACTGGAAAGCTGTCAGGAGGTCCTGCACGACCTGCTGCGTGCCAGCGACCGGCGGATCACGATCGAGGAAATCCAGAAGCGCGTCGCCGAACATTTCAATATCCGGATGGCAGACATGCATTCCGCGCGTCGGTCGCGGGTGGTTGCGCGGCCGCGCCAGGTCGCCATGTACCTGTCCAAGCAGCTGACCTCGCGGTCGTTGCCGGAAATCGGCCGGAAGTTCGGCGGCCGCGATCATACGACCGTCATGCACGCGGTGAAGAAGGTCGAAGAACTGCGGACATCAGACATGAATTTTGCCGAAGACGTGGATCTGCTGCGCCGCATGCTCGAAGGTTAGCAACGGCCCCGGGGCAGGGCGCGTCAGCCCTGAAATTCCGCCGCAAAACGCCTGATCGGCCCTGATCCTGCGCCGTCTGATTCGCGCAATCGGGCCGCCGTAATCCGCCGCGCTGTAACCCCCTGATAACGCTGACCTTTTGCAGGTCCGCCGTAGCCTCGTGAATCTGCGACTTCTCTTGGGATTTCAATGACTTGTGGTATAATTTGCGACCTTTCCAAGGCTTCGTGGTCTTGATGTGCGTGCCCGGCGGGTGTGACATTCGACAACAAGCCGTCCCGGTGGCCCTAACAGCGTGAAAGCCGACACAAAGCCATGCAATTTACCATCGAGCGCAGCACTCTCCTCCGGTCTCTCACCCATGTCCAGGGCGTCGTCGAACGGCGGACGACTATCCCGATCCTGTCGAACGTGCTGCTCCAGGCCAATGGCGGGAAGCTGGGGCTGACCGCAACGGACATGGACCTTGCCATCATCGAAGGCACGGCGGCAGAGGTCGCCCAGGACGGGTCGACGACTGTCCCGGCGCACACGCTGTATGACATCGTCCGCAAACTGCCTGAGGGCTCGCAGGTCGAGATCGGCTCCGGCGGCGAGCAGGGCCAGCTGGAAATCAGGTCGGGCCGCTCAAAGCTGAGCCTGACGACGCTGCCGAGCGAGGATTTCCCGGTTATGTCGGATGGCGACCTGCCGCACCGCTTCACGCTTTCGGCAGACATGCTGCGCCGCCTGATCGACCGGACGCGCTTCGCCATGTCGACCGAGGAAACCCGCTATTATCTCAACGGGCTCTATTTTCATGCCGCTGAAACGGACGGCTCCCCCGTTCTCCGGATCGTGGCGACGGACGGCCACCGCCTGGCCCGCGTCGAGGTTCCGTTGCCCGATGGCGCGGCCGGTATGCCGGGCGTGATCGTGCCGCGCAAGGCCGTTGCCGAAATCCGCAAGCTGATCGACGAGGTCGAAGACGACGTGGAAATCGCCCTGTCGGAAACCAAGATCCGTTTTGCCTTCGCCGATGCCGTGCTGACGTCGAAGCTCATTGACGGCACTTTCCCCGATTACGACCGCGTGATCCCCTTCGGCAACGACAAGACCCTCGAAGTGAAACGGAACGAGTTCGTAAAGGCAGTCGATCTGGTATCGACCATCTCGACGGAGAAATCCCGTGCCATCAAACTGTCTCTGGAAGATGGCAGCCTGGTGCTGACCGCGACCAGCCCCGAAGCCGGCAGCGCCCGTGAAGAGCTCGATGTCGATTACAATGACGGTTCGCTGGAAATCGGCTTCAATTCGAAATACCTGCTCGATATTACCCAGCAGATAGAGGGCGACGACGCGAAGTTCATGCTTTCAGACGGGGCGTCGCCGACCCTGGTGCAGGATATGGGCGACACCAGTGCATTGTACGTCCTCATGCCGATGCGCGTCTGACGCGGCCGGACCGGTTGTTGCATAGCGCCCTGGCAAATTCTCCCGAATACACCGCTTCGCCCGAACGCAGCGCGGTGGTCAGGCTTTCGCTGACGGATTTCCGCAGCTACGCGTCGCTGCGGCTGGACTGCGATGCGCGGCCCGCAGTGCTGACCGGGGCGAACGGAGCGGGCAAGACAAACCTGCTCGAAGCGATTTCTTTCCTGTTGCCAGGCCGGGGCCTGCGCCGCGCCCGGTTGTCCGATATCACGCGCAGCGATGCCGGTGAGGTCCTGCCCGGCGGATTGCGCTGGGCCGTCGCCGCCACGCTCGATGCCGCGATGGGGCCGACCGAAATCGGCACCGGCTTCGAGGCGACCGGCGAGGGGGAAGACGGCGGGCGGCGCGTCTCGCGGATGAACGGTGCGCCGGCGCGCAGCCAGTCGGCTCTGGGCGAGGTCTTTGCCGCTGTGTGGCTGGTCCCTGAAATGGACCGGTTGTTTATGGAAGGGGCCTCCGCGCGGCGCCGTTTCCTCGACCGCCTTGTCGCGGCCTTCGATGCCGCACACACCACCCGTCTGAACGAGTACGAACAGGCGATGCGCGAACGCACGCGCTTGCTGCGCGACGACAAGACCGGGCTCCGTTCCGCGGATGCCGGCTGGGTGGCGGCGCTTGAAAAACGTATGGCGGAAAGCGGCGTTGCACTTGCAGCCGCCCGCCGGGCCTTTGTTCAGCGGCTTGCAGCGGCATGCGAACTGGGCGTCGGGCCGTTTCCGGCAGCTGCCGTATCGCTGGTCGGCGATACCGAACGGTGGCTCGACAGCCGGTCTGCGCTTGAAGCCGAAGATCTGTTCCGCGATGCGCTGGCGGCCTCCCGCGGTGCAGACCGCGAAGCCGGTCGGGCACTCGCCGGACCGCACCGGTCGGATATCGAGGTCGTGCATTTGCAGAAAAGCCGGCCGGCGGCGGGATGTTCGACCGGAGAGCAGAAAGCGTTGCTGATCAGCATCGTGCTGGCGCATGCGCGGCTCGTATCGCTGGATCGCGGCGCAGCACCCTTGCTGCTGATGGACGAGATCGCGGCCCACCTGGACGGCGACCGGCGGGCGGCCTTGTTCGACGAGATTTGCGCGGTCGGCGCACAGGCCTGGATGACGGGTACCGACCGGGAACTTTTTGAAGCATTCGGCGATCGGGCACAGTTTTTCCGCGTCGATAGCGCCACCGTGCGCAGGGTTTGAGGGCAATATGACGGCACCAGCAGATACGCCACCGACAGAGGTCAACGAAGCCGATTACGGCGCCGGGTCGATCCAGGTTCTGAAGGGTCTCGAAGCGGTGCGGAAGCGCCCCGGCATGTATATCGGCGACACCGATGACGGCTCCGGGCTGCATCACATGGTGTACGAGGTCGTCGATAACGGGATCGACGAGGCGCTGGCCGGTCATTGCAGCGAAGTCACGGTCACGCTGAACGGCGACGGATCGGTCACGGTTACGGATGACGGGCGCGGAATCCCGGTTGAGGTCCATGAGGAAGAGGGCGTCTCGGCCGCAGAGGTCATCATGACCCAGCTCCATGCCGGCGGTAAGTTCGACCAGAATTCGTACAAGGTTTCCGGCGGCCTCCACGGTGTGGGCGTCTCGGTCGTGAACGCGCTGTCGGAATGGCTGGAACTGCGGATCTGGCGCGAGGGCAAGGAACACGTCATTCGCTTCCACGATGGCGAAGCGGACGGCCCGCTGGAGGTTGTCGGCGATTCGAACGGTAAAAAGGGAACCTCCGTTACGTTCCTGCCGTCGACCGAAACCTTCACGATGATCGACTTCAATATCGCGACGCTCGAACACCGTCTGCGCGAACTTGCGTTCCTGAATTCCGGCGTCCGTCTCGTGCTGACCGATGCACGCGGGGTTGAGCCGGTTGAGACGGTTCTCGAATACGAAGGCGGTATCGAGGCATTCGTCAAACATCTGGACCGCAGCAAGACACCGATTATCGAAAGCCCGATCGTCATCAATGGCGAACAGGACGGGCTCAGCGTGGACATGGCGCTCGAATGGTCGGACAGCTATCACGAGACGACGCTGTGTTTTACCAACACCATTCCGCAGTCCGACGGCGGCACGCATCTGGCGGGCTTCCGCGCCGCGCTGACGCGCACGGTGAACGGCTATGCCAATGACAGCGGGATTGCGAAAAAAGCCAAGATATCGTTATCGGGCGACGATGCGCGCGAAGGGCTTACCTGTGTGCTGTCGGTCAAGGTGCCGGATCCGAAATTCTCGTCGCAGACCAAGGACAAGCTGGTCTCGTCCGAGGTGCGCCCCGTTGTCGAGAGCATCGCGACGGCAAAACTTGGCGAGTGGTTCGAGGAACATCCCAACGAGGCGAAAAAGGTTATCGGTAAGGTTGTCGAAGCTGCCGTCGCCCGCGAAGCCGCGCGTAAAGCACGCGATCTGACGCGTCGCAAGGGAGCGCTGGATATCTCTTCCCTGCCTGGCAAGCTCGCCGATTGTCAGGAACGCGATCCGTCGAAATCCGAACTGTTTATCGTCGAGGGCGATTCCGCCGGCGGCTCCGCCAAGCAGGCCCGAAACCGCAAAAACCAGGCCGTGCTGCCGTTGCGCGGCAAGATTCTGAATGTGGAACGCGCCCGTTTCGACAAGGTGCTGTCCTCGGCCGAGCTCGGCACCCTGATCACTGCCCTCGGGGCCGGTATCGGCGCCGAGGATTTCGATATCGAGAAAGCGCGTTATCACAAGATCATCATCATGACGGATGCCGATGTCGACGGCAGCCATATCCGCACGCTTCTGCTGACGTTCTTCTATCGCCAGATGCCGGAAATCATCGAACGCGGTTATCTTTATATCGCCCAGCCGCCGCTTTACCGCGCCAAGAAAGGCGAAAGCGAGCAATACCTCAAGGACGATCCGGAGATGGAGGAATACCTGATCCGGGCCGGATTGCGCGATGCCGTGCTGTCGATCAATGACGGTGCGCGGATTGCCGGCGAGGATCTGTACGACCGGGTCAAACAGGCGCAGCGGGCGAAGCGCCTGCTGGAACCGATGTCGTCCAAGCTGACCAACGCCGAAGTGGCGGAGCAGGCGGCCGTGCTGGGCGCGTTCAACCAGATTCTTCTGGATTCCCAGGAACAGTCGCAACTGGTCGCCGACGCGCTGGCACGGCGTCTCGACGGACTGGCGGAGCCGGCCGACCGCGGCTGGGGCGCGGAAATCATCGAGGGTGGCGGTATCGCCTTTATCCGAACGCGGCGCGGCGTTACCGAACGCCAGGTGATCGACGGGGCTTTGCTGCGGTCAACCGAAGCGCGGCGTCTCGACGAGATCGCGCCGGAACTCCAGGAGCTGTACGCCCGGCCCGCCACCCTGATCTCCAAGGATTTCGAGAGGCGCATCACCGGACCGGTGGAGATGTTCGATGCCGTTCTGGCACTCGGCCGAAAGGGCGTCAGTGTCCAGCGCTATAAAGGGCTGGGCGAGATGAACCCGGAGCAGCTCTGGGAAACGACGCTCGACCCCGAGGTGCGGACCCTGCTGCAGGTCAGTATCGAGCATGGCGATCAAGCCGAAGAGGTCTTCTCGACCCTGATGGGCGACGTGGTCGAACCGCGCCGCGATTTCATTCAAGACAATGCGCTCAAGGTCGTGAATCTCGACGTCTGAATGTCAGTGTTCGGGGGGCGGGGACAGGTCGGCAATCCGGTCGAAACTGGTCCCGAAGGCGGCACATATCGCAACATCTTTCAGCTCGGGGGCAAGATGCCGGTAGAATTTTCGCGCAGCCTTGTTGCGTTTCAGCACCGACCAGAAAATCCAGCGCCCGCCCTGGTCGCGCGTGTGGCGGGATATGCCCGTCATCAGCGCCGTCCCGACACCGCTCCGCCGGCTGGTTTCATCGACATAGAGATCGGCAAGGTAAACCCCCCGCGTCGCACTGTCGGTATCGTAGCCCCAGTAATAGACTGCATAGCCCGCCGGCGCGCCGTTCCAATCGGCCACCAGGGCGTGGAACGCGGGCGGATCGGCAAAACCGTCCCGCAGAAAGGCCTCCGCCGAAAAACGGGACACCCGTCCGCCATCGGATATGCTCAGCGCCCGCGCCATGCGGGCAATCGCGTCCGCATCTTCACGACGGGCGGGACGAACGGCCACCGGGAGGCTTCCGTCTGGCTTGCTGTCGGACCTGATATTGAGCATGTCGCCTTGATGTCGCCACATTGGTGAAGTCGATTGATGCACTCCCTAATCTACAGCATATAGCACCATGGCCGAGCGAAAACCGACCAGACCCAGGTCACCGTCGAAGGGTAATGCAAAAAAGCCCGCGAAAAAGCCGGCGAAAAAACCGGTACGTAAATCCGCACCCAAAACCGGCCAGAGAAGCGTGACCTCCTCGGGCAGCCGCGGCGGCAAGGGCCATGGTTCCGGGAAACCAGGTGCGGGCAAATCAGCGTCCGGCAAATCAGGGTCGAAAACGCCCCGCAAGCGTGAAAGGTCCCGTCGCTCCCGTTTGATCCTCGGGGCGTTGAAATGGTCGGTGATCGTCGGTATCTGGGGCGCGATTGCGCTCGGTGTCATGGTTGCGTGGTATGCCTACGACCTTCCGGATATCGACAAGCTGGATGCGCCGACCCGCAAGGCGAGCATCACCCTGACCGATGCCGATGGCCGCGAGATCACGACCTATGGCGATATCTATGGCGACACATTGCGGCTCGCCGACGTGCCGCCCTATCTGGTGCAGGCGATCGTGGCGACCGAAGACCGCCGGTTCTTCGAACATCTGGGCTTCGATCCGGTCGCGCTGGCCCGGGCGGTCGTTGCCAATCTGCGCGCTGGCCGGGTGCGGCAGGGCGGCAGCACGCTGACCCAGCAGCTGGCCAAGAACGTTTTTCTCAAACCTGACAGAACGCTGCGGCGCAAGGTGCAGGAACTGCTTCTCGCCTTCTGGCTCGAGGCGAATTTTACCAAGGAACAGATTTTTACGCTCTATATAAACCGCGTCTATCTGGGGTCCGGCACTTATGGCGTCGACGCTGCGGCGCGGCGTTATTTCGGCAAATCCGCCCGTAACGTGTCTTTGCATGAAGCGGCCGTTCTGGCCGGGTTGCTCAAGGCGCCATCGCGGTACTCGCCGCTGCGCAGCCGGAAGGCGGCCGAGGACCGCGCGCGTATCGTGCTCGGCACGATGGTCGCTGCCGGGTTCATCGATCCGCCGACGGCGAAGCGCGCCGCCGGGCAGCGCCTGAGGATCGCCGCCGGCACGCAACGGAACAACGCGGCGCGGTATTTCACGGACTGGGCGCTCGAACGGGTTGCCGGGTTTGCCGGCCATCGCGGCGTAGATCTGATCGTCCGTACAACGATGGATGCCCGTCTCCAGCGGCTGGCCGAAGAACGCCTGCGTGCGGCAATCGCCAAAAACGGCAAGGCGCGCCGGGTCAGCCAGGCGGCGCTGGTCTCGATGTCCCCGGATGGCGCGGTGCGGGCGCTGGTTGGCGGGCGTGACTACGGAACCAGTCAGTACAACCGCGCTTTCCAGGCGCAGCGCCAACCGGGTTCGGCGTTCAAGCTGTTCGTCTATCTGGCGGCGATGGAAAACGGTATGACGCCGGATGACCGGTTCATCGACGGACCGCTGCGGATCGGCAAGTGGAAACCGCGGAACTATGGCGGAAATTTTCTCGGCAGCGTTACCCTGCGTGAAGCCGTGGCACGCTCGATCAATACCGTGGCGGTTCAGGTTTCCGAACGGGTCGGCCGCGACAAGGTGATCGCGGCGGCGCGCCGCCTCGGTATCACGTCGCCCCTGAAATCCCACCCGAGTCTTGCACTGGGCGCAAGCGAGGTATCGCTCGTCGAACTGACGGCGGCCTACGGCGTGATCGCCAATGGCGGCGTTGCGGTCTGGCCACATGGGATTTCGGAAATCCGGGAACGGGGCGGGCGTGTTCTTTATCGCCGCACCGATGGTGCTGCCGCGCAGGTCGTCGAGCCCGGCGCGGTGGGGCGGGTCAACGACCTGCTGCGGGCCGTCGTGGGCTGGGGGTCCGGCAAGGCAGCCGATCCGAACCGTCCGGCGGCAGGCAAAACCGGTACCAGCCAGGATTTCCGCGATGCCTGGTTTGTCGGCTATACCGGCGAGCTGGTGACCGGTGTGTGGATGGGAAATGACGACAGCTCGCCGATGAAACGGGTTACCGGCGGCAGTCTGCCGGCGCGCCTGTGGCGGGATTTCACGATCCCCGCCCTCGATGGTGTCGCGCCCAAGCCGCTTGCGCCGATCGTTCAGGCACCGTCATCCGGCAGCGGTTCGGACCGGGTGTCTTCGGTCCCGTGGTGGCGCCGGGGGACGTCCTCCGAGACCACGGATCAGGACTATACCAAAGGCGATTGACCGGCGCTCCGCCACCGGTCTGCGCCGATACCTGTCCGGATGGCGGTCAGGCCGCCGATGGTGCCGCCGTGCGCGGCTTCCGCAGGACCAGCAGGTAAAAGCTTGTCAGCAGGACAGGTCCCATGCCGAATATGGCCCAGGCCATCGGCATCATCGACCCATCCAGCATCCGTGCCGTGACGGCGCCTACCACCGCCGCGGTCGACATCTGAAGACAGCTCAGCATCGACGATGCGGCACCCGCCATTTTCGGATAGGGCGAAATGCCGCCTGCCTGCCCGCTCGGAAAAACGAACCCGGTGCCGAAGGCGAAGCCGGCAAACGGCAGCACCACGGTCCAGACGTTGAAATAGCCGAGCATCGGCAGGATCACGCCGATCTCGCCGAAGATCGTCATGATCAGCCCGCCGGTGACGATCATCCGGTTGATCCCGACCCGGCGGGTGATCTGGCTCGCCACCAGCGTACCGATGCCATAGGCGCTCACCGTTATCGCGTACAGTGCCCCGAACACGTCGGGAGAAACCTTCAGCAGGCCGATCAGGATATACGCGCTGCAGGAGGTAAAAGCGAAGATGCCGCCGTAGCAGATCGCGTTGCACAGCACATAGCCCAGATACAGCCGGGTCGACAGCAGGGTCGCGTAATTGCCAATCAGCCGGGCGGGGCGGGTCGCGTCGCGATTGAGACTGAGGTTGGTTTCCCGCAGCAGGAAGACGATCGTCAGCAGCATCAGGCAACCGAACCCGGCGAGGAACAGAAACACGCTGCGCCAGCCGGCGGCGACCTCTATAACGCCGCCGAACATCGGTCCGACAATCGGACCGAGGGCCAGGGCAGTCCCCACATAGGCATATACCTGGGCCATCTTTTCGGTTTCGAAGCTGTCGCGCACGATGGCCCGGCCGACGGACAGGGTCGCACTTGCCCCCAGTGCCTGCACGAGACGGGCCGCGCACAGGCTGTACAGGTCGGGTGCGAACGCGGAAAGCACCGAGGCGACGATAAACAGCACAAGCGACATCGTGAGCACCGGTTTCCGGCCGAACCGGTCGGACATCGGCCCGACAAAAAGCTGACCGGCGGCAAATCCCACCATAAAGATGCTGAGGATCGCCTGCGCATCGCCAAAACCGATCCGCAAGTCCGTCGCCAGGGCCGGAAGGGACGGGACCATGATATTGTTTGTGAACGGCCCAAGCATGACGAGGGCGGATATCAGGAGGATCAGAACGGGGCGTGACATTGCGGCCATCATGCAATGGTTGGGGTTGTAATCCAATTGACGAATTGCCGCCCTTTGCCGGAAAGTTTCCCGCCGCCTGTGCGGGGCCGTGACCGATCTTTTGCGGGGCACTTCCTGCCCGGTCCTTTGGCTGCTATAGCGCAGCGATGACTTTTTCCCCCGCCCTGCGCAGGGCGATCATTCCCATCGGTATACTGCTCGCCGTCGGCGGCGCCTGGGGTGCCGTGCCGGCGATCGCGCGTTTCGCCGTCACCGGCGGCATCGCCCCCATGGGCTATGTCTTCTGGGTCGCGCTCGGCGCAGGTTGCCTGTGTTGGCTGATCTGCCTGATCCGGGGGGTGCGGCCAAGCTTCGCGCCCGCGCACATGCGGTACTATCTGTTGTCCGGCTGTACGCGCTTCGTCCTCGCCGGTTTCGTCATGTATACCGTTCTCCAGAATATCCCGGCCGGTATAGTTGCGATCCTGCTGGGAACGTCGCCATTGATGACCTTCGTTGCCTCGGTTTCGCTGAAACATCAGAAATTTTCGCTGCGCCGCGCTATCGGTACCTTGATCGGGCTGGCCGGAATTCTGCTTGTGTTCGTGCCGGCGGTCGGTCCGTCGGCGGCGCTTTCTCCCGGCTGGCTGGTGCTTGGGCTGGTGACACCGCTGATCTATGCCTATTCGAACATCACCATCGATAGAAGCCGCCCGGCCGGTGAGGATTCCATGGCAATGACGGCCGGCATGTTCACGCTGTCATCGGTTATCGCGCTGATCGCTTCGCTGGCCAGCGGGCAGTTCCACGCCCTGTGGGAGGTTGAGTTCGGTATCCCGGAAATAGCGATGTTCGGTCACGCCGCGATTCTGTCGATGTGTTTCTTCGGGCTCTACGAACTGATCCGGCGCACGGATGCGACCTTCGGCGCGCAGGCGACCTATGTCACGACGCTCACCGGTATTCTGTACGGAATGGCGCTGCTGGGCGAACGGCCCGGACTGGTCGTCTGGGCCGCCGCCGTACTCGTGCTTGTTGGCGTCGGGCTTGTGAATTCAGGCCGCCGCGCCGAACCCGGCCGCACCGAGCGCGGCCCAGAAAGCCTCCGCGGTTGATGCATCGAGCGGCTGCAGCGGCGGGCGCAGGGTGCGCCATGCGGCGTCGCCGGTCTGGCGCGCCATGGCTTCCTTGAGCGCCTCGACCAGCGGAAATTTTTGCGTCGCCAGCCGGATTGCGCTCAACGCCGCCTGGCAGGCTTCGGCCTTGTCGCCCTGCCAGTTCGCCAGCACGGCAGCGGACTCACGGGCCGAAATATTGTTGCAGGCGGTGATGGACCCGGCGCCGCCGATCCGCAGGATATCGAGCAGATAGGCGTCCGAGCCGGAAAACACCCTGAAGCCCGGGAAGGACTCGACCATCGCGCGCATATTGTCGAAATCGCCCGCCGAATCCTTGATCCCGACCACGGTGTCCGGATAGGCGGTCACCAGCTTTTCGATCAGCGGCAGGGTGATGGGCACGCCGGTATTCTGCGGAATATGATAGAGCAGAATTTTGAGCTTCGAATCGCCGACGCGCTGGATTATTTCCGAATAGGCGGCGAAAAGGCCGTCATCGCTTGCCGGCTTGTAATAAAACGGCGGCAGCATGAGCACGCCCGCGGCGCCGATTTCCAGCGCCTTGCGGCACAGCTCCACGGTATCGGGAAGGGCGCAACAGCCGACACCCGGGACGGACAGGCCGGAATCGATGTCGCTGTCCCCCAGCGCATCGAGCATGGCCAGACGCTCCGCCAGGCTGAAGGAATTCGCTTCGCTCGTTGTGCCGAGAACGGCGAGCCCGGTGCAGCCCTGTGCGAGCAGGTCGCGGCTATGGTCCAGCCAGGCCGCATGGTTCGGCGACAGGTCGTCGTTCAGGGGCGTGAGTACCGCGGCCATGACGCCGCCGTCGATTGGAGAGAGTGTGCTCATAACTTTGCGTCCAGTCTGTGGGGTCTGCGTTTTTCGGTTATTCCGGCCAGGTCACGATGTGGTCTTCGGGATCGATACGTTGCGATTCGTGAACGACCTTGTCGCGGACGGATATGCCGGCAGTATGAACGGTCTCGCGGCTGCCGGAAACCAGCGGGTGCCACCAGTTGAGTTCCTTGCCCTCGGCAATGAGGCGATAGGCGCAGGTCGATGGCAGCCAATTCGCCGTCCGCGCGAGGTCCGGGGTTACCTGCAGGCAGTCGGGCACGCGGGTCGACCGCTTCGGATAGTCGGAGCACGCGCAGGTGCCGAGTTCAAGCAGGCGGCAGACGACTTCGGTAAAGGCGATTTCGCCGGTATCGATATCTTCCAGCTTGATCAGGCAGCACCTGGCACAGCCGTCGCAAAGGGATTCCCATTCGTCCGGGTCCATCTCGTCGATTGTCTTGGTTTTCCAGAAAGGCGCTGCTTCCGTCACGTGTCAGGAACCCGTCAGTTCGGCCAGCCTCTCCGCCATTTTCTCCGGCGGGGTTGCGTGGGTGAAGTGGGTCACGTATTCGCCGTCCGGGTTCATCAGGAAAACAATGGAACTGTGATCCATAAGGTAGTCCGTCGATTCTTCCTCGGCGCCCTCGGCGCGGCCGAAATACACCCTGAACAAACGGGCGGTCTTCGCGATCTCCTCCGGCGAGCCGGTCAGGCCGACCATGCGGGGGTGGAAATTATCGACATACGCGTTCAGCTGTTTCGCCGTATCGCGTTCCGGATCTATCGTGACGAAAACCGGCGTAATCTTCGCCTGCGTCCCGGGGGCAAGCCGGTCCATCGCCTGGGTCATCGTTTGCAGCGCCGTCGGGCAGACATCCGGACAATAGGTGTAGCCGAAATAGATCAGCATGTACTGACCGCGGAAATCCTTGTCCGTTCTGGGTTGTCCCTTGTGATCTACCAGCGCAAACGGCCCGCCGATCGAGGCAACGCCCTTGCCGCCCATACCGCCGCCATAAAGAATAAATGCTGCAATGGCCGCGATAACGACGCCGGTTACAGCCAACAGGACAACCTGGTAGACGCGCATGGAGCCTTTCCCCTCAAATCATGGTTCACAAAAGATATAAGCACCGCTCGCCCCGATGGCCATAGAAAGACTTGACCCTGAGCGCCGAGATGCACAAATTCGCTTCATGCAGATCTTTTTTAAATCGTGCGCGGCCTGTCTCATCGTTTTCCTGCTTGCGATGCTTCCTCCCGGTGCGCGCGCCGACATAGACCTGTTGAGCAATGACCGACTGATCGAGGCGGTAAAGGCGAATGATCTCAAAGGGGCCGAAGACATGCTCGTGCGGAAGCACGATGTGGATGTCCGCGATCAAAACCGGCGGACGGCTCTGTTTTTCGCAGCGATCCAGGGCAATGAGGATTTCGTCGAACTGCTCCTGAGGTTCGACCCCAAAATCGGTGCTGTCGATAAGTTCGGCAGTTCGCCGCTCTACTACGCTGCCGCTGCAAACCATGTCGGGGTGATCGAGATGCTGGCGGAAAAGGGCGCCGACCTGAATCAGCAGAACCGCCAGGGCCTCACACCCCTGATGGTTGCCGCGTCCGAGGGGCATCTCGCTGCAGTGCAGGCCCTTGTTGAGCTGAAAGCCGATGCTGCCACAACAGACTTTACTGGAAGAACCGCCTATGACTGGGCCCTCCGGAACAACCGTCGTGTCGTTATCCGCTACCTGCAATCGGTCGGGCTCGGAAGTTAGGACTTTGTTCACCATAAACCGGTAATGGTTTTCTCTTGGGGTTTCGACGCCGCGGGGGACAATGCCTATTTCACCGGACTGGTTCTATGGGAGCGATTATCTCTTCGCGGTGCTCTGCGCCGCGCTCGCCCTTGAATTTCTTGTAGGCGGCCTCCCCGGTTTCAGCCAGGTTCTGTCATTCCCCCGGACGGTCAGCGTTTTTCTCGCGGTTCGTGCCGGGCGCCGTCTCAACCGCCAGAACCGGTCGTTCCGCAGCCGCCGGATACGTGGCGCCTTGCTGGTTCTCATCCTGGTACCTCTGGCCGCGTTCTTCGGTCTCTATGCCGCAGAATTCTGCCGGTCTCTGGCTGACGGCTGGCTTGTCGAGACAGTTCTGGTCGCCATGTGCGTCGGGCTTCAGCGCCCCCTGATGAATGCCGGTGCGTTGCGTCGTGCGCTTGCCCGCGCAAGCCTGGACCGCGCCCGCGGTATCCTCGGCCGCGTCGTCGACTACGAAACAGACGACATCGACGAACACGGGCTGGCCCGCGGATCCGTCGAAATTTTCGCCGTGCGTCTCTGCGACGGTCTCGTCGGTCCTGTCTTCTGGTACGTCATCGCCGGATTGCCCGGCCTGTTCGTCTACCGCGTCACGACGGCGCTTGCCGACGAGCTTTCCCATCCGACCGACAAACATGCGGCCTTTGGCGGGGTGGCAGGCGCATTCGACCGATTCCTGAACCTGATCCCGGCACCGGTCACGGCGATGCTGATCGTGGTTGGTACGCTCTTCGCACCGACGGCGCGCCCTCTGGCGGCAATACGCGGCATATTCGGCGGTGCGGCCTCGGGACAGTCTCCGCGGACCGGCTGGACCCAGGGTGCGGTTGCCGGCGCGCTGGGTCTGTCGCTGTCCGGTCCCCGCAGGCACGACGGCGCCGTCGCGCCAGGCGCATGGATCGGCGATGGACGCGCCCGCGCAAACTCAACCGATATCGCCCGTGCCATGTGGCTTTATATGATCGTGGCCTTCCTCGGCATCGCACCGCTGGTGCTTCTGGCACTGGTCATGCATCGTTTCTGAACCGCCTGGCTGGACGGAAATCCCGGCGTTCGGGCGTCTCTTAGGGCTATTCGCCCATTTGCAGCAACTGGCCGCGATGGCGGGCCACGCGAAATGCCCAGAGAAAAGCGGCCATTCCCAGGGCGAGATACACGACGTTCAGCGCTACCGACCAGATGAAGCGGTCCATCAGGAAGACGCCCTCCATTGCCGCGGCACGCATTCCCTCGAAAACATGCGCGGAGGGCAGGCTGTAGGCAATCGGCTGCAGCCAGTCGGGGAGGGTGCTGATCGGATAGTAGATACCACTCAGCGGTGCCACAGCGAATATGACGGCCCAGGCGAGGCTCTCCGCCCCCAGTCCGCAACGCAGCACCAGCCCCGATACCGCCAGTCCGACGGCGGCGCCGAAAACCAGCAGGTTTACGAAAAAGGCGATCAGCGGCAGGCCCATTTCGAATATCGAATAATGATAAAGCGGGATGGCAAGCAGGGCCGCGGGAACGACCCCGATCAGGGTCCGGATGGCACTGATCGCGAGCAGCGAGCATGCCCATTCATAGGGGCGCAGCGGGCTGGCGAACAATTGTCCCAGATTGCGCGACCACATTTCTTCCAGGAAGGAAATCGATACGCCGATATTCGACCTGAACATCACATCCCACAAAAGGACCGCGGCGATCAGAATGCCGCCGGCGCGGACGAACCATTCCGAATGTTCGTACAGGAACTGGGACATAAACCCCCAGATCAGCATCTGCATCGTCGGCCAGTAGGCGAGCTCGACGATACGCGGCAGCGAACCGCGCAGCAGATAGAAGTAGCGCAGCACCATCGCCCCGACACGCCTCGGCGAAAAATAATATCCGGCTTCTCGATTACCTGGTGTCATTCCCGGCCTGCCTGTTGCGTGGCCTGTTCCGGCCGATTGCCATGCCGGTCGCGCGCGATATCCAGAAAGACGTCTTCAAGCGTCGTGCGCCCGTATTTCGACAGGAGCCCGGCCGGGCTGTCGCGGTCGACGACCTTGCCCTGTTTCATCATGACCACGCGGTCGCACAGCCTTTCGACCTCCGCCATGTTGTGCGATGCAAGCAGGATGGTCGCTCCCCTCTTGTCCCGGAACTCCTTCAGATAGGTGCGTACCCAGTCCGCGGTATCCGGGTCGAGAGACGCGGTCGGTTCATCGAGCAGCAGGAGGTCGGGTTCGTTCAAAAGAGATTTGGCCAGCGATACACGGGTTTTCTGCCCGGATGACAACTCGCCGAAGGGCCGGTCGAGCAGCCCGTCTATCGCGAGGTCGGTCGCCAGCGCCGAAAGCCGGGCCGCCGGGTCGGGAACGCCGTAGAGTTTCGCGTATACCATCAGGTTTTCCCGCGACGTCAGGCGCTTGGGCAGATCGACATAGGGCGAGGAAAAATTTATCCGCGAGAGTATCCGGTAGCGATGGCGCAGCATGTCCGTGCCCAGCACTTCAAGTGAGCCGGATGTCGGAATCAGCAGGCCGAGGATCATGGAGATGGTTGTCGTCTTGCCGGCCCCGTTGCCGCCGAGCAGACCGACGATCTCCCCGTCGCGCGCATCGAAGCTCAAATCGTCTACGGCGACGATATCGCCGAAACGCTTGGCGAGGTTCTCTACTTTGATCGCAATATCCGACATGACGGGAATATGGGACGCCGCGCGCATCCGCGCCAGTCCCTTTCCCGCTGTCCCGGAATTTGCGGAATAAACTTCACTCCGGCGGGACATCACGATAGATGTGGCACCGGAAACTCCGAGGTGACATATGGATGCCGCTGGTGGAAGCCGTCAGGCCGCCGACAGGACGGTGGTGAACGCGGCCTATGAAATGGCACCCGCAGAGACCGACCCGGTTCGCCTGCGGACGCTGACGCTGATCCGCTGGGTTGCCATCGGCGGGCAGGTGCTGGCGTTGCTCGTTGTCCACTTCGGGTTCGGATTTCCCGTTCCACTGGCGGCGGCTTTTTCGGTCGTCGGGGCATCTCTTCTATTGAACCTGATCGTGATGTCGGGTTATCCGCCGGCGGTACGGTTGGGCGAACGGGCTGCGGCTGCTTTTCTCGCCTTCGATATCATGCAGCTTGCTGCGCTGTTATATCTGACAGGAGGCCTCGAGAACCCGTTCTCGTTCCTGTTGCTCGCGCCGGTCGCGGTGTCGGCGACAATCCTGTCGATCCGCAGTACCTTTGCGCTCTGCGTTCTGTCGGTCGCGACGATTACCCTGCTTGCCGTCAGGCATTATCCCCTGCCCTGGGCAGAGGGCGGGTTTTCTGTGCCGCAGGTATATGTCCTCGGGACATGGGTAGCGCTTGCCGTCGGGATCGTTTTCTTCGCCATCTACACATGGCGCGTCGCAGAGGAAGCCCGCCGCATGGCGAATGCTCTCACTGCCAGCCAGCTGGCGCTGGCCCGCGAACAACAGCTTGCGGCGCTGGGCGGCCTTGCCGCCGCGGCCGCGCATGAACTGGGCAGCCCGCTCGGAACGATCGCAGTGGTATCGGGGGAAATCGCCCGCGACCTGCCGGCGGACAGCCCGATCACCGACGATGTCCGCCTGCTCATCAGCGAGACGGCGCGTTGCCGGGATATTCTGGCCGAACTCTCCGACAGGCCGGATGACGGCGAAGACCGCTCGTCGCCCTTCTCCCTGCTGCCGGTTCACGCGCTTGTCCAGGCGGCGGCGGAACGCCATTATCAGGACCATGTCACGTTTTCATTCGAGGTCCTGCCGCCGCTCGAGGACGATACAGGCCGGGAACCCGTTGTCGTACGCAGCCCGGAAATCATCCATGGAATCGGCAATATCATCCAGAATGCAGTCCAGTTTGCTCGCTCGACCGTATCTGTTTCGACCGCCTGGGACGGGGAGAGCATTCGCGTTGCCATCCGCGATGACGGGCCCGGGTTTCCAACGGGGGTTCTTGAGCATGTCGGAGAACCGTATATATCTTCGAGGGCGAACCCTGACGGCCACATGGGGCTGGGCATCTTTATCGCGCGGACGCTTCTGCAGCGCTCGGGGGCGGGGGTCGCGTTCGAGAACGACCGGACCGGGGGCGCACGGGTAGATATTGTGTCGCCGGGCTCAGCTTGAGGCAAAGGATTTGGAATCGTCTGCATGACCAAAGAAACGCTGGATCAGTTCGAAGACAGGACGCTGCTCATCGTCGATGACGACGAACCGCTGCGCACGCGTCTGTCGCGTGCGATGGAAAATCGCGGGTTCGACGTGGTGACCGCGGCCAGCGTCAGGGACGGGGTTTCCGCCGCCCGTGCGAAGCCGCCCGCCTTTGCCGTTCTCGACCTGCGGCTGGCGGACGGAAGCGGTCTTGATATCGTCTCGGCGATCCAGGAAGGACGGCCCGAATCGCGGATCGTCATGCTGACGGGCTATGGGAATATCGCAACCGCGGTCGCGGCCGTAAAAGCAGGGGCGCTGGATTATCTGGCGAAACCAGCCGATGCGGATGCGATCGAAGCCGCCCTGCTGGCAAAAGGCGATAGCCTGCCGCCGCCGCCCGAGAACCCGATGTCGGCCGACCGGGTCCGTTGGGAGCATATCCAGCGTGTATACGAGCAATGCGACCGCAATGTTTCGGAAACGGCGCGGCGCCTGAACATGCACAGGAGAACCCTGCAGCGGATTCTGTCGAAGCGTGCGCCCCGAGAGGCACCTCCCGGCGATGCCTGATCCCGTCGGTGCAGAAACGGATTCGGCCCCGGGTTTCTGGTGGGTCGGTCCCGATGACAATCCGGTGCTGGTCGAAAACGCCGAAGCGGTTATGCCGTACCTGCCGTATTATATCGCCGGCTGGCCCCTGAAATGGGCGGGGTCCGTGGCGGACCGAGCGCCCGACGTCCGGGTGGTCGAAAATCCTGACGGGACGTTCAACGTTATCAGTACCGGGCCGGGCGGCGCCGATTTTACATTTGAAAATCCGTATGACGCCGCTAACGGCCTTGCCGGCGGGCTGATCAGCGTGTTCGTCTCGCGCGACCCGCGGATGGTGTGCCTGCATGCCGGCGCGGCCCGTGTCGGCGACGGCCTTGTCGTTGTGATCGGCGATTCCTTCGCCGGCAAATCGAGCGTGGCGCTTCATCTCGCCGTCCTTGGCAACCGGTTCTTCGGGGATGACCAGATCGCCGTGACGTTGGAGAACCCTTCGCGCGGCCTGTGTCTCGGGCTCATGCCCAAGGTGCGTCTGCCGTTACCCGAAGACTGCGGCGACGCCTTCCGCGAGTTCGTCGACGGGTATTCGTCCATGCAGGGGGACGATATGGCCTATCTCAAACTGTGGGAGGGCGAAGCCGCCACATTCGGCGATGCGGCGCCGGTCCGTGCCCTGGTGTTTCTCGATCGGACGGAAACCGGCGCAGCCGGTTTGCGACCGGCGTCGCAGCCGGAGCTCGTCAAGGCGATGGTCCGCACGGCGTTTGCGCCGCATATACCGTCATCCGACCTGTTGGCGGGGTTGACCCGGCTTGCGGATGCCACGGAGGCTTACCATCTCCGGTTCTCGAGCAGCCGGCACGCGGCCACCCTTTTATCCCAGGAATTTCGGAAACGGGACGCGGAGGCGAAAAAATGACGGGGGAAGTTCACTATATCCGGAACCCGGCCGTCGCGGCGACCGAGATAGATGCCGAAACCTTTCTTGTCGAGCCGGAAACCGGCGAAGTGTTTTATCTCGACGAAGTGACCAGCGCGCTGTGGCGGTTTCTCATCGAACCGCGCCGCGCCGTCGACATCGTCGAGGCCTTTGCGGAGGCGTTCCCCGACACCGCTACAGACCGGATCGCAGCCGATATCCGCGCGGCTTTGACGGATATGAAAGACCGGGACCTCGTGGTGGCGAGAACGGCGGATATTCCCTGACCGCGCGGAAAGACGGCCTGTCGGGGGCGTCGAGGCCGGTATCAAGGCATTGATTTATATTGTAATTCCTATTTAATTGATTGAAAATAACGCATTGTCTACCAAATGTGCTGAGAGTATAGGTGGCCTGTCCGGAGTACCCGCGCGGACATTGTAGGAGTAAGTTCGCTTGATGTTTTATCTGAAATACCGGCGTGCGCTATGCGCAGTCGCCCTTTCCGGCATGGTCCTGGCCGCCGGAACCGGGACCGTTCATGCGCAGGCACAGGATACCGGTGCGCAGAACGACGACGCGGCACAGACGGCTCCGGCGGATGTGGTTTCCCCCGACCTGATTGAAAGAGCGCTGGCTGGGGACAATGACGCGCTTGCTGCCCTGCAGGCATTTCTGCGCGGGACCGATGGAAAAAGCCCCGAAGCCGTCACGCGCCGGGCGACCGCGCTGATCGCCCAGATCGGGCGCGAGAAAAAGGATGCATCCACCGACTCCCTGCTGACCGTGATCGACCGGATTGCCAGCAGCGCGATAAACATGGTGTCGGGGTCGCAGATTGTCCGTATCGGCGTCGATACCGACTTTGTGCCGACACGTGCGGTGCTCGCTTGGGATTTCGGGCCGGCCGACGGGCCGATCGCTCCCGGTTTCGAACGCGTCCTGCCGAATGACGGACGGATCGGCGGGGCGGCTCTCGACGGTCTGCGCAGACCGGCTGACAACGAATTGCTGAATGACGGTATTGCCGGGGTCGAGCGGATCGAGGTCGATCTGCCCGATGGCGAGTACCGCGTCATTCTGATGACCCAGAATCTCGGCGACAACAGGCTGATGGCGAATCCGTTCGGCAGCCGGATCGCGGTGAACGGCGCGGCCCTGACCGTCAACCAGCCATCGCCGGACGACTGGGTGAAGGACGCCGTGTTCAGCAATCGCGGATTACAGAATACAGCCGGCCAGACGGCACAGGGGCCCGGCGCAAAGGGATTTATCAGCGGCGATCTCGGCAAGTTCGACCCGGCTAGGATTCAGCGCCAGGCGGGCGGCGCCATCATCATCCAGGCCGTTGTACGCGGGGGTAAGCTGATCATCGAACTGGGCGGCTTCAATAATGCGCGGTCGTACCTGACGGGCCTGATGGTCGAACCGGCGGCCGAAACAAGTGACCTCGTCCTGTCCCGCGAAGCGGCCGAGACGCTTGCGCCGCCGGAGCTGCGCCTGGCCCTGGAAGAAAATATTCTGGCCGCGGCAGCGGACGTGCTCGCGGATGTCGATCCGGCGCAGGGGGACCCCGAACTGGTCGAACTGCCCGAACCGATTCTGGACCCTGAAGAACTCGCCAGTACCGCAAGCTAATTTGAACGGCGCGGGGGGCGCTCACAACACCATGGCTTCTGGGCACGCCGTCTATCATCTTAACCTGGGCTTCTAGGCCTTGTTCGTTTCCGTGATCCGTGCGGTGCTCGCCGTGGCCGTGGTGCTTCCGGCCCTGCCGGGCGCGGTTTCGGCGCAGACGGCGGAACAGGATTCGGTGCAGGAGCGCGCCAGGCCCGATTTCGATCCGATCGGGATTGAGCTGGACGAACTCCTCGGTGTTGTCGGCCTTGTCAGCGCCAAGACGATCGAACAGAAGAGTTCGCCGCTCTCGAGCTTCGTCGTCAAACCGTCATTCGGGGTCACCGGTGTTTATGACAGCAATATCTTTCTTACGGAAAACAACGAGGTTGGTGACAAACGGGTCGAGTATCGCCCGCAGGTCGCCATTCAGTCCGACTGGGGCCGGCACGCCTTCGGTATTACGGCATTCGGGGTGTTGGGCCGTTATGTCGAGAACACCGACGAAGATTTCAACGACTATCAGATCCAGACCAGTGGCCGGCTCGATATTTACGACAACAAGAAACTCGAATTGCTGGCAGGCGTTGCCCAGCGCCATGAAGAGCGCGATGAAGAGGACGATCCCGGGCGTGGGTTCAAGCCGACGGTATCGTTCAATAAATTCGCCAAACTGACATTCGAATACCTGGCGGACGTTTTTCTGACCCGGTTCATATTCGATATCGAGCATCAGGACTTCAAAAACAGCGACGGTATCAACAACGACGCTCGCGACGAGACGATCATCGAGACCTCCCTGCGGCTAGGGTACGAATTCACGCCGGGTACAACGGTTTTTGTCGAACCCAACGCCGATTTCCGTCTGTTCGATCAGGAACGGGACGGCGCCGGCAATTTGCAGGACAACTGGGCCGTTGGCTCGCTCGTCGGCATGACGTTCGACGTCACCGGGGTTACATTTCTCGAATTCGGTGTGGGCTTCGAGTATCGCAGTTTCGATGATCCGTCCTTCGGTTCGGAGTTCAATTTCGATTTCCTCGTCAGGCATATCTGGAATGTGACCGACGTTATCAGCCTGACAACCGACATAGAGCGCACCTTCGAGGACTCGGCCACGCCGGGTGTGTCCGGCGTTATCGAATACAGCCTGTCCACCGTGGTCGACTATGAACTGCTCGATAACGTCATTGTCAGCAGCGGGGTCGGTCTGTCGTTTTCCGAAACCAGCGGGACAGGTCGGGAGGACCTCAATATCAACCCCACTCTCGCCGTGAAATACCTGGTAAACGAAAACTGGACCGCTCAGTTGAATCTCGGCTATGCGACGCGGGAATCGACCGCGGCCGGTGAAAGCTTCGAAAATTATTCCGCGAGTTTCGGGCTTGTCATGAAGCTCTGACCGCCCGGCGCCGGTGGGCAGACGACTGATTTCGTTAAGTAACGTTATTGTTGGCACGATTTTTGCTTGTATTAGCGTAATATGCTCGCAAACCACAGGATCAGTCGCAAAATGTTACGGTATTCGGGGGTTTTTACCCCCAAAACAGGGTCTGTCAGGGCCGGTTCATGTGGCCGTGTGCGGGGTTTTCCGCGAATTCCGCTTTATCCGGCGCGCGCTTTCTCCCATATTCCGCTCCCCGATCCGCGGGCAAGCATCGTGTGTAAAGAATCACGACAGTAATGTGACCCGGATCACTGTCAGACCTTATAACTCTGTGAAAAAACCAGTTATGTTCAAATCAATCGCGACCTCCCTGATATTGTTCTGCGTTGCCATGTTTGCAGTGGCTGGCGGCGTCTCTGCGCAGACCGCCGGGCTGGAGGATTACCGCCTCGGTCCGGGTGACCGTCTCAAGGTAACGGTGTTCGGACATCCCCAGGAATCCGGCGAATTCGAGATAGACGGGTCCGGCAATCTGGCCTATCCGTTACTGGGCCGGGTACCGGCACGGGGCAGGACATTGCCCGATCTGCAGGAATTCATACGGGCCGAACTCGACAAGCGTTTTATCGTCGATCCCCGGATTTCCATCGAAGTGCTGAACTATCGCCCGTTTTATATCTACGGCGAGGTGAACCGCGCCGGATCCTATCCGTTTGTCTCCGGCCTCACCATCCGCCGTGCCGTCGCAATCGCCGGTGGCTTCACGCGGCGCGCCAGGCGCGAACCGGTAACGCTGATCCGCGAACGCCAAAAGGGCGTAGAAAAGATATCTTCTGCTCTTGATATACCGGTTCTTCCGGGCGACATCATTGAAGTCCCCCGGCGCCTGTTCTGAATGATGGCCGGAGAGCGGGAAGACGGTGAGCAATTAACATTAGGAAAACCGGTTAAAAGACTGTAAAAAAGAGTGTTTTACTGAGTATTGAATGTAGGACCATTGAGACGTGGCAACAGTAACATCATTTCCGAGACGGGACCGCGAAACGGCATTTGACAATGCCGGCTCCGGCAATGCCGTCTTTGTGCAGGGCGAAGATCAGGGTTTTGATCTGCGCCGGCTGTTTGGCGCTATTCGGCGGCGGAAGGTTCTGATTGCCGGACTGATGATCGTTTCCACCGGCTTTGCGACGCTCTATGCCAACCAGCTGCAGCCGCTGTATTCGTCCGAAGCGCTTATCGTTCTAGAGGGCGCGCGCAACAACGTCATCAATATCGACCGGGTGGCCCAGGGTATCCAGCCGGATTACTTCACGATGGAAACCGAAGCCGCCGTTATCGGTTCGCGTGCCATTGCCGCCAAGGTGGTGGACAGGCTGAATCTTTACGAAAGCCCGCTCTATAACCCTGCATTGATGGTGCACAAGCCGTCCCTGTCGGAGAAGGCGATTGCCAGGGTCAAGAGCCTCGTCGGTTTCGATAACGCGGCACCGCAAAAGACCGAGACATACGATCCCTGGGCGGGGATGCCGCCGGCAGAAAAACGTACAGCAATGCGCGAATACCTAGCGGACGCGTTTCTCGGTGGACTGACCGTTGTGCCGTCGCAAACCTCGCGCCTTATATCGATCAATTACGTTTCCACCGATCCGGAAATGGCCGCAAGGGCGGCCAATGCCGCTGCCGAAGCGTATCTTTTCGACCAGATCGAATCCAAGGGGGATGTTACCGCCCGCGCCTCACGCTGGTTGAACGAGCGGGTTGTCGAACTGCGCGACCGGGTGATCCAGTCCGAGACAAAGCTGGAACAGTTTCGCGCCCGGACAGGTCTGCTGGAAGTCGGCGAGGGCTCGACGCTCAAGACGCAACTCGTGAAGCTTGAAGCCGAACTGGGCGAATCCCGCACACGTCGCGCCGAGGCGGATGCCCGTTTCGGGCAGGTGCAGGCATTGCTGAAAGACAAATCCAATACAGACAGCGTCGATTCCGCCGCGGCGGTGCTGGATTCACCGCTGATCCAGCGCCTGCGCGAGCAGGAAGCCCAGATCGTGCGCTCGCTCGCCGCGCTGTCCACGCAACTGCGCCCCGGACACCCGCGTATGGTGCTTGCCGAAAACGAACTTGTCGATCTGAGAAAGAAAATCCGCGTAGAGGTCGACAAGATCGTGCGCAATCTGGAGAACGAGCTGGATATCGCCAAGGTCCGGGAGCGCAATCTGCGCCGTGAAGTCGCGTCGCTGGAACGCCAGATTTCGGAACAGGGCCAAGCTTCCGCAACGATGCGCGCGCTGCGGGCCGAAGTCGACGCCAACAAACAGCTTTATCAGACGGTCCTCGCCCGTTTCAAGGAAACCAAGGTCGTCGATGACGAGGTCCAGGAAGCGGATGCGCGTATTATTTCGCCGGCAACGGTTCCGGGCGGCGCGTTCTATCCACAGAAGAAACTCATCATTGTCGCCGCCCTCTTCATTTCCGCCGTCTTCGGTATTGCCATCGCGATCGGCCTGGAACTGATGGATACCGGTTTCCGCAGTATCACCCATGTTGAGTCCGCGACAGGCATTCCCGGACTCGGCGTTATCCCGATGCTGGACAAGGCGGATAGGAGCATGCTGCCACACGAGGTGGCGGTTAAAAAACCGAACTCGCCTTATGGCGAGGCCGTGCGGTCGATTCGGACAGGGCTGCTGCTATCCAATATAGACCATGCACCGAAGACGGTTCTGGTGACGTCCTCGGTTTCGTCCGAGGGAAAAACATCGACCTCTTTATCCGTCGCGACGCTCTCGGCGCGCACCGGACAGCGGGCGATTATCGTCGATTGCGATATGCGTCACCCCAGCGTTCATGTCGCCCTCCAGGTGCCGAACGAAGTCGGGCTGAGCAACTATCTGACCGGCCAGAACAGCCTCGACGAAGTGATCGATATCGATCTCGGCACGGGGGTTCATTACATCACGGCCGGCGGGCGCAACCCGCACCCGATGGATCTCCTCAATTCTCAACAGATGAAGGCGCTGATCTCTCTGCTCGCGCAGCAATACGATATCGTCGTCTTCGACACACCGCCGCTGCTTGCCGTCTCCGATACGCTGGTGCTGGCGCGTCAGGTTGAAAAAGCGATCTTCGTTGTGCGCTGGGAAAAAACAAGGCGCGACACGGTTGCCACCGGTCTGCGCCAGATCATCGAGGCCGGCGCCGATATGGCGGGCATTGTGATGACCCAGGTCGATCTCAAAAAGCAGGCCCGCTACGGTCAGTCCGATAGCGGATACCAGCACTATTACGATCACCATATGAAGTACTACACCGAATAGCGCTTCCTGCCCTGCGGCGGGCGGTGCAGAAACGAAAGTTCACGGTGATGAAACGGTGATGAAACAGCGGATGCCGGTTCTGGTTGCGGCGCTTTGTGTCAGCGGCCTTCTGATCGTTCCGGTATGGCCGCGTTTTATCGCCGGCGCCATCGTCGCACCCTACGAAGACACCTTGCGCGATATCGCGCGCGGAAAAGAATTGCTGCGCGGTTTTCTGGCCGAAGCCGATACGGCGCTGCGTGTTGCCGGTAGATGGTCCGACCGGGGCGATATTCATCTAAGTCTTGGCAGTCTTCGGCTCGTCGCGGCACGCGAGGCTTTGAAGGCGGCGGACCAGCGCAGGGCGCTTGATGAGGCGGTTGCCGAATTGTCCACCGGGCTGGCGCGCAAACCTGCCGCTCCTTATGCGTGGCTGCAGCTCGCCCAGGCGGTACGTGCCCGTCGTGGCACGGTTCCCGCTATTGAAGAGTATCTCGACCTGTCGACCCGTCTCGCGCGGTGGGAGCACCGGCTCGTGATGCCGCGGCTGGAAATTGCGCTGGGCGCGTGGCCCGCCCTCGGTTCATCCTACCGGGAGATACTGCCGCAGCAGTTCCAGCGCGCCGTCGATACCGCCCCTGTGGCGCTTGCCCGTGCCGTCAGGCGGAATTATGCGCTGCGCCAGGCGCGGCAGATGTTGGCGTCGTCGCCGCTTCACCTCGACCGGTTCACAATCGTTTACCTGTCGCGCGACTGATGTGCCGCGGATCGTCCTTCCGTCGGCCATGACTGCGCGAAGGCGACTCCCAGAATTGCGGCAAACGTCACAGAGACGCCGGGTATCTGGGGCCCGAAATCGAAATAGGAATGGAAGGCCACGAGCAGCGCGGTCGCCGCGCCGACGGCGGGATAGACCTGATGCCGGCGGCGTTGCAGTGTTCCGGCAAAACACCGGATAACGATGAGCATGATCGCGCCGAAATAAAGCGCCGCGGCAACGATCCCAGCCTCCGCCGCGAATTCAAGATACACACTGTGTGCCGATGCGAAGGCCGGTGAGATGGCCGGGAATCCGGCATCGCGGTATAGATGAAAAAGCGCCGGGAACGACCCTGCACCGTGCCCCGTCACCGGCGCATCGGCGATCGCCCGCAGCGCGACACTGTGGATAAGATGACGATCCGAATTGAAAAACTGCCCGGCCAACCTGTCCGAGAGACCGCCGCCGCTGACTGCGAATGTCGCAATGCCGAGCAACAGCAATCCGCCGGCCAGCGCAATCGACGTGCGTTTGCGCAGCGTACCGCCTGCCTGCAGTAGCATGATGAGTACGATCAGCCCGATGGCGGTAAAGATCACGCCGCCCCGCGATTTGGTCAGCAACAGGGCGCTGCCGATGATGACGCAGATGCCGGTCAGCACAAAAACCGACATGCTGAGATTCTCCATCGAGTTCAGAAAGCGCCGCGAGCTGTCAAAGGCGCCGGAAGCATCTCTCTTGAGATAGCGGATCGCCAGGCCGAAGGATGTAATCAGCCCGATTCCGGCAAAAACCGCGTAGTGGTTGCGGTTGACGAAGGTGCTCGTCAGGGAGAGCTGATACGCCCATTTCTCCGAGAACAGAATCATGCCGGATCCGGAAACATAGGCCCAGATTCCATAGGCCGCATAAAGCAGCCCGGTAACCGCAATCGCCCAGAAAATCAGATGGGCGCGCTCAGACGACCGGCCGAACTGCATGCCAAGCCAGAAAATGACGGCGTAGCTGCCCATGCGGGCGAGGGTGTCGGGGACGGCGTCCGGGTTAAGGGCGATCGCGCCCGACACCGTCCGGTCCGTCAGAACGGTCCGGATATCCGCCCATAGCGGATGATGAAGATCGACGGGTGCCAGCGGCGACGCTTGTACAAAAAGCCAGAGCAGAACGAGGCCCAGCATCGCCGCCGGCACACGGTACCGGGACGCAGGAATGGCATAGAGATCCGCCCGCAACGCCGCTGCCGCGGCCCAGAGCAGCAGGGCAATGCCGGTCAGGATAGACAGCAGGCTGTACGACCAGAGGTGTGCCGACCCGTATGGCAGGGGCGCCAGGACCACGATAGCAAGAAAGAACCAGAAAGATCCGGCGACAGCGAGGCGGCTGATATTTTGACCCGCCATCGCGTCAGTACGCGTTCCGGTGAACGAAGCCGACAAAGGCCGTCATGATCAGAATGCGCAGGTCGAACAGAACCGACCAGTGGTCAATGTAGTAGAGATCATGTTGTACGCGTTGACGCATCAGGTCGACCGTCTGGGTCTCTCCGCGGAAACCGTTGACCTGAGCCCATCCCGTTATGCCGGGTTTTACCCGGTGCCGAGACAGGTATTCATTGATGACGGATGCGTATTCTTCGTTATGTTCGACGGCATGCGGGCGCGGTCCCACGAGAGACATCTCGCCCCGGATCACGTTGATGAGTTGCGGCAATTCGTCGAGGCTGGTCCGGCGCAGAAATTTGCCGATCGTCGTGACTCGCGGGTCCGCCCGGGTCGCCTGCGCGACGTCGGCACCCGGCGCCGGGTCGTCGCGCATGGTGCGGAATTTCAACACGGCAAACTCGTTATTGTTGAAGCCGTATCGTTTCTGACGGAACAGAACCGGTCCCCTGCTGTTCAACTTGATCGCGGCGGCGATGAGCAGAAGTATCGGGCTGAAGCCGATCAGCAGCAGCGTTGCCAGGATCCTGTCTTCAAGACCCTTCGCAAAGACGCTCCATCCGCTCAGCGGTCGTTCCGACAGCTTCAGCATCGGAATACCCGCAACCTCTCCATATCCCAGGCTCGGCAGTTCAAGCGAAATTTCTTCGGGGCAGAGCTTCACGTCCACCGCGATGGTCTGCAGTTTGGCGGTCATCTCGCGCACTTCGCGACCGGCCCGCCAGGGCACGGCGACAATGATCTCGTCCACGCGGTGGCTCCGCATGAAGACGAGCAGGTCATCGATATCGCCCCGGACGCTGTGCCCGGCAATCTCGGCCGGTGCCGTCCCGCTGGCTTCCTTGAAGACCCCGACAATGGTCGTGTCCGCGTTTCGGGTTGTCTCGAGGTGGCGGATGAGTTTTTCGGCCGGCCCACCGGTCCCGATAATGGCGATGTTTATGTCCAGTTCGCCGCGCCGCGCCCAGCGTTCTACCTGATAGGCAAACCCGATGCGTAAAATGCCGAACAGGATCAGGGTGATGGTGAACCAGGTGACCACCCAGAAGCGGGAATAACTGTCTGAAACCTGGGTGAAGTAGGCGAGCGCGATCAGGGTTACGAAAACCGCTCCCCAGATCGCGGTCACTTTTCCGAACTGGAGCGAGAACGTCACGAGGTTGGAAAACGAATACAGGTTGGTGAAATGCATATAGGTCGCCGTCAGAAAGGCGGCGACAAGAACGGCCGTCAGATAGATATCGGTCACGGCGAAGGTGCCGTGACGGGCCCAATAGGCGAACAGTCCCGCACCGATGACCGCCAGAACATCTGCAAGGCGCAGGCCGATAACGATCAGCCGCCGTGCGTCCGCTGCGAAAGTTGTGATAGCCGCGACCATGAAGCCTCGTCGCCCAGATGCCGTTTACGCGAATACGCCGATGCGTGGGTGGCAAGCACGCGACCGCGATATTACAGCGCAGAACGCCGGATTTCACCCTCTATCTGGCGGGCTTCCGGGTGCCCTGACAGTCCCGCAGACGGGTTTGTGTCAGCCTCGGCGGTGCAGCCACCAGCTCCGTTCGTTGATCGAATAGATCGGCCGGTAGTGACGTATGGTTTCCGCGCGGACGACGCCCTGGACCTGATTGTCCAGCACCAGTGCCTGTCCGTCGAGATTCACCACCAGGATTGCATGGCCGACCCGCAGGTTCATGTCCTGGAGAACGACAATGCGCATTTCGCTGTTGGAAAAGCCAAGCGCGCGCAGCGATATGAATTTTGCGATGGCGTAGTCTTCGCAATCGCCGTTCCGCTTGAAGAACTGGCCAGGCGTCGCCCAGTAGTCTTTCACCCCGTAATTGCGCGGATCGGTGAAATAGCGCTGCCGGTTCATGTACGCGTTCACCGCCCGCACCTGAGAGAGTTTGCTCCTGCCTTTGAGCGACGTCAGGAATTCTTTCCATTCCTTCAGGTGGCACTGGTTGAAAAGCGACGACGTGCAGGGGGCGTCGGCAAGCTGGCGTTCGCTGAAATATCGCGACAAGGCGCCGTTCCATTTCGGAAACATCGCAATATTCGACGATTGCGTCGTCCGGGTATTGAATATGCCCGGAAAGGCGCCAGCGGTCGTCTTGGCGCCCGCCGGCAGGGCGGCACCGGCAGACATCAGCAGCGTGACGGCCAGGAGGGCGATACGGGAATTCATCATGCCCCAGCGTAGCAACGACGTGATTAAGGGAATGCTAACCGCATTGCTTAACAATGCTTGTTTCAGCGTGCGACATCCCGCCGTTGGTGCTGGCATTAATTGGGGTTTTCAGATGGTATCCGGCAGAAAAGTTGCGTCAGAACTGCGCGAAGCCACGACATTGTCGATTATGTCGCTGACCGGTGCCGCAATAGCCGTGACCGCGCTTGTCGGGGTGGTTTTCGTGTTTCTGTTCGCCGATGCGCAGCACGCTCGGGACCGCCAGGCCTGGGAAGAACGGCTTGGCATCGTCGCAGATACCCGCAGTGCCGATATCGAAAAATGGGTGGAAACGCAGTATCGCGAACTGGGCGGCCTGGCGGAGAACGCCTCGTTGCAGCTCTACATGTCCGAACTGGTGCGGGTCGCCGGCCAGGCCGAACCGCCTCCCCAGGCGCAATACCTGCAGAATTTGCTCACCGTCGTTGCGGCACAGGCGGGCTACAACATCGAATTACAAGGTCCCGACGTGAACGCGAATGTGGACCGCGTGGCGGTTGCGGGAATTGGGCTTGTCGACATGTCGGGCAGAATTCTGGTGGCAACCCGCGGCATGCCGGGTCTCGAAGGAGAGATTGCGCAGCGGCTGGTACTTGTCGGCGCCAATGACCGGGGCTTTCTCGATATACGAAAAGCGCCTTCGGGCGATCTTGTCACCGGGTTCTCGCTACCGGTTCACGCGGTACAATCCGCGGACGGTGCCGCGCGGCCCATCGGCCGGGTCGTCGGAATCCGCCGGATCCACAACGGACTGTTTCCGTTGTTGAAACAACCGGGTTTTGCGTGGAAGACGGGCGAGATCTATCTGACACGCAAACGCGAAAAAACGGTCGAATTTCTGTCGCCGCGCATTGGCGATCGTGAACCCTTGACCGGCGCCCAGGCGCTCGACGTGCCCGGCCGGGTAAGTTCGATTGCTGCGCGCGGTGAAGCGTCGTTCGGGATTGCGGACGACTATGCCGGTCAACAGGTCCTGTTTGCGGCGCGCGCCATCGCGGGCACGCCATGGACGGTGATTGTCAAAATTGCCCGTGCCGAGGCGATGGGTGGCAGCGATTCGCGCCGGCTTACGCTGATTGCCGCGTTTCTGGCGCTGATCGCGCTGATTGTCGTCGGCCTGGTTGCGGTCTGGCGTCATGGGACATCGCTGCGGGCCAGCGAGGCCGCCGTCCGATACCGCGATATGGCGCACCGTTACGAAGCGCAAAGCCGCTTTCTGCGCCTGGTCGCCGATAGCCAGCCCCATCCGATGTTTATCGTCGACGAACAAAGCCGTTTCCGCTTCGCCAATCGTGCCGCGGCTTCCCAGGCGGCGACACGCGACGACGAGCTTATGGGCAAGTCGCTGAAAAGCGTTCTCGGCGCCGCGGAGGCGCAGCGCTATGAAGAACCGAACAGCAATGCGGTCAAAACCGGTTCGATCGTCTCGCGCATCCACCGTTCGGGCTCCAACGGCGACCTGCGCGTGGTTCAGGCGGAGCATATTCCCGTTGCGGAAGGCCCCGATTTCGATTCCGGCGTCCTTGTGATCGAGCAGGATATCACCGGCGCGGTGCGGGAACGCGAGCACCGTGAGGCAGCCCTGAACCAGCTTGTGCGGACCCTGCTGACGGTTGTCGACAGCCGGGATCCGTTCGCGGCAAACCATTCGATGCAGGTGGCGGTGGTGGCCCGTGCGGTTGCCGAGGAAATGGGCCTCGATGCCGAACTTGCCGAGACCGCCGAAACCGCAGGCAGCCTGATGAATGTGGGCAAGCTTCTGGTGTCTACCGATCTGCTGACCCGTCCGGGCGACCTGGGCGATGACGAAGTACGCCATATCCGCGAATGCCTCGCTGCCGGGGTGTCGCTGCTTGCAGATGTGCCGTTCAGCGGTCCCGTTGTGGAAACGCTGCGCCAGATGACGGAGAAATGGGACGGCACCGGCGGTCCCCGCGGATTGTCGGGAGACGAGATTCTGGTTACCGCGCGGATCGTGGCGGTCGCGAACGCTTTCGTTGCGATCCTCAATCCGCGTGCCTGGCGTCCCGGGGTCGACTTCGATCAGGCGATCGATGCGATGCTTGCCGCGTCGGGCAGCGAATTCGACCGCGCGGTTGTCGCTGCACTGATCAATCGGCTCGAAAATCACGGCGGCCGCTCGGACTGGGCGCAGCTGTCGGAAATCCGGCCCGGTCACTAACCGGTCACTAACATGTGACCGGCAGGTCGCCGGGCAGGGCATCGGCGCGGGTATCGGCTTCCGGACTCTGTACCCGGCCATTCAGGACAGTGGATAAATAGGTCATAGACGGGCATAAACGGCCCATGTTTTCAAAGCTCTTCGGATCGCGCCGTCAGGAAACACGCGTTTATTCAGCGCCCGCGGAGACACGCGTATACGCGGTTGGCGACATTCACGGCAGGGTCGATCTTCTGAACCGGCTGCACGACATGATTTCAGCCGATATTCGGGCAAAGCGGCCGGGGCGGGCTGTCGTCATCTATGTGGGCGACTATATCGATCGCGGCGATTCGTCCCGCGAGGTGATCGATCTGCTGCTGACCAGACCTGTCGAGGGTGCCGAGACGGTTCACCTGCTCGGCAATCACGAAGCTTTCATGCTGACATTTCTGGACGACCCGTCGGTGGGAGAGCCCTGGCTCAAGAACGGGGGCGATTCCACGGTGTACAGCTACGGTGTCGGCGCACCCCACGTTTCCGACCGCGGTGAGCGCCATCGGATGATGCGGGACGATCTGCGTGAAAAACTGCCTGAAGCGCATCTCGAATTCCTGCGGTCGCTCAAACGATACCATGTGGAAGGCGACTATGCGTTCGTGCATGCCGGTATCCGGCCCGGCGTGGCGCTCGATGAGCAGGTCGATGACGATGTTCTGTGGATTCGTGGCGAATTCCTGGAAGACAGATCCGATCACGGGAAATGCATCGTCCATGGCCATACGATCACCGACGATATCGACGTACGCGAGAACCGTATCGGGATAGATACCGGCGCCTATTACAGCGGCACACTGAGCTGTCTCGTGCTGGACGGCGAGTCCCGCGCGGTTCTGCAGACCTGACGCATGGCATCCGGCGGGGTCCTGCAACCACAGACGATACCGGCGGAAGCATCCTTGTGGCGCGCGGTGCTCGACCCCGACGGCGCGTTTCCGCCGCACTGGCAGGATGGATTGCCCCTGGACGCCGCACAGCGTTTTGCCGACCTGGTCACGCCCGCGCTGGCGGCACATTGCCTGGCGGCGGCGGAAGACCGTCTCGGCAAGACATTTATCGACCGCGAAACCGTCAAACAAAGCCTGCTGATAAACCGGTTCAATGGCGGCGTTCAGCGGCGCTGGATGAAGGCAATCGCGGAAGCCGGTATTCCGGTGGTGTATCTGAAGGGTTTCGCCTTCGCGCATACGCTGTATCCGGATCCGGACATCCGAACGATCGGCGATCTCGATATTCTGGTCCGGCCGGCCGCGCTGGCGGATCTTGTCGGCTTTCTGACCGAAAAGGGTTTCGCGTTCGATTCTCTGCCGACGGCGCCATGGGGCTTTATTTCCGATGCCAGCTTCATGCCGCTGGTCTCCGAGACAAACGACTGCAGCATCGACATTCATGTCCAGCCCGACTGCTATCCGGCCTACCGGTCCCTGACCGTCGATGACGTGTTTGCAAAATCGATACGCCGGACAATCGCCGGCGCCGAGGTCAGAATCCCATGCACGGAGCATGCCATGATTCTGTGTCTGACCAATGCGGCCAAGGACAAATTCGGGGTGTTCAGCGTCCGCAAACTCGTCGATATCTGGATGCTGCTGAAATCGGGCGTTCCGATCGACTGGGATGTTGTCGAACGGCTCGCGGCGGCGGGCCGTTTCCTGAAGCCGGCGCGTGTTGTCTTTGCCCTGCTGTGCCGGCTGGGGATGACGCAGGGGACTGTTCCGGAAGCGCTCTGCCGGGCGCCATCGGGACTGGCAACGCGGCCGTTCGAGCGCCTGGTATCGGACTATGCGTCGATGTTTGACCGGGAACCTTCCGTGTTTCGCGTGTTGGAACGCGAATTCACGCTTTGTACGGAGCCTGGCGTCGCCCTGCACAATGCGGGGCTCCGTTTGAAAGGCCTGATCCGGCGTAAAAGCGGTTTACCGGAAGGCTATTCGGCCCCTTGACGGCGCGGGCCGGCAGGGGTCTTTTGTACGACTTTCGTTGATAGCCCCGCGACGGCTTTCGACCGGATAATTTTGCGAGTAGGGAGTTCGAATGTCGGTACCGAGAAAAATTCTGATCACCGGGGGCGCTGGATTTATCGGCTCGCACCTCTGCGAAAGGCTGTTGAACGACGGCAACGATGTGCTTTGCGTCGACAACTATTTTACCGGTGTTAAGGACAACATCGCCCATCTGCTCGACAATCCCCGTTTCGAGATCATGCGTCACGATGTGACTTTCCCGCTATATGTCGAGGTAGACGAGATCTACAACCTCGCCTGTCCCGCATCGCCGGTGCATTATCAGCACGATCCCGTACAGACGACCAAGACCAGCGTGCATGGCGCGATCAACATGCTCGGTCTTGCAAAGCGCCTGCGGGCCAAGGTGTTTCAGGCATCGACCAGCGAGGTCTATGGCGACCCGGAAGTCCACCCGCAGCATGAATCCTATTGGGGCAACACGAATCCGATCGGCTTGCGCTCGTGCTACGACGAAGGAAAGCGCTGCGCCGAAACGCTGTTTTTCGACTACTGGCGCCAGCACCAGCTCCAGATCAAGGTCGCGCGGATATTCAATACCTACGGGCCGCGCATGCATCCGAATGACGGGCGTGTCGTCTCGAACTTCATCGTTCAGGCGCTGCAGGGCGACGATATCACGCTATACGGCGACGGATCCCAAACCCGGTCGTTCTGTTACGTCGACGACCTGGTCGAGGCATTCGTGCGGATCATGGCGACGGATGACGATTTCGTCGGTCCGGTCAATATCGGCAATCCTGGCGAGTTCACAATTCTGGAACTGGCCGAAAAGGTAATCGAATTCATCGGCAGCAGCAGCAAGATCGTAAGAAAACCGCTGCCGCAGGACGACCCGACCCGTCGCCGCCCCGATATCACGCTGGCGCAGGAAAAACTCGGCTGGGCGCCGAAGGTCGAGCTCGATGAGGGGCTGCGGCGGACGATCGAATACTTCGACCGGCTTCTGTCCGACCGGTAACGGGAGAATGTCGACCAAGCCGTTCTATGACCGCAATGCTGCCTTCGTCGCCGAGGTCGGGGACATCGAAGATGTGCGCAGGGACCTGGAAACGCCGGGGACGCGCTATCACTGCGTCAGCGACCAGCTTGCCGATCCGGGAAAACTGAGCGCCGCCGAGCTCGGTTTCGGGTCGATAAACCGGGCGCGTTATTTCGCATCGCTGTTTGGCGGGTTCGAAGCCGCCGATATAAGCGCGACCGTTCTGCTGGACGGACAGGATGCCGGGTTTGCTTATCGCGACGTCAACCTGGATGAAGACTGGCCGTTCGGGGATGCGAGCTTCGATGTTGTTCTGGCGATGATGGTTTTCGAACACCTGTTCGATCCGTTTCATTCTTTCGCGGAATTGTCGCGCGTGCTCAAACCGACCGGGACGGCTTTCGTCAACCTGCCGAATATCGGGTCCATCAGGTGTCGGTGGGATATCCTGCGCGGCCGCCTGCCGATGACAAGTACCGCCGACTGGTTCGAACTGCGCCAGTGGGACGGCGGCCATCTGCATTATTTTACGATAGACGAGGTCAGGCGTATCGCCGCGCTCAACGGCCTGCGGATCCGGAAAATATATCCCGTCGGCGGGCAGCTCTGGCTCAAGAAACTTTGGCCCGGTCTCTTCTGTCACGAGATCAGCTACGTGTTCGAAAAGGCCTGATTGCCCATCAGCGCCTGTTGCGAATAGCACCCGGCGCGCGCCGCGGGCCAGGGCGATTCCGCTGCGGAGCCCGGGGATTGCGTTTTTCGAGCTCTGACTGCCTCCGGGCCTCGGCGAGCCTGTCGAAGCGCATTTCGGGAAGCCGGAACAGGATGCCGACCAGGATCCAGTACCAGACGTTGATCGGGTCGAGATCGATCTGCCAGCCCTTGAAGCTGTGGATTGCCATCACGATAACAAACCCGGTAATCGCCGCCGAGCAGGAGCGGGCCATCGGGTCGCGCGCACGGCTGTGAATGTTCAGACCGTATAGCGACAGCGAAATCAGTATGCCCAGCAGAATGATCAGGCCGGGTATGCCGAGCTCGATGATCGCCTTGGCGTAATACCCCTCGACCATCGGCGGCAGGGCAGCAATCTCCGACGCCGACATCAGGTTTCGGGAGGCGCCCGTATTCGTGCCCACGCCCTGACCGAGCGGGGAATTGACCAGCGATTTGATCAGATCGGGGATAATCAGATTGGAGCCGTAATTTGTGACCAGGCCGCCGGTTCTATCGGCAATCGTGAGCACGTTGAGACCGACAATATTCAGTGTCGTTATCATGATGAACGGGCCGACGATCAGCCACAGCGCCAGCCGTTTCAGTTTCGCGTCCAGAAACAGGATCACCAGCAGCAGCATCGGCGCGAACAGGAAATTCGCCCGCGCGCCGGCGAGGATCGCCGCAACGAACACAACACCGGTCATGATCTTGGCAAACAGCCGCCAGCCGGGATGCGGCTCGACGCTTTGATGCATATAGGTGACCGCCAGCATCATCAGCGTGTAGCCGGAATACTGGGTCACGAAGCTGAATGTCGACGGTATCCGGAAAAAGTCCGCGCCCATCTGGAAGGTCGTGAAATTCTGCGTGGCGGCGGCCGCGTTGCGCCCGTAGAACATCGTCATCGTCTCTTCGTATCCGACGGCTGCGGACATCGCGAATTGCAGAATACCGATGGTACACGGGATGACAGCGACGGCTGTCGCGGCGCGCAGAAAGCCCACCAGGTCTTCCGCGCGGATCATCATTGCGGATACCAGATAGGCAAGCGGGATATATAACAACCATACCTTGATGCCCACGGCGCCTGCCACGAGGTCCCGCATCGAAGGATTGAATGTCTGCAGCAGCACCACGGCGGCGAACAGGACAAACATCAGGGAAATCGGGTTGGGAATTCGCGCATTGCGCAATTCCCGCATGTGGAAAAGCAGGAACACCGCATAAACCGGCAGCACGAACAGAAAATCCTTGAAGAGTGCGCCGAACGGGTTGGGACGTAACATCAGTGCGATCCCGCTGGCAAACGGCACATATAAAATCAGCATCCACAATGCACGCTGCCACCGGCTCAGGATCGCGATCCATACCGCGAGCACAACGGGTAAACCCAGTATCGCCGCGAATATCATTTTTCCTGCCCCTGGCTGGTGGCGTTCCGCAGCATGCCGGCCAATGCGCTCCCGATACGGCGCGAATAGGCATCCCACGAATACTCCGCCGCATGGGCAACGGCGCGGCTGCCCATTTCGGCGCGTAGCTCAGGGTCCCGGTACAACCGCTGAATCCGGTCGCAGATCGCATCGATGTCGCGGACCGGCACAATGAAGCCGTCTTCGCCGTCCCGAACCACCGACCCGGCATTGGGCGTCGTCACAACCGGCAGCCCGGATGCCATTGCTTCGTATATGCTGACCGTGGAGCCTTCATGCAGCGATGGGAAGACGTAGATCTGGGCGTCCGCGAAGATGGCGGGAATTTCCTGCCGCGGCGTGTGACGAATATGGACATAAAGGTCTTCATACTTTTGCAGCCATTCCCCGTTGCCCTCGATATTGCCGAGCAAAACAACCTGCAGCTCGGGAATATCTGCCTGCCGGACGGCTTCGAGCAGGTAATAGACCCCCTTGCGTAAGCCGATATGGCCGGCAAAAAGAATCCTGAAAGGCGGCACGTTTTTATCGGGGGCCGGTGCAAACAGCGACAAATCCACGCCAAACGGCATCGGAATAATGCGGTCGGGGCTGACGCCGAACGGCAGGATGGAATCCCTGACGTAGTCTGACGGGGCAAGGATGTAATCCGCTTCCCGGACCTCCTTGATGCAGCGGCGGACCATTCGGGCGGGTGTGGGCCTGAATGCAAACCCTGCCTCGGGGTTAAGTTCTTTCTCCTCGCTCAGGATTCTGTTTCCGGCATCTACATGACCGATAACCTGGTCGAGGACCGCCACCGTGCCGATCAGTTTTGCCGCCCGCAAGGTAAACAGCGCGTGGGTATCGCAGCTGATGACGATTTTGGGGCGCAGCATCAGCACCCGCAGGGCGGCACGGAGGTCTATGTACCGGTTCCGGGCGATGACGAAATTCGGCAGAAATACCCGGCAGCTCCTTTCGATGCCCAGCAGAATTTCCTGAATCCACGATCTCTCAACCCGTTCCGGCGGCAGGCTGTCGATATGCCGCCGTTTCAGGTTTGCGAGGAGACTGGCGGTCCAACGTTGCGGAAGTCGCCGCAATATCCGTTCCGGCCAGCCGTCTTCCCGGAAATAATATCCCGACAGAAGGCGGCACGAATATCCGCTTTTTTCGATTGCGTGGACGATTTCGTATACGCGCGGCGCACCGTGATGCACGTAGACGACGTCGGGCCGGGTGCGGGACATCATGCCTGGTCCGTACGGCGAAAACGCGCCGTGATTTCGCTGAAGACCTGCCAGTCGCGCTTTTCGAAACGGAACAACCCGGCCAGGCTGAGACCGGTCGTGCGCCTGATCAGGAATGCCATCAAGAGCGCCGGTATCGTAAACGCCAGGACCTGTGCTATTGCCGCGCCGATCAGGCCCAGGGTCGGGAGCAGCGCCGCGAGCGCAACGACGGTCACCGCGATCCCCGCTCCCTCGCTCAATGTGACCACCTTCATTCGGTTGCTCGCCCGCATATAGGTTGTCAGCATCGTCTTCAGCGTAAAGCCCAGACCGCTGAGCGCGAGTATGCGCGCCGCGTCCACGGCGGGCAGATACGCAGCGCCGAACACGATCTCGATCAGCCACGGCGCCACTATCAGAAATCCAATGGTGGCCGGGATCACGATGATCAGACCGGCGCGAAAATACCGGCCCAGCACCTGCTGACGACCCTCTTCGCTTGCCTGAGCGGCAATTTTGGGGAAAAGCAGAATTTGAATTGTCGTGGCAGCGAAAAAGAGCGGGGCCTCGACTGCCATGGCGACGACATAAAAGCCGAAATCGGTCGCCGCGAGGGCAACCGATATTATCAGCTGATCGAGACGCCGGTTGGCAACCGCCAGCACCACGCCTGCGTGCGTGCGCAAACCGTACAGAAACAACGATCGGACAACCTCAGCGCCCGGCTTTACCGATACCCATCCCTGCTTCCAGCTTAACCACAGGGTGACCCCCAGAAGCACGATATGTGCGGCGATGTAACTGGTGATGAAGGTCGTCAGGGATGGGGGGTCGAATGCCAGAAAGAGAAGGATAATCCCGAGATAGCAGAAGTGGACGAGCGATCTCAGCAGGTTATAGGGTCCGAATTTCTGTGCGCCCTGGAATATGGCCATCAGGGCCAGCGCATAGAGATAGGCCGGAATAAGGGCCGAGCACAGATACGCGAGCTGCATGACCTCGGACCGCTGCCCGTCGTATATCATCGGCGCAAAAAGGATGAAGATGCCGATCAGCACGGGGAACAGAATGGTGACCAAAAGAAATGTTCCGGACCAGATTTCCTGCGGGGTGCGCTGATTGCGCGCCATGTGGAAGCCGGAGGATGCACTCAACGAAAACGAACCGAGGTCGGCAATCAGGATCGGCCATAGCAACAGGATTGCCAGTTCGCCCCGGCCTTCAGGCAATAGCAGGCGCGCTGCTATAATACCGGTGACGATATTGATGAGTTGAATCATGCCGCCCGACATGAAAGTGGTCACCAGGTCTTTCATTTCGTATCGGGTACCCGGTCGCCAAAATAAAACCGCAATGCTTCGTGCAGACCTTCTATATCGGCGTCGAAATTCCAGTGCCTGATGATGTCGAGGCTTTTTTGGCCCATCCGGCTACGTAGACCACTATCCGAGAAGAGGGTCAGCAAGCTTTCGGACAGGGCGTCGATGTCGCCGGGCTCGATGACAAAGCCGTTCTCTCCGTCTCGCACGAGATCACGTGCGGAGCCGACCTCGGTGGTGGCGATGATGGGCCGGCCGGCGTTCATCGCTTCGTTCACCACGAGGCCCCACGGTTCGGTATTCGACGGCAGAATGAAGACGTCGCAGAGATCGTAGAGCGGCGGCAGTTCGGTCTGCCCGCGAAACCCGAGAAAATGGATCGAACCGTCCGGCGCATCTGCGGCGAGCGCGCGCAGGTCGTCGCGAAGCTCGCCGTCGCCGGCGATCAGCAGGTAAGGGTGTCCCGCCGCCGGGTCGTTAACAATCTTCAGGAATGCCCGGATCAGGTCCTGGGCCCGTTTCCGGGGCTGAAGTTTAGAGGCGAACAAGGCGACCGGGCGGCCTGGCTCCAGCCCCAACCCGGTACGGAAAGCCTCTCGCTCTGCCGCCGCGTCGGCGATGCGCGCGGCAAACCAATCGTTGTCTACCGCATACGGCATCCGGAACAGGCGATCTGGTGCGAAACCCTTGGCCGCATAATATTCACGGTTCCTCGTGCCGATGGTCAGAATACCGCTCAGCACCCGCGTCATGGTTTTGAGAAAACACTCCTTGAGAAGCCGTCGCGCGCCTGTCGGATTTGAGGAAACGAAGCTCGCTTCGTCGCGCAGGAATACTTTCATACCGAGCAGCCGCCCCGCGACGAGCGCCGTCAGATGCGGCAGACGGGCGTAGGAATGACACCAGACCGCATCGAAACGACCGCGCAGCAGGCGCCAGACGATGCCATAGTTGAACGGCCGCAAAGGTGACAGTTTGGAACTATCGCCAACGACCGGCAGGAACTCGTGGTGGTAACCGTCGAGCAGGTCGACGTCCCAGGCGATCTCACGGCCGAATCCCGGGTCGAAATGGGTGCGGAGAGAATAATCGGTGGCGAAAAATACCGTCAGATCTATCGCGGGGTCGGCCGCTATCCGGCGAAGCAGCGGCGCCTGGTACTGGATCGGGTGCGTGACGAAATATGCGAGGCGTACAGGCTTCCGGGACATGACGTTATCTCCTAACTTTTACGCAGAAAGCTCATGCACGCTTCAAGCACTCCGTCGGCGGGGATGGAAGCAATCGACGTTTCCTCCTCCGGCTGCCGGTACTGAACCGGATTACCGCCCGACCAGCTTAGCCCGGGATAGAATACCCGGTGGTGGTTGCCAAGCGGAAACCAGATGCCGGGCCGGGCGTGGCGGCTGAAGACGGCGACGGCAGGTGTATTGACGGCGGCGGCGAGGTGCATCGGACCGCTGTCATTGCCCAGAAAAAAGATCGCATCGGCCATCGCGGCGGCGCTGACCCGAGGCGAGATCCGCCCACAGGTATTTAGTTTCGGTCCCTGCCAGCATCGCAGCAGGGCGTCGCTGCGTGCGCGGTCGCCGTCGGCGCCGACAACGATAATTCCGAGATTCGGATATGCCGTCGACACGCGTTCAAGGACGGAACTCCAGTTCGGGTCCGTCCAGTCCTTGACCGCCTGTTTCGTCCCCGGGCTGAAACAGATGAAATTATCCGTGCCTGCCCACCCGGACAGCAGTTGCCTGGCGGTGTCCTGTTCCGCATCCGTGAAACGCAGGTTTCTCGCCGCCGGATCTTCGATGTCTATGGGCCCCAGGCCTTCGAGTGCGCGGGCGATCCGAGATGTTTCGCGCTCGAATAAACCCGTATCGGCATCGAAGACATGCCGGCGTCGACCGGGCGCCAACGGCAGACCGACAATGCCGCGCGCGCCGCAGAGCCGCAGAAAAAGCCCGTCGCGAATCACGGCAAGCGTCGGTTTGACGGCATTTGCATAGATCGCGACATCCGGTCCCCACGCCCGGATATCACGGGCGAGCTTCCAGAGGGTCGCGGGGTTCCGACTGCCGATCGGATAGGCGAAATATCCGTCGGCGAAACCCCCGTCGCCCAGCACCGCCTGCAGCGGGGGGGCGGCTGCGGCCACCGGAAAATTCGTCAGAACCCGCTTTTCGGCGTCCGGCCAGATCTCGTTCAGATGGTGAAAGACCGGTAGCAGGAAAGCGGTATCCCCCAGGCTGCCGAGGCGGTGGATGAGAACTTTTTTTGGGGCGGTCGGCATCTGTCAGGCGTAACAGTCTTCGACGATCTTGCGCAGCCAGCCGCGATAACCCTGTTTGAGGGCGGCCGGTTCGTCCTTGAGCAACCAGTCGGGCATCGGTACGGCGAAACCCGTTTTGGGACGGTTGAGCACTTCGTCGGGCAGCGGTTTTGCCGGGCTCGCCGCCATGTCGCGTTTGCCCGGCGGATTGTCGGAGACCAGCATCGGCGCGATCCGGCGGAAAAATACCGTGTCGACCAGCGGCACGCGGATTTCGAGCGAATGCGCCATACCTGCCCAGTCCGAATCGCGGAGCAACTGGTGGCGCATATACCATGTCGATTCGAGCGCGGAGATTTTGGCCCGTGGCGTCGCCAGGCCGTCGACCTGTCCGCGGCGGTTTGTCGTTTCTTCAAGTTCCGCCCAACCGTCACGGGCCATGGCGCCGTCCATCAGCGTCGGTAGTTCCCACGGCATATGCAGGGCGCGGCGCAACAGATATGCATCCGCATAGGTCGTCCCGTATTCGAAAAGCCCGGCATATTTGGGCGATTTCACGGCGCTGATGGCAGGCCCGGCGATCTTGCGGAATGCCCGCCCGGCGCAGCGCATTCCGGGAATTCTGCCAAGTGTGCCGGCAAGCCGCGGAATCTCCTGAAAACTGGGATAGCCGCCGAACAGCTCATCGCCGCCGAGCCCAGACATGGCGACCTTCAGGCCGGTTTCGGCCGTTACCTTGCTGACGAAATAGGTGTTAACCCCGTCGATCGAAGGCTGGTCCATGGCGGCGCACAGGCGTTTGTATTCCGCGTGGAAATCGGTGCCTTTGACACGCTGGGTGCGGTGCGCGGTATCGTAGTGGGCGGCGATTTTCTCGGCCAGCGCCGCTTCGTCGAACTCGGTATTGTCGAATTCCTCGAAGGCGAGCGTTACCGAGCGCAGCGCGTCGGGCTGCAGTTCCGCTGTCAGCGCCACGATGGTTGCCGAATCGAGACCGGCGGACAGAAACGCGCCGACCGGTACGTCGGCGACCAGATGATGCTGAAGCGTATCGAGAAGCGCGTCGCGCAGACCTTCGGCCGTGAAGGGTTCCGGCGCTTCGGCAGCGTGTTCGAGTTCCTGCGCGACGTCGAAATAGCGCAAGGGCGCGCAGGCGCCGTTTGCGTCGATCCACATCGTGCTGCCGGCGGGCAGGCTTCGGATATTGTCGAACAGTGTCCACGGTTCCGGTACGGATCCCCAGACGTAGATCCCAGCCAGACCTGCCGCCGATGGCGCTGTATCGATCCCTCCGCCTGCCAGCAGCGCCTTTACCTGGGAGGCGAACCGGAACGTTTTGCCGTCATTCGCGTAATACAGCGGTTTGATACCGAACCCGTCGCGCGCCAGGAAAACGCCCTGTTTCGTGCGGTCGTGGATCGCAAAGGCGAACATGCCGCGCAGGCGTTCAACCATGTCGGCCCCGTCGCGGTCGTACAGATGCAGCAATACTTCTGTATCGGATTCGGACCGGAACCGCCGGCCCTGCTGTTCAAGCTCGGCGCGCAGTTCCCGGAAATTGTATATTTCCCCGTTATAGGTGATGACCAGCCTGCCGCCGTCGATCTGCATGGGCTGTGCGCCGCTATCGGTCAGGTCGATAATCGAGAGACGACGATGGGCGAATCCGGTGCGCGAATCGTCGGAGACCCAGCGTCCTTCGCCATCCGGACCCCGGGCAATCATGGCATTGTTCATCCGCAGCAGGGCGTCCCGGTCGATTGGCGGGGCGGCGCCGTCATAGGCGAAAAGGCCGGCTATGCCGCACATTTGGGATGATCCGCTTGGTGAGTGTGGAGCGGTTCCGGTATACCGGAGACCGGGAAGATGATACGCAAGATACCCATGCCTGTGCCGTGAGCCGCCGCGGGAATAGGTTGACGCGGCGTCGGACCGCTACCATACACAATTTATGGGTCAAGCGTCGTCCGCATAAACATGCGCATTCTTCATGCAATTTCAAACCTTTCGCCGCGGGCGGGGGGGCCGCCAAAGGCCGGCATGGGCATGGCGCGCGCCATGGCCCGGCGTGGCCACGACGTCGCGATCTATACGACGAACTATAACGGCGCCGACGATCTCGACGTCCCGCTCGGGGTGCCGGTGGAGAGCGGCGGGGTCACGGTGAAATACTTTCCCGTCCATGCGCCGCGGTTCTGGGAAACCTGTTTCCCGCTCGGCCGGGCGTTACGGGCGGATGCCGGCAGTTTCGACCTGATGCATCTGCATTCGCTCTATATGTATCACGACCGCGCCGGTGCCGCCGCCGCCCGCCGGGCGGGTATCCCGTACATCGTGCGGCCGCACGGTACGCTGGATCCCTATATCTTCAGGCGCCGGCGGTCACGCAAGGCGATCTTCGAGTGGTGGTTCCAGAACCGCGTCCTCGAAGAGGCCGCCGCGCTGCATTACACGACCGAGGACGAATGGCGGCTTGCCGCGCCCGTGTCGCGAAATCCATACGGTTTCGTGGTACCGAACGGTCTCGATACCGATGAATTCGCCAACTTGCCGGCAAAGGGCGCGTTCCGCGCACAGCATCCGGAAATCGGCGATCGGCCGATCGTCCTGTTTCTTGGCCGGCTCAACTTCAAAAAAGGCCTCGATCTGCTTGCGCCCGCCTTCGGACAAATTCTGGCGGCGGGGCACGATGCGCATCTGGTGATTGCGGGTCCGGATGACGACATGGCCGAAAAGACCCGCGGCTGGCTGGCGGCGGCCAATGCGCTGGACCGCACCACCTTTACCGGCATGATCACCGGCGATGAAAAGCTGGCGGCGCTGGCCGATGCTTCGATGTTCGTGCTGCCGTCCTATAGCGAGAATTTCGGCATCGCGGTGGCGGAAGCCATGGCCTGCAATCTGCCGGTCGTCATCTCGGATGCCGTCAATATCTGGCCGGAGGTGCAGGCAGCGGGGGCCGGCCTGGTCGGGCCCTGCGACGTCGGGACAACGGCCCGGAACATGATGCAGATTCTCGACGATCCGGACCGAGCGGCCGAAATGGGCGCGCGTGGTGTCCGCCTCGTACGCGAGAGATATTCGTGGGACGGGATCGCGCCAATGCTCGAAAAGGCCTATGAAGATGTCCTGGCCGGGCGCCATAGCGAGTTGAAACCGTCCCATGACTGAATCCATGACAGAAACGACGACCGACAAGATCCCCGTCTCGATCATCACGATCTCTCTGAACGAAGAGGCCAACATCGCGCTGTGCCTCGATTCGCTGAAGCGGTTCGACGAAGTGTGGGTGGTCGATTCCAACAGTACAGACCGGACCCGCGAAATCGCCGAGGAAATGGGCGCCAAGGTGGTCACGTTCGAGTGGAACCGGAAATACCCCAAGAAGAAGCAATGGGCCTTCGAGAACCTGCCTTTTGCAAACAAATGGGTCATGCTGGTCGATGCCGACGAACAGGTCCCCGACGACCTCGCGCAGGAAATCGCGGACACGCTCGAACGGGATGGCGACAGGCATGCCGGATATTTCCTCGGTTTCAACTACTTCTTCGCCGGGCGGATGCTGCGCCACGGCCAACGTATCTACAAGCTGGCGCTGATGCAGCACGCCAAGACCCGCTGGCAGGAATATGACGACCTGGATGTCGCGGTGCTGGGGGACAACGAAATGCATTACCAACCGCCCGTCGATGGAACGACGGCGGTGCTCGATTACCGGATGATCCACGAGGACAAGGAATCGCTCTATCACTTCTTCGACCGGCACAACAAGTATTCGGACTGGGAAGCGGTGGTGCGCCACAACGGGAGCTATTTCGGGAACGAGGATGCCCAGCCGTTTCTCAGGCGCTTTACGAAACCGCTTTTTGCCAGGATGCCGTTCAAGCCGATAATCGTGTTTCTCTATTCGTATGTTCTGCGGGCGGGTTTCCTCGACGGCCGGGCGGGGTTCGATTTCGCGCTCGCGCGCGCGTTCCATTTCTGGCAGGTCGGTCTCAAGCTGCGGGAACGCATCCGCGAAATGGGCCCGCCCAAGCGGTAACTATTTCCGGGCGTTGATCAGCAGATACAGCCCATGGTTCCTGCAGAACAGCCGAAGCAGTGGCCGCGGCCAGAGGGCCTTGGCAATTTTCAGCATCGGTCCGCGGTGCCGGCGTCCGACTTCGCTTTGCAGCAGGTCGCCGTAGTTGAGTTGAATCCCGATGTCGACATTGGCATAGGCGCCGAACAGATCTTTCGCTTCCGCGACGCTATATGCCTTGGTCCCCGGGCTTTCCAGGTACTTGGCGTAGATCTCCTTCATGGAAATGCCCGGTCGCAGGCGCATCAAACCGTAGCGGACCCAAAGCATATACCCGGTCAGCGATCGCGTGTGATAGATCATGACTCGCGCGGTACCGCCTGGCCGCAGCACGCGGTGAATCTCCGACACCGCCGCCGGAGTGTCGGGCGAATGATGAATGACCCCCCAGGAATAGATCAGATCGAAGCTGTTATCGGGAAACGGCAGATGCTCGGCGTCGCCGCGCATTACACGGGGAATAAATCCTTCCTGCAGCAGCCGCATTCTGGTGTAGGCAACGCCCCGGTTGCTGAGATCGATGCCCGTCAGACTGCGCGGCCCGGCCTTGGCCCAGTGCAGATGATCGGTGCCCATACCGGTGCCGATTTCCAGAACGTCTTTTTCGCGGCCGCTTTCGAAATCGGCAAAGGGCGGCAAATAGGGTTCGAACACATATCTCTGGCTGGCTTCAGCCGACAGTTTTTCGCGCTCGTCGTCGCCGATTGCCCAGAATTCCCCGGCCGAGGCCTCTTCCCAGAAATCGCGGACCGACGATTTTTCGGTGTCATTCGTCATGTCGAACCGTCATATACTGATGCCCTGTCTGGGAACCGCGCCCCGAAACCCAATATTCTTCGTGATTTGACCCAAACTATTCGACATCGGCCCCGAAAGGAACCTGACTTGTCATGTGCGGCATAGCAGGTTTCGTTGGCTCATGGTCACCGGCACTGGCCGGTGCGATGACGGCGGCGATCGCCCATCGCGGCCCCGACGGTGACGGCCTGTGGTCGGCGGATACCGGCGTGGCGCTCGGCCACAGGCGCCTGTCGATTATCGACCTGTCGGATGCCGCGGCGCAGCCGATGCACAGCGCGGACGACCGCTATGTCCTGACCTATAACGGCGAGATTTATAATTTTCGCGAGCTGCGCCTGGAGCTCGAACAGGCCGGCACGGTCTTTCGCACAGGGTCGGATACGGAGGTCCTGCTGGCGCTGTTTGCATGCGACGGGCTGGACTGCGTCAACCGCCTGAACGGCATTTTCGCCTTTGCCGTATGGGACCGGCGCGACCGGGTCCTGTCGATTGCCCGCGACCATCTGGGCGTAAAGCCGCTGTATTACGCTGCCCTTCCGCAGGGTTTCCTGTTCGCGTCGGAACTCAAACCGTTGACTTTGTGCCCCGATCTGCCGCGCGATATCGACGCCGCGGCCGTCGGCGATCATCTGGGATTCCTCTGGACGGCGGGCGAGAACACCATGCTCCGCGCCGTCAGAAAACTGCGGCCCGGCTGTGCGCTGACCGTCACGGCCGACGGGGCGGTCACGCCGTCACGATTTTACCGCACCCCGCAGTTCGACGATGCGGCACCGCCGACGCCGGACGATGCCGCCGCGCTGCGCGACATGATTGATCGTGTCGTCGCCGATCAGATGGTCGCCGATGTCGAGGTCGGCGCATTGCTGTCCGGCGGCGTCGATTCGAGCGCCATCGTCGCCGCGATGTGCCGCGCGACCGACCCGTCAAAAATCACCACCTTCTGCGCCGCGGTCACCAAACCCGATTCCGGCACCGACAATTTCGGCGACGACCGGACCCATGCGCGCACCGTCGCAAAACATCTTGGCGTGAAGCTGATCGAGGTTGCGACCGATGCCGACCTGATTGCGGCACTGCCCGACATGGTCTGGCAGCTCGACGAACCCACCGCGGACTTTGCCGCGGTACAGACGCTGTTGCTTGCCCGCGCCGCGCGCGATAACGGCATCAAGGTCCTGCTGTCGGGTGTCGGCGGCGACGATCTGTTTACCGGCTACGGGCGGCATACCGCGGGGCTGATCTGGGCGGGTGCAAACCGGGTGCCGGGCCTGCGGGGACTGGGCGCGGCGGTGCTTGGCCTGTTCCCGCCCTCCAGCATTCTGGGCCGCCGTCTGAAGCGGATCGGATCCTTGCTGGCAATGCCAGAGGACGAAATGCTGGCCGACGGGATGAGCTATTCGGCGGTCGGCGCTGATCGCCGCCGCGCGCTGCTGGCGCCGGGCCTGCGCGATTCCATGCCGGCAGACGGGATTGCCGAGGGGCTGCGCGCTTCGCTGGATCGTACGCGGGGGCATCATCCCGTCGACCGGTTCCTCGATCTCGAACTCAACGGTTTTATGCCGGATCACAATCTGAACTATACCGACAAGATGGCGATGCAGGCAGGCGTGGAAGTCCGGGTGCCGCTGATCGATCGCCGGCTGGTCGCCTACGCGATGCAGTTGCCGCTGTCGGCCAAGATCAGTTTGCGCGAAACCAAGCGAATCCTGCGCGCCTCCCAGCGCGACCGTCTGCCGGGCGAAATCCTGACCCGGCCCAAGCAGGGTTTCGGCGTGCCGGTCCGCAGCTGGCTGCAGGGTCCGGCCCGCGAGATGATGGAAGACCTGACCTCGACGGCGACGATTTCGTCCCGCGGCCTGTTCGATGCCGATGCCGTGGCCGCGCTCAAAGCCGACTTTTACGCCCAGCGGGTCGACGCGGCATTCACCCTGTTCCCGATGATGGCGATGGAGCTATGGTGCCGGGCACTGGATAACGCGGAGACCGCCGGTCCATGAGGGTGAGCGTATGAGTTTCAGGCTGACATCCGACCCGTCGGAGCGCATCCGGAAGATCGAGAAATTTCTTCTGATGCTGCGCTTTGTCTGGCGCTTCCCGCGGGTCAGGGGCGCCTGGCCCAAATACGAATATATCAAGCCCTGGCTGGCCGAGCTGGCGCCGGCGTCGGTCGTGGATATCGGCGTCAATCACGGCCAGTTCCTGCATCTGGCAAGCCGGCTCTGGCCCGATGCGGACATTATCGGGGTTGAGCCCAACGCGGCCCTCGCCGAAAAAGCGAAGACGATTTACGCCGGGAACCCGAAAATCCGGGTGGAATCCTGCGCCGTCGGTGCGGAAAACGGTCAGATCGACCTGTTCGTCACCGCGAATGACCAGAACAGTTCGATCCATCAGCCTACCGAAGCATTCCATGACGACCGCCAGGCAGACGGCGTCGTGCGGACCGAACCCGTCGCGCTCAGACGCCTCGACGGGCTGCTGGCCGGCGTGACGGGGCCGATGCTCGTGAAAATCGACGTTCAGGGCGCTGAGCTCGAAGTATTGCAGGGCGCCGGCGACCGGCTGGACGACGTATCGGTCATCATCATCGAATCCCCGTTCGAGGTATCGTATGACGGCGCCGCCGGGTTCGATGAAATCTACCGGTTCCTCACGGCCCGCGGCTTCGCTTACGAAGGGGCGCTGGGCCAGCTGAACTCGAAACATACCGGCCGGGTCCGGCAGGAGGATTCGATCTATGTCCGGCGATAGTTGCGCCCCCGTGACGAGGCGGCATAGATTGCGGGAAATTTGAAAGAGTTGGTTCGTTAGATGAAACAGGTCGTCCAGAGCGCGCGTTCAGGCAAGCTGGCGCTGAAAGAAGTCCCCGATGCGAAGGTCCGGTCGGGGCATCTTCTGGTGCGCACGCGTGCCTCGCTGATCTCTGCGGGTACCGAGCGCATGGTCGTGAACTTTGCGAAAAAGAGCCTGGCGGCCAAGGCGAAGGCGCGGCCCGACCTGGTGCGCAAGGTGCTCGACAAGGCGAAGCGCGACGGTATCGGCGCTACCATGCGCGCGGTCATGGCGCGGCTCGACGAGCCCCTGCCGCTCGGCTATTCCGCGGTCGGCGAGGTGGTCGAAGTCGGCGCAGGGCTCGAGGGAAAATTCCGGACCGGCCAGCGCGTGGCCATCGCCGGCGCCGGGCTCGCCAACCATTCGGAACTGAACGCGGTGCCCGAAAATCTCTGCGCGCCGGTGCCCGACGACGTGAATGACGAGGAAGCCTGTTTCGGCACGCTCGGCGCCATCGCCATGAACGGCGTGCGTCTGGTCGAACCGCAACTCGGCGACGTCGTCGCGGTGATCGGCGCGGGGCTGGTCGGCCAGCTTGCCGCGCAGTTTCTCGATCTCGCGGGCTGCCGGGTGATCGTGCTCGACTACAATGCGGAACGGCTCAAGCTCGCTACCTATGGCGGCGCGGAACTGGTCTGCGACCTGTCGCAGGGAGACCCGACGGCGGCGATCATGGACCTGTCGGGCGGGCGCGGCTGCGACGGTGTCATCATCGCGGCGGCGACGGACTCGAGCGAGCCGTTCGATACCGCGGCCAACATCGCCCGCGACAAGGCGAAGATCAGCCTTGTCGGCATCACGGGCACCGAGTTCGACTACCGGTTGTTCATGAAAAAGGAACTGTCGGTGGTGGTGTCGCGGTCCTACGGCCCGGGGCGCTACGACCCCGATTACGAGAACCGCCACGTCAAGTACCCGGTCGGCTTCGTGCGCTGGACCGAGACGCGCAATCTGGAAGAAACCGTGCGGCTGATGTCGCGACGCCGCGATCATCGTTTGCAGGTCGAACAGATGATCACGCATAAAATCCCGTTCGCGGAGGCCGAAAAAGCCTATGACATGGTGTCGAACAACACCGAGCCGCATCTCGGCGTGATCCTCGAATACGATAAAACGCCGAAAGCAAAGTCGCCCACGCTGCGCACGCCGGTTGCCGTGTCGACGGGCAAATCCGCGGCCGGCAAGTGTGTTCTCGGCGTGATCGGTGCCGGCAATTTCGCGCGGACCGTCCTGCTGCCGCGGCTGAAAAAAATCGACGCGGTGGAGCTGCATACGCTGGTCACCCAGCGCGGCATTTCCGCCGATCATTCGGCCGACAGTTTCGGCTTTGCCCATGCCGATACCGACGACGCGGCGATTTTCGACAACCCCGATATCAACGCTGTCCTGATCACGACGCCGCATTCGACCCATGCTTCGCTGACCGCCCGCGCGCTTGCCGCCGGCAAGAACGTGCTGGTCGAGAAACCGCTCGCGCTGGACCGCGACGAGCTGAACGCCGTGATCCGCGCCCGGCTGCAATCGGATGCGTTCCTGCAGGTCGGTTTCAACCGCCGTTTCGCCCCGCTGGCGGTGCAGGCGCGGGATCGTCTCAAAGCGGCGGGCGGGACCAAATACGTGTTGCTGCGCGTTAATGCCGGTCAGCTGCCGGATGACAGCTGGCAGAATGCCGCCGAAGAGGGCAACGGACGCATCCTGGGCGAGGTCTGCCATTTCGTCGATCTTGCCCGGTTCCTCGTCGATGACGATATCAAAACCGTGCAGGCGGCCTCGGCGACGGTCACCCAGGGGGCGTGTGACGATCTTACCGTCTCGCTCAACTTCGCCGATGGCAGCCTCGCGACCATCGCCTATACGGCGCTTGGCGATACCGCCTATTCGAAAGAACTGGTCGAGGCGTTTGCCGGCGGCACCGTGATCAATATCAACGATTTTCGGGGCCTGACGGTGACCTCGGGGGGCAAGGAATCGAAAATCGGCCGCTCGATGGAGCAGGACAAGGGGCACGCGGCGGAACTCCAGGCTTTTGCCGAAGCCGTTGCCTCGGGCGGCCCGGCGCCGGCCGACGAGGCCGAACTTGTGCAGTCGAGCTTTGCGACCATTGCAGCGCTCGAATCCCTGCAACGGGGCGCACAGGTCGACCTGTGAACATCCCCCCGGCACGGCACGCCCGCTGATATGTCCGTGGGTCGCCTCTGGCGCACGGTGCGCCACCTGACGGCGGAGCAATGGGTTTTCCGGCTTGTCTGCCGGGGGCAACGCCTGGTGATGCGGCATCATCCCGAATTCAGCCGACAGCGGATCGACCGCGCCGCGCAGAAGCTGCCGCTCGCGGAGCCGTCCTCGGATGAAGCGGTTGCGATCGCAGAGATCGTCCTGCAGCTGCAAACGGCCGTGCACGGCGACAGTTTTGAGGGCGCCACCGCCGGCAGGTTCACCCTGCTCAACCGCGACTACGATTTCGGCAGTGTGGAACAGGTTTCCTGGCGCGGCGAATTCCACGAGGGCAACAATCCGCTGCGGCGCATGAACCTCGCCTATATGGGCTATGCGGTGCCGCTGCTGGCCCGTGGCCGGGCAGAAGACCTTTCAGCGATCCGGGCACTGGTGGAATCGCTCGACCGGCAGAATGCGTGGTCGTCTCCCGGCGTATTCCGCGATGTGTGGAACGCCTATACCGCAAGCCACCGGCTGATCAATCTGCTGTCGGCGCTGGCGCTGTACCGCAAGGCGGGCGGTCCCGCCGACCCGGCGGCCGAAACCGTGCTGCTGGAACATGCCCGGTTCTGTGCCGCGTTCATCCGCGCCAATCTCGAACGCGACCTTCAGTACAATCACCTGATGAAGAACTACGTGGCGCTTTCCGCCTATGCCGGGATGTGCGCTTCGGTCCCTCCCGCCCTCGGCCTGCTCGAGGCTGCCGTGCCGAAATCCATCCGGCAGAATGTGCTGACCGACGGCGGCCAGGCCGAGCGCTGTCCGATGTATCATGTGCTGTCGATGCTGGACGTGCGCGTGCTGGCAGCAAGCGGCCTGTTCCCCCACGCGTGGCAACCGGCGCTCGACGAGACGGTGAGCCGTATGTCCGCGGCCCTGCCGGTGATGACGCTGGCGGACGGCGAGATCGCGCTGATGAACGATTCCTGGGTCGGCGAGGCGCCGCGCGCCGACAGCGTGGCCGATACGACGGCGACGCCGCCGGTCACGCGCCTTCCCGAAACCGGGTATGTCCGGCTCGGGCAGGGGGGCGATTCCGTCGTGTTCGACTGCGGTCCGTGCGGCCCTGACGACAATCCGGGCCATGCCCATGCGGACTTCCTGTCGGTCGAGGCGACGGCCGACGGCAAACGGTTTCTCGTCGATACCGGCGTGCCGACCTATACCGCCGGCGACGACCGCAATTCGTCGCGCTCGGCGGCGGCGCATAACGGGCCGCGCCTGGTCGGTGCCGAGCCCATCGAGTTCTGGAAATCCTTCCGGGTCGGTCGCCGCGGCTATGCGGGCGCGCTGGATGTCGCGTCCCCTGACGGCGCATTCGTCGCCGCCGGCTGGCAGAGCGGTTATGCCCATCTCGGCGTGGACGTGCGCCGGGCGGTGTGTCTGTGGCCGGGCAAGGGGGTGCTGATCGCCGATCTCTGGCGCGGCGCGCTATCAAAGCCGGAGACAGGCTTTCTGATCCCGTCCGAATGGGACGTCGTTTCCGGCACAACCTTCAGGCAGGGGGAACTTGACCTGTCGGTCCGGGCACTGGCGGGGACATTGTCGCCGCCGCGGGATGCCGCGCACTGGTATCGCTTCGGGGTCGAACGCACGGCGTGCCGGCTTTCCGTCTCCCCCGAGACGATGGACGCCGCCGCACGCGCCGCGGTGTTCTTTTCCTGGTCGGCGGATGCGGCAGTCCCCGGGGCGGACGTCCTCGACCGGCTGTTTGACGACCTTGCCGCGGCAATTCCAACGGCCGGTTAATTAGTCTACAACCCGTCCGACAGGAGTATTGCGTATGAAGATTGTTGTATTCGGACTGGGCTATGTCGGCGCAACGGCGACAGCATGTCTTTTGCGCGACGGCCATACGGTCATTGGCATCGATGTCAGCCCGGACAAGGCGTCCATGATCGAAACCGGCCTTTCGCCGGTATCCGAACCGGGACTGGACGAACTTCTTGCCGCCGGCCGCGATGCCGGGCGCCTGTCCGCCTATACCGATGTCGGCCGTCACCTTGACGATGCCGACATCGCGATGGTCTGTGTCGGTACGCCGTCTTTGCCGGGCGGCGGGCTCGATCTGACGCAGGTCTGCGCGGTCTCCGCCGAACTGGGCGCCGCGCTCCGGACCCGGGACGCCGCGCGCGAGGCACTGGTTGTCGCCTACCGGTCGACCATGTACCCCGGCGCGATGGAAGACGCCATCCTGCCGGTACTGGTGGATGCCGCGGGCGAAGAGCCGGGCACGCGTTTCGAGGCGGTCCTCAACCCCGAATTTCTCCGCGAATCGACGGCCATTCAGGATTACTACGCGCCGTCACGTGTCGTCGTCGGCGAACGCGAACCCGGGATCACCAGACGGATGCTGGGCGTCTACGATCATATCGACGCGCCGTTTTTCGAACTGCCCTACCGTACCGCCGAGATGGTCAAGCTGTCGGATAACGGATTTCACGCGCTGAAGGTCGTCTTTGCCAATGAAATCGGCCGTCTTGCGCTCGAGCTCGATGTCGACCCCGAACCGCTGATCGATGTTTTCCTGTCCGATACCAAGCTGAATATCTCGCCGTATTACCTGCGGCCCGGCGGCGCCTTTGGCGGCTCGTGCCTGCCCAAGGACGTACGTGCAATCTCGGCCCTGGCCGGCGGGCAGGGTGTCGCACTGCCGGTTATGTCGAACGTGATCACGTCGAACGAGGCACATAAACGGTATCTCGCGGACCGGGTCATGGACCGTCTGGATCCCGGTGCGTCAGTCCTGCTGATCGGCCTGACGTTCAAATCCGACACCGACGATCTGCGCGAAAGTCCGCTGATCGACCTGGCCGAGGCGCTGCTGGGCAAGGGGTACGACCTGAAAATTTTCGACCCCGACCTGAAGAACCGCGAGCTCGTCGGGGCGAACCTGGCCTATGTCCAGCAGCGCCTGCCGCATCTGTCGCGCCTGCTGGTTGAGGATATCGATGCGGCGGGGGAGGTTTCGCTGGCCGTTATCGGCAAGGGTGTCGATATCGATCGCGAAGGTCTCGGAAAACGGGTCCCTGTCGTCGATATAGACCGTCTGTAGGGAAGATGACCGACGGCTTGCCCAAGGTCATGCAGGTCGACCCTGCGCCGCGGCCTTTCTCAATCGCCATCGCCTATAGCCGGTTGCCGCTACCGATGACCCGTGCCGACCAGATGACGGTCGCCCATCTGATCTCGTTTTTTGCCGCGCGCGGACATGCGGTGGATTTCTACGCGCTCGACAACGGCGAGGAAATAAGCCCGGCCCACCGCCAATGGCTCGAGACGGTCTGCCGCAGCGTGCATGTTTTCGACCATGGCCCTGTGCGACGGCTCGTCGGGGTATTGCGCGGCCTGATGCGGGGCTGGCCGCTTCAGGTCGGCCTGTTTTCGAACCCTGCGCAGACGCGTGCGGTGCGTGCCGGGCTCGGCAAGGTCGATATCGGCTACAGCTATTACATCCGCAGCGCCGAGACCATGCGATCGCTGGGGCGGTCCCGGACGCGCGCCGACGGCCCGGTAACGTTCCTCGCGATGCAGCTTTCGCAGGCGCTGAACACGCGGCGCATGGCCGAGCATTTCAGGAACCTGAAGGAAAAGCTTCTCTATTCGGTGGAAACCCGGCTGGTCAGAAACTACGAGCCGCGCGTATGGTCGGATTTTACGCGTACTGTCCTGATCGGCCAGCAGGATGTCGACGAGATCGCCGCTGCCTGCCGGGACCGCGGCCTGCCGGAGATCGACAATGTCGTGTTCGGCCCGCACGGGGTCGATGTCGACAGGTTTGCGCCGCGCCCCGATATCGCGGAAGAGCCGTTTACCCTGGTGTTCAACGGCGTGCTGCGGACCTACACCAACGTTCATGCGATCACGTGGTTTGCCGAAAACGTCTGGCCGCTTATCCGCGCGGGCGAAGCGCGGGCGCAGTTGCTGATTGTCGGCCGCGATCCGCGCCCCGAAGTAGTCGCGCTGGGCGACCTGGCGGGCGTGACGGTCACCGGCGAGGTACCCGATCCGGCGGATTACATCGCGAAGGCGGCGGTTTGCATAAACCCGGTTCAGGTGGGCGCCGGCATGCAGAACAAGCTGATCGAGTTCATGGCGATGCGCAAAGCCGTGGTGGCGACGACCGTTGCGAACGAGGGTATCCGCGCGACACCCGGCGACCATCTTGTCATCGCCGACGATGCGCGCGGTTTTGCCGACGCCGTCCTCGCACTGCTCGCCGATCCCGCGCGCCGGGACAGCCTTGCGGAAGCTGCCCGCAACTATATTCTCGGGCACTGGACCTGGGAGGCGCACTTTCTGACACTTGAAGCCGAGATGCTGGGCGCGTTAGAAGATTCCGCGACGGCGCAAAATGCGCTATCCCGTCCGGACGGAGACTGACCGATGAATCTCGATACCTATTTCGACAGCGAACTCGACGAGCATGACAGCGTCGTTGCGGCGACGCGTGCGTTGAAGGCCGATTTCATACGGCTCGCGGATATCTGCGAGGCCGCTGTGAATGCCGGCAACAAGCTGGTGTTTTTCGGCAATGGCGGCAGCGCCGGCGATGCGCAGCATCTCGCGACGGAACTGGTCTGCCGCTACAAGGAAAACCGGCGGGCGCTGCCGGCAATCGCCTTTACCACCGACACGTCGCTGCTGACGGCGGCGGCGAACGATTTTGGCTACGAAACGGTGTTTGCCCGCCAGGTCGAGGCGCTGTGCAAACCGGGGGACGTTGCGATCGGGATTACGACGTCGGGACAAAGCCCCAATGTGACGGTGGCACTGGAAACCGCGCGCGACATGGGTGTCGTCCCCGCCGCGCTGAGCGGCAAAGACGGCGGAAAACTGGTCGGTCTTGCCGATCCCCTGCTGATTGTTCCGTCCGAAACGACGGCGCGCATCCAGGAAATGCATATCATGCTGGGACAGATGCTGTGCGATATCCTCGAGCGGAAATGCGCCGCATGACGGCGCCGGATCATGCCGCGCTTGCAGCACGGATCGCCGGTCTGCAGACGGCGAAGGTGGTCTGTGTCGGCGATGTGATGCTCGACCGCTTCGTGTATGGCGATGTCAGCCGCGTGTCTCCCGAAGCGCCGATCCCGGTGTGCCGGGTGACGAACGAAACCGCGATGCTCGGCGGGGCGGGCAACGTGGTGCGCAACCTGGTCTCCGTTGGCGCGTCCGTCGCTTTTGTCAGCGTGACCGGCGATGACGATATCGCCCGCGATGTGGATATGCTGCTGCGGGACCTCGCTGGCGTCACTCCGACCCTGATTACCGAAAAAGACCGGCCGACGACCAGCAAGGTCAGATATGTCGCCGGCGGTCAGCAACTGCTGCGCGCCGACCGGGAGGTCACGTCGCCGATCGGCGATGACGTGGCCGATGCGGTTTTCGAGGCGGCACAGAAAGAGCTCGAAGATGCCGGTGCGCTGATCGTTTCCGACTACGGCAAGGGCACGGTAACCGCCAGCCTGGTGGCCCGGCTGATCGGCGCGGCAAACGCCGCCGGCAAGCCCGTGATTGTCGATCCGAAGTCGCGCGATTTTACGCGTTACGCCGGGGCGAGCCTGATCACGCCGAACCTGAAAGAGCTTGGCGAGGCGGCGGATGGCGACCTGTCATCCGAGGAAGGCATCGCCGCGGCCGCCCGCTCCCTGCTGGCGGCGGCGGATATCGCATCCATGCTGGTGACGCGCGGCGCGCAGGGCATGTCGCTGGTGACGGCCGACCGCGCGGATCATTTCCCGTCGCGGGCGCGCGAAGTGTTCGATGTTTCGGGTGCCGGCGACACGGTTCTCGCCCTGCTGGCGGCGGGGATCGCGTCCGGCGTGCCCGCGCTGGAGGCCGCGCAGCTTGCCAATGTCGCGGCCGGTATCGTGGTCGGCAAGACCGGCACGGCCGTGGTCTATGCCGACGACCTGCTCGAGGAACTGAACGTCATGGCCGGTCATGGCGGCCCGAAAGCGCCGCTGCGCCTCGATGCTGCGCTGGACAGGATACGGACGTGGAAAGACCGCGGCGAGAAAATCGGCTTCACCAACGGTTGCTTCGATCTGCTGCACCCGGGACACGTCTCGCTTCTGGCGTCGGCGCGGTCGGCCTGCGACCGGCTGGTCGTCGGTCTCAATTCCGATGCGTCGGTGAAGCGGCTGAAAGGCGAAAACCGTCCCATGCAGAATGAAGCGGCCCGTGCCGCCGTGCTGTCGTCTCTGGAAACCGTCGACCTGGTCGTGATTTTCGACGAGGATACGCCGGAGGCGCTGCTGCATGCGGTGCGGCCGGACGTGCTGGTGAAGGGCGCCGATTATACGATCGACACGGTCGTCGGCGCCGACCTGGTGCAGTCTTACGGCGGCAGGGTTGTTCTGGCGGAGATCGTCGAGGGCTTCAGCACCACGGCCACAATTGCCCGGATGAACGCGCCCTGACGGGGAGGAACCCTCCATCGTTACCGAACATATATTCTATGGACTGGCCTGGGCGTCCTTCGGCCTGCTGCATTCCGTGCTGGCTGCCGACAGCATCAAGAACCGCCTGGGGTTGGGGCGGTATTACCGGCTTGCCTATAACGGATTCGCGCTGCTGCATCTCGGTCTTGTCTGGTGGTTCGGCCGGATCTGGCTGTCCGGGGCGCCGCCGCTGGGCCTTCCGGAAAAGGTGGCCGTCGCCGGCGACATCGTGACGGTTGCCGGATTGGCGGTCATCGCGGTCGCGCTGACGGGATACGACCGGGGGCGGTTTCTCGGAACCGCGCAGATACGGTCGCCTGAAGATGCGCCGGACGAGGACCTTAAAACGGCCGGCTTGCTGCGCTATGTCCGCCATCCCCTCTATAGCGGGCTGTTTCTGGCGCTCTGGGGACAGGCACAGACGGAATTTGCCCTGGCGACTGCCGTGTGGGGCAGTGTCTATCTGCTGATCGGCGCGAAATACGAAGAGCGGCGACTGATCGGGCGATATGGCGATGCCTATGCCGCTTATCGCCGGCGCGTCCCGGCATTTTTCCCGTGGCGTGGCCGGGCGGGCTAGAACTCGGGGAAAGAGGCCCGGGCTAGATTTCGAGGCACCGGGCGACTCGATAGGTCGACCGTTCCATGCAGACCCCGTGTTTCTGGGCAGCCTGGTGAAAATAGCTGTCAGCGCGCTCCCGCGTCCGCTGAAGATCGCGGGCAAGCAGCGCGCGCATACACTGGTAATAGGCTGCGGTACGTTTCCGGTAACCCGATTTTCGGCAGTTCAGCGACGCGAGTTGTCGTTTCTGCAGAATCGAATGGGTTGCCCGCATCTCCGTCATCGCGCTTGCGCTGACCGAAAGTGGAATTTTCGTCGATTTGGGTACCGTGCAGCCAACGGCAAGCAGCCCCATGAATATGATTGCGCCAACCCGCAACATAGTCTGTCGCCCCGATTTAGTTTTTTATTAATGTTGTTTGCCAACATTTTGTTAAACAATTATGTCAGAGATTCCCGCGGCATACAATTGTATGCCGCCATATTAGCCGTTATGGCTCAGGCGGTTGCTGGCAGCGAGGGCGAAGCGGATAAGCTGGCGACGTTTGCGATTGGTATTGAGCTTGCGTGTCAGGCTCTCGCGCCGTACCGCGGCAGTATAGGGATCGGCGACAATCAGGCCGCAATCGTCGGGCATCATGTCCATCGGGAAGCCCGCGGGCACGGCAAAATAAAAGCGTTCGCAGAATGCCAGGTATTCGTGCCATTTCCGGTCGCCGCGGAAGTCCGCAACCGTACTTTTGACCTCGACGATCACGAATTCGCCGTTCCGGTCGATCGCCATGACATCGACGCGCCGGCCATTCGCCAGTTTGAACTCGGTCAGGGTGCCGAAACCCAGGTCCTGGAACAGCTTGCAGACCCCACGGGTCAGCAGGCGGGTTGTCTCGGGCACGTCGTATGTCTGGTCGAAAAGCGTCATATTCCATCGAAACGGATCGGGAAAGAACAGAACGTAAACAAAAAAGGTGGCGCTTGCCATCACTTAACGCTTTAAAATGGGGGCGATTACACCCATTTTCAGGGTAACGCGTAAAACAGGGGCGTGCGGAATGGAAAAGCAGTCGAAGAATTCACCCGTCGGTCGCCGTCAGGCATTAGCCCGTCTCGGGCTTGGCGTGGCGGTTGCCTATACCGCGCCGACCGTGCTGCATCTTGACCGGAGCGCCAAAGCCGTCCAGCCGTCCTGCAATGGTAATTCAAAAGGTAATCCCTGGTGCAGCACCAGCGGGGGCAGCAAGGGCAAGGGCAAGGGCTAGCAAGCGCTCTTTCTTTTCCGGAGGATGCTGTTTCCGTCGTCGCCGTGTTGGATTGCCGGTGGGGCCCGGATGTCCCATAAATGCGCCGAGATGACGTTTTCTCCGTGATGCCGCCGACGATTGCCGCTATTGCCCATGACAGATAACGCAGAACGGTTCGATCAGGCGACCGCCCTTGCCGAGAGCGGCGATGCGGCCGCTGCCGCCGGGCTCTATCGCGATATTCTCTCACGCCAGCCGAAACATCTCGCGGCAGCAAAGGCGCTTGCCGATATTGTCGAGGCCGGGCGGGCGGCGGGCGATGCCAAAGCCGTGCGCAAGGCCGCCACCGATATCGAAACCGCCAGTACCTACAGCGTCGGCAAGACGGCACTGGTCCATGGCCGGTTCGATGTCGCCATCCGGTGTTATAAAAAAATTCTCGATATGGACCCCGATTACGACGACGCGATCTGGGGTCTGGCCGAAGCGAATTACGGCAATCGCGACCTGAAAGAGGCGCTGAAATGGTATCGGACCTACAGCGATAAATATCCCGACGATCATGAAGCGCGTCACATGGTGGCGGCGCTGGGCGATGGCCCGAAACCGGCGCGGGCGAGCGACGATTACGTGCGCGAAACCTTCGATCATTTCGCCGAGGATTTCGACAAGCAGCTGTTGGAAGATCTGGAATATCGCGCCCCCAAGCTGATTCACGCACTTTTCCGGGAGGTTGCACCGGATCGCGGCACGGGTTTCGATATTCTGGACGCAGGCTGTGGCACCGGGCTGTCGGGTATCGATTTCAAGGACCATTCCAGGTCGCTGACGGGTGTCGACCTGTCGCCCGAAATGTTGAAGCTGGCGCGTGCGCGCGGGCTCTACGACGAGCTGCATGAAGGGGAACTGGCGGCGTTCATGCGCGCGAATCCTCTTTGTTTCGATCTTATCGTCGCCGCCGACGTGTTCTGCTATATCGGGGATCTGGCGGAATCGCTCGACGCCGCCTTCGTCACCCTGAAATCCGGCGGTCTGATGATCTTCTCGGTCGAAGCGCAGTCGCGGCGGGGATATTCGCTGACCGGTTCCGGGCGGTACGCACACAAACCCGCCTATGTCAGAAAAGCGGCCCAAACCGCCGGATTCACGGAGATTATCGGCCGCACCGACACCCTGCGGACGGAATACGGCGAGCCGGTAAAGGGCTATCTGACGGCGTTACGCAAAGCCTGATCGATCTGCTGGCAGGGGCCGGTGTCCGGCGTCGTCCGCGCTTTAACAAAGAGTTAGAACAATTGCGTTACATTTGACGCGTTTCCAAGGTGTACCGGGTTTCGGTGCGCCCTCCAGAATGCCGGACGCAAATGATGAAAACATGCCTCGTTGTGGACGACTCGAAGGTCGTCAGAATGGTTGCCCGCAAGATACTTGAAGAACTCGGGTTCGAGGTCGCGGAAGCTGAAGACGGTCAGGTGGCGCTCGATATGAGCATGCAGTCGATGCCCGACGTCGTTCTGCTGGACTGGAACATGCCCGTGATGAGCGGAATCGAATATCTGCGTGCGCTGCGGGTTACCGATGAAGGCAAAAAGCCGATCGTGGTTTTTTGTACGACCGAAAACGACATGTCGCACATCCAGGAAGGCATCGCGGCCGGCGCCAACGAATACATCATGAAGCCCTTCGACAGCGACATCATCCAGTCCAAATTCGTTCAGACCGGCGTTCTCTAGGCCCCTAGTTGCCCTCGGAACTTTTCGGTGCAGCGGCCGGGTTCCACTGCCCGCGGCGCATCCGCGATACTGTGTAGGAACTGAACAGTCCCGCCTTGTTGAACGGCTCACCCGCTGCAAAGGCATCCGCATCGTCGCGGGACGGCACATTTATCACCAGCAGGCTGCCCGTGCGGGCGTCGGATTCATCGGCCAGGGTGGCGCCGCCCAGAACCAGAATATCCTCGTTTTCCGCAAGATAGGCGAAATGGGCTTCCCGCTGCTCGGCGCGAATTCTGTCGGCATCGGGGCCGTCGACCCCGTAAACCATGTAAAGCATCTGTCCTGTCCCCGGTTATGAAAAAGCCCCGCAACGATATACGCTGCGGGGCTCCGTTAGAATAGGCCGTCTGTCCGGGAAGAATCAGGCGCCGGCAGCGCGCATGATTTTCAGGATTTTCGTCGCCGGGACGCCCTGCTTTTCCCAATCCTGAACGACCTGCCGTTCCAACTCGTTCAGCATGGCACCGGCCTTGCGGATTTCGGCATCGGGGAGGCGGATCAGGTTATGTGCCTTCGAGCCGGCAAGGAAAGACATGCCTTTTTCATGTTCGGAATCGTAAATTTTGCCGCCCGTCATCCCCATCTGGATGCCGGACGTCTTGTTGACGATATCCTTGTGCGCAGGCGACAGACTGTTCCAGGTCTTCTTGTTCATCACGATGAACATCGGCGAGGAACCGAACGGAATGCCGGATGCGAAGTAGCGCGTCACTTCCTTGATCTTGAACGAATGGAGTACCGTGGGCGACACCAGAACGCCGTCGACCGTGCCGCGCGCCAGCGCGTTGTACAGCTTGGTGATCGGCATCGGCACCGGTACGGCGCCAAGCGCTTCGATGGACTTCGCCGACATCTGCGACGGGGTCCGAAGTTTAAGGCCCTTCAGATCGGCGACCGATTTGATCGGCTTGTCCTTGGTCATGATGATCGGCACGTCGATCGTCCAGATACCGAGCACGTGTACCTTGTCGTATTCCTTGCGGACGGCTTCGGACTGCGCGTAGGCGGCCTGGAGGCGCTTGGTGCCGTCCACCGCGTTGCTCATGACATTGGCAAGTTCGACCAGTGTGGTCGCGCGGAACTGCTTGGACGTATATCCCTGCAGGCCGAAGGAAATATCGGCGACGCCGTCAACGGCGCGCTTGAACTGCTTTGCCGGGCCCTTGCCCAGTTTGCCCGCGACGTAAAGCTTGGCGGTCAGGCCCTGGTTCATGCTGTTGACCTTGTTCACCCATGGGTCGAACAGCTGGGCGTTAATCGGGTGTTTGGGGCCCGGAAAGGATGCGATCTTGAGGTCTGCCGCAGATACGGCAAGCGGCGCCATGACCGCGACGGCCGCGGCCAGGGCGATGGATGATGTAAGTCTGTTCATGCGAAGTTCCTCCCATCGGCCTTGGTGGCCGATTTTTGCGGTTGAGTATCCGGGCCGGTTGGCCCGGATATTGAATTCAGTGTGAGTGCCGAATGTTGACCCGTCAACAAAAATACGGGTCCGCGAATTCCTCCCGGGCTCTGTTAATCGAACGATTGAATCATTGTATCCGGCAGGAAAAGGGCGATTTCGGGGAATGCCAGCAGGATGACCAGGCAGACCGCCATGGCTATCCAGAAGGGTATTATCCCGGCAAAAATCTCTCTGAGCGGAACGTCTTCGGCGATTCCCTTGACGACGAACACGTTCACGCCGACCGGCGGGCTGATAAGCCCCATCTCGATCACGATGACGATGACCACGCCGAACCAGATCGGGTCGTAGCCGAGCTCGACGATCAGCGGGTGGATGATCGGCAGCGTCAGGACCAGCATGGCAAAGCCCTCGAGGAACGTGCCGAGAACGATATAGGCCAGCATGATGATCAGCATGATCGCCGTGCGCGGCATATCCGCATCGAGCAGAAGGCTCGCCAGGTCCGACGGAATATCGGTCAGCGCCATGAACGGGTTGAAGATATGCGCGCCGATCAGGATGAAGAACGCCAGGCAGGTGGTCCGGATCGTCTGAAGCAGCACCCGCGATGTCGACGATGTGTTGACCCGGCGGCGGAACAGGGCGAGCAGGAAGGCGAGCATCGCACCGACGGCCGCTGCTTCGGTCGGGGTGAAAATGCCGCCATAGATTCCGCCGATCGTGATGACGACGATGAACAGCATCGGGCCTGCCTGCATCAGCGACTGGCCGCGTTCGGCCATCGTCGATTTGGAGCCGGGCGGACCCAGCGTCGGGTTGATCCGCGTCATGATCGCGATGGAGATCATGAAAAGAACCGTCAGCATCAGCCCCGGCAGAACCCCGGCGAGGAACAGGCGGCCAATCGATTCCTCGACAAGGATCGCATAGATGATGAACCCGGTACTGGGCGGGATCAGGATGCCCAGCGTGCCGCCCGCGGCGATCGCCCCGGTCGCCAGCCGGTCCGAATACTTGTAGCGTTTCATCTCCGGCAGGGCGACGCGGCCCATGGTGACGGCCGATGCGACGGACGATCCGGAAAGGGCGGCAAACCCGGCACAGGCCGCGATCGTCGCCGAGGCGAGCCCGCCGCGCCAATGGCCGAACCAGGAATAGGCGGCGCCGTAGAGATCCCGGCTCATTCCGGATATCGACGCGAAGTTGCCCATCAGGATGAACAGCGGAATAACGATAAATTCGTAATTCGACGTAATGACCCAGGCTTCGTCGGCGAGCGTCGACAGCGCGGCGTCCCAGCTATTCAGATAAGCGATCCCGAGAAAGCCGACCAGCATCATCACGATGGCGACGGGCATCCGCATGCCGAGAAGGACGAAAAGGGCGAGAAGCCCAACGATACCGGTCCAGGTAGGATCCATTAATTCAGCTCGCTGTTGGGCTCAAGGGGAAGAGGCGTCGGGCTGGCCGCGCCACGCGCGGAAGGCCATCACGACGAAGGTCAGGGTAAAGATACCGGTACCGACGATCATCACACCGATAAACGGCGCATGGGGAATCTCGATCAGCTCGGTCGCCTCGCCGATTTCAAGGGCATCCTCGAGCAGGACGATGCTGCGCCAGGTCAGGATGCCCAGCAACCCGGCCGACAGCAGGCGGACGACAACGTCGGTCCAGCGCGTCAGGTTCGGCTTGTTCAGGCTCGATATCAGGTCGACGGCGATGTGCCCGCCGGTCCAGCCGCAATAGGCAAAGCCCAGGAAAACCACAGGCACCAGGCTGACCGACGCCAGGTCGGTCCCGCCAAGCGGCGGCGCGTTCAGCACGCGGCGCATAAAGACGGCGTAGCAGACCAGACACATCAGCCACATCAGAGACAGGCCGGCGAGTATCGCCATGGCCTTTACCGAGCGGTCGAGTATTTTCTCACCGCCCTCGAATTCAACGACGTCGCGTTCCGTTTCCAAACGTTCCCCCTGTTTCACCCTTCCGCTCTGTCGGCGAATTTGGTGACCGGTCAACAATATCTCGATTGATACTATTGCCGATCTATCGGGTCCAGTCTTTCTTTATGGACGCCCGATGGTGCAGGATCGGGCTTCAAAAAGCCATGGAGAAAAAAATGTCGTCACCACAGCATGCGGCACAGTTTATCCACCATGACGGGATGACGGTCTTTGCGGACCGGCTTATGCCCGCACCGGTAACCCAGAAACCGCCGGTCGTCATGGTCCATGGCGGCGGGCATAGCGGATCCTGCTATCTGCTGACGGCCGATAACCGGCCGGGCTGGGCGTCCCGGTTCGCCGGAGCGGGTTACCCGGTCTGGCTGCCGGACTGGCCGGGCTGCGGGCGAAGCGGCGACGTCCCCTTTGCCGAGTTGACCGGGGAACGGGTCTGCGCGGCGCTCGGGGCGGTCCTGGCGGAGGCCGCCGCGACATCGCCGAGCGGCCGGATCGTGCTGATGACCCATTCGATGTCCGGCGCGCTGGGCTGGAAGCTCGTTGAGCAGAATCGCCCGCTGATCGAGAAGGTCGTTGCCGTCGCCCCCGGCCCGCCCGGCAATATCCAACCCGAAGCCACAGTGATCGAGGAGACCGAGGATGAAGTCGTGGTGGAATCCTTCGGCATGACGCGCCGTCTGTCCCGCGACCGGGCCTATGTCGGCGGTCTGGAATTCGTCACGCACAAGCTGATCGGTACGTCCAAGCGGTTCCCCGACGGGGTGCTGGAGTCTTACGCCGGACATGTCGCCGCGGTGCCGCCGCGGCTGTTATACGAACGCCAGAATGTCGGTGGCAGCCAGCTGAAAATTGAAAATCTCGCAGCGTTTGACGGCCTGCCCGTGATGGTCTTCACCGGTTCCGACGATACCGATCACCCGAAGGAAATCGATGGCGCGGTCGTTGACTGGCTGCTCGACGCCGGCGCGAAAGCCGAATACTGGTGGCTGCCCGATCGCGGTATCGACGGCAACGGCCATATGCTGATGATGGAGGAAAATTCGGACGAACTCGCCGACATGATCATCGGCTGGATAGAGCAGGGGGCGGGCACTTCACGCCGTTAGAGGAAACACATCCGGCTATAGAACGGCTTATTCGTCCTCAAGACGCGATTTTCTGTTCTCTTTCGACAACACAGCCGACGGGCAACCGGACTGTCGCCGTCGTTCCCTTGCCTTCGCGGCTGAACAATTCCAGTTCCCCGCCATGCAGTTCGACCATCGCCTTTACAAGTGGCAGGCCGAGACCGGTGCCTTCGTAGTTGCGCTGCAAAGTCATGTCCGCCTGGCCGAAGGGTTCAAGGACGATTTCCATCTTGTCCGGCGGGATGCCGCAACCCGTATCGGCGACAGAGAATGAAAGCCCGAGAGAATTGTTTTCGGCGCTCAGCTCGACCATTCCGCCTTCCGGCGTGAATTTCACGGCATTCGATAACAGGTTAAGCAGAATCTGTTTGATCATGCGCTCATCGCCGCATACCAGGGGAATGTCTGCGGGCACGGTGTTCACCAGCGAAATCTCGCTTTTTTGCGCCCTGTCTGCCACCAGCCGGAGGGATGTCTCCGCCGCACGGACGAAGTCGAAGACCTCTTCCGTCGGGCTGAGTTCGCCGGCCTCGATCTTCGACATATCGAGAATATCGTTGATGATCTGGATCAGGTGCTCACCGCTGCAATTGATGTCGTTCATGTATTCCAGGTATTGCGGCGATCCCAACGGACCGAGGGCTTCCGTGCGCATCAGCTCGGAGAAGCCGATAATCGCATTCAGCGGCGTTCGCAGTTCATGGCTCATATTCGCGAGAAATTCGGTCTTTGCCCGGTTGGCGGCTTCGGCCTGCTGCCGGGCTTCTTCCCGCGCCTGTTCCGCCTGTCGGCGAAGCGAAATATCCCGGAACGAATAGACATAGGAAATGCGCTCGCCGGCCGAGGCGGTTGCCCCGGAAGAATCGAAGGATACCGGCGCCATATAGACGACGAGCTCCATCGTGAAAGGGGTGCCGTCTGCGCGCAGGCATTCCGCCTCGAGCGGCTGGAAATCAACATCCGATGGCGGGCGGTCTTTCCTGTCGATATCCAGGAATTTCGCACCCAGTTCCTCTGCGTCCGGCAGATGGTCTGTAATGGACGATCCAATCACTTCCGCTTGTCGCCAGCCCATGACCCGGTCCGCCGATGAGTTGGCAGAAATGATTTCGCCGTCGGACGTCGTTATGACGATGCAGTCGAAACTGTTCTCAACGACCTTGTGAAGCGATTCATTGCGCCGGCGCACCATCGCCTCGGCGAAATTCTTCTTCCGTCGATCGTGATGCGCGACAAGCGCCGTGCTGAGCCCGATAGCGGTGAGGAAGGCCAGGCTCGGGGTAAAGACCGGCGTCATGATGCCCGTCAGGTAAAACAGCGCGAAACCCGCTCCCCAGATAAAACCGACACCCAGGACCGCCATCGCCAGCTTGGTAACAAGTCCGATCCCGAGAAGCGCAAGCCAGACGCCGGATACGGCGACGGCGACGGCCACGGCCAGTTCAACGGCCAGGTTCCGGCGGTCAAAGGTTTTGCCGTCGATCAGTTGTGCAATCGCAAAAGCATGAACCACGACGCCCGGCAGGGAGCCGGCGTCATTCCCCAGCAAGGCGGCGAAGGGCGTCCGATGTCGGTCTTCGTTGGGCAAATCCGCGCCGATCAACACGATCTTGCCGGCAAACCACTGCGGCGGCAGGTTCGGCAGCATGTGGAGCGGAAAAATCCGGAAGGGCGCGGGGCTCCCATCGAGGCCGCTACGGAAATAGAGGTCCTGCATCGAGTCAGTTGTTTCCGCCCCGCCCGCGCGTGCCAGCGCCGGCGCAAACGCCAGCCGGTAGCCCTCCGGTGTTTGGGTGCCCGGATATATCCACCGAACCGTTCCGTCCCCACCCGCTTTCACCAGGTTCGACGGCGCATGTATGGCCTGGGGCAGGTAATTGCGAAGATATGCCACCTGGGTATCGGTCAGCCCCTCTTCGCCGGACGCCCAGCCGACTACAACGGGGGCGCGACTTTCCGCGACCGCTTTGGCGAGACCATTGTCTTTCGATGCTTCGGTCGGCTGATCGAAAAGAATATCCATGCCGATTGCCCGCACCCCGGCCGCATCGAGGCGCTTTACGGCGTCTGCAAGCATGCCGCGGTCGAGCGGAAAACGATACGGGTACCGGGCAAGGGTATCCTCGGTGATCGTGAAGACGACAATGTCCGAATGTATGTCCATCGCCGGCGCGATACTGGTCAGGCGGAGATCCGCCAGCCAGTTGTCGATGAATTCGAGAACCGAGAATGCCCGCGGCGACATCAGGCTGCCCGCAGCGCAGATCACGCCGATCACCAGATAATTCAGGGCGGCATTGTGTCTGAAGAGCCTGCCCATTACAGCGCGGCCGAAAAAGCCTCGGGGCGGAGAAAAAGCCTCCGCCCCGAGCGTATTCTATCTGCGTCGGATTTGTGCGACAGCGACGCTGACCGTCCGGAAACCGGTTTTGTGGACAGCGTCAATGTCTCTACCGAATGCGGTCGACCATGGCGAGCGCCTGGTCACGGCAGTTGTTGCGCGCCATCCATGCCGCCTGTTCGCCCGGGGTATTCAGTCCCGACGGCATAACGCTGATCTTCATCTCGGCGCTTCGTCCGTTGACGCTCACGATATAGTTCTGCCCATTCTGGAAAACCCGGGCGTTTACCGACAGGAATTCCTGACCCGCCGGCCATTCGGCCTTGGCGCTGCGGGCGCTTTGCACCCGGCGAATCTGGAGCTTTGCAGCGGCACCCGTGTCTGCCCGCCACAATTTAACGACATCCGGACCAACGCATTTGGCGCCCGATTGTCCCACGTCTACGGCCCATGCATCGGGCAGTTTGGCGGGGCCGGCCGGGCCGGCAGAGCGGACAACCCCGAGCGCACGCGTCGAACGTTCCTCGTTGGACAGCAATGCGCCCAGAATCGCGGCGACCTTACCCGGGGATTTGGCGCCGGTAGCGGTCTTCCCGCCCAGGACTGCCGGTTTGCCGGTTGACGGACCCTGAAGGGTTACCGTCTTCCCGTCTGCGCCGACCAGGGTGACCTTCGCACCGCTTTTGAGCGCGAGCGGCTGGTTTCCGTCGATCACGGCGCCGCGTTTCAGCGCGGTCCCCTCGACGTGGAGTATGACCATTTCATACGAGCCCTGTTTGGCATGCGCTGAAAAGGCCGTTGTCGCCAGCAGCATCGCTGCCATACTTGTCTGGATCATCCGCTTCATCTCATCACTCCTTTGTTGATCTTCTGATATCCACCGGTTCTCCCGGTTGGACGGTTAGTTCTGAAACTGTAGGACACAGGGCTTAAGTAATTCTGAAGCGAAGTGGTTAAGCCGGGTTAACCAGTCCGCCCTGAATGTCGTGATTCCGGCCGTGGTCATTGTCCTATTCGCCAGACATGCCGATCTGTTTTCGTGACAGGGCCGGGGTGTCGATATTCATGTCCCGGCCTTCGCCAACCAGAGTAAACGCGGCCCAGAAATAGGGATGGGAGGTTTCGTCGCTGCGCAGCAGGTCGAGTTGTGCCCGTTGCAGGGCCTGTGCCGTATGCCGGCGATCGGCTTTGCCGATATGTCCGAATGTCTTTGTCATCAGGCGTGTCGTAGCGACGCTGTCTACCTGCCAGTGCGATACGAGAACAGACCGTGTCCCGGCCTGAAAGAACGCGCGGGCAAGCCCGGAGAGGGATTCGCCGCCCAGTTTTCCACTGCCGCCGCCGCCGGTATTGCAGGCCGACAGCACCACAAGATCGGCATCCAGCTTCAGGCCCGCGATCTCGCTTGCTTCCAGCAGCCCGTCTTCGGTTCGCGCCGGTTTTGCCGTGGTTGCTGGCGACAGGGCCAGGGCAGGCTGCGACTGGCACTTCAATTCGCCCGGTAGCAATCCGTGCGTGGCGAAATAGACGACCCGGTACTGATCCAGCGGCAGGGCACGTAACCGCTTTTCTGTGACGTCTTTCCCCAGAATCACATTGTCCCTCCCGGCTTTGAGTGTCGCGGCGACGCGGGTCAGTTCGACCGCCGTGTCGGGGAGCGGGGCGAGACCGCGGAGAAGACCGGGCGGGACGGTTGCGTCCAACTGGCAGTGTTGTGACAGGGCCGCGATACCGGATGAGGATGCCGCCCCTTCGAAGGCGGGGTTTCCGAACCCGATGAACGGACTGGGTGCTGCGGATGGCCGCACCGTTTTTCTGAACGTGGTGAACGTGCGGACGGAGGGCATCTGGGTGAATGCATGTTTCCGGACCAGCCAAGCCGCCGTCCGGTAGCGTTCCGGGCCGTCCGACGGCGGATGAGACACCAGCAACGGAAACGGCAGGCTCAGAAGCTCGCCCGACGAAACGACGATGATATGTTTTGCCGACGTCAGGGTATCCTCGACCGGACCCAGCAATTTTCTATACGCGCCGTGGGCCGCAACAAGGTCGTAGGGCGCTATCCGTTCTCCGGTTTTTTCGAAAGGCTTTCTCAGGGTGCGGATCAGGCCGCCGATCTCCGCGCGCTTGATGGTAACGCGCGCTGCACGGATGCCGTCGGCCCGGACGGCAAACACGTATCCGCCCCGGTTGCCGAAGACGAAATAGATCAGCGCCTCGTCAGGCTTCAAGGCCGATTTGACGGTCTCCGCGCTGGACGGGGTCGGGCTGACGAGTTCCGAGTAGCTCGGGAACAGCGTCTCGATTTTCTTTGACAGCGTGCCGACGGCGCCTGCGGCCTTCGTATAGGAGGCCTTAAGCTTTTCTATTTCGCGGGAATTGGCCGTTCGGCCAGCCGAAATCATGGACCGACCGAGCGTGATGCGGAGCTCGTCCCGCAATTGGGTCTGCGTCTGAAGCCGGCGGACAAGTTCGGCGATTTCGGGCCGGCCGGTGGCAAAACGTGCCGCCATCTGTGCGACAGTGCGTGCGGTTTGCGAAGTGCGTGCAAGTTGGGCCGCAGCAAACATTTCGCTATGGAGTTCCACCCGGCGCTCGGGGTGCTCTTCTGCCAGTTTGAGCGATGCCTCCAGAAACGGCTCCAGGCGCTCGATACTGATCCCCGGGGCCTGGCGCAATTCGCCGCGCAGGATGGACAGACCGGGGCGAGATGTATCGATGGCATCGTTGTCGCGTTGAGACTCGTGAAAGATCGCACCGAGTGCCATATAGGACAACGCCACGGCCCGCGTATTGCCCAATGCGACCTGTTTCGCTTTCAGGGCGAGGCGCAACCGCTTCTCCGCGGCCTCGATATTACCGTCGCGAAGTTCGATGTCGGCAAGCAGCGCATCTGCAAATGCTATCCACCAGTCGGGTATATTCTTGATCTTGCTGACAAGCGCCCGAACGAGATGGGCGGTCACTTTTGCGTCGCTTGTCTTGCCCAGCTTCAGGCTGACACTGGCCTGTACGTACAGGCCGTGCGCAAGTTCGATCATGGTGCGGTCGAGCTGTTCTTTTGCCGCGGGGTCGGCTGATCGTGCGTTTTCGAACGCGGTCTTGAGCAGCGCCTTGCGCTTCTGATTGGCATCCGAGATCAGCTCCAGCGCTCGCGGAAAATCGTCCCGGTTTGCGTAATCCATCGCGCGATACGTCAGATATCGCGGCAGGCCAAGGCTGGTCTTGGAAGACTGAATCGTCTTTTCCAGCCGCGCGAAATGTAGATCCGCTTCCTCGAACCTCTCCTGATTGCTGAGTTCCAGAGCAAGCCGGAGCGAAATATCCCCGCATGCCGCGGCCGGACCGTTCCGGCATTGCAGCAGCGCTGCACGAAAGGATTTTTCGGCAGCGCCGTGGCGCCCCAGGCTGTTGTTGCGGATACCGTCTTCGAGAAGGTCGCGGTAATCCGACGTGGCACCCGTGGGAGATGCGGTCTTTCCCTGTTCCGCCGCAATCGCCGGCGTCGAAAGAACGACGCCGCCGAGCAGAAGCAGGGAGCGGAGGAAGGCAGGCGTGGTGAGGTTTGGTCGCATCACACCCCCTAGAACTGGAACCGGCCGAAGCTCGGCGGCCGGTAGCTGGGCGATGCGGGGGAAGCAGGGCCGTCGCCGCCCAGCGCTGCGGGATCGAATGTGAGCAGGCCGGGCAGCAGCGTTGTTGCCTTGTCGTCAAACGCGTTCGTCGGAATCGACGTTGAGACGAATTCGTATTCTCCGAGAATGTCGCCCAGCGCTTTTACCAGCGAGGCAAGTTCCGGATTGTCCATGTTTTCGGATGCTTCAAGCAGCTCCAGGGTATCTGCGCCGTCTTCCTTCAGGGATTCGAAGAACACCTGGAAATTGCCAATGGAACCGGTCAGCAGTACGTCCCCCGATGCGGGATTGAACGATCCGTCGCTCCATCCGCCGCCGGTATCGCCGTCGGCAATATCGCCGGTGCCTCCGCCGGTAGACGATGTATCGCCACCTCCGGAGCTGTCTGTGCCGGATGTATCCCCGCCGGATGTATCCCCGCCGCCTGTATCGCCGGTATCGGATCCACCGGTATCGCTTCCTGAAGAATCGCCGCCGGACGCGTCGCCCCCGGTGCCACCCGAACCGCCGCCGGTATCGGTTCCGCCGGTGTCGCCTGTGCCAACCTGCACGGTATCCAGATCTTCCGGTGGCGGGGGCGGGTCGACCGCGACGACGCAGCTTGTTTTCTGACAGCCATTGACCGTATGGGACGCCCCGTCGGGCATCGTGGTTGCGGTGGCCGCGTCGTCTCCCGTCTGGCCGCCGACGGTGGTTCCCGTCAGGGCGGCACTCGCGCCGGTGAGTGTCAGCGCGGTGACGGTCAGGCCCGATCCGGTGACAGCCCCGTCGAGCGCCGTCGTGCCCGCCGTGACGCTGGTACCGGTATTCACGTTCTTGCCGGTGACCGTCAGCGTATTCGCCCCGACATTGATCGTACTGGCTACGAAATTGCCGACGCCGTTGCTGTCATTGTCCGCTTTGAAGTCCGCATTGCCCGACCCCGTATAGCCATCGCTCAGGGTCAGCCCGCTATCGGCATTGAGCGTCACCGCCCCGCTCCCGGTGATGCCGCCGGTGGTCCCGCCGATGGTCATTGATCCCGCCGAGGCGAGCGTGATCCCGGCCGCGATGACGGTATCGTCATTGGTATCCGCCGCGTTATCGGCATCGCCGTCGAGGGCGAGATTGCCGGTATCGGTTGTGATCCCGATATTGACCGACAGGCGGTCGTCGGCATTGGCGGTCAGCGCATTGAAGGTCGAGGCCGTGTTCTGGAACGTCATCGAAGATCCGTTCCCGCCGGCGGTCAGCGTGACGGTGCCGGAAATGTTGTCGCTGTTGGCGGCAGTAATGCCGTCAACCGTCATATTGCCCGCGCTCGATCCGCCGATATTCAGGTTCGCGGCGGTGATGTTCTGGATTTCGGCACCGGCAAGTTCCAGCGTGTCGGCAACGTTGTCGCCGCCGCCGCCCGGATCGCCGACATCGACCGCGTCGCCCGCCGTGGTCGAGGCGAGCGTCACCGTCTGGCCGGTGGCGGTAATCGTGCCGGTGATCTCGATATCGTCCGCGGTGTAACTATGCGCGCCCGATAAGGCTTCCGCATCCGCACCGGCCTGTATGGCGATCGAGGCGTTATCCGCTGCCGCCGAGAGCGCGATGCCGGTCGTTGCGCCGATATCGTTCGCGGCGGCCGTGTTGGAAACCACGATATTGCCTGTCGTCGCAGTCAGGGAGACCGACCCGGCCGCGGTATCCACGCCCGTGACCGATCCCACGGTGCCGACGGTAAAGCCGTCCGCGTCCGTAAAGCTGATATTGCCGGTGGAGGTGTCGACGCCCAGCGTCGTGATGTTTGTTGCCGCCGCGCTGAACGTCACCGCGCCCGCGGCGGTGACGGACAGGTTGGTTTCGACAATCCCGCCGGCGGTGGCGGTTACGGTCGAGCCACTGACCAGGTTGAGCGTCGTCACACCGGTCCCACCGGTGGATCCGGGTGTGACATCCGCTGAGACCGTAATGGCGCCGGCTGTCGCATCGCCGATCGTCAGGATCGCCGCGGTGATCGACTGCAATTCGGCAGCCGACAGTTCGACCGTGTTCCCGGCGGCATCCGTCGCCGAGCCGAGATCGACCGCCGCGCTGTTCGTCGGCGTCAGCGTGGTGGACTGCGTGCCGCTGTCGAGCGCCCCGGACAGGGCAATCTTGTTGGCGATGATCTGCAGCGTGTTGTTCGTTGTGCTCAGCGTGTTGGAGGCGGCAATCGTGAACGTGCCGCTGCCATTGGTGTCGTCATCGGCATCGACGACCGTCGCGCCGGCCGTCGTCAGGTTGTCATTCAGGGTCACGCCGTTATTGGCGTTCAGGGTCAGCGCCCCCGCACCCGACATATTCCCGTTCGTTGCGTCCAGTGTGATGGAACCGGCGGATGCCAGTGTAAGTCCCGCCGTGAACGTGACGTCGTCATTCGCATCGGCGCTGTTGTCGACGTCGCCATCCAGCGACAGGTTTCCGGTATCGGTCGAGATATTGACGCCCACCGAAATCCGGTCATCCGCGTTGACGTCGAGCGCGTTGAATGTCGATGCCGTCGTTACGAAGGAGACCGTTGAATTGTCGGCGGCCGCATTCAGCGTGACCGTCCCCGTGATGTTGTTGCTGTTGGCGGCCGTGATGCCGTCGACGACGATATTGCCTGCGGTCGCGTCGCCGATGGTCAGGCCGGTGGCCGTGATGTTCTGAAGCTCGGTGCCGCCGATCGTCATGCCGCCGCCAGTGGCTCCGATGCCAATGGTCCCCGCATCCGAAACCAGGATCGTCGTCGCGGCGGACCCGCTGTTCAGATTGCCGGAGAGGTCCACGTCGTTCGCCGTGATCGTCAGCGTGTTGTTGTTGGTCGTCAGGGTACGGGCGGCGATGATCGTGAAATCGCCGGCCCCGTTGTCGTCTGTGTCGGAATCGATGTTTGCCGCCCCGCTGGTGGCCAGACTGTCATTCAGGGTAACCCCGTTCTGCGCGTTCAGGGTCAGCGCGCCGCTTGCCGAGATACCGCTATTCGTTGCGTCGAGCGTGATAGATTCCACCGATGTCAGGGTCACGCCCGCGGCAATCTGGATGTTGTCGTTGGTGTCCGCCGCGTTGTCGGCGTCGCCCTCGAGCTGCAGGTGCCCGGTATCGGTGGTCACGTTCACATTGACCGAAATACCGTCATCGGCGTGCACGGTGACCGCGTTAAAGGTCGATGCCGTAGTCGAAAAGGCGACCGACGAATTGTCCTTGGTGGCGTTGAGCGTGACCATGCCGGTGATGTTGTTGCTGTTGGCGGCCGTGATGCCGTCGACCGTGATGTCGCCGTTTGTCGCGTCGCCGATGGTCAGGCCGGTGGCGGTGATGTTCTGAAGTTCGGTGCCGGAAATAGACATGCCGCCACCGGTCGCGCCCAGACCGAACGTGCCGCCGTCGGAGACCAGCAGGGTTGTCGCGGCCGCCCCTGTGTTGACGGTGCCGGTGAGTACAATGTCGTCCGCCGTGACGGAAAGCGTGTTGCCCCCGGTGTTCAGGGCTTTGGACGCGGCGAGGGTGAATGTCCCGCTGCCGCTGTCATCGCTGTCGGCGTCGACGGTTGTCGCGCCCGCGCTGGTCAGACTGTCATTCAGGGTAACGCCGTTCTGCGCGTTCAGGGTCAGCGCGCCGGCGCCGGTCATGCCGCCGGTTGTCGCGTTGAGTGCCATGCCGGCCGCCGAGGTCAGGGTTGCCCCGGCGTAGAAGCTGATATTGTCGTTGGTGTCGAGCGCATTGTCGGCATCGCCTTCCAGAGTGAGCGCGCCCGTATCTGTTGTAACATCGACACTGACAGCGATTCCGTCGTCGGCATTGACCGTGAGCGTGTTGAACGTTGACGCGGTATTGCTGAATGAAACCGACGAATTGTCTTTCGTCGCATTCAGGGTGACCGTGCCGGTGATATTGTTGCTGTTGGCGGCGGTGATGCCGTCAACGGTGA
>CAXBMQ010000003.1:0-258970 GCA_963977005.1 uncultured Rhodospirillaceae bacterium
GCTTTCCCCGACTTCGCTCGATATCGCCCGGTTTTTGATATGGCCCAGCTCGATTTTCCAGGTCTTGTAGAAATCGACATTCTCGCCATAGGTGCCCTTCGGCGTGCCTGAGAGGCCCTGCATGTCGGCGATAAACCGCATTGCGGCCTTGTCGAATTTCTCGACGGTTTCTTCTATTACCGGGTCGTAAGGTGTTGCCGGTTGCAGGGTGCCGCATGCTGCGACGGCAATCGTCAGGGCTGCAACGGTCAGGCTACGCCGGAATCGGGGGGCAAGGGGTATAGTACGCACGGTGCTCTCTCCTGTCGGATCGGACAATTTTATCAGAACGATTTCCGGACGCAGGAAACGATAACCCAACGGACCCGGCGGGGAAACCCGCGCCCATGAAGAGACGTGCTAGGGGTTCTCCGGGGAGATGTCCGGGGAGTAGTCCGGGGAGTACGTCCGGGGCGATGTCCCCGAAAATTCGCGGCGCGCGCAGCTACGGCGCCTCCGGAGAGATTTTCAGCCCGTTCGGCACCGTCAGCAGGGGCGGTCTTCGATCGTCGGAATACCGGTATTCGCGTTTTGCAACGGATCGGCAAGCGCCCGCGTATCGCAGGATTGCTGAAGAAGTTCGTACACAACGCGCGGGTAATTCTCGATCGCCTTGACGCGCGTCACCATGCTCGCGCCGGTAAGGCCTACGCCGGCGAAGATAAATCCGGCCACGAATAGCCTGCCCCATACGGGGGTTTTTTCGACTTGTTCCATTGCCAACCCTTTAACGAACGTGTCGATACATCGAATATGTCACCGGACATTCTGCAGGTAATCGCTGCAAGGCCCGCTCTTTACGCGGGGCGGACCGTCCCGATCCGGTGATGGCTATCCTAACGGGTCGGTGGCCGCACACGGCGTGACAACGCTGTGGCAAAAAAGAGGCGGTGCCGCCGAAGCCGGGATACGGATTCCGGGTTGTTCGTGCATTCCCTGACCGCCCTGGAGCCTTTGCCTGTCAGTAGCAGCGGTCCAGCGTGCGGTAATCCGGCGGGGTTGTATCGATCGCCCGCCCGCTCCGCAGCACGGCGCGGTCGTGTTGCGGGCGCGACAGGAACTCAGAATAGGTTCTGGCGCTGAAGATCACCATATCGGCAGGGCCGCCTGCTTTCAGCCGCCCCCGCTCGGGCAGGCCCATGGTGTCGGCCGGCGTTCGCGTGATGGCGGCCGGCCAGTCGCCGACCGGATGGTCGAGATGTGCGATGCGGACCGCCTGGGTAAAGACCTCCGCCCCGTCGAGGTCGCCATAGGCATAGAACGGGTCGCGGGTATTGTCGCTCGAAATGGCGACCGGGATGCCGCGGGCCTTCATCTCGTGCAGGATGGTCACGCCGCGCCAGCGCGGGGTACGCGGCGGCGCATCCGGTTCCGGGCGGTCCTGCAGATACATATTGCACATCGGCAGGCTGACGACCCGCATATTGGCCTCAAGGGCGAGGTCGAGCGCGCGGTCGATTTCCGCCTGCGGGCGAATGGCGAGACTGCAGCAGTGACCGACATTTACCGGTTTGCCGAATTCGTTGCGGATCAGCGCCTCGGCGATACGGTCGAATGAATTCGCCGCCGGATCGCCCATCTCGTCGACATGAAAATCGAGCTCAAGACCGCGGTCGATGGCGAGCCCGATCACGAAATCGAGCAACGCGTCGGTATCTTCCTGGATATTCAGCACCGCGCCCATGATGCCGTCATATTCCACCATCATGTCGGCAATCTCTTTCCCGAAGCCGCGGTCGCCATAGCCCCATATCGGCTCCAGGCACACGGCCTGCAGATCCATGCGCCCGGCCCACGCGTCGCGCAGGTCGTTCATCACCGGCCATGAGATCCCGTGCTGCGGGGGCGTCGAATCCAGGTGGGTGCGGATGGCTGCCGTGCCGTGGGCATAAGCGCTTTCGAGCGAAAAATTCATGCGTGCGCGCAGGTCGTCCGCGGTCCAGTTCGCGGCGCGGTCCTCCCCGGTCGAAGACAGCGCTCCCGCCCGCGTTCCGTTCGGGTTGCGCCGCCGGGGCCAGATATGGCCCTTGTCGATATGTGTGTGCAGGTCGACGAAGCAGGGCCAGACCATGCCCGCGTCCAGGTCGACCGACGGCGCGTTGCCGTGGTCCGGCCCGGCGGGCAGGATTTCGGCGATCCGGCCGTTTGAAATGACGAAGTCGAGGCATGCCAACCCGTCCGGATCCGGCGTCGTCGCGGCGGGAAGGTCGTCCAACAGGCATGCCGGCACCGTCGCATTGCGGAGCCGGTAGGTTTCTTCGTCGGGCGGTGTGCAGAAACTGTTCATACTGTGTCGATTCCCGGTCGTGCCTGTTCGTTCGCGAGGATACATTCTATGTATTGAGAGTGACTTTCACCACATCAAGGGAAGATTGAATTGGGCCAGTTCGGAATAGGGCAACCCGTTGCGCGTGAAGAAGATCCATACCTGCTGCGGGGAAAGGGCCGGTACGTCGACGACGTGTCGGAAAACGACCAGCTACATGCCTGTGTGCTCCGGTCGCCGCTGGCGCATGCGAAGATCGCGGCGATCGACACAAGCGCGGCTGAAGCGGCGCCCGGCGTTCGTCTGGTTCTGACCGGTAATCATCCGGAAGTCGCAAGACTGGGGCTTCAGGCCCCGGTGGCGCAGCGGCATCTGCGGGACGGCACGCCGTCGCCGACCTGCGCACAACCGCATCTGGCGACCGACACGGTCCGCTATGTCGGCGATTATGTTGCTTTTGTCGTCGCCGATACGGTCGCACAGGCAAAGGACGCGGCCGAGATGATCATGGTCGATTACGAGGAACTGCCGGCCGTTGTCTCGACCGCAGACGCTGTAACGCCGGACGCGCCGCAGATCTGGCAGGAGCTGCCAAACAACGAAATGTACGTTCATCGTGTCGGCGACAAGGACGCGACCGAGGCGGCATTCGAAAAAGCGGCGCACATCGTGCGCCATCGTATGGTGATTAACCGCGTGACCACCAATTCGATGGAGCCGCGCGGGGCGATTGCTGAATACGACTCCCGCGACGACCGCTACATCGTGCGCTGCACGGTGCAGTCGCCGCACCGTTGCCGCAATACGCTGGCAAACCAGATATTCAACCTGCCGGAAATGAAGATCCGGGTGATCAGCGAAAATATGGGCGGCGGTTTCGGCATGAAGGGCGGCGTTTATCCCGAATACACGCTGACAATGGTCGCCGCGAAGCTGCTTGACCGTCCGGTGAAATGGATCAGCGAGCGGAGCGAGGGCATTCTCAGCGACGAGCAGGCCCGCGACAACGTCACGGATGCGGAACTTGCGCTCGACGACGAAGGCCGGTTTCTGGGTCTGCGCGTGAAAACCCTGGCCGCCGGCGGCGCCTATTACAATTCCGAACGGAATGCCGGGCCCGCCACCACGAATCTCGGCGTTCTTGCCGGCACCTACATGACTCCGGCGATCTATGTGGAAGCGACGGGTGTTGTCACCAACACGATGATGACCGCCCATTACCGCGGCGCAGGGCGGCCGGAAGCCGCCTACGTGATCGAGACCATGGTCGACCTTGCGGCGCGCCAGCTCGGCCGGGATCCTGCCGAGCTTCGCCGGATCAACACCATTCCCGCCGACCGAATGCCCTTCAAAACCGGCCTGGTTTACACCTATGACTGCGGCGATTTCGGCAAGAACCTCGAGGATTGTCTCGCCGCGGCGCGCTATGACGACTTCCCGGCCCGCCGCGCCGCCGCAGAAGCTGCGGGCAAACTGCGCGGCATCGGAATTTCGAACACCGTCGAGGCATCGAATGCCGGGATGGTCGAATCCGCCCAGATCCGTTTCGATAACAGCGGCACGCTGACCCTGCTGATGGGGACCCACGACCACGGCCAGGGGCATGGGACGACCTTCAAGCAGATGCTGTCCGAAATGCTCGGGCTCGATACCGATATGATGCAGTTTTCCTATGGCGATACCGACAAGATCCAGATCGGCACCGGCACGTTCGGCTCCCGGTCGGCGGCCTGCGGCGGGACAGCGGTCAAGATGGCGGCGGATAAGATCATCGAAAAGGGCCGCAAGATAGCGGCACACATGCTCGAAGCGGCGGAGACCGATATTTCGTTCGAGGGCGGCAGTTTCACCGTTACCGGTACCGATAAATCGGTGCATCTTTCCGACGTGGCAAAAACGTCCTTCAAGCCGGGGCTGTTGCCGGCGGATATCGAACCCGGACTATTCGAGACCGGGACATACAACGGCGGCACACCCACATTTCCGAATGGATGTCATATCGCGGAAATCGAGATTGACCCGACGACGGGCGAGACGGAAATCGTCGGCTACTGGGTGTTCGACGATGTCGGCACGATGATCAACCCGCTACTGGTCAAAGGGCAAATTCATGGCGGGATTGCCCAGGGCGCCGGACAGGCGCTGATGGAAGACATGGTCAGCGACCCGGATTCGGGCCAGCTCATCACCGGCTCTTTCATGGATTACTGCATGCCCCGCGCCGACGATCTGTGCAATTACGATATCGGCAGCAATGTCGTCCCAACGCAGATCAATCCGCTCGGGATCAAGGGCGCGGGCGAGGCCGGCACCGTGGGCGCGCTTGCCGCGATCATGAACGCCGTAAACGATGCCATGGCACATGCGGGCGCGGAATACGTCCAGATGCCCGCAACGCCGCAGAAAATCTGGCTTGCTCTCCAGCGGGCGAGCAGGGGACAGGCCTCCTGATGACCGCCCGCCTTCGGGTCGGGTACGACGCGGATTTTGCGCCCCTGACCTTTGCGGAGGACAGCACCGTTGCCGGGCTTGTTATCGATGTACTGAACCTCTCCTTCGGCCGGACAGGCTGTGTGGCGGAATACGTCGCCGTGGCGCTGCCGGAGCAGGAGAACGCCGTCGCGGCAGGGGAGATCGATGCGATCGCCTTCAAGGCGGTGATCCCCGAACGGGCGGCGGCGTATGATTTTTCCGCGCCGCTTACGACCAGCGGGGCGGCCTGGTTTAACCGCGCCGGCATGCCGTGCGGTGAACGTCCCTCCGCCGGATCGCGGATTGCGACGCCCGGCGCCGGGCCGTTACTGGCGCAATTGCAGCGCGACTATCCCGACCTGGTCTACCTGGATGTCGACACGTATGCAGAATCCCTCGATGCGGTCATCGGCGGGACAGCGGATTGCGCCGCGCTGAATTTCCATGTCGGGTGCTATCTGGCCAACCGCGATCACCCGGGCGGTTTTAATTTGCCGGACGCTCCGTTCCAGAAACTGCCGCTCGCGCTGGCGGTCGCGAAGGGCGCCAATGCGTCATTGCTGCGCGATTTCGACACCGCGCTGGCGGCATTACGAGAGGACGGATCTCTCGACGAGATCGAGGCGCGCTGGGTCCGGCTGGAAGAGCCCGGCTGACCCAGTATCTTAAAGAAGCAGTTTGTTATGCGCGTCGAGCGCGGCGACCTTGTAGCATTCGGCAAGCGTCGGGTAGTTGAAAACGGTCTCGAGAAAATAGTCGAGACCGCCGCCCATTGCGTAGACGCACTGGCCGATATGGATCAGTTCGGTCGCCCCGGTGCCGATGGCGTGCACGCCGAGCACGCGGCGGTCGTCGCGGTGGATGTTCAGTTTCAGAAACCCGGTATTGTCGCCCAGAATGTGGCCGCGGGCTATTTCGCGGAACCGCGCGACGCCGGTTTCGTAGGGAATTTTCTTTTCGGTCAGTTCGTGTTCCGGCGCCCCGACCATTGATACTTCCGGCACCGAATAGACACCGATCGGGAAATGTTCCGACATCGGTTTTGCGTTGACGCCGAACGCTGCACAGGCGGCGAGGCGTCCCTGCTCGGATGACGTGGCGGCGAGGCTCGGATAGCCGATAACGTCGCCGGCCGCGAAAATATGCGGTTGGACGGTCCTGAAATTTTCATCGACGATCAGTCTGCCGCGCTCGTCCGCTTCGAGTCCGGCGGCGTCGAGGTTCAGGCTGTCGGTCGCGCCGACGCGCCCGGCGCAGACCAGGGCAAGGTCGGCGGCAAGCCGCTTGCCCGACGCGAGAGAGACAACGACAGTGCTGCGTCCGTTGCGCTTTACGTCCACGGCCTCCACGGTTTCGCCAAGGCGGAACAGAACGCCCCTGTCGCGCATCTGATGGACCAGCTCGTCGATAATCTCTCCGTCGAGGAACTCCAGCGGACGGTTGCGCCCGTCTACGACGGTTACGTTCACGCCGAGTGCAGCGAACATTGAGGCGTATTCGATGCCGATCACGCCACAGCCGATAACGACCACGCTGCGCGGGATTTCGTGCACCTTGAAAATGTCGTCGCTGTTGATCACGAACTGGCCGTCGATCGCGAAATCGCGCGGTGGCGACGGTTTTGTACCGACGGAAATCAGGATGTTGTCGCTGGTGATCGTGCGGGGGCCGTCGGCGGTCTCGATCCGCAAGGTATGGGGATCTATGAACGTCGCGGTCCCTTCCACGACCTCGATATCGTTGCGCGAAAGCTGGTCGTCCTGAACGGTGATTTCGCTTTCAACGATCGAGCCGACGCGTCCGAATAGCTGGCCGGCATCCGGCTTGCACCGCGCCGACTTTGCCGGTGCGTAGTTTTCCGGCGCCACGCCGTTCGAAAGACCGTTCGCGATATTGGCGAAGGACAGAACCGCCTCGCGGAACGTTTTGCTTGGAATAGTGCCCGTATGTAGGCAGACGCCGCCGACAGCACGCTGCTTCTCGATGATTGCCACGCGTTTGCCGAGCTTTGCGGCCTGGACCGCGCCGCGTTGACCGGCGGGACCGCTGCCGATGCAGACGAGATCGTAATCGAATGTCATTGCATTCACGCTTTTCATGAAAAGGCTCGTTAAAGAACCTTAACCATAGCGCATGAACAAGAACGTATGATTAACGCCCGAAACGCCTGGAATCTGCGGGTTCTGGTGTCGGACTTGCCGATCCTGGGTCGACCGGGACACAGGCTTTGGGGTATCCGCGCGCGGTATGCAAAACGCTGAATGGGAAGATTGTTGTGCGCCGGATGATCTCGTCAGTCGTCGGGATCGTTGTCCAGAACCGCTTCGTCCGCCGTTTTGCCGACGACACTGAACTGGCGGGAAGACGCATCCGGTCCGGTTGCGGGCTCGTCGAAGGTATCGCTTTCCAGACCGCGCCGTATGAGCGCCCGCATCGCCGCCGCGCGCGACGGCAGTCGGTGCTCAAAGCGCCAGTTGTCGATTGCCTCCAACTCGTCGTCATTCAGCATCAACTGGGTCTTTTCGACCCGTTTTTTTGGCTGCTTCGCCATCGTCGGCCTACCTTTCGCGGCGCAATGGCCTCACCACTGCATGCTGATCTGTCCATCTCTCGACATATGTAACGTACGTATGTTCCATAAGTTCCGCAAGATCATCAATCGACGTGTTTTATGCAATGCAGGGTTCATGCCGATGTTTCGTAGAATAGGTAGTATCATCAAGTAATATAACTTAATTACTATAGGGAACAGGCGCAAAAATAACATCATATATATTATATGAATTTTATATACGCGATAATAATTGAAAATAATATTTGGATAGTTATGTTTTTCCTGTGACGACGAGAGATCGAAACACGGGAGACCGATTTTATGACTTTCAGGGTCGACATCATTACCGAAGGCGACATCGTGGATCTTGTTCAGGGTCGCCTGGATGCCGAAACGGCCGAGGCCGTAGCGCAGTCGGTAATCGATGATCCTGAGGCTCTTGAGAACCTGGTGGCCGCTCTCATCGTCGGGAACGAGCTTAACAATATCGTCAACAACTGAGGAGAAGCATAATGTTAAAACATACCCTTATTACGACTGTCTCGGGCGCCGCACTTCTTGCCGCGACCAGCGCCAATGCCTTCGTCTCTTACGATGTCGAAGACATTCAGGAAGTGTCCTATGCGGGCTCGTCATTCTCTCAGAACCTTGCGCGTGAATACAAAGAGTTCGCCACATACGAGGCGTACAAGATGTACGATTGGATCGATGCCGAGCATTTCGCTGAAAAAGCGATTGCCGCCGCCGGAAATGGCGATGCCGCGCCGGAATCGGTCGCTGACTGGGATATCCCCGAGCAGCACGTCGCTGACCTGAACATGGGTCGCCAAAAGCTTGAAAACGCCTTCTCGAAAGGCGCCAAGACGATTGCTCCGCGTGAAGCCGCGATTGCCCAGGCAAAATACGACTGCTGGATGGAACAGCAGGAAGAAAACCACCAGTGGGCTCATATTGCCGCCTGCAAGGGCGAGTTCTACGCCGCGCTGGACGTGCTGAACGGCAAAATGAAGCCGAAGCAGGTTACCTCTACCGAAAAGGTCGAGATGCCGGTATCGCAGCAGGCAGCCATTTTCTTCGGCTTCGACCAGGCTGTTCTGACGGCCCAGGCTGAACGGAAACTCGACAGCCTTGCTGACAGCATTGAAGACAAGAACGCCGTCGAGCTACGCGTTGTCGGTCATGCCGATACCTCCGGCCCGAAAGATTACAACGAGGCTCTATCGCGCAAGCGCGCCCAGGCCGTGATTGATGAGCTGCGTGAGCGTGGCATGCGTGTCGCCGAGCTGAAGGACCTGGATGTGGTGGCCAAGGGCGAAAGCGCTCCGATCGTGGACACCGGCGACGGTGTGCGTGAACAGGCCAATCGCCGGGTTGAGATCTTCGCCCATGCGCAGCAGCCGATGACCGTGAACGTCACCAAGCAGTCGGCCAACACTTCGCAGTAACCGGCAACCGACGTTGCCGACCCTCCAAAAGCACTAAAAAGGGCGGAGATTTTCTCCGCCCTTCTTTTTGACTGCCGTATTGTCTGCGGCGGTTTCTCAGTCGAACGTGCCGTCGACCAATGAGAACATCATGTGACAGTCTGCATCCGACCGGTTCGACCAGGCGTGATTGGTGCCGCGCTGGACGCAGGTGTCGCCCGCCTTCATCAGCACTTCCGAATCGTCGAGCACGAGATAGATTTCGCCCTGCAGGCAGATCGCGTAATCGACGGTTTCGGTCTTGTGCATCAGCGGATGCGGCGGCTCTCCCTGATCGGAAGCGCCTTCCGCGCCGATCGAGGCAAAGCTGCTTTTTGCGGCTTCGCGGTCGACATTGTCGATCCAGTCTTTTTCCGGCGGGAACTTGATGACGCGGAAGACGGAACCGTTCTTCGGCGGCAAAAGACCGATTTTGCGATCGACCGATTCCTCGGGACCGTGCACCTTCGCCGGAGATTCGTCGAGCACCCACAGGTTATGAATTTCAACGCCCGGCCGGTTATCCGGCTTGAGCACGTTCGGGGTGGGGCCATCGGAGACGACGACGGCTTTACCGTCCGCATCGTGTCCCGTCACAATTCTTCTTACGTCCATTTTCAGAGCTTCCCTTCGATCACATAGTTAAGAATACGTACAACCTGTTCCGGCGTTTCCGTTACCGCCAGGGCGGCGGCGTCTACCTCTTTCAGGGCATGGGTATGGTCTTCGGAATGCACCGTGATCATGGGCTTGCCCAAGGCGGCGGCAAAACCGGCATCGAACGCTGCATTCCATTGTTTGTATTTTTCGCCGAAGCGCACGACCACGATGTCCGACTGTTTGATCAGCGTGCGCGTGCGGATGGCGTTCATCTTCGCGCCCTTGTGGTCCTTCCAGAAATCGTTGCCTTCGGCGCCGAGTATTTCGACGCCGCAATCGTCGCTGGATTCGTGATGCGTGACCGGGCTGTTGAATTCGACAGGGAGGTCCGCCTTTGCGGCGCCGTCCTGGATGCGTTCGCGCCAGTCCGAATGGATTTCGCCCGACAGATAGACGGACCAGATATTTTGAGCCATGTCGCTATTCCCGCTATTGGGACGGAAATTCCCCGATTATCGCCGTTTCGGGAGTACGTTTCCGCCATGATTGACCGTGACGCCTTTTATCACTTCCTGTGACGTGCCGCAAAGCCGTCAGTCCGAAGGGGCGGATGCCGTTTGCTTCAGCACCTCCGAAACATCGATAAGTGCCGCGCAGGACCGGCAGTATGTTTCCTGTACCTCGAAATTCGGACCGTCGCCGTTGTAACGCCGGGCGATCCAGGGACCTGCGCGGTACATCGGGTGGCGGGATCGGGCGACACCGTCGCTATTCCCGCAGGCGGGGCACGCTGTTGCGGACTCCGATTCGGCATTCGCGATTTCCGCCCGCCGCGCAGCCGCCGCCTCTTTGCGCCGCGCAACCGTTGCCGGTTCGTCCAGGGCGCCATCGTCCCTGACGACGACGGCATACTGGCGCGCGGCTTCCGATGCGGAAACGACGCCGCTTCGCACGTCTTCGACGACTTTCTCCGGCGGGCGTCGTAACGGGTCGCCAAATCCGCCACCGCCGGCCGCCCAGAAACTGTATACATCGCCCTTGCGAATGACCTCATCCGCCTTTGACGGCAGCCATTCGAGCGTGCCGTCAAGGTCCTGCAGGCCGGAAATCGCGGTGTCGCCGCCAAGACGCGCCTCGATATCGGTCCCGTGCATCAGGGCCGATTGCGATCCCGCGCCCGGGTATCCGCCATTGAGTCCGTGGGCGTTGGTCTGTTCCGTTCCGGCGGTGTTTGTCACTTTCAGGGTCAGTCGATCGACGCCGTAGGGCGTGATCGCGACTTCAGACGTCGCCCCGCCGCGGAACTCGCCGGCGCCGGCGGAATCCTTCAGACGGCGGCGATACAGATAGAGCACCGGCAATTTCCACTCCGCGCCCTCGATATTGCCGAGGCTGCTGGCGTAGGAGGTCACCGTGCCGGCGTGATGGAACCCGTCGGCAAACGACCGTCCGGCGGCGCCCGACCCGCGATGGTCCGACAGCAGCGAGCCTGTGCGCCGGCCGTCGGGGAGCATCGCGAAGATATTGTTGCAGTTGCTCGATGAATTCCACGACGGACAGGCGCGGTCGCGGTGATTGTCCGAACTGTCGAACATGCGTGCCACCGCCTCGGTAGCCGCAACCGTCACCAGCCAGCGGAAACCCACGGTCGAGATGCTGACGGGGGCAGGGTAGGTCGCATTTACCACCGTGCCTTCCGGCGCAAAAACCTCGATGCAGCGTTTCAGGCCGTCATTCCAGTCGATATCGCCCTGGCACAGGAAGCTGTAGAGCGGAACGGCCGAGCCTGCGACCGTCGCGGAGATGGTGCTGTTAACGGCCGCATCGACCTGGTCCGAAGACCCGGTGTAGTCGAAGCGCAACGTATCGTCTTTGCAGGTCAGCGCCAGTGCGACCTTGCAGATACGCTCGTCGCCCACCCGGACGCCGTCCATATAGGCTTCGCCGGTCCAGGTGCCGTTGGGCAGGCCCCGGATAAAATCGCGGATCTGGCGTTCGGCGAGATCGATGGACTGTTTCATGACATCCCGCACGACGTCTTCGCCGCGCTCGTCGAGCAGCGCCTGGAGGCGTTCCGTGGCAACGTTGATCGCGCCGATCTGCGCGCGCAGGTCCAGCGCGACGGCGTCGGGAAGGCGGGAATTGTTGACGAAGGCCTGTTCGGATTCCGTGACGAGGTCGCCCCGGTCGAGAATTTTCATGAAAAAACGCGGCGGGTCGTCGTCCAGCGTCCGCGCATTGATGCAGAAGCTGCCCTCGTCGATGCCACCGACATCGGGGTGATGCAGGACATTGGCGATCCACATGAAAACCTCGCCGTTTCGCATCAACGGGCTCGCCACCACGACGTCGTTCTGGTGCAGCGCCCCGAGAAACGGATCGTTCAGCATATAAGCGTCGCCCGCCTGCAACGCGTCGGCGCCCCGGATGACCGACGCCACGGCGTCGCCCATCGTGGTGACATGGACGAGCGAGCCTATCCCTGCGGTGACCAGTTCCGCATCCGCGGTAAACAGCCCGACATTGTAATCGTTGCCTTCGACCACGATCGGGGAGGCCGAGATGGTCTTGATCGCCAGACCCTGTTCGTCGTTGATCTGCCAAAGGCGATGCTTGACCACTTCGAATGTGATGGGATCGATCATGATACCGCCTGCGGGACAATGGAAATATTGCCGAAGCTATCCATTGTCGCGGTTGCGCCGGGCGGCAGCCAGACCGTGGTCGTGTCGCGCTCGATGACGGCCGGGCCACGACAGGCCGTGCCTGGTTTGAGCGCCGCGAAATCGATTATATCGGCCTCCACATATCCGGTATCGCGCAGGTAGACCTGCCGGGTTTTAGGGGCTGCCTGCACGATCGCGGTGTTGTCCCGTTCGGCAAGGGCGGGACGGCGGGTCGCGTGGGTCGCTTCGACGCGGAAACTGATCAGTTCGAGGGGCGTCTCCGCGCGGACCGTGCCTGCGCCGAAACGTTTCTGGTAATACGCCTCGTAAAGGTCGCGGAGAGCCCCGATATCGTCGGGGCCGAACCGGTCCGACGGCCAGTCCAGCGTGACCTCGTTCATCTGGCCGCGATACCGCATCTCGATGCGGTGACGAAAGGTGCAGGTGGCGGGATCTATGCCGGCCGCCTCCATATCGGCGGCGGCGGCGGCGCGAAGGTCGGAGAAGTTGCGATTGATGGACCCTGTCCGGTCTTCCGCCAGAAGCATCGGCTCGGATCGCGTGTGGCCATAGGCAATATCGGCGATCGCTACGCCGAGGGCGGAAAAGACCGGGCCGGCATAGGGCAGGACCAGATTGCCGATACCGAGATGCCGCGCAAACTCGGCGCAATGGGCGCCGGTCGCCCCGCCATAGGCGTAGAGCGCGAAACCGCCGGGGTCGTGGCCGCTTTCGATGGATACCTTGCGGATCAGGTTGGCCATTCTCGCATTGACGATCTCAAGGATGCCGGCGGCGGCTTCCGGCAGGGTGAGGCCGAGCGGCGTCGCAACCCGGTCGGTAATCGCGCGCTCCGACAGGTCCCGGTCCAGCTTGTAGGCGCCGCCGAAAAAGTTGTCCGGATCGACAATGCCGCACACGACCAGCGCGTCGGTGACGGTCGGTTCGGTCCCGCCCCGCCCGTAAGCGGCGGGTCCGGGGTCCGCGCCCGCGCTCTGGGGGCCGACATGCAGCCGGTACCCGTCCGTCCACGCGATGCTGCCACCGCCGGCGCCGATGGTAATCAGTTTGACTGCCGGCAACGTGACCGGCAGGCCCTGGTCGAGGAACGGTCGGGGGTCTTCTTCGAGCGTGTCGCCATCGATCAGTCCGACATCGAAACTGGTGCCGCCCATATCGGCGGTAATGATTTTCCGGTGGCCAAGCCGGTCGCCGAGAAAGCGCGCTGCGACCAGACCGCCGACCGGACCGGAATTCACGATGGAGACGGCCTGCCTGCCCACATTCGCCGCCCGGGCGGCGCCGCCGGTCGACGTGATGACCTGTATCGGATTCGCAAGCCCGTGTTTCGCCAGACCGCCGTCCAGGTCGCCGATATATTTCTGTGTCAGCGGGCCGATATAGGCGTTGATAACCGTTGTGACGGCGCGCTCGAACTCACCCATCTTCGGCGCGACCTGGTGGGACAGGCTGACCGGAAGACCAGGGGCGATGTCTGCGCAGATTGCCGCCACACGTTCCTCATGTTCCGCATTACGGAATGCCCAGAGCAGGCAGACAGCAAGGCTTTCGGCGCCGTGTTCGACAAGATCCGTTATGGACTCCCGTAAACCGGCCTCGTTCAGGGGGGTGACGATCCGGCCGTCGGAACCGATACGCTCGATCACGCCCCGCACCATGTCCCGCGGCACGATGGGCGGCGGCGGTTCGGTATGAATGAAATCCATCGCCCGGGCCTGCGGCAGTCCGCCGACCCGCCCGACAGGGCCGCGGGCGATTGCAAGGGTGTCCTCGAAACCGGCGGTGAACAGCACCCCCACCCGCGCGCCGCGGCGCTGGATCAGTGCATTGGTGGAAGCGGTCGTGCCGTGGGCGAAAATGTCGGTGCGCGACAGGATATCGCTGACCGACGTGTTCAGCGTTCGCGCGGCGCGTTCGAGCACATCGAAAACACCCTGTTCGCGCGCATCGGGCGTGGAAAACGATTTTTCGGTGCGGATGATCCCCTGCGAATCGATCAGGACCAGATCGGTGAACGTCCCGCCGGTATCGACCCCGATATTCGAGAAACGGGTGGACAGGGGAACCTCCATCAATGCATGAACTGGCCGCCATCGACGTTGATGGTCTGACCGGAAATGAAGTCGCTGCCCTTCGACAGCAGGAACATCACGGTTCCTGCAAGATCTTCGGGATACTGATGGCGCTGAATACACCGGTCCGAGGGCGGCGCGTTGTTTTTTGCGTATTCCCCGGAAGACGATATCTGGGTGTCCGAAAGCGTAAAGCCCGGGGTGATCGCGTTCACGTTGATATTGTCGATGCCGACCTCGCGCGCCAGCGACCGTGTAAGGCCGATCACGCCCGCCTTGGATGTCGAATAATGCAGGCGGTTGGGGGTACCGTTCCAGAACCTGCCCGACGAAATATTGACGATCTTGCCGCCGCCCTGCGCTTTCATCTGCGGGAAGACCGCCTTGCAGCAGGAAAAGACGCCGCGAAGATTGACGTCCATTACCCTGTCCCATTCGTCGTTCGGGATCTCTTTCCAGTCACGGCGTTCCAGTACGCTCATCAGGGAAGCGTTGTTGACCAGGCCGTCGATACGGCCGAAGGCCTCGACGGTTTTGCGGGCCATTTCGACGGTCCGTTCGTCGTCGGAGACATCCGTCGTCACCGTGATGGCGTCGCCGCCGGCGCTTCGGATTGCGGCGACCGTGTCTTCGTTCGCGTCATGGTCGATGTCGGCCGCGACGACTTTCGCGCCGGCCTTGGCGAATTCCTGACAGTAGACCCGGCCGATTCCCTTGCCGCCTCCGGTCACGATGATGACCCTGCCTTCGATGCTTAGCGGATTGTCCGGCATTTTCCCGATGCCTCCCTCATATGCCGCATTGCTGTCTTTGCCGCGCGGGGGTGATTTAGTTTGATTGCTAACTATTACGTCAAAAATACGCGGGGAGTACCCGGCGGGCAAGGGAGGCGACGCATTCTTAATGCAGAGCAATCGGCGGGGGAGCGCCCGGTGATAGAATGGAGCTTTCCTGTGAGGAGACACCGGATGGAAAATTTCACGCCGATTGCGGGGCTTGGCGGCGGGCTGCTTATCGGTCTGGCCGCGTCGCTGTTTGTCCTGATCTACGGCCGGGTTCTGGGAATTAGCGGCATTCTGGGCGGATTGTTCGGTGGCGCCCGCGCGGATGTCCTGTCCCGTCTTGCGCTGCTCGCGGGAATTGTCATGGCACCGCTGCTGCTGGTTTCCGTCGGCACGGACATCCCCACGATTTCCGTTACCGGGTCGTGGCCCGTGCTCGTCGTGGCGGGATTGCTTGTCGGTTTTGGCACGCGGCTCGGTAACGGGTGTACCAGTGGGCACGGCGTTTGCGGCCTTGCGCGCGGTTCGCGGCGGTCGGCCGTGGCCACGGTGGTTTTCTTTGCCGCCGCTGTGGCGACCGTTTACGTCGTCCGTCATGCGTCCGGGGGTTAGGCAATGATCCGGATTATCGGCGCGCTCGCAATCGGACTGATCTTCGGTGCCGGAGTCTCGGTCTCGGGAATGATCAATCCGGCCAAGGTACTCGGATTTCTCGACTTTGCCGGAAACTGGGACCCGACGCTCGGTCTCGTCATGCTGGGCGCCCTGATTGCCGCGGTGCCGGGCTATGCCTTCGCCAGGCGCCGCCATGCGCCGTTGGCGGAAGAGAGTTTTCATATCCCGACAGCGCAGAAAATTGACGCGCCTCTGATCGCCGGGGCCCTGATGTTCGGGGTCGGCTGGGGACTTGTCGGATTTTGCCCCGGGCCGGCGATTGCGGCCGTCTCGACCGGTCTTCAGGATGTGCTGGTCTTTTTCGCAGCGATGGTTGCCGGTATGGGGCTGTTTCGCGCCTTCGCAACCTTCGGCAGGGACCGGAGCTGACGGCCTTCGATTAGCCGGGCGTTCCGACCCCCATTCCGAAAAAATCCGGGCGCAGCCGACGGTTGCGGTGAAAGCGGCAGGTTGTCGTTTACGCCGCCCGTTTGAATCCCTCGATTGTCTCCTTTTCGAACGCCAGCAGTTTTTGCACGCTGGGGCGCGTCTGCATTCGTTCGAAATGCGCCATGACGTTGGGGAAGGACGCCATGTCCAGCTTGAACTGCGTGGCACGCCGCGTGCACCAGAAGAAATGCGCGTCCGGTGACGTGAAATCGCCCATCAGGTAATCCCGGCCCTCAAGCATGTCGTTTGCGATGGCAAAATTTTCCTGCAGGGCCGCGGTGGCGTTGGCGACGACGCTGTCTGCAGACCCTTCCGTATCGCAGACTTTTGCCGGGTTATTGATGCGGCTGAGATACGGGTGGATGCCGCCGGAGCACCATGACAGGAGCGACACCGTCTGTGCCTGTTCCCAGGGATCGGCCGGGATAAGGTTCGCGTCCGGAAAGGTGCGTGAAATCCATAAATGGATAGCGGCGTTCTCGGTCATTTTCCGGCCGTCGACCACCAGCATCGGTACCTTGTGTTTGGGATTGATCTTCCGGTACTCGGGCGAAAGGTGATCGTTATTGCGGAAATTGAGAGCATGGGTTTCGAATTCGGCACCGGCCTCGGTCAGGGCGATGAACGGCGCCATCGCGCAGGTGATCGGTGCGTAATAAAGTTCGATATTCATGGATGTTTCCCTTTCGGCCCGTTGTTATCTGTTCCTTCTCTTATGCCATTTTTGCCAGGCGGCGAACAATATCCTTCAGCAATATCTCGTGCCTGCGCCTGCGCGGACCGTTTTGCGGGGTTGCCGTATCCACCGCCGCCGGCGGTCTGAAGACTGAACCGCGTACCGGCATCGAAATCTTCCCGGAACGACGCCGGCAGCTGTTTTTCGGCAGTCGTGCCCGGAGACAGCAGAAACCGGCTTTTCGCGCCGTCTTCGCCGCCGGCGAGGCCGCTGGGGGCGATTGCCGCCCGGTCGGCGCGATAGACGACACTCGCCGGGGCGAGAAGCTCATAGTCCCGCCGGTAGGCCAGCCCGCCGCGGAATTCCCCGGCGCCGCCGGTGTCGGGCAGGGGCTCGTAGCGCGTTATCCGGCAGGGGAATTCGGATTCGATCACTTCCAGCGGTGTACCATACAGATTGGCGAGGTGGGTGCTGACACCCGTTGCGCCGTCGTTGTCCTGCCCCGCACCGTATGCAGAGCCGAAAATCTCGTACTGGTTACCGCGTCCCGGCGCGGCGTCGCCCCATGCGACAACGATACTGCCGCCACTGCCGCCCGCATTTGCGACCGCACGGCCGGGCAGGAACGGATCGAGCGCCTGCAAAATTACGTCGACCAGTTTGTGGCAGGTCTTCATGTAGGACGAGCAGGGCGCCGGCTGCTCCGGATTCAGAACGGAGCGGTCGGCGAACGTGAAATGGACAAGGTCGCGCGCGGCATCGCTATAGGGGATGTCTGTGTCCAGAAACCCGATCAGGCAGTAGAATACGCAGGCCTCGACCATGGCGCGGCGCAGGTTCGCCGGACCGCGTGTCTGCGGGTCGGATCCCGAAAAATCGAAATGGATGTCGCCGTTGCGAACCGCGATCCGGACATGGAGTTTTACCGGACGGTCGCGGTCGATACCGTCATTGTCGAGCAGGCCTTCGGAACTGTATTCGCCGTCGGGCAGGCGTGCGAGTGCCGCGCGGAACCGCCGGTCGGAGGCGGCGATAATCTGGTCCATCGCGCCGACAAAGGTCTCCGTGCCGAATGACTCGCACAGGTCCTGGAGCCGGTCGCGACCGATGCCGGTAATCCCGATCTGCGCATTCATATCGCCCAGTACCAGTTCAGGCGCGCGGGAGTTGGTCGCGATCAGGCGCTGCAGGTCCGCGTTGGGTAGGCCTGCCCGGACAATCTTTACGGGCGGCAGCAGCAGACCTTCCTGAAACAGCTCCGTCGCCTGGCCCCATGTGCTGCCGGGCACCGCGCCGCCCATATCCGCCTTGTGCGCGATGCTGGCCGTAAAGGCGACAAGCGCACCGCCATGAAACACGGGCGTGACCAGCGCCATATCGGGGACATGGGGCAGGTTGCCCTCGTAAGGGTGATTGCAGACCAGCGTATCGCCGTCGGCCAGGTCGTCTTGGCCGTATATGTCCAGGATGCGCTGGATCAGGTGAAAATAGACCGGGCCGTGAAAAAACATCGGCGGCGCGACGGCGAGGCGGCCCGCGCGATCCGTTACAACGCAGCTGAAATCGCGGGATTCGCGGACGATCGTGGAATATCCCGAACGGTAGAACCGGTAATCCATTTCCTCCATGAGGCTGGAAACGCGGTTCCGCAGGATCTGAACGGTGATCGGATCGGGTTTTGCCATCGGGATTTTCGGTCCGGCGTGAAATTCGTCGGTATTCTACCAGAGATCGCTTCGGCATTCGCACCATCCCTGCTATTAAGCCGCCCCAAATACCGGGTCTGGAAAACTGCGCCGCGGGGCGCTAACAAAGGCCCGTTTTTCGCTCACAGGAGACCGATGCGCCATGGCGTCCTACCAATACGTTTACACGATGAGCCACCTGACAAAGACCTTTCCGGGCGGCCGCGAAGTCCTGAAGGATGTCACGCTCGCCTTCCTGCCGGGGGCGAAGATCGGCGTACTCGGCGTGAACGGCGCGGGCAAATCGACCCTGATGAAAATCATGGCGGGCGAAGACAAGGAATTTAACGGCGAAGCGTGGGCGGCCGAGGCGGCAGAGGTCGGTATTCTCAAGCAGGAACCCGAGCTGGATCCCGCCAAAGACGTCTATGGCAACGTGCTCGAAGGCATGCGAGAGACCCATGAGCTGCTCCAGGAATTCGAGGAAATCAGTCTCAAGTTCGCCGAGCCCATGGAAGACGACGAGATGAACGCGCTGATCGAGAAGCAGGGCGAATTGCAGGAAAAGATCGACGCTGTCGGCGGCTGGGACCTGGAGAGAAAACTCGAGATCGCCATGGATGCACTCCGCTGTCCGCCGAAAGACGCCGACGTGACCAAGCTGTCGGGTGGCGAGCGCCGCCGGGTTGCGCTCTGCCGGCTTTTGCTGCGCCAGCCCGATCTGCTGCTGCTCGATGAGCCGACCAACCATCTCGATGCCGAATCGGTCGGCTGGCTGGAACGTCACCTGGAAGACTACGAAGGCACCGTCGTGGCGGTGACCCATGACCGCTATTTCCTCGACAACGTCGCCGGCTGGATTCTCGAGCTGGATCGCGGCCGGGGAATTCCCTACGAGGGCAACTATTCCGGCTGGCTCGAACAGAAGCAGAAACGCCTGGCCCAGGAAGAAAAGCAGGAAAAGGCGCGCCAGCGCACGGTAGAGCGCGAACGCGAATGGATCAGCGCATCGCCCCGCGCCCGCCAGGCAAAAAACCAGGCGCGTATCACCGCCTATGAACAACTCCTTGCGGACGCCAAGGACAAGACGCCGGATTCGGCCCAGATCATTATTCCGCCCGGCCCGCGGCTGGGCGACCTCGTGATCCAGGCCGAAGGGCTGAACAAGGGCTTCGAAGACCGTCTGCTGATCGAAAATCTGGATTTCAAGATTCCGCCGGGTGCGATCGTCGGGATCATCGGGCCGAACGGCGCCGGTAAAACGACCCTGTTCCGGATGATCACCGGTCAGGAGAAACCGGATTCGGGGTCACTGCGGCTCGGCGACACCGTCGAGCTCGGGTATGTCGACCAGAGCCGGGATTCTCTCAGCGCGGACAAGACCGTGTGGGAAGAAATATCGGATGGCGAGGATATCGTCGAACTGGGCAACAATAAAATGCAGAGCCGGGCCTATTGCGGTTCGTTCAATTTCCGGGGCCCCGACCAGCAGAAGAAGGTCGGCCAGCTATCGGGCGGTGAGCGAAACCGTGTGCACCTGGCGAAAATGCTGAAATCGCAGGCCAATGTTCTGCTGCTTGACGAACCGACCAACGATCTCGATGTCGATACGTTGCGTGCGCTGGAAGATGCATTGCTGGACTATGCCGGCTGCGTGCTGGTCATCAGCCATGATCGCTGGTTCCTCGACCGGATTTCGACACACATTCTGGCATTCGAAGGCGACAGTCAGGTGACGTGGTTCGAAGGCAATTACGACGATTACGAAAACGACCGCCGCCGCCGGCTGGGTGACGACGCCGACAATCCCAAGGCGATCAAGTACAAGCCGCTTATCCGCGGTTAAACGGCTGTGCGCTGACAGAACTCAGGGAGATGGCGGCCGGTAAGGCGAAGCGCGCCGTGGAGCGGTGTCAGTTCGATCCGGTCTTGCGGCGGAGCGCCTTGATCAGGCCGTTCACCTGACCGCCGGTCTGGCGGATCACGGCGGCGAATTCATCGCGCTGGGTGACGCTCATGCTGATGCCTTCGACCATGACGTCGACGATCTTGTGCTGGTCGTCTTTCGAGCGCACGCGCCAGTTGATCTTGACCGGCGGCTTGCCGGGGATCTCGATTTCCGACAGCACCAGCGCCTGAGAGGCCGAAACTTCCCGGGCGTTAATGACGATGAGTTTCTTGCCGCTCATGTCCTGGAACCGGTTGGAATAGGCCTGAATGACGAATTTCTCGAAAAGGGAGATGAATTCCGTTTTCTCTTCGTCCGTGGCGGTGCGCCAGTAACGACCGAGGGTGAAGCGGGCAATCCGCGGCAGATCGAAAGCTTCGTTCAGAAGGCTGCGAAAGCGTTCCGTGCGCTGGTCCTGGGTCAGCCCGGCCTCGCTCAGCGAGGCAAAGGCCTTGTCGCCCATGTTTTTGACGAAGTCTGCCGGAGTCGCTGCCTGAACGGGGGCCGCATACACCAGGACGAGGAAAGCAAGCGCGCACAGCGCTTTAAGCGGAGAACCTGTCATTTACTTTTCCGGCGTTGTCGCTTTGCTTTGCTGTCCGTCGGTCTTTTGCGGCACGACAGAGAGACCGCCCGGCACCGGTGTAGCCGACGCCGGTGCACCGTTGCGTATTTCGTCTGCGCGTCGCTGCCGGTACAGGCTGCGAATCGCCGCGTAGAAATCGAGCGAGTTTTTTTCGAGATCGTTTATCCGGTCGTAATTCCGCGCCCGCCGGTCGACCGCGGTACCGATTGCCCGTCCCAGACGGAACTCGAACGGGGTCACCCAGGTAAACGGATCGATCAGGCTGTCGGCCAGAATGCCAACGCCGTCACGCGGGTTTGACGGGCCGAAAATCGGCAGCACCAGGTAGGGGCCGTCATCGACGTCCCATGTCGCCAGGGTCTGGCCGAAATCTTCCGTGTGTTCCTTTATGCCGGCCTCGCCCGCAAAATCGTTGATCCCGAGAATGCCGATCGTCGAGTTCATCGCGAAGCGCAGCAGCGTGCTGCCTGCGCGTTCAAACTCCCCCTGCAGCAGGTCGTTCGCAAACACGACGGGGCCGCGAAGATTGGCGAGGAAATTCGTCACATTGGTCTGAAGCGGGTCCGGGACGCCTTCTTTATAGACATATGCAACAGGTTTGAGGATCGCTTTGTCCAATGCGAGATTGAACTCCAGCATGGCGCGGTTGAAAGGCTCATACGGATCGTTCGCTTCATTGAACGCGGCAACGGCTGCAGGGTCGTCGGCCGGTGGAGGCGTCGCACAGCCTGCGGCAAGCAGTCCAATACAGGTTACCGATGCGATCATGCGGGCGATGCGCCCGGGTATTACCCTAACCACTTTCACAATACACCTCGCCCTTCGTCCACGTTGCTTACTAAACACATGTTATCAAAGGCCTGTCCCGCCTTCGGCCCCGACACTAAGGCAATTCTCGAATCGATACAATTGGATCGATTCAATCGCCTCGCCATGTCGCGACCGACCACGGCCTGCCGAACGATAGGAAGATCGCGTAAAGACACACTTAACGTCACCCGGTTACCTTCTTTTTCCGTGACCCGCCCACCTGCTCTTTTTCAGAGCTTCGGGTTTTCAGAGCTTCGGGGGAAGAACTGTTTTCAAACAGATCGCCCGCTGAAGATCAATCCCGGCGACACGGCCTTCGCCCGTCGCCTGCATCAATTTGTGGTGATGGCTATCCGGTTGAGTTTCCACTCTGATAACGATATATAAATATCTTTATATCCATATTTATGCATCGAAACCCGTGTTGGAGCCTCCGCGCCCGTGGAAATACTGCTCAATAGACTAAAGGCCGCTGCGGAGCCGACGCGGCTTCGTATCCTGGCACTCTGTGCCCAGGGCGAACTGACCGTGAGCGAACTCACACATATCCTGGGGCAAAGTCAGCCGCGTGTGTCGCGGCATCTCAAACTGCTCTGCGACGCCGGCCTGCTGAACCGTTTTCAGGAAGGGGCCTGGGTGTTTTACCGGCTGGCGGATCGGTCGGGATCGAGGGCGTATGCGCTATGCCAGCAGATAATCGGCCTAATCCCCGAAAACGACCCGCAGGTGAACCGCGATATGCAGCGCCTTGCCGAAGTCCGTCGCGCCCGTCACGAGATCGCGGATGCGTATTTTCGTGAAAATGCCAGCCGCTGGGATCAGATTCGATCGATGCATGTGGACGATGCCGAGGTCGAAGCTGCGCTCCTGTCCGCTCTTCCCCACGATGAAGAGAAGCGTCTGATCGATATCGGTACCGGAACCGGGCGCATTCTGGAATTGATGGCGCCGCGCGTTGCCCGCAGTATCGGTGTCGATCTGTCGCGCGAAATGCTCGCGCTCGCCCGGTCACGGCTCGATTCCCTCGATATCCGTGGCTGTCAGGTGCGACAGGGGGATATGTATCAACTGCGCGAGGACGATGCCGGGTTCGATATCGCGATCCTGCATCAGGTGCTGCATTACGCCGACGATCCCGCCGCGGTCGTTATTGAAGCCGCAAGGGTGCTTGTGCCGGGCGGTACGCTGGCGATCGTCGATTTTGCGCCCCACGCCGTCGAGGAGCTTCGCGATGTGCACGCCCACCGACGGCTCGGGTTCGGTGATAGGGAAATCGCCGGACTGTTGGGCGATGCGGGCATGCGCACCGTCGACACGTACGAACTGCCGGGAGACCCGCTGACCGTCAAAATCTGGATCGGTCAGAAATCGGGCGATAACGACGTGACGGTCAACCTACCGGCCAAGGTCACTGCCGGTGTTTCCACCCGGGAGGAGGCCGGTAGATGACAAATTCCAACCTGAAGATCTCGTTCGAGTTCTTCCCGCCAAAAACAGAGAAGATGGCCGAAACGCTCTGGCAATCCGTGGAGCGGCTTGAACCTCTGGCGCCGCGCTTCGTGTCGGTCACCTATGGCGCCGGCGGGACGACGCGGGAACGCACCCACAGTACCGTGACGCGGATAAATTCGGATACCTCGCTTTCCGCTGCGGCGCATCTGACCTGTGTCGGTGCGACACGCGAGGAAGTGGACCGGGTTGCCCGGGAATACTGGAACGCGGGCATCCGCCACATCGTCGCCCTGCGGGGCGATGCGCCGGACGATGCGAACGGCTATACACCCTATCCGGGCGGATACGATTACGCGTCCGACCTCGTTGCGGGGCTGCGCGCCGTCGGCGATTTCGAGATCAGCGTTGCCGCCTATCCGGAAGTTCATCCCGAATCCGCCAGCATTTCCGACGATCTCGACAATCTGAAACGAAAGCTCGACGCCGGTGCAACACGGGCGATCACGCAGTATTTTTTCGAGGCGGACGTGTATCTGCGCTTCGTGGAGCGGGTTCGCAAAGCCGGTATCGATGTCGAGATCGTTCCCGGTATTCTGCCGGTAACGAATTTCGCACAGGTGCGGAAGTTCAGTGCGATGTGCGGGGCAGCCGTCCCCGGCTGGATGGCCGACCTTTTCGAAGGTCTGGACGACGATCCGGAAACACGCCGTCTGGTGGCGGCGACAACCGCAGCCGAGCAGTGCCGAAAGCTGCAGGCCGAAGGCATCGACGCCTTCCATTTTTATACCCTGAACAGGGCCGATCTTTCTTTCGCCATCTGCCACATCCTGGGCGTTCGTCCGGGGGGTGCCGAAAAACTGCAGGAAACAGACAAATGAATTTCGAAACGACGCGCATCCTGCGCGACGCCGTCGACCATGCCGGCGGAACGATCGCCGATACCCCGGTTTATCGCCAGCCCGACAGGACCGAGGAACTGCGCAAGCTGCTGGAGAACCGGATACTGGTGATCGACGGTGCGATGGGCACGATGATCCAGTCCTATAAACTGGAAGAAGCGGATTATCGTGGCGACAGGTTTGCCGATCACGCTTTCCCCCAGAAGGGCAATAACGACCTGCTGACGCTGACCCGGCCCGACATTATCGGCGAAATCCATCAGGGGTTCCTCGATTCAGGCGTCGACGTTCTTGAAACGAATACCTTCAATTCGTCCGCCATCGCGATGGCGGATTACGGGATGGAGGACCAGGTATACGAGCTGAACTACGCCGCGGCCCGGCTCGCGCGCAAGGTAGCCGACGGGAAAACGTCGGAAACGCCCGACAAGCCGAGATTCGTTGCCGGCGTTATCGGGCCGACCAACAGGACGTCATCGATTTCGCCGGACGTCAATGATCCCGGCTATCGCAACACGACGTTCGAAGAACTGGTCAAAGTCTATACGGAATCGGTGAGCGGGCTGGTGGATGGCGGAGCGGACTTGCTGCTGATCGAGACCGTCTTTGATACGCTGAACGCAAAGGCGGCGATCTTCGCCATCCTGCAGTTCTTCGACGATGAAGGCATGAAGCTGCCGATTTTCATCTCCGGTGCGATTACGGATGCGAGCGGACGGACCCTGACAGGACAGACCACCGAGGCGTTCTGGAATTCGATCGCCCATGCAGAGCCGCTGGTCGTCGGACTGAACTGCTCGCTCGGTGCGCAGGAGTTGCGGCCCTACCTGCAGGAACTGTCGCGCATCGCCGGAACCTTCGTTTCCTGTCATCCGAATGCCGGCCTGCCGAATGCCTTCGGCGAATACGACCAGACGCCCGAGGAAATGCAGGAAATCATGGGGGATTTCGCTGCCAACGGGTTCGTGAACCTCATCGGAGGTTGTTGCGGCACAACCCCGGACCATACGCGAATGCTGGTCGATAAAGTTGCCGTTCATCCACCCCGCGAAGTGCCCGATGTGGAAATCCGGTGCCGTCTGAGCGGGCTGGAACCGCTGAATATCGGACCCGATACCCTGTTTGTGAATGTCGGCGAGCGGACGAACGTGACCGGGTCGGCACGCTTTGCCAAGCTGATCAAGGAAGGCGATTTCGACACCGCGCTCGATGTTGCGCGCCAGCAGGTCGAAAACGGTGCGCAGATCATCGACATCAACATGGACGAGGGTCTGATCGATTCGGAAGCCGTGATGGTCAGGTATCTGAACCTTCTGGCGGCGGAACCAGATATTTCCCGGGTGCCGGTGATGATCGATTCCTCGAAATGGTCGGTTATCGAGGCGGGCCTGCGCTGTGTTCAGGGCAAGGGCGTTGTGAATTCGATAAGTCTGAAGGAAGGCGAGGAAGCTTTTCTCGCCCAGGCGAAACGGGTGCGCTGGTATGGCGCGGCGGTTGTCGTGATGGCGTTCGACGAGGACGGCCAAGCCGATACGGCGGACCGAAAAGTCGAAATCTGTACGAAATCCTATGACCTGCTGGTCAATCAGGCGGGGTTTGCGCCTCAGGACATTATTTTCGATCCGAATATCTTTGCCGTCGCGACCGGGATCGAGGAGCACAATAACTATGCGCTCGACTTTATCGAGGCGACCGCCCGTATCAAGGAGACCCTGCCGCATGTGCATGTGTCCGGCGGGCTGAGTAATATTTCATTTTCCTTCCGCGGCAACGATCCGGTCCGCGAGGCGATGCATTCGGCGTTTCTCTATCACGCGATCCGTGCCGGCATGGATATGGGCATCGTCAATGCCGGCCAGCTGACCGTGTATGAGGATATCCCCGCCGATTTCCGTGAACTGGTTGAAGACGTATTGCTGAACCGCCGCGACGATGCGACCGAACGCCTGGTCGACGCTGCGGAATCGTTCAAGGGCGAAAAGAAGGAGCGCGTCGAGGATTTGTCCTGGCGCCAAAAGCCTATCGGCGAACGCCTGACCCATTCGCTCGTGAACGGGATCGCGGATTTTATCGTCGAGGATACCGAAGCGGCGCGCCAGGAGGCAGACCGGCCGCTTCATGTCATCGAGGGGCCGCTGATGGACGGCATGAACGTCGTCGGCGATCTGTTCGGCGCCGGCAAGATGTTCCTCCCGCAGGTGGTCAAAAGCGCACGTGTCATGAAGCAGGCCGTCGCCTACCTGATCCCGTTCATCGAGGACGACAAGCGCGAGGGCGAGGAGACAAAGGCCAAGGGCAAGATCCTGATGGCCACCGTGAAAGGCGATGTTCACGATATCGGCAAGAATATCGTCGGTGTTGTTCTCCAGTGTAATAATTACGACGTGATCGATCTTGGCGTTATGGTCCCGTCGCAGAAGATCATCGAGACCGCGCGGGCGGAGAACGTGGATATAATCGGGCTCAGCGGCCTGATTACGCCGTCGCTGGACGAAATGGTGCATGTTGCCGCCGAAATGGAGCGCGAAGGTTTCTCGATCCCGCTGATGATCGGCGGTGCGACCACATCGAAAATTCATACCGCTGTGCGGATCGAGCCTGCATATTCGGGATCCACGATCCATGTGCTCGACGCATCGCGCGGGGTCGGCGTTGCGTCGAATCTCCTGAGCGAGGATCTCAGCGCCGATTTTGTCGAAAAAATCCGGGCAGAGAACGAAGATGCGCGACGTCGGCATGTCGCCAAGGACAGCGCCGGGCGCGCTCTCAGCCTTGAAGAAGCCCGCGCCAACAAGGTCGATATCGACTGGTCCGCCTGGCAGCCTACGACGCCTGCCATGCCGGGTGTCCACGTTCTTGACGACTATTCGCTGGCCGAACTGCGCGACCGCATCGACTGGACGCCGTTTTTCAGGGCATGGGAACTGGTCGGTACCTATCCCGACATTCTCGAGGACGAGATCGTCGGCGATACGGCAACGGCGCTGTTCGAAGACGCCGAGCGGATGCTGGACCGGATCATCGAGGAGAAATGGCTTACCGCCCGCGGGGTGTTCGGCCTGTTCCCGGCAAATTCCGACGGCGCCGAGAGTATCGAGATCTATGCCGACGAGGACCGCACCGAGGTCGTGTCGCATTTCCATACGATCCGCCAGCAGATCAAACGCGATGGCGGCGCCCGGAAAACCCGGGCGAACTTCGCGCTCGCCGACTTCGTCGCGCCCGCGGAGTCCGGCATCGGCGATTATATCGGCGCATTTGCGGTCACGGCCGGTATCGGTATCGACGAACACGTGGCGCGCTTTGAGGCGGCGAACGACGATTACAATGCGATTTTGCTCAAGGCGCTGGCCGACCGGCTGGCGGAAGCGTTTGCCGAACGTCTGCACGAGCGCGTGCGCACCGAATTCTGGGGCTACGCCCCGGGCGAGAGCCTGGACAATTCCGACCTGATCAAAGAAGCCTACCAGGGCATTCGCCCGGCCCCGGGCTATCCGGCGTGTCCCGATCATACCGAGAAGGAAGGGCTGTTCTCGCTGCTCGGTGCGACCGACAGGGCGGGGATCGAGCTGACCGAGAGTTTCGCGATGTTACCGACTGCCGCGGTATCGGGTTTCTACATTGCGCATCCCGAGGCCCGGTTCTTCGGGACAGGTAAAATTGCCAAAGACCAGGTAGAGGATTATGCACGTCGGAAGGGGATGGATGTTGCCACGGCGGAACGATGGCTCTCTCCTGTCCTCGGCTATGAAAGATAAACATCCGACGAGGGTCATATCGTGCAGACAAGCGGCGCCAAGCGCCTTATCCAGAAAGCGTTGGCCGCGGGCCATGGCGCGTTATCCGAATACGACAGCAAGCGACTGCTTTCGGCCTACGGGGTTCCGGTCACGCGCGAGAAACTTGTCAAAAACGCAACGGATGCAAAAAAGGCGGCAGACGGGCTTGGCTATCCCGTCGTCCTGAAAGGGTGTGCACCGGATCTGTTGCACAAGACCGAAGCCGGGCTCGTCGCTGTCGGTCTCGGTTCGGCACGCGACGTGAGCGAGGCGTTCAAAACACTGTCCGGCCGGGCCGGTCCTGATTTTAGCGGCGCCTACCTGGTCCAGGAAATGGTCAAGGGAAGCCGCGAACTGATGATCGGCATGACACGGGACGAACAGTTCGGTCCGTCCGTGATGTTCGGTCTCGGCGGCATCTTTACCGAAGTCCTTGAAGACGTGTCGTTCCGGCTCGCGCCGCTGACCCTCAGCGATGCCCGTGACATGATGAACGAAATCCGTGCCGCCCGCATTCTGGATGCCGTGCGCGGGATGGCCCGCGTCGACCGCGCGGCGCTTGCGCGCGCGATTGTCGGCGTCGGCAAGGCCGCTGCAGAAAATCCCGAAATAGCGGAAATCGATATAAACCCGCTCATCATCAACGGATCCAAACCGGTTGCGGTCGATGGTCTCGTCATTCTTAAAGCGGCGGGAGAGGGCAAATGACCGCCAAAAGAAACCTCAAGCGCTTTTTCGCCCCCCGCAACGTTGCCGTCGTCGGCGCATCCGCCACCAAAGGGCGTCCGGGACGTGTCGTCATCGAAAACATGCGCGCCAATGGCTATGCCGGGAATATCTATCCGGTAAATCCGCGCGGCGGTCGTCTGCTGGGGCTGAAGGTGTACAAGACGATCGAGGACCTGCCGTCGGGTATCGATCTTGCCATCGTGATCCTGCCGGCCCAGGCGACGCCACAGGCAGTACGCGATTGTGCCGCGCGAAAAATCGGATCGATCGTGCTGGTTGCCGGCGGCTTTGCCGAAGTGGACCATGCAGGCGAAGACCTGCAGGAAGAGCTGGCCCGCGCGGCCCGCGAAACCGGCGTGCGTGTGCTCGGCCCCAATACGGCCGGACATATCTCTACCCCTGCCGACTTTACCTCGAGCTTCTTTCCGCTCGGCGAAATTCCCAAAGGCGGCATCTCATATGTCGCGCAGACCGGCAATTTCACAGGCGCCATGATGAAACACATCATGTCGGCCGAAAATTACGGTGTCGCGCGGTGTATCGGGCTCGGCAATACGGTCGATATCGACGAAACCGACGTGTTCGAGTTTCTCGCGACCGACAAACACACCGACGCGATCTTCTTTTATCTCGAGAGCCTGCGCCGGCCGCGTGACTTTATCGAGATCGCGCGCGAGGTGACGCCGAAAAAGCCGGTCATCATGCTTAAAGGCGGGGCCACGCCGGATGGCGCTGCGGCAGCTTTGTCGCACACGGCATCGCTTGGCTCCGACGACCGGATTCTGGACGGCGCCCTCCGACAGGCCGGTGTGGTGCGGATCGATGAATTCTCGCATCTGTTTCTCGCGGCGAAGGCCGTTGCGCCGATGCCGGTACCTGCCGGCAACCGGGTCGGTTTCGTGTCGCCGTCAGGGGCGTTCATCGTCCATATCAGCGACTTGTGCCGGCAGCGGCTCAATCTCACCTTTCCTGCTCTGACGGCGAAAACGATGGACCGGCTGAAAGAAATCAGCCCGCCCTTCATCCGTCTCAGCAATCCAGTGGATATTTTCCCCAGCGCGACGGTGCACGGCATGGAATACGCCTACCGGGAGGCGATGGAAGCCGTGTTCAAGGATCCGAACGTGGATGCGGTGGTGTCGATCATGATCCTGACCAAAGAGCTCGGAATGCCGTCCCTCGACTTTATCCCGGAGCTTGCCGCCAAATACCCGAAGAAGCCGGTCTATATTTCCTTTAGCGGCGACCACGCCTGTAACGAGGAAGCCAAGGCGTTCCTGGAGCCGCGAGGCGTGCCGACCTTCCCGCTGATCGAGGATGCATTCAAGGCGCTCGACGTTCTGGTCCGGGCCCGTCAGGCGCTTAAATCCTGATGGGCGAAGCGGCTCTTCCGGCGATTTGGCGGGAAACCGTCCGCGGTGAGTGGTGCGACTATAACGGCCATCTCAACATGGCCTATTACGTGTTGATATTCGATCACGCGACGGACGTGTTCCATGACAGTCTGGGGATAGACAAGCCTTACCGGCTCGCGACGAATTGTTCGACCTTCGCGGTCGAAATCCACACGACCTACCTTGCCGAGGTGGTCGAAGGAGACGAGGTTTCGGTCTCGACCCAGCTTCTCGATCACGATGAAAAGCGGCTGCACTACTTTCACCGAATGTATCACGCCGAAAAGGGCTTCCTGTCGGCGACGAACGAAATCATGACGGTTCACGTCGATCTCGGCATCCGGAAGGTGGTGCCGATGTCGGAAAACATCCGGCAGAAGGCGGCGGATATGTTCGCGAGACACAGCGATTTGCCGGCGCCGGACCAGCAGGGCCATACCATCGGTATCCGGCGACAGTAGTCCGGGGGTGGCGATTTGGGCTTTTCGGAAACCGCACGGCGCGATACACCTATCCGGATGGTTTCCAACAGATTGAATCCATTTCGTAATACCTTTGTCAGCGGGCTGCTTTTTCCGGGCGGTGTTGCTTGACCGACAAGCCCTTTCTTGAGCCGGTCTACAGGTTCATCCGCAATCAGCAGCTTATTCTGATACTGCTGGCCGTCCTCACCGGGTCGGCGGCATCGTTCGGGGCGATCGTTTTTCGCGAAGCCATCGTGATTGTGCAATCGCTGGCGTTTGGCGCTTCCCTCGAACAAATGTCGGAGTTTTTCAGCACGCTGCCTGACTGGCAAATTATCCTCGTGCCGACGGGCGGCGGGCTGCTGGTGGGGTTAATGGTTCATTTTCTGATGCCGGGGCGTCGAAACAGAGCTGTTGCAGACGTCATGGAGGCAGCGGCGCTGCGTTCCGGGGCGATTACCCTGCGCGAGGGACTTGGCGCCGCAGCGGTAAGTGCGGCGTCCATCGGGGTCGGCGCCTCGGTCGGCCGCGAAGGGCCGGTTGTGCACCTGGGCGCAACCCTGTCGTCTTTCGTGGCGACGCGGCTCCGGCTCAGCCGGTCGCAGGCGGTCACTTTGCTCGGTTGCGGCGTTGCATCTGCGGTGGCGTCGTCGTTTAACGCGCCGATCGCCGGCGTGTTTTTTGCTCTTGAAGTCGTCATCGGCCATTACGCGCTCAGCGCGTTCGCCCCGATCGTAATCGCCGGCGTTACCGGAACCATCATCACGCGTCTCTATTTCGGCGATTTTCCCGCCTTTATCATTCCCGGCCAGACAATCGTGTCATTCTGGGAATTTCCCGCATTTGCCCTGCTTGGCGTTGTCTGCGCGATGTCTGCGGTTATTTTTCTGCGCTCGTGTGAGTTCTCGACCGATGTTTTTAGCCGGATACCGGTTCCTGCATGGCTGAAGCCGATGTTCGGCGGGCTGTGCGTCGGCGTGATCGCGCTGGCCTTTCCGCAGGTTCTGGGCGTTGGATACGAAGCGACCGACCTGGCTCTGAAGGGGCAGTACGAACTCGCGGTCCTGATTGCACTGATTGCCGCAAAGACGGCCGCGACGGCGATTTGCGTGGGGGCAGGTTTCGGGGGCGGAGTCTTTTCACCGTCGATGTTTATCGGTGCGATGGTCGGAGGCGCATTCGGGCTGATTGCAACGCAGTTTTTCCCGCATCTTTCGTCCGGTCATTCGGCCTATACGCTGGTCGGACTGGGCGCTGTGTCGGGGGCGGTGCTGGGCGCGCCGATCTCCACCATTCTGATCGTGTTCGAACTCACGGCGAACTATGCGCTGACGATTGCCGTGATGATGGCTGTGGTGATCGCAACCGTTATCACGCAGCAGGTTCGTGGCCATTCGTTCTTTACCTGGCAGCTCGAGCGGCGTGGCATAAATATCAAGGGTGGTCGTGAATCCGGCCTGATGACCACGACGCATGTGTCCGATGTCATGAGTCACGAGTTCACGCCGGTTGCGCAATCGCTCAACATAAACGGGGTACGCGAAAAACTGCTGACCGCACCGCACGGCGAGTTATTCGTGGTCGACGACAATGGCGCACTGTTCGGGACCATTACCCTCGAAGACCTGTCCGACAGCGCCTTCGATCATTCGATCGACGATGTTGTGAACGCCCGGGATGTTGCGCGGCTGCATCCGCCCTCGCTTGCCGCCGACGACTCGCTCGAGGGCGCCCTGAAGATGATGCAGGATACGGGCGAGGAACATGTCGCTGTCGTCGCCGACCGGAAATCAATGAAGCTGGTCGGGTTTCTGCACGAAATCGATGTGATGCTCATTTACAACCGCGCGCTGCTCGACGCCCGGCGCGAGGAACGCGGCGAAATCTGACGGCCGTTGCCGAACGCCCTGCGCTGTCAGGGCCCCAGATCCAGCAGGGATATTCCGTCGCAGCCGCGTTCGAATGCGCCGACCAGCAAGTTGCGTCCATGGTTTCGAATATCGGCTTTATCCAGCCCCGCGGGTATGGCTTCCTGGTGAACGACCATGCCGGCGAGTGTCCCCAGCATCAGGTGAATATCCGACATTGAAACCTTCTCGTCCTTGAGCGATTCCATCACGGCCGCGCTCCACATCGCGACATGTTTGCGCCGTTCGGCTGACAGATCGTTGAACCGCGATTCGGCGAACGTTTCGCAGGCGGTGAAATAGCGGGATAATTCCTGGGTCTCATCGGCTTTCGGCATGCGATCACTACCTATGATGTTGTGCCTTACCCGTCAGAAAACTATCCGACGCAACGCCAATTCTCAATTTTTTCCGGGTTCGTGGTTAACGGGGGCCAATCGCCCGTGCGATTCGCAATTTCCCGGTTTCGCCGCGCCGTGCGTGCGCACGCCTGATATAATCGGCAGATGATACCTGATACAGAACCGCGCGACGTGCCCGCGGCGCCTGCCGCGCCTTACCTGCAGGGCCTGAACGGCCCTCAGCGAGAGGCCGTTGAATCCGTTGACGGCCCGCTCCTCGTGCTGGCGGGCGCGGGCACGGGCAAAACGCGCGTCCTGACCACCCGCATAGGCCATATCCTGGTAACGCGCCGCGCCTGGCCGAGCCAGATTCTGGCCGTGACGTTCACTAACAAGGCAGCGCGCGAAATGCGCGATCGGGTGGCGGCGATGATCGGCGGGGCATCCGAAGGGCTCTGGATCGGCACATTTCATGCCATCGCGACGCGGATGCTGCGCCGTCATGCCGAACTGGTGGGACTGCAGTCGAATTTTACCATCCTCGATCAGGACGATCAGATACGGCTGGTTAAACAGATTATCGAGGCCGAGGAAATCGACGACAAGCGCTGGCCCGCGCGCGCGGTCCATGCCGCGATCGAACGGTTCAAGGACCGCGGACTGACTCCCGACAAGGTCGGTGTCGCCGAGGCCGGCGATATCGCCGATGGGCGTATCGGTGAGCTGTACAGGATCTACCAGGACCGGCTGAAGGTCTTGAATGCCGCCGATTTCGGCGATCTGCTGCTGCATTGCGTGACGCTGTTTCTCAAGCACCCCGATGTCCTCAAAGAGTATCAGCAGCAGTTCCATTACGTTCTGGTCGACGAATACCAGGATTCGAACGTCGCACAGTATCTGTGGCTGCGGTTGCTGGCACAGGGACGGCACAACATTTGCTGCGTCGGCGACGACGACCAGTCCATCTATAGCTGGCGCGGTGCCGAGGTCGGCAACATCCTGCGCTTCGAGAAGGATTTCCCCGGCGCCAAGGTCATCCGCCTCGAACAGAACTACCGCTCCACCCAGCAGATACTGTCTGCCGCGTCGCAGATGATCGCTCACAATAGCGGACGTCTCGGCAAGACGCTGTGGACCGAGGCGGAAAGCGGTGAGCCCCTGCATATCCGGGCCGTCTGGGACGGGGAATCCGAGGCGCGTTTCATCTGCGATGAGATCGAAAACCTGCAGCGCGACGGCGCATCGCTGGACGGCATGGCCATCCTCGTGCGGGCCAGTTTCCAGATGCGCGAATTCGAAGAACGGCTGATCACGCTGGGTGTGCCCTACCGCGTGGTCGGCGGGCCGCGGTTTTACGAACGCGCGGAAATCCGCGATGCCATTGCCTATCTGCGCGTCGTCGCCCAGCCGAATGACGACCTGGCGCTGGAACGTATCATCAATCTGCCGCGCCGGGGTCTCGGCGCGGCGACGCTCCAGACCCTGCATGGTCATGCCCGGGCACAGGATATATCGCTGTATGAATCCGCCCGCCAGATCATAGAGACCGACGAGATAAAGCCGCAGGCGAGGACATCGCTGCGCAAGCTGCTTGAGGCCTTCGACCGATGGCGTGCCATGGCGCAGGCCGTCGATCAGATGGAACTGGCAGGCACGGTGCTCGATGAATCCGGCTATACGGAGATGTGGCAGAAAAACAAGGCGCCGGATGCCCCGGGCCGGCTGGAAAACCTCAAGGAACTGGTCTCGGCGCTTAGCGAGTTTGAATCGCTTGAGGGCTTTCTCGAACATATCAGCCTTGTGATGGACCGCGACGACGGTGCTGCCGGAGAAATGGCGAGCCTGATGACCCTGCATGCCGCCAAGGGGCTGGAATTCGACCATGTGTTCCTGCCGGGCTGGGAAGAGGAGGTTTTCCCCAACCGCCGGTCGGTGGACGATGGCGGCTCCGCTGCGCTGGAGGAAGAACGCCGGCTCGCCTATGTCGGTATTACGCGGGCCCGGCGACGGGTATGGATATGCCACGCGTCGAGCCGCCGGGTCTACAATCAGTGGCTGTCCTGTGCGCCGTCGCGGTTTATAGATGAATTGCCGGACGAGTTCGTGGAACACGTCATCGAACCCGGATTGTATGGCGGCATAGGCGAACCGGGCATGACATCGTCGGGCGACCACAGCTGGGGAGCGCCGCAACAGGGCCGTGGGCCGGGCTATCAGCGGATGCGTGCCGGCGGCAAAAACAGGGAGAGGGTATCCCGCCCGTCTTCGCTGCAGGAGCCCGCGCCTTCAGGGCTTGTCGCGGTCGGTATCCGGGTGTTCCATCAGAAATTCGGCTACGGCACGGTTCGGTCGAACGAGGGCGGCAAGCTGGAGATCGATTTCGAGAAAGCCGGGACGAAAAAGGTCATGGAAAGCTTCGTGGAACCGGCATGACGGATGCCGCAATCTGGGAGATCGGTATCGAACTGCCGACCGGAGATCACCGGGCGGCGTTTGAGGAAGTGATCGAGAGTTTCGTCACCGGCCATGCGATTTTTGAGGTCGAGGGCACGCCGCGATGGCGTCTGACCGGCTATACCGATGGTCCGCCCGACGAGAACGCGGTAAAGGCCAGCGTGGCGGCAGCGGCGGCTGCAGCAGGCATCGCGTGTCCTGATGTCCGATTTGCCGGCGTGATCGAAAAAGACTGGGTTGCGGAGGTCGAAAAGACGCTGACGCCGATTCATGTTCCGCCATATTACGTCTTCGGGTCGCATATTCGCGATACGCCGCCGCCGAACTCCATCGCGATCCAGATCGATGCGGGGCTCGCCTTCGGCACCGGCAACCACGAAACGACGCAGGGATGCCTGCAGGCGCTCGAATCGGTTCTGGCGGACCAGCCGCCGAAATCGCCGATCGATATCGGCACCGGCAGCGGTATCCTGGCGATTGCGGTGGCGAAACGCTTCGGTGTCGACGTCATGGCCAGCGATATCGACCCGATCGCCATCGACGTCGCGCGGGAAAACGCCGCGATCAACGGTGTTGCAGACCGGATCGCTTTTGCCGTCAGCGACGGGCTCGACAATGCGGAGATTGCGGCGTCGGCGCCCTATGATCTCATTCTTGCAAACATCGTCGCCAACCCGCTGATTGCGCTGGCGCCTGGAATATCGGCGATCGCCGCCATGGGCGGATATGTGATCCTGTCGGGGATTTTGCGGGAGCAGGCAGCCAGCGTAATCGCAGCCTATCGTGAACGCGGAATGTCTCTAAAAGAGCGTATCGACCTCGGGAACTGGTCGACCCTGGTTCTGACGCGCGGCGAATAGTGAAGCGGGCCGGCGTCGGTTACTTGGTTTTCAAGGCGGCAAAACCGGCCGCAAACCCCATCAGCGAGAACTCGACGCGTAGCGGCTGCCCGTTCGGCTGACGGAATATGACGCGGCCTTTCTTGCCTGCCGCGAACAGTTTTTGCATGTCTTCGGTAACCGGAAACTGCCCGCGGCAGCCATTGATATTACAGAACCGGAGCGGGAACCGGACCAGTTCCTTCTCATCGACATTAAGCGTCAGCCCGGCGGGCAGAAGAATCCCGAGCGGCGCGGTGATCGCGGCGACAAAGGGCTGATCCTTTGTCGGGCGGGCGATCGAGACGTTCAGTATACGCTTGCCGCTGGTCTGCCAGAGAATATCCTGGAAAAGAACGCATCTTTCCGGAGCATCTGTCTTTAGCTGCCGGCAGGACAGGGCCCAGTCGCCGAATTTGTTTGTCGTCTTTGGGAGGGATTGCGCCGCTGCAATACTCGTGCCGGCGGCAATGATAGCCGCGGCAATCACAATGAATTTCTGCACGTTCTACTCTCGCTTACCCGGTGTACAACCCGCCGCCAGCGACACTCCAGCGATACTTCAGCGATACTGCGGCGACCGGCGAACCCTACGGCAATCCAGCCGTCATTCGCAATCATATTGTCGGCATCGTCGCGGAACGCTACCGTGCGCCTCGATGACGGATATAAATGGCGGTTTCCCGCCCTATTGGAGGCCGAGATAGATAATTTTCTGCTGGAGGGAATAGCTGCTTCGGCATTCCTGACCGATGTTGACGGTGCCGACCGGATGCTTGCCGAGCTTTTCGACGGCGAGCGCCCTGCGGATATCCGGACGCGGATCACAGCCCTGCGGGAAAACGACCGGTCGGGTCTTGACCGGGTTCCCGCGCCGCCGGAACGCCTCGACGCACTGCGTGCCGAGCTTGCAACACAGCGGCTTGACGGGTTTCTGGTGCCGCTCGCCGATGAACACCAGGGAGAATTCATCGCCAAAAGATCGCAGCGCCTCGCCTGGCTGACAGGTTTCGGCGGCTCGGCCGGAATGGCGATTGTGCTGACCGACCGGGCGGCCATCTTCGTCGATGGACGGTATACGCTTCAGGTCCGCGACCAGGTCGATACCGGCGCCTTCGTGCCGGTCGCGCTTGCGGAGACGTCTCCCGAAGACTGGCTGCGAGAAAACCTGCCAAAGGGCGCTTGTCTCGGGTTCGATCCGTGGCTTCATACATCATCCGGAATCGCCCGCTTGCGGGGCGCCTGCACGGAGGCGGGGGCCGAACTCGCCCCGGTGGAAAAAAACCCGATAGACCGGGTGTGGGAAGACCAGCCGCCCGCACCGCTGGGGCCGGTCTCGGCGCTGGCCGCAGAATATGCCGGTGTGGCATCGAGCGAAAAACGGCGGCAGTTTTCGAGCGGGCTGGCGGAAGCCCAGTGCATTGCCTCGGTCCTCAGCGCACCGGATTCCATCGCCTGGCTGCTGAATATCCGCGGGTCGGACGTTCCCAACACGCCGCTGGCCCTCAGCTATGCAATCGTCCATGTGTCGGGCGATGTCGACTGGTTCATCGATGCCCGGAAAATTCCCGGATCCACCAGGAAAAGCCTCGATTCCGGGATCGCCATCAAACCCCCCGCCGGTTTCGCGGACAGCCTGGCGGCCCTGAAGAAAAAGAAAGGAGCGGTGCGGGTCGATCCGGCGAGTGCGCCCGAATGGATCCGGCTGACGCTCGACGCCGCAGGCGTTTCCCTGTCCGCCGGGACAGACCTGTGCGTGTTGCCCAAGGCGCGGAAGAACAGTACCGAAATTGCGGGGACGCGCGCCGCGCATATTCGCGACGGCGCGGCCCTGACCACGTTTCTCGCCTGGCTGGCGGAAGCGGGCCCGAAAGGCGGGGTCACCGAAATTTCGGCAGCCGATTACCTGCACGAATGCCGCCGAACGGATCCCGGTTTTCGCGGTCTCAGCTTCGAGACGATTTCGGGCAGCGGGCCGCACGGGGCAATCGTGCATTATCGCGTGACAGAACAAACCGACCGCCCGCTCAACCCCGGAGACGTCTATCTGGTCGATTCCGGCGCTCAGTATCTCGACGGCACCACGGATGTTACCCGGACCGTGTTCATCGATGACGGAACCGGCGCATCCGCCGGGATCAAAGACCGCAACACACGTGTCCTGAAAGGTCATATAGCGGTCGCGACGGCGCGCTTTCCCGCGGGCACCCATGGCAGCCAGATAGACGCCCTGGCGCGTCTTTCGCTGTGGGAAGCCGGTCTGGATTACGACCATGGCACGGGGCACGGCGTCGGCAGCTATCTTGGCGTTCACGAAGGGCCGCAGCGTATCTCGAAGCAGGGCGGGGGTGTCGCAATGGAGCCGGGCATGATCCTGTCGAATGAACCGGGCTATTACAAAGAGGGCGCTTACGGCATCCGTATCGAGAACCTGGTGGTTGTCGCGGAAGGCGGATCGACGGCGGAGACCGAGCGCAGGATGCTGGGATTCGAAACCATCACGCTGGCGCCCATCGACCGGAACCTGATCGACCGCGATTTACTGACGGAAGACGAGCGCGGCTGGCTCGATGCCTATCATGCCCGCGTCCGCGATACCCTGTCGCCGCTGGTCGATGAAAACGTCCGGACATGGCTGGAGACGGCAACAGCGCCGATATGACGGTCCTTGGCGGGTGGATTGCGCTACGCGATCATCGCCTGCCATTCGTCTTCCGACAGCACAGTGACGCCGAGTTCCCGGGCCTTTTTTTCCTTTGAACCGGCATCCGCGCCGACGATCACGTAGTCCGTCTTTTTCGAGACCGAGCCGGAAACCTTGGCGCCGAGGGATTCCGCTTTGGCCTTTGCCTCGCCCCGGGTCATGGTGACAAGCGTCCCGGTAAAGACCACGGTCTTGCCGGTAACTGCCGTATCCGCCGCCGGTGCATCCAGCGCCTCGACGTCCAGCCGTTCCTCCAGCCCCTTCAGGATGTCGAGATTATGCGGTTCGGAAAAGAATGCGGTCAGCTCGTCGGCCACGCTGATGCCGATCTGGTCGATGCTGCAAAGATCGGCGTAGTGCTCGCCGACCAGTTCGGGTTTTTTCGTCTCCTCGGGATTCGCTGCCCTTTCTGCTGCCGCGGCGGCCATGGCATTGTGCCATGTCGTCAGGTCGCCGTAATGGCGGGCAAGCAGGCGGGCTGTCGCCTGGCCAATCTGGCGGATGCCGAGCCCGTAGATCAGTCGGTCAAAGCCGATGGTGCGGCGGGCATCTATTGCGGCGAAAAGCTTGGTGACGGATTTTTCGCCCCATCCCTCCCAGCGCCGCAGTGGGTCCAGGGCTTTGCTGTCGTTTTCTTCAAGGTCGAAGATGTCGACCGGCGTGCGGATCAGACCCCGGTCGAAAAACGCTTTGACCTGCTTTTCACCGAGCCCGTCGATGTCGAAAGCGTCCCGGCTGACGAAGTGTCTAATACGTTCGACCTGCTGGTACGGGCAGGCAAGCTCGCCCGAACACCGGGCGACGACTTCGCCTTCCTGGCGGATCACGGGGGTTTGCAGATCGCACGGGCAGACTTGCGGAAATTCAAAAACCGCGGATTTCGGATCGCGCTTTTCCTCGACGACGCGCACGATCTGGGGAATGACGTCCCCGGCGCGCTGAATGACCACGGTATCCCCTTCGCGGACGTCCTTGCGGCGGATTTCATCTTCGTTGTGCAGGGTGGCCCGGCTGACGACGACACCGCCGACGGTGATCGGCAGCAGGTTTGCCACCGGTGTAATCGCGCCGGTCCGGCCGACCTGAATGGTGATCTTTTCAAGAACCGTCTGCGCCTGTTCTGCCGGGAATTTATGTGCGATTGCCCAGCGCGGGGCGCGGCTAACCATGCCAAGGCGTTCCTGCCAATCATGGCGGTTCACCTTGTAGACGACACCGTCAATGTCGTAGGGCAGGCCCGCGCGGCCTTCGCCGATCGCCGCGTAGGTTTCCAGAATTTCGTCGGTCGACCGGCAGAGTTTCGACTGCGGGTTTACCGAAAAACCCCAGTCCGAGAGCTGTTCGAGCCACGCCTGGTGACTGTCGCCGACGGGTTCGGACAGTTCCCCCGCGGCATAGGCGAACATCTTCAGGTTCCGCGAAGCGGTCACCGACACATCGAGCTGGCGGAGCGAGCCTGCCGCCGCATTCCGGGGGTTGGCGAACACCGCCTGATCGTTCTCTTCCCGGGCGCGGTTCAGGGCGGCGAAGTCGTCATGCCGCATGTATACCTCGCCGCGGATTTCGACGATATCGGGTGCGCCCGGGCCCAGGGTGTCAGGAATGTCGGAGATCGTCGCGACGTTGTCGGTAACATTCTCGCCGACGGCGCCGTCGCCGCGGGTTGCCGCCTGTACGTATTTCCCGCCTTCGTAGCGGAGCGAGATGGACAGGCCGTCGATCTTGGGTTCGGCGACGATCTCGACGGTTTCGTCTTCGCCGAGGCCAAGAAACCGGCGAACCCGGCCGACGAAATTTTCCACGTCCTCTGCGTCAAAGGCATTGTCGAGAGACAGCATGGGCCGGCGATGGGTGATCTTGCCAAATCCGGCTGCCGGGGCGGCGCCGACATTGCGGCTCGGGCTGTCGCTGCGTATCAGGTCCGGGAACTGCGTTTCGATTGCCGTGTTTAGCCTTCGCAGCTGGTCGTATTCGGCATCCGAAATCTCAGGCGCGTCTTTCTGATGATAGGCTTTGTCATGCCGGGTGATCTCCGCGGCTAGTTCAGCCAGCCGCGCCGCCGCTTCTTCCTGCGTCATCGAGGCCAGTTCGGGAAACATGTCTTCGGTCTTCATTGGGCAAATTCTTCGATCAGACGGTCCGCCGCGGCACGGGCTTCTTCGGTAACGGTGGCACCCGCCAGCATCCGGGCGATTTCTTCGCGACGTTCGCCGGCCGAGAGCTCGGTGACCGCGGTGACGGTATTGTCCCCGCCATTGACCGTCTCGATCGACTTCATGACGTGCAGGTGTCGCGCACCGCGCGCTGCAACCTGTGGCGAATGCGTAACGACAAGCACCTGAACCCCGTCCGACAGGCGGGAAAGGCGCTCAGCAACGGAGGCAGCCGTTGCACCGCCGACACCCGCATCGACCTCGTCGAAAACCAGCGTCGTGACGCGGTTCGATGTCGACAGCGCCACTTTGAGGGCAAGAAGCAGGCGGGCAAGTTCGCCGCCAGATGCCACCTTGTTGATCGGGCCTGCCGGCTGACCGGGGTTGGTCGTCACATCAAAGGTGACGCTGTCGATGCCATGGCTCGACCATGCCGTTTCGGCGAGCTCGGTCACCTGTGTCGCGAAATTTGCTTTCTCCAGGCGCAAATACGGCAGTTCGGAATTGATCGCCGTGTCCAGCGCGCTTGCCGCCTGGGTTCGCGCGGCGTGAAGAGCCCTCGCCCCGTCCTCATAGGCGGTCCTCGCTTCGCGCGCCTCGGTCTGCAGGCGCGTCAGATCCCGGTCCGCGTCGTCGAGCCGTTCGAGCTTCTGCGCGAACTCTGTGCGCAAAGCGGCGAGAGAATCGACATCCGTATTGTGTTTGCGCGCCAGAGCGCGAAGTCCGAACAGACGTTCGTCCAGACGTTCGAGCTGGGCCGGGTCCTGATCGAGCGACCGGAGCGCATCGCCGAGCAGATCTATCGTGGTGGCGGCCTCATTGCCCGTCCGCTCCATCGATTCAAGGACGGCCTTGAGGGTGCCGGCTGCCTGTTCGTTGGCACGCTCAAGCGACCGGGCGGCTTTTGACAGCGCTGTTTGGAGTCCTTTGTGGCCGGCCAGTGTATCGAGTGCCTGGTTGATGGCTTCCGCGATTTTTTCGCTGTTCATCATCAGCGAACGGGCTTCGGAAAGACCGGCTTCCTCGCCTTCCTGCGGGTCGAACTCGTCGATTTCGGCGAAGACATGTCGCAGGTAATCGCCTTCGCTGGCGATCCTCTCGATCTCGTCGCGCGCCGTTGCCAGGGCGTTTTCCGCCGCGGTCATCGTCGCCCATGCATCGCGTGTCGCCGTCACCATGCCGTCGAGGCGGCCGAACGCATCCAGCGCATCGCGGTGATTGGCCGGGTCGAGAAGCCCGTGGCTGGCGAACTGACCTTCGATTTCGATCAGTGTTTCGCCGATGTTGCGAAGAGCCCCGGCACTGACGGCCTGGTCGTTGACGAAGGCGCGGCTGCGACCGTCGCCGGTCAGCGTGCGCCGGAGGATAAGCGGTTCTCCGCGGCCGGGTATCTCGATATCGTTCTCCCGAAGGCGGTTCAGGGCCTCGTGGCCCTCGGGGATATCGAAGGTGGCAGTGATCATCGCTTTTGCGCCCGAGTCGGGACCGCCGCGGACAAACGCAGAATCGGCCCGCGCCCCGATAGCGAGCCCGAGCGCATCCAGAAGAATGGATTTACCCGCGCCTGTTTCGCCCGTGAGGACGCACAAGCCCCTGCTGAAATCGATATCCAGCCGGTCGATAAGGACAAAATTGCGGATGGAGAGCGATGCGAGCATCGCGGATCAGAACAGCCAGTCCCACGTCCGCGTGAGGAACCCCTTGTCTTCGGGGCGTTCGCGCAGATCCGGTCCGGCGGCCACGGCGTAGGTGTCGAGATACCAGTCGCTCCCGGGATAGTTATGTCCGAGGACGGCGGCGACGCGGCGCGCTTCATCGACCACGCCAAGTGCCGTATAGGCCTCGACCAGGCGGTGAAGGGCTTCCGGCACATGGGTCGTGGTCTCGTATTCGTCGACGACCGCTTTGAAACGGTTTATCGCGGCCAGATAATGGTTCCTGTTCAGATAGAACCGGCCGATTTCCATTTGTTTGCCGGCCAGATGGTCGCGGGTCAGGTCGATTTTCAGCTTCGCGTCCCGGGCATATTTCGAATTGGGAAAACGCCGGACCACTTCGTTCAGCGACGTCAGGGCCAGTTCGGTGACGAGCTGGTCGCGCGCGACATCCGAGATTCGCTCGTAGTAGGAAAGCGCTTTCAGGTAGTAGGCGTAGGCGATATCGCGGTTGCCCGGGTGAAGGCGGATAAACCTGTCGAGCCCGATAACCGCCTCGTCGTATTCGTTCGCCTGATAGTGCGAGAACGCAGCCATGATCTGCGCCTTGGTCGCCCACGTCGAATAGGGGTGCTGCCGTTCGACCTCGTCGAATTGCTTTGCAGCATCCTTGTAATCGCCGGCTTCGAGGGAATTCACGGCCGTATTGTAAAGAATCTCGACCTTCTGCTCGACATACTGCTCTTCATCGCTGCCGCTACACGCGGTCAGGACGGAAAAGGCGAATAAAACGGCGGCAAAGTGCCGGAAGCGGTAGGTCGGCATTGGAAATCTCAACCCGGATAAACTGTCGATCGAACCAGACTGTATATAGCATCTAAAGGTGGCGGAAAGTAGGCTGGAACGAAAAAAGGCACCCTCGCGGGTGCCCTGGAACCGCCGACAAAGCCTGCCGGATTTACGTCGGCCGCCTTCAGGCGACCGCCGAGACCATCTGCAAGGCTTCCTGACCGGCCGCGTGCGGCGCATCAATCCGCACCCATGCGTCTTCATCGGCGAACACGGCGCGCAGAAGCTCGTTGTTCAGTTCATGTCCCGATTTGCTGGCGATAACTTCGCCGATAACCGGGCCGCCGGCGAGATAGAGATCGCCGATGCAATCCAGAATCTTGTGGCGCACGAACTCGTCGTCGAAGCGCAGCCCGCCCTCATTGAGGATTTTGTCGCCGCTCACGACGACGGCATTCTCAAGCGAGCCGCCACGGGCCAGGCCGGCATTGCGCAGGGCTTCGACTTCATGATCGAACCCGAAAGTGCGGGCACGCGAGATATCGGATTTGAAATCCGCCCCGACGCGTTGGAATATGCGTTCCTGACGATCGATTGCCGACGAATCGAAATCGATTTCGAAGGCAAGGCTGAATTCCTCCGCCGGCCGGATCGTAAGCGACCGGGTGTCGTCACCGACGGTTACCGGTTTCAGAATCTTGATGGCGGTCCGTGCGGCGTCCTGTTCAACCGTGCCGGCGCATTCGATCAGAAACACGAAAGGCGCGGAACTGCCGTCCATAATCGGAATTTCGGGGCCGTCAACGTCTATCAGAACATTGTCGATTTCGCAGCCGGCAAGCGCCGCTGCAAGATGTTCCACCGTGCTGACCGTCGAGCCGTGGTCGTTGCCGACCGTCGTCGCCAGCCGTGTGTCGACCACGTTGTCCCAGTTAACGCCGATTTCCCGCGCACCGTTGACAAGGTCGGTGCGGCAAATCCGTATGCCGGTATTCTCCGCTGCCGGTTTGAGGGTCAGCGTGGTCTTCCGCCCGGAGTGCAGGGCGACACCGGTGCAACCGATCTCGGTTTTGAGCGTTTTCTGTTTGATCGTACCAGCGGCCATTATTCTGTATTACCCTTGGTTTCGTCCTGCGTTTTCACGGATTTGCCCGGAATAGGCAGGGCGGGAACCGAAAAATGCCCTGAAGCGGATTCAAGACCTCGGAGTATGTTTACCAAACACACTCCGAGGAACTCAAATCAACAAATGTTACAGAATGTTACGTACTTAGACGGTTAACACCCTGTTAATTTGCCTGACGGCGAAGAAATGCTGGAATTTCCAGCAAATCATCGTCCGACTGCGAGGTTTTGAGCCGGTCTTCCGGGTCGACTCCGGATAAACGCGCCTGCTGCGGCGCCGGCTGAGGGGCAGTTTCCTGCGCCTTTTCCTGTTTCGGGGCCGCAGCCGGCTGTTCCGGTGCGGTGCGGGCCGCCGGCGGGGTTACCCGGGCCGCGGGCGGTTCCGGCCGGGTATCGCGGGCAGCGCCCGTGATCCGCTGGAACAGGTTTGGTCCCTTGCGGCGCGAATCGTCCGCACTGCCGCTGTTCATGAGATCGGCCTCTTTGAAGGGATCCGACGCGGTCGTGGCGTCCGGTGACGCTTTGGGGTCGACCGGCGGTGGCGGCATGAACGCGTCGTTCTTGGCGACCAGACGGGGTTCAGGCCGCTGGGGAACATCGGCGACCGGCGCTTCGGCTGCCGGGGCAGGTGCCGCCGGGGCAGTCTCGACCGGAGCAGATGCCGCCGGGGCAGTCTCGACCGGGGCGGCTGCCGCAGAGGCTGCCACCGGGGTTTCTGCAGGCGCTTCCGGTGCGCTTTCCGCGGCGTTCTCTGCCTGCGCAGCGGCCGTTTCAACCGGGGTCGAGGCCGCCGGCGGTGCCGACGTGGCAGGTGTCGGCGGCGCTGCGGTCATCGGTGCCGGAGGGGCAACGCGTTCTGCGGTCTCGGTTGCGGCAACCGCGGGCGTTGCATCGTCCGTGGCCGTCGCCGGCATGTCGGGAGCGTCCTCGGCAACTTCCTCGGTTTCCTGGGTCCGGACCAGTTTCTGCGGTGCGGAATAGACTTTGAGCACCGGCCTGGGTTGCGTTTCGGCAATGGCGTCGATGCCGGTTGCGACAACCGATACCCGCATCTTGCCCTCGAGGGACGAATCCATCGTGGAGCCGAAGATGATGTTTGCATCCGGGTCGACTTCCTCGCCGATACGGTTGGCGGCTTCATCGACCTCGAACAGGGTCATGTCCGGCCCGCCGGTGATGTTGATCAGCACGCCGCGTGCGCCCTGCATCGAGACATCGTCGAGAAGCGGGTTCGAAATGGCGGCTTCGGCCGCGAGACGGGCGCGTTCTTCGCCGTCGCCTTCGCCCGTGCCCATCATCGCCTTGCCCATCTCGCTCATGACAGCGCGGATATCCGCGAAGTCCAGGTTGATGAGCCCGGGAACCACCATCAGGTCGGTGACACCGCGGACGCCCGAATGAAGTACCTCGTCGGCCATCGTGAAGGCGTCGGCGAAGGTTGTTTTTTCATTGGCGATCCGGAACAGGTTCTGGTTGGGGATGACGATCAGGGTATCGACATATTGCTGCATCTCTTCGATGCCGGCTTCCGCGATACGCATCCGGTTGATGCCCTCGAACTGGAAGGGCTTGGTGACAACGCCGACCGTGAGAATGCCGTGTTCCCGGGCGAGCCGGGCAATCACGGGGGCAGCGCCGGTACCGGTGCCACCGCCCATGCCGGCGGTGATGAATACCATGTGGGCGGACCCGATGGCTTCCATCAGGTCTTCCATCGCTTCTTCGGCAGCGGCGCGGCCGATATCGGGCCGGGAGCCGGCGCCGAGGCCGTGCGTGATGCCCGGGCCGAGCTGGATGGGTTTTTCGGCCAGGGTCTGGGCAAGTGCCTGCGCATCGGTGTTCGCGACGACGAACTCGACGCCTTCGAGCTGCGACGAGATCATGTTGTTGACGGCATTGCCGCCGGCGCCGCCGACGCCGATGACGCTGATCCGGGGCTTCAGATGGTCCTGGGCGGTAGGTACGGTGAGATTGATGGTCATAAAGGCCTCCTAGTACAGGGAAGGGACGAAATGGGTGGTGCGGATCCACCCGTGCTGCGGTTTCCGCGAAGACGACGCGGACGTGGGGTTGGTTTTGGGTCGGTTCTTGGCGTGGGGCTGTGGTTGGATTTTCATCGGATTAAAAACTTTCCTTGAGCCATTGGCCGATCCGGGCGATCCGGCCGACCGGGGCTGCATCGTTTGCGGGGGTGTCTTCGATCGTGCCGGCGTATTTCTCGACGCCGTAGCGCAGCAGGCCTGCACAGGCGGAAAACGCCGGACCGCTGGTCGCTTCGGCGAGACCGCTGATGCGAAGCGGTCGCCCGATGCGAATCTGTTTTTCGAGAACCATCCCGGCGAGTTCGGGAATACCGTGGAGTTGCGCGGCGCCGCCCGTCAGAACCATGCGGCGGCCTGAGATACGGTCCGCCCCGCTGATTTCGAGACGTTCGCGGACCAGCTCGAAGGTTTCTTCCATGCGTGGCCGGATAATTCCGGTCAGGATCGACCGCGGCACGTGATTTGCCTGGTTGTGATCGTCTTCGCCGACCAGCGGCACGTCGATAATCTCGTTATCGTCGGATTGTGTCGAAACCGCGCTGCCATAGAGAATTTTCATGCGCTCGGCATGGACAACCGGGGTCGACAGGCCGCGGGCGATATCGTTGGTGACGTGGCCGCCACCGACCGGGATCGAATCGGCGAAGACCACCTGGCCGTCATAAAATACGGCGATCGTCGTGGTGCCGCCGCCCATGTCGACCAGGGTGACGCCGAGGTCCTTTTCGTCTTCTACAAGACAGGACAGGCCCGCCGCATAGGGCGAGACCACGACTTCTTCGATATCCAGGTGACACCGGGCGACGCAATTCCTGAGGTTGCGGACCGGTCCGACGGCCGCATTGATCCGGTGGAAGCTGACGCCGAGCTGTTCCCCGAACATGCCGCGCGGGTCGTGGATGCCGCGATTGCCGTCGATCGAATAGCCGACGGGCAGGCAGTGGATCAGGTCGCGGTCTTCCGGTTGTTCGATCTGGAAATTCCGCTCGCGGGCGCGGCGCAGATCGGTCTCGGCAATTTCGTGACCGGCGATGGAAACCTCGATCTCCTGGACCTGCGAATACATTTTGCCGCCCGACAGATTCACGAATATCCGGTCTATGCGTTCGCCGGCGAGTTCCTCGGCGGCGCTGACGGCTGTCAGGACGGCGTTCTGCGCCGCGTCCATATCGACGACGCTGCCGTTCCGCACACCGGCGGAAGCCTGCTGGGCGACGCCGATGACGCGGATGCCCCCCTCGGTATTGGCATGGGCGATAAAACAGCAGGTTTTCGAACTGCCAACGTCGAGCGCCGCGATAATCCCTGTGCGAAGCTTGGCCACGGTCAGACGGTCTCCCGGTTTGTAAATTGCGGAATGAGGCGGTCCATCAGGTGTCCTTTCCCTTGCGATGCCTGACCTTGCGGTCGGTCGCCGGCCGGCCGGCCCGGGTGCGGACGATCAGCTGGTCGGGGATCCGGAGATCGATCGACAGCAGATCCTGTTTGAGCAGCTTGTGCCGGCGTTCCAGCCGGGCGAACCTTCGCCACGCAGACAGGGCATCGTTTTCGGGCAGGCGCACGTACACGCCGTTATCCATCCGGATATTCCAGCGCCTGTCGCCAACGCGGACGGCGGCGTTTACCCGCTGTTTCAGGCCGGGTTCGTGGGCGAGGATCGACAGCAACGTCATCGCGTGCATAGGTGCGTCCTTGCCGACGAGTACGAGCAGATCCGGGAACCGTTCGAGTTTTCGCGACGTGATCACGCCGCCCTCTTCATCGACAAGAACCAGTTCGTTCTTGCGTTGCCACAGGGCGAGCGGGCGCCGTTCGACGATGCGCACGCGCACGGTGTCGGGAAACTCGCGTTCGACGCTGGCGACGCGAATCCAGGGCAGTTCTTCAAGCCGTGTCCGGGCGGATTTCAGATCGACGGTGAGCAGAGGCGCGCCGCGCGCGATATCCAGCGCCCGCATGATCTGGGCCGATGATTCATTCTGGCGGCCTTCGAGCAATACTTCTTCGACGCGGATCCCGGCATCGGCAAGCGATTTCGCGGCGGACCTGAACACCGAACCGGTTGCATCCGCGACCCAGCCCGACTGCCATAGCCAGGCGGGGCCGGCCAGGGCGATACCGAATATCGCGGCCGCGGCGCCGGCGCGCAGCGACCGTTTTGCCCAGCGCGGCATGGGCCTGCGACGGGCACCCTTGGCTTTGCTCCCCGCCTTGCCGGATTTCTTCCCGGTTTCAGCCTTGCCCAGTCTTATCCATCGCATGATGCGTTCTCCACCATCCAGCGAACCAGGTCGCTGAAGTTGATTCCGGCATAGGCCGCCTGCTCCGGGACAAGCGACAGCGGCGTCATGCCGGGTTGTGTGTTGACTTCCAGAAGGATCAGGTCGCCCGGTTCGCCGTTGGAATCGTCGTACCGGAAATCCGCGCGGGACACGCCGCGGCAGCCGAGCGTGTCATGTGCGCGTACGGCGTAATCCAATGCTGCCGCGTAAATTTCGTCCGAAACAGGTGCCGGGATCAGATGTTCCGCTTTGCCGTCCGTGTATTTTGCGGTGTAGTCGTAAAAACCGCTCACCGGTTTGATCTCGGTAACGCCCAAAGCGCGGTCGCCCATCACCGCGACCGTCAGTTCGCGCCCGGGAACGTATTTTTCAACCATGACGGTGTCGCCGAACGTCCAGGACTCGTCGTCCAGCGACGGCAAATCGCTTTCCTTGAGGACGACCGTTACACCGACGCTCGATCCTTCGTTCATCGGCTTGATGACGAACGGCATCTCCATCACGTTGCCGGCCCTGAAATCCTCACGAGTGGCAATTTCGTGGGTTGCGCAGGGAATGCCGACGGACTCGAACAGGCGCTTCGCCATGGGTTTGTCCATGGCGATAGCAGAGGCCATTACCCCCGAATGGGTATATTTCAGGCCGAGGCATTCCAGGACCCCCTGGATGCAGCCGTCTTCGCCGTACCGGCCATGCAGGGCGTTGAGGACGACATCCGGTGCGGGGCTCAGGTCGGTGACCAGACCTGCGACATCGCGTTGGACGTCTATTGCGCGCACGTCGTATTCGGGACCGGTCAGCGCATCGACGATCGCCCCGCCGCTGACCAGCGAGACTTCGCGTTCGCTGGACCATCCGCCCATCAGGACTGCCACAGACGTGCTCATGACGCGCCGCCTTTCCCGGCAATGCCGATGCGGCGGATTTCCCATTCGAGAACGATGCCGGAATGCGCCTCGACGCGTGTGCGGACTTCTTCGCCCAGCGTCTCGAGGTCGTGTGCCGTCGCGTTGCCCCTGTTGATCAGGAAATTGCAATGCTGCTCGGACACCATCGCATCCCCGATCGTCAGCCCGCGGCATCCCGCGGCGTCGATCAGTTCCCAGGCTTTCGCCCCGGGCGGGTTCTTGAAGGTCGATCCGCCGGTTCGCGACTGTATCGGTTGCGATGATTTCCGGTCTTCGGCGATTTCGGCCATCCGCCGGTCGATCTCCGCCCGGTCTCCTGCCTCGCCCGCTAGGCGCGCCGACAGGAATATCCATGTCTCGTCGATCGCGCTGTGACGGTAGGAAAAGCCGAAATCGGCCGGTGTCAGCGGATGGATATTGCCGGCCGGGTCGATCGCCTCGGCCGATATCAGGACATCGCTTGTCTCGTGGCCATAGGCCCCCGCGTTCATCCGGAGCGCCCCGCCGATCGTGCCGGGAATGCCGCTCAGAAATTCAAGCCCCGCGATGTCCCGGTCGCGTGCAGCACGGGCGACGGCAACATCAAGGGTGCCGGCGCCGGCGGTGATTTCGGTCCCGTCGACGGAAATATCGCCAAGCGCCTTGCCGAGGTGAATAACGACGCCGGGCAGGCCGCCGTCCCGGATCAGGGCGTTGGAGCCAAGCCCCAGGACCGTGCGGTCTATGTCGGGGTCGAGCGCCGACAGGAAAGCGATCAGGTCTTCGCGATCGGCAGGGTGGAACAGGACCTCCGCCGGGCCGCCGGTCCGGAACCAGGTGATCCCCGATATCCTGGCGTCTTCCGTCAATGCGCCGCGTACAGGGGGCAGGCGGTCGATCAGGCGGGGCAGGGCGTGTGCGAGCATGATCAGGCGCCCCCCGATGTCGTGGCCGATGTGGTGGCCGGTCGCTCCGCCCAGGCGGTGGTCAGTGCGTCGGGTAACGCGTTGGCCCAGGCGGTGATGTTTCCGGCGCCAAGACAGACGACGAAATCGTCCGGCCGGGCGAGGTCGGCGATCAGAGCGGGCAGGGTGTCTGCATCTTCCAGCGGCACGACATGCCGGTGTCCGCGCGCACGCAGCCCGTCGACCAGCGCATCCCGGTCGATACCGGGTATCGGCGCTTCGCCTGCCGGATAAATATCGGCGACGACGACCGTATCCGCGTCGTTGAAGCAGGTACAGAATTCGTCGAACAGATCCTCGACACGGGAAAATCTGTGCGGCTGGACCACTGCGATCACGTTGCGCCGCGCACTGGTGCGGGCGGCCGCGAGGACAGCGGCGATTTCCACCGGGTGATGGCCGTAATCGTCGATAATCGTGACGTCGTTGACCACGCCGGTACGCGTGAACCGCCGTTTCACACCGCTGAAATCCATCAGCGCGCGTTTGAGGACGTCCGGCTCGATGCCCATTTCCTGGGCGATGGCGATCGCGGCCAGCGCATTGCGGATATTGTGGTCGCCGACCATCGGCATGGTAAAGCGGCCGAGATCGACGGTCGTCGATGAGACGCGGTTCGAGACGGTGACGTTGAAGTGGGATCCGGCCGGGTCGGCTGAAATATCGGTTGCTCGGATATCGGCCTGCGGGCTCAGCCCGTAGGTCACGATACGCCGGTCGGACACGGCGGAGATCAGCGCCTGCACCTCGGTGTCGTCGATGCACATCGTGGCGAACCCGTAGAACGGGATATTCTGGACGAATGTGACGAAGGCGGCCTTGAGCGTGTCGAAATCGCCGTAATGGTCGAGATGTTCCGGATCGATATTCGTGACCACGGCGATTGTCGCCGGCAGTTTCATGAACGTGCCGTCGGATTCGTCCGCCTCGACGACGATCCAGTCCCCGTCGCCAAGCCGGGCGTTGGTCCCGTATGCGTTGATGATGCCGCCATTGATGACGGTCGGGTCGAAAAGACCCGCATCCATCACCGCGGCAACGATAGACGTTGTCGTTGTTTTTCCATGTGTGCCGGCGACCGCGATGCCCCATTTCAGGCGCATGATCTCGGCGAGCATTTCGGCGCGCGGCACCACCGGGATGAGGCGGGCGCGTGCTTCGATGACTTCCGGGTTGTCCGCCTTTACCGCCGAAGAAATAACGATGACTTCGGCTTCCTTCAGGTTTGCGCCGTCATGACCGATCGAGATATCGATGCCGAGACCGCGCAGACGCAGGACGTTTGCGCTTTCCGCTATGTCGCTGCCCTGGATGGAATAGCCGAGATTGTGCAGGATTTCGGCAATCCCGCTCATGCCGATTCCGCCGATGCCGACAAAATGGATCGTGCCGATGCTGAGAGGCAGCGTCTTCATGCCGCGATCTCCCGCACGGGGTCGGCGCCGGGTCCATGATCGCCGTTGCGCCTGATACCCATCAGTTTTTCGGCCTGGTCCGCCAGGGCCGCCGCGGCAGCCATCCCGCCGAAGTCATGCGCGCATTTTGCGGCATCGGTCAGAAGGTTCTGCAGGTTTACGAAACTCTCAAGGCGCATTGTCAGCGCCTCGGGCGTGAAGCCGTCCTGCGGAATCAACCAGCCCGCGCCGCTCGCCTCTACAGCCCGTGCATTGGCGGTCTGGTGATCGTCGGTCGCATGCGGGTAGGGGACGAGGATTGCCGGGCGTCCCGCTTCCGCGAGTTCGGCAACGGTCGACGCGCCGGCGCGGGTGATCACGATATGGGCCGCCGCCATGCGGTCCGGCACATCGTTGAAGAACGTCGCGAGATCTGCGGAAACGCCGGCTTCCGCATATATGCGGCTGACATTGTCGATATCTTCGGGGCGGCATTGCTGTGTTATCGCAAAGCGGCGGCGCAGCGTTTCGGGCATTTCCTGCAAGGCGCGGGGCACCACTTCGCTGAGGACCGTCGCGCCCTGGCTACCGCCCATCACAAGGATTTTGACGCCTTCGCCGTTGGGACCGATGGGCGGATAGTTCTGATTCCGCACGGCGCTGAACGCTGCGCGGACCGGGTTGCCCGTCAGGACGACGTTGCCGTTGCTTGCAGCGGCAATGCCCGCCGTTTCGGCGAATGACGTTGCGATCACCGTCACGCGCTTCGAAACCAGCCGGTTTGCGCGTCCGAGAACCGCGTTCTGTTCGTGGATAATTGTCGGCAGTCCGCGCGATGTTGCGGCGATCATCGTCGGCACCGACGGATAGCCGCCGAAACCGATAACGCATTCCGGGCGAAGTTTGCGAAACAGGCGTCGCGCCTGCAAGACGCCGATGCCGATGGAAACGGCGGCGCCCACCTTGGCCAGGAGCCCGCCCCGGACCCCGGATGCGCTGATGCGATGGACGTCGACCCCACCGAGCGACTTGCCCAGATCGGTACCGCGCGCATCGGTTGCCAGCGCAACCGTATGGCCACGCGCCGTGAGTTCTTCGGCAACGGCAATTGCCGGGAAGACATGTCCGCCGGTCCCGCCGGCGGCAAGAAGAATGCTGTAACCGCCGGTCATCGCGGAACCTCCGCCCCGACGCGTTTGCGGGTCAGGGCCAGCAGGAACCCGACGCAGAGCCCCATCGCAATCAGGGATGAGCCGCCGTAGCTGACGAAGGGAAGGGTCATGCCCTTGGTCGGCATCAGTCTCAGGGTCGACCCCATATTGATGACTGCCTGCAGGCCGAACTGGACGACGAGGCCGGAGGTTGCCAGCAGGATGAACAGATCGGTTTCCTGCAGGGCCTTTGCGAAACCGCGCAGGACGACGAAACCGAACAGGCAGACGATGATCAGGCATACGAAGAGGCCGAACTCCTCGCCCGCGACGGCGAAGACGAAATCCGAATGGGCGTCGGGGAGAACTTCCTTGACCGTGCCTTCGCCCGGACCGCGGCCGAACAGCCCACCATTCATGAACGCCTCAAGCGAGCGATCGACCTGATAGCTGTCGCCGGAGGACGGATCGAGAAACCTGTCGACCCGGCTTGCGACATGGGAGAGCGTGAAATAGGCCAGCACGAAGCCGGCAATACCTGCGATGGCCAGTCCGGCAGCCCAGAACAGCGGGAGACCCGCGAGGAAGAACTGGCAGGCCCAGACGGCGGAAATGACCACCGCCATGCCGACATCGGGTTGGAGCAGCAACAATCCGACGATCAGGCCATAGGCGCCGATGGACATCAGGTTTCCATGCTTCAGGGCGCCGGTACGGGCCGATGCGAACAGCCAGGCGGCGACCACCGCGAAGGCGGGTTTGAGGAATTCAGACGGTTGCACGGACATCGGGCCGAGCGCGATCCAGCGCCGCGCCCCCTTGATTTCCGTTCCGAAAACAAAGGTCGCAAGCACCAGAACGGCAAAGACGATGAGCGTGATTGATGCAACGCGGAATACCCCGCGCGGCGACAGCAATGAGGCGCCAATCAGCAGAGACAGCGCAATCGGCAGATAGATCAACTGACGCCGCGCGAAATAGAAATAATCGAGACCGATGCGCTCGGCGACGGCCGGGCTGGCGGCCAGCGCCATGATGATGCCGAACGCGATCAGCGCACCGACCGCCGTCAGTGTCCAGCGGTCGACGGTCCACCACCAGCGGCCGAGAATGGAGGTATCGGAGCGCGCAAATACCGTCATGCCGCGCCCTCCGCCCGAAGCCCGGCGACGATCTTGCGGAAATGGTCGCCGCGCAGCGTGAAATTCCGATACTGATCGAAGGATGCGCAGGCCGGCGACAGCAATACGACCGGCGCATCGCCGGCTTCGATGTCACCTGTGTCGGCGGCAAGGCGTGCGGCGTCTGTCACCGCGGTTTCAAGGTCGCCCGACATCGTGACCGGTATTCTGCCGTCCAGCGCGGTGGCGAATGCGTCGGCGGCTTCGCCGATCAGAAAGGCGTGCCGGACATGGTCGAGATAGGGTTCCGTCGGGACAAGCCCGTCTTCCTTCGCGACGCCGCCGGCGATCCAGTAAATGTTCTGGAAGCTCGCCAGCGCCCGGGCAGCGGCTTCGCCGTTGGTGGCCTTGGAATCGTTGACGTAGCGAATGCCATCGATTTCGCCGACCATCTCAAGGCGATGCGGCAAACCGGGATACGTCTCGAACGCCGCGGCGATCTGTGCCGGTGTCAGCCCGCGGGCCCGGGCGACCGCCCAGGCGGTTGCCGCATTCTGCCAGTTATGCCGGCCGCGCAGGGTATCGATGTGGCCGATTGCACAGGAATTGCCGTCGGCGTCGCGCAGGTCGCCGTCGATCACGCTGACGCCGCCCTCGACAGGTCGTTCCACCGAAACCGGGACGACCTGCCAGGACCTGTTGCCGGCCAGTTCGTTCATCGCCGCGCGGCCGTATTCATCGTCGATACCGATCACGGCAATCTGACCGGTCGCCGCTTGTGCTGTCCGGAAAATCCGCTTTTTTGCTGCCACGTACCCGGCCATATCGCCATGCCGGTCGAGATGATCCGGTGTGACGTTCAGCAGGACGGCAATGTCGAATGTCGCCGTGTGCGTCAGGTCGAGCTGGTAGGATGACAGTTCGAGGACGACGGTATCTCCCGCACCCGGAGGCACCAGCCCGAGAACCGGCGGGCCGAAATTTCCACCGATCTGAACGGCAATGCCGGAGACCTGCAATACATGATGGAGCAGCGCCGAGGTTGTCGATTTGCCGTTGGTGCCGGTGATGCCGATCAGCACCGCATCGCTGACGTTTTCGGCCAGCAGTTCGATGTCGCCGATGACCGGACGGTCGGCCTGTCGGGCGCAGCCGACGACCGGATGCGGCGCGGGATGGGTCAACGGAATGCCCGGGCTCAGCACCAGGGCGGCGATATCCGACCAGTCCGCGCCGGTCAGATCGGCGAGCGGGATATTCTCGTTCGCCGCCTGCGCGCGGGACTCGGCATTGTCGTCCCAGGCGGTGACCGCCGCGCCGCCCGCCATCAGCGCATGCGCGGTCGCACGGCCGGAGCCGCCGAGTCCGAAGACCGCGAGATGCTGTGAGGAACGGGATGTCACGGGGATCATGATTGTCGGGCTACCTCAGCTTCAGTGTTGCGAGGCCGACCAGCGCCAGGATCGACGCGATGATCCAGAAGCGGATCACGATCGTCGATTCCGCCCAGCCTTTTTGCTCGAAATGGTGATGCAGCGGCGCCATCCGAAAGACACGTTTGCCGGTCAGCTTGAACGATGCGACCTGCACGATCACCGAAACGGTTTCCAGTACGAAGAGGCCGCCGATAATGGCGAGGACGATTTCATGCTTGGTCACCACGCTGACGGCGCCCAGCGCGCCGCCGATGGCGAGCGAGCCGGTATCGCCCATGAAGACCATGGCGGGCGGTGCGTTGTACCAGAGAAAGCCCAGACCCGCGCCGACGAGTGCCCCGCAGAAGACGGCGAGTTCCCCCGCGCCGCGCACGAAATGGATTTGCAGATACTCCGAAAAGACGAAGTTGCCCGACACATAGGCGATCAGCGCGAAGCAGGCGGCGGCGATAAGCGCCGGCATGATCGCAAGCCCGTCGAGCCCGTCGGTCAGGTTGACGGCATTCGACGCACCGACAAGGACGATCACCGCCCAGGGGACGAAGAACCAGCCGAGCGGGACCAGAAGTTCCTTGAAGAATGGCAGGGCGAGACCGGTGGCGAGAGCGCCTTCCGACAGGCTGGTGATCCAGATCGTGACACCCACGCCGATGGCGATCTGTGCGACGAGTTTCAGACGGCCGGGGAGGCCGTTGCTCGATCGTTTGGTCAGCTTGATATAGTCATCGACGAACCCGATCGCGCCGAAGCCGAGCGTGACGGTGAGGACCGCCCAGACATAGCCGTTGGTCAGGTCCGCCCAAAGCAGCGTCGCGATGCCGAGCGCGAGAAGGATCAGCACGCCGCCCATCGTGGGCGTGCCTTTTTTCGTTATCAGGTGCGATTGCGGGCCGTCTTCGCGGATCGGCTGTCCTTCGGCCTGCTTGCTTTTGAGCCAGCGGATCACCGCCGGGCCCAGGACGAAGCTGACGAAAAGCGCCGTCACCACCGCACCGCCGGTTCGCAGGGTGATATAGCGGAACAGGTTGAATGCACCGATTTCATCGGCCAGCGGGAACAGGAGGTTATAGAGCATCTGTCTGTTTCTCCTGCTTCAGGCGCCGTTCGCGGCGCGTTCGACGGGCGCCGGATCGGTCAGTTTTTTTACGATGCGCGAAAGTCCAATTCCGTTGGACGCCTTGACGGTGACGATGTCGCCGGCCTGAAGCCCCGACAGAACCATCGGCAGCAGCTCGTCGGCCGTCTCGGCGATGCCGCCGAGTTGGGCCGTCGAGAGAGCCTCCGCGAGCGCTGTCATCTCCCGACCGGCGAGGAACACGACATCGATGCCGTTTCGCGCGATATGGGCGTCGAGGCTGGCATGAGCCGCCTTGGAGATATCGCCGAGTTCGAGCATGTCGCCCAGAATGGCTACGCGCCGGCCGCCGTCTTTGGGCATGTGCCCAAGGGTCTTGAGGGCAGCGGTCATGGATTCGGGATTGGCGTTGTAGGAATCGTCGATCAGCCGGATATTGCCGTCCCCCCAGGGAACGACATGGACCGCACCGCGTCCCGGCAATCCCGGCAATGATTGCAGTGCCGCTGCGGCGGCATCCATATCGCCGCCGAGCGCATCGACCGTTGCAAGCACGGCGAGGCTGTTATAGGCCCAGTGAACGCCGGGCTGGCCGACGCGGAAATTCAGGGCCTTGTCGCGCCAGCGCGCATCGACGGTATTGCCCGTGGTGTCGCTCAGGCATTCGACCAGCCGCATATCCGCGGCTGCATGGCGGCCGAAACTGACAACGCGGTCCGCGCCGGTTGCGAGGGCGCATTCGGCAAGCAGGTCGAAATGTTCGGTGTCGCGGTTGATCACGGCGATACCGCCGTCGAGGCCGGAAAATATCTCCGCCTTCGCATGGGCGATTTCTTCCAGCGAGTTGAAGAATTCCATATGGGCCGGCGCGATGGCGGTAACGACCGCGACATGTGGCCGCGTCATCGCGACCAGCGGTGTGATCTCGCCCGGATGGTTCATGCCGATCTCGAAAATCCCGAAATCGGCGTCCGCCGGCATGCGGGCGAGCGACAGCGGCACGCCCCAGTGATTGTTCAGGCTGCTCTTGCTGAAACTGGTCGACCCCTGGGTGGCCAGAACATGCGCGAGGGCTTCCTTGGTGCCGGTCTTGCCGACGCTGCCGGTGACGGCGGCGATTTTCGCGCCCGTCCGGGCGCGCCCCGCCTGCGCCAGCGCACGCAATGCGTCGAGCGTGTCCGCGACGATCAGGCCGGGTCTGCCGTCGAGGCTGTTCCGACCGGCCTGCGACACCAGCGCCGCCGCGGCTCCCGCGTCGAACGCGCCGGCGACGAAGTCATGGCCGTCGAAATTGGGTCCCGACAGGGCGACGAACAGATCGCCGTTCTCGAGCGAGCGCGTGTCGATCGATATACCGGTCGCGGACCAGTCGCCGGTATTTTGCCCGGCGGTCGCAGTTGCCGCGTCGGTGGCGGACCACAGCGGGGAGGGGGTCATGATGTTTCCCCTTTGCGATCTGCGATGGCTGCCCGGGCGACAACAAGATCGTCGAACGGGTGGGTTTCGCCGCCGACGATCTGTCCGGTTTCATGGCCCTTGCCGGCGATGACCAGAACGTCGCCGTCCGACAGCATCGACACGGCTTCGCGGATGGCGGTTTCGCGATCGCCGATGTCGTGCGCGCCGGAAGCGGCCGCCAGAATTTCGCGGCGAATGGCATCCGGCGCTTCGGAGCGGGGGTTGTCGTCCGTCACGATGGCGATATCCGCCAATTCGGTCGCGAGCCGACCCATCATCGGCCGTTTGCCCCGGTCCCGGTCGCCGCCGCAGCCGAAAACGACAATCAGCCGGTTCGTGGTATGCGGACGCATCGCGGCCAGAACATTTTCGAGCGCGTCCGGCGTGTGGGCATAGTCGATGTAGACGCTGCCGCCATTGACCGTGCCGGCCTGTTCGAGACGTCCCGGAACACCCGTCAGCCTGGGGAGGCACGCGATCGCGTGCTCGCTGTCTTCGCCGCAGGCGATGGCGAGTCCGGCCGCGCAGAGCACGTTATAGACCTGAAAATCGCCCGCCAGCGGCAGATCTATATCGGTCTGCCGTCCGAAAGCGTTCAGTTGTATCCGCGTCCCGCTGTGGGACGGCTCGGCCGCCAGTAATTTGAGCTCGGTCGCATTCCGCCCGTAGGAAATGACCCTGCCGCCAAAGGCCTTTGTGAGGGATTCCGTTTCGGGAATGTCGGCGTTGAGAACGGCAGTGCCGTCGGTCGGCAGAAGCGCGCTGAACAGCCGCGTCTTCGCGGCCAGGTAGGCATCGAGCGTGCCGTGATAGTCCAGATGGTCGCGCGACAGGTTCGTGAAGGCGGCGGCGCGCAGCTTCACGCCGTCGAGCCGGCGCTGGTCCAGCCCGTGACTGGACGCTTCCATGACCACGTGATCGACGCCTTTGCGCGCAAGTTCCGCGAGATCGGCGTGCAATGTCACCGGGTCGGGCGTTGTCAGGCTGGGCTTGACGCTGCCGTCCGGCAGTTGAAGGCCGAGCGTGCCCATGCTGACGGCCGGGTGGCCGGTCATCGACCATATCTGTCGGGTGAAATGTGCAACCGATGTCTTGCCGTTCGTGCCGGTAACGGCAGCGATCGTTTCCGGCTGATCGCTGTAGAATGCGGCGGCCATGTGGGCGAGTGCGGCACGGGCGTCCGAGGACGTGATCAGGGCAGTCTTGTTGTCGGTGACAGTCGTGCCGGTCGGCGCAAGAATCGCAGTGGCGCCGTTCGAAATTGCGGCCCCGATAAAGTCCCGGCCGTCGACGGAGGACCCGGGCAGGGCGGCAAACAGGAATCCGGGTTCGACGGCGCGTGAATCCGCCGTCAATCCCGTAATCTCCGTTTCGCGCAGTTCCACTGTCAGGTTCACCTGTGTGACTTCTCCCGGTAACAGGTCAATGAGACGCAACCCGCGGCTCCCGCGCCGATTTGTCCGAAATCTCGATTGCAAGACTTTCGTGGACGGCATCGGTCTCCTTGATCGGGCGCAGCCCGAGAACCGGGGCGATGCGCCGGACGACGGCACCGACAACGGGGGCCGCAACCCAGCCGCCCGTCGCGTAGCCGAAGGTTTCCTTTGTGCCCTTGGCTTCATCGAGCATCGCGAGAACGACGTATCGCGGTTTGTGCATCGGAAAGGCTGCGACGAAGGACGAGATAAGCGCCTTTTTCTTGTATCCGCGGCCGGAAACCTTCTCGGCCGTACCGGTTTTGCCGCCTACGAGAAAACCGGGTGCGGCCGCGTTCCTGCCGGTCCCGTTCTTGACCACAAGGCGCATCAGACGGCGCATCTTGGCGGATGTCTCGGCGGTAACGACGCGTTTCCCGACCGGCACGTCGGACGGATCGCGCCTGACCAGCGTCGGCGTCCGGTAGATACCGCCATTGACCATCGCCGATACGCCCGCCACGAGGTGGAGCGGGCTGACGGCCAGGCCGTGGCCGAACGAGATCGTCATGCTGTTGATTTCACGCCAGCGGTTGGGGGCAAGCGGCGCGCCGGTCTCGGACAATTCGATCCCGACCGGCTTCATCATGCCGATATTGGTCAGGAAGTTGCGGTGGCCTGATATGCCGACATCCAGCGCCATTTTTACGGTACCGATATTTGACGAGTACATGAAGATTTCGGGTACCGACAACCAGCGCTTCTTGGCGTGGAAATCCCGGATCGTGAATCGCGCGATACGGATCGGGTTGGTCGCATCGTACCCGCCGCGCAGGCTGACCGTCCCGGCATCTAGCGCCATGGCGGTCGTGAATATCTTGAAGGTCGATCCCATCTCGTAGACGCCGAGCGTGGTCCGGTTGAAGCGAAGGTCCTTGTCGATCGCGCCCGGCTGGTTCGGGTCGAAACTCGGGAGAGACGACATCGCGAGTATCTCGCCGGTATTCACGTCCATGACGAGACCGGCGGCACCGATGGCGCTGAACTTCTTCATCGCCGTGCCCAGTTCGTGTTCAAGCACGTGCTGGACGCGAACGTCGATCGACAGGGCCATGTTGTCCTGCCGGGTACGGAGTTCCTTGTCGAAGTATCTCTCGATCCCCGACAGGCCTTTATTGTCGATATCGGTGAAGCCGAGCGCATGCGAGGCCAGCGGGCCCAGCGGATACATCCGGCGCGCTTCCCGCTGGAAGTTCAGTGCCGGAATACCCAGACGATTGACCGCATATTGCTGGCGGGGTGTCAGATGTCGTTTCAGCCAGACGAAACCGCGATCGGACCGGAGCTTTTTTTCGATCGCTTTGACGTTGATGCCGGGCAGGGCGGTGGCAAGCCGGATCGCCGCCTGTTCCGGGTCCAGAACAAGCCGCGGGTTGGCGAATAGCGACGCGGTATTCAGGCTTGTCGCCATCAGGACGCCATTGCGGTCGACGATATCGGCGCGTCCCGTATGTTTCTCGTCTTTCGCAATGCTGCGGGTGTAGCGGGGTTCGCTGTTATCCGAAAACACCGAGACATCGACGACGCGGATGCCGATCACGGCAAACGCTGCCGTGAACAGCGCGCCGGCGACCATAAGGCGGTTGCGGCCGGTTTCGATAGCTGTCTTGCGATCGCCTTCTATGCGAATTTTTTCGGGTGGCGCCTGCCGCTTCCCGATCATTGGCTTTTCTTCAGCTTGGCGAGGATCGGCTTGAGCCAGTCGTCGTCCGCGGCCGCCGGCGGCGCCCGTGCGGGTGCCGGTTTCCGGGCCTGGGCCGGTTTTGCCGCCGGTTTTCCGGTCGCCGCGATCTCGGTGAGCGGCGTCGTATCGGTCTGTTCAGGGGCCGACCGGTCGAGAAGTTCCCGCATCGACACGGTTTGCGCCGAAACCGGTGCGTCCATGCCGAGCAGGCGCTTGCTGAGCGCTTCGAGACGCGCCGGCTGGTTCAGGTAACTCCATTCCGCCTGCATGACCTGGATGGCATCCCGGTCGGTGATTATCTCGGCGTTCAGCGCGTGCAGGCGGTCTTCGAGATTCTGAACCCGGTGTTTTACGACGAAGAGCCCGATGACCACCGAAACGGCGAGGATCGACCAGAGAAGGGTGGATCTGCGCATGATCATTCCTCCCGCATCGGCGGTGCCGACGTGCGTTCCGCGACGCGCAGCCGTGCCGACCGCGCGCGCGGGTTGCGTTTTGTTTCTGCATCGCCCGGTTTCTGCGTGCCGCGTCGGACCAGCGTGAAGCAGGGCGCCGGGCCGGTCGGTGCCGCGGCGGGCATGTGCCGCGATACGGCCGGTACGTCGCCCGAATGGGTTCGCAGGAATTCCTTTACGATGCGGTCTTCGAGCGAATGGAAAGACACCACCGCAAGCCGCCCCCCCGGCGCGAGGAGGATTTCGGCCCCCCGCAGGCCGCGTTCGATCTCGTCCAGTTCCTCGTTGACCTGGATCCGGATCGCCTGAAACGTCCGTGTCGCGGGATCGGTCTTCGAAGACCGTCCGCCGCGATAGGTGTTGCGGACGATATCGGCGAGCTGGCCGGTACGGGTGATGGGCGAGTCTGCGCGGGCATTGACGATCGCGCGGGCGATGCGACGGGCCTGTCGTTCTTCGCCGTATTTGAAAATGATATCGGCAAGCACGCCTTCATCCGCCTCGTTGACGAGGTCGGAGGCGGATAATCCGTCCTTCCCCTGGCGCATGTCCAGCGGGCCGTCATTGCGAAAGCTGAATCCCCGGTCCGGATCGTCGATCTGCATCGAGGATACGCCGAGATCGAGCGCGATGCCGTCGACGGTCTCGATACCCTCGCGGAACAGGATTTGCGCCATGTCGCCAAAGCGGCCCTCTATCACGGTGAGGCGCCCGGCGTATTTTTCGATCAGTTCAGCGGCGCCGGCGATGGCGTCGGGGTCGCGGTCGATCGCCCAGACCCGGCAGTCCGCAGCGTCGAGAATGGCCGACGTATAGCCGCCCGCCCCGAAGGTGCCGTCCACATAGCGACCGCCGTCGCGCGGCTGGAGCGCCGCAAGCACTTCGTCGATCATGACGGGCTCATGCCCAAAGGCCGGGCCATTTTCCGACGGGGAGTCCGACCGGGCGCTCACTGGATGCTCCCGCCGTTGAGCCGGGCGCGCAATGCCTCGACCTCTGCCGCCTGATGCTTTTCGTATACCTCCGGCGACCAAATCTGGAAGCGCGTGCCGCGGCCGACAAAAGTCGCGCGGTCGGTAATGCCCGCATGTTCCGTCAACCGGGCAGGCAGGATGATTCGCCCCTCGCCGTCGAACGGCAATTCGCTGGAGATCGCCATGATCGTCTCGACAAGGCCGTCATCTGACCTGCCGACAAGCGCCTGGGTGAAATCGCCACCGTCGAGAGTCTGGTCGAGCTTGCGCCGGTTCAACTCGTCGAGCATGCCGCGACCGAATGCCTCGATGGCCCCTTCGGTCAATGAGGGATAGGCGATAACCCCTTGATAAACCTCGGTTCCGAGCGCCGAACGATAGGCGGCCGGAACCGACACGCGGCCCTTCCGGTCAACCTTGTTCTCGTATGTCGAAATAAACGACGTCACGGGGCGCTCCGACTTTCCTGTCTTTTCCCGCCGGCGAACCGGCCTGAAACCACGTCCCTATCACGCATTTGGGACATGGTGGAATATCATGGGTATTTATGGGAGTCAACGCCATTGATAGTAAAGAACTAGTTAAGAACGGGCATTTAGAAGCATTCGTTCAAGTTGCCATTCGGCCTCCGCGGCCATTCAAAATTGACCCGAAGTTTGAATCAGGGCTTCTCTATCCGCTAATTGTGGCGAAACTGTGTTCTTATTATGTTCTCATTCGGGCGCAGGCGGCGCTCGGGACGAGAACGTAAAAAACCGCGCCCCGTTTCCAGGGCGCGGTTGGCAGAGACGGTGCCCGGCAGCGCGGGCGGCGTCGGATCGCTACGGAGTGCGCTTCACGGTGATCACAACCCGCCGGTTCGCGCGCAGGCGTGTGCCTTCCGGTGTGGCGACCGCGAGACCCTCCTCGCCGACACCCATGGCGGTGATACGGTCGGCGGCGACACCGCGATCTACAAGCGCCTGTTTGACGTTCTGGGCGCGTTTCTCCGAGAGCCGGTCGTTATAGGCATCTGCACCGACCGTGTCCGCGTGTCCGACGACCTCGAAGGTGACCGCCTTGTCGCGCCATTCCGCGACGATCGGGTCGAGCTGCTTGCCGATCGCGATACTGACGCGGGACTTGTCGTATCCGAATTCAATGCTGTGACTGACCGGCGCCGGTGCCATGACCGGCGCGGGTTTCGCCGGAACGGGTTTTACCATCGCAACGCGCGGGCCCTTCAGCCGTTCACCGAGCTTGAATGTCACGAACCCGCCGCCAAGCCCAAAGCGCAGCCCCGTTTCGCTTGAGGCGATATCAAGGACGACATCGTTGCTCCGGTTCCTGAGCCCCGTCGCCATGCTGCCGTGTCCGAAAATCGCTGCGCCACCCAGTGCGCCGTACTCGCCCGAAAGGTCTTCCGGCCGATTGAGGTTGTAGACATTGCCACTGGCGGATGCGACGGAATAGCCGAGCGCGGCAAGACTGTATCCATCGGCCGTGAAAGCATATTCCGAGCCGTCATTGAGAAGCAGTTTCCCTTTTCCGGTGCGGAAGCCGATCAGGCCGCCGACATTGTCGTAGGTGACCGAATAGGTCCCGCTCGGCGTCTGATTGGCGGGTTGCTGGGTCGCGCAACCGGCGGCGGCCAAAACGGCGACGAGCGAGAGCGATTTGAGCAGGTGTCGGCAAGAGATCATGGCGAGTACCTCGCGTTATATGGTTTGCCCGGCCCCGCCGCGTTGTCAGGTTGCGCGTGCCGGATGGTCGACCGCCAGTCATGCGATGCGGGCGGGCAATGCAATTGGATACGCCGATACCGACTCGCAAGCCTTGATTTGAATAAATCGACGGCAATCGGGATCCGGGACTCTCCCGACGGCCGGAACCGGGCGCCTTTCGGGGGATTCGGCGTCCTGTGACAAATTTGGGTCCAGACGGTCTGTAAGCCGGGTTTTGTCCCCGCCCGGGCCGGAACCCGAACGATAGATGGCCATTCATCTGGGACGCCCGTTGCCGGACGCCTCGTCGCGACCTACCCGGACAGCAGCGCGGAAACCCGCCTGCGAACCTGCGTTCGCGTGCCGTCCCTATTCGGTCTTGCTCCCGGTGGGGTTTACCTTGCCATTGCCGTTACCGGCAACGCGGTGCGCTCTTACCGCACCCTTTCACCCTTACCGTATCCGAAGATACGGCGGTCTGCTCTCTGTGGCACTTTCCCTGGGGTCGCCCCCGCCGGCCGTTAACCGGCACCGTGTTTCCGTAGAGCCCGGACTTTCCTCCCCCCGACGGGTTTCCCCATTGTCGAAAGGCGGCCATCCGACCGTCTGGACCGACCGCACAGTCGGCGGAAACGCATTGAGCGTCAACTGTTTAAGGCGCGAACCGCGGCAATAGTCGCGCGTGTTTCGTCGTCGAGCCTGCCGTTCACGCCGGCGGGTACGAAGCGGCGCTGAAACGCGGTGACCACATCCGCGAGCGGTGCTTCAGGGTCATAGCCGATATCGGACAGATAACCGCGGGCGTCGGCGTCATCGATGCGGGCACCGGGCTTCGTCGGCCAGATGGCGAGACCCCTGTCGGCGAGCCGCTTCCAGTCGAACAGTTCGCCGGGATCCTGTTTGCGTGTCGGTGCTATATCCGAATGGCCGACCACCCGTGCCGGAGATATCCCGTGCCGGGCCACGATCCCTGTGAGCAGCGTTTCGACGGCGACCATCTGCGCCTCGGGGAACGGCCGGTACCCGAACTCTTGACCCGGATTGACAATTTCGATACCCACCGAGCGGTCATTGATATCGACGTCGCCCGACCAGTGGCTGAAACCGGCATGCCAGGCACGGCGGCCCTCCGGCACCATCCGGTAGGTCGTACCGTCTTCGTCGATCAGATAGTGGGCGCTCACCCTGGAGTCGGGATCGCAGAGCCGGTCGAGGGCGGCCCGACCGGTTTTCATGCCTGTGTAATGCAGGATCACCATGTCTATGGCGGTGCCTGCCGGGCGATCGTTCGCATTGGGGGAGGCTCTTTCAATGATTTCCATACGACAAACCCGCTGCGTTCAGATCTTGGCGTTCCCGCGGTCCGCGCCGCGGAAGACAATTATGGCGACCCCGGCGATGGTCACCAATCCACCCGCGATTATATGCCAGTTCAGGGTTTCGCCCAGCAGCACGATTCCCATGCTGACACCGAAGACCGGGATCAACAGCGTGAACGGCATGGTCTGGTTGGTCCGATATTTGGGGACCAGCCGGTACCAGAGCCCGTGACCGACTATGCTGACGATGATCCCCATATGCAGGATGGCGATCCAGGTTTCCGGACTGGCATTTGCGACGGCGTCGACCTGGCCTGTCTCGAAAAGGACGGACATCAACGCCATCTGAGGGATCGCGAAGACGGCCATCCAGCCGTTGATGGCAAATACGCTGACCCCACCCAGCGCCCGCAGCTGGAGATTGGCGCCGCCGAAGGCAAGCGCCGACACCAGCGCCATAAAGGCGTATACTAGGCTGTCCGACAGCCGCGGTTCGCCGACGACAAGCGCCACGCCGAAAAAGCTGATCAGGATACCCGCCGCGCGATACCAGCCGAACGTTTCCCGGAAAACGATCAGCGCCAGTAGCAGGGCAAAGGGCACCGATGTCTGAATAATGAGCGCGGCCGTGCCGACGTGGATGTGGTGGAGCGCAACGAACATCAGGCCGAAATGGAGCGTGCCCATGGTGACCGACAACCAGAATATCTTCCACATATAGCCGCGCGGGATCGAAACGAACGGCACCAGCGACACGGCAATCACGAACATCCTCACCGTGATCAGCGCCCAGCCGGGAATCTCCGCGGCGGCAAACCGGGCCGCGGCGATGTTGGATGCCCACACCGCCATGACAAGGATGGCAAGGGCCGTATGGGCAGGTTTCATAACCTGGGAGAGTCGGTCCGGGGCGGCAGGAAGTCAAACGGCTATTGAGGGCGAGCGAATTTTCAGGGTGCAACATCGGCCGTGGCGCGAACCCTGGCCCATGTTAAAACGGCACCGGTGGAACGAAACCGGAAAGAGAAAGATATGACGGGTCGGATTGTCGCTGTCAGCCGCGCGGCAGGTAACGTATTCGCGAAACCGGTCTGCGAGGCCATCACCCTTGTCGAAGGGCTTGGGGTCGAGGACGATGCGCATAACGGTGTGACCGTTCAGCATCTGTATCTCAAAAAAAAGGATGCCTCGGCGCCCAACCTGCGTCAGGTTCATCTGATCCAATCCGAGTTATTCGATTTTCTCAGCGACAAAGGGTTCGACGTCGGGCCCGGCGAACTGGGCGAAAATGTGACGACCGCGGGTGTCGAACTGACCGACTTGCCGGCGGGGACGCGCCTGCATTTGGGGGATGCCTGCATCGAGTTGACGGGCCTGCGAACCCCCTGCAAGCAAATCGACGGCTTTCAGAGAGGACTGACCAAGGCGGTCACCGCCAGGAATGGAGCGGGCAAGGCGCATCTGAAATTCGGCGTAATGGGCATCGTCGTGGCCGGAGGAACAATAAAGCCCGGCGATACGCTGTCGGTCGAGTTACCGACGGCGCCTGTCTCGATCCTTCAACCTGTGTGACGCCGGCCCCGAGCCGATTTACTTCAGCCCGCGCTGTTTCTGAATTTTCGTCCAGGCGTCGTTGATGGTCGCCATCTTGGCGGTCGCCATATCGATGAAGTCCTGCGGCAGGCCTTCGGCCACCAGTTTGTCCGGGTGGTTTTCCTTGATCAGGGTGCGCCAGGCTGTCCGGACCTCGGCATCTTCCGCGTCATGGGCCACGCCGAGGATCGCATACGGGTCCGACGCATCGGCGCCGAGATGGCCCGCCCGGATCCGCGCGAATTTCGCCTCGTCGAAGCCGAAGATCGTTGCGACCTCCTGGAGGAACGCCTCTTCCTGCGGATGAATAATGCGGTCTGCCTTGGCAATATGAAACAACGCGTCCAGCAGTTCTTCGAGGACGGCGGGGCGGTCGACGAACATCTTCGCGACCTGCCTGGCATAGGGTTCGAATCCGCGGGCGTCCTTGCGCGCAACGTCGAACACCCGGCCGACGTTTTTAAGTTCTTCTTCCGGTACGTGCAGGATCTGGCGGAATGCCTCGACTTCGTCCGGTGTCACCTGGCCGTCCGCTTTTGCCATCTTCGCGCTCAGCGCGATAACCGCGATGGTGAAGGCGGTCTGGCGGGTCTTGTCGCTGGCGTCCTCGTCGGAGCCGCGCAGCCTGTCGACCGCATGGCCGGCTGCAGCCCCGACCAGCGCACCCAGCGGGCCGCCGACTGCAAAGCCTGCCGCGCCGCCTATGATTTTTCCGATAAGAGCCATGCTTCTTTTTCTTCTTGGGCCCACCCCAGCCCCGGTTCAGGAATTTCGATCTTAATGACCCGTAAATGTGGCGACAAAATGGCTTCCGCATCGTGCGCGGAAACCCACACCCGCCAGCCGGGTCCGACCCCATGATACAGATAAAAGCGGTGATTTGGTATCGGCGCGGCGATCCCGCCGACGGGCGCCGAGGCCCGTGAAAATCGCCGACAAAGTTTTCGGGGCGGTCAGGCTGACACACGCGACCGTGGTTGATACATTCCGCGGCGACGATACCGCGCGGTCAGCGCGGTCGCAAAGCCTGTTTACAAGGAGCGGAAAATGGCGAGCAAGAACGGCAATAAAATCATTGCGATCGAGGAACACTATTTCGATCCCGAAATTGCAGCGCTGTATGACGATAAATCCGGATTCACGGGGACGCCGATCCGCGCCAAGATGGACGACCTGTACGATATGCGCATCAAGGACATGGATGCGTCCGGCATTGACGTTCAGGTGCTGTCGCAGGGAGCGCCCGGCGTCCAGCGTTTCGATGGCGAAACCGCAACCAGGCTGGCAATCGCCGCAAACGACCGTCTTCACGAAACCTGCCAGCGCCACCCCGACCGTTTCGCCGGATTCGCGACCCTCGCATCGCCCGCGCCGGAAGCCGCGGCGGACGAACTGGAACGCACGGTCAGGGATTACGGCTTCAAGGGCGGTATGATCCATGGTCTGACGAATGGCGAGTTTATCGACCGCAAGGAATTCTGGCCGATCTTTGCCCGCGCCGAAGCGCTGGATGTCCCGATCTACCTGCATCCGGCGGTGCCGCATCAGGATGTTGTAAAGGCATACTATGCGGACTACCTGCCGAAATACCCGTCGCTGCTCACAGCCGCCTGGGGTTTCACGGTCGAGACCGCGACCGCCGGTATCCGCATGGTGCTGAGCGAGGTGTTCGACGAATATCCCAAACTGCAGATCGTGCTCGGGCATCTCGGCGAGGGGCTGCCGTTCCTGTTGTGGCGGATCAGCGACGCGCTCGGCCGCGATAACGACTACCCGTTCCGCGAAAAATTCTGCAATCATTTCCACATCACGACGTCGGGTAATTTTTCGGACCCCGCGATGGTCTGTTCGATGATGGAAATGGGCATCGACCGGATCATGTTCTCGGTCGACTATCCGTTCGCGCCCAACATGCAGGGTACCGAGTGGATGGAAAACATTTCGCTCAGCCCGGACGACAAGAAAAAGGTGCTGTCGGGCAACGCCGAAAAACTTCTGAAGATGTAGATTGCCCGGACTGTTCGCCGCCGAAAGCAGAATCAGCAGGTTCCACGACGAAAAGGGCAATTTGGTCGATTTCGCCGGCATACCGTATGCAATCCCGGCGCTTGCGAGCGCGGCGGCCAAACGGCTGTTCGGTTATAGGCCAGCCGTCCCGATGATTTCCTATCGCGCCCGGCGCGAGATCGAAAACATTCTCGACCGCGATTCCCGGATGGTTGAATTCGGTTCCGGAAACTCGACGACGTGGTTCGCGTCACGGGTGCGGTCTCTCCTCAGCGTCGAAGACCTGCCCGATTGGTACGAACACGTTCAGCGTCAACTCGCAGAGCGGAAGGTGGGAAACGTAAAGCATGTGCTGCGGTCAGCGGAAAACTACGCCGATCTGTCCGAAATAGAGGATGGATCGCTGCATTTTGCCCTGATTGACGGAACCGACCGGGAAGGCTGCATAAGGGCAGTGGTTCCCAAGTTGATATCGGGCGGCTGGCTCTATCTGGACAATTCGGACAAGGACATGGGTTTCCCGGATGGAGACCTTCGCCGCGCCGAAACCGCGCTTCGCGAGGCGGTGCGTGTACGCGGCGGATCGATACGCTGCTTTTCGGATTTCTCGCCGACGAATTTTTTCGTCGAACAGGGAATGCTGGCGCGATTGTAAAAAAACAGGGGCCCGGTCGCGGAATATGCCCTTCAGGCGGTTCGCAGACTGAAAATTCCCATGATATGTTGAGGCATCCTGAAGCCAAAGCTGATCATTCCGACAAAAGGTACGAACGAATTGTCCCCATTCTCCACCGCCGCCGTTCTCACAAAATTGTATTTCCCGGCATCACCGGCATGGCCCGGCGTTTCCCCCGATGAATCCGGGGAGGCCCGCTCGTGACCGGCGGGGGCGTGGACAGCAAGTGGCAGTTCTGGATCGACCGCGGCGGGACGTTCACAGACTTCGTGATCCGCGCGCCGGACGGCAAGCTGACGACGCATAAGCTGTTGTCGGAAAACCCCGAACGCTACAAGGATGCCGCCCTGCAGGGAATCCGCGAAACCCTCGGCGTCGAGGGCGAGGCACCGCTGCCGGACGGCATCGTCGAGGCGGTCAAGATGGGCACCACGGTTGCCACCAATGCACTGCTGGAACGCAAGGGGGAACGCACGCTGCTGGCGGTGACGCGCGGCTTTGCCGACCAGTTGCGCATCGGTTACCAGAACCGGCCCAACATTTTCGCGCGGCGGATCGAGCTTCCCGAGCTGCTGTACGAATCCGTCATCGAGATCGACGAACGCCTGTCGGCCGAAGGCGACGTTCTCACCCCGCTCGACGAAGATGCCGCCCGAAAATCGCTTCAGGCCGCCTTCGACGACGGGATCCGCTCCGTCGCGATCTGTTTCATGCATGGCTATCGCTATCACGATCATGAAGCGGCGGTCGGCAAAATTGCGCGCGATATCGGTTTCACGCAGGTCTCTGTGTCGCACGAGGTCAGCCCGCTGATGAAATTCGTCGGGCGCGGCGATACCACGGTGGTCGATGCCTATGTGTCGCCGATTCTCCGGCGCTATGTCGATCTGATCGCGGCACAGACCGGCGATGCAAGGCTGATGTTCATGCAATCCAATGGCGGTCTCGCCGATGCGCGGTACTTCCAGGGCAAGGATTCTATCCTGTCCGGGCCGGCCGGCGGGATCGTCGGGGCCGCGCAGACGGCGCATATGGCGGGCTTCGACAAGATCATCGGGTTCGACATGGGCGGCACGTCCACCGATGTCGCGCATTACGACGGCGAATACGAACGCGCGTTCGAGACACTGGTTGCCGGGGTGCGGATGCGCGCCCCGATGATGAATATTCACACCGTTGCCGCCGGTGGCGGCTCGATCCTGCATTTCGACGGGTCGCGCTACCGGGTCGGACCCGACAGCGCCGGCGCCAATCCGGGCCCGGCGTGTTACCGGCGTGGCGGACCGCTCTGCGTGACCGACGCGAACGTGATGCTGGGCAAAATCCAGGCGGAATTTTTTCCGCGTGTGTTCGGGCCCAATGCCGACGAAGCGCTGGACGATGCGGTCGTGCGCGAAAAGTTCACCGCCATGGCCGCCGAGATCGAAGCCGCGACCGGCGACAGCCGGTCCCCGGTCGAGGTCGCCGACGGGTTCCTGAAAATCGCGGTCGACAACATGGCCAACGCCATCAAGCAGATCTCCGTCCAGCGCGGCTATGACGTGACCAACTACACCCTGAACTGTTTCGGCGGTGCGGGCGGTCAGCATGCCTGCCTGGTGGCCGATGCGCTCGGCATGACGAAGGTCTTCGTGCATCCGTTTGCCGGCGTGCTGTCGGCCTATGGCATGGGCCTTGCCGAACAGCGGATCATCCGTGAACGGGCCGTTGAAAAGACCCTGAGCGATGACCTGGTCGCCGAGCTTGAAACGGCGACCGAGGAACTTGCCGTCGAAGGCCGCAACGAGATCGAGAGCCAGGGTGTCGCGGCGGATGAAATTTCGTCCATCGCAAAGGTTCATCTGCGTTACGAGGGCACCGACACGGCGCTGATCGTCGATTTCGCGCCGATGAAGGACATGCTGGCCGCCTTCGAAGCCGCCCACATGCAGCAGTTCGGATTCATCGCGCCCGAGAAAAGCAACATCGTCGAGGCGCTGACGGTCGAGGTGATCGGGGGCGGACAGGATGTCGAGGACGTCGAGGCCGCAATCGATCCAAATGCCGTCGCGGGCGACCCGCTCGGTCATGCCGACATGTACGCCGCCGGCGAAAGCCGAAAGGCGGCGGTGTACGATCGCGACGATCTGCCGCCCGGTGTCCGGGTGGACGGACCGGCAGTCATTATCGATGCCAATGCGACCACAGTGGTCGAACCCGGCTGGCAGGCGGAAATCACGGCGCGCAATCACATGGTGATCACGCGGGTCGAGGAACGCCCGCAGGAACACGCCGTCGGTACCGAGGCCGACCCCGTGATGCTTGAGGTGTTCAACAACCTGTTCATGTCGATTGCCGAACAAATGGGCGTCGTGCTGCAGAACACGTCCTATTCCGTGAATATCAAGGAACGGCTCGATTTCTCCTGCGCGATTTTTGACGATAACGGCAATCTCGTTGCCAACGCGCCGCATATTCCGGTGCATCTGGGCTCGATGAGCGAGAGCGTGCAGACCATCACGCGCGAACGGGCCGGCACTGTGAAGCCCGGAGACGTGTTTGTGCTGAACGCGCCGTATAACGGCGGCACGCACCTGCCCGACGTGACCGTGATGACGCCGGTCTTCGACGAAGCCGGGAACGACATTCTGTTCTACGTCGCATCGCGCGGGCACCATGCCGAGATCGGCGGCAAGACGCCGGGCTCAATGCCGCCGGATTCCCGCCATATCGACGAGGAAGGCGTGCTGATCGACAATTTCCAGCTCGTCGATCAGGGCCGCCTGCGCGAAAAGGAACTGGAAGAACTGTTCACCACCGCGCCCTATCCGACGCGGAACTTCCATCACAATCTCGGCGATCTGAAAGCGCAGATCGCCGCCAATGAAAAAGGCGCGCAGGAACTGCGCAAGATGGTCGGGCATTTCGGCCTCGACGTCGTCCTCGCCTATATGAAGCACGTCCAGGACAATGCCGAGGAATCCGTCCGCCGGGTGATCGAAAGCCTGTCGGACGGCGAATTCGAATACGAAATGGATTTCGGTGCGAAGGTAAAGGTCGCGATCACGGTGCATCCCGAAACCCGCAGCGCGACCATCGATTTTACCGGCACGTCGCCGCAGCAGGACAACAATTTCAACATCACCCACGCGGTGGCCGTGGCGGCGGTGCTGTATACGTTCCGCCTCATGGTCGATTCCGATATTCCGCTCAACGCGGGGTGTCTGAAACCGCTCGATATCATCGTGCCGGAGGACTGCATGCTGCGGCCGAAATACCCGGCTGCCGTGGTCGCGGGGAATGTGGAAACGTCGCAGGCGATTACCGATACGATCCTCGGCGCGCTCGGCCTGATGGGGGCATCCCAGGGCACCATGAACAATTTCACCTTCGGCAACGCCAATTATCAGTATTACGAAACCATCTGCGGCGGCGCGGGTGCGGGCGCCGATTTCGACGGCACCGATGCGGTCCATACGCATATGACCAACACGCGCCTGACCGATCCCGAAATCCTCGAATGGCGGTTTCCCGTCATCCTGGACTCGTTCGAGATCCGGCGTGGCTCCGGCGGTGCCGGTAAGCATCGCGGCGGCGATGGTGTGGTCCGCCGCGTGAAATTCCGCGAACAGATGACGGCGTCGATGCTGTCGGGCCACCGGACCATCCCGCCCTACGGCATGAAGGGCGGCATGGAAGGCCAGGTCGGCCACAACTACGTGCTGCGCACCGACGGGACCGTGACGGAACAGGGCGGCACGGATTCGACCGAAGTGTATGATGGCGATATCTACGTGATCGAGACACCCGGCGGTGGGGGATACGGTACGCCATGACGATCTATGCAAAGCCCGGCGATCTGCGCGCGGCCTGCCGCACGGGAGACTACGACGGTCCGACGTCGGGTCATGCGCCGGGCTTTGTGCAGGCGAACATGGTGATCCTGCCGGCGGCGGACGCGGCGGAGTTCAAGCAGTTCTGCGCGAACAACCCGAAACCCTGCCCGGTGCTGGAGATCCTCGATCCCGGCGATCCGGAACCGAAACACTGCGCCCCCGGCGCGGATGTCCGCAGCGATCTTTCGCGCTACCGTGTTTTCCGGGACGGGGTCCCGGTTGCCGATCCGACGGATGTCGCCGATATCTGGCGCGACGATTTTGTCACCTTCCTGCTGGGCTGTTCCTTCACCGCCGAGGAAGCGCTGATCGCGGCGGGGCTGGAACCGCGTCATATCAGGGAAACCGGCATCGTGCCGATGTTCCGCACGACGAAGCCGACGGTCGGGGCGGGCAGGTTTACCGGGCCGTTCGTGGTCAGCATGCGGCCCTATACACCGGAAGATGCGCAGCGCGCGGCGGCCGTCACCGAGAAATATCCGATGGCCCATGGCGGCCCGATCCAGATCGGCGACCCCGACGCGCTGGGTATCCGCGATATCGGCAATCCCGAATACGGCGCGCCGGTGACGATCGAGGACGGTGAAATTCCGGTGTTCTGGGCCTGTGGCGTGACCCCGCAGGAAGCCATTCTGAACGCGAAACCGGAGATCGCGATCACCCACGCGCCCGGCTACATGTTCGTGTCCGACCTGCTGTCGGATGCCGGAAAGGAATAGGCGATGGACGGTGCGGCGGGCGAGATTCAGACGGCGATCGATGTTCTGAAACAGCGCTTCGGCGACCGGTTGACGACCAACCGGACGATCCGCGAGCGCCACGGGACCGACGAATCCTATCATGCGCCCAAAGCGCCGGACGCCGTCGTGTTTCCGCAGACAACGGACGAAGTGGTCGAGATCGTCAATGTCTGCCGGGAGCATCGCACGCCGATCATTCCGTTCGGCGTCGGCACGTCGCTGGAAGGACATATCGCGGCATTGCAGGGCGGCGTGTGTATCGACCTCGGCCAGATGAACGCGGTTCTCGGCGTCAATGCCGCAGACCTCGATGTGACCGTGGAACCCGGCGTTACCCGCAAGCAGCTCAACGAGCACCTGCGCGATACCGGCCTGTTTTTTCCCATCGATCCCGGGGCGGATGCGACCATCGGCGGCATGACGGCGACCCGGGCATCGGGCACCAACGCCGTGCGCTACGGGACGATGCGCGAGAACGTTCTGTCGCTCGGCGTGGTCACCCCCGATGGCCGTTATATCCGTACCGGCAAACGGGCGCGCAAATCGTCCGCCGGCTACGACCTGACGCGATTGTTCGTCGGCTCCGAAGGCACGCTCGGCGTGATCGTCGATGTCACGCTCCGGCTCTATGGCATCCCCGAGACGATCTCGTCGGCAGTGTGTACCTATCCGACCGTCGACGACGCCGTGAATACGACGATCCTGACTATCCAGTCCGGCGTGCCGATTGCGCGGATCGAGCTGGTCGACGAAATGCAGATGCGGGCGTTGAACAAATTTTCCGGTCTCGACTATGCCGAGCGCCCGACGCTGTTTTTCGAATTTCACGGCACCGAGGCGGGCGTTGCCGAGCAAATCGAAAACGTGCGCGCGATCAGCGACGAGTTCGGCGGCGCCGATTTTGCCTGGGCGTCCCGCCCCGAGGACCGCAGCAAGCTGTGGCAGGCGCGACACGACGCCCATTACGCGAACATGCAGCTCCGGCCCGGCGCCAAAGCGTGGCCGACCGACGTCTGCGTGCCGATCTCGCGGCTGGCGGAATGTATCGCGGAGACGCGCAAGGACATCGAAGAGGCTGGCCTGATCGCGCCGATTGTCGGTCATGTCGGCGACGGGAATTTTCATGTCGACATGGTTCTCGACCCCGATGACGCGGAGGAGGTCGCCCGTGCCGTGGCGCTCAACGACCGTCTGGTTGCGCGCGCCCTGGCGATGGACGGGACCTGTACCGGCGAACACGGTGTCGGCCACGGCAAGGTGGCTAAGCTTGTCGCCGAGCACGGCGATGCGCTCGACGTGATGCGCAGCGTCAAACAGGCGATCGATCCGCTGAACCTGATGAACCCGGGAAAGATTATCTCCGTGTGAGCCGGTCGTCCTCCTGCGCGCAGGAGTGGCTATTTCTCAACGGGCATATCGGACGCTAGATGTCGTCGTCTTCGGTGGAAATCTTCTTGCCGTCCAGCAGGTCTTCGCTCGCCGCTTTCGCAGCATCGGCGGCTTTCCGCTCCGTTTTCGTGCGGCCGAACTTGACGCGATTTTCCGCTGCCACCCGCTTTTTCTCTGCGCGGCGCCGGTCCTTTCGGAACTGGTTCAGATTGACGACATCCGTCATTGTCCGGCGTCCTTAAAACGTCACGAATCGGTTACTATGTAGACGGTACGACTATATCCGCTCCGTGCGTATTTTTAAACAGCCGCCTGTCCGGCGGGGAGACTAACCATGAAAAAGGCGGCCTATGGCCTGCTCGGCCTAATTGTTCTGCTTGTTGCGGCGGCCCTGATCATTCCAAGTGTAATAAACTGGAACGGCTACAAGTCTGAAATCGCGGCCGAGGTACGGAACGCGACCGGCAGAACGCTCGAAATTGGCGGGGATCTTGAATTTACGGTCCTGCCGGCGCCCCGTTTACGGATTTCGGACGCGCGCCTGTCGAACGCAGTCGGCGCGACGGCCGCCCATATGGTGTCTCTGAAGGAGTTGCGGGTGAGTGTCGCGCTCCTGCCATTGCTCCGGGGCGATATCGAGATCGGGCGGGTTGACCTGATCGAGCCTGTCATCGAACTGGAAAAACTGCCCAACGGGCAGATGAACTGGCTGTTTTCCGAAGAATCTGCGGGTAGTGCCGGTAGTGCCGGCGGGGCAGTCGCCCGGGTGCCGGTCGCGGCGCAAAATCCGGCGGGGGAACCGGTTGCAAGCCCATCTGCCTTCAGGCTCGATGCGCTGAGGATCGTGAACGGCACCGTTGTCTACCGCGATACGGCAACCGCAACGGTCGAGCGGATCGGCAAGCTGTCCGCCGAAATTTCAGCGGGGTCCCTGGCCGGCCCGTTTGCATTCCACGGCGAACTGACCGTTCGCGACCTGCCGCTGACCGCGACTGCAGAAGTCCGGCGGTTTGTCGAGAACGGTGCCGTACCGTTCCGGGTCGCGCTCGGCACCCCGGCATCGAAAGCGGAAATCGTTGTATCGGGGACGGTTACCGACGTGGAAACGAATCCGTCCGTGTCGGCGAAGCTTGATGCGACCGGTGACGATCTCGGCCGCCTCATCGCGTCGCTGACACGCGCGAGCCCGCCGGCGCCGCTCGGCCGGCCGTTTGCTGTCTCGGCCAAACTGGCAGGGTCGGGTGAAACGGTCGCCGCAACCGACCTCACGGTCCGGCTTGGCGATGCGACAGCGAACGGCAATATCACGGTTGCGCTTTCGGACGGCGTGCGCGCCGATCTGGCGCTGCGCATCGAGTCGCTTGACGCGGACGCCCTGATGGCGCCGGCGGCGGGACGAACGCCGGCACCGCCCGCACCCTCACCACCCGGAGCGTCGCCACCCGCACCGTCGGATGGTTCGACACCCGGCACGGCTGCACCGGTTACCCGCAAATTCGACCTGCCGGACGATATCGAAGCCAATATCGATCTCACGATTGACGAAGTGATCGCGAAGCAGGACCGTGTACGCGCCGTTCGGCTTGCCGCGTCGCTGAAAGACGGCGCTGTGACGCTGAATACCCTCACGGCCGGGTTCCCCGGAGCGACGGAACTGTCTGCCACGGGGAAACTGACGGCGCCGGAGGGTGCGTTGAGCTACGCGGGCAAGGCGGAAATCCGGTCGGCGAATCTCAGGCGTCTTCTGACCTGGGCCGGTATCGATGTGGCGGCCGTTCCGGCCGACCGGCTTCGGCGGTTCAACATCCGGGCGGATGTCAGCGGAAATGACGAGCAGGTCCAGGCCGCGGGCATCGTTGCCCAGCTCGATGCATCGCGCATGAGCGGCGGTATAACGATAGCGCTCCGCGACCGGGCGGCATTCGGTGCCAGTCTGAGCATCGACCAGATCAATGCCGACGCCTATATCGGAAAGCCGGCCGCCGCCGTCCCGCAACCCGCGTCGGGGGCGTCGGTGGAAAACGCACCTGTCACGCCCGAACCGATGCAAGCCGGGAAAGTTCCTTCCGGGGGACCTCTCGCCCTGCTGAACGATTTCGACGCGAACCTCACCTTCCGGGTCGGTAGCCTGAGCTACCGGCGCATGGCCGTGCAGGGCGTCCGTCTGGACGGTACCCTCGTGAACGGCGTCCTGACCCTGCGGGACGCGAGCGTCCGCAACCTTGCGGGGACCAGCGGCCGGGTGCAGGGAACGCTCTCCGGCCTTCAGGGAATTCCCGCGTTCAGGGGCACCGTTGCCGCAGCGTCGGACGATCTGACGGGATTGTTCAAAATCGTCGGGGTCGTGCCGCCGGTGACGCCGAAAAAACTCGGCAAGATGCGGTTGACTGGCCGCACGGATGCGTCGGCAAACGGCCTGACAATCGATGCGCGCCTGCAACTGGCGGAAGTCACGGCAAAAATTTCCGGCAACGTATCGGGTCTTCCGGCATCGCCGGCACTGGATATCGCGGTGGATGCGCAGCATCCCGAGCTTGCGCGTCTCGCCAATCTGTTCGCCGACGGCAGGCCCGGACCTGCGATCGGGCGCGGCGGGCTGAAGGTGACGCTCAAAGGCGATGATCGCGCGGTCGCGCTCAATGTGGATGCAGGTGTCGCGGGCGGGACATTCAGGCTCGGCGGGACGATCGGCACGCCGCTCGAGATACCGAAACTCGACATCGGTGCGGATATAGATCATCCCGATCTCGTGCGGCTTGTCCGGGTATTCGACCCCGGATTCAAACCCGCCAATAGCCGGCTCGGCGGGCTGAAGCTGGCGGTCAGGCTGGTGGGCGCGCAGGACGATCTGGCGATCACCGGTCTGACCGGCAGGATCGGCCCGACGGGCATTTCGGGGCAGGGGACCTATCGGGCGGCCGGGGAGGGGGAAGCGCGCCCCAACGTGAAGCTGTCGCTTCTCTCGTCCACGATACCGCTCAGCGATTTCCTGGAAGCGCCGCCGCGCGCCGGTCGTCCGCAGGGCTCGCCGCCCGACCGGGAGGGAAGCGGGACGCCGACGGGTGTCCGGACGGTCCCGGCCGCCGAAGGTCAGAGGTGGTCGGCGGCGCCCATCGATACGGCGATGCTGGATCTGTTCGATGCGACGATCGACCTCCGCGCTGAGGCGGTCTTGTATCAGTCGTTCCGCATCGACCAGCCGAAGATCGCGGCGGTTCTCAAGGACAGGGTGCTCGACGTTCAGCGTTTCGCGGGGAGCATGTTCGATGGCGGTTTCGAGATGCGCGGAAAAATCGACGGACGCGACGTGCCTGTCGCGACAACGTCGCTGAAAGTCACAAAGGCAAATGTCGGGAAGGCGTTGTTTCAGGCGGCGGCATTCGATATCGCAACAGGCGTTCTCAGCTTCGAGATGGATTTGACGGCGCGCGGGACGAGCCAGCGGGACATGATCGGAACCCTCGCGGGCGGGGGAAAAATCGATGTCACCGACGGCGTTGTCAAAGGGTTCGACCTGAAAAGAGCCAGTGAAAACCTGAAGAACATCAACCAGCTCGCCGGCCTGCTGGGCGTTCTGTCAGCGGCGATGGAGGGCGGGGAAACGAAATTCTCGTCCCTTAACGGCACATTCGAAATCACGAAGGGTATTGCGATCACGAACGATCTGCGCCTTGTCGCCGATGCCGGCGCCGGGGATGCCCGCGGCTTTGTCGATCTGCCGAAATGGAATATGGACATGTACGCCGATTTCCGGCTCACGGAGCATGCGACCGCCCCGCCGTTTCACGTCCGGGCGGTCGGCCCGCCCGACAATCCGAGGCGCCTGATCGATTTTCAGGCCCTGCAGGCGTGGGCGTTGCAACGGGGTGTTGGCAGTCTGATCCAGAACCTTGCGCCGGGATCGAAAAGCACCGGCGGTTCTCAGCAACAGCAGCCCAAAGCAGAAGACGTTATCCGCGGCCTGCTCAAGGGTCTCGGGCGCTAACAGGCGGTTTCTGCGGTTTGGGCTGTCCGTTTCAGGTCGGCAAGAACATGAAGGCGTATCGCCGATGACAGATTCGTTGCCCGGGCTTCGTCGATGGCTGAAATCAGGCTGTTGAGCGACGTTTTATTCTCGGCGGCTATTCTGACCAGTTCGGCCCAGAATTCATCTTCCAGCGAAATACTGGTGCGATGTCCGGCGATTGTTACGGATCGTTTTCTGAGCACTGAATTTACTTTCTCCGCCCGGCGGGGGACGGCTTCAACATGTCTGTGGGTTTTACCCAGCGGTCGTATTCCGCCGGTGTGACAAGTCCGCTCTCGATCGCGGCCTGCCGAAGACTGGTATCGGAAGCGAATGCCTTTTTCGCAATCCGCGCGGCTTCGTCGTAGCCGATATGCGGGGTCAGCGCGGTCACCAGCATAAGCGACTGATCGACAAGTTCGCCGATCCGTTCCTCATTCGCCGATATGCCGTCGACGCAACGCCCGGCAAAGCTGACGGCGCCGTCCGCAAGCAGTTCTATCGACTGAAGCAGGTTGAAGATCATTACCGGCTTGAAGGTATTGAGCTGCAGATGGCCGTGCGATCCGGCAACCGTAATCGTGGTGTGGTTACCCATCACCTGGGCGCAGACCATTGTCAGGGCCTCGGCCTGGGTGGGGTTTACCTTGCCCGGCATGATCGAGGACCCCGGTTCATTCGCCGGCAGGCTGATTTCGCCGATGCCGGTCCGGGGACCGGAGGCGAGCAGTCGGATGTCGTTTGCGATCTTCATCAGGGATACGGCAACAACGTTCAGGGCGCCCGATGTTTCCACCACGGCATCGTGCGATGCCATCGCCTCGAACTTGTTGGGAGCGGGGCGAAACTTCCGCCCGGTCAGTTTCGAAAGCTCGGTGCAGAAGCGCTTGTCGAAGCCGCGGGCGGCGTTCAGGCCCGTGCCCACCGCGGTGCCGCCCTGCGCAATGCCGAGCAGCCGGGGCAGCGATCCCTCGATCCGCGCGATACTGTTATCCAGTTGGGCGACAAAAGCGGAAAACTCCTGGCCCAGGGTCAGGGGTGTTGCGTCCTGCAAATGCGTACGCCCCGTTTTAACGATTTTCGAGAAAGCCTTTTCGCGTCCCGCCAGCGCATCCCGCAGCGTGCTCAGTCCCGGCAGCAGGCGCTCCTCGAGTGCTGTTACCGTCGCGATGTGCATGACCGTCGGAAACGAATCGTTGGAGGACTGACCCAGATTGACGTGATCGTTCGGGTGTACCGGGGCCATTTTGCCGAGCGGTTGCCCGAGTATTTCGTTTGCCCGGTTCGCGATCACCTCATTGGCATTCATGTTGGTCTGGGTACCCGAACCGGTTTGCCACACCACAAGGGGGAAATGATCGGACAGTTTTCCCGATGCGACCTCTGCCGCTGCCCGCACGATGGCCCGGCCGGGTCTTTTTTCAAGCATTCCAAGGTGCATGTTCGCCAGTGCCGCGGCCTGTTTCTGCCGGCCGAAGGCATGGATAACGGCCGCCGGCATCCGTTCGGTCCCGATCGGAAAATTCTTCAGGCTGCGCTGTGTCTGTGCACCCCAATAGCGGTCGGCGGGTACCGCGATCTTGCCCATAGAATCGCGCTCGGTCCGGGTTTTGTTTCTGGCCATTTTCTCTTTTGCTCTAGTGCTGCACCAAGTGGGAACGTTCGTGCAGCCGGTTTAACTACGGTGGATTTCAGGGTTTGGATTTTCCCCGATGATAGCGGGCAGAGCACCGTGTCGTCTGCAACCCTGCTATTCGTATTGCCTGCACTTCGCCCGGGCAGGGTGTAGCACGTTTCCCATCGGGGGCATTTGCCCGGTCGATCGCGGACGATGCCTCGGCTATGCTAAACCGACGCGACACCGGGCGAAGACGCGACACCGGGCAAACCTGTAGGAGTGACTTATGACTGGAAAGATCGAAAGCAAGCTTGCGGAAATGGGAATTACGTTGCCGGTGGCCGCAAGCCCGAAAGTGGCCAAGATACTGAACTGGAAAATCGCGGGAGATCTGTTGTTCGTTTCGGGGCAGGTTCCCCGCATCGACAATGAAATTTCATTCATCGGCAAAGTCGGCAGGGAATATTCGCTCGAGGAAGGCCAGCTTGCCGCGAGGACCAGTGCGCTGATGGTGCTCGCCTGCATCAAGGAGGCTCTTGGCGATATGGACCGTGTCCGGGAAGTCGTCCGCATCAAGGGCTACATCAACGTCGACCCCGACTTCACCGATGTCTCCGCCGTGCTGAACGGCGCGTCCGAATTGTTTATCGATCTGTACGGCGACCCGGGCCGTCATTCGCGCACCGCCGTGGGCGTCGCATCCATGCCGTTCGGCGTTGCGATAGAGGTGGAGGGCATCTTCCAGTTCGAATAGCGGTTTGTTTTCGACCGTTCCGCCGGGAATTTCCGGTGCGCCCGGGCCCGGCGGCCACTTGTGCAGGATGTCGGGATTATGCAACCCTCCGGGGTGAACGACGTCGCGTCGCGGATCATGGGTGGGGAGCTCGTGCGAAACTTGTTCTCGGGAATGGCTCTGGGGTCATTGGTCGGACTTCTGGTGGGTCTTGCCACCACAGGTGTGGTGGGCGCCGTCGTGGGCGCTCTCGTCGCCGTTCTCGCCAGTTTTTTTGGCCTGAAACAGGCAGGCGCGGTGCAATCGGGTGCGACCATGAGGGTTCTTGGATTCTCGCTCGCGGCGGTGTTCGGTCTTTTGGTTGGCATTTTCCTGCGCGCGGATAACAGTTTTTCCCCCAGTCTCGAAGAGCGAAACGCCCAATGGCAGAAGGCCGGTTTTTCCAAACAGGTTGCCGCGGAGCTGGTCGCGTTTGAAAGGCTGGGAGTCCTGCGGGGTGACTGGCGGGTGCCGAAGGAATCGATCGCAGCCGCGCAGGAGAGATCCAGGCAGATGTCATCCGCTCTTTTCGCGGCGGAGGCCGCCGCGTCCTGTGGGGTGCTGACGGGGCGCGAGTATCCGACAGCGGATGCCTTTGCCGATGCATTCCGGGCCGAAGGCGGAGACTGGCGCAAATTTGCGTCGAGCGTCCCGCCGGGTCTCTCCGAAGCGGACAGCCTGACGATTTATGCCGCCGCTCTGTCCCTTGTCTGTAAACCGGGAGATAAATGATGGCGCGCCTGCTGGCGATGATCTCACTTGTTATGGCGGCAGCGATTTCGGTCGTTCCCGCAAGCAGGGCCGATATCAGCGCCGAGGTCTTCGGGCGAATATCGCCGGCCATCGCGCAGGTTCGGGCGCGCAATTGCCAGAACGGTGAAGCGCGGAGCGGGACGGGATTTCTGTTCGACAAGGGCGACAGGCTGGTAACAGCCCTTCATGTCGTTGCCGGCTGTAGCCGGATCGACGCTTTTTTCGAACGCGGTGGGGCAAGAACGATCATCGCGTCGGTGGACCGGGTTCTTGAACGCGTCGATCTGGCCTTGCTGCGTCTCGAGCGCTCGGCCGGCACGCCGCTCGTTGCGGCGGATAGTCGTCCTGCGGCGAACGACCAGCTCTCTGTGATCGCGTTTTTTCTCGGCGCGCCGACCATGGATAACAAGCCTCTCAGGGTAACGTTCGGAAATTCGACGCTTTCGAGCATTCTGCCCGCGCAGGTCCGAGACGACCTGGCACGTAGCAAGGCTCTTGATGTCGGCATGGAAATTGTCCGGCTCGACGGCCATTTACTGCCCGGCGCATCGGGCGCACCCCTGGTGGACCGGCTGGGCAGAGTGGTTGCGATCGGCTCCGGTGGGCTCAAAAGCGGGGCCGCGTCCATCAGTTGGGCCCTTCCGGGCGAGCATCTGGAGGGGCTCATCCGGTCCTCCGCGCGCAAGACAGGCAACGCCGCACGCTCGGCTTCGCTCTACGCTGCACCTGACGCGAAACAATCCGGGGCCGGCGGAGGCGGGGGGCTGGAGAAGATCACGTGCGGCGGGTTCACGTTCGTTAAAGCCGGCAAGCGCAGTTTCGCGGAGCTCGCGCGCACGACCGACGATGCGCTTGGCCTGCAGCAGCTCCTGGGTCATTTCGCACAGTACGGCCTGCCGAACGGTATCACTGATTCCTATCGTTTCGATATCTACATGCCAGAGGGTCGCGGAGCCGTCGTGGCCGTCCCTGACTGGATGACCGTGCCCGTGAGTGCGGGAACCTGCCGCGCGCGCGACCCGAATGGATCTGTCGAGATCGCTTTCACCGGCGCCCGTGTGGCAAATGCCGTACAGATGCAGATCGTGTCATCCCAGATCGAGCTTGGATTGCTTCGGCATCCGAACTGGCAGGCGAATTTTGCTTTCAGTTATCCGGTGCCTCAGCAACGACCGGACGGATTGACCGTTCGGCGCAAAACGTTTCATGCTTTCACGCGGCAACCGGGTATTACACAACTTGCCTTCGAGACACTTGCGGCAAAGGGGGACCAGCTATTCGGGGTTGCGGCATTGAACCATTCCCATAATGGGCAGGGCTATCAGCAATGCGCGCTCAACCCCGCTTTCCCCGCTTGCGCACCGCTGAGAAATCAATTGATCAAGCTTACGCAGACCATACTGGCCGCGCATCTCTCGACGTTCCCGATCTATTAGGTTTTGATCGGTTCGCCCACCGGCGCCGCCAGTGGGTCGAAATCGATTTCCGGATAGAGTCCCGCTTCCCGCGCGCGCTGGCGCAGCAGCGCGTAAGTCAGATCGATCATCGGCGTCTCGACCCCGGTCAGCCGGCCAAGCTCGACGACGGCACCGGTAATACCGTCGACTTCCATCGGCCGGCCTGCTTCGAGGTCCTGCAGGATAGAGGTCTTGTGACCCGAGACCGTGCGTGTTCCCTTCACCCGGTCAGCGATTTTCTGGTGAAATTCCACGCCGAGCGCTTCGCCGACCGCCTGCACTTCTTCCATGATCGAGATTGCCAACCGCTGCAGGTCGTCGCGGTCGACCAGCGGTCCAAGCGTGGACATCGTCAGGGCCGCCATCGGACTGAATGATACATTGCCCCACATCTTTACCCAGACCTCGCTGCGGATTGCGGTCGTGGCCGGCGCCTCGAGACCTGCATCCGTCAGCAACGTCGCAATGTCGTCCAGGCGTGACGACATCGTGCCGTCCGGCTCGCCGATCGCAAAGAGCCGGTTGCCGATATTGCGGACGACGCCCGGCTCGACGACCGTGTTGCTGGACGTGATGACGCAGCCGATCACGCGTTCGCAGCCGATGCTTGCGGCGATGCGCCCACCGGGATCGACGGTCTGCAGGGTCCGGCCGTCCATCGGTCCGCCATGGGCGTGGAAATACCAGAAGGGAATGCCGTTCTGCGCGGACACGACGATGGTGTCCGGTCCTATCAATGGCTTCAGAATTCCGGCCGCCGCGGTCAGTCCATGCGCTTTTGCCGACAGGAAGATCACGTCCTGAACGCCGATCTCGGCCGGATCGTCGGTTGCCGGCGGCGTGACCGTAAATTCTTCGTCCGGCGTAATGATGTGCAGGCCGCTTTTCTGCAAGGCCGTCAGATGTTCGCCCCTGGCAATGAGGGAGACCTCGGTATCGGTACGGGCGACCATCCCGCCGACAAATCCGCCGACCGCGCCGGCGCCGAATACGCAAAACTTCATTGCCCGTTCTCCTGTTCCTGCCCGGGTGTCCGTTCCCGCAGCGCTGTCCGATGAATTTCGCCAAGTCTAGTCCATGGCTCGATCGACCACCAACGCCGCGCCGCGCCGGATGGTGACGGCAGCACGAAAATGCGGGTTTCACCGATGGTGGCCGGCTGTTCTCCGTAATCCCCGATCGTTGCGCCCAGTGCTTCGAGCAGGAAAATCCCGGCGGGCCGCTTCCCGGTAAAGGCAAGATGCAGCGGCCGGTACGTTTCGATTTTTTCGCGCAGGGCGCCGGCGTCGTAGGCGTTCGACGATAACGCAACATCCATGCCGGCTTCATGCTTGGCGAGATCGGTGATGCCGATTCCGAATTCCGGCAGCCGCCGGAAGTCGGACGGTGCCAGCAGGTCAGGGGTCAGGCGCGCCTCGAAGAGGGCCGGCCAGAACCGGTTGCCGGGTCCCGCGTAATACGCCCCCAGCCGGGCCGATGCCGAACTTGCCGCCGATCCGCAAAAAACCGTCGTCAGACCTGTCTCCAGGACGTCCGGCAGTATCGCCACGGCGCGCCGGTTCCCCGGGGGACGTCAGATGTTTGCGAAGAAGTCGTTGCCCTTGTCGTCGACGACGATAAAGGCGGGAAAGTCCTCGACCTCGATCCGCCAGATCGCTTCCATCCCGAGCTCGGGATATTCGATGCATTCGACCTTCTTGATGCAGTCCTGCGCAAGGCGTGCGGCCGGCCCGCCGATGGAACCGAGATAAAATCCGCCGTATTTCTTGCAGGCATCCGTTACCTGTTTCGAGCGGTTGCCTTTGGCGAGCATCACGAAGCTGCCGCCCTTTGACTGGAATTCCTCGACATAGGAATCCATCCGGCCGGCCGTGGTCGGCCCGAAGGAGCCCGATGCGTATCCCTCCGGCGTCTTGGCCGGGCCCGCATAGTAGACGGCGTTATTGCGGAAATGGTCCGGCATTTCCTCGCCGGCGTCGAGGCGTTCCTTGATTTTCGCATGGGCGGCATCGCGCGCGACGATCATCGATCCGGTCAGGGACAACCGGGTCTTCACCGCGCAACCGCTGAGGATTTTGCGGATTTCGTCCATCGGCTGGTTGAGGTCTATCTGGACGACTTCGTCGGCAAGGTCCGTCGGCTCGACCTCGGGCATGTATTTTGCCGGGTTCATCTCGAGTTGTTCGATGAACACGCCGTCCCTGGTGATCTTGCCGAGCGCCTGGCGGTCGGCGGAGCACGACACGCCGAGCCCGATCGGCACGCTGGCGCCGTGGCGGGGCAGGCGGATGACGCGGACATCGTGACAGAAATACTTGCCGCCGAACTGCGCGCCGATCCCCATCTGACGGGTCAGTTCCAGCACCTTTTCTTCCATCTCAAGATCGCGGAACGCCTGACCGTATTCGTTGCCGTGGGTCGGCAGGTTATCGAGGTAGCGCGTGCTGGCGAGCTTGACCGTTTTGAGATTCAATTCCGCCGACGTGCCGCCGATGACGATCGCAAGGTGATAGGGCGGGCAGGCGGCGGTGCCGAGGGTGCGGATTTTCTCGTCGAGAAACGCGATCATCTTGTCTTCGTTCATCACCGCGGGCGTCTGCTGAAACAGAAACGTCTTGTTCGCCGATCCGCCGCCCTTGGCGACAAACAGGAATTTATAGGCGTCGCCCCCGGTCGCATAGATATCGACCTGGGCCGGCAGGTTGTTGCCGGTATTCACTTCCTGGAACATCGACAGCGGCGCCACGTTTGAATAGCGCAGGTTGCTCTCGCGGTATGTCTTCACGACGCCGTCCGAAATGGCGGCTTCGTCGTTGCCCTTCACCCAGACATTCTGGCCTTTCTTGCCCATGACGATCGCCGTGCCTGTGTCCTGGCACATCGGCAGAACCCCGCCCGACGCGATATTGGCGTTCTTCAGCAGGTCGAGGGCGACGAACCGGTCGTTATCCGACGCCTCCGGATCGTCGAGAATTTTCCGAAGCTGTTCAAGGTGCCCCGGGCGCAGGTAATGCGCGATATCGACGAATGCCTGGGCCGTCAGTTGCTTTATCCCCTCGGGGTCGACGACGAGCACTTCCTCGCCGTCGAATTCCGCGGTGGAGACATAATCGGATGTCAGCTTGCGGTATTCGGTCGTGTCTTCGCCGAGCGGAAACATCTCGTGAAAATTATCGTCGGACATTGGGATAATCCCCGGGGTGGTCAGGACAGGGTCAGGTCTTCTTTTTACGGAAAGCGTCGAGCGCGACCACTTCGCCGGTTTTCTGTTCGCCGTCGCTATCGCCGTCTTCGGAATTCGGCGGCGCGTCGCCGTCCTCGAGTTCTTCGGTATCCTGCAGGTCATCGGGGCCGATACCCGCAAATTCGCTCTCGGCGGCTTTGAACTGCAATCCGAAATTCACCGACGGATCGGCAAAGCCGACGACCGAATCGAACGGGATATAAAGCCGTTCGTTGGTGCCGGAAAAACTGAGTGTAATTTCAAAGGCGTCTTCGGAGATTTCCAGGCCCCAGAACTGGTACTGGAGCACGATGGTCATTTCCTCGGGGTATTGCGAGATCAGCCGGTCGGTGATCTCGACGCCCTCGTCCTGGGTTCTGAACGTAATGTACAGATGATGGTCGCCGGGAAGTCCATCCTCTCCGACCTTCAACAGGGCTTCGCGCACGACGCCTTTCATCGCGCGCTCGACCATTGACTGATAATCCATCATATCTTCGGACATGGCGGGGACTCATATGTCATGCGGGCCGGAACCGCAAGCGCAACCGTACCAACTGCGTACGGGGATTTTCTGCGGCTGAGCGTCGGGAAATTAGTGGAGGGGCTTCTGTTGCCCGGCGCCCCTCCGAACCGCGCTTGCCTAATTAGGCAGCGAGGGCCAAATCGTTATCATTGGCACTTGTAAAAACGGCCCGCTAACGGCGGTACCATACCGGGCAAAAGACAAGTCTTTACACGTGTGTCGATCCTGTTTCGCCCCCAAAACCGTGTGCGGACCCCGTATCCGGGGCCGGCCAAGCCGGAAATTTGGTGGAGGCGCCGGGTACTGCCCCCGGGTCCACTCCGTTTATTACACAAGTCGTTTATCACCATAGCTGGCAAGCCAGCCCTTCTAATATAGGGTGATTCGGCCTTAAATTAAAGTGAAGTCCCTGAAGTTTGTCAGTTCGCCGGATTCGGCCCAAAAAGAGAACCATGCAGCAATACCTCGATCTTATGCGGCGTGTCCGCGAGACCGGTGTCTGGAAAGACGACCGGACAGGTACCGGCACCTACAGCGTGTTCGGCCATCAGATGCGCTTCGATCTGGCGGACGGGTTTCCGCTGGTGACGACCAAAAAGCTCCATACCAAATCGATCATCCATGAACTTTTATGGTTCCTGCAGGGCGATACCAATATCGCCTATCTGAAAGAAAACGGGGTGTCGATCTGGAACGAATGGGCCGACGCGAACGGCGATCTCGGACCCGTTTACGGCGCGCAATGGCGGTCCTGGGATAAGGGCGACGGCACGACCGTCGACCAGATTGCGAACGTCACTAGCCAGATCAAAGCCAACCCGGATTCGCGGCGCCTGATCGTGAGCGCATGGAACGTGCCGCAGATCGATACCATGGCGCTGCCGCCCTGCCATTGCCTGTTCCAGTTCTACGTCGCCGATGGAAAGCTGTCCTGTCAGCTCTATCAGCGCAGCGCAGATATATTTCTCGGCGTGCCGTTCAATATCGCATCCTACGCCCTGCTGACGCTGATGATGGCGCAGGCCACGGGCCTGCAACCGGGCGAATTCGTCCACACGCTGGGCGATGCGCATCTCTACGCAAATCACATCGAACAGACCGATGCCCAGCTGCAGCGGCAGCCCTATGCTTTGCCGACGATGACGCTGAACCCCGACGTGACCGACATATTCGGATTCCGATACGACGATTTCACGCTCGACGGGTACCGGTTCCACCCGCATATCCCGGCGGCCGTCGCCGTCTGACGCGGAGCCCGGTGCCGTGTCCGAGAGAATGACCATCGCCCTGATCGTCGCGGTCGCCGAAAACGGCGTCATCGGGCGGGACGGCGGCCTGCCGTGGCGGCTTTCCGGCGACCTTCGCTATTTCAAGTCGGTCACGATGGGCAAACCGATCATCATGGGCCGCAAGACCTTCGAGTCCATCGGCCGGCCGCTACCCGGTCGCCCCAATCTCGTTGTCAGCCGCAATCCGGAATTTCGGCCGGAAGGCGTGGAGGTCTTCGGCAGCCTGGAAGCGGCCGTCGCACATGCCGAAACGCTCCCTGGCGACGAGGCGATGGTGATCGGCGGTGCGGGTCTGTACGAGGCCGCACTGGCCATTGCCGGCCGGATCTACCTCACCGAAGTCCATGCCGCGGCAGAGGGCGATGTGACCTTCCCGCGATTCGACCGGCGTGGCTGGGCCGAAACGTCGCGCGAACGCCAGGGTGCCGGCGAAAAGGACGATCACGACCATTCTTTCGTCGTGCTCGAGCGGGTCAGGTCCGGGTGACGCCTCGCCACTTTTCCGGACACTATTTGCAATCTCTTAACCTTTTGGTCTAAATCTGTTTTTCAACGTTCAACCCACGGAAACGGGGCTCGCAGTGCGAACGCTGATTGCGCTTGTCTTTACGATGATGATTTCGCTGGGCGGTGCGGCTCATGCCGCGCCGAACGAAGTCGCTTTGTGGACGCCGTTAAAGGCCGACAGGCTGGTCGTGCTCAAAGGCGAGCGTCGGCTGGTGCTGATGCGCGGCGACAGGGTTATCAAGGTCTTTCGGGTGGCACTTGGCCGGTATCCCAAAGGCCACAAGACCCGGGAGGGCGATGCCCGCACGCCGGAAGGCACCTATACCGTCGACTACCGCCTGGATTCGGATAAATCCAAATTTTACCGGGCGCTGCATATCTCCTATCCCAACAGACAGGACCGTGCCCGTGCCCGCCGGATGGGCGTCGATCCCGGCGGTCAGATCATGATCCACGGGCTGCCGACCAAATGGAGCGCCAAGGATGTCGGTCATCCGCGGCTTGACTGGACCCAGGGCTGCATCGCGCTCACCAATCGGGAAATGGATCAGGTCTGGAAGATGGTCGACGACGGCACGACCATCGAAATTCACCCCTGAGACGGCAACGCTAAATGACGGCGTATCGCGACGGCTAGCTCCGGCTGGGCGGTGCGAAAACCGAATCGATCGTCACCGGACCGTCGCAGTCCGCGCGATGCGTTTCCACCATGTGTTCCATATGGGCGAGGACCGACCGCGAGGCGGGGCCGTACATTTTTTCCGGCAGGTGGGTGTACATGCGGCGGACCATTTCGGCGATGGTCGTGGTGCCGCTTTCGAGACATTTCGCGATCTCGCCCTCGCGCATCATCCGGTGGTTCAGGTAGGCGCGCACGAACGGTGCGGGTTTCGTGATCTCCGGCCCGTGGCCCGGAAGATACATGACCTCGTCGCGGGCGATACAGACGCGCAGGCTGTCGAGATATTCGCGCATATTACCGTCGGGCGGCGACACGATCGTGGTGTTCCAGCCCATCACGTGATCGCCGGAAAACAGGATATTGCCTTCGCGCAGCCGGAAACAGTGATGGTTCGACATATGGCCCGGCGTAAATACCGCGTCGAGAGTCCAGCCCGGGCCGCCGATTTCGGCGCCGTCTGAAATTTCGATGTCCGGCGCGAAGTCTTCCTGCGATGCCTCGACCGCCTTGCCGTCTCCCTGCGGACGCGGCAGGGCGCCGACGATGGGCGCGCCGGTCAGTTCCTTCAGCCAGTCGGATGCCGGCGAGTGGTCCATATGGGTGTGGGTCACCACGATATGGGTCACGGTTTCGCCTGCGAGCGCGGTCTTGATGTTGTCGACATGCGCCTCGATCATCGGGCCTGGGTCGATCACGGCGACTTCGCCCTTGCCGACCACATAGGTGTTGGTCCCGACATGGGTGAAAGAGCTCGGGTTCTCCGCGATGATGCGTCGGACGCCGGGGGCGACCTCCGCGGCGACGCCGTATTCGAACGGCATTTCCTTGCGAAACGGTATCTCGGCTGACGTCATATATTCGCTACTTTCATTCCTGTGCCCCGGCGATGCCGGCGGGTGCTGTTACCCGGGCGCCTATTCGAAGGATATATTCGGCGCATCGGGCTGGGATGCGCCGGTTCCAACCTTCTCCCAAATTTTCTCGGCGATCGCCCGGTAGGCTTTCGCATGGGCGCCGTCCGGGTCCGCCGCGGCGATCGGCGTGCCGTCGTCGCCGCCGGACCGGATCGCCATGTCGAGCGGAATTTCGCCCAGGAAGTCGACACCCATCTGGGTCGCCGCCTGCGCCGCGCCGCCGTGTGAGAAGATGTCCGACCGTTCGCCGCAATGGGGGCAGTGGAAATAGCTCATGTTCTCGACGATGCCGAGAACGGGCACTTCGACCTTGCGGAACATGTTCAGGCCTTTCTTGGCGTCGATCAGGGACAGGTCCTGCGGCGTCGACACGATCACGGCGCCGGCGATCGGCACCCGCTGCGCCATGGTCAGCTGTGCGTCGCCGGTGCCGGGCGGCATATCGACCACCAGCACGTCCTGCGGCCCCCACTGAACGTCGCCCATCATCTGTTCGAGCGCGCCCATGACCATCGGGCCACGCCAGATCATCGGCGTGTCCTGCGGCACCAGGAAACCGATCGACATGCAGGTCACGCCATGCGCCTCCATCGGGATAATGATCTTGCCGTCCGGCGATGACGGCCGTCCCGATATACCCATCATCGTCGGCAGGGACGGGCCGTAAATATCGGCGTCGAGCATTGCCGTGCGCAGACCCATCTGGCGGAACGCCACCGCCAGATTCGCCGAGGTCGTCGATTTGCCGACCCCGCCCTTGCCCGAGGCCACGGCGATAATCGCGCCGACCTGCGGCAGCAGCTTTTTAGGTTGTTGCTGCGCCTGCGCCTGCGGTGGTTGTTTTTCCGCGGCTTTGTGGGCGGTGAGCACCGCGGTCACCGAGAGAACGCCGGCAAGACCTGCCGCGGCCTGCTGCGCCTGTTTGCGCACAGGTTCCATTTTCTCCGCCATTGCCGGGTCGATTTCGAGCGCGAACTGGACGTGCCCGTCTTTTACGACCAATCCCGACGCGACACCGGCGTCAATAATGTTATGATCGCTATCGGGTAATTTCACCGTTTTGAGGGCGGCAATAATTTCGGTTTCGGTAACCTGCGTCATCCTTGACTTCTCCGGCAGTGCCACAATATCGCTTACAGTCGGGAATAACCCGGATTTGCGCGACAGAGCGAGCTATCTTATAAGGCAGCCCGGTCGGGCTGAAAGGTAACGGCTGAGGGACAATTCGGCCAACGTGCACAGAACCATCACTCACTCAACAGGATAGGAATTAGCGTCATGCCATGGAAACAGCAAGGCGGGGGCGGAGGCGGCCCCTGGGGCGGCGGCGGAAACGGCGGCGGACAAGGACCCTGGGGCGGTAAACCGACTGGCGGTGGCAGCGGCGGTGGCGGCGGCGGTGGTGCCGGCGTTCCGCCCGATCTCGAGGAACTGATCCGCAAGGGCCAGGACCGGTTCAAGAACCTGATGCCCGGCGGCTTCGGCGGCGCGAGGGGCATTTTGCTCGCGATTCTGGTTGTCGTCTTTGTCTGGCTGCTCAGCGGGCTCTATCGCGTTCAGCCCGGCGAAAACGGCATCGAGCTTATGTTCGGCAAGTATGTGAATACGACCCAGGCCGGCCTGAACTTCTGGGCCCCGTGGCCCATCGGCTCTGTCATGCGGCCCAATGTCGAACAGACCAATCAGATCAATGTCGGCTTCCGCTCTCTCGGCGCTCAGGGCCGGACCGACACGTCGCGTGACGTGCCGGAAGAAAGTCTGATGCTGACCGGCGACCAGAACATCATCGATATCGATTTCGTGGTTCAGTGGCGAATCAAGAATGCCAAGGATTTTCTGTTCAACATCCGAGACCCGGAATCCACCGTGAAACTCGCGGCGGAAAGTTCGATCCGTGAAATCGTCGGCCAGACCCCGCTCGAGGAAGTTCTGGCCACGAAGCGAACCGAGGTGGAAACCCGGACGCGCGATGTGCTCCAGCGCATCATGGACGATTACAAGGCCGGCGTGTTTATTGCCGAGGTGAAGATGCAGAAGGTCGATCCGCCGCAGAAGGTGATCGATGCGTTCAATGACGTGCAGCGCGCACGACAGGATAAAGAGCGTCAGCAGAACGAGGCCGAGGCCTACCGGAACGATATCGTGCCGAAGGCAAAGGGTGAAGCATCCCGTCAGCTTGAACAGGCGGCCGCCTATCGCGAACGCCTGATCAAGGAAGCGGATGGTGAAGCGAAGCGCTTTATCTCGGTGTACGAAGCTTATCTGACGGGCAAGGACGTTACCCTGCGCAGGCTGTATCTCGAACGGATGCAGGATGTGTTGCGGAAATCCGAGAAGGTTATCGTCGACAAGGGGCAGGGAGGTACCGGGGTCGTCCCGTATCTGCCATTGCCTGAACTCAAAAAACGTTCGCAGGGAGTGCAGCAATGACCAACCTCAGATTCATCGTCGCGGGTATCGCGGTCATTATCTTAGGTCTGTTTCTGTTCAGCAGCGTCTATACGGTGCATCAGACCAAGCAGGCGCTGATCCTCGAATTCGGCCAGCCGAGGGACGAGGAAACGGAACCGGGATTGCACTTCAAGCTGCCATGGCAGTCGGCGACCTATTACGAGAAACGCGTTCTCAGCCTCGACCCGCCGGCACAGGAAATCATCCTGTCGGATCAGAAGCGTATCAATGTCGATGCCTTCGTGCGGTATCTGATCGTGTCGCCGAAGCAGTTCCGGCTGCGCGCCAATACGGAGGCGAACTTCGTCGATATCTTCGGCCGCATCCTCAATTCGGCGGTGCGTGCGGAGGTCGGCCGGGTATTGCTTGCCGACATGCTTTCCAACAAGCGTGACGACGTGATGGCGCGCATCACGGCAGAGCTCAAACGCCAGTCGACCGATTTCGGTATCGTGGTGGTCGACGTGCGTATCGGTCGCACGGACCTGCCGCCGACGACCAGTGAATCGGTCTATAACCGGATGCGCTCGCAGCGTGTCGCGCAGGCGGCCAAACTGCGGGCCGAGGGTGCGGAGATCAAGGCCCGTATCCAGGCGGAGGCGGACCGCGAACGGACGGTTCTGCTCGCCGAAGCCCAGCGGAAAGCGCAGATCCTGCGCGGTGAGGGTGAAGGCCAGCAGACCCGTATTCTGAGTGCCGCTTTCGGCAAGGATCCGGAGTTCTTCGCGTTCTACCGGTCGATGGAAGCCTACGGCGAAGCACTCGGTGACGGGACGACGATGGTTCTGTCGCCGGACAGCGAGTTCTTCCGGTTCTTCAACGACCTGCCGGGCGACAGCAAGCGCGGTCAGTCGGAGATCGACAAATCGCCGAGCAACTAAATCCGTGATCGGATCGGCCAGGTGCCGTGCCTGACGAACTGATAACGGCGATTGCACTTATCCTCGTGATCGAGGGCGGCCTGTACGCCCTCTTTCCCGAGGGTATGCGCAGGATGGCGATGCAAATAGAAAAGGTCCCGCCGTCTTCGCTGCGCAGTGCCGGCCTGCTCGCCGCGACGGTGGGCGTCGGCATTGTCTGGCTGTTGCGCGCGTAAGGGAGATTTTCATCTCTATCAAACGATAATCCGGCGGCGGGATAGATTGCTGATTTCCGTGAATAAATTTGGCACTATGAAAACGCGCCGGTGACGATCCGGACCGCGTGCAAGCAACGTAGGACATTTGCCCAGGACGACGCGTGCCCAGGACGGCGCGATACAGATCAGCGCGACAGGAGACTTTCAGTGATTCATTTTCGGCGTGTATTTCCGGCTTTTTTCATTTTGGTGGCCTTCTTCGCGTGGGCACAAACGCCGGCGGCGGCCCGCGGTGCACCCGACAGTTTTGCGGACCTGGCCGAGAAACTGCTCCCGTCGGTTGTGAACATTTCATCGACCCAGGTTCAGAAAAAAGACGGCGAAACGGGCGGTCCCGAGGTGCCCAGGTTCCCCGAGGGCTCTCCCTTTCAGGACTTTTTCAAGGAATTTTTCGATCGACAGCAACGTGAGGCACCGCAGCGCCGCGCGTCGTCGCTCGGTTCGGGCTTCGTAATCGACCCCAGTGGACTGGTTGTGACCAATAACCACGTCATCGCGGATGCCGACGAAATCACCGTGACCCTGCACGACGACACCAAGCTGAAGGCGGAACTGGTCGGCCGCGACCCCAAGACCGATCTCGCCCTGCTCCGCGTCAAACCCGAAAAGCCGTTGGTTGCAGTCCCGTTCGGCGATTCAGGCAAAACGCGCGTCGGCGACTGGGTGGTCGCGATTGGCAACCCGTTCGGGTTGGGCGGAACGGTCACGGCAGGTATCGTTTCCGCGCGCCAGCGCGATATCAATTCCGGTCCCTATGACGATTTCATTCAGACCGACGCCTCGATCAACCGGGGCAACTCGGGCGGGCCGATGTTCAACCTCGCCGGCGAAGTGATCGGGATCAATACGGCTATCTTCTCCCCGTCCGGCGGCAGCGTCGGTATCGGCTTTGCGATCCCCGCCAATCTCGCCCGTCCGATCATCGAGCAGTTGGAAAAATACGGAAAAGCCCGCCGCGGCTGGCTCGGCGTGCGTATCCAGACGGTGACCGAGGAAATCGCGCAGAGCCTGGGCATGAAGGAGGCCACAGGCGCGCTCGTGGCATCCGTTACCAAGGACGGACCCGCCGAGAAGTACAAAATCAGGGTCGGCGACGTGATTCTCAAATTCGACAACAAGGTTGTCGGCGAAATGCGCCGCTTGCCGCGGATCGTTGCCGAAACGACGGTCGGCAAAGCGGTGTCCGTCGATATCTGGCGGAAGGGCAAACCCGTCCGGCTGAAGATCACACTGGGCGAATTTCCCGAAGACGACGCGAAGCTTGCCTCGGCCGCGCCGGAGCAGAAACAGGAAAAGGCATCTGCCCTCACAATCGGTGAACTCGGGATGACGCTGTCAGCCTTGACACCGGCACTGCGTGAAAGATTCAAGCTCGACGAGAATACCAAGGGCGTCGTCATTACCGACGTTGCCCCGGCGGGACCTGCCGCGGAGAAACGAATCCCGGTGGGGGCGATCGTCCGCAAGATCGGCCCGGACCAGGAAATCGTCACCTCTCCGTCCCAGGTCCAGGCCAAGGTGACGCAGGCCCGGAAGGCGAAGCTGAATACCATCCTCGTCCTTATCGAAACCGGCGGGACCCAGCGTTTCGTGGCGCTCAATATCGCAAAGGGTTGAACCTAAAACCCGTCATCGTTATCGGCGGGCCGACCGCAAGCGGCAAGTCTGCTGCGGCCCTGGCACTTGCCCGCGAGGTCGGCGGCGAAATCGTCAATGCAGATTCCATGCAGATTTACGAGGATCTGCCGGTTATCACAGCGCGCCCGGGGCGCGCGGAAACGGAAACGGTCCCGCACCATCTGTACGGCATTCTCGGCATCGGGGAGCGCTGCTCCGCCGGCCAGTGGCGTGACCGCGCCCTTGAGGCGATCCGGGATATCCATCGCAGGGACGCGGTACCCATCGTGGTCGGCGGGACGGGGCTGTATATCAAGGCGCTTATGACCGGCCTGCATGACATGCCGGTCGTTCCGGCCGATATCCGGGACGGGCTGAACCGGCGGCTCGCTGAAGAGGGCGCGCAGGCGCTCCATGCGGAGCTGGCATTGTCGGACCCGGTCACCGCCGCGGACCTGAACCCCGGCGACGGGCAGCGTATCGTCAGGGCGCTGGAAATTTTCATGCATACGGGGCGCGGTCTTCGCAGCTGGCAAGCCGGAAATACAGACGATGTGCCGGCCGATCTCCGGTTTTTTCCGCTCGCGCTGTTGCCGCCGCGAGAGCATCTCTACGAGACAGCGAACGACCGGTTCGACACGATGCTCGAAAACGGGGCGGTCGACGAGGTGGCGTCTTTGCTGAGCCGGTCACCGGCCGGGGATTATCCCGTGCTGAAAGCCGTCGGTGTCCCGCCGATACGGGCGTATCTGGGCGCCGAGATCGACGGGGAACGGATGAGGGAACTCGGGAAACGGGACACGCGTCGCTACGCCAAAAGACAGATGACCTGGTTTCGGCATCAGTTTATTCCACAAATGATCATTGAAACGAAATATTCGGAAATTAATATGGATCAAATCTTTTCAGAAATTAGGAATTTTCTATTGACCGATTGATTGACGGCCTATAGTTTCCGCGCCTTGCACAGATTGTGCAGTGCGAAATATTTTTAGGGGTTTCTCGTAAAAACCGGCCATATGCGCCGGTTTTGCATTACGGGAGGACCCGGGATGCCAACCAGCGGGTGCCGAACCCGCCAGCGACGTAGCGGGGAACGAGAGATGGCTGATCCACAACTGACCGGCTCGGAAATCATTATCAAGGCGCTTGTGAATGAAGGCGTCGACACGGTTTTCGGATATCCGGGCGGCGCCGTCCTGCCGATCTACGACGCTATCTTTCAGCAGAACCAGCTAAAGCATGTGCTCGTCCGCCAGGAAGGCGGCGCGGTTCACATGGCCGAGGGATATGCCCGGTCGACCGGCAAGGTCGGTTGTGTGCTGGTGACATCCGGACCAGGGGCTACAAACGCCGTCACCGGTCTCACGGATGCGCTGATGGACAGCATCCCGCTGGTCTGCCTGACCGGCCAGGTGCCGACGCATCTGATCGGCAACGATGCGTTCCAGGAAGCGGATACCACCGGCATCACGCGCCCCTGCACCAAGCACAACTATCTTGTGAAGGATATTGCCGACCTGCCGCGGATCATGCACGAGGCATTCTATGTCGCGCGCAGCGGGCGTCCCGGCCCGGTCGTGATCGATCTGCCCAAGGATATCCTGATGGGGCTCGGCACCTATGAGGATCTGACCCAGGTCGAGCACAAAACCTATCAGCCGCGGCTGAAAGCCGAAAAATCCGAGATCGAAAAGGCGGTCGCGATGATCGCTGCCGCCAAGAAGCCGCTGTTCTATTGCGGCGGCGGCGTGATCAATTCGGGTCTCAGGGCATCGAAGCAGCTCGACCGCCTGGTTAAGCTGACGGGCGCGCCCGTTACGCTGACGCTGATGGGGCTTGGCGCCTATCCGGGGTCCGACAAACAGTTCATCGGCATGCTCGGCATGCACGGCACCTACGAAGCGAACCTCGCGATGCACGATGCGGATCTGATTGTCGCCGTGGGATCGCGGTTCGACGATCGCGTGACCGGCCGGCTGAATGCGTTTTCGCCGAATTCCAAAAAGATCCACATCGATATCGATCCGTCGTCGATCAACAAGAACGTGATGGTCGATCTGCCGGTTGTGGGCGATGTCGGCACGATCCTCGATCAGATGCTCCGCGTCTGGAAAGCCAAGGGCCTGAAGACGAACCAGAAGGCGCTGAAGGCCTGGTGGAAACAGATTGACGAGTGGCGCGCGCGCGACTGCCTGAAATACAACCAGACGGGCTCGGTGATAAAACCGCAATACGCCATCGAGCGGTTGTACGAAGCGACCAAGGATCGCGATTGCTATATCACGACCGAGGTCGGCCAGCATCAGATGTGGGCGGCGCAGTATTACAAGTTCGACGAGCCGAAACGCTGGATGACATCGGGCGGACTGGGCACGATGGGGTACGGTCTGCCGTCCGCCATCGGCGTTCAGGTTGCGCACCCGGAATCGCTGGTCGTCGATATCTCCGGCGAGGCGTCGTTCCTCATGAACATGCAGGAAATGTCGACCGCCGTTCAGTACCGGGCGCCGGTCAAGGTGTTCATCACCAACAATCAGTATATGGGCATGGTGCGCCAGTGGCAGGAACTGCTGCATGGCGGGCGCTATTCCGAGAGCTATACCGACGCGCTGCCGGATCTCGTAAAGCTGGCCGAGGCCTGTCACTGGGTCGGCCTGCGGGCGACGAAGGCGGATGAAGTGGACGACGTGATCCAGGAAATGATCTCGATCGACCGGCCGGTCATCGCGGATATCTGGGTCGATCAGAAGGAAAACTGTTTCCCCATGATCCCGTCGGGCGCCGCGCACAATGAAATGCTGCTGGGTCCCGATGACGAGGCGCAGCAGTCCGGTTCCGAAGAAGGCATGGTTCTGGTCTGAGCCGTACCCGGGCGCAGGGCCGATTTAAAATAAGAAAACGGAGCGAAAAAGTGGTCGTAGATTCGACGATTGAACGGCACACGATTGCCGTATTGGTGGACAACGAGGCCGGTGTGCTGGCGCGGGTGATCGGGCTGTTCTCCGGCCGGGGCTACAACATCGAAAGTCTCACCGTTGCCGAAACCGACACCGCCGATGCGATCAGCCGGATAACGGTCGTAACCAGCGGCACGCCCCAGATCATCGAGCAGATCAAGGCACAGCTCGACCGGCTGGTGCCGGTACACCGCGTGATCGACCTCACGGCAGAAGGCGCCAGCGTCGAGCGGGAGCTTGCGCTGGTGAAGGTTGCCGGCAAGGGCGATAAACGCGTCGAAGCGCTGCGGATCGCGGATATTTTCCGCGCGCGCGCGATCGACAGTACAAACGAGTCATTCGTGTTCGAAATTTCCGGCGCGACGGAAAAACTGAACGCTTTTATCGACCTGATGGTCCCGCTCGGACTGGTCGATGTTTCAAGAACGGGCGTCGTTGCTATTGCACGGGGCAAATCCGCGCTTTAGAAAGCGCGCCACAACAGATCAGACAATCTGGCTTTTACGGAAAGGTAGAGCGATGCGAGTTTATTACGACCGGGATGCGGACATTAATCTTATCAAGGACAAGAAGGTCGCGATCATTGGCTATGGCAGCCAGGGTCATGCCCATGCAAACAACCTCAACGATTCCGGCGTGAAGGAAGTCGTTGTCGGGTTGCGCGAAGGGTCTTCGAGCATCGCCAAGGCGGAAAACGCCGGTCTGAAAGTGATGACGCCGGCAGATGCCGCCGCCTGGGCGGACGTCACCATGATCCTGACGCCCGACGAGTTGCAGTCCGACCTGTACGCGAACGAACTGCGCGACAACCTGAAAAAGGGATCGGCGCTGGCATTCGCGCATGGCCTGGCCGTGCATTTCCAGTTGATCGAGCCGCGCCCGGATCTCGATGTCTTCATGGTCGCACCGAAAGGTCCCGGTCACACGGTACGCGGCGAATTCGTCGGCGGTGGCGGCGTTCCCTGCCTGATCGCCGTGGCGCAGGACGCGTCCGGCAATGCGATGGAAATCGGCCTGTCCTATGCGTCGGCCATCGGCGGCGGCCGGTCCGGCGTCATCGAAACGACCTTCCGCGAGGAATGCGAAACCGACCTGTTCGGCGAACAGGCGGTTCTCTGCGGCGGCCTGACGTCCCTGATCACGGCGGGCTACGAGACGCTGGTCGAGGCCGGATATGCGCCCGAAATGGCGTATTTCGAATGCCTGCACGAGGTCAAGCTGATCGTCGACCTGATCTATGAAGGCGGTATCGCCAACATGCGCTATTCGATCTCGAATACCGCGGAATACGGCGATCTGACACGCGGGCCGCGCCTGATCGACGAAAACGTCAAAAACGAGATGCGCAAGATCCTCAAGGAAATCCAGTCGGGCCAGTTTGCGCGTGACTGGGTTCTCGAAAACAAGGCGGGCGCGCCGAGCTTCAAGGCAATGCGTCGCCACGGCGAGGAGCACGGCATCGAAGAGGTCGGCGGCAAGTTGCGCGACATGATGCCCTGGATCAAAGAACGGGCACTCGTCGACAAATCCAAAAACTAGGACTGCTTTCCATTCCCGAATCCGGCAGCCGTCCCGTCGGGCGACTTGCCGGATTCGGGCAAAAACCTTGTGTTTTTCTCTATAAAACCGTTGCGCTGGCGAATAAAAACGGCGTAGTAATAATTCGTTAACCCGAATTGTTAACAGTTGTCATGCATTCAAGGCGCTATCCGGTGCCCCATATGCTGAAAACTGGTTTTGGGGACCGCTTTTTTGTGAGCGATAGAGATGGTAACGGCAAGACGCAGCGACTCACGGTGGATCGCCCCTGCAGAGGTATTCTGCGGGACGGGATACGCACGTGCGCCGTTTGCGCTTCGGCTGCTGCTTTGCGTTGGTGATGGGGCTCTTCGACTTAGGTGCCCCTGAATACGATTGCGCCACAGGCGCGACTGTTCAGGGGACGTTCTTCTTCAGACCTGAGTCAACGACCATAGAGACACAAGGAGCTCACCAATGAGCGTCAACACCGATTCAAACCGTGTAATTATCTTCGACACCACCCTGCGTGACGGCGAGCAGTCGCCCGGCGCATCCATGAATCTCGACGAAAAGCTGCGTATTGCGGAAATGCTCGAGGAAATGGGCGTCGATGTCATCGAAGCAGGTTTCCCGATCGCCTCGAACGGCGATTTCGAAGCCGTCAACGAGATCGCCAAGCTGGTGAAGAATTCGACGATTTGCGGCCTCGCCCGGTCCGCGAAAGGCGATATCGAACGTGCGGCAGAGGCACTGAAGCCGGCGGCGCGTCCGCGGATTCACACCTTTATCGCGACCAGTCCGCTGCACATGAAATACAAGCTGCAGATGGAACCGGACGAGGTTTATAAGCAGGTTGTCGACAGCGTCAGCCATGCGCGTAATTTCACCGACGAGGTCGACTGGTCGCCGGAAGACGGCACGCGCACCGAGCACGATTTCCTGTGTCGTTGCGTCGAAGCGGCCATCAAGGCGGGCGCGACCTGCATCAACCTGCCCGATACGGTCGGTTATGCGGTGCCCGAGGAATTCGGCGGGCTGATCCGGATGCTGATCGAACGCGTGCCAAACAGCGACAAGGCCGTGTTCTCGACCCATTGCCACAACGACCTGGGCCTGGCGGTCGCCAATTCTCTCGCCGGTGTTGTCGCCGGTGCGCGTCAGATCGAATGCACGATCAACGGTCTGGGCGAGCGCGCCGGCAATGCCGCACTCGAGGAAATCGTCATGGCCCTGCGCACGCGGCAGGACGTGATGCCCTTCGGCACGAACGTGAAAACGGAGATGATCACCAAGGCGTCGCGCCTGGTGTCGACCATCACCGGCTTCACGGTTCAGCCCAACAAGGCCATCGTGGGGGCGAATGCGTTTGCCCATGAATCCGGTATCCATCAGGACGGCATGCTCAAGAACGCCAGCACTTACGAGATCATGACGCCCGCGTCGGTCGGGCTGTCGGAATCCAAGCTGGTCATGGGCAAGCTGTCCGGCCGCGCCGCGTTCAGGGAAAAGCTCGGCGAACTGGGCTACGACCTGGGCGACAACGCGTTTCAGGATGCCTTCCGCCGTTTCAAGGCGCTGGCCGACAAGAAGCGTGAAATTTTCGACGAGGATATCGTCGCCCTGGTGGACGACGAAATCGTCCGCGGCAACGACCGTATCCGTTTCGTGTCCCTGCAGGTCGTGTGCGGCTCCGAAGGGCCGCAGACGGCGGACCTCACACTTGAAGTCGATGGCGAGACACGCCAGATGAAAGCGACCGGCGATGGCCCGGTGGACGCCACATTCAATGCCATAAAGGAACTGACTGGCTACAGCGCGCGCCTGCAACTCTATCAGGTGCACGCAGTGACCCAGGGAACGGACGCGCAGGCGGAAGTAACCGTGCGACTCGAAGAAGGCGGCAAGACCGTAAATGGTCAGGGCGCCGATACCGATACGCTCGTTGCGTCGGCCCGCGCCTATATGAACGCGCTCAACAAGTTGCTGGTGAAGCGGGAAAAGACCGCCCCCAGTGCGCTGAGCGCCTGAGACCGAAGATGGCGGCGCCGGCCCGGGGAGCTTCCCGGGCCGGCGTCTGCCGATCGCTTGAACGACGAATGATGTGAGGTTGCATGTTCTCTAAACTACTTGGCGTTTTGTCCGCAGACATGGCCATCGACCTGGGTACCGCGAATACCCTGGTTTATGTCAAAGGTCGGGGAATCGTGCTCAACGAGCCGTCCGTGGTGGCGATCGCGAATGTCAAAGGCCGCAAACAGGTTCTTGCCGTCGGCGACGAGGCCAAGATGATGCTCGGCCGCACGCCCGGCAATATCGAGGCCATCCGTCCGCTCCGCGACGGCGTCATCGCCGACTTCGAAATCGCCGAGGAAATGATCAAGCACTTTATCCGCAAGGTGCATAACCGCCGCAGTTTCGCCAGTCCGCAGGTGATCGTCTGCGTGCCGTCGGGCTCAACGGCGGTCGAGCGTCGCGCCATTCAGGAATCGGCAGAAAGCGCCGGCGCGCGCCGGGTTTTCCTGATCGAGGAACCCATGGCCGCGGCAATCGGTGCCGGACTGCCGGTAACCGAGCCGACGGGCTCGATGGTCGTCGATATCGGCGGCGGTACGACCGAGGTTGCTGTTCTGTCTCTCGGCGGGATCGTCTATTCGCGCTCCGTCCGCGTCGGCGGCGACAAGATGGACGAGGCGATCATCGCCTATATCCGCCGCAACCATAACCTGCTGGTCGGTGAAGGCAGCGCGGAACGGATCAAGAAGGAAATCGGCTCCGCCTGCGTGCCGCCGGACGGCGATGGCGGCGTGATGGAGATCAAGGGCCGCGACCTGATGAACGGCGTGCCCAAGGAACTGGTCATCAGCGAGCGCCAGATCGCCGAAAGCCTGGCCGAACCCGTCAGCGCGATTATCGAGGCGGTAAAGGTCGCGCTCGAACATACCGCCCCCGAACTGGCAGCGGATATCGTCGACAAGGGTATCGTGCTGACCGGCGGCGGTGCGCTGCTCGGGAATATCGATCTCGTGCTCCGGCATGCGACCGGGTTGCCCGTGACGCTGGCCGAAGAACCGCTTTCCTGTGTCGCGCTCGGAACCGGGCGATGCCTTGAAGAGATGAAAACGTTGCGTAACGTCCTGACAACTATGTATTGATTCGGAAAAAATTAACCATTTGTTAACCGTACCCGACCGACTCTGGTAGGCGGGAAATAGAGGAACCGGCGTGAAACACCGCGCAGTATCTGTCGCGAAAGTCACAGTGCCCATCCGGGCGCTGCTGAACCGCTTTGCGCTGCTTTTCCTGATTATCGCGGCATTTGCCATCATGTTGCTCGGCAAGGCGGATACGCTGGTCGTCGAACGCGCGCGGTCAAGCGTGGTTGATGCGGTCGCTCCGGTGATGGATGCGCTGTCGCGCCCGATTGCCACGGTTTCCGAGGGCGTCGGTCGCGTGAACAGGTTCTTCACCGTCTATGAGGAAAACGCCCAGCTGCGCGAACAGAATGCGCGCCTGCTCGAATGGCAGAGTGCGGCGCTGGCCCTGGCGGCCGAAAATTCGACCTTCCGGAAAATGCTGCACTTCGTGCCTGAACGCGGCACATCCTTTGCCGCCGCCCGTGTGATCGGCGATTCGGGCGGGGTATTCGTGCGTTCCGTACTGATAAACGGCGGTACGGTGGACGGTATCCAGAAAGGCGATGCGGTGGTCAACGGAGACGGTCTGATCGGCCGTGTTGCCGAATCCGGCAGGCGGTCCGGCCGTGTGCTTCTGATATCCGATCTGAACTCCCGCATACCGGTGGTCGGGGAAAAAAGCCGGGTTCGCGCCATACTCGCGGGCGATAACAGCCCGTTGCCGAAACTGTCCTTCCTGTCGCCGAATGCAGGGCTGGAGGTCGGGGACCGTATCGTGACGTCGGGACATGGCGGCGTCTTCCCGGCTGGATTGCCGGTCGGGCGAATTTCCAGCATCGGTGACGGCGGTATCCGGGTGCAGCCCTTTGCCGACTTCTACCGGCTGGAATATGTGCGCATTATCACGGAGTTTCCCGGTGAGGTAGCAGGGCGTATCGTGCCGTCTGCCGCCGGACCATCGCAGCTGCAATGATCACGGCTGCCTTCCAGCGTCTGGATCGTTCCGCAAGGCTGCTGGCGCCGTTCGTGACAAGCGTTCTGCTCGTCATGCTCTCGGCGCTTCCCGTCTATCTTCCCGGATACGGACAGGTCGCAGTCGATGTGGGGCTGATGACCGTTTTCTACTGGGCGATTTACCGTCCCGATCTTTTTCCGGCAATTGCCGCCTTTGTGCTGGGCCTCTGGCAGGACATCCTTGTCGGCTCGCCCATCGGTCTGCATGCGCTGATCCTGTTGCTGGCCAACTGGGCAATCGTCTCGCAACGTACGTTTTTTCAGGGCAAGTCTTTTGCCGTCATCTGGTGGTGTTTCTCGCTTGTCGCCCTCGCCGCCGCGATCGTTTCGTGGATCATTGTCTGCGCGCTCAACGTAACGCTCATGAGTCCCGTCCCCGTGCTGTTCCAGGCCGCGCTGACGGTTGGCGTGTTCCCCTTCATGGCGTGGCTGCTTGCCCGGGCCCAGCACGCGATTGTCCGGCCGCTCGATGTATAAGGATTCAACCAGGTTCAAGTCGTTCTCGCGCCGTGTCGCCTTTCTTGGCGGCGGCAAGGTCCTGTTGCTCAGCCTCTTGGCGGGGCGCATGTACCAGCTCCAGGTCGTCGAGTCCGACAAGTACAAGACCCTCGCCGACGAGAACCGCATCAACCTGCGCCTGTTGCCGCCGCCGCGCGGCACGATCGTCGACAGGTACGGTCGCGAACTTGCCGTAAACCAGGAAAATTACCGGGTAACGCTCGTCGCAGAGCAGGTGCGCGATATCGACACGATGCTCGATACCCTGTCGGGGATTATCTCGCTCGAGGATTACGAGCGCCAGCGCATCCTGCGCGAGGTGCGCCGCCGCCGCGGCTTCGTGCCGGTTACGGTGCGCGAAAATCTCGACTGGCGCGATGTTTCCCGGATCGAGGTGAACGCGCCCGACCTGCCGGGCCTGTCGATCGAGGTCGGGCAGAGCCGGCAATATCCCTTCGCCGAGGATTTCGCGCATGTGCTCGGATATGTCTCGGCAGTCTCGGAAAAGGAAACGACCGGAGACCCGCTTCTCGAACTGCCCGGTTTCAAGATCGGCAAGAACGGCGTCGAGCGGGTTTTCGACCTGAACCTGCGGGGCAAGGCGGGAAATACCCAGGTAGAGGTGAATGCCGTCGGTCGCGTCATTCGCGAATTGTCGCGGCAGGAGGGCCAGCCCGGCGCGGATCTGCGCCTGACGATCGACCGCGATCTGCAGAAGCTGTCGGCGGACCGTCTGAAAGAGGAAAAAAGCGCCTCGGCCGTTGTCATGGATATCCGGAACGGCGACGTGCTCGCCCTGTCGTCGGTGCCCGGCTACGACCCCAACGAATTCGTGACCGGGTTGTCGTCGAAATCGTGGCGCAGGCTGATCAACGATCCGTATGCGCCGCTGACCAACAAGGCGATATCGGGGCTTTATGCGCCGGGATCGACCTTCAAGATGGTGGTCGCACTCGCCGCCCTCGAGGCGCGGATCGTTGCGCCCGATCACCGGGTTTTCTGCCGCGGTCACACGCAGCTTGGCAATGCGCGTTTCCATTGCTGGAAACGCCACGGCCATGGCTGGCAGGATATGTATGACGCCCACCAGAATTCCTGCGATGTCTATTTCTACGATATCGCGAAACGGATCGGTATCGACCGGATCGCCGAGATGGCCAAACGTCTCGGGCTCGGCACCAGGACCGGTATCGATCTGCCTTCCGAAAAGGGCGGCGTAATTCCGACGCGTGCCTGGAAAAAAGCCCTGATCGGCACGCCCTGGCAGCAGGGCGAAACGCTGATCTCGGGAATCGGCCAGGGGTTTATCCTGACGACCCCGTTGCAGCTTGCGGTCATGACCGCCCGGATCGCCAATGGCGGCAAGGCCGTGGTGCCCCGCCTTATCCGCCCGGTGGCCGAGGACGGCACAGATGTCGATCCCGATTTCAAGGATCTCGGTATTTCAAGGCGGTCCCTCGATGTCGTGCGCGAAGGCATGAACCGCGTCACCAACGTCCGGCGCGGCACGGCGTACCGGGCCCGGATTTCCGAAGAAGGCATGGAGATGTCGGGCAAGACCGGTACCGCCCAGGTGCGCCGGATCAGCAAGGCAGAGCGCGAGACGCGGGTGCTCAAGAACCATGAACGTCCCTGGCGCGAACGCGATCATGCGCTGTTCGTCGGTTTCGCGCCGTCGGACAATCCGCGCTACGCCGCCGCGGTGGTGGTCGAGCATGGCGGCGGCGGCTCCAAGGTCGCCGCACCGATTGCCCGCGACCTGTTGCTGGAAACGCAGAAACGCGACCCCGCCAACCGCAGGACCGCCCCCGCCGCGGCCAGGGCGCCGGCAAAAAGCGAAGAGATCTGAGCATGTCGATGCATGGCTTCGCCCCCTCCCAGAGACTGAGCCTCGGCCGCAAGGTGCTGCAGATCAACTGGGGCCTCGTTCTCCTGATCACCGCGACCGCGGCGGTCGGCGTCGCCATGCTGTATTCGGCGGCAAACGGGTCGTGGAACCCGTGGGCCACGCGCCAGATCGCGCGCTACGGCGTCGGCCTTGTGATCCTGATCACGGTGGCCCTGGTCGATATCCGGTTCTGGTGGCGCTACGCCTACCTGATTTACGGCGTCCTTCTGGTAATGCTGGTGGCGGTCGAGGTGGTCGGCTCGGTCGGCATGGGCGCGCAGCGCTGGATCAATCTTGGCGTCATCAAGCTGCAGCCGTCCGAACTGATGAAGGTCGGGATCGCCCTGGCGCTGGCGCGCTATTTTCACGGCGTGTCGGCAGAGGACGTGCGGCGGATTCCCTATCTTATCGCCCCGATACTGATGATCGGCGCGCCCTCGGCGCTCGTCCTGAAACAGCCCGATCTCGGGACCGCGTTGTTCCTGATCATGACCGGCGGCGCGGTGTTCTTTGTCGCCGGCGTGCGGCTGTGGAAGTTCGGCCTGGTATTCGCCGCCGCCGGGGCCGCCGTGCCCATCGCGTGGAGCATGCTGCGGCCCTATCAGCAGAAACGCATCTTTACCTTCCTGGATCCCGAAACCGATCCCCTGGGGGCCGGCTATCACATCCTGCAGTCGAAGATCGCGCTCGGGTCCGGCGGGCTGTTCGGCAAGGGCTTCATGCAGGGCTCCCAGAGCCATCTCAACTTCCTGCCCGAAAAGCAGACCGACTTCATTTTCACCATGCTGGCCGAGGAGTTCGGCATGGTCGGCGGTCTCGTGCTGCTGGCGCTGTACATGCTGATCATGGTCTACGGTTTCGCGATCAGCCTGCGCTCGCGCACCCATTTCGGCCGCCTGCTGGCCATGGGAATCACCAGCATGCTGTTCCTGTATGTGTTCATCAATATCGCCATGGTGATGGGCCTGATTCCCGTGGTCGGCGTGCCGCTGCCGCTGATCTCCTATGGCGGCACGGCGATGCTGACCCTGATGATCGGCATGGGCTTTCTGATCTGCACCTACATCCACCGCGACGTCACCATATCGCGCCACGGCGGCGGCGACGGCTGACCCCGTTTCGGGCCGCCGGGCCTATCGACAAGCCCCGGACGCTCTGGTATCAGTCTCGCCGCTTGAGGGCGATTAGCTCAGTTGGTAGAGCAGCTGACTCTTAATCAGCGGGTCGTAGGTTCGAGCCCTACATCGCCCACCAAGAATTCCAGGGCTTGGCCGGAAACGGCCAGGCCCTTTTTTCGTGGGCCTCCGTTCCTTCCGGAACGTCCCGGGGCTCGGATATCCGCCGGCCATCATAGCGCTTGGGATCGGTAGAGCCCTTTGAATGGCTTTGCAAAAGGCCCCCTGACCGCCAGAGAGACCCGCTAGGCCGAAATCGCGAATTCTTGCGCGAACAGTTCGTAGGACCGCTTGCGGGCGGCCAGTTCGTAGGTCCAGGTGAGGATGACCAGTTCCTCCAGGTGCAGCTGCGCCGCGAGATCGCGGAGCCGGTTGCCGACCTTTTCCGGCGTGCCGACAAAGGCGTCTTCGCGCATTGTCCGGATGCGGGACTGTTCCGCCGGCGAATAGGCGTGCGATGCCGCGACATCGGGCGCTTCGACCTGTTCCAGCACGCCGCGGTCGCGTGCAAGCCGTGTCCGCGCGCGCGACATGAACTGGAATTCGGCTTCTTCCTCGGTATCGGCCATCAGCGCCCAGACACAGACCGTCGTGACCGGCTCGGGGTGGCGCGGGCTTGGCTGGTAACGCTCGCGGTAGAGGTTCAGTGCCTGCGCGCAGCCTTCGCCCTGGGTGATGAAATGGGCGAAGCAATAGGGGATGCCGAAATGCGCGGCGACCTGCGCCCCGTAATCCGACGTCCCCAGCATCCATGTTACCGGAACCGTGTCGCCCTGCGGAAACGCCCGGATGCCGGCGAAGGTATGACCGTCGGGAAGCGGCTCTCCGGACACCCAGGCCATCAGGTCGCGGATCTGTTCGGGGAACTTGTCCGCGCCCTGCATTGCCTGCGGGTTGAGCGCGTAGGCCGTGCGGCCGTCGGAGCCGGGCGCGCGCCCCAGCCCCAGGTCGATGCGCCCCGGGGCGATGGCGTCCAGCACCCTGAACTGCTCGGCCACCTTCAGCGCCGAATAATGGGGCAGCATGACCCCGGCGCTGCCGATGCGAATGCGCTCGGTCGTCGCGCCGATCGCCGCCATGACGATTTCGGGCGCCGTGCCGGTGATGGTGTCGTGATTGTGATGTTCGGAGACCCAGAACCGGTGATATCCGAGCATTTCGCAATACTGCGCGAGGTCGATGGTTTCCCGGATGGAGGCGCTCTGGGGGCGTCCGGCAAGGGACACCGACTGGTCGAGAACGGAAAGTCGCAAGGGGGCCTGCCTGTGGGTCTGTGTGAGGGCTCAGGTTTAACGGGTTCGACCGGTGGTGTCAGACAAATTCGGGCCCTCCCTTTCGTGCTCAGGCGGTCACGCTTCGCAGCTGGTGCAGGTAGGCGTCGAACTCGGCGCGCAGCGTCTCCGGCGCCTCTATGTGCACCTGGCCCAGCCAGTCCGGATGGCACAGCTCGTGTATCAGTTCGCGGTGCCCCTGGCAGCGCAGGTCGACGCGCAGCCCCCCGCGGACCCGGCGCATTTTCTGGCTCGGATGAAAGCGGACCTTTTCGGCCCGTTTCGCCGCTTCGCCGGTAAAACGCAGCCGGATATCCAGAATATCGTCGCCGTGATAGATGCCGAAACTGTCCGCGGCCCAGTCCTTCATGTGCCAGTCCCCCGGCGCTTCGAAGACGATGCCCGTCGGCCGCACATCCTCGATCAGGTCGAGCCGGTAGGTCACCGTGATGTCGCCCCGGGCCGCGACCAGGTAGCCGAAGCGTCCGAACAGAAGCCCGAGCGGGTCGACACTGCGCCAGCTTGCCCGGCGGCGGCCCTGTGCCCGGTACAGAAGTTCCAGCTTCTCGAACCCCTGGATCGCGCGTTCGAAGATCGCCATCTGCGCTTCGTCGGCCTGGGTGCGCGGCCCGGTCCGGCCGATATGGGCCGTGCGGTTGATCAGTTCTTCGGCGTCGATGGCCAGATGGTTGGACAGCGGCTTCTGGTTCCCCAGCAGTTTCGCCAGCGCGCGGGTGGCGGTGCCGTCGGGCAGGGTCTGCAGATGCCGCTCAAGCGCGCCGCGCTCATGCGACTGCAATGCCAGAAGGGCGCCCGGCATGTCGGCGCGCAGGCGCCAGCGCTTGGTCAGGTGATGGTCGCTTTCCAGCCGGCTGGGCTCCGTTTCCAGCCCGATATCGGACAGCCCCTGCAACATGCGCTCCACCGTCTTCCGGCTGCGCCCCGTCCGGGCCATCAGCTGGTCGATCGTCAGGCCGAGCGAACTGGCCTGCAGTTCAAGGGCGAGGTCGAGCATGTCGCGAAGCTTGCTATAGGCCATGGGTGTATCCTTCCGGTATTTTTATACCCCGGAAAATGACGAATAAAGAGGATATTCTCTATTCATCGACAAAACGTAGCGATGTCACCCGGACAGATGCCACCAAGCCAAAGGAAAAAACGATGCATACCGACTTTCTGCCGACCCGGAAAATTCCCGTCAGCCAGCTCTATGCCTGGAACAGCCGCCGCGCCTTTCCGCTGGATATCAGCCTGAATCACCGCGGCTGCATCATTCGCGACACCGTCACCGATACGGCGTTTCTCGCCTCGACCGACGATCAGGGCTTTATCCGCGGCGCGACGCTCTTCGCGGATACCCGCGATCACCTGGTTCATTCGCTGCTGTCCGAGATGACGGGCTGCGAATGGGTGAACGAATATTCCGACGAATGGCCGCTCTATCGCTGCTGGACCGAGTCCGAACGCGAGGCCCATGCCCGCGACGTGGCGAAGGATCTGGCGGCCGACCGCGCCGAGGCCGACGGCATTTCGCTCAACGAGGCGTTCGAGCTCGAATACCGTGCGATTTACGAAATGCACCCGGTGACCATCGCGCAATGGCAGGTTGCGGCCTGACACCGCCGATAGCGGGAAATCCGCCTCTCCGCGGCGGTTTCGGCGCAGATGCGCGCATCTGGGGGTGCCGGTACCTGCCGCCGACCGTTCGAGGGCTGACGCCGTGCGATTTGGCCTGTAGCGATTTGGCCTGTATAGGTCTGGGTCATCACGGAAGAACCACGAGCGGCGGGAGGTCCGATGGACCAGAGCGACGAAACGCGCGACGAAAAGCGCAGCGAAGACAAAAACGACAGGGACGGCGGCGCCGTATCGGGCGCGGCAGAGACGCCTAAGGGGCCGCCCCCCGGTCACACGCTGGAAGACCACGAATACGGCGACGTGTTTTTCCACGAACACGGACCGGATGCCGACCACGATCATGATTCCGATTTCGACGGTCCGGTCGAGGAAAACCCGCTCTGGATTGCCGATAACGTCCGTCTGAACAGTGTGGGCATCGATGTCGGATCGTCGGGCACCCAGGTGATCTTTTCCCGGTTGCACCTGCGCCGCCTCGCCGAAGACATGTCGAGCCGCTATTTCGTCGTCAAACGCGAAACCCTATTCCAGTCGCCCGTTGCGCTGACGCCGTATGAGAGCGAAACCCGGATATCGGACGTCGAGCTCGGCAGGATTCTCGACGATGCCTACGAAGCAGCGGGCCTCAGCCCCGACGATATCGACGCCGGCGCCGTGATCCTGACGGGCGAGGCGCTGCGCCGCGAGAACTCGCAGGCGATTGCGGCCACCGTATCGGCAAAGGGCGGCGATTTCGTCTGCGCGACCGCCGGCCATCATATGGAGAGCATGCTGGCGGCCTTCGGCTCCGGCGCGGCCGCGGCATCGCAGGACGGTGAAAAACGCATCCTGAACGTCGATATCGGCGGCGGTACGGCGAAGCTCGCCATCCTCGAAGAGGGCCAGGTAAAGGTCACGGCGGCGGTCCATGTCGGCGGGCGTTTGCAGGTCGTCGATGAAGACGGCGTGATTATCCGCCTCGATCCCGCGGGCCGGACCCATGCCGCCCGCGCCGGGTTCGACTGGTCGCTGGGCGATAAAGTGACGTCGGACGATCTCGACAAAGTCGCCGACGGCATGGCGGCGACGCTGATCGATGCGCTGGTTGAGCGCCCGATCCCGCCCGATCTGGAAAATTTCTATCTCACCGACCCGATCCTCGACTGGGGCCGTATCGACGGCGTGATGTTCTCCGGGGGTGTGGCGGAGTACGTTTACCGGCGCGAGGAACGCGATTTCGGCGATATGGGGCGGCGTCTCGGCCACGCGATCGCGCGCCGGCTCGACGCCGATGCACTGCCCTGGCCGACATTGCCGGCGGGGGAATGTATCCGCGCGACCGCGCTCGGCGCATCGGAATATTCGGTGCAGTTGTCAGGCAATACCTGCTTTATCTCCAACCATGCGGAACTGCTGCCGCGCCGCAACCTGCAGGTCATCCAGCCGCCCTATGACTGCCCGGACGATATCGTCGCCGAAGATGTCGCGAAGGCCGTGACGGCCCATCGCCGCGCGTTTGAGGTCGATAACGACAGCACCGAAATCGCGCTGTCGTTCCACTGGAAGGGCATGCCGGCATACGAGCGCATGCATGCCTTTGCACAGGGGCTGGTGCTCGGCCTCGACGACATGATCGCCGCCGGCAAGCCGCTGTTTATCGTGCTCGACGGCGACATCGCGCAGTCGCTGGGGCATATCCTCAAGGACGAACTGGATGTGCCGGTCGGCGTGCTGGTGATCGACGGCGTGGTGCTGTGGGATTTCGATTATATCGATCTCGGCAAGATCCGCCTGCCGTCGCGGACCGTGCCGGTCACGATCAAATCGCTGGTGTTCTCGGACGATCCGAGGTCGGGCCAGAGGCTGGATCACGAACACGGCCACACGCACGATCATGCGCATGGTCACGCGCATGATCATGGGGACAGGCATCACCACCATCACGGCGGCCATAGCCACAGTCACGGACATCAACATGGACACAGCCATAGCCATAGCCACGGGCCGTCCGGAAAGGCCGGAGATGCCGATTCCTAGGAAACGGCGCGTCCCGGGTTGTGCCGCGACCGGTCTTGGCAGGCGCTGCCAAATAAGTTTAAAAATGGAGCACAGATGTATCGCCCGACACGGGTCGCTCGGGCGTTTGGAACAGCAAAAAGGGATCGAAACAGATGTCGGATAACAACACGCAGGGCACCATTGTCTCCGATGAAATGGCGAAGAAATTCGCCTCGGAAAAAGAGACTCCTTACGTCCGCTGGGTGCGCGACCAGGGCCTGGATATCATCGATTCGGTCTATGTGAAGAACCTGTACACGGTGGACCTGAAACCGTGGGCGCGGCGCGAAGGCAAGGGCGTCTATCTCAATCACGATGCCTCGCGCACGACGAACGATTGCTACGTCTGCGAGATCGACCCGGGAAAGAAGCTGGCGCCGCAGCGTATGCTGTTCGAGGAAATGATCATGATCCTGTCGGGCCGCGGCTCGACCAGCGTCTGGAACGACAAGGGCGACCGGATCACCTTCGAATGGGGCCCCGGCGCCCTGTTTGCCATCCCGCTGAACTGCTGGCACCAGCATTTCAACGCGTCGGGCCAGGAAGCCGCGCGTTTCGTCGCGGTGACCAACGCGCCGCCGATGTTCAACGTCTATGAAGACCCCGAATTCGTCTTCAACACCGCCTACGATTTCAAGGGCCGCTTCAACGGCGAGCCCGATTATTTCGCCGCCAAGTCGGAGACCGACGGTTTCAAGCTGGTCACGAATTTCGTGCCGGATGCCGTCAACCTGCCGCTGATCACCGCCAAGGAACGCGGCGCGGGCGGCGGGCATATCCGGTTCAACTTCGCCAAAAGCTCGATGAACGCGCATATCTCCCAGTTCCCGATCGGCACCTACAAGAAGGGGCACCGGCACGGGCCGGGCGCGCATGTCATCATCCTGTCGGGCGAGGGATATTCGCTGATGTGGCCGGACGGCGAGGAGCCGAGGCACTACCCGTGGGAAGTCGGCACCATGATCGTGCCGCCGAACATGTGGTGGCATCAGCATTTCAACACCGGCCCGACGCCGTCGCGCTATCTTGCGTTCAAATACGAAGGCGTGGCGGTGCGCAACGCGCAGGGCGTGCCGAAATCGTGGATTTCGTCCCGCATCGGCGGCGATCAGATCGATTATGCGGATGAGAGCGAAGGCGTCCGGTCGCTGTTTACCGAGGCGCTCAGCCAGCACGACCTGAAACACGACATGGACCAGTTCTACGAGGCGGAAATTCCCGACCTGCCGCCCAAGCCGGTTGCCGCCGAGTAGCGCAATGTCACGCCGGCGGCTTCGGTTGCGGGAAATATAAGGAAAGCACCGTATGTCTGCCTGGATCGAGATGATCTCCGACGCGGCGGCGAATGACGACCTTCGCGACGCGCTGGATCTTGCCCGCACGCCGCACGGCACGGTGGACAATGTTCTGCGCGTGCATTCCCTGCGGCCGAACACCATGCGCGGTCATATCATCCTGTACCGGGCGATCCTGCATGACGACGCCAATACGCTGCCGACATGGCTGCAGGAAACCATCGGCTCCTATGTCTCGATCCTGAACGACTGTGATTATTCGCTGGCCAATCACTGGGCTAATGCCCGCCATCTTATCGGCGATGCGGCCCGGGCCGATGCAATCGAAAAAGCGCTGTACGCCCGCCGCCCGCAGGATGCGTTCGAGGGCGGGGAACTGGCGCTGCTCCAATACACCGAAAAACTGACGCTGACGCCGGGGAAGATGGAGCAGGACGACGTCGCGGCCCTGCGCGCGGCGGGCATCGATGATGGCCGGATTCTCGAGGCCAACCAGATCGTCTGCTATTTCAGCTACGTCAACCGCAGCCTGAACGGACTGGGCGTGTCGACCGAGGGCGACATCGTTGGCTATTACGCCGAGGACGGAAATACGGCATAAAGCGCATTCAGCGCTTCGATACCCACCGGCCCGTATACCCGGAGAGCCCAGATGACGACGGCAACCGTCAAGACAATCGATCCAGATACGATCCCGATCGTCGATATCGGCCCGTTGCGCGACGGCAGCGACCCCAAGGGGGTTGCGCAGGCGCTTCACGCGGCCAGCAAGGGGCTGGGCTTCATCTATATCAGGGGGCATGGCATCCCCGACGACGTTATCGGGGCGGCGCGGGAAGCCGCCTTCCGGTTTTTCCGCGCGCCCGTTGCGGACAAGGAGACCGTCCGCGTCTCGTCGCGCCATCGCGGCTGGATCGGCGTGGGCGGCGCGAAAATGGACGACGATGCCGTCGCCGACCTGAAAGAGAGTTTTCTCTGGGGTTTCCAGGATGCCGACGGTCACACGCCTGACGACCATCCGCTGCGCGGCCCGAACCGGTGGCCGGCCTTCGATCCCGCCCTCGAAATCCACGCGATGCGCTATTTCCACCATGCACACGAGGTCGCCCATCATCTGATGCGCGGTTTCGCGCTCGGGCTCGACCGCGAGGAGGATTTTTTCCTGCGCACGGCCGACCGGCCTCTGAGCCGGGGGTCTTTCGTTTATTATCCGGCGCAGCCCGCAGACGCGGCAGACGGCCAGTTCGGCGTCAGCCCGCACACGGATTTCGGCGTACTGACGGTGCTGTGCCAGGACTCCGTCGGGGGCCTGCATATACAGGATGCCAGGGGCGACTGGATCCACGCGCCGCCGATCGACGGCACGCTGATCGTCAACGTCGCCGATCTGCTCGCCCGCTGGACCGGCGGGGCGTACAGGTCGACGCCCCACCGGGTGGTAAACGCCTCGGGACAGGAGCGCCTGTCCCTGGTGCTGGCCTACGATCCGAACCCCGAAACCATGATCGATGCACGCGAGATATTCGGTGCCGGTTACGATGCCTGCGAAGAGCCGATTACCTGCGGCGATTATCTCGTCTGGCGGTTCGACCGGGCGTTTTCCTATCGTAAGGCCGAAGCGGAGACCGCATGACCCCTTCAGACGGAAAGACAGCGATGACCACGGAGGACACCCTGGCGGAGGGCGCGCGTAATCTGCTGCTGAACTGCGCCTGTCTCAAAGCGGGCGACCGGGTCCTGATCGTGCAGGAAGACCCGGCGCTCGGCTGGTACGACAGAGACGCGCCCCTGGCGCTCGGCAGAGAGGCCGAAGCCCTGGGCATGACCGTCGGCTTTCTTGATGTCGGCGGGCCGGAGGACGAACAATCCTCGCGCGATGCCGACAGGGAAGCGGCGGGTTTCGACTGCGTGGTCTATATGGCGCGGATCGGCGATCTGGACCGCTTCGCCCCCGGCGCCGACGATAAAACCCGGGTGATGTGCTACGCGCGCGACGCCGGCGAGCTTGCCTCGACCTATGGGCGGACCCGCCACGAAGCGATGCTCGGGCTGAAGGAGGCGGTGAACGACATCCTGCTCGGCGCGGACAGGATCGACGTTTCCTGTCCGCTCGGCACCTCTTTTTCCTGCGACATTACCGACCGGTCGCGGGAATCCGGCGATGTCGCCGTCCGGCGTTTTCCGATGGGGGTGCCGCAGCCGGTCCTTGCGGATGGACTGACCGGCCGCGTGGCGCTTGCCCGTTACCTGACCCCGACCGGTAACCGGAGCTATGAGCCGGCCAGCCTCGCTGTCGACCGGACGGTATATGTCGATGTCGAAAAAGGCCGGATCAAGGGCTTTGACGGCGACGACGAGACGGTCGCCAGGGTTCGCCGGCACTACAAAACGGTGTCGGATATTTTCGGTATCGATCCGGAATTCGTCCATTCCTGGCATGCCGGCATCCATGCCGGGGCCACGTTCGGGAAAGCCGCCGCCGACGATCCCGACCGCTGGTCGAACAGCGTCTTTACCAATCCCCGGTTCCTGCACATTCATACCTGCGGCGCCTATGCGCCCGGTGAAATATGCTGGATGGTGCTCGACCCGACGGTCTCGGTGGACGGGAAAGACCTGTGGCGGAGTGGACGGCTGAGTATCGACGAGTTCGAGCCGCTCCGGCGGCAGGTGGAAAAATGGCCGGTCCTGGCGGAGCTTCTGGCCAACCCGTCCGACGATATCGGCGTTCCCGCCTGAACCGGCGGTATGGCTTGACAGGTCGCCGGGCTGCCGGGACATTGACCTATGATCGATAAAGTTGACCTGCCGCGCGGCAGGTATCTCGGCCACGACCGCCGCGATGTGCCGCCCGAAGATTCCGAACTGACCCATGTGGGGCCGGGCACGCCCTGCGGCGAATACATGCGCCGCTACTGGCAGCCGGTTGCGATGACGGCCGAGGTTACCGACCTGCCGCTGGCAGTCCGGGTGTTCGGCGAAGATCTGGTCCTGTTCCGCGACGGATCGGGCAGATACGGCCTGCTGAACCGTCATTGCAGCCACCGGGGCGCCTCGCTCGAATACGGGATCGTGATGGAGCGGGGGCTTTCCTGCTGTTATCACGGCTGGACCTACGACGTGGACGGCACGGTGCTGGATACCCCGGGAGAGCCGGAGGGCAGCCCGCTGAAGGACGAGATCGTTCACGGCGCGTACCCGGCGGTGGAATTCCGCGGTATCGTGTTCGCCTATCTGGGCCCGGCGGATACCATGCCGGCCTTTCCCTATTACGATACCTACGATTACGACCCGCCGGAGACGACGGCCGTGCCGTTTTCGCTGACCACGCCGTGCAACTGGCTTCAGGTCTATGAGAACACCCAGGACCCGGTGCATACCGTATTTCTCCACACCCGCATGTCCGGCGCCCAGTTCGGCGAGGCGTGGGGCGAAATGCAGGTTGTCGATTACCGCAAAACGCCGCTCGGCATGGTCAATGTCCAGACCCGGCGCTGGGGCGACCTGCTGTGGAACCGCACGACGGAGACGATCCTGCCCAATGGCAACCAGACCGGCGCGATCTGGGAACAGGTCGAGGGCGAGAAGTATTTCCGCCGGGTCGCGATCACGCGATGGATGGTGCCGGTCGACGATACGACGACGATGACGATCGGCTGGCGCCTGTTCAACGATGTGCTCGATCCCGATCGTTCCGGCGACCCGACGCAGGTCGGCAAGGAACGGATCGATTTTATGGGCCAGATCGACGATCGGCCGTATGCCGAAGCGCAGCGACAGCCCGGCGATTACGAGGCCCAGGTCTCGCAGCGCGATATTGCCCGCCACGGGCTGGAAAACCTCGGCACCAGCGATCAGGGCGTCGTCATGCTGCGCCGCCTGATACGCGACGGAATCCGGCGCCTTGCCGACACCGGCGTGGCAATCCCCCAGGCGGCAGATGCGGGCGCGGCCGTCGGTACCTATTGCCACGACACCATTCATCGCGTGCCCGAACGCCCCGACGACCGCGAAGCACGCCGCGCATTCGGCCGGCTGATGTATGATACGCTGATCGCCACGGCGGCACTGCCGGCCCGCGAGCGGGAGGCGCGCCTGAAGGAGGCCTGCCACGGGTTCGTGCAGGCGGAGGAGGCAGCCGAGTGACACAGGAAACGGCACAGGATACGACGCAGGAAAAGGCGGGGAAGACCGGCGCGGAAGCGGCGCCCATGATCGAACTGCGCGGCGTCAACAAGTTCTACGGCGATTTTCAGGCCCTGAAGGATATCGACCTGACGGTGCGGACCGGCGAAAAGGTCGTGGTTTGCGGCCCGTCTGGATCCGGCAAGTCGACCATGATCCGCTGTATCAACCGTCTCGAAGTCCATGAAAGCGGCGATATCGTGGTCGACGGGATCGAACTGACCGATGATATGCGCAACATCGCGGCCGTCCGCGCGGAAGTCGGCATGGTGTTCCAGCAGTTCAACCTGTTTCCCCACCTGACGGTGATGGAAAACCTGACGCTGGCGCCGCTGCGGGTCCGCAAGATGCCCCGCAAGGAGGCCGAAGACCTCGCGATGCATTACCTGGAACGCGTGCGTATTCCCGAACAGGCCGATAAATACCCGTCGCAGCTATCGGGCGGACAGCAGCAACGCGTCGCCCTGGCCCGGTCGCTCTGCATGCGGCCGCGGGTAATGCTGTTCGACGAGCCGACCTCGGCCCTCGACCCGGAGATGATCTCGGAGGTGCTGGATGCCATGGTCGGGCTGGCGGAAGACGGCATGACCATGATCGTGGTCACCCACGAAATGGGATTCGCCCGCAAAGTGGCCGATCACATGGTTTTCATGGATGGCGGCGAAATCGTCGAGACCGCGCCGCCCGAAAAATTCTTTTCCAGCCCCGAAAGCGAACGCACCAGGCTGTTCCTGAGCCAAATTCTGTCGCACTGACGCCGCGATATCCGGGGGGCAGGGCCACCCGGACCGGCTGTCTTATTCCCCGGCGAGGAACGCCCGGTAATCGCCCGCAAGGTCGGCGACTGCCGCGGTCACGAGCTTTTCGCCCAGCGCCGCACTTGCCAGCGACGGGTCGGATCCGACCTTTCCGGTTGGAAAGCGATCCCGGTGGGCATGGGCGTCGGGATGGTCGTCCTGCGCATGATCGCGGAAGAATGCCGCGGATTCGGGCGCGAACGGCCCGCTGTCGCCGGTCGCGAGACCCGGCCTTGCGAACTGCGTGACCGATATCTCGCTCGGCGTCGCATGCATGCCTTCCGCCTCGCCGAACATCTCGCGCCGCAGCGCATCGACCGTCGGCAGGTCCCACCAGTTGCGCAGGCGGCAGCGGATATCGGGCCCGGCCGCGCCGGGATCGAGGCTGCGGGGTGTATAGAGCTCGTGAAAGGCGGCCTTGAGCGGTGCGATGTTGCCGCCATGCCCGTTCAGAAAGTAAAAGCGCGTGAAGCCCGCGCGCATCAGCGACTGGACGTAATCGACGGTCAACGCGATCAGGGTCGTCGGTCGCGCAGATATCGTGCCGGGAAAGCCGAGATTGAACTGTGCCGCACCGAACGGAATGACCGGCCCGATCAGGACGTCGTTGTTCTCGGCGAAGGCGCCGGCGATAAATTCGGGACAGATCGTGTCGGTCCCGATCAGCCCCGTCGGGCCGTGCTGTTCCGTCGATCCCGTGGGGATGACGATCCCGGTCGAACGGTCGAGATAGGCCTCGATCTCTGCGAAGGTCGACAGGTGGAGCTGCATGCCGGTGGCGGTGCGGGGCTTTGTCGGGTGGAAGTGGGCGGAAACCGGGGTTCCCGCCCGACCTCAGCGGATCAGTTCAGGCGCCACTTCGTTGCGTTTGCGTCGAAGAAGCCGCCGACCTTTTTCATCGTCACCCAGTTGTTCAGGAAGTTGATCCATTTGAAATCATCCTGTGCGGTGATGTAGGCGAGCGGGCGTTCGGCCCGCATTTCGCCGGCACCGAAGGTGACGAGGTTGGTGTATTTCTGCACCAGCTTGGACGCGTCGAGATTGGACGTGATCGTCACGTCCGCGCGCCCCGACAGTACGGCCTGAAAGCCGGTCGCCGGCGCTTCGATCTTGATGATCTCGGCATTGGGGAACGAAACCTTGGCCTGTTCCTCGAACACGGTGCCGAGGATGACTGCGACCTTGATGCCTTTCTTGTTCGCGTCCGCCCAGGACTTGAACTGCGACGCCTTGTCCTTGGTCGTCATCGGCACGGTGCCGACATTGACGTAAGGCAGGGTGAAACCGACAGCCTTCGCGCGGCCGACATTCATCGACGTGCCGCTCATGACGATGTCGTACTTGTCGGAAACGACGCCGGCGATCATGGTCTTCCAGTCGGTCGGGACGAACTGCACCTTGACGCCCAGGTCCTTGGCGAGCTCGTTCGCGGAATCGATCTCGAAGCCCTTGTAGGACTGCGTTGCGGGATCGCGCACCGTCATGGGGTTGAAGTCGCCGGTGGTGCCGACGCGCAGTACGCCGTCGGCCAGCACGCGGTCGAGCCGCGATTTCTGCGCCGAGGCCGGCACCGCGGTGGCGGAAATCGCGGCGATCGCGGCGATGGCGGTAATCAGAATCTTTTTCATAATTGTCTCCTGTAAGCCCCCCTGACGGGACTGTTTGGCTTGATTATCGGTCGTATTTTTGCCCACGAGTCGTACCCCGCGCCGTCAGGTCAGGCAAGGTAAAACGCTGGCAGGCCCGGCGGGCGTCGTGTAGGGTCTGCGCTCCTCAGAATGCCTGCGTGATCCGTGCATACTTCCGTGAAATACATCGTCCTCGCCCTTGCCGCCGTCCTTCTTGCTGGCTGTTCTTCCAATTATACTTGGGGCTGGTACGTGGTATGGCCGTCGACCAATACCGGCTGGGTCAACCTGAAATTCCTGCTCGGCGGCGTGTGGATGACCCTCGCGCTGTCAGCGCTGGCGATGGTTCTGTCGATCACGATCGGACTGCTGGTCGCCCTGCCGGGCCTTTCCAAGAACCGTTCTGCGCGCATCTTCAACCGTGTCTATGTCGAGATTTTCCGCTCGGTGCCGATGCTGGTGATGGTGCTGTGGGTGTATTACGGCCTGCCCGTGGTCACGGGGCTCGAGTTCGGCGTTTTCGCCGCCGGGGTCATCGCGCTGGCGCTATGCGATTCCGCCTTCGAAGCCGAAATTTTCCGCGGCGGAATCCAGTCCATCGAAAAGGGCCAGATAGAGGCTGCGGACGCGCTCGGTCTCGGCTATATCGACACGATGCGCTACGTGATCCTGCCCCAGGCGATCCGCCGCGTGCTGCCGCCGCTCGGCAACCAGTTCGTCTACATGCTGAAAATGTCGTCGCTGGTCTCTGTCATCGGGTTGATGGAGCTGACCCGCCGCGCGAACGAACTGACCGTGACCGAATACCGCCCGCTCGAAATCTATACGGTGCTGGTTGTCGAATACCTTGTGCTCATCCTGATCGTCTCGCATTTTGTGCGGCGTCTCGAACGCCGGATGCAGATCGGCTAGCCGGTCGTCACCCCACCGGCGGCGGCCCGCGCGGTACGGCGTTTCCAATACTTCACGAGCCGCGGACCGGAACTTTTATTCCCGACGGGCGTTTTTTGCATGCGTGCAAATTTCGTATCAATGGGAACAAAGGAAATGAAAACGTTATCTCGTCGGGCCCTGCGCAGCAGATGGCGGAAGAGGCTGTTCATCGCCTGGGTCGGCGCCAGTCTTCTTGTCGCTATTTATGCCGCAGTGGCCGGTCCCGTCGCCGGATATATAGGCGAAGGCCGCTCGTTCATTGCGATTGCGGTGATGGGGTTGATGTTCTTCATGTTGCTGACCGGTTTCGGCTGGCTTGCCATGTTCGTCTTTTCGAAACGGAGTTCCGGAAACTAGGGTTGAACCCTCGCGTTATCGACACGCGGGGCACCGACGCACGGGTCGGCGGGTGTTCATGCCCTGTCCGGCTTTCCCCGGACGTCGTTTTCGACTTCACGGTCCGGCACGTCCGGCAAAGAATTTGCGAAAACCGCCCGGTAAACGCTCAGGACGTTCAGGAGCACGGCGGCAAGCAGCGGTCCCACGACGATCCCGACGATCCCGAACGTTGCGATGCCGCCGAGGATCGCCACCAGGATGATGAGATCGGGGATGTTGACTTCCCGGCCGACGATGCGCGGGCGCAGAATGTTGTCGACAAGCCCGACGATCAGGGCGCCCCAGACAACCAGCCCCGCCGCGGCGGCGATTTGGTCGGTCGCAAACAGGTATATCGCGGCCGGGCCCCAGACGACCACCGATCCCAGCGCCGGAATTGCCGACAGGATCAAGACGATCATGCCCCAGAATGCCGCCCCGGGGAGGCCGAGCACCCAGAACGCGATGCCCACAAGCACGCCCTGCAAGGCCCCGACGATCAGGATGCTTTTCAGCGTTGCTGCCGTGACGGCCAGGCCCCGGTTCAGGATCTCGTTGCGCTCCGAGGCGTCGAGTGGCAGGTGACGGAAAACGCTGTCGAGAAGTTCCGGGCCGCGCATCAGAAAGAAGAACATCGCATAAAGCAGGACAAACCCGCTGATCATCACCGAAATCGTTACCTCGGTGACGTCGCTGATGCTGTTGAACAGAAACGAGCCAACGGCGCCGGCCAAGGAGCTAAGCTTGGCTACGATCTGGGACTTGTAGGATGCCAACGCATCACGGAACGGAACCCATTCCGGGAAATTGAACGCAAGCAACTCCGCGGTTCCGAACTCTCCTGACTGCAGCGCCGATACTTTCTCGCTGACGGCAAATGCCTCAGCGGCGACGAGGCCGCCAACAGCCGTCAGCGGTATCCCGACGGCGATTATCAACGCCGTCAGCACGATACCCGACGACATCGCCGGGCCGGTTTTCATCCGATCGCGAACGATCTGATAAAGCGGGTAGAGCAGGGCGCTGAAAATCGCCGCGACCAGCACCACGAGAACGAAATTCCGGACGACAGTGAGAAAGACGATGCCTGTCACGAGGGTCAGCACGAGAACGAATACCGTTCTGTACTGACGGCGCAGCGGATCTGGTGATGTCATCGCGTCACGCCGGGAACGGATGAATTTCCGTCGCGGTTCGGTGGCGATATTTTCTTGTCATCTGCAAACTCAGGCATTTCGCCGGATAGCCCCGCTCTGTGGTGTTTTGTACGGTTGCCCTAGTTGGACAGAAGGACCGGCAGGGGCGCGCCGCTGAAGATGCTCTTGCTGACCCCGCCGAAAATTCCTTCCCGCAGGCGGGAATGGCTGTAAGCACCCGCGACGAGCATGTCCGCGCCCCATGTCCGGGCATGATTGAACAGCGCCTCGCTCGTGCTTTCGTCCGTCTGCGCCGCCACCGTTTGAAGCGCCGCGTTCACGCCATGATCGGCGAGCAGTTTCGCTATGCGGGTTCCGGATATATCGTCCTCCGGGGCGTCGCCCTGTTCGGCGACCATGGCGATGGCCACCGAGTCGGCCTTCGACAGGAACGGCAACGCATCGTGAACGGCTTTCGCCGCTTCGCGGCTTTCCTTCCAGCCGATCAGTATCCGTTTTCCCGCGCCCGACCCCGCGCTGTCGGGGACCAGAAGCAGCGGGCGGCCGGAATCGATAACGAGGTCTTCGGCCAGTCCCGGGTCCGGCGCCGAACCGGATGACCCCCCGTATTGTCCTGCGATAACGAGATCCGCGTAGAAGGCAGCCTCCGCCGCCGCAGAACGCGCACCCGACATTGGCGCGTCGGTGCGAAACCACTCAGCGTCCATCGCCTGTCGGCGGGTTTCTTCCCGGAATATTTTCTCCGCGTCGCCGGCACGCTTTTCCGCCGCGTCCTGCATGTCCACGATGAGCTGGGAATTCGCCATCGCGCCGTCCGAGACGGCGGCTGCAACCGTTACATCCGGCATGACGAAAAAGCCCGTCAGACGTGCGCCGAATCCCTTCGCCACGGTGCACGCCGTTTCCACGGTGCGGGCGCTTCTTTCGGTTCCATCGACGTGGACGAGAATATTCCTGATAGACAATCTGACCTCCTGAACTTGGCGGCGCGAGCGGTCGCCGGAAACTTGCTCTGACCGGAAAACGTGCGAGGCGCGGCAAAGTTCCGCCGGGATCCGCTGTTTTCCGGAACCAACCGACGCCCGGCGGCGTTGATTTATCGAGAGGGCCTGCCGGGGCGAGGATATGCCCGCAGGCCCCGGCAGCGACACCGTGCACCAGCGAAAGGAGGCCCACACATGACCGGATCGTCACTTTCAGAAATTTTCGTCTTTGCCTTCGTGGCTTATGCGGCCGCTCCGGGCCCGGTTCTTGGCCAGGCAACCCCCGATACCGACATGAGCCCGGCGTCTTCCGCACCCGTCGTTTCGCCGTTGCCGGAGGCACCGGCGGAGAGGTTTGCGGCGTGCAGGGGAATTGAGGACCGCGCCCGGCGCGAAGCGTGTATCGAACGTCAGACGTCCAAGGGAAATCCCGCTACCGGGAGCGTGCCCGACCCGCAGGGCGGGCGCGACGGGCAGACCGACGCGACCGCGACCGAATAGGAGTTCTACGGGCTGTTTCGCCACGATATCCGCCACCGTGCCGCTCGTCTTCGCAGGTGGCCAGCGGGGGCGGGCGCGCCGATCGATCGCATTTTTCTGCCACATTCGGTGCCGAAGCTGTGTTCGATGATGCCGTCATCGGGTACAAAGCGCGGGTAACAGGGAAGCAGAATGATACAGGAAACGGCACCGGTCCTTATTTCCGGCGGCGGGCCGGTCGGCCTCGTGCTGTCGATAGAACTTGCCTGGCGGGGCGTACGCAGCATCGTGGTCAACACCGAACCGACGACTGCCCGCCATCCCCAGGGCAATACCCATAACGCGCGGACGATGGAGCATTACCGGCGGCTCGGCGTCGCCGACCGGGTGCGCAGCGTCGGCCTGCCGCAGGACCTGATCACCGATGTGATCTACCTGACCCGGTTTACCGGTCACGAATTCGCCCGTATCCCGATGCCGTCATCGGCCGAAAAAAAACGCCGTATCGCCGAGCGCGATATGTCTTTCCTGACGCCGGAACCCATCCACCGCTCGTCCCAGTTCTACGTCGAGCCCGAGCTGTTCGACCACGCGCAAACGCTGGATGAGATCGATTTGCGGTTCGGCTGGGAACTGGTCGATTTCACGCAATACGCCGACCGTGTGGAATCGACGATCCGGCATGCCGAAACCGGCGACACCGAGACGATCGTCAGCCGGTGGCTCGCCGGGTGCGACGGCGCCCACGGCTATACCCGCCGCGCGCTGGAAATTCCCTACCGCGGCGAAGGCGGCGACGAGGTTGCGTTCTTTATCGGCCGCATGCTGTCGGTCTATATCGATGCGCCCGGTATTTACGACGTGATGAAGACGGACAGCGCGTGGCAGTACTGGACCGTCAACACTGATGCCAGGACCTGTGTCGTCGCCCTGGATGCAAAGGGCAAGTTCGTCGTCCTGACGAAATATCCGGAGTCGGGCGAGCCGAATGAAGCGGACATCGCCCGGGATATCCTGAATGCCATCGGTGCGGAGATCGATATCGATATAATTTCGGTCCGCGAATGGACGGCAGGCAATGCGCTGGTGGCGGACCGGTACGGCGATGGCCGGGTTTACCTTGCCGGCGATGCCGTGCACCTGTTCACGCCGACCGGCGGTTTCGGCATGAATACCGGCGTCGAGGACGCCGTCAATCTCGGCTGGAAGATGGCGGCGGTGCACCACGGCTGGGCGCCCGAGGCGCTGTTGGCGACGTATGAGAGCGAACGCCGCCCGATCGGTGTCCGCAATACGCAGTCGTCGCGCAAGCTGGCGAGCGATGTCGCCACTATTCAGGTGCCGGCCGCGCTCGAGGACGAGACCGCGGAAGGCGAACGGGCACGCGCCGAACTGGGCCGGCATCTGTCGGGCTTTACCGAAGAATTCGCCTCGCTCGGGATCCAGCTCGGTGCACGCTATGACGCATCGCCCCTGATCGTCCCCGACGGTTCGACGCCGCCGCCGGATTCACCGGTCGATTATGTGCCGAGCGCGTGTCCCGGCGGGCGGGCGCCCCATATGTGGCTGGACGACGGCGCGTCGATTCACGACCGGTTCGGCAAATGGTTCACCCTGGTGCGGTTCGGCCCGGCGAAGACCGATACGGCGGCCATCGAGGCCGCGGCGAAGGCACACGCCATTCCGCTGGATGTCATCGACATCACCGAAAAGGCGGCGCGGGACCTGTACCGGTGCGATCTGGCGCTGATCCGGCCCGATCATCATGTCGCGTGGCGCGGCGATACGCTTCCCGCGGATGCGGAAGCGCTGATCCTGCAGGTCGCCGGCAACAGCCTGTAAGCGGCACCGCGCTATTCGGCGCGATGCCCTGAATTATCAGAGAGCGGTCAGACCAGCGTGGCGTCGGTGGCGGCTTTCACTTCGTCTTCGGTCACGCCGTCGGCGAGTTCGACCAGCTTGAGGCCGCCTTCGACAACATCGAATACGCCCAGATTGGTGATGATGCGGTCGACCACCGCGCGCCCGGTCAGCGGCAGCGTGCATTCCCTGAGCAGCTTGGATTCGCCGGATTTGCTGGCGTGATCCATGACGACGATCACGCGCCGCACGCCGGCGACGAGGTCCATCGCGCCGCCCATGCCCTTGACCAGCTTGCCCGGGATCATCCAGTTGGCCAGGTCGCCGTTCTCGGCGACTTCCATCGCGCCCAGGATCGCCATGTCGATCTTGCCGCCGCGGATCATCGCGAAGGACTGGTCGCTGCCGAAATAGGACGTGCGGTCCAGCTCGGTCACCGTCTGTTTGCCGGCATTGATCAGGTCGGCGTCGATCTCGTTCTCGGTCGGGAACGGGCCGATGCCCAGCATGCCGTTTTCCGACTGCAGCGTCACGTCGACGCCGTCGGGAATGTAGTTGCTCACCAGCGTCGGGATACCGATGCCGAGGTTCACGTACCAGCCGTCCTGCAGCTCCTGCGCCGCGCGTTCGGCCATCTGATTGCGATCCCACATGTCTCCGGTCCTTCCCTTAAGCCGCTCTGACGGTGCGCTGTTCGATGCGCTTTTCGTGTTCGCCCTGGATCAGCCGGGTCACGTAGATGCCCGGCGTGTGAATCAGGTCGGGGTCGAGCGCGCCGGTCGGCACGATTTCTTCGACTTCGGCGATGCAGACCTTGCCGCAGGTCGCGGCCGGCGGGTTGAAGTTCCGCGCGGTCTTGCGGTACATCAGGTTGCCCTGTTCGTCGCCTTTCCAGGCCTTGACGATCGACAGGTCGGCAACAAGGCCGCGCTCCAGGATGTAGAGTTCGCCGTCGAATTCCTTTTCTTCCTTGCCTTCGGCGATCACGGTGCCGACGCCGGTCTTGGTATAAAAGCCCGGGATGCCCGCGCCGCCCGCGCGCATGCGTTCGGCAAGCGTGCCCTGGGGGTTGAATTCGAGCTCCAGTTCGCCCGCCAGGTACTGGCGCATGAATTCCGCGTTCTCGCCGACATAGGACGAGATCATCTTCTTGACCTGCCTGGTCTCGAGCAGCAGGCCGAGCCCGAAATCGTCGACCCCCGCATTGTTCGATGCGATCGTCAGGTTCTTGGTGCCCGCGTTCCGAATGGCGGCGATCAGCAGTTCGGGGATGCCGCACAGCCCGAAGCCGCCGGCCGCTATTGTCATACCGTCCGTCAGAACGCCGTCCAGCGCTTCGGCGGCGGAGCCATATACCTTGTTCATAGTCGGTTTCCCTTGCGTTTCCCGATTTGTAACAACGCGTCCCGGTCGGCACAACCGCCGCGGTGGGGTGAAGTCCGGCAGGGGCGGCGGGTTTGCCGCCGACCCGGGGCGGACCGTTCAGCCTTTATGGTAAAGGCTTATAATCCTTGCATTCCCGTCTGTAGAGGGTACAACCCCGCCAAATACGACAGTCCGCCCTGTTCTGCAGGGCGGTTACGTGTGTCCCGACCGAACGATGAGCCACCCGATAACCGGACCCACGAGACCCGTATTCCGAAAGATAAAGTGATGACCGACTTCGAAGGTGTCGTTCCGGCGCTTGCCGCGGCGTTGACCAAACGCAATTACGAGACGCTGACCCCCGTACAGCAGGAAGTGCTGGCCCCCGAGCTGAGGGATGCCGACATGCTGGTATCGGCCCAGACGGGGTCCGGCAAGACCGTGGCGTTCGGCCTGTCGCTGGCGCCGACCCTGCTGGGCGACGCCGAGCGGTTTCATCATACCAAGGCGCCGCGCGCGCTGGTTGTCGCACCGACGCGCGAACTCGCGCTGCAGGTAAAGCGCGAGCTCGAATGGCTGTACGGCGAGACCGGCGCGGCATTCGCGTCCTGTGTCGGCGGCATGGATATGCGCACCGAACGCCAGATTCTCGGGCGCGGCGTGCACATCGTGGTCGGCACCCCGGGACGCCTGCGCGATCATATCGAACGCCGCTCGCTCGACATGCGCAGCCTGCAGGCCGTGGTGCTCGACGAAGCCGACGAGATGCTCGATCTGGGTTTCCGCGAAGACCTCGAATTCATCCTCGACGCTGCCCCGCCCGAACGCCGCACCCTGATGTTCTCGGCCACCGTGCCGCGCATGATCGCAAGTCTTGCCAAGAAGTATCAGAATAACGCGGTCCGGGTGAAAACATCGGCGGAGCAGGAACAGCATGTCGATATCGAATACCGCGCGCTGAACGTCGCCAATCACGAACGCGAAAACGCGATTATCAACGTGCTGCGCTATTACGAGGCCAAGAGCGCCATCGTGTTCTGCGCGACGCGGATGGGCGTCAACCGTATGACCAGCCGGTTCACCAATCGCGGGTTTTCGGTCGTCGCGCTGTCTGGCGAACTGAGCCAGAGCCAGCGGACCCATGCGCTGCAGGCCATGCGCGACGGGCGCGCCCGGGTGTGTATCGCGACCGATGTGGCGGCGCGCGGGCTCGATCTGCCCAATCTCGAACTGGTGATCCATGCCGATCTGCCCGAAAACAGCCAGGCGCTGCTGCATCGCAGCGGGCGGACCGGCAGGGCGGGGCGCAAGGGCACCAGCGTCCTGATCGTGCCGCACAACCGGCGCAAACGCATGGAACGCCTGTTCTACGATGCGCGCATCGACGCCGAATGGGCCAATCCGCCCTCGGTCGAGGAAGTCACCGAGCGCGACGATGCGCGCCTGCTCGAAGACCCGGTCCTGGTCGATGCGATCACGGATGATGAAAAGGCATTCGTGCAGGAAATCCTGGCCCGGCATTCGGCCGAACAGGTCGCCGCCGCCTTTGTCCGCCAGTACCGCGCCGGACAATCGGCGCCGGAAGACCTGCACGATGCGCCGCCTGCGCGTGGGCGCGACGATCGGGGGCGCGACGATCGCGGTCCTGCCGGTCGTGGTGACGCGGGGCGCGGCGAAAAACGCCCGCGGCGCGACGATTTCACCGGCGGGGTCTGGTTTTCGCTGTCGGTCGGTCACAAGGAAACGGCGGAGCCCCGGTGGCTGGTGCCGATGCTCTACCGGGTCGGCAATATCGACAAGGGCGGGATCGGCGCGATCAAGGTCTATAACAGCGAATCCCACGTCGAAATCGCGCCCGGCAGCGTCGACAGGTTCGTCGAAGCGCTGGGCCCCGATGGCGTCATTGAAAAAGGGATCCGTGTCAAACGCCTCGACGGTCCGCCGCCCGAGATCCAGGAAAAGCGGGAATCCTACATCAAGAAGAAGCGCCGGGACGACAAAGGGCCGGGACCGCGCGGCCGCGCCGACCGCAATGACCGGGCGGATGGGGGCACCCGGAAAAAAGGTCCTTCCGCCGAAGCGCCGGCCTATTCCGGCGACGACAAGCCGTGGGACAAACCGCGTTCCGAGAAGCCCCGGGCGGAAAAACCTGCCGCCGACAGGCCGCGGGCGAAGCGCAACGACGATGACGACACGGAGACCCGCTCCCGGCCGGGCAAACGGAGCTGGGAGAAATCCGGCGATAAACGCAGCGAAAATCGCGCCCGCGGAGAGAGCAGGGGCGAGAACCGGGGCGAGAACCGCGCGGAAGGTTACCGCGGGCGGCCCGGCAAGCCCGACCGCGCTGCCGGCGACGGCAAGCCGTCGCACGGCAAGCCGAAGGGCAAGAACCCCGGAAAATATGCCCGCAAGGCCCGTGCCGAAGCGGCCGGCGAAGAGCGCGCCGACCGGTCTGCCGGCGGCGGGGCGGAGCGTCCGACGCTGAAAAGCAAGAAGGGCTACAAGCCCGGCAAATCGAACTTCAAGAAAAAGGGCGCAAAGCCGCGCGGCGGTGGCGCCGACGGGTTCAGCCCGCGGAAACGCAAAACCACCTGACGCGGCAATTTACCTGACCGTCTTTCCCGGCGCGTATCTTCGCGCCGCTTGATGACCTGTGCCCGGATGACGTGATATAAACGTCGCGGATCAATCAGAACAAACGCACGGTGAGGGACATTGACTGACATGAGATACGAAGCGCCCGAGACGCTGGATGCGGCCGTCGGCCTGCTGGCCGGCGAAAGCGGACAGGTAAAGGTGCTGGCGGGAGGAACGGACGTCCTCGTCCAGATCCACGCCGACATGATCGAGCCCGACGTTATCGTCGATATCAAGAAAATCGCCGAAATGCGCGAAGTCGCCAATGAAGACGGCGCCTGGCGTTTCGGCGCGGCCGTTACCGGCAAGGAACTGATGGACAATGCCGCTTTCAACGCCGCCTGGCCGGGGGTCATGGACGGTGTCCGCCTGATCGGTTCGGTCCAGGTGCGCGGACGGGCGACCGTGGGCGGCAATCTGTGCAATGCCTCGCCGGCCGCCGACAGCGTGCCGCCGATGATCGCGGCCCGTGCCGTGGCGACCGTGATCGGCCCGAACGGCACCCGCGAGGTGCCGGTTGAGGATATCGCCGTCGGCCCCGGCAAGACCTCGCTGGAAAAGGGCGAATTCGTCGTGTCGTTCCAGCTGCCCAAACGGCCGCCCAACTCGGGCGATGCCTATCTGCGCTTCACGCCGCGAACCGAAATGGACATTGCCGTCGTCGGCTGTGCCGTGAACCTCACGCTCGACGATTCCGGCACCTGCACGGACGCAACCGTCTCGCTCGGGGCGGTGGCCGCACGCGCGCTGATCGTCGAAGATGCCGCCAGGGCGCTGATCGGCACCAAGGTCGACGATGCCGCGATGGAGGCGCTCGCCGCCGCGGCAAGTGCGGCGGCAAGCCCCATCGACGACAAACGGGGCACCGTGGAATTCAGAACCGAAGTCGCGGGCGTGCTGGCACAGCGCGCTGCCGCGATCGCGCTGGAAAGGGCGAAATCGTAATGGCCAAGCAATATGTAAGCACCACCGTCAACGGCGACCAGATGGAGGTTCTCTGCGATCCGACGCAGACCCTGCTCGACGTCCTGCGCGACGAACTGGACATGACCGGTACCAAGGAAGGCTGCGGCACCGGCGATTGCGGCGCCTGCAGCGTGACGCTGGACGGCGTCCTGGTCTGCTCCTGCCTGGTTCTCGGGATCGAGGCAAACGGCAAGTCGGTCGAGACCATCGAGGGCATGGCCAGGGGCGAGGAACTGCATCCGCTGCAGCAGAAGTTCATCGACCATGTCGCGCTGCAATGCGGCATCTGCACCCCGGGCCTGCTGGTCGCCTCAAAAGCGCTGCTGGAAGAAAACCCGGACCCGACCGAAGAGGAAATCCGTTACTGGCTGGCGGGCAATCTCTGCCGCTGCACGGGCTATCACAAAATCGTCGAGGCGGTACAGGATGCTGCCCGCGAAATGAGAGGGAACTGATCCATGGGACGCGCACCTTCACCCTTTGCAACAAAAATTCCGTACGAGAAAAAAGATCTCAAGATCGTCGGCTCCAACCCGACCGCGCGCGGCGACGCCGTGGACAAGGTTACCGGGCGCGCCCGCTATGCGTCAGATATCAGCCTGCCGGGCCAGTTGATCGGCCGCGTGCTGCGCAGCCCGCATGCCCGCGCCAATATCCTGTCGATCGACACGTCCGCCGCGGAAGCGCTGCCCGGCGTGAAATCGGTCGTCACGCGCGACGATTTCCCGGATATGGAGGTCGAGCACGCGGCGTCCGGCGAACTGATGGTCAATTTCCGCGATGTGACGCGGAACATGATGGCGCGCGAAAACGTGCTCTATGACGGTCATCCCGTCGCCGCCGTCGCCGCGACCAGCGACGCGATCGCCAAGCAGGCGCTGAAGCTTATCAAGGTCGAATACGAGGTTCTGCCCCATGTGATCGACGTGCGCGACGCGATGAAGGACGACGCGCCGGTCCTGCATGAAGACCAGTTCACCAAGGGCGTCGAGCCCAAGCCGACCAAGCCGTCGAACATCGCGGCGCGCATGGAAAGCAAGCTCGGCGATATCGAGAAAGGCTTTGCCGAGGCCGAAATCATCATCGAGCGGGAATTCAATACCAAGCCCGTCCACCAGGGCTATATCGAACCGCAGGCGAGCATCGCCAACTACACCGAGGGCGGCCAGGCGGAAGTCTGGACCGGCACCCAGGGCCATTTCGTGTTCCGCGCGCAGATCGCCAAGCTGCTCAAGATGGACATGTCCAAGGTCAAGGTCATCCCGACCGAGCTCGGTGGCGGGTTCGGCGGCAAGAACAACGTCTATCTCGAACCGCTGGCCGTCATGCTGTCCAAGAAGGGCAAGCGCCCGGTCAAGATGGTGATGGACCGCGACGAGGTGTTCCGCGCCACCGGCCCGACATCGGGCACCAACGTGAAGGTCAAGATGGGCTGCACGAAGGACGGCCGCATCACGGCGGCCCAGGCGGAGCTCAACTACCAGTCCGGCGCCTATGCGGGCTCGTCCCTGCCGCTGGCGACCATCACGGTGTTCACGCGCTACGATCTCGAAAACGTCTCGGTCGTGGGTCACGACGTGACCACCAACCGGCCCAAGGTCGCGGCCTATCGCGCGCCCGGCGCGCCGATGGTGGCGTTCGGTGTCGAGACGGTGATCGACGAGATGGCCGAAGAATGCGGCATCGATCCGATCGACTTCCGGCTGCTCAATGCCGCCAAGGAAGGCACCCAGACCCATTTCGGCCCGAAGCTCGGCCCGATCGGCTATATCCAGACGCTGGAGCGCGCCAAGGCGCACGCCCATATGAAGGAAAAGCTCGGTCCCGACCAGGGCCGGGGCATTGCCACCGGGTTCTGGTTCACGCTCGGGGCGGAAACCTCGGCGACCGTCAATATCGGCGAGGACGGCACCGCGACGCTGATCTTCGGCACGGTCGACGTCACCGGCGGTTCGCGCAGCGCCTTTGCCATGATCGTGGCCGAGGAACTGGGCATTCCGTACGAAAAAGTCCGCACCATGTCGGGCGATACCAGCGCGCTCGGCTTCAACTTCATGACCGCCGGCAGCCGCGGCACCGCGGCGGGCAGCATGGCCGCCGTCACCGCGACCCGGAAGGCCATCGCACGGATGTGCGAAATCGCGGCCCGCAAGTGGGAGGTCGAGCCCGACCAGGTGGTCTGGGAAGACGGCAAGGCCCGGCCCGCCGGCGCCAATGTCGGCGATTTCGCGCCGATGTCGGTCGCGGAACTGGCCAAGGAAGCGTCCTGGTTCGGCGGCACGATTGCCGGCCATGCCGAAATCAATGTCGCCCAGGGCGGTCCCGGTTTCGGCACGCATATCGTGGATGTCGAGGTCGACCGCAAGACCGGCGCCGTCAAGGTGCTGCGCTACACGCTGATCCAGGATGCCGGCAAGGCCGTGTATCCCGAATTCATCGAGGGCCAGTTCCAGGGCGGGGCCGTGCAGGGCATCGGCACGGCGCTGAACGAGGAATACATCTATAACGACAAGGGCGTGCTCGAAAACGCCGGCTTCCTCGATTACCGCATCCCGGTCGCCTCCGACGTGCCGTTCATCAACACGGAAATCGTCGAGGTCCCGAACCCGGATCACCCCTACGGCATCCGCGGCATCGGCGAGGTGCCGATCATCCCGCCGCTGCCGGCCATCGCCAACGCCATCCACGACGCCATCGGCATCCGCATGCGCGACCACCCGATGTCGCCGCCCAAGGTGCTCAAGGCGCTGAAGGACCGGATGATCGAAGACGCCGCCGCACAGGGCACCGCGGCGGAGTAGGCGACAGATAAGATAACCGTCGAAAGATGGGATGAACGGGAAGGGCCGGAGCAGAAATGCTTCGGCCTTTTCTTTTCCGTGAAAATGGACGGTGCGTCGACCAATTGCACTCTGGACATCTTCCGGGTCAGTGGGCTCAATAGGAAAATGAACGACAACGATCCGACGGGTACTGATTGGACTGATCGAGAAATCGCTCTTGTTGTCGCAGACTATTTCGACATGCTGCGAAAAGAACTGGTTGGAGAGCCGTACGTTAAGGTCCAGCACAATCAGCGGCTGCAGGAAATGACCGGACGATCGAAGGGCTCGATAGAGTTCAAGCACCAGAATATCAGCGCAGTGCTGGACCAATTTGATCATCCATGGATATCCGGCTACAAGCCGCGCGCTAATTTTCAGAACGCGTTGATTGCAGCCATCGACAATCATCTTTCAGCCGACACGATCCTCATGCCTGACCGATTGGCTATCGAACACCAGACGCTTGCAGAACCTGGAGTTTTATTCTTTGAGCAAGCTCCGGTGATGACCACTGAAAAGACCGATCACCCGGAGCCGCTGAAGCGGTTGGTCCGGAAGTTTGACCCAGCAGCCCGCGATGCGCGAAACCAGGCGTTGGGATTGCGGGGAGAGGAAGCGATATTCACTTTCGAACAAAAACGGCTGGTCGATGAAGACCGGCCGGATTTGTCCAGAAAGGTTAAATGGGTCTCTCAGGAGGAAGGAGACGGCGCAGGTTTCGATATCTTGTCCTTCGACCGTTCCGGGCGGGAACGAATGCTTGAGGTGAAAACGACGACCGGATTACAGAAGACGCCGTTCTATCTGACGGAAAACGAGCGGTCTCTTTCAGAAGAAAGGACCGACGCTTTTCGGATTGTCCGCTTGTATGATTTCGCACGCTCGCCGAAAGCTTTTGAAATTGAGCCGCCGCTTGAGAACGCCGTTATCCTCAGAGCAACAGAATACCGCGCATCATTTTCGTAACCTGAATTGAGAGAGTCCACATGCCCCGCCTGAACCCCGTCGCCGCCGAAGACTATTCGCCCGAACAGAAACGCATCGCCGACATGATTTCCGGCCAGCGCAAGGCGCCGGTGCGGGGGCCGTTCGGGGTGTTGCTGCATGCGCCGGAAATCTGCGAGATGTTCGCCAATTTCGTCGATCTGTCGCTGGACGAGGAAAAATCCCGCATTCCGCTGCGGCTCAAGGAACTGGCCATCATCACGGTCGGGCGGGTCTACGGCTCGGATTACGAATGGTTCATCCATGCCAAACGTGCGGTCGAGTTCGGCATCGATGCGGACGCCGTGGAAGACATGCGCCAGAACCGGGTGCCGACGTTTCCGAATGCCGACGAGACCCTGGTCTACGAGGTTGCGAAGGAACTGGCGGAGACGCGCCGCCTGTCGGATGCGAATTACCGGCGCGCCGTCGATCATTTCGGCACGGAGGCGATGGTTGAGCTGGCCGCGCTTGTCGGGTTCTATCATACCGTATCCGTCGTGCTGAACGTGTTCGAGGTCGAGGCGCCGGAAGGCGACCCGCATCCGCTGAAAGGCTGACATTCCCGTGCCCTCATTCGGTTTTTCCCCGCTCGAAACCCAGTTTCTTGAAGCGCTCGGGCTGATCCTGATCGCCTGCCTGACCGTGCCGGTGTTCAAGCGCATCGGGCTCGGCGCCATTCTCGGCTATCTCGCCGCCGGGGTGATTGTCGGCGCGACGCTGACCCTCGGCTTTACCAAGAACCCGGACAAACTGCTGCATTTCGCCGAGTTCGGCGTGGTGCTGTTCCTGTTCGTCATCGGGCTCGAAATGAAGCCGTCCAAGCTTTGGGAGATGCGCGGCGATATCTTCGGTATCGGGCTCGCCCAGGTCGTGCTGTGCGGCGTGGTGCTCGCCGTGCCGCCCCTGTTGCTTGGCATGACATGGCAGGTCTCGGTCGTCATCGGGCTCGGTCTCGCGCTGTCCTCGACGGCGCTGGTCATGCAGGCGCTGGAGGAACGCGGCGAAAGGGGTACCGGGCACGGTCGCAAGGCATTTGCCATCCTGCTGTTTCAGGACCTCGCCATCGTGCCGCTATTGCTGATGGTCGCCCTGCTGGCACCGTCGGGAGGGCAACCCGGGCTGACGCAAAGCCTGATCAATGTCGGGATCGCGATCGGCGCCATTGCCGCGCTGATCCTGACCGGGCGGTATCTGCTCAATCCGGTCTTCCGCATCCTCGCGAATACGGGCGTGCCGGAAATCATGACGGCTTTCGCCCTCGGCCTTGTTATCTTTGCCGGGCTGCTGATGGATGCGGCGGGCATGTCCTATGCCATGGGCGCGTTCATTGCCGGCGTGATGCTGGCGGAATCGTCGTTCCGCCACGAGCTCGAAGCCAACGTGGAGCCGTTCCGGGGCCTGTTTCTCGGACTGTTCTTCGTGGCGGTCGGCGTATCGCTGTCGCTGGAGGCGGTCGCCGCCAACTGGCGGGTCGTTCTGATTGCCGTTCCGGTGCTCGTCCTGCTCAAGGCCCTGGTAATTTACGCCATTCTGCGCGGTTTCGGCTCGGCCCACGATGTGTCCGTCCGGGCCGCCCTCGCGCTGCCGCAAGCCGGCGAATTCGGTTTCGTCCTGTTTGCCGCTGCGGTGACGGCAGGCCTGCTGGACGCGGAAACATCTTCCATTCTTGTCGCGGTAATTACCCTGACGATGTTGGCATCGCCGCTGATCGAACGTTTCGCACCGTTGCTGATCGCCGCAAAGGCCGATGACGGGATCGAAGAGGATTTTTCCGACGCGGGCGGGCGCGCATTGGTGATCGGCTTCGGTCGTTTCGGCCAGATCGTCACCCAGGCGCTGCAGCTGCGGGGGGTCAGCGTGACCATTCTGGATGCCGATGCCGAGCGCGTCCGGGAAGCGCAGGAATTCGGCTCGCGTATTCATTTCGGCAACGGCATGCGCCGGGACGTCCTGCGCGCCGCGGGCGCCGCTGAAGCCGATGTCATCATCGTCTGTATCGATGACCGCGTGGCTGCCAAGGACATCGTCAACCTGGTGCAAAGCAAGTTTTCGCAGGCCGAACTGCTTGTCCGGGCCTATGACCGGACAGCGGCAATCGAACTCATTCATATGGGAATAGAACAGCCCGTGCGCGAGACATTCGAATCCGGTCTGCGGATGGGCATGGCGGCTCTCAGGGCCGCCGGCGTGTCCGAGGACGATGCGGCGGAGGCGATCGAAGATGTGCGCCGGCGTGACGAAAGCCGACTTCAGCTGCAGGTCCAGCAGACCGCCGGGGCCGGCGGCGATACGCTGGAGCTGATGAAGAAGATAAAGCCGGAACCGGTTTGGATCGCCGCCGTTGACAGCGTTTTGGCGGAGCGGTCTACTTCGGCACAAGAAACCGACAAATACCCGATCAGGGAGGAAAACAGATGATCAGATCCGTCACGCGGCGGGGCCTTGCTGCCGCCGCCATTCTTGTCACCGCGGCCGCCTTCACCCTCGGCCCGGCGAATGCCGCCGACACCATCAAAATCGGCGTTATCACGGATGAAACCGGGCGCGCGGCGTTCTATGCCAAGCCGGTGACCCAGGGCGTGTTGCTGGCCGCGAAGGAGATCAACGCGGCGGGCGGCGTGCTCGGCAAGCAGATCGAACTGGTGATCGAGGATGACGGCGCCAAGCCGGACGTATCGGCGACCAAGGCGCGCAAGCTGGTCGACGAGGGCGTTGTCGCGATCATCAGCAATTCGAGCTCTCCCGCGACCCAGCAGGCGCAGACCGTCTCGCTGGCGACGAAAACGCCGCATATCACGCCCGCGAATTCGGGCGAGACGCTGGCGACCAAGCTCGACAACCCGTATTTCTTCCAGCTCGGCCCGCTCGCCTCGACGCAGATCAAGACGCTGATGTCGTATACGCGCAAGAAGAACCTGAAGCGCGTGGCCGTGGTCGGCGACAATTCCGGCCTGAGCAAGATCATCGCCGGCGTGTTCGAACGCAGCCTGAAGGCCAACGGGATCGAGGTCGTCGCGTCGCAGATCATCCCGATCGGCTCGCGCACCGGGGTGCCGCAGATGCAGAAGGTCCGCGCCGCCAAGCCCGAGGCGATTTTTCAGGCCGGCATCGTCGGCCCGCAGATGGCCCAGTTCTTTCAGGCCTATCACCAGCTCGGCATGAAGCAGCCGGTTCTGGCGTCGTTCAACCTGTCGATCCCGGCCTATCTCAAGGTCGCCAAGGACCTGATGGACGGCGTCGCCTTTATCGATGCCTACGATCCGGCAAAGGAGCGGACCAAGCAGTTCATCGCGGCCTACAAGAAGGAATACGGCTCGGTGCCGTTCTCGCTGCCCGGATACGGGTATGACGGGCTGTACTTTATCGTCGATGCGCTGAAACGCGCGGGCTCGGCCGACAAGGAAAAGCTGCGCGCCGCGATGGAAACGACCAAGGGCTGGTCCGGTGTCATGGGCGCGCCCGGCTCGTCGGTCAACCTGTCGGCGGCGGACCGCCGGGGGTTCGATCCCGAAGGCGCGGTCGTGCGGCTGATCAAGGACAACAATCACGGTCCCGCGGTCCATAGCGGCACCAAATAACGGCCCCGGGCACGACACGGCACGCAGCTGAATGGCGGAAATCGGGGAGCTTCTGGTCAGCGCATTTGCGTCGGGCTGTATCTACGGCCTGATGGCGCTGTCCTATCTGCTGATCATTCGCCCGACCGGCGTGATCAATTTCGCGCTCGGTGAATGGGCGATGCTGGGGGCGTTCGCCGCCGTGGCACTGGGCAGCGACCTGCTGCTGCCCATGCTCGAACTGCCGCATTTCGTCAGCCTGATTCTGGTGGTTGCCGCCATCGGCCTGCTGGGCGCGCTGACGGAAATCCTGACGGTCCGTCCGCTGATCGAGAAAGGCGCGCCGGAGCTGAGCCCGGTGCTCGCGCTTCTCGGCGTTCTGGTGATCACGCTGCAGGTCGGCACGCTGGTCGGCGGGACCGAGGCGCTGCCCGCGCCGCCGCCCTTCGGATTCCGGCGGGTCGAGATCGGACCTTTTGCGGGCACGCCGCAGGCGTTCTACATCATCGCCGCGACCGCGGTCGTGTTCCTGGCGGCGTGGTACTTTTTCGAGCGCACGATCTGGGGCAAGCGCTTCGAGGCCGTCGCCATCAACCGGCGTGCGGCGGCGCTGATGGGAATCAACCTGCGCGCCGTCGGGCTGTTGGCCTTTGTCGGCGCGGGGATGGTCTGCGGCGTGGTCGGGATACTCACATCGGGCGGCAGCGGGGCGTTTTACCAGATGGGTCTGCCCCTCGCGATCCAGGGCTTTACCGCGCTGGTGATCGGCGGTGTCGGGCGGGTCGAGGGTGCCCTGCTCGGCGGGCTGATCCTCGGTCTGGTCGAGGCCTTTGCCGCGCGCTACCTGCCGATACCGTCCTCGCTGGTCCTGGGCGTGCCGCTGGTCCTGCTGATCGCGTTCCTGCTGGTGCGGCCGACCGGCCTGCTCCGCGCGAAGGAGGACGGCATATGAAAAACGCCGTCGGCTGGGCCGTGGCCCTGGTTGCGCTCAGCGCGGCGGGTTTCGCCATGTCGAGCTATCACCTTGAGCTGTATCAGAAGCTGTTGCTGGTCGCGACGCTGGCGGTCGGGTTCAATTTCCTGTTCGGGATTTCGGGCCAGATCGCGTTTTCCCATGTCGCGTTTTACGGGATCGGCGCCTACGCGGTGGTCATCCTGACCTTCAAGCTGGGGCTGCCGCTTGCCGCCGGGATTGCGGGCGGGATCGTTGTCAGCGCCCTGCTCGCGGCGCTTGTCGCCATTCCGACCACCCGGCTGGAAGGGTTTTACCTCGCCCTGGTCACGCTCGCCTTCGCCCAGATTTTCTTGGTCGCGCTGGGGGCAGGGGGCGAATTCACGGGTGAGGAAGAGGGCATTTCCGGCTACAGCCTGCCGGCATTTTTCGATATCCCGCTGACCGGCGCGGCCTATACGCCGGTGATCGTTTTCGTGCTGCTGCTGACGCTGTGGGTGATCCTGCGGCTCGACAATTCCTATTTCGGGCGCGCCTGCCGCGCGGTGCGCGACAACCCGGTCGCGGCATCCGCGATGGGCATCGACGTGGCCCGCACCAAGGTGATCGTCTTCGTGGTGACCAGCACGCTCGCCGCGATGGCCGGGATGGCATACGCCTTCGTCAACAATTTCATCTCGCCGCCGATCTTCGAGCTCGACCGGATATTCGAGCTGCTGTTCATGATCATCATCGGCGGCACGGGGCGCCATGCCGGTGCGCTGCTGGGCGCGGCGCTGCTCTATTCGATCCAGTTCCTGGTAGAACCGCTGGTCGGCAAGTTCCATCCGCTGATTTACGGTTTCGTCGTCGTGCTGGTAATCCTGTTCCTGCCGAAGGGGCTGATCGGGGTGTGGGACGACCTGGTCGAGCGCCGCCATCGCCGCGGCGCCGGGGAGCGTGCCCGATGACCGCAGCGGACCCGCTGTTTCGCGTCGAGGGCCTGACCCGCCGGTTCGGCGGGCTGGTCGCGGTCAACGACCTGTCCTTCGATCTCGCTGCGGGCGAAATTCTCGGGCTGATCGGACCCAACGGCGCCGGGAAAAGCACAACCTTCAATCTTGTTGCCGGCGCGCTGGCGCCGAATGCCGGCCGTATCCGGCTTGGCGGCGAGGATATCGTCGGGCTGCGGCCGCACCAGATCGCGGCGCGCGGCATCATGCGGACGTTCCAGCACAACATGCCGTTCGAGGGCATGACGGTGTCGGAGAATATCCTGGTCGGCGCCCATACCCGCATGCGCCACGGGCTGGGCGCGATCCTTGCCGGCTCGGCCGCGGCGCGCCGGGCGGAAAGGACCGCCGTCGAGCGCGCGGCCGAGCTGATCGAATTCGTCGGGCTCGGCGACTGGGCCGATGCCGATGTCGGTACCCTGTCGTTCGGCCAGGGGCGCCTGCTGGAAACCGCCCGTGCGCTGGCGGGCGAGCCGCGCATCATGCTGTTCGACGAACCCGCGGCGGGGCTGACGCCGTCCGAATGCGACCGCCTCGCGGAAATCATTCTCGGGATCGCCGGGCGCGGCATATCGGTCCTGCTGATCGAACACGACATGCGGTTCCTGCTGCCGCTCGCCGAACGCATCGTGGTGCTCAATTTCGGCGAAAAAATCGCCGACGGCACGTCGGCTGAAATACAGGACAACCCGGCCGTGATCGCCGCCTATCTGGGCGAACCCGCCGGCGGAGAGACCGATGCTTGACCTGCACGATCTGGTTGCCGGGTACGGTGCGGTCGACGTGGTGCGCGGCGTGTCGCTGAACGTGGAGCGCGGCGAGACGGTCGCCCTGCTCGGGCCGAACGGCGCGGGCAAATCCACCCTGATGGCGGCGTTGACCGGCACGGTGCCGAAACGCAAAGGGCGCATCTTGCTGGACGGCGAAGACCTGATCGCCACCGACAGCCACCGCATCGTCGGGCGCGGCATGGCGCTGGTGCCCGAAGGCCGCCTGATATTCCCGCCGATGTCGGTCCGCGACAACCTGCAACTGGGTGCAACGCAGCTTTCCCGCCAGTCCGGCGGCGCGCTCGCCGACCGGTTCGATTACGTCTACGGGCTGTTCCCGCGGCTGCTTGAACGGGCGGACCAGGCGGCGGGCACCCTGTCGGGCGGCGAACAGCAGATGCTGGCGATCGGCCGGGCGCTGATGTCGGCGCCGCGCATGCTGCTGCTGGACGAGCCGTTTCTCGGTCTCGCGCCGATGATCGTCCAGGAAATCCGCCGGGCGCTCGCCGCGCTGAAGGCCGAAGGCCTGACCATCCTGCTGGTGGAGCAGAAGCTGGATATCGCGCTTGTCCTCGCCGAACGGGCATATGTCCTTATCAAGGGGCGGGTCGAACTGGCCGCGGCGGCCGGGGAGCTCCGTCAGCGCGCCGATCTCGACCGCCTGTATTTCGCCCTCGCGCAGGCGCAGAAAGAGTGAACGGCGGAAACCGGTATACGGATCGAAGCGGCTTTGTCGTCTTGTCACAACCGCGCGCAAACCTTTAGGGTAGCGGTGATTTCGAAAGGCCGGATCGACCGGTCCGCGCTTTCATGATCCAAACGGATGCCGCCAGCGTCGCGGCATCTCCGATGGGGGAAACTGAAGATGAGAATTGGCGTTCCAAAAGAAGTCCACGCGGGCGAGCAGCGGGTCGCGCTGACGCCGGAAACGGCGGGCCGTATCCAGAAACTCGGCTACGATATCAGCGTCGAGTCCGGCGCCGGCGATACCGCGCAGTTCAGCGACGATGCCTATCGCGAAGCGGGCGTCGAGGTCGTGGCGGACACAAAAAAGCTGTGGGCCGATGCCGATATCGTCCTGAAGGTCCTTGAGCCCGAGACGCATCCTGATCTCGGGGTCGACGAGACCGAGCTGCTGCGCGACGGCGCCACGCTGATCGGTTTCATCTGGCCGGCGCAGAACCCCGACCTCCTGGAAAAGCTGAAGGCGCGCAATGCATCCGTCATCGCCATGGATAACGTGCCGCGGATCAGCCGGGCGCAGAAACTCGATGCCCGCTCGTCGATGGCGAATATCAGCGGCTACCGTGCCGTGGTCGAGGCCGCCAATAACTTCGGGCGCTTCTTCACCGGCCAGATCACCGCGGCGGGCAAGGTGCCGCCGGCAAAGATCATGGTCATCGGCGCGGGTGTCGCCGGGCTGGCCGCCATCGGCGCCGCCCGCAGCATGGGCGCCATCGTGCGCGCGTTCGACACGCGGCTCGAGGTCAAGCAACAGGTCGAGAGTATGGGCGCCGAGTTCCTCGAGATGGAATTCGAGGAAGACGGTTCCGGCGGCGGCGGTTACGCCAAGGTGATGAGCGACGAATTCATCAAGGCCGAAATGGAACTGTTCGCCGAACAGGCCAAAGACGTCGATATCATCATCACCACGGCGCTGATCCCCGGCAAGCCCGCGCCCAAGCTGATCACGGCCGACATGGTCGAATCCATGAAGCCGGGCTCGGTCATCGTCGATCTTGCGGCCGAACAGGGCGGCAATTGCGAACTGACCGTGCCGGGCGAGATCGCCGTCAAACACAACGTCACGCTGATCGGCTACACCGATCTGCCGAGCCGCATGGCGGCGCAGTCGAGCCAGCTTTACGGCACCAATCTCGCGCACATGCTGTCCGACCTGACGCCGGAAAAAGACGGCAATATCAACGTGAACATGGAAGACGATGTGATCCGCGGCTCCACGGTCGTCCATGGCGGAGAGATCACCTGGCCGCCGCCCGAGCCGAAAACGCCCGCCATCGCGCCGGCAAAACCGGCCGAGGCCAAGGCCCCCGTGGAAGAGCCGTCACCGAAGAATGTCGGCATGAAATCGGCGATCACGCTGGCGATCGGTGCGGCGGTCCTGCTGGGGCTCGGCAGTGTCGCGCCGCCCGCCTTCATGGGGCATCTGACGGTGTTCGTGCTGTCCTGTTTCGTCGGCTACCAGGTGATCTGGAACGTCACGCCGGCGCTGCACACCCCGCTGATGAGCGTGACCAACGCGATCAGCGGCATCATCGTGATCGGCGCGCTGCTGCAGGTTTCCAGCCCGTCGAACCTGGTGACGATCCTGGCGGGGATCGCCATCCTTATCGCCACCATCAATATCGCGGGCGGGTTTCTGGTCACCCAGCGCATGCTCCGCATGTTCCGCAAAAGCTAGGAACGGGAGCACATCATGAGCGCAGGTATCACAACGGTCGCCTATATCGGGGCGAGCATCCTTTTCATTCTGAGCCTCGGCGGGCTGAGCAACCAGGAAACCGCGCGGCGCGGCAATGTCTACGGCATTATCGGCATGGCGATCGCCATTCTGGCGACGATCCTGTCGACCCAGATCGACGATTACACCGTGCTGCTGGGCGCCGTTATCGTCGGCGGGGCGATCGGCGTTTTCGCGGCATCGAAGGTCGAAATGACCCAGATGCCGGAACTGGTCGCCATTCTTCACAGTTTCGTCGGCCTCGCCGCCGTGCTGGTCGGGGTGGCGAGCTATGTCGACCCGACGTCGAACTATGTCGGTGTCGAAAAGACCATCCACGAGGTCGAAATCTTTCTCGGCGTGTTTATCGGCGCGATAACGTTTACCGGTTCGGTCATCGCGTTCGGCAAGCTGCGCGGCAGTATTTCCGGCAAGCCGCTGATGCTGCCCGGACGCCACCTGATGAATATCGCGGGCATTCTCGCCTCCCTCTGGCTCGGATACGCTTTCCTCGGCGCGGCAAGCCACGAGGCGGGGCTGACACCCCTGCTGATCATGACGGGCATTGCCTGCGTTATCGGCGTGCACCTGGTGATGGCCATCGGCGGCGCGGACATGCCTGTCGTCGTGTCGATGCTCAACAGCTATTCCGGCTGGGCGGCGGCGGCGACGGGCTTCATGCTGTCTAACGACCTGCTGATCGTCGTCGGCGCGCTGGTCGGCTCGTCCGGCGCGATCCTCAGCTACATCATGTGCAAGGCGATGAACCGCAGCTTCGTCAGCGTGATCCTCGGCGGCTTCGGCACGTCGGGCGGTACCGCGGCGGCCGGCGATGCGGAGCAGGGCGAAGTGGTGCCGACCTCGGTCGACGAGACCGCCTCGATGCTGCTCGACGCCAACGAGGTCATCATCGTGCCGGGCTACGGCATGGCGGTCGCCCAGGCGCAGGCCTCGGTGAGCGAGATCACCCGGCTGCTGCGCGACAAGGGCGTGAACGTGCGCTTCGGCATTCACCCCGTGGCGGGGCGCCTGCCGGGCCATATGAACGTGCTGCTCGCCGAGGCCAAGGTGCCCTACGACATCGTGCTGGAAATGGACGAGCTGAACGACGATTTCCCGGATACCGACGTGGTGCTGGTGATCGGCGCCAACGATATCGTCAATCCCGGCGCGCAGGACGACCCCAACAGCCCGATCGCCGGCATGCCGGTGCTCGAGGTCTGGAAGGCGAAAACCTCGGTCGTCTTCAAGCGCTCCATGGCGAGCGGCTATGCCGGCGTCGACAACCCGCTGTTCTACAAGGAAAACAACCGCATGCTGTTCGGCGACGCCAAGGACAGCATCGACGGGATCCTGCAAGCGCTGAAGAGCTAGGCGCCGGTTTAAGCGGCCCGGTCCGGCGGCACCCGCCAGACGTCAGTTTTTCTGTTTCAGCCGCTCCAGCAGCTTGCGGGCCGCGTCCTCGCCCTTGAATTTCTTGCCCAGCGCCATCACGGCCTCGATCTCGCGCAGCGCTTCCTGGTGCCGTCCCAGGGCGTCGAGCGCGGCGGCGATATGGTATCCGACCTCGGGCTGGCGGTCGGAGCGCGCCTGCGCATTGCGCAGCAGCTTGAGGCCCTGTTCCACGTCGCCTTTCTGGACCAGCATCCAGCCATATGTATCGATGGTCTGCGGCTGGTTGGGCGCCAGTTCATAGGCCCGCTTCGCATACTCGAACGCGCGTTTGTCGCCACGCTGTTGGTACAGACTGGCCAGGTTGTTGATAATGACGACATCCTGGGACGACATCTCCGCCAGCGCCTCGTGGTGGCTGATCGCCAGATCCGTGTTGCCGACCTTCAGATGGGCCAGCGCAAGGACCCGCCGGGTCCGGATATCCTTGGGGTTGGATTTTATCCAGGAATCCAGCCCGTCGACGGCCGCTGCCCGGTCGCCCGACGCCCAGCGTGCCCGGAAGAGGCGCTGGGCCTGCTTGCTTGTCCGGGATTTGCCGAAGGCCACATCATAGGCGGCGATGGCGTCGCCGTATCGTTTGTGACGCATGAGCACATCGCCCCGCACCGTATCCGCGGCAGACGATCCGGGGAACTTCTCCTGCAGCGCCGTCACCATTTTCATCGCCGCCTCGAAGCCGTCCAGGTCATAGGTCAGCCGGGCGAGGGAGGCCTGGGCGGGCAGGATCTTCGGGTCGAGATTCACGGCATATCTGAGCGACGTCGCCGCCCCCTGCAGGTCCTGCAGGGAAATCTGAATCTGCGAGATCCGGAAAAGCAGCGCCGCGTTGTTTGCGGCGATATTGGCCGCGGTACGGTATGTCTGGATCGCATCGGCCTGGTTTCCGTTGGCGAGCTGTATCCGGGCCTTGGTATCGAGCACCGAGAAATTGCGCGGCGCCCGGTTTTCCAGGCTTTCCATGATCTGCATGGCCTCGGTGAGCTGGCGCTCCTGGAGCAGCAAATTCACCAGCCGTAACTGGGGCGTGATTGCGGTAGGGCTGGTTTTGCTCGCCCGGTCGAGCCAATTGATCGCCTCGCGGGTTTTGCCCTCCCGCAGGGCGAGCGTCGCCAGTTCCGACATTGCCTTGATCTCGGTCCGGTCTTTTTCGAGAATCGCGAGATATTCCCGTTTGGCTGCCGCGGGACCTTCCAGAAGCCGGGTCACCGTTGCCAGATTGTAGATCGCCGGCTTGTAGTCGGGGGCAATCGCCAGCGCGGCACGGAATCTCTTGCGCGCCTCGGCATAGGCCTTGTCCTGAATATGGGCAGACCCCGCCAGGTTATGGGGGAACGGGTTTTTGGGGTCCGCCGCGCTCAGGCGGTCGGCAATCTCGATCGCCGATTTCGTGTCGCCGCGGCGGAGATGCAGCAGGCCCAGGAACGCGCCGGCGCGCCCCCGCCCTTCGCCAAGCCGGACGGCCTCTTCCAGTTCGTCGCGCGCCTTGTCCAATTGGCCGGTGGCCATGCGATTGAGGGCGAGTTCCGTGCGGGCCGCCGTGTTCTCCGGCGCAATCGACGCTGCTTTTTCGAACAGCTCGGTCGCTTTGCCGTATTGCTTTTCGCGGGTGTAGATCTTGCCCAGCGCCGTGAGCAGCTGAATGTCGTTCGGCGTGCGCGGGAGCAGCGGTTCCAGCAGCTCCAGGGCGGAACGGTTGTCGCCGCGCAACATATAGATCACCCCCAGCATTTTCTGGGTGATCGGCGTGTGCGGGACCAGTTCGTTATAGCGCAGGAGGTAGGGAACCGCGTCTTCGTAGCGTTTCAGGGAATAATGGATCGCGCCCATCAGCAGCAGCGATTGCGGGCTGTTATTGAAGGCTTCCGTGGAAAGCACCCCGATCCACGACGTCACATCGTCCAGCAGCGTCATTGCTTTCTGGTGTTCGCCCATCTGCACGAAGGCGAGGGCGCGGAGAAGGCCCGCCCGCGGAAGTTTCGGCGCTTCTTTCTGGACGATATCGAGGTCCTTCAACGCGATATCGTGCTGGCCGGTAAGCAGATAGACCGACGCGCGATCGACGCGCGCCACCGTATTCGACGGCGCGAGAGCCAGCGTCCGGTCGAAATATTCCAGGGCGCCCCGCCAATCGTTGAGCGACAGCCTGATCTTGCCTTTCATATGCCAGGAGGATTCGTTCTCCGGCTCCTGGGCCATGGCGCGGTCGAGCAGCTTGTCGGCGTCTTCCATCCTGCCGGTCGCCATGCGATGCGAGGCGAGGCCGATAAGCCCTTTGACGAAATCGGGCTTGATCGCGAGCGCGCTGAGGAATTGTTCCTCGGCATCCTGGGTATCGTTGAGCTCCAGCATCGCCCGTCCGCGCAGGACCCGGACCTCGGCCTCGACGGCCGGCAGGCGATGCCCGGCCGGAAAGTCGCGCAACAGCGTCTCGGACTTGCCCTGAGCAAGATAGGCCTCGCCCAACGGCCCCAGGATCTGGGAATCGTCGGCGCCGGCGCCGCGTGCCAGTTTAAGCTGATATTCCGCCTCTTCGCCGAGACGCAGCTTGTTCAGGGTTCGGCCCAGCAAAATCCGGGCCGGCAGGTCGCGCGGGTTCCGCTGCAATGCGTTTTTAAGCTGGATTTCCGCGGCGCGGTAGTCGCCTGCATGGAACCTTTTCAGCGCGTCTTCATAAAAATAGGTTGTCGGCGGCGCCTCGGCGGGGCGGTCCGTCGTGGCCGCAAAAGACGGGCCGTACGATGATGCGAAGGCGAGAAAAGTCGCCAGAAAAGATCTTGTCGCCAGGGACGAAATGGCCTTGCTGCTCATCGAATGGCTCCCGGAATCATCACAGTCATTCGCTTTCGTTAACGTTGGCATACCGGCATGTCAGGACTGATAACACGGCGGGACCGTTATCAGGACTGATTTTGGGCGCATCGGTCAGGGTGCCGGTTGTCGCGCCGGAAGCCCCTGCGACACGAATCATATTCATCCCGCTTCATTAAAACATTAAAATTTTATCGAGTTTTTTCAATCTGTTAAGGTGGCCGGATTTATCATCGATCTGCCATCTCCCGGCGGGTGTCATGTGTCTGCAACCTATAGATGGTGTAAAGTGCGTAAAAAGAGTAGATATGAGGGCCGATTAATTTTTTGGCGGTGTTGAAACGGACTGACGCGAGGGCCATGTGATGGTATACGCGCGACAGAGTGGCTTTCACAAATTGATACATTCTGATACGTTCTGGCGAAATGTGTCGGATTATTTTACAAGTTCGCGCCGGACAGCAGGAGGTTAACGCCCAACCCTTTGAAATGTAGCGATTAATAGTTTTGGCACACATATTGCATATCAGAACATCCGAGATGCAATTTCCATTGTGTGGGCGTTAGTGGAATAATAAGAGCGTGTTTGTAGGACCAGTTAGAATGAAACCTTGGGATACAGTAAGTCAGAGACTTACAAGCGGATTGGCGGCGAGCGCGCTTTGTGTGGCGCTGCTGACGGCCGCCCCGGCACAGGCATTCGACTATGACATCGATTGGACCTTCAATGGTACCAACGAAGTCCTTGTCGGTGGAGACTCCAGCCTTGGCAACAGCCGGACGTATCAGAGTGGCGGGGCGGACAGTGTCAGCCTCAGGGCCACCGCCTGGTCCGACACAGGTAGCTCTAACCCGGGCGTAGGTAACAATTTCGAGGCCGCATCGCTGCGGCGCTGGAGCGGCGGGTTCGGCGTTCAGAACAGGTTCAACAACGATTCGAGCAGCCCCGAACACGCCGTCGACAACAACAATAATTTCGATTTCGTTATGTTCGAACTCGACCGCGAAGTGAATCTGAGCGCGGTGACGATGAACGAATACGGCACCGGCGACAGCGACATCACCGTCTGGGTCGGGAATACGGACGAAGACTTCTCCACCCAGCTCGACCTCGACGGCATGGCTTTCAGCGATCTCGACAGCATGTTCACGCGGGCGGAAAACTACGTCAATGACGGCAGCCCCCGGACGGCGCTGTTTCCCGAGGACGGAAACCTGATGGGCAACGTCATTATCGTTGCCGCCACGATCCTGCCCACATACAACGGCATGAAAGATTATTTCAAGATCAAGAAACTGTCCGGCGGCTATGACGAGCCCATCACGTCGACCGAAATCCCCGAACCTTCCTCGCTGGCGGTGATCGGGCTCGGTTTCGGCGCGATCTGCTTCATGCGGCGGCGCCGGCGCGCCTCTTAATGGACACCCCTGCGGTCAGGGAAATTTAAAACGGCGGTCCTCGGACCGCCGTTTCTGTATGTGAGCGGCAAACGGGCGAATAAGCAGGCTCCATCCCTGTTTTATTCCCTCGGCCCCGTGCCGAGGGTCCACGTTTAAAGCGCGTCGATATCCACTGTGGACCCCAGGGTACGGAGACCGGGGGAATAAGTGTTTAGAGGTGTGCTTTGAACCGGTATCTGGCTGCGCCGCTGCCGGATGCGTGAGGCGACGCCATGGTCTAGCACGGCCTGACCCAATCCGGGCCGTCCTAGCGCTTGCGCCCGGCCTCGAAATGTTCGGTCTTGTCGGACAGGCAGGTGAAGGGCAGCGCCTTGCCGGTATAGAGATCCATCTGCGGCACCACGAAGCTCGCATCGTCGAGCGAGCCGACGCGGACGCTGCGGACACCCGGGCTCCGCGACCCGGCACCCAGCACCTGGGAGCCGCAATTGCCGCAGAATTCCTTGGTCATCGTGGCGCCGCTATCGGCCGAATGGAAGAACTGCTTCGGCGTGCCCTGCACGATCTTCACGTCGTCTGCGTTGAAAAACGCCACGGTGGCAAAGCTCGCCCCGGTCGCCTTGCGGCATTCGTCGCAATGACAGTTCGCCGCCCGCACCGGATCGCCGGTGATTTCATAGCGGATTTCCCCGCACAGGCATCCGCCCGTATGTGTCGTCATGATCTGCCGCGCTCCTGTGGTGAGTGGAAACCGGATTTTAGCGGGTGGCGGGGTGTTGTCACGGGGGCGTGGTGGTTTTTTGCGCGCATATGTTCGCTTTTTGTTCTTGATTGTGTTACGCTCACTTTCCATGCGTGGAACAGGGCACGCGGCAGAAATGCCGGTGCCCTGCCTTTGCGTGTGCCTGTTGTAATGGCTGCTGGTGACGGATGAAGACACGACTGTTCTGGTCCTTCAGGGTATTCCGGTTTCCGGAAATCCATCTACCGGCCTTTCGGGTGTATGGGGTTGTTTTGCGCGTTTTGCCGATGGCTCGCCACAAGCCCCGTCCCCTTATTCCCCCGGCCTCAGAGCCGGGGGTCCAGGGAAGGCGGCCAATGATACGGCAAGCGGAGCTGGTTCCCCGGCTCAGGGCCGGGGAAGTGAAACTGGGGGGAGAGCGGGACACACCCGGCGATACCGGCCCTTCGGGTACATGGGGTCGTTTTGCGAGTTTCGGCGGTGCCGTCCCTTCGGGTGTATGGGGTTGTTTTCCCTGTTTCGGTTGGCCCGCCGTCCGGGCGATAAAAGTTATGCCCCCGGGCTTGTCCCGGGGGGCCATGTCCAGCAGTGTCGGGACTTAATCAGGGGACTCCCGGCCGCCCGCCGATTCGATCGGTCAGCGGCGGCGGATCGAAACAGCAAAGCGTCGAGAGAGTGCAACATGGCTTTTAAAAATCTGCGGGACTATCTCGCCCATCTCCAGGACCGCGATCTGCTGCACGTGGTCGAGGACGAGATCAGCAAGGATACAGAGCTGGTGCCGCTGGTGCGCCTACAGTTCCGCGGCCTGGCGGAAGCGCAGCGCAAGGCGTTCTGGTTCAAGAACGTGACCGACGCGCGCGGGCGCGCCTTCGATGCCTCGGTGGTGCTGGGCTCGCTCGGCTCGTCGAAGGAAATCTATGCCGCCGCCCTCGGGGTCGATGCCGACGATATCGGCGCCAAATGGGCGAGCACCCATGGCAAGCCGCTGAACCCGGTCGAGGTCGCGCGCGGCGACGCGCCGGTGAAGGAATTCGTCTATGCGGGGGATAGCTTCGGCGAGGGGGTCGACCGGTTCCCGCACCTGATCTCGACACCGGGCTTCGATCCGGCGCCGTTCCTGACGGCGGGCGTGTGGATCACCCGCGATCCGGAAAACGGCGCCTATAACCTCGGCATCTATCGCGGCATGATCAAGGCGCCCGACCGCATCGGCTGCGCGACGGATGTGTCGACCCAGCACCTCGCCATCCAGTGGGAAAAGGCACGGCGTATGGGCAAACATCTCGAATGCGCGGTGTTCCTCGGCGGGCCGCCCGCGCTGCTACTGGCGGCGGCGAGCAAGGTGCCTTACGGGGTCGAGGAATACGGCGTCGCCGGCGCGCTTAACGGCGAGGCGATCCCGGTGGTCCCGGCGGAGACCTTCGACTGCATGGTCCCGGCCGAGGCCGAGATCGTGATGGAAGGCATCATCCGCACCGATATCCTGGAGCCCGAGGCGCCGTTCGGCGAGGCGAGCGGCTATCTCGGGCCGCGCAAGATGGAAAAGGTGTTCGAGGTCACGGCGATCACCCACCGGGCCGAGCCGGTCTATCAGGGGATCATCAGCGAGTTCCCGCCGAGCGAAAGCACGGTGATGCGCAAGGCCGCGTTCGACGCGATCTACCTGCGGCATCTGCGCGATGCCTGCAATATCCCGTCGGTGACGAAGGTCGCGTGTCACGAGATGGCGAGCTGCAACATGCTGTTCGTCATCCAGCTCGACCGGCCCGAACTGGGCCAGCCGTGGCAGGCGCTGCGCGCGGCGGCGGCGTTCGATGCCTCGCTCGGCAAGATGTTCATTGCCGTCGATTCCGATGTCGACCCGGATTCCATGGACGCCGTGCTGTGGGCGCTGAGCTACGGCATGCAGCCGCACCGCGACGCCGAGATCGTCCGCGGCAAGGTGCCGAGGCTCGATCCCTCGATCACCCCGTCGGACAACGCCGCCCAGTTCGCCTATCCGGACGGGCAGGGCGCGTCCGCCATCCTGATCAACGCGGTGCGCGAACACCCCTACCTGCCGGTGTCGCTGCCGCGCGCCGATTTCATGGACGCGGCGCGGGAGCGCTGGGCGAAGATGGGCCTGCCCGAGCTCGACCTGAAAGCGCCATGGCACGGCTACCCGCTCTCGGCCTGGACCGAGGAGAACGCCGAGGAAGCGCTGATGGCGATCACGGGCCGGTATTTCGAGACCGGCGAGAAACTGGCCGGGCGGCGCAAACCGACGGGGGACTGATTGGAGAGCATAGAGGGAGACGAAAGGCGCGGTGGTGTCAGTGGTCGCTGGCCGGTCCGGTTGTCCTGAAGGCGACGAGGGCGAACAGGATCATGCCGAGAATGACCAGGATCGACCCGATGGCCGCCGCCGGTTCGGCGCCGGGGTGGCCGCCATAGAGCGCGATCAGGCCCGCGTTCATCACGACGACGCCGATGCCGGAGGACCAGAGATGCGCGGCTGCAAGGCGGGAACGGCCCGCTTCCGGGTGGCTCCTGTAGAACAGCCCGAACAGCATCATCGAGGCCCAGCCGACCAGGTTGATATGGGCATGGGCCGGGCGCTGGGTGTGGTCGCCCGAAATCGCCATGACGAGGCCGAGCGCCATGCCGATGAGCCCGAAGAGGACCGCGATCCTGATGAATGTGCCGGAGATGTTTTTCATGATGTGCCTTCTGTAGCTGGTGAGGTGGCCGCGCGATCGGACGCCTCCGGGCGTTTCCCGGCGATCGCACCGATCTTGGCGGGCACCATATGAGTTCTGGATTCCGGGACACAGATGAAAAATTGGGTCATACAATCCCGAAATACGGGATATTGGAATGAACGAAGTACAGGCCTTCCGGACCTTCGCCGAAGTCGCGCGCCAGGGCAGCTTTGCCGCCGCGGCGCGGTCGCTCGGCATGTCCACCACGTCCGTCAGCCGGATCATCCGCGAGCTTGAGGACTGGCTCGGTACGCCGGTATTGCGCCGCACGCCGCGGGCGGTCGCGCTGACCGATCCCGGCGAGCAACTGCTCGAACGCTGTGCCGATATCGTCGGCGCGGTGGAGCAGATTCGGGACAACGCGCAGCAATGGCTCGATGTGCCGACCGGCAATCTCCGGGTCGCCGCCGCCCCTTTTCCCGCGCGGCGGCGTATCGCGCCGGTCCTGCCGACGTTCTTTGGCCGCTACCCGGATGTGCGGATCGAGCTGTTGCTGGATGACAGCCCCGCCGACATCGTCGCCGAGGGGATCGACGTCGCCGTCCGCTTCGGACAGCTCGAGAACAGCTCGCTCAAGGCGCGCAAATGCGGCGAGATCCGCCTCGTGCTTGCGGCGAGCCCGGCCTTTATCGGGACCCACGGCATACCGTCCTCGCTCGACAACGTGCCGTCCTATCCGTGCCTGGTGGATTCTGTGGCGCATTACGGCCGGCGCTGACCGATCGGGCGGCGCATCAATGTCAGCGGCCCGGTGATCGCCAATGACGGCGATTTCATCCGCCAGATGACGGTCGAGGGAATGGGGATTTCCCTGTTGCCGGAATTTTTCGTCGAGGACGACATTGCCGCCGGCCGGCTGGTCGAGCTGTTTCCCGGCGAGATCAACGAGGTCTACGGCATGTATTGCATCTACCAGTCGACCGGCCGCATCACCGCCGCCGCCCGGGCCTTTATCGATTTCATGGTGGAACAGTTCACGCCCGGTGCCGCGCCATGAGGGCGCAGGGGCTAGAGCTCTTTCGCGTCGATCAGCACGAAGGCGATCCGGCACGGCTCGGTGCCGCGATTGGCCCAGGCGTGGTTGGTCCCGCGCTGGACGACGACGTCGCCAGCGGTCAGGTGGACCTCGTCTTCGTCGACCAGCATGTCGATCTCGCCCGAGATGACGATGGCGTAATCGACGCTGCGGGTCCGGTGCATGCCGGGGTGGCGCACCGGTCCGCCGCTGTCGGGATCGAGGCCGAGTTCGCGTTTCATGTCCTCGTTGCTGACGCTGTCGTCGTCGGGCGTGAACTCGACGATGCGGAATACCGAGCCGCCATCGGGCGGGGCGACGCCGATCTCCCGGTCCGCCTTGTCCACGTCGCCGGCATTGTCGGCCGGGGTGGCGTCTTCGGTCCAGAGCAGGGTGGAGGTCAGGCCGTTTGCGGCGCGGACGCGGACGTTCTCGGCGATGCTGTCGCGGGCGATAATAGCGGCGCCGTCTTCGTTGTGGCCGGTGACGACCCGCCGGATTTTGCTTCCCATCGTATGCTCCCGTGTTTTCCGCATCATACGGGTTCCCGTCGCGCCGCGCGATGGGGCGCGCCGTTGACAGGCCGCGCCGTTTCCCGTGTCATTGACGGCTCATCTTCTGAGGGAAGACCATGACAGAATTTAATTACGACGATGCCCCGTTTGCCGTCCGCAGCGACATCACGGATGCGCACCGGGCCGCCTGGAACCGCCTGTCCTCTCCGGGGACATGGCTTGCCGCCGCGACCCGGGTGGCGATCATTGCCGAGGTGCGGAACGCGAAGGGATGTGCCCTGTGCGAAGCGCGGAAAGAGGCGCTGTCGCCCTATGGCGTGGACGGCACGCATGACAGCCTGGGCGACCTGCCGGAAAACATCGTGGAGGTCGTTCATCGCGTCGTGTCGGACCCCGCCCGGCTGGTGCGGAAATGGTACGACGACTGCCTCGCGAGCGGGCTGACCGAAGAAGAATATGTCGAGATCATCGGCATTGTCTGCTCGACGGTCTCGATCGATACCTTTGCCCATGCCGCCGGTTTACCCCTGCGTGAATTGCCGTCGCCGAAGCCCGGCGAACCGACGCGTATCCGGCCGCATAATGCGAAGCCGGGCGGGGCCTGGGTGCCGTGGATCGGCCGCGACGACGCCGAGGGCGACGATATCCCGCGCTTCGGCCCGCCGGGCTCGAACATCCGCCGCGCGCTCAGCCTGGTGCCCGCGGAGGCGCACGGTTTCATGGAGATGAACGAGGCGCAGTATCTCACCGGGGTGCAGATGCGCGATTTTTCGACCGACTACCGCGCCATCAGCCGGATGCAGATCGAGCTGGTGGCGGGGCGGGTCTCGGCCATCAATCAATGTGCGTATTGAACGACCAGCCATACGGCACTGCTCCGTGCGAGCAGCCAGCACAGCGAAACGGACATCGATCTCAACGTCATTATCGGCGAGGCCAGCGGCGATGGCGGGATTCCCCATGGCGAGATTCTCGCCGCCTTTGCCGAGGCGGTGGTCGGCGATGACCCTGCGGCCCTGGGGGAAGCGCGGGCGGCGCTGATCGCGGCGATGGGGACGGAGGCGATGGTCGATGCCAGCGCCGTCGCGGCGATGTTCAATGCGATCGACCGGGTTGCCGATTCAACCGGCTGCCCGATCGACGAGGACCGGCTCGAACCGACGGCGGATTTCCGGGAATCGCTGGGCATCTCGGCGTTTCCGTCGGGCCGGGGCGGAGGAGGAAGCTAATATGGATCTGTCACTGTTCTACCTGCCGACGTGGCGCGACGGCTACGGCATGTCGCTGACGCGGTATTACGAGGAACTGACCGAAAGCGTGAAGCTTGCCGACAGTCTCGGCTGGACGCGGGTGATGACGACCGAGCACCACTTCCACTATTACGGCGGGGCGGTGCCGAACCCGGCGATTGTCCTCGCCGCCTGGGCGCGCGAGACGAAGACCATCCGCCTCGCGCCCGCGGTGTCGCTGATGCAGTTGCGCGACCCGCTCAAAGTGGCCGAGGACTATGCGCTGGTCGATCACCTGTCCGGCGGCCGCGCCGATATGGGCGTCGCCAAGGGTTTCGTGCCGCACGAGTTCGATGCGTTTCACATCGACCAGGCGGAGGTACCGGAGCGGATCGCCGAAGGGCTCGATATCTGCCGGAAATTCTGGGCCGGCGAGCCGTTCGCCCATGCGGGGAAGTTCTTCGGTTTCGACAAGCTCGATCCGTGGCCGCCGGCGGTGAACGGCGCCCTGCCGATCTGGAACGCGGCGTCCAATTCGAAGGACAGTTTCATCAACGCCGCCGACCAGGGCTTTCACCTGATGATGAACCACTACCCGATGAGCGCGGACTCGGTGGCGGAAAAGTTCGCCTGGTACTGCGAGCGCTGGGAACAGGCCGGGCGCAGGACGGCGGACCGCAAATCCATGATCGCCTTCATGACCCATATCGCCGATACCGAGGAACAGGCCATCGAGGAAGCCAAAGCCGCGCTGCAGGAACATGCCGGCGCGTTCGGCAAGGTGATGCGCGGCGAACAATGGGATACCGACTGGGCGGGCGATATCTCCGTCCTGCTGCACATGTGCGAGGACGACGACTGGCGCGATGTTTTCCGCCGCCGCACGTTGATCTGTTCGCCCGAACAGGCCGCCGAGCGCATCCGGCGTTACCTCGATATGGGCTTTACCGAGATCTCCTTCATCACCCGCTATGCCGGGATCACCAACGAACAGAACATGACGACGATCCGCCGCATTTCCGAGGAGGTCCTGCCGATGCTGGGCCTCAGCGCGGATGCCGCGGAATAACACCCGAAAGGAAACGACAATGACCCGTATGAGGATTCTCGGCCGCGACGACATGAACGACGAGCAGGGCGCGCTCTATGACCAGATCGGCGAGGAAGGCGGCCCGCGGGAGGGACCCTATTGGGCGTATATCCGCCATCCGTCGCTGATGCGCCTGTGCCAGGATGTCGGCAACTGGTTTCGCCAGTCGGCGCTGAGCGGGCGGGAGCGCCAGATCGCAGTGCTGGCGGTGGTCCGGTTCTGGGACGCGGAATATCCCTGGGCCGTGCAGGTACGCGCCTCGCTCGCCGCCGGTGTCACGCAGGATGAGGTCGACGCGATCAACGCGCGCCGCGATCCCGGCCTCACCGATGCGCGCGAAAAAATGGCGCTCGAGGTTGCGACGCAGCTGCTGAACAGCCACCGGCTGACCGACGCGACCTATGCCGAGGCGGAAAAGCTGTTCGGCGAGGAAGACCTCGTCTCGCTGATCGGCGTGACCGGCTATTTCGGCATGGTGGCGACCACGGCGAATGCCATCGACGCCACCCCGCCGGACGACGCGCCGGCGCGGCTGGTCTAGGCGCCGGGACGGCTAGCCGCAGAACGGACAGCCATAGGCGAACTCGACGCTGGCGCGCTCCTGTGGCGGCGGGGTCTGCTCGCTGCGGCCTTTGACGACAAGCTCGCCGTCGATCATCACGGCGGAGACGCCGGGCAGGTCGCCATGCTCGATCGCTTCGGTCAGCGTGGTGCCGGCGGATCCGTCGATCCGCCCGGCGATGACGATATCGGCCGGCATGCCGGGCTTGAGGATGCCGGTCTCCAGTCCGTGCGCCCTGGCCGTGTTGCCGGTCGCCACCGCGATCACCTCGCCCGCGCTCAGCCCGCAGACCGAGGAGAGAAAGATCATGTTGCGCAGCATGCCGCGCGCCAGCACCCCGGTCCCGCCCGGCGTATCGGTACCGAGGGTCAGCCGGTCCAGCCGGCCCGCCCTGATCAGGCGCTCGACGGCGCGGATCGCGGAGCGGTAATTGCCCGACGAGCATATCTCCAGTGCGAACTCGGTATTGTCGACCATCGCGTCGAGGTCTTCGTCCGGCATCGGGATCGGGCCGCCCGAAATATGCGCCGCGATATCGGGCTGCAGCCAGGACAGCGTCTCGTAGCCGCAGACCGCGTTGGAGCCCGAGCGCGATACCCCGCCGGTGTGAACCTTCACCCGCAGGCCACGCTCATGGCACCAGCGCACGTAACGCTGGGCCTCTTCCTTGTTCTCGGGCGCCAGCGGGTAGAACAGGAACTTGGTGAGGATGGTGCCGGCGGCGGCGACCTTGTCGAAATCGTCCTCGGTCATGCCGGGCACCATCAGCAGCGTGCCGGCATGGACCTTGGCGCCGCTCCAGCGGATGCGCCCGGTGGTCGCCTTGGCAAGCAGCGCCAGCGAGGTCATCAGTTCCGGCGTCAGGTTGTTGTAGTCGAGCCCGGGCAGGTGCAGTTCGCCGGCCGAGACCATGGACGTGGTGCCGCCATGCACGTAATTGCCGATCCAGCCGATGGTGTCCTGCGTCGGGGTCCATTCGCCGAAAACCGGGTGAATGTGCCCGTCGACGATGCCGGGCAGCACGGCGTTGCCCTTGGCGTCGATCGTCCGGTCAGCCTGCACATCGGCCGCCGGGTTCAGTTCGGCGATACGATCCCCCTCGACCAGCAGAGAGGTCACGTCGCCGACCGGGTCGGCAAGCTCGCCCGTGAAGAACTCGCCGATATTGGTGATCAGTGTCCGCGCCATTTCCCGCTCCCGGTTCCTGTCCTGTGAACCCATACGCTAATGCCGATTGCCGCGGGCGACAAATCCGGATGACAGGCGCATCGGATTGGGCCACTTTGGCGGCCATGAATACCGAACCCCTGATCCCCGTCACCGTACTGACCGGCTTCCTCGGCAGCGGCAAGACGACCATCCTGTCGCGTATCCTGCGCGATCCGGCCTTTGCCGATACCGCGGTTATCGTCAACGAGTTCGGCGAGGTCGGGCTCGATCACCTGCTGGTCGAATCGAGCGACGAGAGCATCGTCGATCTGTCCTGCGGCTGTATCTGCTGCACCATCCGCGGCGACCTGATGGCGACCCTGATTGATCTGTACGAGCGCCGCGAAGCCGGCGAAATCCGCCGTTTCAAACGCGTGGTGGTCGAAACCACCGGGCTCGCCGATCCGGCCCCGATCATCCACACGATGATGCAGGAACCGCTGGTGTTCAATCATTACCGGCTGGCCCGCGTGGTGACGGCGGTGGATGCGGTGAACGCGATGGCGACCTTCGACCGCCAGCCCGAGGCGATCAAGCAGGCGGCGGTCGCGGATGCCCTGCTGGTCACAAAGACGGATATGGCGAACGATGCGGCCGCGCTGTCGGCGCTGGATGCCCGGCTGGGGCAACTCAATCCCGGCGCCGTCCGGGCGCAATCTATCGACGGTGCGGTCGATCCCGCCCTGCTGTTTTCCGGCGGTATTTACGACCCGGCGGGCAAAACCGCCGATGTCGAAGGCTGGCTGGATGCCGAGAATTCGGCGCATGGCCATCATCTTCCGGCCGATGTTAACCGGCATGACGACGGTATCTTTACCTTTGGGCTGACCCGGGAGGCCCCGGTCAGCCGGGCGGCGCTCGGCGCGTTCATGCAGATGCTGGCGGATCAGCGCGGCGACGACCTGCTGCGGCTTAAAGGGTTCGTGCGCTTGGCGGACGATCCGTCCCGGCCGGCGGTGGTCCACGGTGTTCAGCACGTTATCCATCCGATCCGGCGGCTCGATACGTGGCCCGAGGGGGTGCAGGGAACATCCATCGTCTTCATCGTTCGCGGTATCGAGCGGGACTGGGTCGAAAACCTGTTCGATCGTGTGGTCGAAAGCGCCTATGCGGATTTGGACGTCTGAACGTTCCACTGCGCGCACAAACGCGCTAGGTTTCGGGCAGGGAATTCAGGAGACATGCAATGAGCGATATCGGCAATCATACGGGCATTGAGAAAGTCACCTACGGGGTGAAGGATCTCGACACGGCGAAGGCATTCTGGACCGACTTCGGACTGGCCCCGGTCGATACCGGGAATGGTCATTTGACCTTTGCCGCGCAGAACGGCGCTTCGGTCGAAATCCGCGCGGCGGACGACCCCGAGCTTGCACCGCCCGTCGGGGAGAACGTCGACGCGGCCGTGCGCGAGGCGATGTTCGGTGTGAAAAGCCAGGCGGACCTCGACGCGCTGGAGGCAAACCTGTCCGCCGACCGCGACGTGCGCAAGGACGCGGACGGATCGATTCACACGGTCGACCCGGTCGGCTTCGGGCTCGGGTTCCGGGTGAAGCAGACAGTTCCCGTCAAAGCCCCCGAGCTCGAAATCAATGTTCCCGGACGGCCCCGGCGGGTGAACCGCCGGGCGGAGCAGGTCGCAAAAGCCTCGCCGTTCGAGATGTCCCACATCGTCTATATGACGGACGATCTGGAAAACCATATGGAATTCTATGTCGACCGCCTGGGCTTCAAGCTGACCGACGCCTACCCCGGACGCGGCTATTTCGTCCGCGGGGCGGCCGCGCATAATCATCACAACCTGTTCCTGCTCGACCCCGGCATCGGCAAGCGCGGCTTTCATCACCTGGCCTTCGAGGTCGGCACGATCCATGAGCTGTTCGGCGGCGGCAACAACATGACCCGCCACGGATGGGAAACGATGATCGGTCCGGGCCGTCATCCGATTTCGTCCTGCTATTTCTGGTATTTCAAGAATCCCTGCGGTGGTGCCGCGGAATACGATTTCGATTCCGATGTCGTCGACGATGGCTGGGAACCGCAGGAGTGGGCCTCCACGCCCGAGAATTTCGCCGAATGGTGCCTCGGCGAAGGGATGGGGGAAGCGCTGCTTCACAAAACCATCCAGCGCGGCTGACAGCGACCGGACAATCAGATGAAGCCCGCTCCCTTCGAGTATGTCCGCGCGTCGACCGTCGACGAGGCCGTCGCGGCCCTTGCCGCCGCAGGCGGCGAAGCCAAACTGCTGGCCGGCGGGCAGAGCCTGGTGCCGATGCTGAATTTCCGTGTCGTCGATGCCCCGGTATTCGTCGATATCAACGGTATCGAAGGCCTCGGCCGGATCGACGAGACCGCAGATGGCGGGCTTCGTGTCGGCGCGCTTGTCCGGCATTTCGCGCTTGAAACCTCCGCGGCGGTCAAACAGCGATTCCCGGTCCTGCACGAGGCGATGAAACACGTCGCCCACCTGGCGATCCGCAATCGCGGTACGATCGGCGGCAGCCTGTCCCATGCCGATCCCGCCGCCGAACTGCCGTCGATGGCGGTCCTGCTGGATGCGCGCATTTTCACGGCAAGCGGGGCCGGCGGGCGGGAGATCGCGGCCCGCGACTTCTTTGTCGCACCGCTGACGACGGTACTGGAGCCGGATGAAATGGTCGTTGCCGTGGAATTGCCCGGCCTGCCCGGCGGAAGCGGCTGGGGCTTTGCCGAATTCGCGCAGCGCCGCGGCGATTTTGCCGTCGCCGGCGTTGCCGCCATCGCGGCGATGGAGGACCGCTCGGTGACGGAAGCCCGGATCGTCCTGATGGGGCTTCACGACACACCGGTGCGGGCGCACAAGGCCGAAGCCGCGCTTCTGGACGGCGATATCGACGCCGCGGCCGCCGCCGCCCGGGAGGATGCCGAGCCGATGGACGACCTGCATGGGTCCGCCGGGTATCGCCGCCACCTGGCGGAGGTGCTGACCCGCCGCGTACTGCACGATGCGATCCGGAGGGCGCAGGGATGACCGCGAAGATATCGATCGCCGTCAGCGTAAACGGCGAGAACCACGTCGCCGAGGTCGAACCGCGGCTGCTGCTGGCCGACTTCCTGCGCGAGAATCTCGATCTGACGGGCACCCATGTCGGCTGCGAGCACGGTATCTGCGGCGCCTGCACGGTGCTGATGAACGGCGACAGCGTGCGGTCCTGCCTGACATTCGCGGTGCAGGCGGACGGGGCCGAGATAGAGACGGTCGAAAGCCTCGGCGAGATCGATGCGCTGGGACCGTTGCAGCAGGCGTTTCGCGAACACCACGCGCTGCAATGCGGTTTCTGCACGCCGGGGATGCTGATGACGGCGACCGATATGCTGCGCAAGTATCCGCTGGAAACCGACGACGATATCCGCGACGGCCTGTCGGGCAATATCTGTCGCTGTACCGGCTATCAGAACATCGTCGCCGCCGTGCGCAGCGCGGCGGATAAAAGGGGCGGCAATTGAGCCCGCCCGACGATATCGATCTCACCCGTCCGCAATTCGTCGGCGCGAAGGTGATGCGCCGCGAAGACCCGCGCCTGCTGGCCGGGCAGGGGAATTACGTCGCCGATATCAAGCGCCACGGCATGGTCCATATCGCCTTCCGCCGCAGCGATCACGCGCATGCGCTGATCAAAAGCGTGGATGTCAGCGCCGCGCAGGCGCTGGACGGCGTTGTCGCGGTCTATACCGGGGCGGATATCGCGGCGCTTGCCAATCCGTATCAGGCGACGTCGCGGATGAAGAACTATCAGGCGACCTTTATCCCGCCTCTGGCGCTGGACAAGGTGCGCTATGTCGGCGAGGCGGTGGTCGCCGTCGTGGCTTCGAGCCGCTACGTGGCCGAGGACGCGCTGGCGCGGATCGAGATCGAGTATGAGGCGTTGCCGGTCCTGGTCGATCCGGAAGAGTCCCTCAAGCCCGATGCGCCGAAACTGCATGACGATCTGGAGTCCAATATCCTCGCCGCCCGCGAATTTTCGCGCGGCGAGGTAGACGAGGCGTTTGCCGCCGCCGCGCAGACCGCCGGCGGGCGGTTCCATTTTACCCGCACCACCCCGGTCACCATCGAGGCGCGCGCGTCGGTTGCCGAATACGACAAGGGTGCGCGCAGCCTGACCCTTCACTGCACGACACAGATCCCCGGCATTGTCCGCGACAAGCTGTCCGAGATTTTCGATCTGCCGGGGCCGCGCATTCGCGTGATCGCGCCGGATGTCGGCGGCGGTTTCGGCGGCAAGACGTCGCTCTATTCCGAGGAAATCGTCGCCTGCGCCATCGCGCGCGATCTCGGCAAGCCGGTCAAATGGGTCAGCGACCGGATGGAAGACCTGATGACCACGGGCAACGCCTTCGACGAGATCGTCGATGCGGAGATCGCGATCGCCGAAGATGGCAAAATCCTCGGCGTGAAAGCCGACGTGATCGGCGATGTCGGCGCCTATTCGATCTATCCGTGGACGGCGACGATAGAGCCGGTACAGGTGGTCAGCTTTCTGCCCGGCCCCTACCGGATCGACAATTACGCGGCACGGGTGCGCGCGGTTGCGACCAACAAGACCCTGACCGGCGCCTATCGCGGCGTCGGGCGACCCATTTCGGTCTTCGTGATGGACCGGCTGCTCGATATGGCGGCCCGCAAGATCGGCATGGACCCGGCCGAAATCCGGCGCCGCAACCTGGTGAATGACGATGAATTTCCCTACAAGGCCGCGTCGGGGCTGGTCTGGGACAAATCCGCTTTTCAGGCCTGCCTGCGCGAAGCCGCCGACGGCATCGGGTATGACGACCTGCGCCGCGAACAGGAAGCCGCCCGCGCCGAAGGCCGCTGGGTTGGCATCGGCATCGCCTGTTACGCGGAACTGACCGGGGTGGGCTCGCGTATCGCGGTGGCGCCGGGGATGCCGATCAATACCGGCACGGAGACCTGCAATGTCGCCATCGATTCCACCGGCGCCGTCACCGCAAGCTTCGGCCTCGCCAGCCAGGGGCAGGGGATGGAAACGACCCTCGCACAGGTCGTGGCCCAGGAGCTCGGGGTAAAGGTCGAGGATGTCGATATCGTGCTCGGCGACACCGCGTCCGTCAGCCACGGCACCGGCACCTATGCGAGCCGGGGCGCCGTATTCGGCGGCGGGGCGGGCATTCTTGCCGCGAAGGCCGTGCATGAAAAAATCGTGCGGGTCGCCGGGCATCTGCTGGAAGCCGCGGAAGAGGATATCGAGACCGGGGACGGCCATGTCCGGGTAAAGGGCACCGATAAATCGATGACGATCCGCGATCTGGCCCGCGCGCTGTATTCCGATATGGGCCGGGTGCCGAAGGACATGCGCGACGAGATCGACAATCTCGAGGCGACCAAGGTCTACGATCCGTTTTTCGGCACCACGACATCGGCGAGCCACATGTGCCTGGTCGAGATCGACCCGGAAACCTACAAGGTCGAAATCAAGCGCTACATCGTGGTCGAGGATTGCGGCCGCGTCATCAACCCGTCGATCGCCGACGGGCAGGCCCATGGCGGGGTCGCGCAGGGTGTCGGCGTCGCGCTGATGGAAGAGGTCGTCCATGACGCGGCGGGCCAGATCCTGACCGCCAGCCTGGTCGACTACGTCGTGCCGTCGGCAGTGGAAATACCGTCCATCGATGTCGTGCATGTCGAGGCGGAACTGCCCGGCACCGTCGGCGGGTTCCGCGGGCTGGGCGAGGGCGGCACCATCGGCGCGCCGGCCTGTATCGCGAACGCGATTTCGGATGCGCTGAGCCCGCTCGGCATCGAGATCATGGAAATTCCCGCCACGCCCGAACGCCTTTTCCGACTGGTCGAAGCCGCGCGGGCGGGGTGATGAACACGGCGATCGGTTTTCGCGACACCGGGGCCGTTCATACAGATGTGGCCATTGTCGGCTTCCGTTGGCGGCGGCGGTGCGGCAGCGGTCAACGCTCCCCGGTTCGTTCCGTATTTTAAGAATTTTTAAATCGCCTTGAAATACAACCGTGGGCGTATATCGCATTGGCGTTTTCGTTTGTCATTTCCGTCAACCGCTTGCGCCGACTTAAATCCTGCAACGATGGGAGACAGGATCAGATGGCCACCAGAATCGACGAATCAAAACTGACAGGCGTCGAACGAACGTTCGAGGCGGACGAGTTCATCGTCAGCAAGACGGATCTGAAGGGTCATATTACATACGCCAATAACGTCTTCCTGCGTGTCTCGGGCTTTAGCGAGAAAGAGATTATCAAGTCGCCCCATAGTCTTGTCCGGCACCCGGGGATGCCCCGCTGCGTGTTCAAGCTTCTGTGGGACCGGATTCAGGAGAAGAAAGAGATCTTCGCCTATGTCGTGAATACGGCGAAGAACGGCGATCACTACTGGGTTATAGCCCATGTGACACCCAGTTTCGACGGCGACGGAAACGTCGTCGGCTTTCACTCCAACCGGCGCAAGCCCGACCCCGAAAAAGTGGAGGCCGTAAAGGGCGTCTACGATCTGCTTCTTAAAGAGGAAGCGGCTTGCGAGGACAGAAAGGCCGGTATGGCCAAATCCGGAGAGTTGCTGAATGCGATGCTTGCCGAGAAAGGACTGACCTACGATGAATTCGTTCTCACTCTTTAAAAGCGGGGGGCGCCCGAAAGGCGGCCAGGTCAGCGCATTCGTCGAGCAATGCGAGCGGATCGCCGAAGGCGACCTTTCCATCAGGATCGATGCCGAAGGGCTGGACGGAGACCTCGCCCGGATTGCGGTCGCGCTCAACAGGGCGATCGAGACCGCCGAACAGAAGATCGACGCTTACGACAAGGGGCTGGAGCGGGCAACGCACGTCGCCCGCGAGCTTTGCGACGGCAACTTCGAGGCGCGTCTGGTCGGCGTGGAGGAGACAGACCCGGTCGCTCCGCTGATGCATTCGCTCAACGATTTTGCCGATATCACGGATGCATTCGTCCGCGAGGCCGGGGCAAGCCTCGATGCCGTCAGCAACAATATCTATTACCGCAAGGTGTTCACGACGGGCCTTCGCGGCGAATTTCACCGCACGGCGGAATTCATCAATCAGGCGACGGCCGGCATGGGCGAAAAGGTGGCCGGCTTTACGGCGCTGACCGAACGCCTTGTCGATAATATTCGCGAGGTTGCCGCCACGATTTCGGAGATGAACGGTTCGGTATCGGACGTCTCGGAGATCGCCGAGGATGCCAGCCGCCGCAGCGCCGCCGTTGCTGCCGCGGTCGAGGAAACGACCACCAGCCTGCAGTCAATTGCGGCCGCCGCGGAGGAAATGCTGGTTTCGGCGGGCGAGATCAACCGCCAGGTCGTGCATTCGACCGATATCACGAGCGATGCGGCACAGAGGATGAACGAATCCAACGAGGTCGCGCAAACGCTTCTGGATTCCGCGAACAGCATCAACGAAGTCCTCGATCTCATCAGCTCTATCGCCAGCCAGACTAATTTGCTGGCCCTGAACGCGACCATCGAGGCGGCGCGCGCCGGCGATGCGGGCAAGGGCTTCGCGGTTGTCGCAAGCGAAGTGAAATCGTTGTCGGGCCAGACCGCAAAAGCGACGGAAGATATTTCCGCGCAGGTCGAAGCGGTCCAGAACGCGACCAAGGCAACCGTGGAGACGATTGAACGGCTCGGCGGCACTGTCACCGAGATCAATCAGATTTCGGAGGCAATCGCGTCGGCGATTACCGAGCAGGAAGCAACGACCCAGGAAATCAGCGCCAACATTCAGAATGCGGCGACCGGCTCCCAGGAAGTTGCCGACAATATGCAGCAGGTCAGCGACGGCGCGAAGAAAAACAGCGATGCCGCCGACAGTCTGGGGACGACGATGGCCGGGCTGGAAAAGGCCTCCAACGATCTGGTTTCCGAGGCCGTCAGGTTTCTCGAAACCTCGCAGAAAACCGGTACGGACGGCTAGGGACCGACCGAAGGTCTTGCGGTCTTCGGGCCTGCCGGACGTTCGATTGCGTCTGTTTTCTGCCCCAAACGAAAGAGACCCGCCAGAGGCGGGTCCCGAAAGTCGTCTGGATGAGACGAATTTTTAGTCGATGATCGACAGGTTTTCCGCCGACGATTTGCCGTCGCGGCCTTCCTGAAGTTCGTATTCGACCCGCTGGCCTTCGTTCAGGCCGGACAGGCCCGCACGTTCCACGGCGGAAATGTGAACGAAAGCATCCTTGGAGCCTCCGTCAGGTTCAATAAAGCCAAAACCCTTCGTCGGGTTGAACCATTTCACGGTTCCTTGAGTCATAGATATATCCAATCAATATGTGTCGCCCGCCATGCACACTGCTCGACGGTTTCTCGGTCGACCGGTTTCATGCGAAATCGGCGACAGGCAGTGCATGGAAACGGAGCTAAATCTCTGGACCCACACCCAGCCTTGGCCTTGATATGGGGGTATCCGGACATAAAAGCAATTTATATCTGCAATTTTCTTTCGGCCGGATTGTCCGAAATCCCCCGTTTCGGGGCGATTCCGCAGGAGCGGGGCCAGTCGAATGTTGCGTCCGCCGCGCCGATGTGACGAAATTCGTCACATAAAAAGAGCGAACGGGAGGACGAGACGATGGGCGAAGCATTTCCGCCATTCGACTATGCGGCCGCGCGCGCCGGTTTCTCGCTGGACATACCGCCGGACTTCAATTTCGCGTTCGACGTCATTGCCAGACGCGCGCGGGAAAACGACAGGACCGCGCTGATCGCCATCGACCGCGACGGCGAAAACGTCGTGCGTCACAGCTACGGCGATCTCGACCGGCTGTCGAACAGCTTTGCCAATGCGCTGATGGCGCTGGGCGCCGAAAAGGGCGATTTCGCCTTCGTGATGATCCCGCGCATTGTCGAATGGTATCAGGTCCTGCTGGGGTGCACGAAGACCGGCGTGGTCGCCATGCCGGGCACCAACCTGCTGACCGCCGGGGATATCGAATACCGCATCAACCGGGCCGACGCGCGCCTTGCCGTCGTCACCGCCGAACATGCCGACAAGGTCGACCGGATCCGCGCGAACTGCCCGTCGCTCGAACACCTGATCCTGATCGGGGATGCCGGGGATGCCCGGGACGGCTGGTCGAGCCTGGAAGACATGTGTGCCGGCGTGCCGGATACGGTGGACCGGGCGGCTTTGCCGGCGACATCCTCGAACGAGGCGATGCTGATCTATTTCACGTCGGGCACGACGTCGATGCCGAAGATGGTCGAGCGCGATCACGCCTATGCGCTGGCCCATTCGATCACCGGCGATTACTGGATGGACCTGCGCGAGGACGACGTGCACTGGACCCTGACCGATACCGGCTGGGCCAAGGCGGCGTGGGGGCTGCTCTACCCGCCGCTGCTCGCGGGCGCCGCCGTGGTGCTGTATGACGGCGAGGGCTTCGATGCCGACATGCACCTGAAGATCATCGCCGAACATCGGGTGACGACCTTCTGCGCGCCGCCGACAATCTATCGCGTGCTGGCCCAGAAAGACCTGTCGGAGGCCGATTTTTCGTCGCTCCGCCATTGCTTCGGCGCGGGCGAGCCGCTCAACCCCGAGGCCATGCGCGCGTGGAAGGCGGCGACGGGGTGCGACATCTATGACGGCTACGGCCAGACCGAGACCATCAATATCGTCGCCAATTTTCCGGGCATGGAAATCCGCGCCGGCTCCATGGGCAAACCCGTGCCGGGTATCACGGTCGACGTGATAGACGATGAGGGGCGGATCGTGCCCGACGACGCGGTCGGCCATATCGGGGTACAGATCACCGATCCGTGGCCGCCCGGGCTGTTTTACGGCTATTTCCGCGACGACGCGGTGACCGCAGACGCCTTCCGCAACGGCTGGTACTACACAGGCGATACCGCGACCCGCGATGCCGACGGCTATATCTGGTTTGTCGGGCGGTCCGACGACATTATCTCGTCCGCCGGTTACCGGATCAGCCCGTTCGAGGTCGAAAGCGCGCTGGTCGAACACGACGCCGTGCTCGAATCCGCCGTCGTCGCAAAACCCGACGATATCCGCGGCGAGATCGTCATGGCCTATATCACGCTGGCCCCCGGGTTCGAGGCATCGGACGCGCTGGCGAAGGATATCCAGGAATTCGTGAAGCAGCAGACCGCGCCGTATAAATACCCCCGCGCCATCGAATTCCGCGACGCCCTGCCCAAGACCATCTCGGGCAAGATCCGGCGCGTGGAACTGCGGGAGGAAGCGGCGAAGGGTTGATACCTTTGGGTGTTTTCACAGTCCTCGGCGGATCAACTGATTGTCATCCCGGATTTATTCCGGGATCCAGTCGTTTGATTGTTTGAGAGAAGGCTGGACCCCGGCACAGGGCCGGGGTGACAAGTATTTGGTGTGATAAAGGTCGATGATCTATTCAGCTAGACCGAAAACCTGAAATCGAACGCGTCCCCGTGGCGGCAGACATGGCCGACCGAGGGGGACGGGAAATGGCCGGTCATGACCAGCGTGTCGGTCTCGCAGTATCGGTCGAGGAAGGTCTTGCGGGTGGCCGCCGATTGCGCGCGGTCGGAACAGCCCACAGCGCTCCAGCCGGGTTCGCGGCACTGGACCGGCGTGTGCACCACGTCGCCCGAGACGATGGCGTTTGTGCCCGCCGATTTCAGCCCGATGCTGACATGGCCCGGCGTGTGGCCGGGGGTCTGTTCGAACCAGATCTCGTCCGAGAACGCGTAGTCGTCGGCGACGATGTCGGCCTGGCCGGCCTCGACCACGGGCAGCACACTGTCGTCGATGCAGCCGTCGGAATACTTGGCGCCCTTTTTGTTGAGCTCCGACCAGAAGCCGAACTCGGTCTCGGCGAACACATAGCGCGCATTGGGGAAGGTCGGCACCCAGCGGCCGTCGACCAATTGCGTGTTCCAGCCGACATGATCGGCGTGCAGGTGAGTGCACATGACGAAATCGATATCGTCGACCGAGAGCCCGATGGCGTCGAGCCCGTCGAGGTATTTCGTGCCCGACAGCCCCGACCACGGTGGGTAGAACCGCCGTTCCTTGTCGTTGCCGACACAGGAATCCACCAGGATCGTGTGATGACGGTCGCGCAGCACGTAGGACTGTGTCGTCATGATCAGTTTGTCGGTGCCGGGTTCGAGAAACCGGGGTTCCATCCAGGGGCGGTGCGCGTCGATCCCTTCGGGCGTTGCGTCGGGCAACAGGAAGCCGATTTCGAATTCGGGGCCTTCGGCCTCGACGATGCGATGCCAGGTGATGTCGCCGATCTGTCCGCCTTGAGTCATCTTTTTTCCGTGATTGCGTATTTGCCCGCGAAAGTAGCCGCAAACCGGCCGGCGCTCCAGAATGCGATTCTTTTGCACTGCACAATGATCTGCCGTACTCTATGCGCACCAGAACAGTTCCGAGCGGAGAGAGATCATGCCCATGGATGGCGATGGCGGCCTTAAAACGACAGCGGCGGCAAAACCGGGAACGCCCGGCAATCCGATATCGTCGGGCGACGAGTATATCGAAAGCCTGCGCGACCGGGGCCTGAAGGTGTACCTGTTCGGCGAACTGGTGGAAGAACCCGTCGATCATCCGATGATCCGCCCGTCGGTCAACGCGGTGGCGCGATCCTACGACCTTGCCAATGAAAACCCCGATCTGGCGAGCGCGAACTCGTCGATCAGCGGCAAGCGGGTGAACCGCTTCCTGCATGTCACCGAAAGCGTCGACGACGTGGTGATGCAGAACCGGATGCAGCGCAAGATGGGCCAGCTCACCGGCACGTGCTTCCAGCGCTGTGTCGGCATGGATGCGACGAACTCGCTCCATTCCGTGACCTTCGAGATCGACCAGAAATACGGCACGCCCTATCACGAGCGGTTCAAGCGTTTCATCGGCGAGATGCAGGAATCGAACCTCGTTATCGGCGGCGCGATGACCGACGTGAAGGGCGACCGCAGCAAGGGCCCGTCCGAGCAGGACGATCCGGACATGTTCGTTCATATCGTCGAACGGCGCGACGACGGCGTCGTGATCCGCGGCGCCAAGGCGCATCAGACCGGCTGCATCAATTCGCACTGGGTCGTCGTCATGCCGACCATGCGGCTGACCGAAAACGACAAGGATTACGCGGTGGTCTGCGCGGTGCCGGTGGACGATCCCGGCCTCACCTTCATCTACGGGCGGCAATCCTGCGATACGCGCTCGATGGAGGGCGGCGAAATCGACCAGGGCAATGCCCGGTTCGGCGGCCAGGAAGCGATGATCATCATCGAGGATGTCTTCGTGCCCTATGAGCGCATCTTCATGGACGGGGAATACGAATTCGCATCCGACCTGGTGGAGCGGTTCACGTCCTATCACCGGCGTTCATACGTCTGCAAAACCGGGCTCGGCGACGTGATCATCGGCGCCGCGGCGACGATTGCCGATTACAACGGGGTACCCGGCGCGTCGCATATCAAGGACAAGCTGGTCGAGATGACGCATCTGAACGAGACGATCTATTCGTCCGGTATCGCCGCGTCGCATGAATCGTTCGAGACGAAATCCGGCAACTACCAGTGCAACGACATGCTGGCCAATGTGTGCAAGCACAACGTCACGCGCTTCCCGTATGAGCTGTCGCGCCTGGCACAGGACCTGGCGGGCGGTCTGATGGTCACGGCGCCGTCGGAAAAAGACCTGAACGGCGAGGTGACGGGACCGTTGCTCAAAAAATTCCTGAAAGGGCGGTCCGACGTCTCGGCGGAAGACCGGCTGCGTATCCTGCGGCTGATCGAGAACATGACGCTGGGCCGCAATGCGGTCGGCTACCTGACCGAGTCCATGCACGGGGCCGGCTCGCCGCAGGCACAGCGTATCCAGATCGCGCGTCAGTCGGATCTGGAATACAAGAAAAAGCTCGCCAAGAACCTGGCCGGAATCGCGGAAGAAGGCTCGGCGAAGGACAAGCCGCGTTCGCCGCATCAGGGAAGCATGTTCCCGGACGGAGAGAACGACTGAAGCGGTGACCGGAAAGGTTTGCCGTAAATAAAAAACGAGAAGAGGGAGAGACAGCCATGCGTGCCGTCGTCATCACGGATACTTCCAACCGCAGCGTATCGATTGCCGACATCCCGGACCCGGTCCCCGGCGACGACGAAGTTCTCGTCGACGTGAAGGCCTGCGGGGTGAATTTTACCGACCTGTTGTCGCTCGACGGGAAATATCAGAACAACCCGCCGCCGCCCTTTACCCCCGGCAAGGACGCGGCCGGCATCGTCGCGGCCGTCGGTGCCAACGTAACCGGTCACAAGGTCGGCGACCGGGTGATCGCCCATGTGATCCACGGCGCGATGGCGGAAAAAACCGTCTGCCCCGCGGCGCTGGCCTTTCCGCTGCCCGACGGCGTCGACTTCGATGCCGCCGCGGCGATGGGGCTTGCCTATCTGACCGCGTATCTTGCGCTGACGCGCCGCGGTGCGTTGCAGGCAGGCGAAGTGGTCATGATCAACGGCGCGTCGGGTGGCGTCGGTCTTGCGGCGGTCAGCCTCGCGAAGGCGCTGGGGGCCAAGGTGGTGCTTGCCGGTCTGACAACGCCGTCCAAGGGCGATGCGGTCAAGGCGGCCGGGGCCGATGCGATCATCGATCTGACGGTCGACGACCTGAAGGACAACCTGCGCGCACAGGTCACGGCGGCGACCGGCGGGCGCGGGGTCGACCTGGCATTCGACCTGGTCGGCGGCGAGGTGTTCGATGCGACCCTGCGCGCGATTGCCAATGAGGGCCGCGTCGTGGTGTCCGGCTTCACATCGGGCACGATTCCGGCGGTGCGGACGAACTACCTGCTGCTCAAGAACATCTCGGTCGTCGGTTCGACGATCAATTACTACATCAAGGATGCCTCCCCCCTGATCGGGGAAGCGCAGGCCGCGCTCTACGAATTGCTGCTGGCGGGCAAAATCGATCCCAACATCATGAACCGTCTGCCGTTCGACGCCTACATGGACGGGATCAAGATGCTCGAAGACCGGAAGATCGTCGGAAAGTCCGTCCTGATTATGTAGGAACGGCGTTCCTAGCGCGCGGCGGGCGGTTGTGTGAAGCCCGCCGTCAGGAACGGGATCATGTATTTGAGCGCGTCGTCCATATTGGTGGAATCGAACGTTTCTCCCGCCAGGGTGCGGATCCGGCCGTTATCGGCCTGGGCATACATCATCGCGCCATAGACGCAGGTCAGCCGCCAGAACAGCTCTTCCTTCGGCAAGTCGGGGCAGGCGCGCGACATCATGTCGACAAATCGTTCGGCCACATTGTCGAACGTGTTGAACAGGATTCGCCGCACATCCGGGTTGGCGCTCGAACTCATCCGTCCCAGCATCTGGCGAAAATAACGTCCGTCCTCGCCCGTTGCCGGTGCGTGGAAGGCAGGGTAGAGCAGGGCCCAGAGAACATCGGCGACGGCCGGCGGCGCCTCGCCGTGTTTTCGGTCGCATTCGTCCAGCAGCGTTTCGCGGGCGGCGTTTACCGGTGCGGCATAGTGATCGAACACAACGGTCAGAAGTCCGACCTTGCTGCCGAAATGATAATTCACCGCCGCGATGTTGACGTCCGCCTCCGTGGTGATGTCCCGCAGCGAAACATTGTCGAAGCCGCGCTCCGAGAACAGCCGCGCCGCCGTGTGCAGTATCCGTTCTTTGGTCGATCCGGAAGCGGGTATGTCGGCATGGGTGTTGGCTTCGGCCACTGGCGGCTCCGTTATCGTTCCATAGATCGTTATGCAGACCCTATTGATATGCCCATTCCGGATGGCGTTCAATAAAATTAAACAAATGTTTCAAACAAATGATTGACATTCGTTTGCAGTCCTTCCTATCCTGAGGGCGAGAAGGGCGACCCGCCGCGAAGACGGGGGCGTCCGGCAGGAAACGTCGACGGAAAGCAGGGGGATGCCGCGAATGCGGCTTGTCACTTTCACCACGAAAAACCGCACGGTACCGGCAATCGGCGCATTGATCGGCGACGGATCGTCCGTGGTCGATATCCAGGCCGTCGCGTCGCGCCATGGCGGGGCGATCGAACCTGCCTTCGCGTCGATGATCGCGCTGATGGAAGGCGGGCCCCAGGCCCTGGATGCGGCGCGGCTGCTGGTCGAGCGCGAAGCGGCGGCGGGCGGCGACGCTGTCCTGCCGGTGGCCGAAATCACGCTTCTGGCACCGGTCCCGCGGCCGACGCAGATGCGCGACTTTCTGTGCTTCGAAAAACATCTGCGCCAGGCACGGGCGGTCCGGTACCGCCGGCTTGCCGCGGCAACCGAAAACCCCGAAGAGACATTCGCCGCCTATGAGGCGGACGGCAGCATGGACCCGCCGCAGATCTGGTACGACCAGCCGATCTATTACACCTGCAACGCACTTGCCGTCGTCGGCACCGGCGTCGATATCGTCTGGCCGTATTTCGCGGAGAAAATGGACTACGAGCTCGAATTCGGGATCTTCATCGGGCGGGGCGGGCGCGATATTTCCCGGGCGGACGCGCGGGAACACATCTTCGGCTATACGATTTTCAACGATATCAGCGCGCGCGATACGCAGATCCGCGAAATGCAGGGCCAGCTCGGGCCGGGCAAGGGCAAGGATTTCGATACCGCGAACGTCATCGGACCCTGTATCGTCACCGCGGACGACATTGGCGATCCGTACAACCTGGTGATGACCGCGCGCGTCAACGGCAAGGAAGTATCGCGCGGAAACAGCGGCGAAATGCATCACAACTTCGAAGACGTGATCGAATATATCAGCCGCTCGACCACGCTCTATCCCGGCGAGTTTATCGGGTCGGGCACGGTCGGCACCGGTTGCGGGCTGGAATATGACAGGTATCTTGAACCGGACGATGTGATCGAGCTGGAGATCGAAAAAATCGGAGTCCTGAAAAACAGGCTCGTCCGGCCGCCCCGCTGAATTTATCACCCCAAAACCAGAAGTTCTCAGAACACATCAGGAGGAAACCACCATGAACGCACTTTCCAAAACCCTTATTGCCCGGACCGTTATTGCAAGCGCGGTCGCCGGCGCATTCGTCGTCCCGGCGGCGGCGAAGGAAATCAAGCTGACGGCGATCTCCGGGCATCCGCCCGTGGTCGGGTCGGTCAAGCATCTCAAGGGGTATTTCATCCCCGAGATCGACAAGCGCCTGAAAGCGCGCGGCAGCAAATACACGATCAAATGGACCCAGGCCTATGCCGGTTCCGTCGCGAAACCGCCGGCCGTTTTCGAAGCGATCGAGGAAGGCCTCGGCGATATCGGCCATGTCGGCATGCTGTTCGAAGCCGCAAAGGCGCCGCTGGAGACGATCTCCTATGTGACGCCGTTCGGCAGCGCCAAGCTCGGCGAGGTCCTCGACGTCGTCGATGCGGTCGAAAAGCAGGTCCCCGAAATGACCGCGGCCTATAAACGCTTCGGCCAGAAACTCCTGATCCGCGTCGGCGTCGACGATTATCACGTCCTGACGACATCGCCGGTTACGAAGATCGCAGACCTCAAGGGCCGCAAGCTCGGTGCCGGCGGTATTGCCGCGTCCTGGATCAAGGGCACGGGGGCCGTGCCGGTGCGCGGCAACCTGACGACCTATTACAACGCCGTGAAGACCGGCGTCTATGACGGCATGGTCGTGTTCGGATCGTCGATACCGGGCTTCAAGTATTTCGAGGTCACCAAGCATCTGACGACCGTCAGCTTCGGGGCGATGTTCTCGAGCTCGATCACGATGAACCTCGACCGCTGGAACGACCTGCCGAAAGACGTCCAGGAGGTGTTCAACGAGGTGCTGCCGTCCTACCGCGCCAAGGCGGTCGGTCATTATGTTGCCGGCGGCGAGCGGGCGATCAAGGTGGCCCGCGACAACGGCGTGACCATCCATGACATGGCGGCTGAAGAACGGCGCAAATGGGCGCTGAGCCTGCCCAATATTGCCAAGGCATGGGCCAAGCGTCTGGACGACAAGAAGCTGCCCGGCACCAAAGTGCTGAACACGTACATGGAGCTGTCGCGCAAGGCGGGCATCAAGTTCGCCCGCGACTGGGACAAAGAGTAAGCGGCGGGCGGGGTAACCCGGGATGGCCGGCGGTCCCGGCATGGTGACACCGAAAGGCGGGTCGATCTTCGACCGCCTTTCGGCCAGCCTGAACGTGCTGGGGTCTCTCCTGATCCTGGCCGTTATGCTGTTGATCAATTTCGACGTCTTCGGACGGCTCCTGTTCAACGAGCCGCTGTCGGGGGTGCCCGAAATGGTGCGCCTGTCGATCGTCGCCATCGTCTTCCTGCAGATCACCCACACGCTGCGCAACCGCCGCTTCATCCGCTCCGACGTGCTGATCGGGCGGATGCTGGCGCGCGGCACGCCGGCGGGGTATCTGCTGCAGGCGTTTCACCATTTCGTCGGCGCGATATTGCTGGCGATTATCTTCTATTTCACGATCGACCGGTTCGACCGCGCGTGGCGGATCGACGAGTATGTCGGCACCGAGGGCGATTTCACCGCGCCGGTCTGGCCGATCTATCTGATCATCCTGATCGGCTGCGCCGGCACCTGCCTGCAGTTCCTGATGCATCTCGTCACCGACATACGCGATGCGCGCCGCGCGGCGGGTAAATCGTCATGAGCGATATCCAGATCGGGCTCCTTTCCATTCTCGGCATCCTGTTGCTGATCCAGTCCGGCATGCATGTGTCGGTCGCGCTGCTGCTGCTGTCGTTCTGCGGTGTCTGGGCGATGAAGGATAACGGCATCATTGCCGGCAAGATGCTCTCGCTTGCCGCGGCCGAGAGTATTTCAAGCTACGCGTTCGGCGTCATACCGCTCTTCGTCCTGATGGGCCTGCTGGTCGGCGCATCGGATATCGGGCGCGATACGTTCGATGTCTGCAACCGGCTGTTCCGGCGGATGCGCGGCGGGCTCGGCGTCTCCACCGTCGCCGCAAACGCCGTGTTCGCGGCGGTGCAGGGCACGACGATCGCGTCTGCATCGGTGTTCACCAAGGTCGCCGTGCCCGAACTGATCCGCCTCGGCTACACGCCGCGCTTCGCCGTCGGCGTCGTCGCGGGCAGTTCGGTCCTGGGTATGCTGATCCCGCCCAGCCTGTTGCTGATCCTGTACGGCATCGTCGCCGAGGTTTCCATCGGCCAGATGTTCACCGCCGGTATCATTCCCGGAATCCTGCTCGCCTTCGCCTTCGTCGTCCTGATCGGCTACCTGGTTCGCCGCCATCCCAAATTCGTCGGCGAGGGGGCGCTGAAGCTCGAGAAGCCCAATCCCGAAACTGACGCCTCCGCGATGGAGCTTGCCGGTCTGATCTCGCCGATCGTGATCCTGATCGCCATCGTGCTGGGCGGTATCTATGGCGGACTGTTTACCCCGACCGAAGCCGGCGGTGTCGGCGCGCTCGCGGCGCTGATCCTGGCCGTCGTGAAACGGCGGCTGTCCTGGGCGGCGTTCAAGGATGTGCTGATCGAGACGGGCTATGTGACGGCCTCGATTTCGTTCCTGCTGATCGCAGCCCATCTCTATGCCAACATGCTGGCCCTGTCGGGTCTGCCCGACTTCATGGGGCACTGGATCGAGACCACGAATATCGGTCTGGTCGGCGTGCTGATCGTCTACCTGATCGCCATCATCCTGCTCGGCACGATCCTCGATTCCGCCTCGATTATGCTGATCCTGCTGCCGCTGGTGGTGCCGGTAATGGCGAAGCTCGGCGTCGACCTTGTCTGGTTCGGTATCGTGACGGTCATCGCGGTAGAGATCGGCCTGCTGACCCCGCCGCTCGGCATCGCGTGTTTCGTGATCCGCGCGAACCTTGAAGACGACCGCATCACGCTCGGCGATATTTTTCGCGGCGCAGCACCCTTTGCGCTCACCATGCTGATCGTCCTGGCGCTGGTGGTCGCCATTCCCTGGCTTGCCACCGGCCTTTTGTGACGACACTGACAACGGAAACCCGATGCTTGAACTATACCAATCCGACTATTCGACCTGCAGCCAGAAGGTCCGCCTGACCATGGCGGAAAAGGGCCTGACGTTCGAGGACCGCCAGATCAACTTCCGCAAAGGTGATCATCTGACACCGGAATATCTGGCGATGAACCCCAACGGGGTCGCGCCGACGCTGGTGCATGACGGCGGCGTGGTGGTCGATTCCTCGGTCATCATCGAATACCTCGACGAGGTTTTCGACGGGGCGTCCCTCACGCCGTCGGATCCGCTGGATCGCGCCCGCATGCGGGCCTGGCTGCGCTTTATCGAGGAAGTGCCGACGGTCGCGATCCGCTATCCGTCGTTCCAGAAGGTCTTCGTGCAGCATTTTTCGGCCATGAGCGACGACGATTTCGCGGCAGCGGCCGAAAAGCGCCCGCTGCGGACGAAATTCTACAAGGAGATGGGGCGCGACGGTTTCGACGAAGGGGTCTATCAGGATTCCCTCGACCGGCTGCGTAAAACCGCGGAACGCATAGATGCCGCCATGGCCGACGGTCCGTGGCTGGTCGGCGATATGTATACGCTGGCCGATATCGCGGTGACGCCAACCTTCGACCGGATGGAGGATCTCGGCATGGCGGATGTGTGGGCCGACCTGCCGGGGGTCTGTGACTGGTGGCGGCGGATCAAGGCGCGGCCCAACTATGCGACCGCCTATTACCCCGGATCGCGCATCAGCGAGCGCGCGGACCAACCCGAAATGCGCGACCTTCAGGAAGCCTAGGAGGAAATCATGGCAAAGTGGCAATACGAAAAAGGCCTCCACGACCTCGGCAACGGGCTCTACGGCTACCTGGTGCCGGACGGTTCCTGGGGGTGGAGCAATGCCGGGCTGATCGTCGATGGCGACGAAGCCCTGCTGGTCGACACATTGTTCGACCTGAATTCCACCGGCGACATGCTGAAGGCGATCCGCGACGGGCTCGACGGGCTCGACCGGTTCGACAACCTGGTGAACACCCATTCGAACGGCGATCACACCTATGGCAACGAGCTTGTGAATACCGGCGAGATCATCGCGTCGGCCGCGTGTTCGCACGAAATGCACCAGCGCAAGCCGTCGGATCTCGCCAAGCTGATGCGAGAAGCGGGGAATCTGGGCGAAGGCGGTCTGCTGCTGCGCGAACTGATGGGCCCGCCCAAGTTCGATTTCGAAGGCATCGAAGGGCGCATGCCGACCAAGACCTTTGAGCGCGAAATGGATCTGAAGGTCGGCGACAAGGACGTGAAGCTGGTCAATGTCGGCCCCGCCCATACCGGCGGCGACGTGCTGGTCCATGTGCCCGACGACAAAGCCGTGTTTACCGGCGATATCGTGTTCAACAAGGGCCACCCGGTAATCTGGGACGGCCCGGTGCAGAACTGGATCGACGCGCTCGACCTGATTCTCGGCTGGGACGTGGAAACCGTGGTGCCGGGTCACGGACCGGTTGCCGGCAAGGACGAGGTCCGCGACCTCAAGAATTATTTTATCTATATCGATAAAGAGGTCCGCGCCCGCTACGACGCGGGGCTCAATGTCGAGGATGCGGCGGCGGAAATCTCGCTCGACGCCTTCCAGGGCTGGCTTGATGCCGAGCGGATCGTGATGAATGTCAACGCGCTGTACAAGGAATACAGCGGCGAAGCGCCGATTTTCGACCGGATCGAGCTGTTCGCCATGATGTCGCGTTACCGCAAGCGGGTCGGTATTTCCTGAACCGCGGAGATATTTTTCTTCTGCGGATTTCCCGCTAGACTGTCGCGCATGAAAATCCTGAACCAGTCCCGGTTTCTGCTCGCTGCCGCCGCTGGCGCCGTGATCCTCGGCGCCTCGCCGGCAGGGGCGGACGCGATCGACGGCAACTGGTGCAACGGCGTCAAGCGGCTCGAGATCGACGGCCCCAGGATCGTCACGCCCGGCGGGAACACCCTTCAGGGCATCTACGGCCGGCACGACTTCACCTATACCGTGCCGGCGGGGGAGCCGGGCGCGGGCGCGAATGTCGACATGGAATTGCTCGGCGATGACGACATGCGTGTGTGGCCCCGGGGCAGGTCTCCCAATCCGCAGAACGGCGGCGCGCAGATGTGGAAACGCTGTGCCGCACCGGTGAGCTGACCATTCCACCAAAGAAAGAAATACGTGCCTGATAAATCGCCCCATATTGCCATTCTCGGCGCCGGTATCGGCGGGCTTGCCGTTGCGGCGTGCCTGCGCAAGGCCGGGATCGAGACGACCATCTACGAACAGGCGCCGGCCTTTGCCCGCATCGGTGCCGGGATCCAGATGAGCCCCAATGCCATGCGGGTGCTGTACGGCATCGGCATCGGCGACAAGATCCTGGCCACAGCGTTCGAGCCGCCGCACTGGCGCAACCGCGATTTCGATACCGGCAACCTGACCAACGACCATCCGCTCGGCCCCGATGCCTATGACCGCTACGGCGTGCCCTATCTGCTGATGCACCGGGGCGATCTTCATGCCGCGCTGCACGGCGCCGTGCCCGATGACACCATCCGCTACGGCCACAAGGTGGCCGGGGTCGACCAGTCGGGCAGCGACGTGACGCTGACATTCGAGAACGGGGAGACGGCGACGGCGGATGCGCTGATTGCGTCCGACGGCGTGCATTCGATCGTCCGCGAATCGCTGCTCGGCGCGGAGGATGCGCGGTTTACCGGGCGCCTGGCCTACCGGACGGCCTTTCCGGCGTCGCAGATGAACGGCTACACGCTGATGGACGACAGTGCCAAATGGTGGGGTCCCGACCGCCATATCGTCATCTATTACGTCACCGCGGCCCGCGACGAGATTTACTTCACGACCAGCCAGCCGGAACCGGATTTCCAGGTCGAATCCTGGTCGGCGACCGGCGACGTGAACGAGCTCCGTGCGGCGTTTGCCGATTTTCACCCCGATGTGCGGGCGGTGCTGGATGCCTGCAAATCCGTGCACAAGTGGGCGATCTTCGAGCGCGACCCGCTGCCGTCATGGAACAGCGGCAACGTCACGCTGATGGGCGATGCCTGCCACCCGATGACCCCTTATATGGCGCAGGGCGCGGCGAACGCGCTCGAGGATTCCGTGGTGCTGTCGCGCTGTCTCGCCAATGGCGGGACCGACGATTTCCCGGCCGCGTTCAAACGCTTCGAAGCGGCGCGCAAACCGCGGACGACAAAGGTGCAGGCGACATCGCATCGCAACGAGTTCATGCGCGAAAAAACCGACCCCGACTGGGTCTACAGCTACGATGCCTGGACCGTCGATCTCCCCTGAAAAAAACCGTAGGACAGCATGGTCAAACCGCATGACGATTACGCCCCCCTGCCGAAGTTTCTGGAAGCCTTTCCGGACGTGTCCGGCAATGACGTAAACGGTTTGGGCGAGGTCGATCCGCGTCCCGCGTCGCCGTTCTTCTGGCACCCGCATTCGAAACAGGCCTTCGGCGAATTGCAGGACGCGGTGCTCGACCATCACCGCCTGTCGGCCGGCGTTCGGGCGACCTATTCGCCCAAGGCGCCGCGCGGGCCCAAACCCGTCGAACAGGGCCCGCAAAGGATTGAAAAGGACGCCGCCGCCTGGACCGCCGATATCAAGAAATTCGCCCTGGAGAACGAGGCGGACCTGGTCGGAATCGTGCCGATGAACCCCGACTACGTCTACGACGGGTACGAGATCAACGAGCCCTGGATCGTCATGATCGGGGTCGCGATGGATCACGAACGGCTGAATGCCGCGCCGGATTCGATCGACGCGCCGACATCCGCCGTCGAGGTTGGCGAGCAGTACAATCGGGCGGCGCGGGTGTCGCGCAACCTGACCAATTACATCCTGGAGCAGGGGCATTACGCGAAAGCCTATGCCGGCCCCTATGCGTCGGCCCTGCTGATGATCCCGCCGGCGATCGCCGCCGGGTTCGGCGAGCTCGGCAAGCATGGATCGCTGATCAACCGGCAATACGGATCGTCCTTCCGCCTGTCGGCCGTCACCACCGAAATGCCGCTCCTCGCCGATGCGCCCGATATCTTCGGGGCCGACGATTTCTGTGCGAGCTGCCAGGTGTGCACGAAAGCCTGCCCGCCGGGGGCGATTTCGCCGGAAAAACAGACCGTGCGCGGCGTCGAGAAGTGGTATGTCGATTTCGACAAGTGCATTCCGTATTTCGGCGAAGCTCTTGGCTGCGGTATCTGTATCGGCCGCTGTCCGTGGTCGCGGCCCGGAACGGCGCCGAAGCTGGCGGAAAAAATGCTCGCGCGGCGGGCGCGCCAGGCAGCGCAGGGCTAGACCGGCCGCATATCCCCGTCGTTCGAGCCCGCCGCGGCGGCATGCCGCCCGGCAATACGCCCCGACGTGAATCCCCAGCCCAGGTGATGGCCGTGTCCTTCGAGCAGCAGTCCGCCCTGGCCGGTCGCGCCGGCGGCGTAGAGCCCGGCGATCGGGGCGTTGTCCTGATCCAGCACCTGAAGGTGCTCGTTGACCGCCAGCCCGCCATCGGTTGTCATGATGAACGAACAGACCGGTCCCAGGGCGACGAAGGGCGGGGTCGCACAGGGTTTTCTGTCGCCCCCCGCATCACGGGCGTTGTAATCCGCAACCGACTTTTCGAGCTTCGCCGGGTCCATGCCGGTTTTCCGGGCAAGCTCGGCCACCGTATCCGCGGTGAAGAAAATATCCGGGCGGTTGCGCCGGTAATCGTCGAGATAGGCATAGGCGATCCCCGGCGCGGTCGAGATGAAATTGGGCCAGGCGCGGAACGTCGCTGCCAGTTCGCCGTCCATGACGACGAAGGCTTCGCCGTCCGGCTGGGCCGGCATGTGGTCGGACGGTGAGCCGGTTTCGTCCGAGAACCGCTCGCCGTTGCGGTTGATCAGCAACGCGCCCTGCCGGTACAGGTCGAGCGAGGGCATCAGCGCCGTGGTCAGGAATCCCATCACGAAGGGCCGCAGGAGTCGCGCCGGCATATGGTCTATCGACCAGCGAACGACGCGCGCCAGCCAGAGCCACGGCGGCAGCTTGCGCACAAGGGTCGATTTCGCCGGCGGGCGGAACCGGATTTCGGGGCCGAGCGCGACATCGCCGTTGAGCACGTGCCCGCCAAGCGCCGTGACCGGGTCGTGCCAGTCACCGGTGCTGTCCTCGTTGAACGGACCGATGCGCGCAACTTCCGGCGGCATGTATTGCCGTTTCAGCGCGGGATTCGCCGAAAAATCGCCGGCGGCCAGGATCACGCCCTTCGCGGCCGTCAGCGCGTCGCCGTTGACCACGATACCCGTCACGCGGCTGTTCTCGACGATCAGGTTTTCCATCCGCGCAGAGGTGCGGATATCGACCCCCAGCTTGCGCGCGCGTTTCGCCAGGTGATGAATAAGCATGCGCGAATTGGGCAGAACGTTGTGCATGCGCGGCTGGGTGTGGGGCGGTTCCGGCATCGGGCCATAGAAAACGAGCCCCAGGCTCAGCAGCCAGTCGAAGGTTTCCGGCGTGCGGTTGGCCAGAAGACGCCGCAGTTTCAGGTTGTCGCGGCCTTTCAGGCGCTCGCCGTGGAACAGCGCCATGTCGGCATAGTGATCGTCCGGTGAATCGTAGATATCGATGGCGCGCTGGTGCGGCGACGAACTGGTTGTGATCGAGCCCACGGACCACGCGGTGGTGCCGCCCAGCGCCGGATTCTTCTCGATCATCAGCGTGCGCGCACCGTTTTCCGCAGCAGCAATGGCCGCGGCAAGTCCGGCACTGCCGCTGCCCACCACAATCACGTCATAGGAGGTCGCTGACATCACGCCCTTCTTGTCACGTCAGCCGGGCCGGCAGCTTGACCCGGTCCGGCACCTTGTGACCCTTGTTCTGCGCCCGCGCGCGCTTCAGCACCTCTATGGCGAGGGCCAGATCCGACAGCCCCATGCCCATCGCCTTGAACAGTGTCACGTCCGCACCCTCCGGGCGGGTTTCGTCCGCGGCGATCACCGACGCGATCGTCCGCACGTCCTGCCAGGCGGCGTCGTCCTCGCCGTAATGGTCGCGGAACTCGGTCGACAGGTCGCGGATGCTGCGCAGGCTGTCGACGGCGATCAGGTCGGCGCGGCCGAAGACGTCATCGGTGAATTCCACCCGCGACGGCACGATGGCGCCCATCGCGTTCAGGTGGCTGCCCCGGGCCAGCATGTCGGCGGTCAGAAACGCTTCGGTCGAGTTGGTGATTAGGGTGACGATGGGTGTATCGGTCACCGCCTCTTCCAATGTATCGACCGGTCGCGTGGGGATGCCGAGCCGCGCGGTGACGTTTTCGGCGAATTCCCGCCGCGTATCCGGGTTGCGGCTGGATACACGCACTTCCCGGAGCGGGCGGACCGCGTGGACGGCGGCGATCTGGGGCAGGGACTGCTTGCCGGTCCCGACGATACCCATATCGTCCGCGCCGGCGGCGGCGAGACGTTTGGTCCCGACGCCGGTAACCGACGCCGTGCGCATCTGGCCAAGCGCGGTGGCTTCGATTACCGCCAGGCAGGCGCCGTCCTCCATCGAGAACAGGGTCATCGTGGTCTCTGACTTGCCCTGCACGTTGATCCAGGTCTTGAAACCGCAGATGCCCTCGCCGGCGACAGAGGCGCCGATGGCGTGCATCGCGTCGTTCGCCGCGACCATCAGGTGCGTTTTCGGCATGCTGGCCGCCTGGTCCTCCGCTTCGAGGGCGAGCGTTTTTTCAAGCGCATCGATGGCTTCGGGCAGGCTGATAAGCCCCACGACATCGGCTTCTGTCAGCCAGATCGGTTTATCGGTCATTCTGGATGTTCTGTGTCTGGTTGCGGTCCGGACCAGTGTAGCGCAGCGCGAACGTGTTGAGAAATCTGCCGGGTTGTTATGCTAGGGTAATTCCTGAAAGACAAAAAATTACGAAAACAGGGAGCAGAGCATGGACGGACTTCCGACACTGGATCCGCAGACGGCCGTCGTTCTGGAGGACCTGACGGGACCCGGCGTCGCGCGCGTCTCCGACCTCAGTCCGCCGGAAGCGCGTGCCGCCATCGAGCGCTTCGTCGCAAAGTGGGATCTCGATCCCCGGCCCGAAATCGGCGCGGCCGAGGATTTCGTTATTCCGGGCGGCGCCCCGGGCGTTGAACTGCCGGCCCGTCTTTACCGGCCGCCGGGGAAGACCGGACCGCTGCCGATCCTGGTATTCGTGCATGCCGGCGGCTTCGTGTTCGGCAGTATCGAGACCCATGACAGCTTTTGCCGGCTGATCTGTGCAGGGGCCGACTGTCTCGTCCTGTCCTTCGAATACCGCCTGGCGCCCGAACACAAATTTCCCGCCGCGCATGAAGATAGCTACGCCGCGCTCCGCTGGGTGTCCGACAACGCGTCGACGATCGGCGCGGATCCCGCCCGGATCGCGATCGGCGGCGATTCATCGGGTGGCACGATGGCGATTGCGGCCTGCGCCATAGCGGCGGATCGGGGGGGACCGGCGGTCGTCAAACTGATGCTGTGGTATCCCGGCACGGCGGGCGGCCCGCCGACGGAGTCGATGAAAAACCTGTCAGAGGGCTATTTTCTCGATAGCGGCCTCATGAAGTGGTCCATGGGTCACTACCTTAACGGCCCGGAAGATATGGCGAATCCGTGGGTAGCGCCGTTAAAAATGGCCGATTTCAGCGTTTTGCCGCCGACCTACCTGATGACGGCCGGGTACGACCCGCGGCACGACGACAATGCGCTGTTCGTCGACGCGCTCGGCCAGGCAGGCGTGGCGACAGAGTTTCATTCGATTCCGAACACGATCCACGGGTTCATGTTCATGCTGGGCGGGATCGATCTTGCCGTCAGCGCCGCGCATGATAGCGCCGCGCACCTGAAACGCGTCTTCGACGGGACGATTTGACCCGATTTCTTTGTTTGAATCGAACGCCCCCGGTCGATACAGTCGGGACAACAACATCGGCCCGATGACGTCGTCGAGGACCGGTGGTGCACTTTTGTAATACCCATGGGAGAAAACGCGATGACCAAGAAAATCTATTCGACAGTTCTGGCCGCCACAGCCGTCGCTGCGGCGGCCATGGTCGCCATGCCCGCCCCCTCGCAGGCGGCGACGTTGCGCATGCATACCTTCATCCCGCCGGTTGCCAACCCGGCAAAGACGTTCCTGATTCCGTGGGCGAAAAAGATCGAAAAGGACTCCGGCGGGGCGCTCAAGATCCAGCCTTTCTGGGCGATGCAGCTCGGCGGCAAGGCCCCTCAGCTTCTCGACCAGGTGCGCGACGGGGTTGTCGATATCGTCTGGACGCTGCCGGGATTCACGCCCGGCCGTATGCCGCGCGTCGAGCCGTTCGAGCTGCCCTTCGTGCACCAGAACGCAATGTCGACGACCCTGGCGCTACAGGATTTTAGCGCCAAGCATCTTGCGCCGGACCTCAAGGGCTACAAGCCTCTTCTGATCCACGCACATGCCGGTTTCCTGTTCCAGTCCAAGAAACCCATCACGAAGATGTCTGACATCAAGGGTATGAAACTGCGTGCTGCGTCGCGCGGTGGTGTCTGGCTCCTGAACGCGCTTGGTGCGACGGGCATCGGCCTTCCGCTGCCGCAGATTCCGGCAGCTCTTTCCAAAGGCGTGATCGACGGCGTGTTGTTGCCCTACGAGATCGCCCCTGCGGTCAAAACGCCGGACCTGGTGAGCCACTTCTCGATGCTGGCAGGCGATCAGCCGCGTCTCGGCACGAACGTCTTTACGTTCCTGATGAACGAGAACAGCTACAACAAGCTGCCGAAGAACCTGCAGGCGGTCATCGACAAGAACGCCGGTGGCAACATCGCGAAGATGGCGGGCCAGAACTGGGAAGATATCGAGGCCCCCGGTCTCGCGGTCGTCAAGTCCAAGAAAAAGAACCAGTTCCACACCATTCCCGCCAATGAGGTCGCCAAGATGCGGGCGGCCGCTCAGCCGGTGTTCGAGCGCTGGTTTGCCGAAATGAAAAAGATCAACGTCGACGGTCCGGCCCTGTTGTCGGATGCCCGCGAGATGATCGCCAAATACTCCAAGTAGACGGATATCCCGGGCCGGCCTTCGCAGGCCGGCCCGGGCCCTGCTTCACAGACGAATCTGCTTCATAGACGGAACCTGGTTCAAAGATATGGCCGAAGGTCTGAGCAATATTGCACGGCCCACCGATCCGGTGGGGCGTGTTCTCTATAATATTTCCCGCATTCTCGCGATGGCAGGGGGCGTGCTGCTCTGTGGCATGGCGCTGCTGACGACCATCAGCGTGACCGGGCGTTCTTTGTTCCTGGCGCCCATACCGGGAGATTTCGAACTGGTTGCCATCGGCACGGGGCTTGCCGTCTTCGCATTCCTGCCCTGGTGCCAGTTGAACCGCGGCAATGTCCTGGTCGATTTCTTCATGGTTCGCGCACCGGTCAGGGCCAAAACGACCTGCGACGTTGTCGGCGGTATTTTCTATCTGATCATTGCCATCCTGCTGACCTGGCGGATGATCTTCGGCGGTCTGGATATGTACAATTACGCGGAAAAATCGATGACCATCAATTTCCCGCGCTGGACGACGTTCCCGCCATCGATCCTGATGATGGCATTTCTGGTGGTCGTGATCGCCTATACGGTCTGGCGCAGCATCCAGGAAACGCGGGAAGGCAGATTTTTCGACGGCCGGGACGACGCCGATTCAGGGCTGGGGAACTGATACCGTGGACGGTCTGACAATCGGGATGATCGGGTTCGGCGTGATGCTGGTGCTGCTCGCGGTCCGTGTCCCTATCGGTATTGCGATGTTGACGGTCGGTGTCGTGGGCTATGTCTCGATTGCCGGCGAAGTGGCCCTGTTCAGCTATCTGAAGACCGAGACCTACTGGCGGTTCACGGCCGAAACCCTCTCCGTGGTCCCCCTGTTTATCCTGATGGGCCAGTTTGCCGCCAAGGCGGGATTGAGTTCCGCCCTGTTCAAGGCGGCCAATGCCTGGCTCGGCCAGTTTCGCGGCGGTATCGCGATGGCTGCGGTCGGAGGCTGTGCCGGGTTCGGTGCGATCACGGGCTCTTCGCTGGCGACGGCCGCCACGATGGGGCAGGTCGCGCTGCCGGAATTGCGGAAATACAATTACTCCGGCGCCCTCGCGACCGGATCGCTTGCGGCAGGCGGTACGCTGGGGATCCTGATCCCGCCATCGGTGGTGCTGATTATCTATGCCGTCATGGTGGAGGCAAACGTCGCCACCCTGTTCCAGGCAGCCTTTATTCCCGGGGTGATGGCGGCGCTCGGATACATTCTGGCGATTGCCATTGTCGTTCGGGTTTTCCCCGATGCCGGGCCCGCCGGACCGAGGACCACATTCGCCGCCAAATGGCAGGCCATTCTCGATATCTGGCCGGTTCTGGTCATATTCCTGCTGGTAATGGGCGGGATTTACATCGGTATCTTCACCCCGACCGAGGGCGCCGGCGTCGGCGCGACGGGCACGTTCCTGATCGCGGTCCTGCGCGGCGGGATGAAGTGGAAAGACTTCGTCGATGCCATCCTCGGCACCGCGTCGACAACGGCGATGATCTTCCTGATCCTGCTCGGCGCATCGATATTCAACGCGTTCCTCGGCTTTTCGCAACTGCCGATATTCGCGGCCGACTTTTTCCAGAATTCGGGCCTGAGCCCGATGGTGATCCTGGTCGGGATGATCGTGCTTTACGTGCTGCTCGGCCTCGTGATGGATTCGCTGTCGATGATCCTGCTGACGGTGCCGATCTTCTGGCCGATCATTGCCGGGCTCGATTTCCCGGTGCAGGGCGAAGATCTGAAACTGTGGTTCGGCATCATCACGCTGATCGTCGTCGAAGTCGGGCTGATCACGCCGCCCGTCGGGCTCAACGTGTTCGTTATCAATTCGATGGCGAAGGACGTGCCGATGATCGAGACATTCAAGGGCGTGTTACCCTTCTTCCTGTCGGACGCCGTCCGTGTGGTGTTCATTATCCTGTTCCCCACGATTACGCTTGTATTGCCGCGCCTGCTGGAAAACTGATGAGCACAGACGATATCCATCCGCCGCGGGCCTATCGCGATCCGGCTTTCATGAATTCGCCGGCGGGCCGTCCGCTGCGGATACTGGCGGAATATCTGGAGCCCCAGGAACGGTTCGCCGAACTGAATATCGAGGACACGATCCTGTTTTTCGGCTCGGCGCGGCTCCTGCCGAGGGCCGAGGCTGAAAAACGCCTCGAAGCGGCGGAAGCCGGCGCCGGCGATCTCGCCAAGACCAAGGCCGACCTGAAGATGTCGCGCTACTACGAGGATACCCGCGAACTTGCTTTCCGCCTGACCGAATGGTCGAAGTCGCTTGCCGACAAGAGCCGGCGTTTCGTCGTCTGTTCGGGGGGTGGCCCCGGCATCATGGAAGCGGCGAATCGCGGCGCATCTGAAGCCAAGGGCGAGAATGTCGGCCTCGGGATATCCCTGCCGATGGAGCAGGGGGTAAATCCCTACGTCACGCGCAAGCTCGCCTTTGAGTTTCATTATTTTTTTACCCGGAAATTCTGGTTTCTCTATCTCGCGAAGGCGCTGGTCATCATGCCCGGCGGCTTCGGCACGCTTGACGAGTTTTTCGAAGGCCTGACACTGATCCAGACCGGCAAGATGAAGAAGAAGATGCCGATCATCCTGTATGGCAGCGATTTCTGGGACAAGGTGCTGAACCTCGAGGCATTGGTCGAGTTCGGCACGATCGGCCGGGCGGACCTCGATCTTTTCAAGGTCGTCGACAGTGTCGACGAGGCGTTCGACATTATCGTCGCCGGGCTCGAGGAATTCGCCGTCGACAACCCGGGACCGCTTTTGTGAATGAATGCCCGTGAAAACGGGCCGGACAATTGTGCAGAAAGGCGTATGCAGATGACGAAAATCGACAATATCGCCGCCGAGATAACCGCGGTCCGCGAAAAATGGCACACGAAGAACCACCCGTTCTTCAGGATGATGCTGGACGGTTCGCTCGATCTGCATGCGCTCGGGATTTACATGGCGAGCCACTACAAGTTCGTCGAGCTGGCGCTGCCATCCTTCGGTTTTCTGCTATGGAAGGGCCCGCAGGACGTCAAACATGCGGTCATCGAAAACCTTGCCGAGGAAGAGGGGCTTGTCGCCATCCCGCGCCCGGGCCATGAGCCGCATGACCATTCCCGGATGATATTCGATTTCTGCAATGCCGCCGGGCTGTCGGATGACGAGGTGAAATCGCTCGACATCGGACCCGCCTGGCATGGACGGCGCCTGCACTATGTCCAGACCCTGCGCGACGAGGCGCTCGGCGTGATCCTGGCGATGCAGGCAACGCAGGAAGGCCAGCAGCCCGCGCTCAACAAGGAAGTAACGATCCCGTCCCTGACCGCGCATTACGGATTTACGGCGCAATCGCCCGAAATTGCCTTTTTCGTCGAACATGCCGAAGCGGACGAGGAACACAGCGCCCGCCAGATGGCGCTGTGCGAGAAATATATCGATTCGCCGTCCGTCGCCGGGCGCGCGCTCGAGATCTGCGAGGAAGCGTGCATGCTGCGCTGGGAATCGGTCAGCGAGATCTACCGCGCGCATGTTCTGAAGGAAGAGCGCCTTCTGCCGCCCGGCATGGCGGTATAAGAACCGCTACGCCGCGCGCGCCTAGGGCAGGAAATCCTCGAGGTTCACGCTGTCGTAATTACGCGGCATCGCGGGTGTGAAGCGGGCGCGTTCCTCGACCTGGGTCACGGCGGGCTTCGTCGCATCGATCATCCATTTCGTGCCGACCCGGTGGAAGCTGTTCTGGCCCGGCACGACGGGAGAGATATTATCCAGCGCGAAGACGCGGGTGTTGGGAATCATGATCACGTCACGCTCCGCATGGACGCGGGTCGTCATCGACCACATGATCTGGCGCAGGTCGTTGGCGTCGATATCGTCGTCGACGGCGATCGCGAGCTTCGGATGCAGGTAGGCGCCGGACAGGGCGGCCATCAGCGCCGTCTTGGCCTGGCCTTCGACCCGTGGGCGAATTTTGAGAACCACCATCATCATGCCGGCGGACGGATGACAGCGCACGTCCAGCAGGTCGAGCCCGCCCTCGACGTTTTTCAGGTGCTCCTTGGTGGCGATCTCGACGCCGAGCGCCATGGTGCCCTGCGTGTCCGTGGTCGGGTATCCGCAATGGACGGCATAGAAGATCGGATCCTTGCGCCGCGTCATGCAATTTACGCGGAACACATGGGATTCGGTCGCTTCCGCATAGGTGCCGGGGACCTCGCCGAACGGGCCTTCGGGTTCCTGCCGGTCGAACAGGATTTCGCCTTCGAGCACCATTTCCGCCTCGGCCGGCACTTCGATATCGACAGTCTTGCATTTGACCATCCTAACGCCTTCGCCCAGTAGCGAGCCGGCGACTTCAAGCTCGTCATTGCCGTAAGTCGTGGTGAAGCCGGAGCCGTAGAAAATCGCCGGGTGGGCGCCGTAGACCATGGCCACCGGCATGCCGCGCCCTTGCGCGGCGTACATGTCGTAGATGCGCTTGGCCTGGCGCGGCACCATGATAAACCCGGTTTCGCGCTCGTTGAGGATCATCTGGCGATGGACCGACATGTTGCGGATACCGGTTTCCGGGTCCTTGACGATCGCCATGCCGGACGCGAAGTAGCGCCCGCCGTCATCTTCGGACGTCATCATCGAGGGGACGTCGAGAATGTTGACGTCGTCTCCTTCGAACACGACCTCCTGCACCGGCGCCGCGTCGGAATCGACTTCGACCGTTTTGATCGTCTGCCGCAGGCGGTCGCTCATTTCGTCGAGGATCGTGTCTTCGCTGACCCCCAGCCCGATGGCCCACTTTTTACGGTCGGCGAGAATCTGGCTCGTTGCCTGCCAGCCTTCATGGCCCTTCAGATTGGTGAAAAGGCTTGCCTTGCCCAACTCGTTATAGGCCTTCCATTCGATGGCGGACATGTTCTGAGCCGGGTCCACTTCCTTGGTGAAGTGGATAAGCTCTCCCTGCTGTTCGAGATTTTTCAGGAACGTGCGGTAGGACTGGTCGGGCATGGTCGGTTTCCTCTGCTGATCCGGCAATTCTTAGGCATTGAGGCCTGTCCGCGCAACGATTGCTCAGTCATGCGCCTCTGCGCCTTCCGCATAGCGTTTGCGGTGCACGCCCGCATTGCCGTAGCGGGCAGCGAGAATGACGGCGCGCTTGAGATACAGACCGATATCGTGTTCGTCGGTGAAACCGATGCCGCCATGCATCTGTACCGCCGATTTGCAGACATCGAGCGCGCTTGTCGCGGCTTTGGACAATGCCGCCGATGCAAGACCCGGCGACCCGCCGCCACCGTCCAGCGCGCGGGCGGCCTGATAGATCAGCGAGCGGCACATCTCTATTGCCGCGAGATTATCGACCGCCCGGTGCTGCAGTGCCTGGAACGACCCGATCGGTCTGTCGAACTGTTCGCGGGTTTTCAGGTATTCGACGGTAATTTCCTGCGCGGCCTCCATCACACCCAGTAGTTCGGCCGCGTTGCCGAGGTGCAGGGCATCGAGCAGCTCCGTAATGGCGGCCGGGGCTTCGTTGGGGCCGGCAACCGCCGCACCCGGCACCCCGTTCAGGGCGATCGTGCCGACCGTCTGGCCGTCGAGCGTGGGGGCGGCCTGAATTTCGGCATCGTCGCTGTTCACCACGGCGAGAACCAGGCCGTCCGGGCCTGCTGCCGATACAAGAAACCCGTCCGCGTCGTCCGGGCAGGGAATGCCCGTCTTGACGCCGTCGAGCGATAGCGCGTCCCCGTCGGGCGCGGCGGTGACCGCAGGGACTTCGTCGCCGATCGATCGCGTGTTCTCCATCAATGCCGGCAGAACGATCCTTTCGCCGGAAACAAGCGCTTCCGACGGGCCGGACGCGCCGAGCGCGCGAGCGACCGCCGCCACTGCGGCGACCGGTTCGGGCACCAGGCCCTTGCCGAGCTCTTCCGACACCAGGCAAAGTTCGGTCAGGCCCAGCCCAAGTCCGCCGGCGCTTTCGGGGGCCAGGATCGCGAGCCACCCGGCCTCGGCGGCCTGGGTCCAGATTTCGCGGTCGATCTTCGCGTCCGTATCGCGTTGCCGGCGCAGCCGGTCCGCGCCGCCGCGTCGAGCGGTAAACGTGGCGGCGCTGTCGCGCAGCATCGTCTGTTCGTCGTTCAGAAGAAGTTCCATCAGGCGTCCGTCAGTTCCTTTGCCGCGCGTTCGCGCAACGCCACCTTGACGACCTTGCCGGTGCTGTTGCGGGGCAGGACGTCGATTTCGCGCACGTATTTGGGTTTCTTATAACTTGCGATCAGCGTACGGCAATGGGCGATCAGTTCGCTTTCCGTCGCGGACGCGCCCGCCCGGAAGGTGACATAGGCAAAAACGGATTCGCCGAACGCCGCATCGGAGACCGGCAGGACCGCGGCCTCGTCCACCGCGGGGTGGGCTTCGAGCGCATCCTCGACCTCCCGCGAATAGATATTGAGGCCGCCTGACACGATCATGTCCTTGGCGCGGTCGACGAAATAAACGTAGCCGTCTTCCTCCATTCGGGCGAGGTCGCCGGTGCGCAGCCAGCCCTCGTGAAACGCGGCGGCGGTCGCTTCCGGGTTGCGCCAGTATTCCGGCATCGACAGGACCCCGGGGGTGCCGCACCGGCAGATGATCTCGCCCACCTCGCCGCGCGGTACGTCGTTCATGTCTGCGTCGACAATGCGGACATCCACCGACGGGACGGGACGTCCGCACGAATCCGGGTGCGTCGCCTGTTCCTCGGGACGCAGCCCGGTAATGAAACCGGCTTCGGTCTGGGCATAGAACGTGTACAGGCCGATGTTCGGCGCGGCGGCGGCAAGACGCCTTTTTATGTCGACCGGGAAAGCCTCGCCGGTGGCGACCATCAGGCGGGCGGATTTCAGCGCATCGGGCCGTTTTTCGATTTCGTCGATCAGCATCCGGGCGATGGTCGGGACCAGCCCGATGATGGTGATTTTTTCCTTTTCGATCAGATCGACCGCCGCGACCGGGTCGAACTTGTCCATGATGACGACCGTGCAGCCGCAGCAAACCGCGTTGGCGACGCGTCCGAGTCCGGTCCGGTGCGCCATCGGCGTCGTCGCCAGAATTCTGTCTTCGGCGGTCAGGTGCCATTCCGACAGATTCATGTAGCCGCCGGTCAGGACCAGCGCCATGTGGGTCGCCAGCGCCCCTTTGGGACGGCCCGTCGTTCCCGACGTATAGCCGAGGGTCAGTGTGTCGAAGTCGGTGGGGAGCGGCGGCGGCGGCGTGACGGCGCCTTCTGCCATCAGCGCATCGAAGGAGATCTCGCCGTCTTCGGCCTCGCCGTCGAAGACCACCATCAGCGGATCGTCGAGGTCTGTGACGGCATCGCGGACCAGGTCGCGGTGCTGCGGCGTGAAACAGACGGCCCACGGTTCGCAGTCTCCCAGAATGTAGGCGACTTCGCGCGGGGCGAGCCGTGTCGCGATCGGCACGATGACGCCGCCGGCCTTGGCAGCGCCGCACATCGCTTCGATCAGCTCTGCGCTGTTCGGCAGGAACATGGCGATGCGGTCGCCGATCCGCATGCCGTGCGCCGCATAGGCGTTGGCCAGCCGGTTTGCGTTCGTATCGAGTTCGGCGAAGGTGATCCGCCGATCGTTGCAGACGATCACCTCGCGCTCCGGGTATCGGAGCGCACAATCGGCAATCAGCGAGCCCAGTTTCACGGCGGTCTACTTCTTGGGCTTCGATTTCGCCCGTTTGTCGGGCTCGAACGCGAAGTAGGTTATGTCATCGCTGAGCTTCTCCCAGGCGACTTTCATCCGCATGCCGATCTCGACCTCGTCGATCTCGATATTGACCAGGTTGGCGATAATGCGCACGCCCTCGTCGAGTTCGATCATGCCGATCACGTAGGGGGCCCGCGCTTCGAAACCGGGCGTCGGGACATGGGTGACGGTGAACGAATACAGCTCGCCCTTGCCGGATGTCGGTTTCCACTGAAGGTTCCGCTTGCCGGTGCGTACGCTGTTGGCGCGCGGCCAGAACTGGTATTTTTTCGCCGTCGGGTCCCACTGAAGCATCAGCTTGCCCTTCTTGGCGCCGTCCCAGAAAGCCTGGGTCGCCGGCGTCGGTTTGGGCAGCGGGCGGGGTTTTGTGTCTGTCTGAGCCATCTGTTTTCTCCCCTTCCTAATTCACCAGGACCATGGCGTTCGCCGATCCCCAGTTCCGGCCGTAGGGAATCACCCCGATACCGGTCACCATTGCATTGCGCGCATTCGGCACCTGGCGGCCCTTGCCTTCGCCCATCAGTTGACGGACGGCTTCGACCAGATTGATGCCGCCGCCGGCCAGCCCGGGCTGGCCGCAGCTTATCTGCCCGCCGCCGGTATTGATCGGCAGGTCGCCCTTCGGCCCGAGATCGGTATCGCGCAGGAACTGCGAACCCTGGCCTTTTTTCGCAAAGCCGCATTGCTCGGTTTTCAGCATCACGGCGAACAGGAAGTCGTCATAGGGGTGGAACATGTCGATGTCCTTCGCCTTCATCTTCGCGTCGCGCAGGACTTTCGGCCCGACGACCGAATGACCGGTCGCCGTGATGTCCGGCGTCTGGTTGGCGCAGTCGAAGTTGGAAATTTCGGCATAGGAGATCGGATATATCCGGTTGGTCAGGCCGAGCTTCCTGGCACGGCTGGTTTTCATCATCACAAGCCCGTTGCCGCCATCGGCCCACATCACGGAATCGAGCAGCCGTAGCGGCGACGAGACCTGGCGCGAATTGATGTAGTCGTCGATGGTGATCTTGTGGCGCAGTTTTTCGTAGGCATTCGGGTTCTTGATCGCACCGTTGCGCTGGGCGACGGCAAGGGCGCCGAGGCCGCGGAAGTCGAGGCCGTACTGATGCTCGTACCGGTTCATCAGCAGGCCGAACGCGCCGGGCGGGCCCTGAACGCCGACCGGGTCCCAGAACTCGTTGCGGTAGCTGCCGTAATAGGCGCGCCACTGGGTCGACGGCGCATCGACGCCGAGGATCATCGCGGTCTCGCACAGGCCCGACTTGATCGCCATGGCCGCGCGCGTGACGTTGCCGATGGCCGACGCCCCGCCGATGTCGCTGGTCTGCAGCCACTTGGCCGAAATGCCGAGATATTCGGTCGCGTAGCCCGACCAGAACGGATTCGAACATTCGCTGATCGGCACCGTGAATGTCACGCCGTCGATGTCCGACGGGCCGAGCTTGGTCTTCTTGTAAAGCTGCTCGGCAACCTCTGCCGCGATTTCATATGCCGACCTGCCGCCGCGGCGTTCGATCTTGGTCTCTCCGTAGGCGACGATGCAGATATCCTTGTCTGCAAGGAAACTCTTGGCCATGACGGTGCTCCTTCGTAGATGTTGCTTTTACTGCCCCTTGAAGTCCGGCTTGCGGCGTTCGGAAAACGCTTTCAGCCCTTCGGCCCGGTCGTCCGACCAGGACAGCATGTAGGCGAGATCGGCTTCCTGCATGAAGCCCTGTTGCAGGGACATGTCGACACCGCGGTTGATGGATTGCTTTGTCATCATCTGGGACAGCGGGCCGACGCCCTTCATTTCCTCGACGATGGACCGCACCTTTGCCAGCGCCTTGCCCTTTTCGACGACGTGGTTGACGATCCGGTATTCCTTGGCTTCCGCGCCCGAAATGCGCCGGCCGGTCCACATCAGTTCCTTGGCCAGCGGTGCGCCGATCAGGCGGGGCAGGTTCTGCGTGCCGCCGGCGCCGGGGATCAGGCTGTGCTTCCCTTCGGGCAGGCCGAAACTCGCGGTCTCGCTGGCGACGATAAAATCGCCCATCATCGCCATTTCGAATCCGCCGCCCAGGCAATAGCCCTCGACCGCGGAGATCACGGGCTTGGTGTAGTTCATCAGGAAGCGATACAGCAGGCGGTTTTTGCGCTGGTTGTAGCGGGCGCGGTAATTGTCGTAGCGGTCCTCGGGCAGGTCCTTGAACCCGCCGAGATCGGCGCCGGCACAGAACGCACGCGCGTCGCCCGACAGCACGACGGCAATGATGTTGCGGTCGAGTTCGACGGCGTCCATCGCGTGCATGATGTCTTCGGCCATTTCCTCGTTGATCGTGTTCAGGCGGTCGGGCCGGTTGAACTGGATTTCCAGCGCGCCTTTCCGCCGTTTCGCGATGATCATGTCGTAGGATTTTTTCAGAGAACCGCCCTTCGGACGGCTGAACGATTTCAGCTTGCGCGCCATTGATTTCCCTTTTGACTGTGCCTGCCGGCGGACCGGCTGGTTTCTTCCCTCGATGCACTGGGTTCCCGGTTGTTGGTGTTAAGTAGATTACGAACGCGACGGCATGTCTATGCCCCGACTGCCCATTTTGGGCGATTATTGCTCACTTCGGGCGGTCGTCGTCGAGACGGCGCACGAACTCGATGGTCTCCGCAATGGCGTCGTTTACGAATTTCGCATTCCGCCGACGCGCCTTCTCGGTCGTATCCACAATGGTGCGGTTGCCCTCGCGTCGCGTTGTCAGCATGCCCGCCCTGGCAAGCCGGTGAACGCGCCGGCTGACGGTTTGCCGCGGCAGGCTGACGTAATCCGCGAGGGAAGAGACGCTCATGGGGCGGTCTTCGAGCCGGCCGATGGCAGCGGCGCGCAGGATAATGGCATCGATCATGGTGCCGCCCAGTTCGCGTTCCATCTGGAAGATACGGGTCATGCACCGGAAGAAGTGGCGGCGTTCGTCTTCGGTGTAGGAGGGATCGGGCATGGTCGGGCTTCGGTTGTGGCGATGAAATGTCACGGTATCATGGCAGAGTCCGCGTCCATCGGGCTATTATATCCACTGCACGTTTTGCGTCCGTCCGAAGGAAATTTCGAATGCCCGACACGTCTTCCGTCCCGCCGCAGGTGAAACCGACAACCCGCCCGCCGCTGACGCCCGAACAGCTGGCCCTGAAACGCCGGTTCCCGACCGCCTTCGACCTGCGCGAACGGGCACGCAGGCGCCTGCCGAATTTCGCCTTCGAATACGCCGATGGCGGGGCAGGGGCGGATACCGGCATCGCGCGGAACTGGGGCGCGCTGGATGCGGTCGAAATGGTGCCGCGCTATGGCCGGGTGATCGCGCCGCCGCCGGCGGACACGACCCTGTTCGGCAAAGCTTACGCCGCGCCGATCGGGATCGCGCCCATTGGCGGGCCCGGAACCGCGTTTCCCGGCGCGGAAACCTATCTCGCCGAAGCGGCGCAGGCTGCCAATATCCCCTACACGCTGGGCCTGCTATCGGGGATCGATATCGAGCGGGCGGCGGAGATCGCGCCGGATGTGTTATGGCTCCAGCTCTACCGGTTCGCGAATAACGACCACAAGATCGGGTTCGACCTGGTGCGGCGGGCGGAGGCCGCGAACGTCAACGTGCTTGTCCTGACGGTCGACACGCCGACCCGCACGACCCGCCCGCGCGAGGTCAAGAGCGGAATCATGAACCCGTTCAAGCTGACGATGCGCCTGCGGCTGGATGCGATACGCTCGCCGCACTGGATGCGCTCGCTGATGCGGAACGGCATTCCGAAATTCACCTCCCTCGCGCCCTATGTAAAACCGGGCATGAATCTGGTCGAGGGGGCGGCTTTTATCCGGCGCGAAAGCGGTGGTGCGTTTACCTGGGACGAAATCGCCCGCTACCGCGACAAGTGGAAAAAGCCGCTGATGCTCAAAGGCGTGATGCATCCCGAAGATGCGGCGCGCGCCGTGGAACTGGGAATCGACGGATTGTTTGTCACCAACCACGGCGGCCGCCAGATAGATGCGCTGCCCGCCCCGATCGATGTGCTGCCGGCGATCGCCGCCGAAGTCGGCGGCAAGGCGGAACTGGTCTATGACAGCGGCGTGCGCTCCGGAGTCGATGCCGCCCGCGCGGTCGCACTGGGCGCGGATTCGGCGTTCGTCGGCAAGGCGTTCCTGTGGAGCCTCGGCGCGCTTGGCGAAAAAGGCCCGGAACACCTGATCAACGTGCTGATCGACGATGTCAGCGCCACGTTGGGCCAGCTTGGCTGCCGGAATGTGGACGAGTTGCGGAGCGTCTCCGTGCGCCACCCGGGTGCGTATGGGGTGGCGGATTTTGCGATCTAGAAAAATCCCGGGCACCATTCGGAAGCCCGGGATTTCCTGAGCGTCAGCTGGCGTCGCGGAAGGACTGGTTCTTGACGTCCTTGCAGGCCCATTGCTGGAACGGCGTACCGTTGGCCTTGTACGGACCCTTCAGGTCGAGGCATTTGCCTGAATGACGCGCCCGGAGCTGGAACCAGCCGTCCTTGACGCCGTGGATTTTCCACTGCTGGTGCGCCTTGCCGTTACAAGGCCACTGGATGACCCTGGCGCCGTTATTTTTTTTGGCGGCGGCCACATCCAGGCACAGGCCGGATCGCCGGCTTTTGATCTCAAGGTAGTTGTCGGCACGCACCTTGAAGGCCCATTGCTGGTTCATGTTTTCTGGATTGCAGTCCCACGAATGGACCTTGCCGCCCTTTTTTCGACCGCCCGTGTTATCGAGGCATTTGCCGGGATAGCGGACTTTCAGGACCTGCGGGTAGGTCGCCGTCGTCCCGACTGTCCAGCGCTGGTTCGCCTGCTTGTTGCCGCATTTCCAGACATGGACATTGGCGCCGTCTTTCTTGTTCCACTTGGCGACGTCGAGGCACATTTTGCTGCCGCCGGGCACGCGGTTGACCAGTTCGTTATTGCGCGTCCAGTGCGTCCAGCGCTGATTGGCACCGCCGTGGCAGTCATACAATATGACGTTCGAGCCGTTCTTGATGCTCTTGACGTTGCGCACCGCGATATCGAGGCATTTCCAGTTCATTTCGCTGCGGATCGTACCGTTCCGGTAAACGACCCAGCGCTGGTTCTTGCCGCCATGGCATTTCCACATATTCACGTTCGCGCCGTTCTTTTTGTTCCAGCCGCCGACTTCGAGGCATTTGTCGCCGTTCATCGATTTAATCAGCAGTCCCCGGCGGGTCTTTTCGTTCGGGCGCGGCGGCGATTGGGGCCAGACGTAGTTTTTGCAGAAAGCGCCGCGAGGGTTTTTCCTGTCGATGGTACATTCCATGTGGTCCGTCGCGCCCAGTTTGACGACCCGGGAAATCCCCGCGTATTTCATGTTGAAATAGATTTTGCCGTCTTTCTTGCCGCTCGGATTGCAGTCGCGATTTTTCCAGCTGCAGCACTGTGTGCCGTCCGGCCCGACGGTCTGGCGAAAGCGGGTGGAAAGCGGCTTGAGGACATCGTCGAGAATTTTGCCCGCGTCCTCGATGACTTTGTTTTGCCATCTCGCATAGGCCATTGTCGTGTCCAGGGCGAAATTCGCCGCCTTGTCGATGGGGTCGCCGACGAGCGGCAGGTCGGTCATGAATTCGTATACGTCTTCCGCCGCCTGTTCCTCCCAGGCTTTCTTCTTGTTCTTCAGCGCGAGGCATTTTTCTTTCTGCTTCTTCGGAAGAATATTGCAGTTCGAGCGTTCGACCGTCCTTTTGACAGTTTTCTTGAACGCGTCTTCCGGCATCTGCCGCACGGTGAACGATGTGTTGGAAAGCGAATCGTTCGAAAAGCAGAATGCCATCACGCCGGGTGCCGTTGCGGCCACCATGACCGTCGCGGCGAGTGCCAGCGCTATTCGTTTGGTAAGAAGTTTCATCATTGTCTTGTTCCTCTATACGAGTGGACTTGATGTGCACCGGTCTCGCCACCGGCGCGGCACGGGTTGGTGGGCAGTCATGGTCGGAAACTGAATTGCTGGGCGGGGTTTTGCCGGTCGCACCGGCTCTGCGTGAGCCGTCCGCCGCGTTTGATATTTCCCTCCAGTTGAAGACACAGCCCGGTGGAACGGGCGCGCACCTGGAAAATCCTGTTTGTCGGCGAAACGGGTAGCGGCAGGATCTGCAGCGATTGGCTGTCGTGATCGGCGCATCGGGTCTGGAAGACACCCGCGCCGGATTTCCCGGAGCCGTTTCCGGCATCCAGACAAAGACCGGAGCGCTTGTGTTTCAACGCCGAGAAATTCTTGTCCAGCCAGACGCGTTCGAAGCGTTGATTGAGGTTTCGAGCGCTGCATTTCCACCCCTGCAACCCGGTGCCGGCCCTGGCCGAACCGGCATTGTCCAAACACAAACCGTTCGCGCCGACCTGCAGCATGATGCCGAGCGCGGGCTCGTTTGCGAGCGCTGCATGGCCGCCCGAGATGAGGGCGATTATCGCCGCCGCGCGGAAGGCCGGGACCGAGAGCGCGCGAAGCGCTGAGACGGGGGATATCTGTGAACCGTTCATGACAGCAGGTTAGAAGCGCCGAGACAGGTCCGTAAACCGCGCCGGGCCAAACTGGCCGATATTGGCGACAAATTGGCCGGTTTGTGGTATCGGTGAACGTCTTTCCCAGTTTTCCGGGGGCTTCCTCAGAATAAAAATGATGGAAGGGGGAAATCTTGACGAGACTGCTTGCCGCATTGAGATGTGGTGCCTGGGCGGTAGTGCTGTTATCGGTAGTGCCGTGGGGTGCGCCGCCGAAAGCGGAGGAATGCGCTCTTTCGGCGCTGCCGGCAGTGTCTCTGACAGACGCGCGGGCTGTAATCCAGATTGCAAGCTCGGTATCCATGTATACCGATAGCAGCGGCCACGCCGATTATAACGATGTCGTAGACGCCCATCGCAAAGGGCAGTTTGACCGGCACTGCGCAGCCGATATCCAGCCGCCTGTTTCTTCGGCGGCACTGTGGTTGAGGTTTGCGGTGTCCCGCGCGGCAGAAAGTCCGAAAGACTGGGTGTTGACCTTCGGTCAGTCGCAGATCGACGAAGCGCACCTGTACCTGCCGCAACCCGGCGGGCTTTATGTGTTAAAACGTACCGGTCGCGCGGTACCCCAGTCTGCGCAGGATACGATATCGAGGTGGCCCGCGCTTGGCCTGGAACTTGACGGTACGGATGCAGTTCCCGTTTTCATTCGCCTGTCCGGCGTGACGGCACCCTATCTGTCGGCGCAGATTCTCCCGGAAAGGCTGTTTGCCGATGGCGAAAGCCGGGACCTTCTGGCGCTTGCCGCGGTTCTCGGCTTCATGTTCGCGATGCTGATATACAATCTGGTGATCTATATCCGGTCCCGGCTGCATCAGTGCCTGTACTACTTCCTGTACCTCGCATGCATGATCGCGCATATCGTGATTTACGACGGTCTGGTGGACCGCTTCGGCGGCATCCCGCTGTCGGGTGCGCTTGTCGACGGTCTTGCGCTCGCTTTCGTCGTTCTCGCAGCCATAGGGCTCCTGCTGTTCGGACGGTCGTTACTCAGCCTCGCGACAGCTTTTCCCCGCGGCGACAGGGCGATCCTTGTTCTGGCGGCTATGCTGATGATCGCCCTTGTTTTCGAACTCGCCGGGTTTGCGCCGATATGGCTTGCGACAACCGTGCTGATGTTACTCTCCGGCGGACTGATGTGCTGCCTGTCGGTCGTCCGCGCGCTCAGGGGATATCGTCCGGCGATCTATTTCTCATTGTCATTTCTGGCCTTACTGGCGGGTGGCATTCTGGATAGTATCGGTTTCTATTTTCCCGTTGCACTGGACCGCGATCCGTCGCTCTGGCGGTCGCTTATCGGCATTCAGCAGAGCTGGTCTTTTCATATCGGGATCTGCGCGGAAGCCACCCTGATTTCCTTTGCAATCACGTATTTCATCCGGGATATGCAGGACGAGGCGATAGCCGTGCGCACGGAATCCGACGCGGCACGGCGGGAATATGACGAAAACCTGACCGCAATGGCGCACCGGGTCGGCGTCCGCGAACGGGTCGCGGAAAAGACGGCGGATATGCTGTCGCCGAAATCCTCGGATGAGGAATTCCTGGAGAATGCCGTCAGGATCGTGCGTGCCAGTCTGACCGACGCCGATTTCGATATTGCCCGGCTCGCCCGCGAACTGGCTGTCAGCGAGCGGGGCCTGCGGCGGCGGATCGGCCAGATCACGGGGTTGTCGCCGGTCGAATTCGTCCGCCGGGAGCGCCTCGAACAGGCACGCCGCTACCTCGAGACCGGAACCTACAAAACGATTGCCGAGGCTGCCCGCGCAGTGGGTATTGCGAGCCCCGGCTACTTCTCGCGGGTGTATCGGGATGCGTTTGGCCACAGCCCGAAGGAAGCCGCGAAAAGCCGCGGTGCGTGATACGGATTGGCGCGCCCCGCGCGCCATCCGGACGGTGGTCGTATGGACGACCTTCGGCTCCTGCGATAAGTTCCGCCGGACAGACACAGCGATTACATGGCAATCGAAGGAAGCGGGACATGGATACCTATCAGCTCTATATCGGCGGCAAGTTCGTGGATGCCGAAGGCGGCGTCACCAAACCGACCCATAATCCCTATAACGGCGAGCCGATCGCCAATATCCCGGTCGCCAGCGTCGCCGATGCCCAGGCCGCGATCGCGGCGGCGCGCGATGCGTTCGATAACGGGCCGTGGCCGCGGATGTCGGGCGAGGAGCGCAGCGAGATCATCTGCACGCTGTCCGCCAAGATGAAAGAGCGGATGAAGGATCTCGCCCGGCTCGAATCGCTGGATTCCGGCGGCACCATCGCCAAGACCGGCGCCGATGCCTTCCTCGGCCAGCGCCAGATGAACTATTTCGGCACCATGGCGAAGAAGTTCAATTCGGAAGCAAAGGAAATCGAGGGGATGTCGCGACCCGGCCGGTCGTACAATTACACGATCCGCGAGCCGATGGGCGTGTGCGCGTCGATCATCCCGTGGAATTTCCCGCTGATGATGGCGGTCTGGAAACTGGGCCCGGCGCTCGGCACCGGTAACACGATCATCCTGAAACCGGCTTCCGATACGCCGCTCTCGGCCATGGAACTGGCGCGGATCGTCGACGAATGCGGTTTCCCGCCCGGTGTTGTGAACGTCATTACCGGCCCCGGCGGTCTGATCGGCGAGGTGCTGACCACCAGCCCCGATGTCGACAAGATCGCCTTTACCGGTTCGACCGAGGTCGGCAAGGACATCATGGTCAAGGCGGCGGGGACGCTGAAAAAAGTGACCCTCGAATGCGGGGGGAAATCGGCCAATATCGTCCTGCACGATGCGAACTGGGATATCGCCATCGACGGATCGATCTTCGCCGCGTTCTATCACCAGGGACAGGTCTGCGAATCCGGCACGCGGCTGCTGCTGCCCGCCGACCAGCATGACGATTTCGTCGAGCAGATGGTCGCGAAGCTGAACGCGATGCCGATGGGCGACCCGCTCGACCCGGCAACCAAGGTCGGCCCGGTCATGTCCGAAGGGCATATGAAAACCGTGCTCGACTATATCGAGAAGGGCAAGGCCGAGGGGGCGACGCTCGTCTGTGGCGGCGAACGCGCGACCGAGGGCGATCTCGCAAACGGCTATTTCATCAAGCCCACCGTGTTCACCAACGTCACCAACGACATGACCATCGCCCAGGAAGAAATCTTCGGACCGGTCCTGTGCGTGATGAAGTATCAGGATGAAGAGGAGGCGGTGAAAATCGCCAACGATTCCATCTTCGGTCTCGGCGGTGGCGTCTGGTCGGAAGATATCGACCGCGCCCGCAAGGTGGCCGGGCAGATGCGCACCGGCACGGTCTGGATCAACGACTGGCATTTATTGTCGGAACAGATGCCGTTCGGCGGCTACAAGCAGTCGGGGATCGGCCGCGAATTCGGCGAAGAGGGCATGAACGAATATACCGAGGTGAAGGCCCTGCATGTCGACGATGCCAAGACGCGCGAGAACAAGCCCTGGTACGACATGCTGGTGCCCCAGGAAACAACGGATGCGGCCGAATAAATGATCAATGCAGCAATTATCGGCATGGGCCGATGGGGACAGACGCTGGTGAATTCGGTCGCCGGCGACAGCGATGTCATCACGTTCGTGGCGGGCAGCACCCGCACGCCGTCGAAGGTCGTCGACTACGCCGCCGAAAAGGGCATCAAGCTTCATTCGTCCTACGAGGATGTACTGGCCGATGATAATGTCGACGCGGTCGTGCTGGCCTCGCCGCATTCCGTGCATTTCGACCAGATCATGGCGGCGACCGGAGCCGGAAAGCATGTGTTCTGCGAAAAGCCGTTCTGTTTAAACGCAGCCGACGCGCGCACGGCGCTCGATGCGCTGGCGTCGAAGGGGCTGAAGGTCGCCATTGGTCATAACCGCCGGTTTTCGCCCAATGCGATCAAGCTGAAAGAGATGATCGACACCGGTGAGCTGGGTGACATGATCCAGATCGAGGGCAATTTTTCGGCCAACATGGCGGGCTATGCCGGCGAGTGGCGCGAAAGCCGCGCCGAAAGCCCGGCGGGCGGCATGACCTCGCTCGGCATCCACGCGATCGACATGTACGTCAACCTGTTCGGCCGGGTGAAAAGCGTGCTGGCGGTCAGCCGCCGCATCACCATGCCCTACGATATCGACGATTCCACGACGATCCTGATGGATTTCGAGAACGGCCAGGCGGGCTATCTCGGCTCGGTGGCGGCGACCGGCACGCTGTGGCAGGTTCGCGCCTTCGGCACCAAGGGCTGGGGCAACATTTTCGCCCATGACGAATTCACCGCGCAATTGACCGACGGCACGTTCGTCGAGGAATCCTGGGACGGCTACCCCTATCCCGGCATGCCGACGATCAAGGCCGAGATGGAAGCGTTTGCCGCCGATTGCGAGGGCGGGGCGCCGTTCCCGGCAACGCCGGACCAGATACTGCACGCAACGGCTGTGCTTGAGGCCGTTATCAAATCGGCAGAGACCGGAGAACGGGTTGCGGTCGGCTGAAGCGCAGCTTGTCGCGAGGCGTTCGCGGCGGGCTCACCCGATCGTGAAGAAAAGTTCGTTGTCAGCGGCACCGTAAACTGGCGTCATCCCGGGTGTCTTTGGGAATGCTGCCATGAAACCTGACACTGCGGCCCTGCGCACCGACCCGATCTATATCCGTGCTCTGCTGATCTCCGGGATAGCACTCGCGATCCTCATCGGCGGAACGATGCTGGCATCGGCGAATCCGGCATTCTGGAAACTGTCCTGGCCGGAGACCGATTTTTCGAAAAAATCGGTCGATTTCGGCGAGATTATCTCCGGCGGGCCGCCCAAGGACGGCATTCCGTCCATCGACAAACCCACCTTCGTGCCCCAGGCCAAATACAGGAACGCTGCCGAAACAGAGCCGGTGATCACCTTCGTCCACAATGGCGACGCCCGCGCCTATCCGCTTCGGGTGCTGATGTGGCATGAAATCGTCAACGACACCGTGGGCGGGTTGCCGGTGTCGGTGACATATTGCCCGCTGTGCAATTCCTCCGTCGTGTTCGACCGGCGTCTCGGAGATAAAATTCTCGATTTCGGCACGACCGGGAAGCTGCGCAATTCCGACATGGTGATGTACGACCGCCAGACCGAAAGCTGGTGGCAGCAATTCACCGGCACCGGGATCGTCGGCGAGATGACGGGCAGGGAACTGACGATGCTGCCGGCGCGGGTGGAATCGCTGGCGCTTTTCCGGAAACGCTATCCGGACGGAAAGGTGCTGGTGCCGAACGATCCGAATTTCCGGCCCTATGGCAGCAACCCCTATCTCGGGTATGACAGCTCTCCGAGACCGTTCCTGTATCGCGGCGAATTGCCGAAGGGGATCGCACCGCTGGCCTATGTGGTGAAAGTCGGCAATCAGGCGTGGTCGCTGGACAGGCTCCGGAAAGCCGGCACGATCGTTGCCGGCGACCTTGTCCTCACCTGGACCAGGGGCAGGAATTCCGCGCTCGACATGCAGGATATCGCGGAAGGCCGCGATATCGGCAATGTCGTGGTGGAGCGCAAGACGTTCCAGGGGATGAAGGAAGAGGTCCACGACCTGACCTTCGCCTTCGTTTTCCATGCTTTCGTGCCGGAGGGCAAGATCCACAAATAGGCGTCGGTCTGAAACCCTTATGTCATCTGAACCCCGTATGATATCCGCCGGGATGACCGGATGGCCGAATGACCGGCACGATCGCGCAATCTTCGGGTCCTCCTCGCGATTGAATCGGATTATACTCCGGCCATCAGTTCATAAGGACCGCGCCAGATGCCCCTCGATCTTGCCTATTCCGTCTGCCCGCACGATTGCGCCAGCGCCTGTACGCTGGATATCGAGCTCGAATCGCCGCAGAAAATCGGCCGGGTGCATGGCTCGGAAGCGAATACCTATACGGCAGGCGTGGTCTGCGCGAAGGTCGCGCGCTATGCGGAGCGGGTGCATCACCCGGACCGGCTGACCCGGCCGCTGCGCCGCAAGGGCGCCAAATCGGCGACGTCCACTCTGGCCGATTTCGAGCCGGTCTCGTGGGACGACGCGCTCGATATCGTCGCCGAAAACTACCTCAGGGCCGCCCAGAAACACGGGCCGGAAACCGTCTGGCTGTATAATTACGCGGGCACAATGGGCAAGGTGCAGCGCGACGGCATTCAGGGCCTGCGCAATGCGATGGGCTATTCGCGCCAGCACAACACGATCTGTTCGTCGATCATGCTGTCCGGGATGACCGCAGGCGTCGGCGCCCAGAAGGGCTGCGATCCGCGGGAATTTGCCGAGGCGGACCTGATCGTCGTCTGGGGCTCCAACCCGGTCTACACGCAGGTCAACCTGATGACGCATATCGCCCGCGCCCGCAAGGAACGCGGCGCGAAGCTGGTGGTGATCGATCCCTACCGCACGCCGACGGCGCGGCAGGCCGACATGCATCTGCGTCCCCGGCCCGGCACGGATTCGGCGCTTGCCTGCGCGCTGATGCATGTGCTGTTCCGCGACGGCCATGCCGACCGCGACTACATGGCGGAATACACCAACGATGCCGACCTGCTGGAGACTCACCTGCAATCGCGCGGACCGGACTGGGCGGCGGACATCACCGGCATTCCGGTCGCGGAGATCGAGGCGCTGGCAAAGGATTACGGCACGACCGACCGCGCCATCATCCGGCTCGGCTACGGTTTTTCCCGCTCGCGCAACGGCTCGTCCGGGCTGCACGCCGTCAGTTGCCTGCCGGCGGTGCGCGGCGCGTGGAAGCATCGCGGCGCCGGGCTGTACGGTTCCATCGGCCAGAACTTCAACGTGAATTCGTCGCTGGTCACCGGGATCGACGATCCGGATGTGCGCCGGCTCGACATGTCGCGACTCGGCCCGATCCTGATGGACGACCCCGAACCGCTGAATGGCGGCCCGCCGGTCACCGCGATGCTGGTGCAGAGCTCGAACCCCGCCGTCGTCGCGCCCGAATCGGGTCTCGTGCGCCAGGGACTGATGAAGGAGGACATGTTCCTCTGCGTGCACGAACAGTTCCTCACCGACACCGCCCGGCTCGCCGATATCGTCCTGCCGGCGACGACGTTCCTCGAACACGACGATTTCTATACGTCCTACGGGCACCCGTACCTGCAGCTCGGCCCGAAAATTCTCGATCCGGTCGGCGAGACACGCAGCAATCACGACATGCTCGGCGGGCTGGCCAGGCGTCTCGGCGCGGATCACCGGGCCTTCGACATGACGGCGTGGGAGGTCATCGACGATATCCTCCAGACCAACGGTCTGGGAACGGCGGACGAGCTGAAGGAAAAACGCTTTATCGATATCAGCCCGTCTTTCGAGGAAACCCATTTCCTGAACGGCTTCCCGCAGCCCGACGGCAGGTTCCGGTTCAAGGCGGACTGGGCCGCGCTGGGGCCGGATCACGCCGACCTGCCGGACCTGCCGGACTTTGCCGACATCATCGACAGTACCGACGAGGCCCGTCCGTTCCGGCTGGTCACCGCGCCGTCGCGCAATTACCTGAACACCAGTTTTACCGAGACCGATACGTCGATCCGCAATGAAAGCCGGCCGACGGTCATGCTGCATCCATCGGATTGCGACGCGCTGGGGCTGGTCGAGGGCGACCGGGTCCGCATCGGCAACGACCGTGGCGACCTGGTGGTACATGCCGAGCCGTTCGACGGCGTGGACCGCGGCGTGGCTATCGTCGAGGGAATATGGCCGAACCTCGCCTTCGAGGAAGGCATCGGTATCAACCTGCTGGTCAGCGCCGATCCCGGCAGGCCCAACGGCGGCGCCGTATTCCACGACACCGCGATCTGGGTCCGGGCAGCCTAACCGCCGGCTGTCGCGAAATTCACGCTGCCGCGCGTCGCCCAGCCGGTAAAACGCTGGTCGAGAATGGCGAATATTCCGTACATGCCGGTCGCCATCGCCGCGATGACGATGATCCCCGCAAACATTAACGGCGTGTTGAAGTTGGAACTGGCGACCAGCATCAGGTTTCCGACCCCCTCGCCGCCGGCGACGGTCTCGGCGATTACGGCGCCGACGAAGGCGAGCGTGATGGCGATTTTGAGCGACGCGAAGAGATAGGGGAGAGAGCGCGGTATCCCCACCTTGATAACGATGTCGCGTTCCTTGGCGCCGAGCGCCCGCAACACATCCTTGAGTTCCGGCTCAATCGTTGCGAGCCCGACCGCCATGTTCACGACAATGGGGAAGAAGCAGAGAATAAACGCGGTGAGACTGGCGGTCTGAAGCCCGGCGCCGATCCAGAGGACGAAAATCGGCACGATCACGACCTTGGGGATCGCATTGAAGGCGACCATCAGCGGGTAACAGGCCATGTAAACCGGGCGCCACAATCCGATGGCGACGCCCATCAGAATGCCGAATACGACCGCCGCGCCGAAGCCGATGACGGTTGCGTACAGCGTCGTAAGTGAATTTCGCCAGAGTCCGACGCGGTATTCGTAGATCGCATAAAACGATTCCGACGCCGACGGCATCACGACGCGTGAAATACTGAAAATATGAACCGACGCTTCCCACAGGATGAGCAGGGCAATCGTCAACAACCACGGAGATGCGCGCTCCAGCCATTTGCTTTTCATAACGTTTCCTCCGGGTTCGACCTTGCGACATTGATGTGGTGGCGGAGATCCTGGATCAGGTCCGCGATATCCCGGCTGTACAGATCGTCGAGCTGTCGGGTGCGCGGCAGATCCACCTTGCGGTCCATGATCACGCGTCCCGGCCGTGCGCTCATCACATAGACCGTATCGGCGAGATACACCGCCTCGCGCAGATCGTGGGTTACCAGGATGACCGTGCATTTCCGCTTGCTGTAAAGCGTCTGCAAAACGTCCCAGAGTTCCTCGCGCGTGAAGGCGTCGAGCGCGCCGAACGGCTCGTCGAGCAGCAGCAGGTCCGGTTCATGCACCAGCGCGCGGCACAACTGCGCGCGTTGCTGCATGCCGCCGGAGAGCTGCCAGGGGGCGCGGTCGCCAAACCCGTCGAGCCCGACGGTCGCCAGCAATTCGTCTGCCATTGCCTCGTATTTCGCTTTTTCCGACCGGAAACGCTGGCGGTGAGGTTCGACGATTTCAAGCGGCAGCAGAACGTTTTCGCGCGTCGATCGCCAGGGCAGCAGCGACGCATTCTGAAACGCCATGCCGACGATCTTGAGCGGTTTGGTCACGGGTTCTCCCGCGACGTCCACCTTGCCCTTGTTCGCCCGGATCAGGCCGGAGACGATTTTCAACAGGGTCGATTTTCCGCAGCCGCTCGGGCCGACTAGCGCGACGAACTCGCCGCGCTCCATTTTCAGCGACGCGCCCTGAAGCGCAAGCGTGCCGTCTGTCGCCTCGTCGCCCGCGCTGTTCCGGTAGACGAGGTCGACATCTTCTATGTCAATGAATGCCATCTGGTGAATGGCGGGGCGCACACACGTACGCCCCGCACCTTCTGTTGGTTGGGCCGAAGATCGCTTACTTGTGGATGAAGCGTTCCGCCTGCGGCGGGAGGTAGGAATCGTCGAACATATCTTCGGCTTTCGGAATGTTCTTCAGCTTGTAGGCCGCGGCGGCCTGATTGATAGACCGTTGCAGACGGGCCATATCGACGCCGCCGTAGCCGTTCTTTTTGACGTTTGGCGTCAGGATACAGCAGTCCAGGGCAATCCGCAGACGGTCCGCCTCGACCGAGTTCTGAACGAGCGGCTCGAATTTCTTCGCCGCCGCCAGGGCCATTTCGGGCCGGAGCACCATGTCGCGGGCCGCCTTATACGTGGCGCGAATGAAACCCTTCACCGCTTCCGGGTGGGCTGCGGCGAATTTCGGCGATACAGCGATACCGTTTGCATAGGCTTCCATGCCGTTGTCGCCATACATGAAGCATTCGAGATCGGATTCCTTGAAGCCGGCTGCTTTCACGGCAAGAACGATAGAGAACGCGTGGCCTGAAATGGAATCGACGTCGCCGCGGACCAGCATGGGTTCACGCAGGCGCGGGTCCATGTTCTTCTTTATGACCGCATTCGGATCGATGCCGACGGCTGCCGCAAACGCCGGGAAAAGCTTGTAGCTTGCGTCGAAAACCGGCGCGCCGAGGGTTTTTCCCACCAGTTGTTTGGGGCTGGTGATGCCTGATTTTTTCATCACGCAGACCGAGAACGGCGGCTGTTCGTAGAGCATCATGATGGTTTTGATCGCTTTGTCCGGATTCTTGGAATTGAATTCGATCAGCGCATTTATGTCGGGCCAGCCGATATCGTGGGTGCCGGCGACCAGCTTGCGCACGGCATCGGCGGAGCCCTTGCCGGGCGTGATCGATACATCCAGGCCTTCTGCCTTGAAGTAACCTTCATACTGCGCGATGAACGTCGGGCCGTGGGTCGATTGCGGTACCCAGTCCAGGGTGACGCGGACTTTTGTCTGTGCCTGTGCGGAGACGGCGAGGGTCGTTGCCGCGACAAGCGCCAGCGCGCCGCTGCGGACCGTACGGCGGCCGAGCGGGCCGAGGATTTTCGAAATTTTCATGTGTGGTCTCCCAAGTTTCAGATATCTGAGGGCGCAGCGGTGTCTTGCACGATTGCGCGGCTGTCGGACGGGCATGACCATGTATCGGCGGTCATGGGCGGGATGTTCCGACCGGGCGCGTTTTGATGTCGGCCCGGTCAGGAAATAACCCGTCAAATTTACCGTCGTGGCGGTGGGTGTACGAGTCCAAATACTTGGCAATTATGGCTGCTCGTGCCGCCCGGAGACCCGCCGGATCGGTTGCTTTTGGGGTGTACGTGGAAACATTGCCTATTTCAATCGCGACGCCTGATGAAATTTTGCGCAGGGTTTCGCGCGCAATCTCAGGCGGCGCAATCGAAGATGGGTGGACAGTCACCGCTTGCCGGGGCGGCCAAAAGCCCTATATTCCGCGCCATGAACACCCTCGGTATCGCCAAAACGCCCGCGGATACGCGCGTCATCGTTGCCATGTCGGGCGGCGTCGACAGTTCTGTCACGGCCGCCCTGCTGGCGGAGGAGGGATATGACGTCGTGGGCGTGACGCTTCAGCTCTACGACCACGGCGAAGCGGTGAAGCGCGAAAAGGCCTGTTGCGCCGGCCAGGATATCTTTGATGCCAAGCGGGTGGCCGAATCCGTGGGCATCCCGCACTACGTCCTGAACTACGAATCGCGGTTCCGCGAGGATGTGATCGACGCCTTTGCCGACAGCTACATCAATGGCGAGACCCCGATTCCCTGCGTTTTGTGCAACCAGACGGTCAAGTTCCGCGACCTGCTCAAAACGGCGAAGGACCTGCAGGGGGATGCGCTTGCGACCGGCCATTATATCCAGCGCGTTGGCACGGACGGCCCCGCGGAACTGTGCCGTGCCGTGGATGCCGGCCGCGACCAGAGCTATTTCCTGTTCGCGACGACCCAGGACCAGGCGGATTTCCTGCGTTTTCCCCTTGGCGGCATGCCGAAGGACGAAGTCCGGGCGCATGCGGAGCGGTTCAACCTGCCCGTCGCGACCAAGCCCGACAGCCAGGATATCTGTTTCGTGCCCGATGGAGATTACGCGTCCGTCGTGGCTAAAATCCGCCCGGGTGCCATCGATCCCGGCGATATCGTCGATCTGGACGGCAACGTGCTCGGCCGTCATGAGGGGATTATCAATTTCACCATCGGCCAGCGCCGCGGGATCGGCGTCGGCGGCACGGGCGAGCCGCTCTATGTCATCCGGATCGAGCCCGATACGCATCGGGTGGTTGTCGGGCCGGGATCGGCGCTGGGCCAGCAGACCGTTCGTCTTTCCGGCCTGAACTGGCTGGGCGATGCCGACGCGCCGGGACGCGACGTGCGCATCTCGGCGAAGGTCCGCTCGACCCAGGCGCCGGTACCCGCCATGCTCAGGATCAACGAGACCGGCAGCACTGCCGTCGTCACGCTGGATACGCCCGAACGCGCGGTCGCGCCGGGGCAGGCATGCGTTTTCTATGACGGCGAGCGCCTTCTCGGCGGTGGCTGGATCCAGCGGGCGGCGTGATCCGTTCGCGGCTCAGGCGTTCCGGCTGAAGGCCGTCATCCAGTCGAGGCCGTTTTCGGTACCATTCACCGGGAAATATTCCGCCGCGACCCATCCGTCATAGCGGGATGCGTCTATGGCCGCGAAGATGGGTGCGAAATCGATCTTCCCCGTTCCCGGTTCATGGCGGCCCGGCGCATCGGCGAACTGTATATGACCGATCCGGTCCGCGTGCTTTCGATAGGTTTCCACCAGCGGCAGGTCCATCATCGCCATGTGATACAGGTCGAACTGCAGCCCAAGATTGGGATGATCGGCGCGGTCGATGATGTCGATCACGGCGTCGGCCGTGTTCAGAAAAAAGCCGGCGCGATCGACGGTGTTGATCGCTTCGACCACGACGCCGACGCCGATTTCGGCGAACACCGCGGCAGCATGGTGCAGATTACCGGCGAGGGTCGTTTGCGCCGTGTCGTGATCGACGGACGGCGCACCGGCCAGAATATTGACGTTGCAGGCGCCGAGTGCCTCCGCATAGTCCCGGGCCAGCGCGACGCTGTCGCGAAAATCGCCGGTCCGGCCGGGCAGGGCGGCATTGCCCTCGCCGCCCTCGACGAAATCGCCGCAGGGCACGTTGATGACCGATACGGCAAGCGCGTGGTCTTTCAATATCGCGGCCAGCGCGCTGCAGTCGACCTCGTAGGGGAACTGCATTTCGACCGCGCGAAAGCCTGCTTCGGCGGCTGCGCGGGGCCGGTCGATCAGGTCGTATTCGCGGAACAGGGTCGACAGATTGGCGGAAAATTCGGGCATGCGGGATATCCGGTGTTTTCGACATATTAAACGGGCCTGCCGACTGTGACGAATGCTTGACGAAATCCGGCCAACCGCTTATATCCGGCCCCCTTATGGCGGGGTAGCTCAGCTGGTTAGAGCAGCGGAATCATAATCCGCGTGTCGGGGGTTCAAGTCCCTCTCCCGCTACCATTTTTTTCGAATTAGCCCTGCAACATTCAAGTGTTGCGGGGCTTTTTTCTGTGTCTCGATCGCACAGGCGGTCCCGGAGAAAATACCCTCTTGCAATTGCGAACTACTCGCATTATCAACGAGCACGCTCAAGACGGCGGCCAACTCGCCGGAACGGGGTAGCGGGATTAATCAGAGGTCGCGCTTGGTAATCGCCATGAAGGCAGGGGTGACATGAACGAAGTCGGTCGAACGCCGGGCTCACGCGACACAAAAGACAGCGGCACCCGCTCTGACGTCGGTCGGCGCGTTCGGGAACTGACCAGCGACGAACTTCTCCAGGGCGCGGCGGAAATTCTGATCCGGCATGGGCAGGATCAGTACAGGCTTCGGTCAACCAGCAAGGGAAAGCTTATCCTGACCAAATGAACCTCCCGGCGAATCTGCCGGCTCAACATATTCAAGACAACACACCCCTCAGCCAGCCACCAATAAGACCATCGCGGTCACGGCAGCCAGCCACAGGCAGCAAAAACATGCGATGGAGAACGAACACATGGTGGCGACACACGCTTCTTACAGACGAATTTACGGCGCGCTTGCGTGCGCGCTTGCGGTAATCGGGATCGCGGTTGCGACAGCATCCGCTCAAACGACCGGCACTTCCGATACGGGTGGCGATGCCCATGTCACGAACCTGCCGTCGATCTCCGTGACGGCCACCCGGAACCCGATAGAAGTCTTTGAATACCCCGGTATGGTAACGGTCGTCGGCCGGGACAGCGCGGCGGAAACCCAGCCGGCATCGATTGACGATCTGCTTCGTCAGGTGCCGGGCCTCGATTTCAGTAACGGTCCCAGGCGTACCGGGGAGAGCCCCAGCATTCGCGGCTTCAGCGGTCCCGATGTCATCGTGCTGATAGACGGTGCCCGGCAGAATCTCGAATCGGGCCATGACGGTCGTTTCTTTGTCGATCCGTTTTTCCTGACCGAGGCGGAGGTCGTCCGCGGGTCCAGCTCCGCGCTGTATGGCAGCGGTGGAACCGGCGGTGTGATTGCCCTGCGTTCGGTCGAGGCCGGGGATCTGCTCAAAGGCGGCCAGAAATACGGTGTCGAGACCTTTGCCGGCTTTCAGGGTGTGAACGATGAATGGAGTACCGGCGGCCTCGCGTTCAGTAAGCCCGTCAGCAATGCCGAACTGCTGGGCGGGGTGGTTTATCGCAATTCAGACGATATCGAACTCGCTTCCGGCGAACGCCGCCAATCCCGCGACCGTATCACCAGCGCGTTGATCAATGGCAGCGTGGTCGCCCACGAGGACCATGAATTCAAGCTGTCTCTCAAACGGTTCAATAACGATGCGATCGAGCCGAATAACGGGCAGTCGGCGACAGACACCGACGCGGTTGAAAAGGATATCCGAACCGACGAGGGGCAAATCGCCTACGCATATGCGAACCCGACCAACCAGTGGATCGATCTGAAGGCATTGCTCTATGCCAACCACACGCAGATCGAGGAAACCGCGATTGAGCCGACATCGACAACGGCGGTCGGGGATGTCGATATCCGACAGCTCAGCACGGTGGGGTTCCGGGTCGATAACCGTTCCCGCTTCGAACTCTCGGATTCCGTTTTGTCGGTCTTTACCTATGGGGCGGAAGCGTATCGCGATTCTGCCGATGGTGCGACAAATGGCGCGGCCCGGTCCGGCGTTCCGTCCGCCACCTCGGATTTTGCGGGGGTGTTTGTCCAGGGACAGTTCGAATTCGAGGAAATTCTCGGTTCCGGTGTCGGTGCGACTCTGATCCCGGGCGTCCGCTATGATTCATACGAATCGAACAGCAGCTCGTCTGCGACCGACAACAAATCTGATGAAATATCGCCAAAACTGGCGCTGCAGGTGCGACCGGTCGAGCAGTTGTCGCTGTTTGGCAGCGCGGCCCGTGCGTTCCGGGCGCCGAATCTGAACGAACTGTTTCCGACCGGTACCCATTTCGTCATTCCCGGTTTCGGGACGAACAGTTTCGTTTCCAGCCCCGATCTGAAACCGCAGACAACGGACACGTTCGAAGTCGGCGCGGGACTTCGGTTCAAATCCGTGCTGCGGCGGAACGACACCGCGCAGATCAAGGCGACGCGTTTCTGGGTCAAGGGCGACAACTTTATCGATACGGTCGTCACGCAGCCAAGCCCGCCCGCGTGTTTTCCGCCCAACTGTAACGGCACCACGCGGAACGTGAATGTGCCGAATGCCGAACTGTTCGGCACGGAAATCGAAGGGTCGTACGAATCCGATCGCGCCCTCGTCCAGGTCGGCTTCAGCCGCGTTCATGGTGAAAATGCCGACACGGGAGAGTATCTCGGATCTATCACGCCGGCCAAATTCACCCTGCACGGGGCCGCGAAACTGGCGGAATATTCGGCGCGGGTTGGCGTGAAAATGACGCACGCATCCGATTTCACGCGGACGACCGATTCATCGCTGATGCTGGATGAGTGCACCGTTTTCGACCTCTATGCCCGCTGGACGGCAGATGAAAATTCGGTGCTTCGCGGACTCTCGGTCACGGTCGGCGCCGATAACGTCTTCGATTCCGTCTATTCCCGCACAGCGTCCGGCGCGCATGAGCCCGGACGAAACGTCAAGGGAACCATCGCCTACACGATCAAATGGTAGCCGTCCGAAACACTGGAAAAGGAAAATAGGAAAGCGCAAATGGCAGATGCATCGGTACTTCAGACACAGGAAACACCCGACTTGAGATCACGCTGGCTGGCGTTGAAAGAAGCGGAGCCAACCGCCCGCGCGAAGGACGCTGCTCGAAAGCTTGGCGTTACCGAGGCGGAACTCGTCGCCTGCAGGTGCGGCGACGGGGTGCGGCGGCTACACGGGCCATGGGGAGATCTGCTGCAGGACCTGCCGTCTCTGGGCGAGGTGATGACGCTGACGCGGAACGAACATGTCGTGCATGAAAAGCACGGCACTTTCGGCAATGTCTCGGTCGCCCGGTCGATGGGCCTCGTGCTCAACGGGGAAATCGACCTGCGCGTCATGCTGAGCCAGTGGGGCAGCGGGTTCGCCGTGACGGAGGAACTGTCCAGCGGATTGCGTCACAGCCTGCAGTTCTTTGGTCCCGACGGCACGGCGATCCACAAGATCTATGTGCCGAAAGATGACAACGCGACGGCTTATGAGGATCTCGTCGGGAAGTATATTGCGGACGACCAGGGACCGGATCTGTCAGTCGTTCCGCGCCCGGCGCCGCGAGCCGAAAAACCGGACAGCGAAATCCGTGTCGAAGAGATGCGCGATGCCTGGCGCGCGCTCGATGACGTCCACGACTTCATGATTATGTTGCGTAAATACAAAGTCAGCCGCACCCAGGCGATGCGTCTTGTGGGGGACGACCTGGCCTGGCGCGTCGAGCCGGAATCTTTTGTCCGGGCGCTGGAAGAGGCCGCGAGCTCAGGCCTGTCGATCATGATCTTCGTCGGTAGCCCCGGGGTGATCCAAATTCATACCGGCAGGGTCGAAAAACTCCGGCGTGTCAGTGAGTGGTTCAATGTTCTCGACCCGCGTTTCAATCTCCACCTGAAAGACGGCGATATCGCCTCTGCCTGGGTTGTCCGGAAGCCCACCAGGGACGGAATCGTGACATCCCTGGAGATATTCAACAGGGATAACGAACAGATCGCGCTGATGTTCGGTGAACGCCATGAAGGCGACCCTGAAAACACAGTCTGGCGCGACCTCGCCGAATCTCTCGAAAAGCTCACGCCATGAACAGTCGGTTCGCAATATCCCTTGTTTGCGCCGCGATCGTCCTGTCGGCGGCGACGGCACGGGCGGAAAGCGCAGAGCGGATCGTCTCGGTCGGAGGTGCGGTGACCGAAATCCTCTATGCGCTGGGGAAGGGCAAGAACATCGTCGCGGTCGATACCACAAGTTCTTTCCCGGTCGCGACAAAGGCCAAAGCCAAGCTCGGTTACCTTCGGGCGTTGGCAGTCGAGCCCATCATTGCGATGAACCCGACGATGGTGATCGCCGACGGAGATGCAGGCCCGCCAACAGTGCTGCAGCAGCTGCGAGAAGCCGGGATAAGGCTGGTTCTGGCGCCCAACGAGCCGACGGTTCAGAATATTTACGCAAAAATCGCCACCGTCGCCGCCGCCGTGGATCGCGAACCAGAGGGAACGGCGATGATCGCAGAGCTGAAGTCCGAGTTGCGGGGCTTGAGCAAGGTGATCGCCCGTTTGGCGGAGAAACCGCGGGTTTTGTTTTTGCTGTCCATAGGGCGTGGCTCGCCGCTTGCCGGCGGCAACGAAACGACGGCCGATACGATTATCGGACTGGCGGGTGGCGTCAATGCCGCTGCCGGTTTCACAAAGTACAAACCGGTCCCGCCGGAAGCTGTTGTCGCCGCACGACCCGATATCCTTCTGGTGACGAACCGGACGCTCCGCCTCTTGGGCGGCCGGGAAAAACTGCTTGCCCGTCCGGAGATCGCGGCGACGCCGGCGGGCCGGACCGGGCGTATTGTCTCGATGGACGGTCTTCTTATGCTGGGGTTCGGTCCGAGAACGGCTGCCGCCGTGCGCGCGCTTGCCAAGGAACTTCATCCCGACCTGTCGCTTGCAGAATCGGCGCGATGACTTTCCGCCGCTACACAGTCGGAATCAGCGAATGACTGCCGGGATCGTCCTTGGCGGTGCGACGCGGCGCCAGCGCTCATCGGAGGATCGCCGCCGTCTCGGGCTGCTCGCCGGCGGGGCTCTTGTGTTCGTTGCGAGTTTCGTGCTTGCCGCAGGGTATGGTGCCGTGGGAATCGCGCCGGCCCAGATAGCGGCGATTGTGCTCAAACCGGTCGGCATTGATCCGGGGTGGATGTTCAGCCCGGTGCAGGAATCGGTTTTCTGGGCGATCCGGTTGCCGCGTGCCTGCCTTGCCGTGCTTTCCGGCGCGGCGCTCGCCGTGTCAGGCGCTGCGCTGCAGGGACTGTTCAGGAACCCGCTTGCCGATCCGGCGCTTATCGGCGTGTCCAACGGTGCAGCGCTGGGGGGTGTGGCTGCGATCGTGTTCGGCGCCAGTGTCACGGTGTCCTGGTTTCCGCCCGAATACCGCCTGCCCATCGCCGCCTTTGCCGGGGGTCTCGCGGCTGTCTGGCTGGTAAACCGGCTGGCGACCCGGCAGGGCCATACCGATGTGCCGACGATGTTGCTTGCCGGTGTCGCGTTAAATGCGATGGCGGGGGCCGGCATCGGCGCATTCGTTTTCGTAAGCGACGACCAGCAGCTTCGCGAACTGAATTTCTGGCTACTCGGCAGTCTGGGCAGCATCACCTGGGATCGATTGGCGCCGGTCGCGCTGATTGCAATGCCGGGAATTGTCTGCCTGTTTGCGTTCGCCCGGTTTCTGGATGCCATGCTGCTTGGGGAGTCCGAGACCATGTATCTCGGCTTCGAGGTCGAGCGGACAAAAAAACTGATCATTGTCTGCGCGGCTGTCTGTACGGGCGCCACTGTGTCGGCGACGGGCGTTATCGGGTTTATCGGGCTCGTCGTGCCCCATGTCGTCCGCATGATTGCCGGCCCGGGGCACAAAATGCTGTTACCGCTGTCGGTCCTGGTGGGGGCATCGCTGATGCTGATTGCCGACATTGTCGCGCGCACGGCGGTTCTGCCCGCGGAATTGCCCATCGGTATCGTTACGGCATGCGTCGGGGGACCGTTCTTCATCTGGCTGCTGATGCGACAATACGGGGTCGGCAGATGGTCGTGATCGAGTCGGTGGGCGCGACGGTGCGGGTCGGGGATGCGGTGCTGCTGGACCGGGCAGATTTTTCCGTCGACGCGGGTCGGTTCGCCGCAATCCTCGGCCCCAACGGCGCTGGAAAATCCACCTTGATGAAAGTGCTTGCCGGAAGCCTTCAGCCGGACCCGGGAAACGTCAGGCTGTGCGGAAGAGCATTACGGGATTGGTCGCGCCGCGATTCGTCGCGATTGCGCGCGGTATTGTCTCAACGCACGGACCTGACCTTTCCCTTCTCGGTCCGGGATGTCGTGTTGCTCGGACGAAGCCCCTATGCGGGACAGACCGGGCGTAACACCGATATCGCCATCGCCGAATCCACGATGGAGATGTGCGGAATCGCCCATCTGGCAGCGCGGATTTATCCGACACTTTCCGGCGGCGAACAACAGCGCGTGCAACTGGCCCGGGTGCTGGCCCAGCTTCACCGTAGCGGCGCGGATTTCAACGATTGCAGTGGGCAGGTGTTACTGCTGGACGAACCGACATCGAGCCTGGATATCGCACATCAGCATGCAATCCTGGAACTTGCGCGCGATCTGACCGCCCGCGGGATGGCGGTTGCCGCCGTGCTCCACGACCTGAATCTCGCGGCGATGTTTGCCGACAGTGTGCATCTGATGAAAGAGGCGCGAATTGTCGAAGCCGGCCCTCCGGCAGAGATCATTCGCCCCGAAAGCGTGAAGTCGATCTTCGATATCGCCGTCCGGCTGGTTCCGCAGGCGGGAAATACACCGCCATTCGTCGTCCCCGCGTTTTAGCAGGAAGAAAAAATGGATCCTGAACTCTCCGACATGGTCTACCCGGCGCCGCCTGATCCGGCGAGCGCGCTGATGGCTCAACTTCAGCAGGAGGTCCTGCGCGCCGTTGATGCCGGCGGTCCGATTGCGGTGCTGCTGGTTCTGATGTCGGTCGCGGTGCTTTCCCTGGTCATCCTGAAGATATGGCAGTTCTCCGCGCTCAGGATTGGGCGCCGGCAGTTTATCGCCAAGGCGGTCGACCTCCATGTTTCGGGTGACGACGAGGCAGCTTTATCCCTTTTGACGAATACGAAAAACCCGATTGCCCGGGCGATGGAAGCGGCAATCCTTGGCCTGCGGCGAAGCGATATCGACCCGAATACGGTGCGCGAAGAAGTCATTCGCATTTCCGATGAGACGCTGTGCGATTTGCGATCGCATATTCGGGCGCTGGAAGTCGTCGCCGCGCTCAGCCCGCTTCTGGGATTGCTGGGCACGGTGCTGGGGATGATTGCAGTATTCGGCGATATTGCCGGCGCAGACAGCCGCGTATCGCCGGCACTGCTTTCCGGCGGCATATGGGAAGCGCTCTTGACGACGGCGATAGGGATGGCGGTCGCGATCCCCACGATCGTCGCGATCAACTGGCTCGAGGGGAGGGTCGAAGGGTTTTCCGCCGCCATGGAGTCCGCCGTTACCCGTCTGTTCACTGCCGATCTCAACCGTTTCGGAAAGCGCAAGGATGTCGCTGTCGCAAAATTCGCTCAGGCTGCCGAATAGGCAACGCCGGACCCGCAGTCTCGTCAGTCTGACGCCGCTCATCGATGTGGTGTTTATCCTGCTGATCTTTCTGATGCTGGTCTCAAATTTCCTCGATCAATCGGCTATCGAAATATCGATGGGCGCCGCGGGAGAGGTCCATGAGCCGGAGGCGGACAGACAGCCGGTACTGCTCCGCCTCCTTGGCGCGGGCCGTGCCGAGCTGGATGGCCGGCCCGTGGAGCTTAGCGGGCTCGCCCGCGCCCTGGCAGATGCGGTCGCGCAACAGGACACGGAGATACTCCTGGTCCGGAGCGACACAGGTGTCGAGTTGCAAGCCATTGTATCCGCCATGTCTGCCGCACGCAGCGTGCCCGGTCTGAAAATTTTCCTGGTCAGGAACGGGTCGGAAAAATGAAATTGCGCAGTCGAATACCCCGCGCGCGTCGGGATGAAGAACTCACGCCGCTGATCAATGTCGTCTTTCTGCTGCTGATCTTCGTCGTTCTTGCCGGAGAGGTCGTCGAGACGGCGCCTTTCCCTGTCTCGCCGCCGGACGCCAGGGGCGGTGCGGTTGCCTCTACCGGGATGACATCGGTTTACCTCGGCCCGGCGGGGCAGATATTTGCCGGCGGCAGGGTTTACCCGCCGGGCGATCTCGCGGGCCTTCTTGCAGCCCTGCCGGAAACGAAAGCGGCCCAGATGACGATCGAAGCGGATCGCGCCGTCGACGCCGTCTTGGCGATCGCGCTGGTCGAACATCTGCAAAAGGCGGGTGTAAAGCGGGTCCGGCTTGTGACGTCGGGGGAGGACGGATGATCCGGGCACAGCCCTCCCGGCCGGTCGCGGCGGTAGTCGTGGCGCTATCGCTGCACGCCGCTGCCGCAGCAGCTATTCTTCTGGGCAGTTCCCGGCCCGATCCCGCAACGGATCAGGGGACGGGAGGCACGATGATGCTCATTGCGGCGACGGCAGCAGGCTCGTTCGCCGGATCGGGCAGACCGCAGGAGCAAGCCCCTTCCGTGCCGGACACCGAGCAACTTCCGACCGCTTCGGCGCCTGAGCCGGAAACCCAATCGGTCCAGCCGCAAAAGCCGCCGGCCCGGATCAAAGCCGAAAAACGGCCCCGGCTGGAACCGGTCGTGCAGGCCCGGGATAGCCGGCAGGTGAAGCGGCCTCCGCCCAAACCCGTGCCCGTTCCCCGGAGAAAGCCGGCTGTCCCTCAGACGGTTGTTCACAACCATCCCCCCGCGACATCTCAACGCGCGCTGCAGCACGCGAAACCAACCGGACGAGCCGTGCAGAAGACGGCGACAGACTCGCCGGCGGCGAAAAGCGGCGACGGAGGTCATGCGCGGCAGACACAGATTGCCAAGAGCGGCGGCGGAGAAATCAGTATCCATGGCGATTACCTGGCGGTCGTGCGCGACTGGTTGCATGAGCACAAGCGCTATCCCCGACGGGCTAGGCTGCGCATGCTCCAGGGCAAGGCAATAATAGGTTTCGTGATAGACCGGTCCGGAAATGTGGTTTCGTACGAATTGCGTGACAGCACTGGACATGACGTCCTCGACCGGGAGGTGATCGCCATGATCCGTCGCGCCTCCCCTATGCCGCCATTTCCGCAGGGAATCGCAAAAAAGCAGATGCGTTTCAACGTGCCCGTTTCATTCGATATGCGTTGACAGAATACTTGTCCCGAGCCGTTGTCAGATCGCGCACATTCCTATACGAGTGACCCGGTGGCGGTGAGAGTCCCTCTCCCGCTATCAATTCACAACCCTTGCCGGGCTGGCGCCGGGCAGGGGTTTGTTTTGGTCCGGATTCGAAAAGCGGGAGCAGCAGAAATCATGGCAGGACGGAATAAAAAGGCGGCGAAGGCGTCCTTTCAGACTTTCAACGTTGTTTACGCGGATGACAGCCTGAGCTCGAACCGCCGTGTGCCGGCCGAACTTCTTGAAAATCCCTATGGCGAAGACGTTATGGATCTCGCCCGGCTGGCGATCGAAAAGCAGGACGACGAGATCGCCCAGCGGTCGGGTGTCCGTAAGCCTCGGATCAAGTCCGTCAAACCGGTCTGATCGGTTCGGCCGAAGCCCCTAGGCGGCGAGCCGGCCCTTCAGGTGGTCGGCGAGACGCAGTGCCAGGGCAATGATCGTCAGGGTCGGGTTTGCCGAGCCGATGGTGGGAAAGACGGAACTTCCGGCAACCGACAGGTTCGCGACGCCAAACACCTGACAATCCGCATCGACCACGCCCCGGGCCGGGTCATGCGCCATCCGTGTGGTGCCCGAATGATGACGTCCGGGCTCGAGAATGCGCGAGAAGTCGCCGCGGTAGAGATACAGCGCGTCCTCATCCAGCCATGGCGCCTTGTGCACCCGGCCGATTCCCTGTCGCCCAAACTCCTCCGCCAGCAGTGCCGGCATCTGTGCGAAAGTGCGGCGGTCCAGTTCGGAAAGCCGCCAGTCGATACGGGCGCGCGGCATGCCGAGTGTGTCTTTCGCGTCTGCAAGCGTGATGCGGCTTGCGCGGTTGGGAACCTGTTCGGCGATGGCGAACAGAACCGGCAGGTGCGGCGGACTTTTGCCCTGCACCAGGTTTTTGACCGCCGGCACCGCGGTGTCGAGATTGCGCAGGATGTCGAGCAGGTAACTACCGTAGCTATCGCCGGCAAGACTGCCGTCGCGTTCGACGGCTTCGTAAACGGCGCGGACGCCCTCGTCGACCCGCGACCAGTCGCCCCGGACAAACAGGGCCGCCGCCCCGGTGCCGTTTCGCTTCTTGGCGGCCGCCGACGGGCTGAGCGCCGCCTGGAACATGACCGGATCCGCGTCGGGTCCGGCCTTGGCGAGGGGATGTCCCGCGCGGTCCGGGGTGATCTCGGCATATTGGGCGAGCAGGCGCTGCGGATTTTCCGAGACAAGCAGGGAGCCGACGGAATCGTATAGATGGTCCATGAAATACCGGCCGACGAGGTCGCGGCCGTTGCCGACGCCGCGCCGGTCGATATCGTTTGAAGCGAGCAACAGACGGGCGTTCTCTATGCCCCCGCCTGCCAGCACGTAATGCCGGGCCGTGACACGGCCGGTTTTCCCCGCCAGCGATGCCACTTTGACATGATCGACCGATGCCGCGTTTGCCGCGAGGCCGATATTGGTGACATTCGCATTGAACAGCACCGTGACGTTCGGGGCCGCTTTCAGCGCGTTTTCGTAGCGGTCGCCGAAGCGCGTCGGCGGGCTGAACTGATAGAACCTGTTAACCAGGTTCTTTGGGTCGAACGCGTAAGGTTGCGTATCGGTGCGCCGCCACAGGCTGTCGTCATAGACATACGGGCCGATTTCGCAGACTGCCTGGGCGCGCGGATAGAATTTCGACAGTTCGCCCCATCCGATGGGCCAGCCGCTATCGGGAATCCAGTCGTGTTTTTCGAGGTCCTCCGGGTCGAGCGGCACGCAGTATCCGCCCCAGTGATTGGTGCTGCCGCCGAAATAGCGCAGCCGGCTGTGGAGCGCCGGTACGCCGTAATGGACACCTTCCCTGATGCTGCGGGCGCGTTTTCGTGCCGGTTGGGCCGCCCCGGCATATAGCTGTTGCGTGGCGTCTTCGGGTTCGCGCGCGCTCTCGATCACGCAGACGTTGATCGCGGTGCCGATAAACTCGCGCGCCATCGATATTCCCGCCGCCCCGCCGCCGATAATGCAGAGATCGCAATCGGCCGTGTGGCCTTCCGGCAGTTTGCGCAAATCGGCGAACATGTCAGGCCGCCCTGTAAAGCGCGACGACAGCCAGGGTGTCGGCTTCGCTACGGGCGAGAATCCACCCATCGAGAGTTACGGTGTCGCCGGCGGCGAAATCGATTTCGCGCAGCGCCTGAAGCCGGCTGCGGACCCGATCGGCGGTTGGCGCGGATGCTGTGTCCAGCGGTCCGAACAGTCTGCCGGGAAGGGTAAGCGCTATATCGGCGGTCCGGTACCGGCGAAGCGCCGCCGCGCCGAGGCGCCGTGTCGCCGGGTTGTCCGGGATCGTGTCGAGCAAAATCCGAATCGATGCGCTGTAGTCGGCGTCGGATAGAAGCGGCGCCGACCGCGCCCGCGTTGCGAGAAAAGGCAGCAATGCGGTCGAGGTCAGGTAGCCGAGAAATTTACGTCGTTTATTCATTCTCTGTTGAAATCTCTATTGAATTCCAGGGGATTCAGAGAGTGCCACCGGCACGTTTGAGGATCTCTTTGTCGGCCAAATGGCCGGGCGGTGCAAGCGTATCGCGCCGGCGCGGCATCGCAGGTTCGTCTGTTGCATCGCGCCGGTTTCCAGCGATAATCCGCGCACATGATACTTCGGTCAAACCTACCCAGATTACGCGACATCTGCCGCGATGCACCCCGTGTGCTCGATGTCGGCGGGTGGCATAATCCGTTCAATCTGGCGACGCATGTTCTCGACATCATGCCTTATGACACGCGGCGTCGGGAAGATGCGCTCGACCCCGAGGACGCGGAGCGGTTCACCCGCGACACCTGGCAAATTCACGATGCCTGCGCGGGAGACTGGCCCTGGCCGGATGATTTTTTCGATTACGCGGTCTGTTCGCACACGCTCGAGGATATTCGAGACCCGATTGTTGTCGCGCGCGAACTCGCCCGTGTGTCCAAGGCGGGATATGTCGAGGTGCCGTCGCGCGCGCGGGAGATTTTCGTGAAAGACCGGTTCTCCCGGATAAAAATGATCTTTGGCAAACTGCCCGAAATCGGCTTTCCGCATCACCGATGGTTCTGCGAGCTGAACGACGGCGAGCTGCACTTTTTTCACAAGGGGCAGGAAGTGGGGATGGATCGCGACTGCTACATCACCCGCGGCGAGCTCGGGCGGAAAATGACCGAGGCCGAATCCGGCATCGGCCTGTTCTGGACCGGCAGCTTTACGGCGCGGGAAATCATCATCGGCGCGCATGAGTCGCTCGCCGAGAAAAAGGTCCAGTTTCTCAAACAACTTAAGGCGGGCTAGACGTGCGGGGTGTGCTCAACAGGCTGGTGCGGCCGTTCGGTTACGAGGTTGTCCGCCCGCGGAAGAAGATCGATCCGGATATTCTGTCGGACGACGATTTCCTGCGCATACTCGAGGTGTGCCAGCCCTTCACCATGACGTCGGTTGAACGGATGTACGGGCTGTATCAGTCGGTGAAATATATCGTCAGCCGCGACGTGCCGGGCGATATCGTCGAATGCGGCGTGTGGATGGGCGGCAGTGCGATGGTGGCCGCCATGACGCTCGACCTCGTCGGCGATACGTCACGCAACCTGCATCTCTACGATACGTTCGAGGGCATGACGCCGCCGACCGAACAGGATGTCAATTACCAGGGCGTCCACGCCAACGATTTTCTCGACCCGGGCGACCGCATCGACGGCGAATCGAACGTCTGGGCCTATGCATCGCTTGAAATGGTGCGCAGGAATCTCGACCTGACGGGCCTGCCGCGCGACCGGTTCCATCTGGTCAAGGGCCGGGTCGAGGACACCATTCCCGACAGCATGCCGGAAGCAATATCGGTGCTGCGCCTCGATACGGACTGGTACGAATCCACCGCGCATGAACTGAAGCACATGTACCCGGTGCTGTCGCCGGGCGGTGCGCTGATCATCGACGATTACGGCCATTGGCGCGGGTCGCGCGAGGCGACGGACGAATATTTCGCCGCCGAGGGCGCGATCCTGCTCAACCGGCTCGATTATTCCGGCCGGATCGGCATCAAGGGCTGACCGCCGCGGGCGCTCAGCGCCGGACGTCGCGGATCGTTCTTTCCAGGAAATCGAGGAATTTCGACCGGTCTTTCCGGTCGAAGGGCCGCGGGCCGCCGGTTACCGCGCCCGCGGAGCGTAAATCCGTCATCAGGTTGCGCGTCGCGAGGACGCTGCCGATGGAGTTTTCATCCAGCGGCTCACCGTTGGGCCGCACGACGCGGGCGCCGGTTTCGATACAGCGCGCCGCCAGCGGGATATCGTTGGTAACGCAAATATCCTTTTCACCGATCCGCTCGGCAATCCAGTCATCCGCGGCGTCCGAGCCCTGTGTCACGATCGTCGTGGTCACCAGCGGGTGGGGGGTCGGCCGGATTCCGCCATCGCTGACCATGTGGACCGCCAGATTGTGACGTTCCGCGACGCGCACGATCTCGTCCTTGACGGGGCAGGCATCGGCGTCGACGTAAATTTCGGTCATGTCCTTGTTTCCGGTTCCCGGTGGTCCGGCGCTCATTCGCGCCAAAACTTAGATATCATACTATTCTATCGCGCCCCGGCCCCTTAGAATACGCCCTTCAGGAAGCGGTGCCGAAACGCCGCAGAGTCGCAAGGAGAAGCTGACGGCATGGCCGGGACAAAAGAATACGATTACGTGATTGTGGGCGCGGGCAGCGCCGGGAGTTTGCTGGCCTACCGCCTCGGCGCGGACCCGAATAACCGCATACTGGTCCTGGAGGCCGGCGGTCCCGATACGGACCCGCTGATTCATATTCCGCTCGGGCTCGGCAAGATGCATGAAAAGCGTGCGCATGACTGGGGATACGATACCGAGCCCGAGGCAAACCTCAACGGCCGCGAGATCGAAGCGATGCGGGGCAAGGTCGTCGGCGGCTCTTCGTCGATCAACGTGATGGCCTATGTGCGGGGCCATCGGGGGGACTACGACCGCTGGGCCGCGAATGGGGCGGCGGGCTGGTCCTATGCCGATGTGCTGCCCTATTTCAGGCGCATGGAAAGCTGGGAAAAAGGCGAGGATGACTGGCGCGGCGGCGAGGGACCGCTGCATACGCAGAGCGCGAAATCCGACGATCCTCTCTGGGACGCGTGGATCGAAGCGGGGAATGCCATGGGGTTCGGCTTCACCGAGGATTACAACGGCGAGAAACAGGAAGGGCTGGGCCGCAGCCAGTCGACCATCCATCAGGGGCGCCGCCACAGTGCCGCCACGGCGTTCCTGCGCCCGGCGCTGCGGCGCGGCAACGTGACCTTGCAGGACAGCACCCATGTCACCCGCGTCGTGATGGAGGGCAACCGGGCGACCGGCGTGGCCTATTCGCGGCTCGGCAAGACGGAAGTCGTTCGCGCGGCCAAGGAAGTCATTCTGTCCGGCGGTGTCTTCAATTCCCCGCAATTGCTGATGCTGTCGGGGATCGGCCCCGGCGACCATCTGCGCAGCGTGGGGATCGAGCCGGTGATCGAGTCCCCCTATGTCGGCCGGAACCTTCAGGATCACCTGGCCGTTCAGCCGACGGCAACCCGGCCGGAGGCGGGGCCTTTCCGCAAGACCATGCGGTTCGACCGGATGGCGCTCGCGATCGTCCGCGCCCATCTGTTCGGGACGGGCCCCGCAACCGTGCTGCCGGGCGGTCTGCACGGTTTTATCAAAACGCGCGCCGACCTGTCGGCGACCGATATCCAGTTCCTGTTCCGCGGTGCGCCGGGCAACGCCCATATGTGGTTCCCGGGCGTCAAACGCGCCTATACGGACGGCTTCGGTTTGCGCCCGGTGCTGCTGCATCCCGAAAGCCGGGGCGAGGTCCTGCTACGCTCGGCCGATCCGTTCGACAAGGTGCGTATCCGCCAGAATTTCCTGTCGGTGCCGCAGGATCTGGAAACGCTGCGCACCGGCGTCAAACTGGCGCGCGAGATGATGCACCAGCCCGCAATGGACGCATTCCGCGGCGTTGAGACGGCGCCGGGGCCCAACGTCAAGTCCGATGCGGAACTGGATGAATGGATCCGGCGGATGGCGATCACCGCGCATCATCCGTCCTGCACGGCGCCGATGGGGACAGGCTCGGAAGCGGTGCTCGACACCGAATGCCGGGTAAAGGGCGCCGAAAACCTGCGCGTCGTTGATGCGTCCGCGATGCCCGACCTTGTGTCCGGCAACATCCACGCGGCGGTGCTGGTGATCGCCGAAAAGGTCAGCGACCACATGCTCGGAAAGCCGTATCTGGCACCCGCGGCATGACAGCCTGATCGTGTCGGGATAAGAAAAGAAACGCGTCGGGGATGGGAACCTGAAGATGTTTGTTGAACAATCAAAATGGAGACTCGCGATGAGAAAGACTGTAGCGACGACGACCGCCCTGGCCCTGGCATTCGCCATTGGTGCGGGCATGGGCGGCGCGAACGCCCAGACCGAAATCAAGGTCCCGCTTGAAACGCCCGCGGCGCACATCAAGACGCGCACGGCTGTCGTGTTCAAGGAGACCCTCGAAAAGATGTCGGCCGGGAAATACAAGGTCACCCTGTACCCGTCCGGTCAGTTGATGCCGGGCAAGGACGAAGTGCCTGCGGTCGCGCGCGGTCAGGTGCAGATGGCGATGCCGACGATCGGTTACGTCTCGACCATCGAGCCGGCATTCAAGCTGCTCGAAACGCCGATGCTGTTCGACAGTTACGATTCAATGGAAACCGTGCTGAACGGGCCCGTCGGGAAAGATCTGCTCGGCAAGCTGAGCGCCAAGCGTCTGATGGGGGCCGGGTTCTGGTATGACGGCTTCGTCGCCCTGTGGTCGAACCAGCCGATCAAGACCCTGGCGGATTTCAAGGATAAGAAGATCCGTGTTTTCCCGTCGGAAGTGCTGGCGAACTCGACGAAGGCCCTTGGCGCGGCGCCGACGGCCATCCCGGGTGCCGAGGTGTTTCTGGCGCTGAAACAGGGCGTCGCGGACGGCGCCTGGACAACCGCGCCGTACGGCAACCAGATCAAGCTCTACGAAGTGCTGAAATCGGTCACTAAGGTGAACCTGTTCCCGTTCGGTTACGTCGTGGTTGTGAACCCCGCCTGGTACAAGAAACAGGGTGACGAAGGGCAGAAAATGATCATGGACGCCCTGGCAGCCGGCAAGGCTTACAACCTGAAAGAGATCACCAATTCCATCAACGACGCCTACAAGAACGTGGCGGCAAACGGCATGGAAGTGGTGGAATTTTCGGCCGAGGAACGCGCGCGCTGGGTCGCGGCGCTAAAACCGCTCTATGACGGGCTGGACCCCGAAATCAAAGCGCTTCTCGCCAAGATCGGAAAGTAGACTGTCATGACCGATACCGGACCGCGCAGCAGGGCTAATACCCTGCTGCGCGGCTGGGACGTTCTGTGCGATGCGGCGACAGGTCTTCTTTTCGTTGCCGGCGCGATATTCATGTTTGCAATGGTGGTGACCCGGTACGGTTTCGCCTGGTCCGACCCTTCGGTCGAGATCGTCGTGCGCTATTGCATGATCTGGGGCACTTTCATCGGCATATCGGCCGGCATGCGCTACGGCGTGAATATCCGCTTCACGCTGCTGGAGCATGTGCTGAATGATCTCGGAAAACGAATTCTGCGGACCCTGGCGCATATCGCGACGTTGCTGATTGCGGTGGCGCTGGCGATTTCGGGGTATACGCTGGCCGACGAAACGCTGATGTTTAACGAGGTCATGCCGACCGCCCTGCGGTGGCCTGTCTGGCCCTTTCATGCCGCCGTTTTCGCGGGCGGCGTGCTTCTGAGCATTCAACTGGTCCGATCCATTGTGGATGTGTGGCGGCCCGATGGCGCAGTCGGCGAAGACGTCGGCGCGGCAGGGTCCGTGTAGTGGATATCGCAACGGCTTCGCTGATTCTTGTCGGTGTCCTGGCGGTGCTCGCGATTATCGGCGTGCCGATCGGGCTTGCCCTGGCGGCATCGGGGGCGACCTATATTTTTCTCACCAACGGGGTTCTGCCGGTTTCGGGCGGCATCATGTTCAGCGCGCTGGACAAGACCCCGGTTCTCGCGATTCCCTTCTTTATCATCGCGGCGGAGATCCTCAGCCGCGGCGGTGCGATCAAGCGGCTCGTCTCCGCCGTGGATTCCCTGATCGGGCATCTGCCCGGCGGGCTTGCCGTGGTCGCGGTGATATCGACGATCATCTTCTCTGCGATGTGCGGCTCGTCCATCGCGACCGCCGCGGCCATCGGCGTGGTGGTCCTGCCGGAACTGATCAAGCGCGGGTATCCGCAGCGTTTCAGCCTCGGGCTGATCGCCATGTCGGGCGGTCTCGGCATTCTCATACCGCCGTCCATCCCGTTGATTATCTACGGGCTTGTATCGAACGAATCCATCGGCAAGCTGTTCAAGGCGGGCATCGTTCCCGGCCTGCTGTTCGGCGCGCTGCTCTGTGCCTATGTCATCGCCCGGACCTGGTCATGGCGCGAAACCCGGCGGGTGAGGGCGGGTTTTGCTGAACGTCGCGATGCGCTTGTCGCCGCGACCGATATCCTGATCCTGCCGGTCATTATCCTCGGCAGCATTTACGGCGGTATCTTCACCCCGACCGAGGCAAGCGCCGTCGCGGTTGTCTATGCGCTGGTCATTACGGCGCCCGAGTATCGCCGTCAGGGTTTCCGGCGTTTCGTGACCGTCATCGCCCGCGGCTGTATCACGTCGGCGGCCATTCTGCTGGTCCTGGCAGGCGCCGCCGTCTTCGGATACGCGATGACTGATAGCGGCATCCCGCAATCGCTGGTGGGATGGATTACAGAGCAGAAGCTGGCCGCAATGGGCTTCCTTCTGGCGGCCAATATTCTGCTGATCTGTCTCGGCATGTTCCTCGAGGTTATCTCCGCGCTCCTGATCACGCTGCCGATTTTCCTGCCGTTGATCGCGTTGATGGATATCGACCCGATCCATTTTGCGATCATCATTATCATCAATATGGAGATCGCGGCCGTGACACCGCCCATCGGGTTGAACCTGTTTACTCTCAGCGCGATCGGCAAGGTGACGGTCGGCGAAGTGTTTCGCGGCACGGCACCGTTCCTCGTGATTGCCTTTTTCATGCTTGGATTGATCACCTACGTGCCGGAGATCAGCCTGGTTCTGGTGGACTGATAATGACGGCTGGGATCGATCGCAAACGCCTGGTCGTGGGCAGCGCCGCGCTTGTCTTCGTGCTGTTGTGGAGCACCGGTCATATCGCGACCAAGCTGGGCGATCCCTATATCGAGCCTTTCAGGTTCCTTGCCATCCGTTTCAGCCTGTCGACGCTGCTGATGGTGCCGATCGTCCTCGCAATTGGCGGAAGGTGGCCAGGCAGCTTCTACGCCGCACGCCATGTCTGCATCGCCGGGTTGCTCATCCACGCCGGGTATCTGGGGGGCGTCTTCGTCGCTATCGATCTCGGCCTCTCCGCCGGCGCGCTTGCGGTTATCACCGGCTTGCAGCCGTTGCTGACGGGTGTGCTTGTCGCCGCCGGATTCGGAGAAACCGTAACGCGGCGTCAATGGGCGGGGCTGGTGCTCGGTTTTTTCGGTGTGGTGCTCGTCGTCTGGGAAAAGGCCGCGATCGAAGCCGTGGCGGGGATGGCGTTTGTCGCAGCATTTCTCTGCCTGGTCTCGATCACGGTCGGAACCGTGTATCAGAAAAAATTCTGTGAAACCGACGACATCGCGGCGACCAACGCGATCCAGCTTGGTCTGTCCGCGGTCGCTTGCGGAATCGTCTCCCTGTCGATCGAGCAGGGCGAAATAGAATGGGCCGGCGAACTGATCGTTGCGATTGCGTGGCAGGTTATCCTGCTGTCCGGCCTGGCATGGGCGCTGTTGTACTGGCTGCTGCGGCAGGGCGAAACGACCCGCGTGACCAGCATGTTCTATCTGATGACGCCGTCGACCGCTGTGATGGGCTGGTTTCTGTTCGGCGAAACCTTCGGGCTGCTTGGCACGATTGGACTGGCGGTTGCGGTTTCGGGGTTCTGGCTGGTGTTCCGCCGGGCGAAAAGCGAACGTGCGGCCTGACGCCCGGCACTTGTCCGGACGCGGCATATCGGAAACAATTGACCCATCAGGGGAGAATGATGATGGCAACGCAATTGCAGGACAATTTCGATGTTGGCGGGGTTATGCTCGACCGGCCCTTCAAGATCAGGCGGCTCGGTCATTTCGGGTATTACGCCAATGAAATGGAGACCTCGCTTCGGTTCTATCGCGATCTGCTGGGTTTTCAGGTCACGGACATTCTCGATTTCGGCCCGCGGGCGAACGACCCGAAGGATATCGAGGGTAAGGGGGATAGCCGCGGCTATTTCATGCGCTACGGCACGGATCACCATGCTTTCGTTCTGTTTCCCTACCGGGTGCGCAAGGCGATCGACTACAACAATATGCTGGCGGACGGCGCCACCATGAACCAGATCACCTGGCAGGTCGGCAGCCTGCAGGAAGTGCGCCACGCAACGGACTGGTTCCGTGAAATCGGCATTCATTACGGCCGGACCGGCCGCGATCTGCCGGGGTCGAACTGGCATGTCTACCCGGTCGATCCGGACGGTCGCGTCAACGAGCTGTTCTACGGCATTGAGCAGATCGGCTGGGACGGTCTGTCGAAGCCACAGAACATGTTCGAGCGGAAATTCACCGAACCGCCCGAAATTCCTTATATCCGCGAAGCGGAAGAAGTCCGCCGGGCCGTTGACGTCGGTATCGATATGACAGCCGGGACAAACTCGCTCGAACAGGGCGAGGCGACGTATGACGTCGGTGGCGTATTGCTGCCGCGACCGTTCAAGATCACCGGGATCGGTCCGGTCCGGCTGTTTACCGACAATATGGACGACACCCTCGCGTTTTACACCGACCGGCTCGGCTTCGTGGTGACGGAATCGACCGAATGGAACGGCGAGGCCTGTCATTTCCTGCGCTGCGGCACAGATCACCATTCGCTGGCGCTGTATCCCATGGGACTGCGGTCGGAACTGGGCCTGACCGACTGGTCGAACAGCTTTTCTTTCGGTGTGCGACTGAACGACTACCGTCAGCTGAAAGACGCGATTTCCTGGCTTGAGGAAAAAGGCGTGGAGGTCCGGTATTTTCCGACGGAACTGTTCCCCGGCATGGACTACACCGCCTTTGCAATCGACCCGGACGGTCATGCCATCCAGCTCTATTGCTATATGGAGCAGATCGGCTGGGACGGCCGGCCGCGCCCCGCCGACCAGCGACCGCAGGTCGACAATGAAAACTGGCCGGAGACCATCGAGGCGCACTCCGACAGCTTTGGCGGCGAACCGTTCATGGGGCCATGGGGCTAGAAAGGACCGCCGGCGAGCGGTGACAGGGAACGACAGATGAAATTTTCGTTTTTTATGATGCCGACGCATCATCCGTCGGAAAACCCGACGCTCGCTTTTCACAGGGATATCGACCTGATCCCCTATGCGGAAAGCCTCGGCTACGATTCGTTTCATATCGGCGAGCATCATTCCGGTGGGTGGGAGACCATGCCGTCGCCCGAAATGGCGTTGTCGATGGCGGCGGCGAAGACATCGCGCATCCGGCTGGGGACGTCGGTGATCAACCTGCCGTTCCATCACCCCTACCAGGTCGCCGAACGCATCGCGTTCCTCGATCACCTGTCCTACGGGCGGGCGATCCTCGGTATTGGCCCGTCGAGCCTGGTGACCGACAAGAAGCTGTTCAATATCGACAGCGATGCCGCGCGACGGATGATGGGGGAATCGGCCGATATCATCGTCCGTTTGCTGGAAGCCGACGATCCGATCAGTCATGACGGCGAATTCTGGCAGTTCGACGACCTGCGTCTTCAGCTTAAATCCTACCAGCAGCCCCGCCTGCCGCTCGCCCTGCCGACGACCGGTGGCGCCGCAGGCCTCGATATGGCAGCCCGCCACGATATGGAGCTCTGGACGCCGTGCGGCCTCAACCGGCCGGGAGATGGCGTCTTCACCGAGTTCTGGCAGAATTTCGAAGGCGCCTGCGAGCGTCACGGCAAGACCGCGGATCGCGATAAATGGCATCTGGTGAGCAATTTCTATCTTGCGGATACGCGCGAGGACGCGTGGGCCGATGTCAGCGACGGAATCATGCGGGAAACCGGCTATTTCACGTCGATCGGTTTCACGCCGCTTTACGAATCCTACAAGGGGCAGCCGGTCTCCGAATTCACCCCGCAATCGGTGGTCGAACGGCGCGACTGGGTGGTCGGCACGCCCGACGATGCTATCGCGTGGATCGAAAAGAAGATTGCCGATAACGGCATGTTCGGCGGTGTGATGCTGACGACCCATGAATGGGCGGGCTCCGAGAAGCTCCGGCGGTCGCTGGAACTGTTCGCGCGTTACGTGATCCCGCACTTCAACGCAGGCCGTTACAACTACAAGGCCGAGGCGCAACGGCTTGCGGATCAGGTGGAAGCGCATGGGGCCGTGCAACTGGATATCGGCGGCAAGCCGTCGAATCTGGCGTCAAAGTAGACACGGCCATTCGCCGGTTTCCAGGTGCGGTGAGGTGTCTGTCCCATTGGGTCGGATTTCACGCATTCGTGCTATCGTGCGGTCGGCGGACTTTTCCGCACAGTGTGTATTTATGGAGTATGAGAAAATGGGTAAGGCAAAAGTTCTGGCGGCGGCATTGGTTTTTGCGGTCGCGGCGGCCCCGGCAAGTGGACAGGGGTTTTTCAAGAAACTGGAGGACGCCACCGGCGGTCTCGGCAGCAAGCTCGGGATCGGCGGCGGTAACGATGCGGCGAGCGCATTGTCGAACGATGAAATCGGCAAGGGGATAAAGGAGGCGCTTCGGGTCGGCACCGAACGCCTTGTCGGCCAGCTCGGGTCGGCCAACGGCTTCAGTGGCGATCCGCAGGTGCGTATCCCGCTCCCCGATACCCTGAAAAGGGTTCAGTCGGCGTTGGGCCGCGTCGGTATGTCGGGCATGGCCGACGACCTGGAACTGCGGCTGAACCGCGCCGCCGAGGCGGCAACGCCGAAGGCAAAAAAGCTGTTTGGCGATGCGATCACGGCAATGAACCTCGAAGATGTGCGAAAAATCCTGAACGGGCCGTCGAACTCGGCGACGCAGTTTTTTCGGGGTAAAATGACATCGCCGCTGAAGGCGGAGTTCAAGCCGATCGTGGATGCATCGCTGGCCGATGTCGGGGCGATCAACAGCTACGACAAGATGATGGGCCAGTATAAGTCTCTGCCCTTTATGCCGGACGTCAAAGCGGATCTCACGAACCACGTGCTTGAAAAGGCGATAGCCGGGATTTTTCTGTATCTTGGCAAGGAAGAAGCCGCGATCCGCGAAAATCCAGCGAAACGGACGACCGAACTCCTTCAAAAGGTCTTCTCGAAGTAACGGGGGCGGCGATGGTCCGGTTTAGGCAGCTTCACAGGACCTTCGCCGCCGAGACGGGGGATGTCGATGTGGCGGCGCCGGTGGGCGATGCGCTGCGGGACGAACTTGTCAGCGCGATGGATCGCTATGCCGTCTGCATCCTTCGGCACCCGGAACCGGTCGAGGATGCCGATCACGTCGCGTTCGGTCGGCGGTTCGGGCCGCTGATGCGTCAGAAAATGCAGCAGACGGTTTCGGGCCGGGGTATACGTCTGTCGACAGACGAACTGGTGGATGTCGGCAATCTGGATGAGAACGGAAACATCCACGCGGCAGACGATCCGCGCCGTGCGTTTCACAAGGGGAACCTGCTGTGGCATTCGGACGTTACGTTCGATGCTGTCCGGGCGACATATTCGATCCTCGCGGCGCACCGGGTGCCGCCGGACCGGGCAGATACCGAGTTTGCCGATATGCGTGCCGCCTACGATGCGCTCGATGACGCCATGAAGGATCGTATCGAGGAACTCCGTGCAGAGCATTCGATCTGGTATTCACGTGCGCTTGGCGGCATGTCCGATCCCGGGCCGGACGTGAAAGCCACGCGCCCGCCGGCGGTCCATCGCCTGGTTCAGGTGCACCCGCGGACCGGCAGAAAGTCGCTTTGCCTTGCCAGTCACGCGTCCCATATCGTCGGGTGGCCGCCCGGCGAAGGGCGCCGGCTCCTGGACGACCTGACGGCACACGCAACCCAACCGGAATTCGTGTTTCGGCATCAATGGCATGCCGGCGACGTGGTGATGTGGGACAACCAGCAGACGATGCATCGCGGCACGCCCTTCGACGACACGCTTTACCCGCGGGATATGCGCCGCGTGACGGTGCTGGAAAGCGGCTAAGCGGCCTGGGCCGCCGCCTGCGTTTCGTGTGTTGTCGTCTGGGATCGGGAGGTTCGTGCCGACCGGGTCACGCGGCGCAGACGCGCCGCCTCCGGGGAATTGCCCTGGCCCTTGGCCTCGAGCTTGGTAAGCTTCTCTTCGAAGATCGGTAGATAGATTGTGATGATTTCGCCACTCATTTTGCGAAACTCCGCAGTTTTACTACTCCCTGAGACTGGGGGGAATCGGGCTGAATTGCAACCTTTTTGTTGCAGTGCAGCATTGTAGAATTTGCAGGGCTTTGGGGCGTTACGGAGCGTTTTCGGTGCGGGAACCCGCCATCTTGGCAATTTCGTCCCGGAATCCGGGTCGCCGTGGCAGCGACCACAAAAAAGCGACAAGGATGACGGCGGCGCCGATTGCGACCGGAATCCGGAATCCTGCGAAATCGGCGGCAGCCCCCATCGCGAAAGCGCCGACGGCAGGGATGCCCAGCCATATCATGCCGTACAGGCTGACAACCCGTCCGCGAATTTCATTGGGGACATTGGCCTGTATCAGCGACTGAATGATGATCCCGCTGCCGTTCAGCATGAACCCCCAGCCGGTAAACACGACGACCGAGACCCAGAAGATATCGGTCGCGACGAAAGCGAGCTGGAAGACCGCGATGAACAGGACGATCACGATCAGAATATCCGACAGACCCGTCAGCCTGCCGCGGCGGGACAGCCATATTCCCGAAAACAGCGATCCGAACCCGGCGGCACCGGTCAGGATTGCCAGCCCGTCGGCGCCCCGGTCGAAAACGGCGCCGGTGAACCCCGGCAGCAATTCCGCCGTTGCCCGCCCGAAAAACGAAAACGCAAACAACAGCACCAGCAGTGGCCCGATAAAAGTATGGTTGGCGGCGTAGCGGATACCTTCGAGAATCTCGCCGGGCACGTCCGCCAGTGATTTTTGCGCCTTCAGTTCCTGCTTCACGTCGATCATGTACAGGCCGATCAGCATCGGCACATAGCTGAGCGCGTTGACCAGGAAGGTGATTCCGACACCGAAGTGAATGATAATCACCGCCGATATTGCAGGCCCGATCAGGCGCGACGTGTTCCATATGGTCGAGTTGATACCGATCGCGGAAGTGATTTCCTCGCGCGTCACGATGGTGCCGATCAGCGACTGGCGGAAAGGCTGGTGGATACCCTGTGTCGCCCCCTGAAACAGGGCGAGGCAGAACAGCAGTTCGATGGTCATCAGCCCGGCCAGCGAGAAATAGGCGAGCGCCGAGGCCTGCAGAATATTGGCATACTGGACGACCTTGACCATTCGGAGCCGGTTCACCCGATCGGCGAACGCGCCGGCGATCGGCGCGGTAAGCACCGTGGGCGCGAGGTCTGCGAAGGCGACGAGGCCGAGCCACGTACCTGACTTGGTCAGTTCCCAGGCGAGCCAGCCCATGGCCATCCGCTGTATCCACGTGCCCAGCAGCGACGGAATCGCCCCGTAGGTGTAGACACGGTAATTGCGGTTGGCGAATGCGACGGCGATGCCGCCCAGCCGGGAAGAAGAAGACATACCTCTCATTACTCCCGACGGGCGCGCTTGTCTCGCGGCGATTGCGGCCTTACAACCCCGGCATGGAAAATGAGACAGAAAAACCGCTCGACCCCGTCGCCGAGTTTATCCTGGCCACGCTGGCCGAAACCGGGTCTGCCGCCCCTGTGGATATTGCCCGTGCGCTGGGCGAGGCGAAAAAACGTCCGAGCGAAAAGCCCGATGCCTGGCGCCGGTTCATGAACCCGGTCAAACAGCAGATGCTTCATCTCGCACGGGCGGGGCGTATCGAGATCACCCGCAAGGGCGTTGTCGTCGACCCGGAGGATTTTCGCGGTGTCGTACGGATGCGACTTGCGGGCGGGAAACCGCAGAAAGACTAATACGGCGACGCATCCCGGCCTCCGTTTTACAGGAGGAGGTTTCCGACCCACGTATGGGTCAGCCAGCCTGCCGCAAAACCGGACATAAACTGGATATCGACGACAAAGTTGAACAGCCAGCCGCCGGCGAAAACGACCGGGTATTTGACGAACGCCATATCTGGGCCCCCCAGGATTGTGCACCAGGATGCTATGCACCGGAAGACGCGATCCTAGTCAGGATTGCGGCAAAAATGCGGCAGAACGGTCGTCGTTTCAGAACATTTCGAAATATTCGCGGTGTTCCCAGTCGGTGACGGTCGCGAGGAAACGGGCAATTTCCGCGCGTTTGATGTGCAGCATGTAATCGACGAACCGGTCGCCGAGCGCGGCGCGGAAGGTGTCGCTCTGATCCAGCGCCGTGACGGCATCCATCAGGTTGGTCGGCAGCGGCGCCGCGTCGTTGGCATAGGGATCGTCGGTCGGCGGTGGCGGGGTCAGGCCGTTCTTGAGGCCGTCGAGCCCGCTGTAGATCTGGGATGCCAGATACAGGTACGGGTTCGCCGCCGGCTCGCCGATGCGGTTTTCAAGCCGGGTGGCGCCGTCGCCCGGCCCGGCGCTGACGACGCGCAGCATCGCGCCCTTGTTGTCGCGGCCCCAGGCGGCGCGGTCCGGCGCCAGCGAATTGGGTCTGTAGCGCTTGTACCCGTTGACGGTCGGGGTCGTAAACACGGCCGCCCCGGCGGCATTTTTAAGGATTCCCGCGGCAAACGCGGCGCCCGTCGGCGAAATCAGCTGGTCTTCGGTCTCCGGGATAAAGGCATTCGCACCGTCCGACCGGCGTTCGAGCGACTGGTGAAGGTGCCAGCCGCTGGCGAAGGCGTTTGCCAGGCCGGGACGGCACATGAAGGTCGCGTGATAGCCATGACGCCGGCAGATCTGTTTCACCGCGCTGCGAAACAGCATCATGTTGTCGGCCGCCTCGAGGCCGGCGGCGGGGGCCATGGTGAATTCGAACTGGCTTGGCCCGAATTCGGATTCCAGGGTCCGCAGCGGCAGGCCAAGGGCGATCAGGTCTGCGCGCAGAATTTCGAAGACAGGGTCGATCTCGTCCATACGCTGTTCGGTCAGATAGTGGAACCCGTGGGCCAGCAGGCTGACCTCGGGCGGCGCGGCCGGCTGCCCCGCATGTTCGGGTTTCAGCATCGGGTCTTCGAGCTTGTAGATATGGCACTCGACCTCGATCCCGGCGATGTAGTCGAAGCCTTCCCCGGCCAGCGCAGCGAGCGCCCCCTTCAGAACATGACGGGTCGAGAACGGCACCGGTTCGCCGTTGCCGAGATAGCCGTCGCACAGCATCCAGCCGGTCTTCGGCGCCCAGGGCAGTATCTGGAATGTCGCCGGGACCGGCACGGCGACGAAATCGCCGGCGTTTTCCATTTCGGGAATGCCGAAACCGCCGCCGGGGCTGAACACCGGAAAGACGGTCGTGTGTGACGTGTCCTTGGCCAGCAGTGTCGTTGTGATCGAGCAGCCGTTGCGCATCGCCTGCGGGGTTTCCCGCGCCATCAGCGTTTTGCCGCGCAGGATGCCGTGCTGGTCGGGATACGACAGCCGGACGACTTCGAGGTCGTGGTTCTCGATCTGGGCGATGACCCACTCGGCGGCCTTCGCGTCCTTGTCGCTCCAGAGGTTATGCCGATCGACGAAGCCCGTGCGCCCGATCGTGTTTTCGTGGGATGCCATCCTAGTTTCCCGGCGCCGTGGCGGATTGGGCGTCCGGCAGGGCCTCCTTCGCCCAGGATGACCGGCTCCGCCGTTCGGCCGCGGTTTTCTTCCAGGCGTCGCGCCAGGTGGCGGCAGGCGAAATGGTGTCGATCGCGACCGGGCCGCGGCACAGCGCCGGATCGGCGGGACGCAGGGAAATCTCCGGCTCGTTCCCGTCTTTGACCGCTTCGATCGCTTTGAGCATCAGTTTCCGGTTGGCGATGATCGCCTTGTCGGTGGTGCCCAGGTGTTCCCGGGTGCGGTCCTGTATCTTGCCGAGCGATTCGACGGCCCACTGGTCGTGGACGTTTATGTCCATCCCCATACCGGTATAGGTTCTGGTCTTCTGTTCCTCGGGATCGAAGCCGTAATTGTTGCCGCTATGCTTGCGCGGGCGGTAATCGGGCAGCGTATAGAGTTCGAGCCGGTCCCTGCGCATGCGGTCCTTGTCGACCGTTTCGGTGAAGCTGGAAAAGATCGCGTACCACCAGCTTGTCGTGTCGTCGATCGGCACATGCCACTGGGTGAGCATGATCTCGTTGCTGATCGGGATAATGATCGCATTGGGAAATATCTGGTTGGTCACGCGGACGTGCATTTCGTCGTCGTTGAGCCGGCGCAGCGCGAACAGGCGAAGACCGGTTTCGCTGGTCTCGAAATCGATTTCGGGGCAGTCGTATTCGCGCAGCACCTTGGTGATCGCGACGTCGTTTTCCTCGGTCGAAAAGCGAAACTGCTGGCCATAGGCTTCGTCGTCGGTCTCGTCATCGAAAAACCGGTGCAGAAACGACGCATGGGCCGGATCGATGCCGACCTCGTTGAGCTGCAGCCAGTTGCAGTCGACGAACCCCTTGAACGCGAAGGTATATTCGTCGGGCGCCTCGAAGCAGTCGAAGGCGGGCAGGGGCGGCGGATTGCCGGGCCCCATATAGGTAAACACGATGCCGTTGCGTTCGATGCAGGGATAGGCGGTGTGCCTGATCTTGGTGTGAAAATTGCTGCCTTTCGGTTCCGCGGGTTGTTCGAGACATTTGCCTGTCTCGTCGAACAGCCAGCCGTGGAACGGACAGCGCAGGCCGCCATCCTCGAGCCGCCCGTAACACAGATCCGCGCCCCGGTGGGGACAACTGCGCCCGATCAGGCCGTAAGAGCCGTCTTCATTCCGGTACAGCACCAGGTCTTCGCCCATCAGGGTGACCGGAACCACCGGGCGTTCGCCGGCAAGCTCTTCCGTCAGGGCGGCCGGTTGCCAGTAGTGGCGCATCAGGTTGCCGCACCCCGTGCCGGGGCCGGTCTCGGTTACCAGCCGGTTTTGCTCCGCATTCAGCATGTGGTCAGTATCCAGATCGTTGTTTGACGACGCAATCGCGCTACGTCGGCGTAATTTGCAGGACTTGTCGGTTCCTCACAAGGCCGTCGCAAGGGCACTTCGCCGCATTGTCGATAGGTCCCGGCGCGACTAGCATGGCCGGCACAATCTGTTTTGGAGGTGATTCCATGAAAGTTAAGACGACCGTGCCGCTTGCCGCGGCGGAAAAGATTATCGATGCCGCCCTTGCCGCTGGCGCCGAACACCGGATGATGCCGTTGACCGTCGTTGTCCTTGACAGTGGCGGGCACACGGTCGCGATGAAGCGCCAGGACGGCTGCGGAAACATGCGTGCCGGCGTCGCGACGGGAAAGGCCTGGGGGGCGCTCGGCATGGGCCTGCCGAGCCGGACGATCCGCGACCGTCTTGCGGACCGCCCGCCTTTCCAGGGGGCGTTGTCGGCGGTGTCCGACGGCCGGTTCGTGCCGGTGCCCGGGGGGGTGCTGATCGCCGATGCCGAGGGATTTGCGATCGGCGCCGTCGGTATTTCCGGCGATACGTCCGACAAGGACGAATTCTGCGCCATCGAGGGGATCAAGGTCGCCGGACTGACGCCGGAGCCGCTTGACCCGGCGGCCGATTGGGCTAAATCGCAATTATGAGGTTGCCATGACAGACATTTCTCCGCTTCGCGATTTCGTCACCGGCATGACCGGTCTTGCCGACAGGTCCGACGGCGACGAGGCGGCAATGATCGCCGGTACGCGCGATCTCCTGGCGACCTTGGTGTCGCGCGACGACTGGCTGCCGGCGGAATACAGCCGCGAGGGGGATACCTACCGGCAGTACCTGCTCCATTGCGACCCCAAACAGCGGTTTTCGGTGGTCAGTTTCGTCTGGGGCCCGGGCCAGACGACCCCGGTCCACGACCACACGGTGTGGGGGCTGATCGGCATGCTGCGCGGTGCCGAAATCGGCCAGCGCTTCACCGCGAATGGCGACGGGCCGATGGCCGCCGGACCTGAAGAGGTGCTCGAACAGGGCGATATCGATGTCGTCTCGCCGAGCCTCGGCGATATTCACAAGGTTTCCAACGCGCTTGCCGATCGCGCCTCGATCAGTATCCATGTATACGGTGCCAATATCGGCGCGGTCAGCCGGCACGTGTTCGACCCCGAAACCGGTGCACCGAAAGAATTTATCTCCGGCTATTCGAACGAGACCGTCCCGAACCTGTGGGACCTGTCCGGTTCATGAAAACACTCGCACTCGCCGTGTCGCTTCTGGGCATGCTGGCAATGGCCGTCTGGGGCGCCGTCTACGTCTGGGGAGAGATTGGCGATATCGAGATGTCCACGGAGGGTATTCTCGCAATGATCGCGGGAATCGTCGTCAGCCTCGCCCTCGGCATGGGGCTGATGTTTCTGGTTTTCAAAAGCGAACGGGACGGGGCGGGCCGCGAATGACGCACTATCTCGCGGGCGCCATCCTGGTCGCGGGATTGCTGTTTCCGGCGGCCGTATCCGCCGACGATCGTCATGCCGGGTATTACTATCCCGAGCCCGGCTCAGAAGAGACCTACAGGGCGCGGGCCAGGACGTTACCCAATAGCGACCGCGACAGGCGGCTTGGGTTCGTGGTGGGGTTCATGGGTGACCTGGCGAAAGATCCGGCGCCGCAGCGTTTTGCCGTTTTTGCAAAAGGCGGCGAGGCGGAGAAACTGATTATCGTGGCGCTCGACGATGAGGCGTTTGCCACGCTGTTCCGGGCCCGCGCGGTGCTGGCGCTTCTGACGTCGCGCGTCCGGGCATCGCCGCTCTTCGCGGAACTTGGCGTCCAGAATCTGTTTACATTCTATGACCTCGCCAAACTGCTCGGGTTCGACCAGATCACGATATCGGACGGGCGCGCCTGGTCGCATCGCGTCTGGATTCAATGAAAAAAGGGCGGCCTGACAGCCGCCCTTCCCGAAGTTGCCTGTCCCCGCGTCAGAACGTGATGACGCTGCGGATCGATTCTCCCTTATGCATCAGGTCGAACGCGTCGTTGATCTGATCGAGCGGCATCGTATGGGTGATCATCGGGTCGATCTCGATCTTGCCGTCCATGTACCAGTCGACGATTTTCGGCACGTCGCGGCGGCTTTTGGCCCCGCCGAAAGCCGTGCCCTTCCAGACCCGGCCGGTGACCAGCTGGAACGGGCGGGTGGAGATTTCCTGCCCCGCGCCGGCGACGCCGATGATAATGCTTTCGCCCCAGCCCCGATGCGCGCATTCAAGCGCCTGGCGCATCGTGTTGACGTTGCCGATGCATTCGAAGGAATAATCCGCACCGCCATCGGTCAGGTCGACCAGATAGGGCACGATATCGCCGTCGATTTCCTTCGGATTGACGAAATGGGTCATCCCGAAACGCTCGGCCATTTCGACCCGGGCGGGATTGATGTCGACGCCCACGATCATGTTGGCACCGGCCAGCCGGGCGCCCTGCACGACATTCAGCCCGATACCGCCGAGGCCGAACACCACGACATTCGCGCCGGGTTCGACCTTTGCCGTGTTGATGACGGCGCCGATACCCGTGGTCACGCCACAGCCGATATAGCAGATCTTGTCGAACGGCGCGTCTTCGCGCACCTTGGCGAGCGCGACTTCGGGCACCACGGTGTGGTTGGCGAAGGTCGACGTGCCCATGTAATGGAAAATCTTGTCGCCGCCGATGGAAAACCGGCTGGAGCCGTCGGGCATGACGCCCTGGCCCTGGGTTTCGCGGATCGACGTGCACAGGTTGGTCTTGCCCGACAGGCAGGATTTGCACTGGCGGCACTCGGGAATGTACAGCGGAATGACGTGATCGCCCTTTTTGAGCGTTGTCACGCCGGGGCCGCAATCCACGACCACGCCGGCGCCCTCATGGCCGAGAATGGCCGGAAAAATGCCTTCCGGGTCGGCGCCCGACAGGGTGAATTCGTCGGTATGGCAGACACCCGTCGCCTTGATTTCAACGAGGACTTCGCCTTCTCTCGGACCGTCCAGCGTAACGGTCTCGATCGAGAGCGGCTCGCCGGCTTTCGTGGCGATGGCAGCGCGGGTTTCCATGATGCGTCTTCCCTGTTCCTGTGGTCTTGAATTGGACCCGCATGTTTCCAGCCGATGGCCCGGAATGCAAGGGGTCTGGACCGGATTTCTCCGCTGCTCCCGCAGATTATTTCAACGCGTATCGCCCGTCCTCCAGCCGGTCCAGCCGGCCGGCGGCGTAAAACGGTTCGAGGGCGCGGACGATTTCGCGGCCGTCGTCCGATCCGGTCGCTTCCATCAGTTCGCGGAAAAATTTCGGTCCTTCCTGCAGCGCGTCTTCGATCGTCAACTTGCGGCGTTGCGCAAATACCGGCGGGTCGGGAACCTGCCATTCCTGCGCCCCAGCCTGGCCGAACGGGCGGGTCAGGTCGAAACCGGTTTTGGCGCCGGCGCGCGCGCCCTGCAGCGACGGGTCGAGCGGGACGGCGCGAAAGCCGCTTGCGGTAACCAGGTCGCGGTCGCCCTGGAAACGGGTGGCAAGCGCCCATTCCATCTGGTCGTCGCTGAACACATCGATATCGGGATCGACCACGAAGACATGCTTGGTATCGGCGGTCGAGCCGAACGCGGCGGAAATGGCGTTCCGGGATTCGCCGGGCACGCGCTGGTTCAGCGACAGGCGAATGTTGTACATCCCGCCGGTCGAGGCGGGGCAGTAAACGGCGACTGGTTCGCGCACCGCGGATTCCAGCGCCGTCCACACCGCCTGTTCGGTCCGCAGCGCGCAAAGCTGCGCGGTATCCGTGGTCGCCATGTTGCGCCCTCCGATGGTGGCCGTCTGAAAAACGGCATCCCTGCGATGGGTGATGGCGGACAGGTGAAAGACCGGGTTCTGCTTCAGCCGCCCGTAATAGCCGACATATTCGCCGTACGGCCCTTCCGGTTCGGCCCAGCCATCGGCGTCGAGATAGCCTTCGATGATGTATTCCGCGTCGGCGGGAACACGAAGATCGCTGGTCACGCATTTGACGACGGGCACGGGTGCGCCGCGCATGGCGCCCATCAGCGCAAGCTCGTCCGTCGGTGGCGTCATCGCGAGCGCGGCAATGGCGTCGGCGGGGTGCGATCCGACCGCAAACGCAACCGGCAACCGGTTTTTTTCACTATGGGCGCCGCCATAGATCGCCCGCAGATCGCTCGGGGCATTCAGGTCTATGCCGGCTTCGCGGCGTCCCCGCAGCATCAGTCGCCGCATGCCGACATTGGTGTGGCCGGTCTTCGGATCGCGCGAAAAATCGAGTGTGGCGGAGATATAGGGCGCGCCGTCCTGGCCGTGCTGGAGGTGCACCGGCAGGGCGGTAAGGTCGGCTTCGTTTTCGTGCAGGACGACCGCGTGGACCGGGGCGTCGGCGCTGTCGATTTCGACGGGGGCGACCGGGGTGCGCAGGCGCCTGTTGGTCTCGTCCAGCAGGCTGCGTTCGTCGACGCCCAGGGCCAGCGCCAGCCGCCGCCGCGACCCGAAGACGTTGCCGGCGAGTTCCTGTTTGTCGGGCCCCGCCTGACGAAACCATACACCGTGCGAATTGCCTTCGAGCCGTGCGGCGACGGCCGCGAGCGGCGTCGCCGCTTCCACGATATCGACCTCGCCTTCGTCCGCCATGTGTTCGATAAACCGGCGGAACCGGAATTTCTCTGTGTCGGGCGTCATTTCGTCACTCCTGCAGCGTCGGCAATCATTTCCCAAAAGACCTCGGGGTTCTCGACATGCGCGTTATGGCCGAGCCCGGGCAGAGCCTGCGCCTGCGGATCGAGCGTTTGCAGGTCCGCGAGCGTCACCATCCGGTCGTGTTCTCCCGCGGCGAGGACGACCGGCGTCCGGGCAGCCCGGTAAATATCGCGCGTATCGGCATAGGCCACCGAGGCGGCGCGGTTATCCGCGGCGAGACGCCATTTGCCGTTTTCTTCCACGATGCCGGTCCGGGCGAGTTCGGAGTCCGCTTCCACGATGCCTTTCAACCCGGTCACGAGAACGAAGCGCTCGCGGGCTTCGGCCGCACTGTCGAACCAACGGACGGGCATTTCGATCAGCTTTGCCATGCCGGCGCGTTCTTCGTCGGTCCAGTCGACCTTGACCCCGGCGGTGACGACGGCCCCCGGTGCGATACCGAACAGACCGGAGGCCAGCATGATACCGACCAGGCCGCCCATTGAATGGCCGGCAATGACCGGACTTTCGGCGCCGTCCAGAAGGGCCGCCATATCGGCGGCATGGTTGCCGATCCCGTAGGCGGCGCAGTGGGCCGAGCGGCCGTGACCCCGCATATCCGGGATGATCCATCGGCCCGGCCATTTCTCCGCGAGGATATCCCGCACGCCGGCCCAGATTTCGCCGGTGCCGGACAGCCCGTGCATCAGCAGCAGGGTGGGGCCGTCCTCCCTGCCGCCTTCTTCGACCCAGAGATCCGTCCCGCCGACGGCGCGGCTACTCACCGGCCTTTCCAGTCCGGTTTGCGTTTCTCGCGGAACGCGGCGTTTCCCTCGCGCGAATCTTCCGACTGGATCAGCACCGACTGGCCGAGCCGTTCGATCAGCCGCCCGGTTTCGGTATCGGTATTCTGGCACGTATTGATGACGTGTTTTGCCATGCCAAGCGCAAGCGGTGCGCGGTCGGCCAGTATCCGGGCAAAGGCCAGCGTGCCCTCCATCAGGTCGCCGGGGGCGAAAACACGGTTCACAAGGCCCCATTGCTCCCCCGTCGCCGCGTCGACCGGCAGGGTGGTCATCATCATCTCTTTCAGCCGGCCGATCCCGATCATCTGGATCATGCGCGACGCCGCGCCGGAGGCGGGGATAACCCCGATATTGTTTTCCGTCAGAACGAACTCGGCCCCGTCGGCCGCGGTGCGGAAATCGCTGGCAACCGCGATCTCGACCCCGCCGCCGGCACAGATGCCGTTGACCATGGCAATCACCGGCTTTTCCATGTTCTCGATATCGTCGAGCATTTCGTGATTGGCCCGCACATAGGCGCGGTATTGCGGCGAGGGCAGGTTGTTCTCGTAGTCGAGGCCAAGAATATCGCGCCCGGAACAGAAACCGCGACCCGCGCCGGTGATGATCAGCACGCGGATCGCTTCGTCGAAGTTCACCTTCCAGATGACCGAGCGTATCTCGCGGATCATCCGTTCGTCGAACGCGTTCAGCTTGTCGGAGCGGTTCAGCGTCAGGACGCCGATGCCGTCTTCGACGACGTCGAACGCGACCGTCTCGAAATCTTCCGGATGGTCGATAAATCCGAGGGGTTTGCCATCCGCATCGAGGCGGACGGTGGGGGCATCCGACATTCTGTTTCATCCCTTTTTGTTCCGGGAAGACATCATGTCGGGCGCACCGCCGGCGATCAATACCGCCGCGGGTGCGTCTTCGGACGGTCTCTTTCAGCGCGCCGTGCCTGTCAGCGGCAGTCCTTCCGCGACTCGATAAAATCGGCGATGCGCCGGTTGACCGGGGCAATGTCGTCGAACGGCGTCGCCATTGCCATCACAATGCGGTAATGGCCGATCTCGGGGAGAAGCTCGCTCTGTACTTCCGTGCCGGTCGCCCGCAGCGCCGCCGCAAACGCCGCGGTGTTGGAGGGACGCACGGTGCCGTCGGCATCACCGTGCAGAAGCAGGAATGGCGGGCTCTTGCCGGATATGCGTTTCACCGGTCGGGCGATATCGTTGTCGGCCAGGCCGGCAAACACGGCTCGGGTACTGCGATATTCCTGCGGGTCGAACGCGTAGGGGCCGGCGATACCGATCACCCCGCATACCTGTTCGGCCGACACGCCCGCCTGTCGGAAATACTGCGCGTCCACCGTCATCAGGGCGGCGATATGCGCGCCGGCGGAATGACCGGCCAGGAAGACCGCACGCCGGTCTTCACGCGACCCGGCAATGTTATCCAGCGTCCAGCGGACGGCTTTGGCCGCATCCGTCATGAAGGCGGGGAAGGTGACGTCGGGATACAGTCGGTAATCGGGGATAACGACCGTCAGCCCTTTTCGCGTCAGCGCCTCGCCGACGAACCGGTATTTTTCGCGCGCGCCGCTTTTCCAGCTTCCGCCGTAGAAGAAAATCACCACCGGGCCCGTACCAGCGTCCTTCGCCGGTCTGTAGATGTCCAGTTTCTGGCGCGGCAAATCCCCGTAAGCAACGCCCTGTTGACGATCGTAAACGCCGTCGGGAACAAGCCTGTCCAGCAGGTTGAGGGGCGAACAGGCGGACAGGGCGCCCGCCAGCAGCGGCGCAATCATCCAGGGGCGCCGTGCGCGGCACAGATACCGTTTTAGAGCATATTCTGTCATCGTGGCTGGCCCGAAATGCGATTGGTCCTGAAGGGTATACGTCGGATCGTCGCCCGCGGGTTTTCACGGGGGCGTGTTTTTGCCGCCGCCGCGGCGGGCTGTATAAGGAATTTGCCTGTCCAGGGTTGCTGCGGAATGATCCGCAGGCGCCAGAAAGACGTACAAAATGGCAATGTCGCGAGCCGTCCTGCACCTTGCCCCGTTTCCGGAGTCCCGATTCTCATGTTCCGATCCGTTTTATACAGCCTTGCAGGCATGACCGTTCTTGCCGGCCTTCTGTCCGCCTGTTCGGTTCTGGCGCCGCTGCCGGACGGAACCAGCAGCGCCGACCGGCTGAACGCGATACCGGTTGCCGGATTGGCGCTCGACGGCAAAGTGACCATTCACTGGGACGACCATCAGGTGCCTTTCATCGAGGCGGAAAAGGACGCCGACCTGCCGGTTGCCATCGGACTGGTGCATGCCCATCTGCGGCTCGGTCAGATGGAACTGCTGCGCCGGATTTCGCAGGGCCGGATTGCGGAGATGGGCGGTCCCCTGGCCACCGATATCGACGAAGGCCTCCGCATTCTCAATTTCGGGGCGGCGGCGGAAAAAATAGAAGCGGCGCTTCCCCCGGAGAGCCGCGCCTGGCTCGAAGGTTACGTGCGCGGCGTCAATCATTACCAGCAGAACGTCGAACGCCTGCCGCAGGAATACCGCGTTCTCGGCCTGGAACGCGAACCCTGGACGGTCCGTGACGTGCTGACCTTCGGGCGGCTGTCCGGCACGGACGTGAACTGGCTGGTCTATCGCGGCCTGTTGACCCTGCGGGACCGGGCGGACTGGCCCGAGCTCTGGGCACGGCTGGTAAAAGAGGGAACCTCGTCCGTGCCGAGCTTCGACGCGGATGCAGGACAGTCGGCTTTCAACGCGCTGCTGGCGGGCGTTTCGAAATCGGGCAGCAACAGCCTCGCCGTTGCGCCGTCGCGCACGACCACCGGGGCCGCGATCATGGCCAACGATCCGCATCTTGGCATCACGGTGCCGAACATCTGGCTGATCATGGGCGTCCATTCGCCGTCCTATCACGTCGTCGGGCTGTCGGTCCCCGGCCTGCCGATCTTTGCGATCGGGCGAAACCCCCGGATATCCTGGGGCGGCACGAACATGCGCGCGGCGTCGTCCGACCTGGTCGATATCTCGACCGTTCCCGCCGGAGAAATCACGACACGGCAGGAAACGATCAAGGTGCGCTGGTGGTTCGACCGGGACGTATCGGTGCGTGAGACCCGATGGGGCCCGGTGCTGTCCGACGCACCCCTGCTGAAACGCGAAGACGGGCCGCAATTCGCGCTCCGCTGGGCCGGACATCAGGTGTCCGACGAGGTCGGCGCCATGATGAAAGTGGCGCGCGCGACGAATTTTCATGAATTCCGTAACGCGTTCAGGACCTTCGCCGTGTCCGGGCAGAACATGCTCTATGCGGATATCGACGGCAATATCGGCCAGGTTGCCGCGGTACAACTGCCGTCGCGCAAAAACGGTTTGCCCGGCGATGTCCTGGTTTCCCCCGACCGGTCGGACGCCGCCTGGGCGAAAATGGCGGATGTGTCGTCGTTGCCGGTAACAATCAACCCGGCGGACGGATTTCTGCTGTCGGCCAATAACCGGCCGGCGCCGGCAGATGTGCCGCTTGGCTATTTCTTTTCGCCCGACGACCGCATGATCCGGATGCGCGAAATTCTTACCGAAAAAGACAGGGTCGATATCGCCGACATCAGGGCATTGCAGCGCGATGTCTACATGACGTCGTCGGTCAGGCTGCGCGATGTCCTGACGCCGCTGCTCGCCAGTCTGAACCCCAGCGCGCCTGCCGAGCAGGAAATCGTCAGGCTGATGGCCGACTGGGACGGGCATTACCGGGCCGAATCCCGCGGCGCGCTGGCCTTCGAACTGTTCTATGCCGCTTTCAAGAAACGCTTCGCCGTCAGCGTCATGGGCGAACGCGACGCCGATACCTATGCCGGGATAGGGCGGATCAAGACCCTGCTGGTCGACGACCTGGAACGGGCCGACGGCGCCGCCGTCGCCGCCGCGTTGCGGCCCGCCCTGGCAAGTGCCGCGGAACGGCTGAGCTCCTTCGAGAACTGGGGGGACATGCATCGCCTGGCGATTTCGCATCCCATGGGCTTCCTGCCGCTGATTGGCGGACGCTACCGGTTTGCCGACTATCCGGTGGGCGGCAGTTCGCACAGCATCATGAAAACCGCCCATTCGACCACGGACGAACAGCACAACACGCGTTTCGGCTCAAATGCGCGCCATATTTCCGACATGTCCGACATGGACAAGAACTATTTCGTCCTGCTCGGCGGCCAGGACGGCTGGTTCCAAAGCGCCAACTTTCTCGACCAGGTGCCGTACTGGCTATCGGGTACCTATGTCCAGGTACCGATGCGGCTGGACGTGGTGAGAGAGTCCTTCACGCGCAAGACCGTTCTGGGCGCGACGGCGACGCGTTCAGGGAAGTAGAACGCTCATCCCTGTCGGTGGCGCCCGTTAAGCGCCTGCGCGGCGTCGGCCGGCTTGTAGCGGCGGTTGTGAGCGGGCAAAGCCTAGAACGGGACCGTCAGGCCGTCCATCATGCTGTCGCAGTTGACCAGCTCGACCTTTTTGGAGCGGATCAGATAGCTCCCTTCGTGGGGTTCGAGCACATGCCACATCGTGCCGGCAAAGTGACGCTGCTTGTCGCGCCGGTACTCGGTCAGTTGAAACTTCGAGCGTATCTCGGTCGCGCCGTCCGCCTCGCCCTCCACCGTGGCGTTGGCCACGATCCGGCTGGTGCGGGCGACGGGAGTCTGCGTGTGGAGTTTTCCGGCAACGAGCCGGCGAACGCGGGTTTCCAGCAATTGCCTGTCGTCATACATCAGCGAGACCGTGGTGCGCGGGCTTTCCTGATTTTCTTCTATCGGTATCCAGTACGTGCCGTTTTCTGCAAAAAGCGCGAGCCAGTCTTCCCAGCGGCGCTCGTCCAGGGCGCGGGCTTCCTCGATCAGAAAATGGGCGATATCGGCGGGGGCGGGTGATGACATGGTTTTTCTTTTCCTCAGGCTGCGGTCATGTAGTCGCGCCAGGCGTCGTACATGTTGCGGATGTATACTTCGCTGGTCGAATCCTTGCCCTGAACGCCGCCGTGTTCGTCGGGCCGGTCACTGGTATAGCCTCTGCCGACCTCGATCCAGTCGGCGCCGGCGGCACTCACGCCCGTGCCGATACGCCCATAGGTTTCCAGGTCGTCGGTCAGGACAAGCGATCCCGTTCCGTTCGTGATGTTCGCAAAGGCGATCGTATCCTCGAACATTTTTTCCGGCGCGCCCTTCAGGCGGAACGAATATGTGTACACCTCGGTCCGGTTGACCGAGACCGGATGAACCACCCGCAGCTGACGGAACTGGCTCATGAATGAAAGGTTCGGGTAGATGTTGGAATTCCAGCGGGTGACTTCGAGGATACGTTTGGTTTCTTCCGGCCCTTTGCTCGCTTCCATCGCGGCGATGTATTCCGCGAAAGTCTCGTCGCGTTTTGCCGCGACCAGCTTTTCGTCGTCGTGATAGTCGCCGAGATAGGAATGGCCGTTTTTGTATGTCCAGATACCGACCTGTTCCTGCCAGAACTTGTACGGCGCGCCGTTCTGACGCATCTGGCGGACGGCGATTTCGCCGACACCGTCGGTGAATACGTCGTCGTCCTGCGCGCGTGCCGCTTCCGTTGACGACTGATGAACGAAAAGCGGATGCGCCGCATCGCAAAGGTTTTCGAGGTAGAGCTTCCAGTTGCCGTCATAGGCGTGTTTGAAGACGCCGCCCGCGAGTTCCAGCTCGCCGTCCGGCGCCCGGTCGGCCATATCGTCGAAGGACGTCGTCATGTGGCCGAGGAAATCGGTCAGGGACGGGCCGTCCGCGGCCAGCGACGCAAATACGAAGCCGCGATAGCTTTCCACGCGCGGTGCCTGGACCATCGATGTGGACGGATCGTCCGGGTTGAAGTGTTCCGGATAATCGTGCTGAAGCGGGACGCGGATCAGTTTGCCGTCGGTTCCGTAGGTCCAGCCGTGATAGCAGCAGACGAATTCCTCGGCATGGCCGGCGTCTTCGGCGACGACCATCGCGCCGCGATGGGCGCACTGGTTGTGAATGACGTGGATTTTACCGTCGGTGTGCCGCACCATCACCATCGGGCGCCGGCCGATGCGGGTCATCGCAAAGTCGCCCGGTTTGGCAACCTGGCTCTCATGACCGACATACACCCAGATTTTGCCGAATATACGCTCCATCTCGAGTTCGAAGATTTCCGGGTCGGCATAGACCCGCTTGTGCACCCGGCCGGGTTGAACGAGGCTTCCCAGATCGCTGTTCGCTGCTGATGACATGGCTTTTTCCACTCCGAATTCAGGGGCTTTAAAATTCCAATACTGTACGGTATAGTATTGCTATGGAAATGACGAGTCAATCGACACTCGACCGACCGTCCCGGCGCGCACGGAACGCCGCCGACAAGCGCCGGGTTATCCTTTCCGGTGCGCGGACGGTGTTCATGGAACAGGGATTCGGCGGCGCCAGCATGGATGCAATCGCCGATGAGGCCGGTGTGTCGAAAATGACGCTGTATCGATATTTCGACAGCAAAGAGGCGCTTTTCGCGGGGCTGATCACCGAATCCTGCGAGCGAATCCTGCGACGCGATCCGGGCATGCCGCTCGAAGGGCTCGCACCGCGCGCCGCCCTCGAACGCTTCGGCAAACAGATGCTGGAAACGGTCTATGCGCCGGACACGCTTGCCCTCCACCGGATCGTGCTGGCCGAGGCGAAGCGCTTTCCGGAGCTGGGTGAGCTGTTCTACCGCTGCGGGCCGGAGCGGAACATCGCCGTGGTGGCGGACTATCTGGCCGCCCATTTTACCGATATCGGAAACCCGATCCGGGATCCGCGAAAATCGGCCGAAGAGTTTTTCGAACTCGTCCGGGGCTATACACACCTGCGACTGTTGCTCGGTGTCGAGGAATCTCCCGATGCCGCCGCCCGCGAAACCCAGGTGCAGCGGGCTGTCGAGACCTTTTTCAGGACCTTGTGAGGATCGTTACCGGAACGGTTTACGTTCGCCCGGATCGCTGTGCTAAGCTGACAGCCGACAGCATCCGATTTGCCGGGGAGACCGATCATGAACGCCACTGCCGTCCGCGATATCACAGGGCCGTCGCTGCGCGACCGCGTCAGCGAAGAGGAATGGAAAGTACGGGTGGACCTTGCCGCCGCGTATCGTCTGGCGCATCTCTACGGCTGGACCACCACGCTGATTTACAATCATATTTCGGCGCGCGTTCCGGGACCGGACCATCACTTCCTGCTTAATCCGTTCGGATTGCGCTGGGATGAGGTGACGGCGTCCAACCTGGTGAAGATCGATCTCGACGGCAATATCCTCGATGACACGCCCTACAAGATCAACAATGCCGGCTATACCATCCACAGCGCGATCCACGCCGCCCGCGAGGACGCCATGTGCGTCATTCACACCCATACCGAAGCGGGCATGACCCTGTCGGCACTGGACGAAGGCCTGATCTATACAAATCAGGATGCGATGATGTTTTACGGCCATACGGCCTATCACGACTTCGAGGGCATCGCGCTCGATCTCGGGGAGCGTGAGCGTCTGGTTCAGGACCTCGGCGACAAGAAGGTCATGATCCTGCGAAATCACGGACTGCTGACAACGGGCATGAGCGTCGCCGACGCCTGGGTGCAGATGTATTTCCTCGAAAAGGTGTGCTCGGCGCAGCTGAAGCTTCTGTCCGCGGCAGCGGCGTCGGGCCAGTCGATCCGGTATCCGTCGAAAGAGGTATGCGAGCATACGGCGAAACAGTATGACGATGCCGGATGCGGCGAACGCGAATGGCCGTCGCTGATTCGCCAGCTTGACGATGTTACGACCGAATATAAGTACTGATAGATGGCTGCCACCGTCGACGAAATCGCGCCGGATGTTTTCCGGATCACGACCTTTAACCCGCAGGCGAACTTCCAGTTCTCGTCCTTCCTGATCCGGGACGACGAGCCGATGCTCTATCACACAAACCTGCGCGGGTGCTTCGACGACATCCGCGATGGCGTGGCGACGGTGCTCGACCCCGCGACGCTGCGCTGGGTTGGTTTCAGCCATTTCGAATCCGACGAATGCGGGGCGTTGAACGACTGGCTCGGGATTGCGCCGCACGCGGAACCGGTCTGCAGCTTCGTCGGTGCCCGCACCAGCATCGGCGATTTTTCCGACCGGGCCCCGCGGGTGCTCGATGCCGATGAAAAGATCGAGACGGGGTCGCACACCTTCCGGGTGCTGGAAACCAAACACGTGCCGCATGGCTGGGACGCGAGCCTGCTTTGGGAAGAGACCGCGTCGACACTGTTCTGTTCGGATCTGCTGGGGCAGGGCGGGGATGTCGAGGCGCTATACGACGGCGATATCGTCGGCCGGTCCGACGACTACAACAGCCGCCAGGCCGAGGGCCCGATGTCCGGCGCGGTGCCGTTCACGCGGGAAACCCGACCGATCCTCAATAGTCTCGCCGACCTGAATCCGAAAACGTTGGCCTGCATGCATGGCTCCAGCTTTTCCGGCGATTGCGCCCAGGCCCTGCGGGAATTTGGCGACGTACTCGAACGCCTCAATGGCGGCCCGATTGAACACGAATAGACGCAGGAACAGACAATGGTCGAGAAAATCACGAAAACCGAAGAAGAGTGGCGTGCCCAGCTTACCGAGGAACAGTTCTATGTAACGCGGCAGCATGGAACGGAGCGCGCGTTCACCGGCGAATACGATGGCTGCAAGGATGACGGCATCTACAAGTGCGTCTGTTGCGGCCACCCGCTTTTCGCTTCGGACCACAAGTTCGATTCCGGTACCGGCTGGCCGAGCTTTTTCCAGCCGCTGGATGCGGATGCGGTGGAGACCCAGACCGACCGTTCGCTGCTGATGAGCCGGACCGAGGTCCATTGCGCGCGCTGCGACGCCCATCTCGGCCATGTTTTTCCCGACGGACCCCGGCCGACGGGACAGCGTTATTGCATGAACTCGGCGTCGCTGAAGCTCGACCCGAAAGAGGACTGAAAGAACGGTTCAGCGCCAGGATGAACCGGCAGGCGGCGGATCAGTAATCCGCGTAGGATTTTTCTTCGATGATGCGCGCCCCGAGCAGCGTGTTGATCGACCGTTTTATGTCCGCGCGAACGTCGTTCAGACGATAGACCGAGCGTGCGAGATCGATGAATACCTGTCCGAAATCCTGCCGGCTTTCGCATTCCCGGATGGCGTCTTCGGTTTCCCACAGCCGTTCGTTCACCGCTTTCAGCTGGGCGGACATCTCGGATATCTGCTCTGACGTCTCGACGGCGAGGTTCAGGGCGTTGGTCAGCGTTGCCAACTCGTAGGTGACGTTCGCACGCTTCATCGCATCGTCGATACGTTCGGACTTGATCTCGAGAATAGTGATCTTGTCGATCAGTTCTCCCGGGGCCGCGTCGATTTTTATGGATGGTATGTGCCCCATTACGCGTCCTTCGCAATAGCAGCCGATATCCGGTCGAAGACGCCGGCCCAGTCGCCGGGATATTCCTGGCGGACCAGGCGCATGCTGTCATACCAGGGAGACGATTCGCCTTTCAGACCCCAG
>CAXBMQ010000004.1:0-251687 GCA_963977005.1 uncultured Rhodospirillaceae bacterium
GTTCGCCATCGACCGCACCGAAGCGCAGGAAGTGAGAACGGAGCTTGCGCGGCATATCGAGAACCATCAGCAGGTGCTGCACAATCTTGGTACGGCGATCGCCATTTTCGGCGCCGACCAGCGGCTCGAATTTTACAATACCGCCTATGTGAAGCTGTGGGACGTCGACGAGGCGTTTCTGCAGAGCCGTCCGAAGATCGGCGAAATTCTCGAGGCGTTGCGGGAAGCGCGCAAGATTCCCGAGCAGGCGAACTTTCCCGAATTCAAGGCCGCCCGCAGCGCGATGTTTACCTCGCTGATGGACCCGCTGGAGGAATTGCAACATCTTCCCGACGGCAAAACGCTCCGCGTGGTCATCACGCCGCACCCGCTGGGCGGCGTATTGTTCACATGGGAAGACGTCACGGCATCCCTGGCGCTTGAGCGGTCCTACAACACGCTGATCGCCGTTCAGAAAGAAACCCTGGACAATCTTTACGAGGCGGTTGCCGTTATCGGTGGCGATGGCCGCCTGCAGCTCAGCAATCCGGCCTTCGGCAGGGTCTGGCAGCTCGGCGACGACGAAATCGCAGCGGCGCCGCATATTTCCGACCTTGTCGAAAGCATGCGGGACTTCCTCGACCACGGCGACTGGGAAACCACCAAGACCGAACACATCAACCTGCTGACGGACCGCGAAGGACAATCGGGCCGGCTCGAGCGCGCTGACGGATCGGTTGTCGATTTTGCGACGGTTGCGCTGCCCGACGGCGCCATGCTGCTGTCCTATGTGGACGTCTCTGATTCGCACCGGGTCGAACAGTTCCTGCGCGAACGAAACGAAGCGCTGGAAACCGCGGACCGCCTGAAATCCGAATTTATCGCCAATGTGTCCTATGAGCTCCGGACGCCGCTGAACACGATCGTCGGTTTTTCGGAGATCCTGATCGGCGAATATTTCGGCGATCTCAACCAGCGTCAGACGGAGTACGGCAAGGGAATCTACGAATCGTCGCAGCGCCTGTTATCGCTGATTGACGATATTCTGGACCTTGCGACAATCGAATCCGGTCACATGTCGCTGGAACTCGAAGCAGTCGATGTGCATGGCGTGCTCGAGAGCGTTCTCGGGCTGACGCGCGAACGGGTATTGCGCAAGAGCCTCAGGCTCGATTTCGACTGCCCGCAGGATATCGGCCTGATCTTCGCCGACGAACGCCGCCTGAAACAGGCCCTGTTCAATATCCTCAGCAACTCGGTGAAGTTCACGCCGGACGAAGGCGAGATAACGGTTTCCGCCCGCCGGGTCGAAGACAACATCATCATCACCTTTACCGATACCGGTATCGGCATTCCGCCAGAGGACCAGGCCCGTATATTCGGCCGGTTCGAACGCGGCGATCAGCCGGAAGCGCGCCGTACCGGCGTCGGGCTCGGGCTTTCGCTGGTACAAAGCTTTATCAAGCTTCACGGCGGCGATGTGGAACTGGAATCGGCGCCGGGCGTCGGCACCAAGGTCGTCTGCCGGCTGCCCGCCCGCCGTGCGGAAGAGGATCTTCCCGGTGACGACATACCCGCCTGATCCCGTGACGCGCAATTCACAGAGGCAAACCCGCGGCTGACCCGTTGCGGGGAATCGTCGGCAGGGATAAACCATTCCCATGGCCGCTCTTCAGACCGCTCCCCACGTACAGACGATACCGCTGGCTGACCCGCTGGCGACAGAGGCCCTCGCGGCGAAATATGCCGCGACGCTGGTGCGGGGCGATGTCATTGCGCTGACCGGCGATCTGGGTGCGGGGAAGACGGTTTTTGCCCGGGCGCTTATCCGCGCGCTCGGTCGTGCCGCCGGTATCGAAATCGATCATGTGCCCAGCCCGACCTTCACGCTGGTCCAGCTCTACGACCTCGCGGATTTCACGCTTTACCATTTCGATCTGTACCGCCTGGAATCGCCCGAAGATGCCTGGGAAATCGGGATCGAGGACGCGTTCGCCGACGGCGTCTCGGTGATCGAGTGGGCGGAGCGGATCGAGCACCTGGTGCCGCCGCACCATATCCGGGTCGATCTCGCTTTCGGGGAGGATGAGACCGCGCGGATCGCCACGGTTACGGAGCCGAAACCGGCATGACGCGCGCCGCCCGGATAGAAGATTTTCTGGCCTCGGCCGGTTGGCCCGGCGCCGATCATGTCACGCTTGCCCAGGACGCATCGTTTCGCCGCTACGAGCGGGTGACCCGTCCGGGCGAACGCGCGGTCCTGATGGATGCGCCGCCCGACCGCGAAGACGTCCGCCCGTTCATGAAGATCGCCCGCCAGCTGGCGGCGCTCGGCTTCAGCGCGCCGCGGATTCTGGCGGAAGATGTCGGCGCCGGTTTCCTGCTGCTGGAAGACCTGGGCGATGCGACCTTCAGCCGGCTGATGGACCGCGGCGAGGATGCCGCACCGCTTTACATGCTCGCAACCGATGTGCTGGTCGACCTGCACCGGACACCGCCGGCCGACGCCGTCCCGCCGGGAACGCAGGTCTATACCGACGCGCTGCTGTTGACCGAGGCGTCGCTGTTGACCGAATGGTACCTGCCAGCCGCGACGGGACAGGAAGCAGACGACGCGGCCGTGGCCGCCTACCGGGATGTCTGGGCGGCGTTGTTGCCTCTGGCGCGGCACGTGCCGGAGACGCTGGTGCTGCGGGATTTCCACGTCGACAACCTGATGCGGATAGACGGGCGCGATGGCACCGCCGCCTGCGGGCTGCTCGATTTCCAGGACGCGGTGGAGGGACCGGTGAGCTACGATTTCGTTTCGCTGGTCGAAGACGCCCGACGCGACGTGGATGACGGCCTCCGCGAGAACATGCGCGGCCGCTACCTTGCCGCCTTTCCCGGACTCGACCCGGCGGCATTCGATCTTTCCTGCGTCATTCTGGGTGCGCAGCGCCACTGCAAGGTGCTCGGTATTTTTACCCGCTTGCGCGACCGCGACGGAAAAAACGACTACCTGCATCATGTGCCCCGGCTGTGGCGCCTGCTCGAACGTGCGGCGGCGCATTCTGAGATGGCCCCGCTGAAAGACTGGCTGGATACGCATGTTCCGCCGGACCGGCGCATTGTGCCGCCGGCACGGGGAGATTGCTGATGGCCGCGCGTCTGTCGCCCGATCGTCCGGCCTTCGTGCCCGGCCACGCCATGGTGCTTGCCGCCGGGCTCGGTCTTCGCATGCGGCCGCTGACCCAGAACGTGCCGAAACCGCTTCTCGAAGTAGGCGGCGCCACCATGCTCGACCACGCGCTCGACCGGCTCGACGATGCCGGGGTGACCGATGTTGTGGTCAATACGCACTGGCTGCCGGAGAAGATCGAAGCGCATCTGGAACGTCGCGCGACGCCATCGATCACGATCTCGCGCGAGGACGATCTGCTGGAAACCGGCGGCGGCATCGCAAAAGCGCTGCCCCTGCTGGGCACAGCGCCGTTTTATGCCGCTAATGCCGACATCGTCTGGCGGGACGGCCCGATACCGGCATTGCACCGGCTTGCCGCTGCGTGGGTTGACGATGAAATGGATGCGTTGTTGCTGCTTACGTCTACCGTGCGCGCGACCGGCTATGACGGCGATGGCGATTTTATGATGGATCCGGTCGGGTTGCTCGACAGACGACCGGAGCGGGTCGTCGCCCCGTTCGTCTTCACCGGCGTGCAGATCCTGCATCCCCGGCTGTTCGCCGATGCGCCCGACGGCGCCTTTTCGATGAACGTGCTGTACGACCGCGCCCTGGAAGCCGGGCGGCTGTTCGGGATCGCTCATGACGGCGACTGGTACCATGTCGGCACGCCGCCGGCGATTGCCGAGGCGGATGCCGAAATTCTCGAACGCGAAGGTTCCCGCGTCCGGCTGTTGTTCTGAGGATCGCCGTCATGCCCGGTGCCCCGCATAGCAACGTGTACTCCATCGCCGCCGGGACGGCGTTTGTCGATGCGCTGGCAGCGGGGATCCTCGACCGCTTCGGCGGCGACCCCGCGGGACTTGCCGATATCCGTATCCTGCTGCCGACGCGCCGCGCCTGCCGGGCACTGGGCGAAGCGTTCCTGAGGGCGACGGACGGCAGGCCGGCGCTGCTGCCGGCAATGACGCCGATCGGCGATATCGACGAGGACGAAATCGGCTTTCTCGCGGCGGAGGAACCGGGGCTGGCCGGGATGGCCGATCTGCCGCCCGCAATGCCGGCGCTGCGCCGCCAGTTGCTGCTGTCGCGGATGATCATGGCGCAGGACGACACCATGTCGGCCGCCCATGCGGCGCGTCTCGCTAATGAGCTCGGTCGGCTGATCGACGAGGTGCGGACCGAGCGTCTGGATTTTGCCGATCTCGAGAATATCGTCCCCGAACGGTTTTCGCAGCACTGGCAGGAAACCCTCGTCTTCCTGCAGATCGTGACCGAGCACTGGCCGGCGATCCTCGCCGAGCATGGATGTCTTGATGCCGCCGACAGGCGCAACCGGCTGATCGAGGCGCAGATCGCCCTGTGGCAGGAAGCGCCGCCGGCCGGCCCGGTCATCGCGGCAGGATCCACCGGCAGTATCCCGGCGACGGCCGACCTACTGGCCTGCGTTGCCGGGCTCGACACCGGTCTGCTTGTCCTGCCCGGACTGGATAAAACGCTGGATGCCCACAGTCTGGCCGCGCTCGGCCCGTCCCACCCGCAATACGGTATGGCCCGGTTGCTGGGGCGGATCGGTCTTGAGGTGGAAGAGGTTGCCGACTGGCGCGATTCCTCTGAAAACGACACCCCGCGGGTCAATACGGTGAACGGCGCCCTGCGTCCGCCGGCCACGGCGGCGGCCGTTTCGCTTCCCCCCGATATCGGGGCGGCGTTCGCCGGTGTGCGCCGCATCGATTGTCCCGGACCGCAGGCAGAGGCACTGGCCATCGCCCTGATGCTGCGCGAAGCGCTGGAGGACGAGACGCGCACGGCGGCGCTGATCACGCCCGACCGGCGTCTTGCCCGGCGGGTTGCGGCCGAGCTGCGGCGCTGGGAGGTCGATATCGACGATTCCGGGGGCACCCCGCTTGCCGATACGTTGCCCGGCGTATTCCTGCGGCTGACGGCGGATATTGTGGCAGCCGATGCGGCGCCGGTGCCGTTGCTGGCGGCGCTTAAACATCCCCTGGCGGCAGGCGGGCTCGACCCCGCTGCCTTCCGCGACCGGGTGCGCGAGATGGAGCTGACTGTCCTGCGCGGGCCACGACCCATTCCGGGTTTCGACGGGTTGCGCGATGCGCTGCATCATATCGAACCCGAAGCCGGTGTGACGCTCTGGGCGGAAGACCTGGCGGAAATCGCCCGGCCTTTTACCGACATGATGCGCCGGCGCCAGGTGGAACCCGGTGCACTGCTCGACGCGCATATCACCTTCGCCGAGAGGCTCGCGGCGTCGGATTCCGAGACCGGTGTGGAACGTCTCTGGGCGGGCGAAGCGGGGGAGGCCGCGGCGACGCTGATCAACGACCTGCGCGCGGCGCTCGCGGTCCTGCCCCCGTTCGACGGGCGCGAATGGCCGGCCCTGCTGGATGCGTTGATGGCGGGCGTGGTGGTGCGGCCGCTCTACGGGCGTCATCCGCGCCTGAACATCTGGGGCCTGCTCGAAGCGCGCCTGCAGCAGGCCGACCTGATGATTCTCGGGGGTCTCAACGAAGCGGTCTGGCCACCCGATCCGCCGGCCGACCCGTGGATGAGCCGGCCGATGCGCGCGGCCTTCGGGCTGGCGCCGCCGGAACGCCGGATCGGGCTGACGGCGCATGATTTCGTGCAGGGCTTCGCCGCGCCCGAGGTCGTGCTGACGCGGTCGACCCGGATCGACGGCTCGCCCACAGTGCCGGCGCGCTGGCTGACCCGGCTGGAAACGCTGCTCTCGGCGGACGCGGCCGGTGCGCAAATTCTCGATGGCTGGCAGGCGGATCAGGCGCGCTGGATGCAGTGGCAGGGCGAGATCGATTCCCGTAGACCCCCGGTTCAGATCCGCGCCCCCGCACCGCAGCCGCCGGTTGCGGCGCGGCCCGACCGGCTGTCCGTGACGGATATCGAAACGCTGATCCGCGACCCCTACGCGATCTACGCAAAACGTGTCCTCGGCCTGCGCGCGCTGGAGCCGATCGATGCCGACCCGGGCGCCGCAGACCGTGGCTCGATCATCCACAATGCGATCGACCGCTTTCTGGGCGAGATCGCGGGCGACCTGCCGGCAAATGCGCTGGAGACCCTGTTGCGGATCGGCGCGGAGGAATTCTCGCCCTGGCTCGACCGTCCGGGCATTCGCGCCTTCTGGTGGCCCAGGTTCGAGCGCATCGCCGAATGGATCGTCGCGCGCGAAGCCGAACGCAGCCCGGACGTTGTCCGGCGGTTTACCGAGATCGACGGCCTGCTGGAACTGACCGACCGTGCCCGCCCGTTCCGCCTGCGTGCCCGTGCCGATCGGATCGACCTGTTGTCGGGCGGCGGGTACGAGGTCATCGATTACAAGACCGGTGCGGTGCCGACCAGGAAGGATGTGATGGCCGGTCTGTCGCCCCAGCTGTCGCTCGAAGCGGCGATGATCCGCGAAGGGGCGTTTGCCGACATCGAAGCCGGCGAGGTCGCAGCGCTGACCTACTGGAAACTGTCCGGCGGCGATCCGGCCGGCAGGATCGTGGCGGCGGGCGACGATCCGAATGCGCTGGCGGAACAGGCGCTCGCCGGTCTGACCGCGCTGCTCGATTACTACGACGATCCCGCAACCGTTTATCTTGCGCGCCCGGATGCGGATATCGCGCCGCGCTATTCGGATTTCGATCACCTCGAGCGTGTGCAGGAATGGGCGGCGGCAGGGGGCGGCGAATGACCGAAACGCCCGATACGGTTCCCGCCGGACCCGGGGGAATCGTCCAGTACAGGCACCAGACCATTGCGGCGACGCCGACCGCGTCGGTCTGGGTGTCGGCCTCCGCCGGGTCGGGCAAGACCAAGGTGCTGGCGGACCGGGTGCTGCGCCTGCTGCTGTCGGGGACCGATGCCGGGAAAATTCTCTGCCTGACCTTTACCCGCGCGGCTGCCGCCGAAATGCAGAACCGGATTCGCCGGCTGCTCGGCGAATGGGCGGTGATGGACGATGCGGCGCTGACCGCAGCTATCGTCGCGCTGACCGGCGCGGCGCCGGACGATGCGGTGCGGGCGCTGGCCCGCCGCCTGTTTGCGGAAGTGCTGGATGCCCCGGGAGGGCTGAAAATCCAGACCATTCATGCGTTCTGCGAATCCCTGCTCGGCCGGTTCCCGGTCGAAGCGGGGCTTGCGCCCCATTTCGAGGTGATGGACGAACGTACCGCCGCCGAAGTTCTCGAGGCCGCGCGGGACGATATTCTGATCGGCGCGCGCGACGGCGCGGACGAGGACCTGTCCGGTGCGCTCGACACCGTGACCGGCTGGGTGCACGAGGACGAGTTCGCCGGCCTGATGATGCAAATCGCGTCGAGCCGCGGTCGTCTGCGACGGCTGATCGAGGCGCATGGCGGCGCGGCGCGGGCAACGGAGGCGGCGCGCGTGCTGCTCGATGTCGCGGCGGATGAGACCGTCGACGCGCTGATTGCGATGGCGTGCGACGACGGCGTCGTCGACCTGCTCGGTCTGCGCGAAGCCGTCACGGCGCTGTCGGCGGGCGGCAAGCAGGACAAGGAAAAAGCCGGACGCATCGCGCCGTGGCTCGCGGCACCGGCGGAAGATCGCGCGGCCGCGTTCGACGACTATGCGCTCGCCTTCCTGACCGGCACCGGCACGATCCGCGCGTCGCTCGCCAGCAAGGCCGCCTGCGCGGCGATGCCGGAAATTCTCGATGTGATGGCGTGCGAGGCGGACCGGATACTCGCCGTGTTCGAGAAACGCCGGGCCATCCTGACCGCCGAGGCGACCGCCGCGATCGTCGCCATCGCGACGGCGCTGATCGACCGTTACGAAGATCACAAGCGCCGCAATGCGCTGCTCGATTATGACGATCTGATCCTGCGCGCGCGCGCGCTGGTCGAACGCGCGGCCCCCTGGGTGCTGTACAAGCTCGACGGCGGCATCGATCACGTGCTGATCGACGAGGCGCAGGACAGCAATGCCGATCAGTGGGCGGTGGTGCGCGCCATCGCAGACGAATTCCATGCCGGCGAAGGCGCGCAGGAACGCGTGCGCACCGTCTTTGCGGTGGGTGACGAAAAACAGTCGATCTTCAGTTTCCAGGGCGCCGCGCCGCACGAATTCGCGACCATGAGCAACTACTTCGAAGAACGTACCAAAGCCGCCGGCCAGGAATGGCACCGGGTGCCGCTGGATGTGTCGTTCCGTTCCGCATCCGCGGTGCTGCAGTCGGTCGATGCCGTATTCGCGGATGACGACGTGCGCAGCGGCGTGGCAGCCGCAACGATCCGCCATACCGCCCATCGCCGGGGGCAGGCCGGGCTGGTCGAGCTGTGGCCACCTGTCGTTCCCGAAGACCGGGAAGATGCCGACCCGTGGGCAAGCCCGGACACGCTGCGCAACGATGAAACGCCCGCATTGCGGCTTGCCCACGCGATCGCCGGGCGAATACATCGCTGGCTGCGTGAAGACGAACGGCTTGCCAGCGCCGACCGGCCAATCCGGCCGGGCGATATCATGGTGCTGGTGCGCCGCCGCACCGACCTCGTCGACAACCTGATCCGCGAACTGAAGAACCGCGGTGTCGACGTTGCCGGTCTCGACCGGATGGTGCTGACCGACCAGCTCGCCGTGCAGGATCTCATCGCGCTTGGCACATTTGCGCTGATGCCGCAGGACGATCTCAACCTCGCTGCGATTCTTAAAGGACCGCTGATCGGCTTCGACGAGGCGCAACTTTTCGATATCTGTCACGGTCGGGAGGGTTCGGTCTGGGCGTCGCTGCGCCGCCGCGCCCGGCGCGATCCGGCCTGCTCGGCGGCGTACCGGACGCTGAGCGACATCATGAACCGCGCCGACATGACACCGCCATACGAATTCTTCGCGCATATTCTGGGGCCGATGACAGGCAGGGCGCACCTGCTGTCCCGCCTGCGCGACGAGGCGAACGATCCGATAGATGAATTCCTCGCGCTGGCGCTCGGCTACGAGCAGTCCCATCCGCCGTCGCTACAGGGTTTCCTGCGCTGGCTCGAAGAGGGCGAAGCGCAGATCAAACGCGACCTCGATCAGGGCGTGCGCGACGAGGTCCGGATCATGACCGTCCACGGCGCGAAGGGGCTCCAGGCGCCGATCGTGTTTCTCGCCGATACCATGCAGACGCCGCAGCCCGGCAGCGGGCTACTCTGGGATGAAACCGGCACGCGGGAGATCATGCTGTGGCCGCCGCGAAGCCACGTACAGGAGCGTCAGGCCAAACGGCTGAGCGCCGTCGACAAGGAGCGCCAGGAAGAGGAATACCGCCGGTTGCTCTACGTCGCGATGACCCGCGCCGAGGATCGGCTGTATATTGCGGGATACGGCACGCGCCGCGCCGCGCCCGAAGGCGCCTGGCGCAACCTGATCGAACGCGGCCTCGACGGATTTGCCGAGCCGTTTGCGTTCGATTCCCACGCCGGCGGTATTGAGGACAAACCCGACCTCGCCTGGACCGGCGACGGGCTGCGGCTTGAAAACCCCCAGACCAGCGCGCCCGACCGCAAACGCGACGAGAATGCCCTGGCGGAGGCGATCCCCGATCTGCCCGGCTGGGTCGACATGCCCGCACCGGCGGAGCCCGAGCCGCCGCGTCCGCTGGCGCCGTCGCGCCCGGCTATGCCGGATCCTGCGCCGCGCTCGCCGCTTGGCGAGGATAGCGGCGCCGCGTTCCAGCGCGGATTGCTGGTTCATCGGTTGCTGCAGACCCTGCCCGATATCGATCCCGGTGCCCGCGAACGCGCGGCGAGGGCTTTTCTGACCCGGCCGGTTCACGATCTTGACGGCGACATGGTGGACGCGCTGATGTCGGAGACGTTCGCCGTGCTCGATCATCCCGAATTCGGCGCTCTTTTCGGACCCGACTCGCGGGCCGAGGCGCCGGTTGCCGGGGTCATCGGGACGACCGCGATTTCGGGGCGGATCGACCGTCTGGTGATCGGCCCCGACCGCGTCAGGGTGCTGGACTTCAAGACGAATCGTCCGCCTCCCGCCGCGCCGGAAGATGTCTCCCCGGTCTATCTTCGCCAGATGGCGGCCTACCGCGCGCTCCTGGCGGAAATCTATGAAAACCGGGCGATTGAGTGCATCCTTTTGTGGACGGATGGCCCCCGATTAATGCCACTGGACGCAAAGCTCCTGGACAATTACGCGCCTTGACCGGTAGGGGGTGCGCCCCTAGATTCAATCTTAAGATTTAAACGCCGGGTAGGGGCGATGCGGCAATGCCAATCGTGGCGCAGCCGCAGAATAAAACGACAAAGGAAGCAAAAAATGGCGAGTAAACCAGTCTCTGACGACTCATTCGATACCGACGTTCTTGGCGCAGAGGGCCCCGTTCTGGTGGATTTCTGGGCGGAATGGTGCGGTCCGTGCAAGCAGATCGGCCCCTCGCTCGAAGAAATCTCCGACGAAATGGGCGATGCGATCACGATCGCCAAGGTCAATATCGACGAAAACCCGATGACCCCGTCGAAATACGGCGTGCGCGGGATCCCGACCCTGATCCTGTTCAAGGACGGCGAAGTCGCCGCCACCAAGGTCGGCGCGCTGCCCAAGGGCAAGCTGGTCGAGTGGATTCAGTCCTCGGTCTGATCTTTATCGGACAAACGGCGAAAAACCCTGCTTTTGCGGGGTTTTTTGTTGCGCAAAAATCCAGGAACGCAGTGTCATCCCGGATTTATTCCAGGATCCAGCGTTCCGAGAACTGCCGACATACTGGACCCCGGCACGAGGCCGGGGTGACAATCGAGTTTGAGGAATTCGTCCTGGCCAGGGGTATGGTCAGAACGCTTGCACATCCTCCCGCGACCCGTTATAAACCGCCGCCTTGAGACAAGCGGTCCGGCCTGTAGGGCATGCCGGGGCCGCTTTTGAGACGTCCGCATTTATCGGTGCCCGACACCGGGATGCAAAAATAAAGGAGACGGAAATGCCCAAGTTGAAGTCGAAAAGCGGCGCCAAAAAGCGATTCCGCACGACGGCGTCCGGCAAGGTCCGGGCGAATTTCGCCAAGAAACGTCACAACCTCCGCAAACGCACGCAGAAGATGAAGCGTAACTCGCGCGGCACACAGATTTTGGCCGACGCGGATGCGCGTATCGTCAAATCGTATCTGCCCTACGCGTGAGATAAAGGAGATTTGACATGGCACGAGTAAAACGGGGCGTCACGACACACGCCCGTCACAAAAAAGTCCTGAAAAAGGCAAAAGGCTATCGCGGCCGCAATTCGAAGGTTTTCAAGGTTGCGGTTGAGAAGGTCGAAAAAGCAGGCCAGTACGCCTATCGCGACCGGCGCGTCAAGAAGCGCAGTTTCCGGGCGCTGTGGATCCAGCGGATCAACGCGGGCGCACGGCTGCACGGCATGACCTATTCGACGTTCATGAACGGCGTGCACAAGGCGGGTATCGAACTGGACCGCAAGGTGCTGGCCGATCTTGCCGCGCAGGAGCCGGAGGCTTTTGGCAGCGTTGTCGAACAGGCCAAGGCCGCCCTCGCCAACGCCGGCTAAACCGGGTTTTGACTGGCCGGTCCTTTCTTCCTGAACGGACCGGCCATACAGAAATCTTACACTTCAAACCGATGTTCGGGGCGGCAGGGGAAACTCTGGCCGGGCTTTTGCCATGGAAAATCTTGATCAGCTAAAGACCGGCCTGCTGGCGCAGGTAGAGGCCGCCGATCTGGCTGCGCTCGAGGCATTGCGCGTCTCGGCGCTCGGCAAGTCGGGCTCGATCACCGAAATGGTCAAGGGCATCGGCCAGTTGCCGGCGGAAGAACGCCGCGATGCAGGCCAGAAGCTGAATACGGTCAAGAACGCGGTCGCCGCCGCGATCGACGCGCGCAAGGTCGTCCTCGAGGCCGCGGCGCTCGATGCCAGCCTCGCCGAAGACCGCATCGACGTCACCCTGCCGGCGCGGCCCGAGGCCCAGGGCCGTATCCATCCGATCAGCCAGACCATCGACGAGATGGTCGCGATCTTCTGCGAGATGGGCTTCACCGTCGCCGAAGGCCCGCATATCGAGACCGATTTCAACAACTTCACGGCGCTTAACATTCCGCCCGAGCATCCGGCGCGCCAGGATCACGATACGTTCTACCTGCCGCCCGACGAAGACGGTAACCGCAAGGTCCTGCGCACCCACACGTCGCCCGTCCAGATTCGCACGATGGTCAACGAAAAGCCGCCGATCCGCATCGTCGTGCCCGGCCGCACCTTCCGCGCCGATCACGATGCGACCCATTCGCCGATGTTCCACCAGATCGAAGGCCTGGTGATCGACGAGGCGACGCATATGGGGCATCTCAAGGGCTGCCTGATCGAGTTCTGCCGCGCGTTCTTCGATGTCGACGACCTGCCGGTGCGGTTCCGCCCGTCCTATTTCCCGTTCACCGAACCGTCGGCGGAGGTCGATATCGGCTGTTCGCGCGAAGGCGGCGGGCTGACCATCGGCGCCGGCGCCGACTGGCTGGAAATTCTCGGCTGCGGGATGGTCAATCCGCATGTGCTCGAAAACTGCGGCATCGATTCCACGAAATACCAGGGCTTCGCCTTCGGGATGGGGATCGAGCGGGCGGCGATGCTGAAATACGGTATCCCCGATCTGCGCACGTTCTACGATTCGGACGTCCGCTGGCTGAAGCATTACGGCTTCGCACCGCTCGATGTGCCGAACGTCGCGGCCGGTCTCACCGGGGGGCTGGGCCGATGAAATTCACCTTCGCCTGGCTTAAGGACCACCTGGAGACCGACCGGCCGCTCGAAGACATCGTCGAAAAACTGTCGATGATCGGGCTTGAGGTCGAAGGAGTCGAAGACCGCGCCGCGGCACTCGCGTCGTTCCGTGTCGCCCATGTGGTGTCCGCCGAGAAACACCCCGATGCCGACCGGCTGCAGGTCTGCCAGGTCGATTTCGGCGACGGCGACCCGGTGCAGGTCGTCTGCGGCGCGCCTAATGCGCGCGCCGGAATGAAAGGCGTCTTTGCGGCGTCGGGTTCTTATGTCCCCGGTATCGACGTGACGCTGAAGACCAGCAAGATCCGCGGTCAGGAATCGAACGGCATGCTGTTGTCCGAGCGCGAGATGGGCCTGTCGGACGAGCACGAGGGCATCGTCGAACTGCCCGCGGATGCGGAAATCGGTTCCCCCGCGGTGGAGGCAATGGGCCTGTCCGACCCGGTGATCGAAATCGGGCTGACGCCGAACCGCCAGGACTGTGCCGGGATTCGCGGGATCGCCCGCGATCTTGCCGCCGCCGGGCTCGGCACGCTGAAACCGCTCGATGCGCCGGAGGTCGATGGCACGTTCGAGCCGCCGGTCCAGTGGCAGCGCGATCTGCCGGGCGAGGCCGCCGATGCCTGTCCGCTGGTCGTCGGGCGCGCTTTCCGCGGTGTGAAGAACGGGCCGAGCCCGCAATGGCTGCAGGATCGCCTGCGCGCCATCGGCCTGCGGCCGATCTCGGCGCTGGTCGATATCACCAATTACGTCACGTTCGATCTCGCCCGCCCGCTGCACGTCTTCGACATCGCGAAGGTCGCCGGCAACGTCACCATGCGGCTCGCCAAGGACGGCGAGAAAGTGACGGCACTGGACGGTGAGGAATACACGCTCGATTCCACGATGACCGTGATTGCCGACGAAAACGGCGTCGAGGCCATCGGCGGCATCATGGGCGGCGAACCCTCGGGTGTGAGCGAAGAGACCACGGACGTGTTCCTCGAAGTGGCCCTGTTCGACCCGATCCGCACCGCGACCAGCGGGCGCAAGCTCGGCATCATGTCGGATGCGCGCTACCGGTTCGAGCGCGGCGTCGATCCCGAAAGCGCCAGGTGGGGCGCCCATGTCGCGACGCGCATGATCCTCGATATCTGCGGCGGCGAGGCCTCCGCCCTGACGGTCGCCGGCGAGATGCCGTCCTGGCAGCGCGAAGTGACGTTGCGCAAGGCGCGCGTCGCTGCCCTTGGCAGTCTCGATGTGCCGGGCGACGAGCAGGTCCGGATCCTCGGCGATCTCGGGTTCGAGCCGGTTGACGAGGGCGATACCATCCGCGCCTCCGTACCGTCCTGGCGCCAGGATATCGACGGCGAAGCCGATCTGGTGGAAGAGGTCCTGCGGATCCGCGGCTATGACGATATTCCGGTGGTGCCGCTGGTGCGGCCGAACACGGTGGCGGCGTCCGCGTGGTCGCTCAGCCAGCGGCGCGAATCGGCCGCCCGCCGGGCGCTTGCCGCCCGCGGCATGACGGAGGCGGTCACGTTTTCCTTCATGAAGCGCGAAACCGCGGAGCTGTTCGGTTTCTCGGACGAGGCGCTGGTCGTCGACAACCCGATCTCCGCCGATCTCGACGCGATGCGCCCGTCGATCCTGCCCAACCTGCTGGATGCCGCGCGCCGCAATGCCGACCGCGGCTATGCCGACGTCGCGCTGTTCGAGGTCGGGCCGAAATATTCGGGCGACGGCGAGGACGGCCAGGCGATTGTCGCGGCCGCCATCCGCACCGGCCGTACCAATGAACGCCACTGGGCGGAAGCCCCGCGGCCTGTGGACGCCTGGGATGCGAAGGCCGATGCCATCGCCGCCCTCGAAGCCGCCGGTGCGCCGGTCGGCAACCTGCAGGTCACCACGGACGCCCCCGGCTGGTATCACCCCGGCCGGTCCGGCGTCCTGCGCCTCGGCCCCAATGCGCTGGCATCGTTCGGCGATATTCATCCGGGCGTGTTGCGGGCGATGGATATTGACGGGCCGGCGGTGGGCATCGTCGTCAACCTGCATCTGATTCCGACACCGAAGCAGAAAAAGGCGAAGTCGGGCGGGGCCGCGGCGCGGCCGTTGCTGACCCTGTCGCCGTTCCAGCCGGTCCACCGCGACTTCGCCTTCGTCGTCGACAGCAGCGTTGCCGCAGGCGATATCGTCCGTACCGCGGCGGGGGTCGACAGGGCGCTGATCACGGACGTGCAGATATTCGATGTCTATGAGGGCGAACATGTCGGCGAGGGCAAGAAGTCGGTCGCCATCGCGGTGACCCTGCAGCCGGTCGCGGCGACCCTGACCGACGAGCAGATCGACGCGGTCGCGGCGAAGATCACGGCAGAGGTCGGAAAACGCACCGGCGGCGTGCTACGGGGGTAGAGCTCTTTCTCTTGTCTCTTGTTCTGGCTGTTCTCGGGTCTCAAGCGGGCATTCCGGTCCGCCGCGACAACACTGTTTGCCGTCAAACACGGGCGCGCCTATAGTCCCTGTCGTTATCTGCCACCGAATATTCCGACCGAAAGGCTGCCCGCATGAAAGGCGACAAGGACGTTATCAAGCATCTCAACGTCATCCTCAAAAACGAGCTGACGGCGATCAATCAGTATTTCCTGCATGCCCGGATGTTCAAGGACTGGGGCTTCGAGAAGCTCAACGAGATCGAGTACAAGGAATCGATCGAGGAGATGCAGCACGCCGACAAGCTGATCGAGCGCATCCTGTTTCTCGAAGGCCTGCCGAACCTGCAGGAGCTCGGCAAACTGCTGATCGGCGAAAACGTCAAGGAAGCGTTCGAGGGCGATTTGCAGCTCGAACATGACGGCCACAAGGATCTCAAGGCGGCGATCGAGCATGCCGAACAGGTGAAGGATTACGTGTCGCGCGAATTGTTCGAGGAAATCCTCGAAAACGAGGAAGAACATATCGACTGGCTGGAAACCCAGCTATCGCTTATCGATAGTGTCGGGCTGGAAAATTACCTGCAGTCCCACATAAAGCCGGGAGAGGGCTAGCCTCCCGTTCCGTGCTGTCAGGCCGTGGCGTCGGCTGCTCTCAGCAGGCTTGCATCGCCACCGTCCAGGTATTCGTCCAGTGCTTCCTGAACGTAGGTGACGCAGTTCTCGCAATTCGTTTCGACCTGCAGACTGGTATAAACCTGCTCGGCACGGCTGACGCCTGCTTTTGCGAGAGCTTCTATTTCCGAACTTTTGATCGCGTTGCAAACACAAACGTACATGGCTGACTGCCTGGATTCCTAAGTTGCGAATGACTTGCAATAACAATATAAGCGCCGATATCCTTTGCGACAACCTAATTCGATCAAAAAAGTCAATGGAATGCCAGCTTATTTCCGCCCGCGCCCTGCGCGTCTGTGTCGAAAGATCCTGAAAAAGACAAAATGGCGGGGCCGCCGCAGGGCCGTTGAATCTCCTGTTTTTATTCAGGAAAACGCCGCCATGGCGCTGAAAAACGGCAATCGGTAGGTCTGGACACACTGGCGACGGATCGTCCGGGTATTGGATGTGACGGGCCGCTGAACCGGGCGGCGCCGCCGGCGGTGGAATCACTCAAATGACGAGTTGCGACGGCCCGCCGTCCACCCTATGTTCCGCCCGCAATGACAGAACTTTCGCATATCCGCAATTTCGCGATCATCGCGCATATCGACCACGGTAAGTCGACGCTTGCCGACCGCCTGATTCAGGAATGCGGCGGCGTCGAAAACCGCGACCTGAAAGAGCAGATGCTCGATACCATGGATATCGAGCGCGAACGCGGCATCACCATCAAGGCGCAGACCGTGCGCCTGATGTATACAGCCAATGACGGCGAGACCTATCAGCTCAACCTGATGGACACGCCCGGTCATGTCGATTTCACCTACGAGGTCTCACGCTCCCTCGCGGCCTGCGAGGGATCGCTGCTGATCGTCGATTCGTCGCAGGGCGTCGAAGCGCAGACGCTGGCCAATACCTATCTCGCGATCGAGTCGGACCACGAGATCATTCCGGTGCTGAACAAGATCGATCTGCCGGCGGCCGAGCCCGAAAAGGTCCGCCAGGAGATCGAGGATGTCATCGGACTCGATGCGTCCGACGCGATTTCCGTGTCGGCCAAAACCGGCGTCGGCGTGAAAGAGGTGCTCGAATCCCTGGTGACGCGCCTGCCCGCGCCGACCGGCGACCGCACCGCGCCGCTCAAGGCGCTGCTGGTGGATTCCTGGTACGATTCGTATCTCGGCGTGATCGTGCTGATCCGCGTGCGTGACGGCGTGCTCAAGAAGGGCATGAAGATCCGCATGATGGGCACTGGCTCGACCCACCTGGTCGATGTGACCGGCGTGTTTACGCCCAAGCGCAAGGACGTCGCCGAACTCGGCCCCGGCGAGGTCGGATTTTTTACCGCGTCGATCAAGGCGGTGGCGGACGCGCAGGTCGGCGACACGATTACCGAGGAGCGCAATCTCGCCGCCGAGCCGCTGCCCGGTTTCAAGCCGAGCGTGCCGGTGGTGTTCTGCGGCCTGTTCCCGATAGATGCCGCGGATTACGAAGACCTGCGCGACAGCATGGCCAAGCTGCGCCTGAACGACGGCAGTTTTCACTACGAACCCGAAAGTTCGGCGGCGCTTGGCTTTGGTTTCCGTTGCGGCTTTCTCGGCCTGCTGCATCTCGAAATCGTGCAGGAACGGCTCAGCCGCGAATTCGATCTCGACCTGATCACCACGGCACCGTCGGTGGTCTACCGCATTCACCTGACCGACGGGAAGGTGCTCGAAATGCACAACCCCGCGGACATGCCCGATGTGGTGCGTATTGACTATATCGAAGAACCCTGGATAGAGGCGACGATCCTGGTGCCCGACGATCATCTCGGCGCGATCCTGAAGCTGTGCGAGGAACGCCGCGGCATTCAGCAGAACCTGACCTATGCCGGCGGGCGCGCCATGCTGGTCTACAAGCTGCCGCTGAACGAGGTCGTGTTCGATTTCTACGACCGGCTCAAATCGGTCAGTCGTGGCTATGCCAGTTTCGATTACACCGTCACGGGCTACGAGGAAGGCGATCTGGTAAAGCTCGCCATTCTGGTCAATGCCGAACCGGTGGATGCGCTGTCGATGATCGTGCATCGCAGCCAGTCGGAATATCGCGGCCGGGCGATCTGCTCGCGCCTGAAGGACCTGATCCCGCGCCAGTTGTTCAAGATACCGCTCCAGGCGGCGATCGGCGGCAAGATCATCGCGCGGGAAACGATTTCCGCCATGCGCAAGGACGTGACCGCCAAGTGCTACGGCGGCGACATCAGCCGCAAGCGCAAGCTGCTCGACAAGCAGAAGGAAGGCAAAAAGCGGATGCGCCAGTTCGGCGCCGTCGAAATCCCGCAATCCGCCTTTATCGAAGCCCTGAAGATCGGCGACGAATAAGCGCCGGTGATCGGCCGCCTTAACGAAGCGTTAACCAAGAGCCCTTAACCCCTTGGGGGTGCGTAGATGCCTGTTCGGGATTGTATAGAGTAGTAGAGTTTCCCCCTTGCCTGGTCGCCAAACGAACGCTCTGCGAAGACTTTTTCAAATATACGCTTGGTGTGCGTTCTATACACTTGCAGGTGGTTGCGCCGTCGCGACGGTCGCCTACAACGTGATGGGACGGATGGTCGGGTTTGATAACCTTCCGCTGACGTCGCTTGTTCCCGGCTTCTGTATCGGTGCCGTATCCGGTTTCGTGATTTCCTTTCTGGTGATCCGCAACCGAAACCAGCTGCTGCAGCGTCTGGCGTCGGAGCAACGCATCGCCGCCGATCTGCAAGTCGAAATCGAGCGACGCGAGAGGGTCGAGGCCGAATTGCGGGCTGCGAAGGACGACGCAGAGCTTGCAAACCGATCGAAGTCTGAATTCCTGGCGAATGTCAGCCATGAGCTGCGCACACCGTTAAATGCCATCATCGGCTTTTCGGACACGATCGGTAACGAAGCGCTCGGCCCTATCGGCAATACCCGGTATCGGGAGTACCTGACTGATATCAGTCAGGCGGGCAACCACCTTTTGGCCCTTATCAACGATATCCTCGACCTGTCGAAAATCGAGCTCGGCAAAGCGGACCTCCGGGAAGAGGTCGTCCGTATTTCATACGTCGTCAATGCCTGTGCACGCTTGGTCAAGCAGCGCGCCGAGGAGAAAGGGGTCGAGCTGCATGTCGATCTGGCCCCCGAGCCGGGAACGCTGTTTGCCGACGAACAAAAACTCAGGCAAATCCTGATCAATCTGTTGTCCAACAGCGTGAAATTCACGCAGGCTGGCGGCCGGGTGACGATCAGTTGCCGGCAGGTCCAATCCGGTTACCTGTTCGAGGTTGCCGATACGGGAATCGGCATGTCCGCGGAGGATATACCGACGGCCATGTCTGCTTTCCGGCAGGTCGATGGCGCGCTCAGCCGGCGATACGGCGGCACCGGCCTCGGGTTGCCGCTTTCGCGGTCTCTTACCGAGCTGCATGGCGGTGTTCTCGAATTACAGAGTGAGGTTGGCGTCGGCACGACAGTGTCGGTATTGCTGCCGCCCGATCGCATCGTGGCGGAGGCACCCGCCGAACCCTGCCGGAAATCGACCTGAACGGCTGCCGGAAAACCGGATTTCCGCGCATGTATTCACCTGTCGGAGCGGGTGCTTCGCTTACCGCCGCAACCCCGTGGGGCGGCCGCGGTCGCGGCACAGCCAGGCGAGCGCTATTCCCGGCAGGCCGAAGACCAGCCAGGCAGGCGCGGACAGGATTGTCTGGATCACGCCTTCCCACAGCCATGCCCAGACGTAGCGCTGGATAACGGCCTGGGAGACGTTCAGCGACGCCGTGCCCATGGCCTGGTCGAGACGGAACCACAATTCGCCGAGCGCGATCAGGCGATACCCTTCGCCTTCCAGCGCGTTGAGCGCCTCATGGCCGACCAGTACCAGGGCAAGGGCAAGCAGCACCCAGCCGATTATGCGTCCGGTTTTCATCCGGTTTCCATCGCGTGAATTTCCAACCCGTTTTGCGCAGCCTAACATAGCCCCGAAACGTCTGGAAACCGCCCGTTTCGCACTTGCATCGGCGGGCCCGCTTCGTCATTATCCGCCGCCGTGGACGGGTGGCCGAGTGGCTGAAGGCGCACGCTTGGAAAGCGTGTATGCGGTAACCCCGTATCGGGGGTTCGAACCCCACCCCGTCCGCCATATCTATCTGCGCTACCGCCCTTCGGGCTACTTGAGCGCCTGGCTCCGGGCTCGGGCTATATCCCGCACCTCCGCCAATCTTTTCTATCGCACCGCATCTGTCGCTTCAGAAAATGCCGTCAGATCGCCACGAACGTCCGCGGCCGGGACACCCTTGTCAGGCTCCCCCGGGATACTGCACCCCGCCGCGACCCCGCAACGTTCACTATGCGAACAGGCTCCTACGCCAGACCTTCTTTCTCCAGCAGCGCATCCGGCGCCGGGAGTTTGCCGCGGAAGGCGATATAGGCGTCCTCCGGGTCCATGGAGCCGCCGGACGAATAGACATAGCGCCGCAGCTTGCCGGCTGTCGCGCTGTCGAACGCATCCCCCGCTTCCGTGAACGCCCTGAACGCATCGGCATCCAGCACGCCCGACCACATGTAGGAATAATACCCGGCCGAGTAGCCGTCCCCCGAAAACACATGGGCGAAATGCGGGGTCGCGTGCCGCATGACGATCGCATCGGGCATGTCGAGACCGGCCAGGATTTCCGCCTGAAACGCCATCGGATCGATATTTGCGGCCTGTTCCGGGGCGAGCGCGTGAAATGCCATGTCGACCAGGGCCGACGATGTGAACTCCACGTTCGCAAAACCCTTGTTGAACTTCGCCGCGGCGCGCATCTTGTCGAGCAGGGCCTGCGGTATCGCTTCCCCCGTCTCATGGTGGACGGCAAAGCGCTGCAGCGTTTCCGGCACCGTCAGCCAGTGCTCGAAGAGCTGCGAGGGCAGTTCGACAAAATCCCGGCTGACCGAAGTGCCGGAGATCGACGGGTAGGTAACGTCGGACAGCATGCCGTGCAGCGCGTGGCCGAATTCATGGAACAGGGTTCTGGCGTCGTCCATGGTGATCAGGACCGGTTCGCCTGCCGGGGCCTTGGCGAAATTCATGATGTTGAGAACGATCGGGGTCTGGCCTTCGCCATCGCGATCCGGCGTCAGTCTGTGCTGCTCCTGCAGCCCGCTCATCCACGCGCCGGAGCGCTTTGACGGCCGGGCGAAATAATCGGCCAGGAAAACCGCGATGCGTTTGCCGTCCCTGTCCAGCACCTCGAACACCCGGACGTCCGCGTGCCACGCGCGTGCGTCTTCGTGGCGGCGGAACGTGATGCCGAACAATTTCTCCGCGGTGTGAAACGCGGCCTCGATCATCTTCTCCAGCTGTAGATAGGGCTTTATTTCCGCTTCGTTGAGGTCGTAGCGCTCGGCCCGCACCTTCTCGGAATAATGACGCCAGTCCCACGGCGCGACATCGTGGTTGTGGCCGTCCGCCGCGATCAGCCGCGCGAGATCGGCTGTTTCTTGGGCTGCGCGATCGCGGGCCTTGTCCCACATGGTTTCAAGCAGCGTGCGGACGTTCTCCGGCGTTTTCGCCATGGTGTCGTCCAGCTTGAAATGCGCGAAGCTGGCATAGCCGAGCAGGGCGGCTTTCTCGGCGCGAAGCTTCACCGTTTCGGCGACAAGCGGGCGGTTGTCGCGGTCGCCGGCGCCCTCGCCCCGGGCGACCCAGGCCCTGAACGCCGCCTCGCGAAGGTCGCGCCGCGTCGAGAAGGTCAGGAACGGTTCGATAATCGACCGTGACAGCGTGACGGCGTATTTATCGCCGTGGCCGCGCTCTTCGGCGGCCGCCCGCATGCTGGAAATCAGAAAATCCGGGAGCCCTGCCAGATCTTCATCGGTTTCGAGTATCAGGGCGTAATCGCGCTCGTCGGCGAGTACGTTCTGCGAGAACATTGTCCCGAGCGTCGCAAGGCGTTCGTTGATGGCCGCGAGCCGGGCCTGATCAGCCTCGTCAAGCCTGGCGCCAGATTTTACGAAGGACTTCCATGTCAGTTCCAGCACGCGGCCGGCTTCGGCATCGAGACCGAGGTTTTCGCGGTCCCGGTAAAGCGCGTCGATCCGCTCGAACAGCGGGCGGTTCATCATGATCGCCGAGCGGTGGCGGGACATCTCGGGCGATAGTTTCTGCTCCAGTTCCTGCAGCGCCTCGTTCGTGTTCGCGCCCGCGAGGTTCCAGAATATGTGCGATGCTCTGGTAAGAAGGGCGCCGGCTTTTTCCAGCGCGACGATCGTGTTTTCAAACGTCGGTGCATCCGCGTTGTTTGCAATGGCCTCAATTTCCGCGATGTGGGCGGGAAGGGCTGCTTCGAACGCCGTCTCGAAGTCCCGGTCGTCAATCCGGGCAAAGTCCGGCAGACCAAGCGGGCCGGTCCATGTGGAAATCTCCGGATTGATTTCGGCAGGGGCGAGCGATTTTGGCGACATCTGTTTTTCCTGTGCAGGCAGTCTGGTTGGCAGGGAGAGAGGATAGACGTTTTGATGCCCCGAATGTGAACCGAAAACACCGCAAACTTTCAATCAGGGCCCGGGCTGGCCAGCGATGATGCGTTTTCTGAGGCGCGACTGCCTGAAAAACATGGGGCGCATGGATCCGATTTCGTCAGGGAACGGGCGAACCCGGTTCACTTTGCTCCGCTAGCCTTCCTTCATATCAGTTTCGGGTCGTGCGAAACCGGCTCCTGTATCGCGACCCATGCGCGCGCGTCTCGTCTTTCGCGGATCCAAAAACCGCTCCCCTGATCGGTGCATCTTCTATAGAATCGCGCGATGGGGCCCATCAAAATCCTGATCGTCGGACACTGTCATCCGGATCTTCCGCATGTCTGTGGCATGCGCACCGGCGGCTTTGCCAAAGGGCTCGCCCGGCGCGGTCACGAGGTCGTGCTGATGACCGGGGCGCTGCCGGGCGCGTCCTCCATGCCTTGCGCCGATACCGTTATCGAACGCCTCGGCCGGCTGAAGGGCGAGGCGCTGGTGCTCGGCTGTCTTCCGCGCGGGCATGGCTGGGCCCGACGGGCGCGGCAGGGGCGGTTCCCCGGTATTTTCAACAAGGTGGTGCTGGCCGGCAGCTTCCTGCGGCATGGCGGCCTGTTCACCGACTGGGTCGAGGGCAGCAGGCCGTACTGGCCCGTCCTCGCCGACGAATGGCGCCCCGACGTGGTCTGGGCGACATTCGGAAATACGGCGGCGTGGCTGATTGCCCAGGGTATCGCCCGGCGTGCGGGCAGTGCCTGGGTTATGGACATGAAAGACCCGTGGTCGGATTTCATTCCCGCGCCGATGCGGCGTCTGCTGGCCGCCAGGTTTCGCGATGCCGCCGCCGCAACCGCGCTCGCCGACATTCACGCCGACGATCTGCGCCAGTGGTTCGGAGGCGACCCCGTGACGGTACCGAGCGGCGTCGATATGCCGGACCCGGCGGCGGCTGAAATCGCGGCTTCCCCCGACGGAGATGCGTTTCGTCTTTCGCTGGTCGGAAGCCTTTACGGCGATGACGACCTGCAGGTACTTCTGGCCGGGATCCGGTCCTGGTGTCTGGAAAGACGGTCCCGGTCCGTCCGCCCCGCAATCCTCGAATATTTCGGCGCGGAAGACGCGCGCCTGGCGGCGGCAACCGGGGACTGGGGCGATATCTGTGAGATCCGGATGACGGGTTTTGTCCCGCCCGCCGACCTGGCGACGCGGCTGCGCACGTCCCATGTCAACGCTTTCGTCAACGCCCGGACCGGGTTTCGCCACAAGGTGCTCGAATTCGCCGTGGCGGGCCGGCCGATCCTGTGTCTGCCCGAAGTCGGGGCCGATGAATGCGGCATCGTGCGCGAGGCCGGCGGCGCACTTTACAACTGCGCGACGCCGGCGGACGTCAAAAACGCGCTCGACGATCTGGACGGGAATGACCGTCCAGATCGCGCCGCGCCGGTCGATATCGAGCGGTTCTCATGGGATGCGCGGTCTGCGCAGCTGGAATCGGTATTTGAACAGGTTTTGAATTGAGCGGTCTCAGGGTCTCGATTGCCGTCCATGGGCGTTTTCACGCCTTCGACCTGGCGCGCGGGCTGTTCGAAAAAGGGTGTCTCGCGCAATTGGCGACGACCTATCCGGGGTTCGCCGCGCGGCGCTTCCTGCCACCCGGATTGCCTTTGAAAACGGCGCCGCGGTTCGAAATCTGGCGGCGGCTATCGGCGCGCTTTCCGTTCGTTCCCGGGCCGGACCCGGGTGTTTCCATCGGGTTCGGAAAATTCGCCGCTCGGACGCTGCCGGAAGGGGCGAACCTGCTCGTGGGCTGGAGTTCGGCCCTCTGCGAAGCCATCCCGCCTGCGCATGCGCGCGGCATGAAAGTGTGCGTCGAGCGCGGCTCCACCCACATTCTTCATCAGGCGCGGGTGCTCCGGGAAGCGGCAGAGCGCAGCGGTATTGCGCCGCCCGGCACGCCGTCCGAAATCATCGACCGCGAGCTGTGGGAATATGACAATGCCGACGCCATCGCGGTACCGACCCGGTTCGCGGCCTCCACCTTCATCGCGGAGGGAATCGCGGCTGAAAAGCTGATCGTCAATCCCTACGGTGTCGATCCGGATGCCTTCTCCCCGCCCGCGGCACCCCCCGGCGGGGTCTGCAGAATCCTGTTCGCCGGCTCTGTCGGGGTGCGCAAGGGCGTGCCGGACCTTCTCGAGGCTTTCGACAAAATGGCGCCCGGCACGGAGCTGCATCTCGCCGGGCCGCTCGAAGCGGGAATGTCCGACCTGATTGCCCGGCACGATCGTCCAGGCTTGATCGTTCACGGCCCGTTGACGTTTCCGAAACTGCGGGAACTGTACCGGTCATCGACCGTGTTCTGTCTGCCGTCGATCGAAGAGGGGTTTGCACAGGTTCTGCTGCAGGCGATGGCGTCGGGCCTGCCGGTCGTGACGACCGATGTTGCCGGCGGCGCGGAGCTGGTAAGTGCGGGCGAGAACGGACTGATTGTCCCGGTCGACAACGCCGATGCCCTCGCCGCCGCCCTGTCCGATCTGGCCGCCGATCCCGACCGCACCTGGGAGATGGGCCGCCGCGCACGGCAGCGTATCGAGACGTCGTTTCGCTGGTCCCACTATATCGATCGCGCGGTCGATGCCTATGACCGGCTTGTGTTCGGGGAAAATCAATGACCGGCCCGGGGCCGCGCGTCCTGCTGGTTACCGCGCCACCGGCGATCTTCGGCGGTGTCGCTGTACAGACACGCGGACTGGCGGAATTCCTGCGCGCCCGTGGATATCGCGTGACAATCGCCCATTATGCTGCGCTGCGGACCGACGGGGACCTGACGGTGCCCGCCGGGCGGCTGCTGACCGGTGGGCGACCCGGTGTTCGGCGGTACAAAATCTGGGGCGGTTTCGATTGCATTGCCGTTGGGTGCCGGCTGCCCGAGCTTGAACTATCCTATTACTGCGATTCCCGCCTCTGGCGCGATGTCATCGCCGGCTACGACAGGCATATCGCCATCGGCGGCAACGCGCTGGTCGGCGCGACGCTGGCGGCATCGGGCCTGGACCACCTGGTCTGGTGCGCCAGCGATGTGGGCGGCGACCGTGTCGACCGCCAGAAAGCGATGTCTCCGGGGCGGCGCCTGATCGACCGTACCGTGATACTGCCGCTGCTACAGCGGCTTGAACGGCGCGTTTTTCGCGGCCCCGGCACGATCGTGACGATCAGCAACGCCTCCGCGCGGTCGCTCGATGCGCTCGGGGCGGCGGAAGGGAAAATATTCGAGGTGCTGCCGATACCGGTCGATCCTGTGCGTTTTTCGCCGCCCGCGATCCCGCCCGGTGCGGGTGTCGTCGGCATCGCGGGCCGGCACACCGATCCCCGCAAGAATGCCGGTCTGGCACTGCGGGCGGTCGCCGAGGCCCGGCGCCGGGGGACGGACATATCTCTTCGTGTCGCGGGCGAGGTGCCGGATGACCTGCGGGTGCAGGCGAACCGGCTCGGCATCGGCGACGCCGTCGACTTTCTCGGAACCCTGCGGGATGAAGACCTTCCCGCTTTCTATCGGGGACTGGACATGTTCCTGATCCCGTCGCGGCAGGAAGGGCTGAATATTGCCGGCCTCGAGGCCGGAGCATGCGGCGTTCCGGTTGTCACGACACGCTGCGGCGGGCCCGAGGACTATGTAAGCGACAGCGACACCGGTTTCGTGACGGGCTTTGACCCTGCGGAAATCGCCGAGCGGCTGGGCGAAATCTGGGCGGACCGGGATTTACGCGATAAACTCTCGGCGCGTATCCGCTCCCGGGTTACCGAAGACTATAGCGTCGCGTGCTTCGCCGGCCGACTTGACCGGTTGTGGCGCTCCGTCTGGAAGGAACCTTTTGCAGCGGTTTCACAATCGGGCATCGATGACGGTGTTCCAGGCGGAGTGCACCCGAACGCATGATGGAATTCCCCGCAAACCTGTTCGCCCCGACATCTTTGTCACAGGCGATGAAAGAGCACCCCTGCACGGCCATCGATGTCGGCTCCGCAGGCGGGATAATTGCGGACCTGAATCCGATATCCTTCGCAGTCGATGCGATCGGTTTCGAACCCAACCCCGAACATTTCGCAGACCTGTCCGTAGAGGACAGCCAGTGGCGATCGCTTCGGTACCTGCCGCAGGCGATCGGCGGGCAAACCGGCAAAAGAACGCTGTATCGGCCGCGGTTTGGAAATTCTTCAACCCTGTTACCGCCAAATGCGAAAATCGGAGAGGCTTTCGACAAGCCGCAGTTTTTTACCGTCGAGGAGACGACGGAAGTAGATGTCGTACGCCTCGACGATGCCTTGGATCGGTTCGATATCCGCAACCCTGACTACCTGAAGCTCGATGTCGAGGGTGCCGAGTTTGAAATTCTGGAAGGAGCATCGCAAACGCTCTCGATGCTGTCGGCGATCCGGGTCGAAGTCTGTTTTGTCGAGGTTCGGCAGGGGCAGCGTCTCGGGATGGAAGTCGGCCATTACCTTGAAGGCCTGGGCTTTCGGCTGATGCATATGGCCGATCCGGCCCCGTGGCGTATCCATGGTTATCGCGCTCATCCCGCGGTAAGCCGGGAGCCGATCCGATACAGCCGGGGCCAACTGGTTCATGCTGATTTTCTGTTCATGCGCGATCCGGATTTATTTGCCGATGCCGCGCAGCGGGTGCGCGGCGCCTTTATCGCCATGGCATACGGGTTTTTCGATCACGCCGAACGTCTGCTTTCGGACCCGGAAACCTGTGCCCTGCTGCAGGCCGGCGACGGCGCTGTGAATCTGCCCGAGGCGCTGGACGCGGCATCCCGGCGCATGGCGGGCTGTCTCTGGCGGGCGAGAGCTCTGACAATGCCACGCCGGGCGATCCGGCTGACCCGCGATGCGATGGGGCTGTTGATGCCTCCGCGCCGGACCAGGAATATCCAGGGGGCGACAAAGTGAACGACCATCAGAAACAAACCGGCCGCCAGGCGCCCGCGTCACGCTCACGCCGAATGGCCCTGATCTCGGGGTCGGCGGCGGTTGTTGCGGGTGCTGTGCTTTACCTGACCCGGCCGGACATGATCTCCCCGCTCGGTGCCGTCTTGGCATTGGCGACATGCGCCATCGGAATGTTGCCGACCCTGTTCTACTTCCAGCGCGACGACAGAACGATTCCCTTTTTCCCCGCCGTCGGGCTGTTCCAGGTGTTCTGTTTCGGGCTGTCGCCGTTTCTGCTGCCGCTTGCCTGGCCCGATGCGCCGCCCATTATTTATTGGGGTGGAATGCTCACCCTGACAAGTGAATCGATAAAAACACTGATGCTCGTTCTGGTTGGGACTGCTGCGCTTGTCGCTGCGTTCTATCTGGTACGGCGCGCGGGACTGGCCTGGCTGCCGGTTCCGCGTCTCCGCGAACGCGCGGGCGGGAACGCCTCTATACTCCTGCTGGGCGGGCTGACTGTGGCGCATCTCGCCTATAAATTTCTGCCCGGTCTTTCGCGCGTGCCGTCGATCGGACAGTTTCTGGAGCCGGTCGGCTATGTCGTGTTCTCCGCTTTCCTCGTTTTGCTCCTGACGCGGAAAACACGCGGCTTCTATACATTCTTAGCGGTTCTGTCTCTCCTTCTGCTCGTGGCGGCCCGGGTCGAGACGTTCAATTTCACCCAGCTGATGATCCCGTGTCTTTGCGTCGTGGCGGCGCTGGTCTATACGCGCGCCTACCGGATAGCATCGATGCTGGCCGTGTTGCTGGTGCTCAGTTTGCCGGTCTACGAATTTACCAGCCACGTCCGCTATACCGAGGGCGGCTTTGTGAAAAAGACCGAGCAGTTTTTGCTGAAGGTCGGCGGGTACATAAACGGTGTCCGACGCGACTCCACCGATGCCACGCAAAATGTCGTTCGCCGGATATCTCATACATGGTTGTTCGCGCACGTGGTGCAGAAGTCTCCCGCGGAGATAGCGTATTGGGGCGGCGAAACCTACAAGCCCCTGTTTACGGCAATGATCCCGCGGGCGATCTGGCCCGGCAAGCCGCGTGAGACGACAGGCGGGCTGTTCGGTAAGCGATATGAACTGCTCGAACCGACAAGCAAGACGTCTCTGAACCTGCCATGGCATATCGAAACCTACGTCAATTTCGGAACGCCTGGCGTTGTCATCGGCATGGCGCTGATCGGTGCCTTCCTGGCTTTTCTCGACAAGCTGCTCAATGCGCCGGGAAGACGTGAACTCGAAGTGGGGATCGGCCTCGGGATCCTGATCCCGCTGACATTTCAGGATTCAAATTTTTCGCTGATGGTCGGCACGTTGCCGCAATTTGTTATTTGCCTCTACGTATATTTTCTCATTGGCGAATGGGTCTTGCGGCGGTTGGGTATGGGCCCGGCGGCCGAGAGTCAGCCATAGATGGGAACACGCTGTTCGGACTGAATGCGATCGACGAAGTGATGCATCCACATCTCGGTGATGTACGGCATCCAGAGAGGGGCGGCGAGATGCATTTCGCCTTTCCGCAGCCGCCTCAGGGCCGATTGCCACCAACCGACGCGCCACCATCCGCGATTTACGAAGTCGCTGGAATGCAGGACGTCCCGGACGGATTCGTACATCTGTCCGGACATCCAGCTATCCTGCGGGGGCCGGAAGCCCTGCTTGTTCCATCTTTCCCGGACCGGGTCCGGCACGATCCCCCGAATACTCTCGCGTAGAAGCCTTTTGGTCTGGATGTCCCCCATCAGGTAGCCGGGCGGCAGGGAAAGCACGAATTCCGCAATCCGATGATCGCAGAACGGGAGCCGGACCTCGCGCGAATGGGCCATGGAATTGCGGTCGCCGTATCGCAGCAGCGTGGGCAGGGTCGCGGCAAACGAATCTTCGATCAGGCAGTCGGCGAGCGGATTGGTCGCGAGCGCCGATAGCCCGGTATCGACGGGAACGTTTTTACCGTGCGGCGGCATGGTCAATCCGAAACGAACGTCGCTGCCCCTGCCGGTCAGGCCCGCGATGGCATGGCGGAGGCCGGCGGGCATCCCGCGTTTCAGGGTTTCCGCGTCGTCCGCCAGTGCCAGCGGGTAGCGCCGGCGGATTGCCTCGGCCTCGTGCCGGGCGGTTTTGTCCTGTCCGTCGGCGCGCAGGGCGTTCAGGTAATTGCGGAAATACTGTTCATATCCGCCGAGAAGTTCGTCGCTGCCCTGTCCGTCGAGCAACACGGTGACGCCGGCGTCCTTCGCGCTTTCAAAAACCGTCCATTGGGCGAACTGACTGGTGCTCGAAACGGGAAGCTCGTTGAACCAGGCGAAGTCGCCGATCCGGGACAGCAGGTCGGGCGCCGTCGGCTCGGATACGTGCGGGACGGCCCCGGTATGATCTATTATCCGTTCGGCGTATTCCCATTCGTCGGCCGGCGTGCCCGGAAACCTGCCGCAGAAGACATGATAGGGCCGGTCTCCCAGAATTTCGCGCGCGAGGCAGACGATGGCACTGGAGTCGAGCCCGCCGGAGAGGCACGAGCCGATCTCGACGTCGCCGCGCAGGCGCAGTTTTACCGAATCCGACAGCAAACCGCGAAATTCGGCGACAGCGTCTTCAAAGCTTGTCTCTTTGGCATTCAGATCCGGCAGGGGGGACCAGTATCGCCCGATTTCCACGTTCATCGATTGCAGATCGAGCGTCAGGTATTCGCCGCCGCGCAGTTGCCGGACCCCGTGGAAAGCCGTTTCGCTGTCGCCGTCGAGGCCGGTGCGTCCGTCGGCAAGGAACCGCATAAGCCGCGTTTCGTCGATCCGGACAGGGATATCGGACAGCGCGAACAGGGCCTTGTATTCGGACGCGAAGGCAAAATGACGATCCGTTACGGAAAACAGAAAGGGTTTTTCCGCAAACCGGTCGCGCGCGCAGAAGAGCGTCCTGTCCCGCGAATCGTGGATGCAGAACGCGAACATCCCGTTCAGTTCGGCCAGCATGCTGCGCCCCCAGCACATATATGCCTGGAGCAAGACCTCGGTGTCGCAGCTCGACCGCAGTGCCACGCCTTCGCGGCGCAGTCGCTCGGCGATCTCGCGATAGTTATAGATCTCTCCGTTGTAGACCACCGCGACCTGGCCGGAAGGGTCGAGCATGGGCTGGGCGCCGGCATCGGATGTATCGATCACGGCAAGCCGGGTGTGGCCGAATGCAACCCGGCGGTCCTTCGATTGCCACAGCCCCTCGCCGTCCGGTCCGCGGTGCCCCATGCGGGATATCATCGCGGGGACGGCATCGCCGTTAATGGCGCCTGTCGCGGCGATTCCCGCTATTCCGCACATCGTGCTTGTCCCCGATCGGCCATTAACCCCGGTTGCGCCACAGGACACCCCCCACCACCAGAAATGCCGCCGCCCACCCGAGGGATATGCTGAGCGCGAGGGCCGTCGTCTCGTCGCTCGACAGACCGATGCCGATCAGCACCGGTAGAGCGCCCAGCATCAGGTATTGCGCCACGCGCCCCAGCAGCAGCGCCCGCATGGAATGCGTCACGAAGCAATACGATTTCAGGATTTCAAACAGGCTCATGAACATGATCGCGCCCGCGAACGCGATCAGGAGGTCCGCCGACGTCTTCCAGGTTTCCCCGAAGACGAACGTCACGGCCGGCACCGCGAACATAATCGTGGCTATCGTGAAGATGAGAAGCACGGGCGCCAGGAAAAGTATTTGCCGATTGCGGAGTTCTTTGCGGCGCTCCGGCCGGGCTTCCCGGCCGAACAGGTTGACGGCGACCCTGGCGACCAGCGGAGACAGAAGCTGGTTGGGCAGGATGGCCAAGCGTTGCGCCTGAAAGAAAAAACCGGCACCGCGGTCTCCGCCGACGAGTCCTGCCAGCAAGATTGCAATCCGCTGATAGCTTCCCTCGAGCATGCCGTCCAGCCAGATTCCCCTTCCTTCGCGGATGATGTCACGCCATTCGGCCCATGTCAGCCAGCGCAGCCTTCGCCAGGTCAGTCCTCCCACGATCGCGAGAGACGCGAACAGGGTCACCGTCAGAACGAACTCGCGGAAATAGAGCGCGAAAACACCTGCCCCCGCGATGGCGACAAGAACGGTCGCGATATTGGCAAATACCGAGCAGCCGGTTTCGATAAGGCCGAGGCGGATATAGGGCATCCCGCGTTCGAAGAAGCTTTTGTTCTGGTTGATCCAGTGCTGGACGCATATCAGCGCGACGAGGGAAAACTCAAGGGTGGCGGCATTTCCGACCAGCCCGACCCAGACAAGTCCGACAATCAGCGCGAATAGCGTTTCGATCGTGAGGTAGCTGAAATACCGCTCTTCGAGATTGCGCGTAAGTTCGCCATCAGGCACCCTGATAATCAGCGTATTCACCCGTATCGAGAGTATGGAAACGATCAGCGATGCCGTCGCCAGGGTGATGGCAAACCGTCCGAAGCCCTCCGGCGCAATATGGCGCACCAGGACAATATTGGCAGCGAAGGCAATGACGACCTGGACAACCTGCCCGACCACCAGCGTCGTCGCTCCAGCCTTGATATCCCGGCGGCTGACCTTGCCCAAAGAATCTCCTTTCCATCGCTTGACGTCGTTCCCGGCAGCATACCGGTGACATGTGTTTCGCTAAGGAAGTTTTTCAGCGTCAGCCCCGGATTGCGGGTTGTCGTTGTCCGGGGGTGCCCCGAGGCTGGCCACGCAATCGCGCAAAACTTTCAGATGGAGCGACCAGCCGTACATGTCGCCGACGCGTGCCCGCCCCCGTTGCGCCAGTGTTGTGCGCAGCGTCGGGTCTTCGTCGAGTTTCATGAGCTGTTCGGCCAGGTCGTCGGAATCGCCCGGGGCGAAATACAACGCCGCATCGCCGCATATTTCCCGATGGATGGGTACATCCGTCGCGACAACGGGTATGCCGGCGGCCATGCTTTCGACCAGCGGGAAACCGAATGTCTCGGCGAGCGAAGTCGAAACCAGGACATCGTGTCGTTTGAGTTCGGTGTCGATGTCTTCGTGAGGCACGTGATCCAAAGTAACGAAATCGCTGTTTTCGGGCGCCTGCAGTTTTTTCAGGTCACGGGGCCCGGATGACCAATGGATGAAATCCTGATCTTTCATGGTAATGCGCGCCTTCGCATTCATGCCGGATTCCCGTAGCTTGCGGATCCCGCGCACGAGCGTGTGGGGATCCTTGTGCGGATAGTAGACCGAAATATACAGGGCTCTCAGAACGCCGTCTTCGCGCCATGTACGGGTGGATGGGCAATCCCTAAGCTCGTCCTCCGCGCAGAGGTAATTCACCCGCGATTTTTTCGCCAGCGCGGGGTCGTCGCCGATAACGGATTTCATCGCGGTCTCGGACGGAAACAGGACAATATCGGAATAGCGCATGGACCAGCGGACGAGGCGGCGTCGCAGGGCGAAGCCCAGACGTTCCAGACGGCTCAGTTGCGGCAGAACCGCTTCCTGGTAGTACGGATTGAAACTGATTTCGCCCTGGATCATCAGAATCTGCGGAATCGGAGGGCGGATGAGCCCGTAATTTGCCGAGGAGTAAAGGACGCGCGCACCGCTGTCCCTGACGACCCGGCGCCAGTTCAGTTGTTCCCAGACCAGCCTTCTGAGGCTGCCCAGACCTGACAGGTCGACGTTCAGCAGTTTGACGCCGTCACGGTCTTTTTCGTCGATCCGCTCGAAAAATGCCGGCGGCACGTAAACCTTGCCGGTAAGTCCGGATTTCCGCATGTGGCGTATGAGATTCAGCGTATAGGTGACGATCCCGCCGTGCTGGGCTGAAATCGCGTTCACGACCAGCTCGCTTTCCACGTGATTTTGGCGCGCCGCTTTCAAAAACTTGGTACTCCCCCGGCGTTCAGGCCCGATTTATTCGCCTTCATTCCGGCGGACGCAAAGATGTTTCGTCGATCCCCAATCACGGTAAGATCGGCACCTATAAATACCCAACAAAGCAACCGGTACCAATCAATGTTTTCCGGCCTTCGCATATTATTTGTCGCCGATCTGAACGTGTATTCCAAGGGCCTTGGCCGGGCGCGGGCGCTCCGTGATCTGGGCGTTCGGACAACCGAATTATCTCACACGGCCAGCGGCGGGGCCGATGCCGGATTCGTCTCGATCTCAATGCTCGATCGCATCCTTTGGAAGCTCGGCATACAGCAGGATGGAACCGGTATAAACCGCAGGCTGACTGAGGCAGCCAACGACGTGGTACCCCACATCATCTGGATAGAAAAGGGAAACATGATCAGGGCGTCTACATTGTCGGCGTTGCGCGGCATCGTCCCGGATGCTGCGATCGTCTCGTATTCGGAAGACGACATGTTTCTCGCGCATAACCGGACGCGGACATACAGGAAAAGCCTGCCCTATTACGACTGCGTGTTCACGACAAAGGCACCGAATGTCGATCCGGCGGAGCTGCCAGCACTGGGCGCCCGGCGTGTCATCGCCGTCGACAAGGCGTTCGATCCACATTTGCATTACCCGGTCGCGGTGTCGGACTCCGACGTCGCGCGCTACGGGGCCGATGTCGGTTTCGTGGGAAGTTACGAGGAAGCCCGCGCGCGCAGCCTGGCCCATCTGGCTGCGAACGGGATAACGGTGCGGGTCTGGGGCAATGGCTGGGAAGCGCTTCGCGACCGTCCGCCGGGTCTGAATATCGAAGGCCGGGCGGTCGTCAATGCCGGGGATGATCTCGCCTATACCAAAACCCTGTGTGCGACGAGAATCAACCTGGGCTTTCTGCGCAAGCTGAACCGGGACACCCAGACGGACAGGAGCGTCGAAATACCGGCATGCGGCGCGTTCATGCTTGCGGAACGATCGGACGATCACCTGCGTCTGTTCGCCGACGGAAAAGAGGCGGCGTTCTTCGGTTCCGACGGGGAACTGCTTGAAAAGACCCGTTACTACCTTGCCCACGAGCAGGAACGGGCCGCGATCGCCCGCGCCGGCCGGCAAAGATGCCTCGATGCAGGCTACAGCGAGACGGAACGGATGCGGCTCATGATCGGTCACTGTCGCGCCTGACATCCCTGCTGCGGCTTGCTCGCGGAATGCAACGGTCATATAGACTGACCGGATGTATCGACATGTACTTGATATCCTTGCTTGTCCGGATTGCGGCGATGAGCAGGCACTTGAACTGGAGGTTACCGAAGAATCCGGTGGCGACGTGATTGCCGGTTCGCTGACGTGTCCCGGATGCGGCAAACATTTCCCCGTGACCGGCGGCATCCCCCGGTTCGCCGGAACCGAGTCGCAGGATTTCGAGAACTTCGATTTCCAGTGGAACAAGTGGTCGGCGATCCAGATCGACCGCCTTTCCGGCCACACGTTGTCCGAAGACAGGTTTCTCGCCGACTCGCGCTGGGACCCGGAATGGCTGCGCGGCCGCTGGATTCTCGATGCCGGCTGCGGGGCCGGCCGGTTTGCCGACGTGGCGGCAAAGTTCGGCGCGAACGTCGTCGCCTGCGACCTCAGCGGCGCGATAGAGGCGTGTTACCGGACCACCAAAACCCATGAGGGGCGCGTCACCTGCGTCCAGGCGTCAATCTATGAGCTGCCGCTCCGAAAGGCCGCCTTCGACGCGGTGTATTGCTTCGGCGTGATACAACACACGCCGGACCCCGCGCGGACGATTGCGACGCTGCCGGCCTTTTTGAAGCCGGGCGGCTCTCTGGCGCTGAATTTTTACGAAAAAGACTGGCGCAGCCGCGTGCAGCTGGTCAAATACGCGTTGCGCGCGGTCACGCGCACCCTGTCATTGCGCCGCAATCTTGCGATATCGCAGGCGCTGGTCACGGTTTTCTTCCCCGTCACGGCGTTTCTGTCGCGTATTCGCGTGGTCCGGCAGATCAATCACTTTCTGCCGATCGCCGCATACCACCCGCGGACCCTGACACGCGAACAGCAAAGAACCTGGACGCTGCTGGATACCTTCGACTGGTACGGCCCGAAATACGAAATCCGGCAGAACCACCGGGATGTTGCCGCGTTGCTCAAAAACGCCGGCCTGACCGGCGTAGAATCCCGGCCCGGACTCGTATGGGCACGAAAGAGCGGCGGTTCGCCGCCAAAACCGGACCCCGCGCCTGCCTGATCTGTCTTTCCAACGGATTCGACCTATCTCTGTCGTGTCCGGTAGGAACACAAGGAGAGAAATCATGCGGCGATCGGTTTGGAGTATTCTGGTAGTGGGTGCGCTTATGGCGGGGTCCGCCGGCGCGGCACTGGCCCACCATGGCTGGCGCTGGACCACCGGCGGCAATATCGAGCTGACCGGCATCATTACGGCCGCGCAGCTCGGCAATCCTCATGGCGTGCTGACCGTCGATGCCGAAGGGCAGGTCTGGCGGGTCGAAGTCGGCCAACCCTGGCGCAACGCGCGCGCGGGGCTGAAAGACGGCGATTTGAAAAAGGGTGTCGAGGTCCGAATCATCGGCGAGCCCTCCGCCGACATAAAGGACAAGCGGGTCAAGGCGGAACGCCTTTTCCTCGGTAAAAAGGAATACAAGCTCTATCCTGAACGCGACTGACGGTGACGGCTTTCTGGACGGCGATTCAGACCTCCGATCTTGCCGTCTGGATCAACTTTTCACGCTGGGTCTACGCAGCGATAGCGACCGGACACGTGTTGAGCATTGCCGTGCTGATCGGCAGCATTCTGATCCTTGATCTGCGGCTGATCGGTTTTGCGCGGTGGCTCGATCCGGAAAATCTTGCGCGGCTGGTCGTACCGGTTGCCAGCACGGCGCTGGGCTGCGCTGTGGTCAGCGGCGGGCTAATGTTTGTCGGCCGTGCCGCCGAATATGCCGCCTTCGGCGCGTTCCAGGTCAAGATTGCCCTGATTGCCTGTGCGGTTGCCCTGACCCTGGCGGTCCATCGGCGCTATGGTGCGCGGCTTGAACGGGCGGATGACCATCGACGCCGTTGGATCGGGGCGGCATCTATATCGCTGTGGCTATGCGTCGCCGTCGCCGGCCGCCTGATCGCGTTCGTCCACGGCTGATCGGGTCTTGCTGTCCTCAGCGGTTCGCCTTGCATATAAGGGAGGGACGGAACAGCATTTAGAACGGGGCGCATGCAATGGCAGACAGTAAAACCAACACGATCAACGTGACCTACGAGGTGCGCGGCACGTCGGTCGGCAAGATGCGGAACGAAATCATCGGCCGGCAGGTGGAGCCGTCGGTCGAGGCGGAATTTCACATGGCGACCGACGAGGCCGGATTTCACGGCGGCGAAGGCACGGCGCCGTTGCCGCTTGCCTATTTCTGCACCGGCCTTGTCGCTTGTCTGATGACGCAGATACGGGCCTTCGCCAAACGTATGCGCATCGACCTGAAAGGCGTCGATGTGACGGCGACAATCAAATGGAAGGCCGTCAGCGAGGGGCGCGATCCGTATGAATCCGCGCCGGTCGCTTTTGAGCTCGACATAGACATGGATTCCGATGCGTCGATGGACGACCGCACCCGCCTGCTCGAGGCGGCAAAGAAGGGCTGTTTCATCGAAGCGACGCTGGCCAACCCCATTCCGGTCAAACACCGGCTCAAAGAGGACGGGGAATTCGTCGCGATCGACTGAGTTTCTCCCCGCGGTGCCCGCAGAAGGTCTTAGTCCTTCGGTACTTCCTTCAGGTGGGCGTCGCGGCGCTGATAGAGTTCATCATCGGCATAGCCCATGGTTTCCGGGCGGCCCTTGCCGAGCATGACCTGAAACCACACCGGCTCCAGGCTGTGATTGTCATAGCCGTGGATAACGCCGGGCGGGCAGGTGATGCAGTCCCACGGACCGAGCCGCGTGGTAACGCGCTCGCCGCTTTCGTCTTCGACAAACGCGTCGAGATGGCCTTTCAGCACGAAGAACGTTTCCTCGACCTCATGGGTGTGCGGTGCGTTTCCCTGTCCCGGCTCGACATACATGATGCTAAGCGTATGGGCCCGCGCCGGGATGACGGTGGCGTCGTCATGCTTGCCCGACCCGCCGGCGCCGATAAAGCGGTGCTGGGCGCGCTTGTATCCTTCGATTTTCGCATCCTCGAAAGCTTCCCAATCGGCACGGCGCTCCGAAAAACGGGCGACGTATTGATCGACGATGTCTGCGGCGGAGACCCCTTCAAGTTCCGGCGGTCTCGGATGTCTGGCGACGCTCATTTTCGCATACTCCTATGGGCTGGCGGTCGATTGACGCTCTGCGGATTAAATGTGAGCATCAAGTGTAAGGCCGATGCGAGAGGGGGACAACGGGCATGAAACCGGCGCGATTTGATCACCTGCTGCCAGACAATCTGACGGATGCTCTGGCGATGCTGGCCGAGCATGCGCCGGACGCGCGGCCGCTGGCAGGCGGTCAGAGCCTGGTGCCGATGATGAACTTCCGCCTCGCGCGACCGACGGTTCTGGTCGACCTGAACAGAATTGCCGATCTGGCCTATATCCGGGATGCCGGAGATTACCTTGCCATCGGCGCTATGACGCGCGAACGGACCATCGAAAACAGCAATCTCGTGCGTGCCGCGACGCCGTTGCTGCATGATGCGACCCTGCATATCGGCCACCTGCCGATCCGCAGCCGGGGCACCATCGGCGGCAGTCTCTCCAACGCCGACCCGGCGGCGGAATATCCCGCCACCATCCTCGCACTGGACGCGACGCTCGTCGCCCAATCCGTCCGCGGCGAACGAATCATTCCGGCCGCGGCGTTCTTTGACGGCGTGATGACGACCACGCTGGAACCCGACGAAATTCTCACCGAAATCCGCGCGCCCAAGGCGCCGCCCGGCAGCGGTGCCGCCGTGGTCGAAATATCGCGCCGACACGGCGATTTCGCACTGGCCGGTGTCGCCGCCCAGATCGCGCTGGACGGCGATGACGTTACCGATATCCGCCTTGCCGCCTGCGGCGTCGGACCGGGCCCGATCCGGCTGACCGGGGCCGAAACCATCCTGCGCGACGGTGGCCTGTCGGACGACGCTCTGGCGGCAGCGGGACAGGCAGCTGCGGCGGCAGCCGATCCCGACGGCGATGTCCACGCGACGGCCGCCTACCGGCGCAAGCTGGCGGGTGTCATGACCCGGCGGGCAATCGAAAAAGCCGCTGGCCGCGCAAGGAAGGCGCCATGATAAATACCCGAACCGTCACCATTACCGTGAACGGCGAGCGCCTGACCGGCGAGGCCGAGCCGCGGATGCTGCTGGCGGATTTCCTGCGCGACGAGCTGCGCCGGACCGGCACCCATGTCGGCTGCGAACACGGTGTCTGCGGCGCGTGCACCGTGATCGTCGACGGCGATGCGGCGCGGTCGTGCCTGATGTTCGCCGTCCAGGCAGACGGGGCCGAAATTCAAACGATCGAAGGGCTGGCGACCGACGGCGAAATGCATCCGCTGCAGAAACTGTTTTCCGAACATCATGCGCTGCAATGCGGGTTCTGTACGCCGGGCATGCTGATGACGGCGATCGATCTGGTCCATAACAGCAACGATCATTCGCCCGACGCGATCCGCACCGGGATGTCGGCGGCGCTGTGCCGCTGTACCGGGTACGAAGGCATCATCAACGCGGTGACCGACTATGCGCGCCAGGTTCATGGCGATGCAGCGGTCACGGCGCGGGATGGCGGGGAGCCTTCCGATGGATGACAGCGTGCGCCGGCAGACCGGCGGGTATATCGGCCAGTCCGTGCCGCGGCGCGAAGACAGGAACCTGCTACTCGGTCAGGCCAATTTCGTTGCTGATATGCAGCTGCCCGGCATGGTACACGCTGCCTTTGCGCGCAGCCCGTTGCCGCACGCGAAAATCCTGTCGGTTGACGTGACCGCGGCGCGGGCGATGGAAGGTGTGTGCTTCGCCGCGTCGGGCGACGATGTTATGGCGGCGTTGCCCCCGATCAACGGCATGCAGGTCGTCACGCCGCAGGGCTGGCGCGACCGGGTCGATACCGACATCCTTATTCCCGATCAGCCGCTGATCCCGAACGACAAGCTGCGCTATGTCGGCGAGGCATTCGCGCTGGTCGTCGCCGATAGCCGCTATATCGCCGAAGACGCGCTGGAGCTGATCGAACCCGATCTCGAACCGCTCTCGCCGCTACCCGATGCCGAAACGGCGCTGGCAGACGGCGCACCGCTGGTCCACGACCATCTCGGGCGCAACGTGGCGGCCTTCCTGCACACCAAGAAGGGCGCCGGCGCCGACGGGCTCAATGCCGCCCCGCACCGGCTCAAACGCCGTTTCGTCCATCATCGCTACGCCGCGATGCCGATGGAATGCCGGGGCGTGGTCGCCGATTACGACACCCGCACCGATACGCTGACAGTCTGGTCGTCGACCCAGGTCGTCCATTGGGTCCGGCGCGAGGTCGCCACCGCGCTCGGCATGCCCGAAGAGCGCGTGCGCTGCATCGCGCCCGATGTCGGCGGCGGTTTCGGCGGCAAGGGGCATGTCTACCCGGAAGACATTCTCGTCGCCTGGCTGGCTCGCGAACTGGGCCGCCCGGTCAAGTGGGTCGAGGACCGCCACGAACACATCCTCAACGCGGCGCATTCGCGCGACAATATTTACGACGTCGAGATCGGTTTCGACGACGATGGCAAAATCCTCGCCCTGACCAGCTCGTTCCTGGTCGATTCCGGCGCCTATACGCCGGTCGGCGCGGGCATCGCCGGCAATTCGATCGCCCACATGCTGGGCCCGTACCATATTGAAAACTACGAAACCGATTGCCGGGTCGTGCTGACCAACCGCACGCCGAACGCGCCCTATCGCGGCGCCGGACGGCCCGAGGTCGGCTTTGCCATGGAACGATCAGTCGATCTGGTCGCCAATCACCTCGGGCTCGATCCGGCGGAGGTGCGTTTCCGCAACATGATCCCGCCGGAAGACATGCCCTACGAGGTCGGCCTGACCTATCGCGACGGCGTACCGATGGTCTATGACAGCGGCGATTACCCGAAAGCCCTTCACCGGGCCATCGACGAACTCGGCGGGCTGGCAGAAATCCGCCGCCGCCAGAAAGACGCGCTGGCCGAGGGACGTTATCTTGGCCTCGGGCTGGGCTGCTATGTCGAAGGCACCGGGGTCGGGCCGTTCGAGGGGGCGACGGTCAAGATCGATCCGACCGGCAAGATCATGGTCGCGGCCGGCGCCTGTCCGCAGGGCCAGGGGCACGAGACCATCTTTGCGCAGTTCGCCGCCGACATGTGGCAGGTGCCGATCGACGACGTGTATGTCACGGTCGCCGATACCGGCCATGTCAGCCAGGGCTACGGCACCATTGCCAGCCGGTCGACGGTGACCGCGTCGGGGGCGATCAAGCTTGCGACCGACGAGGTCCACGAGAAGGTATTCGCTATTGCGGCCAACATGCTGGAGACGGCGGAGAGCGATCTGGAACTGCGCGACGCCGGAGTCGGGGTGAAGGGCGTGCCCGACATGCATGTCAGCTACCGCGATATCGCGGCGGCGGCAAAACCGGGCTGGGGACACCAGCGGCCCGAAGGCGTTGTCGCCGGGCTGGAATCCACGTCCTATTACGAACCGCCGACGGTAACGTGGTCCTATGCGGCCAACGCGACGCTGGTGGAGGTCGACACCGAGACCGGCCAGATCGCCATCGAAAAATATGTCGAGGTGCATGACGCCGGCGTACTGGTGAACCCCAGGCTTGCCGACGGCCAGGTCAAGGGCGGGCTGGTGCAGGGGCTCGGCGGCGCGCTGCTGGAGGAACTGGCCTATGACGATCAGGGCCAGCTCCTGACCGGCAGCTTCGCGGATTATCTGATTCCGACCGCGTCCGATGTGCCGCCACTGGCCGTGCTGCATCAGGAGACGCCATCGCCGCTCAACGCCTTTGGTGTAAAGGGGCTCGGCGAAGGCGGCGCCATCGCACCGCCGGTGGTGATCGCCAATGCGGTGTGCGATGCGCTGCGCCCGTTCGGCGCCGAACTGAATGCGACCCCGGTGCGCTGGGCGGATATCGCGGCTTTTTTCGACGGGAATCCCTGAACTTTGGTCTAAGCATCTCTAATCATTAGTCTTGTTTCCACGCGCCAAACACAATAGTTGTGTGGCTCGTCATATGGACAGCGTAAGACAGTATTGGGGCTATGGACGAGAACGCCGGAGAATCCGCGGGATCGTCGCAGACCACGGCAGGACAGCAAACGGCAGGTAAGCCGCCGGAGTCATTGCGGCAGGACGCTCAGGGGAACGCCGGAGACGGTGCATCGGCAGATGCGACCGGTCCGGATACAGGAATCCTGTGTCTGGCGATGATGCTGCAGTTTCACAAGATGGCGTCCGATCCCGCGCAACTGGCACATGAATACGGGCCGGCCAGCGGCACGGTAGACCTGCTCGGGCTTGTGCGGGCGGCGAAGCAGATCGGGCTGAAGGCGCGGTCCGGCACCCTGAAAATCAGGCGTCTGCAGAAAGCGCCGTTACCCGCGATTGCCGAGGCGGCCGATGGTCGTTTTTTCATTCTGGCGCGTGCCAATGACGAAAAGGTGCTTATCCAGCGGCCGGGCAGCCCGCCCGAAACGCTCACCCACGACGAACTCGACGCGCTGTGGACCGGCAATGTCCTGATGACCACGACCCGTGCGGCGCTTGCCGGGGAAGAACGCAGGTTCAACATCACGTGGTTTATCCCGGCGGTCGTAAAATATCGGCGGATGTTCGGCGAAGTGCTGATCGCTTCGTTCTTTCTCCAGGTCTTCGGACTTATCACCCCACTGTTCTTTCAGGTGATTATCGACAAGGTACTGGTCCATCGCGGGCTGACGACGCTGGACGTGCTGATCATCGCGCTGGTCGGCGTCACCCTGTTCGAGGTCCTGTTGGGGGGCTTGCGGACGTACATATTCTCTCACACGACCAGCCGGGTGGATGTCGAACTGGGCGCGCGGCTGTTCCGCCACCTGGTTGCCCTGCCGATCGCATTCTTCGAATCCCGACAGGTCGGCCAGACCGTCGCGCGCGTGCGTGAACTGGAAAACGTGCGCAATTTCATTACCGGCTCGGCGCTGACCGTGGTGCTCGACCTGTTCTTCACCTTCGTGTTCTTCGCGGTGATGTATTATTTCTCGCCGACGCTGACGTGGATCGTGCTGGGCTCGCTGCCGTTCTATTTCGCGCTGTCCATCGGCATCACGCCGGAACTGCGCCGCCGGGTCGAGGAAAAATTCCAGCGCGGCGCGGCCAACCAGGCATTCCTCGTGGAATCCGTGTCGGGGGTCGAAACCCTGAAGGCGATGGCGGTCGAACCGCAGATGCGCCAGCGCTGGGAAGAACAGCTCGCCGCCTATGTGCGCGCCTCGTTCCGCTCGGTCATGCTGGGCACGTTTGGCAGCCAGTCGGTCATGCTGATCAACAAGGTGGTAATGGCGCTGGTACTGTGGTTCGGCGCGCATGCGGTGATCAACGGCGAACTGACGGTGGGCATGTTGGTCGCGTTCAACATGCTGTCGGGCCAGGTCAACCAGCCGATCATCCGGCTCGCCCAGCTGTGGCAGGATTTCCAGCAGTTCCGCATTTCGCTCGACAAGCTGGGCGACGTGCTGAACACACCGACCGAACCGGCGCAGAATCCGAACAAGCCCGCCCTGCCGGCCATTGCCGGCGACATCCGGATGGAAAACGTTACCTTCCGCTACCGTCCGGAAACGCCCGAAGTGCTGCGCAACCTGTCGATGGATATCGAAAAAGGGCAGGTGATCGGCATTGTCGGGCGGTCGGGGTCGGGCAAGTCGACTTTCGTCAAGCTGATCCAGCGGCTCTACGTGCCCGAACACGGGCGGGTTCTGGTCGACGGGGTGGACCTGGCGCTGGTCGATCCGGCGTGGCTGCGCCGCCAGATCGGCGTGGTGCTGCAGGAAAACGTGCTGTTCAACCGTTCGGTGCGGGACAATATCGCGCTCGCCGATCCCGCCATGTCGATGGAGCGCGTGGTCGCCGCCGCCCGGCTTGCCGGTGCGCATGATTTCATTCTCGAACTGCCGGAAGGCTACGATACCGTTCTGGGCGAACGCGGCGCATCGCTGTCCGGCGGACAACGCCAGCGGATCGCCATCGCCCGCGCGCTGGTAATGAACCCGCGTATCCTGATCTTCGACGAAGCGACAAGCGCGCTGGATTACGAATCCGAACGCATCATCCAGGACAACATGCGCGAAATCTGCAAGGGCCGCACCGTGCTGATCATCGCCCACCGGCTGTCCACCGTGCGACGGGCCGACCGCATCATCGTCGTGGAAAAGGGCGAGATTGCCGAAGACGGCAGCCATGACGCGCTGATTCAGCAGGGCGGTATCTATGCCGCGCTGAACGCGCATCAGACGGGGGACGCCTGATGGCGGCGATGTCCGATGTTTAGAGGGTTGAGAGAATGCTGGTCCGTCGCCTGCGCGGCGTGGTCGGAGGACAAGAAACGCGAAAAGGTCAGCCGCAATCGGGACGAGCTGGATTTTCTGCCGGCGGCGGTCGAGGTGCTGGAAACCCCGGCCTCGCCGGCGGGGAGGATCTTTGCGCTTTTTATCGCCTTCATGTTTCTCGCCGCCCTTGTCTGGGGCTGGTTCGCCCAGATCGACACGGTCGCGGTCGCGCAGGGCAAGATCATACCGGGCGACCGGGTGAAGGTGATCCAGCCGCTTGAAATCGGCGTGATCCGCGCGATCCATGTGCGCGACGGTCAGGCGGTCAAGAAAGACCAGGTGCTGATCGAGCTCGACCCCACCGATAGCGGCGCCGATCAGGTACGGCTCGCGCATTCGCTGGTGTCGCGCAGGCTCGACGCGGCGCGGCTGACGGCGATGGCGCAAAAACCCGACGATCCGCTGTCGGTTTTCGTTGCGCCGCCCGATACGCCGGCCCCGATGGTGTCCGCCGCCCGCACCCTGATGCGCGCCGAAGCCGCGGAATACCGTGAGGCCAATGCCGGAACGGATGCGGAGATCCGCCAGAAAGACGCCGAAACCGCCACGGTCCGCGCACAGATCGCGGCCTATCGCGACACCATTCCGCTGATCCGCAAACGCGTCGATGCCTGGGAATATCTGACCAAGAAGGAATATGCCAGCAGGCTGCGCCTGACTGAATTGCAGGAACAGCTGGTCACGCGCCAGCGCTCGCTGACGGTCGAGCAGCGCCGGCTGTCCGAAATCGCCGAGGCGATATCGGTGCTGCGCCGGCGCAAGGCCGAGCGCGCGGCGGCGTTCTCCGGCCGGGTCAGCCGGGAGCTGTCCGAGGCGATGAGCGAAGCCGTGCAGTACGAGCAGGAACTGAACAAGGTGCGCGAACGCCTGCGTGCGCGGGTGCTGCGCTCGCCGGTGGACGGCGTGGTCCAGCAGATGCAGGTCAATACGGTCGGCGGCGTGGTCAACCCGGCGGAACGCCTGATGGTCGTCGTGCCCGCGGACGTCACGCTGGAGGTCGAGGCCATGGTACTGAACAAGGATATCGGCTTTGTCCGAGCGGGGCAGGATTCCGAGATCAAGATCGAAAGTTTTCCGTTCACCAAGTACGGTCTGATCGACGGGACGGTGAAGCATATCTCCGCGGACGCGGTGGAGGATGAAAAGCAGGGGTTGATCTACCCCATGCGGGTGACTCTGAAAACCAACCGGATCCTGGTGGGCGACCGTTGGGTGCCGCTCGCGCCCGGTATGTCGGTCACCGCCGAGGTCAAAACCGGCAAACGCCGCGCCATCGAATTTTTCCTGTCGCCCCTGATGCGCTATCAGGACGAGGCGCTGCGGGAACGCTGAACGACAGATTTACAAGGAAACACGATGCACCATTCGATAGACCGATATTTGGGCGCGATACGTTATCAGGCCACCGCCGATGACGGCGCGGCGCCGCCGCACGCTGAGGCCCCTGCCACACAGGATACGTCGGAAAATGCGTCGGATGCGCCCGACGCGGCCAAGGCGCAGGCGGCGTCCCAGCCGTCTCCGGTGGCGGGGATCCTGGGCGAGGCCGTATGGCTCCTCGGCCGGTCGAACGCGCACAAGCACCTGTTTATTTCGGAGCTCGACTGGCTGCTGGTGCCGGCGTTACAGCTGCGCCAGTTCCGTATCTGGCGGCACAATGCCCAGCCGGTAGGTTTCGCGAGCTGGGCGTACCTCACCCAGGAGGCCGCAGACCGGTTCGTCGAGTCCGCAAAGGCGGGTCGCATGGGGCGCATCGCACCGAACGAATGGAAATCGGGCGACCAGCTCTGGCTGATCGATTTTCTGGCGCCTTTCGGCGGCAGCGAAGAGATGATCAAGGAACTGCGCGAAATGATCTTCAAGGGGCAGAAAATCAAGACTCTGCAGCCCGCCCCGGACGGCAGCGGACCCGCCGTCATGGAATGGTAATTCCCGCCCCTTTTCGCCAATCGCCCGAAATATAAATAGGCGATAATGTTATCCCTGTATTTCAATGCCTTAGGGGGGCATTTCCGATGTTGAGATTTGTATCGGAATACAGCCGTATGTCCGGCATTTTATTAAACCTTTAGTGGCATTTTGATTGGTATGGTTAAGGCGGATTAGGTAGGATTATCCGGTTGCCCGTCATCGCCTGGCGCGCGCATTTTTGAGTAGAAGGTTGCCGTGACGCTTTTGGGGGAAACCGAGCCGCCGATGGATCCGCTCTTGCCGGACTCCACAAGCGCCGAATCCGGTCCCTACGCGGCGAATACCGGCGATCTCCCCGGCTTCCGCATTACCCTGATGGACGACCTGATCGTCGATCTTGCCGACGGCGTCTCCGAAGAGGCGATCGCGGCCGCCCTCGAAACGGTCGGCGGTAGCATCCTCGAGGGCGCGGGGCAGGGGGTACAGCTCTGGTCGGTCTCCGGCGATGCCGATACCGCGGCGGCGGTGCTGGCCGATCTCGGCATCGCCGATGCGATCGAGCGCAATGCCCGGATTGACGACACCATCAGCGCGGTGATCGAGGAAACGATCGATTCGGTCATCATCGATATGCCGATCCTGACCGTGCCTTTTAATCCGGTTGTTCCGACCGTCGCACCCAACGACCAGTATTACGACTCGCTTTACGGCCTCGACAAGATTTCCGCATCGGACGCCTGGGCGCACGAGACTGGCAGCAGCGCCGTCATCGTCGGCGTCATCGATTCCGGTATCGACATCGATCATCCCGATCTCCGCAACAATCTCTGGGTCAATACGGGCGAGATCTGGGGCGACGGGATCGACAATGACGGCAACGGCTACATCGACGATTACAACGGCTACGATTTCGTCCGAAACGCGGGCATCGGGCCCGGCTATGCCTATGACGACGAAAACGGCCACGGCACGCATGTCGCCGGCACCATCGCGGCCGAGGGCAATAACGGCATCGGCGTGGTCGGCGTCGCGTGGGACGCGCAGCTCATGGCGGCGAAGTTCCTCGACGCGGGCGGGTCGGGCTACACGTTCAACGCGGTGCGCGCGGTGCAATACACCACGGCGAATGGCGCCGACGTTACGAATAACAGCTGGGGCGGCGGCGGCTACAGCGGCTCGCTCTACAACGCGATCAACGAGGCGCGCCTCGCCGGCAACCTGTTCGTCGCGGCGGCGGGCAACGAGGGCCGGAACAACGATTCCACCGCCAGTTATCCATCGGGCTATACGCTCGACAACGTGATCTCGGTCGCGTCGACCACGTCGTCGGATGGCCGCTCGTACTTTTCCAATTACGGCGCGATCTCGGTCGACCTCGCTGCGCCCGGCTCGTCGATTTACAGCACCACAAATGGCGGCGGTTACGGCTATAAAAGCGGCACGTCCATGGCGGCGCCCCATGTGACGGGCGCGATCGCGCTGATGCTGTCGGCCGACCCCACGCTGACCTACACGGAAATCCGCGACGCGCTGTTCGGCTCGGTCGACGCGGTGTCGAGCATGAACGGCATCACGACGACCGGCGGGCGGCTGAACGTGGACGCGGCGCTGGCGGCGATTATGCCCGGGGTTCCGATCAGCGACGTCCTGCTGCCGGATTCGCTGGTGGATGAAAACGCCGCCGGTGCGGTTGTCGGTGCGCTGTCCGCCGTCGACGGCGTCGGTGCCGTCACTTACAGCATCACGTCGGACCCCAGCGGGCATTTCGAGATCCGCGGCAGCGATCTCGCGCTGAAATCCGGCGTCTCGCTGGACCATGAGGCGCTCGATAGCTACAGCGTGACCGTGGTTGGCACGGATGCGGACAGTAACACGGCGTCGAGCATCTTTACCGTCACCGTGGGCGACGTGAACGAAGCGCCGACCGGCATTTCCGGCGACGCCGCGCCGAGCATCGCCGAAGACGCCGGCATCGGCACGGAAATCGGCACCTATACGGCAACCGGCGATCCCGATGACGGCGACACCGCGACGTATTCGCTGGTCGACGATGCGGGCGGCCTGTTCGCGATCGACGCGGCGACCGGCGTGGTGACGGTGGCGGGTTCACTTGATTACGAGACTTTGCCGACACCAACCCTCACCGTCCGGGCCACAGACAGCGGCGGGCTTTCAGTCGATCGCGAGATTTCGGTCACAGTCACCGATGTGAACGAGGCGCCGACCATCCAGACCGGTTTTGGTCTTCCAGGGTCCCTGTTTTTTACTGGCGGCGATTATAGCTACAACGTATCTACCGGAATTAACGAACCCTATCGGCTGGATTCAGATGGCACGGTACATCTCTTAGCGGATATCGCCCCCGGGACCGCGTATAGCAGCGCGCGTAATTTTTATGAATTTGGTGGGGTTGTCTATTTTGCCGCCAAAACGGCTGCGACGGGGGAGGAACTTTATCGCTTCGATCCCACGACAGGGAATGTAGGCCTTTACGCCCACCTGGCCCCGGGGTCGGAACACGGCAGCCCGCGGGATTTCGTTGAATGGGACGATGCACTCTACTTCACCGGTGTTGCGTCCACGGGATCGGTTAGCGGAAATACCCGTATATTTCGTCTGAATTCCGACGGAACCATTGAGACATTTCATCAGCAAAACGGCATTGACCAGCTGATAGAGTTCCGCGGGAAACTCTATTTCTCGGCGAGGGCGACGAACGGAGACGGCAAGGAACTCCACAGTATCGATGCGGCCGGGAATGTCGTTCAGATTGCAGACCTGTTTACCTCTTCAAGTACCGGTACGGGGACCCAGGATGCACGCATTTCTGGCCTGACTGTCATCAACGGGGCCCTGTATTTTTCGGCGCGCAGCAACGCTTACGGGCATGAACTTTTTCGTGTGAATGCGGACGAAACGTTTGAAGCCGTCACCGATGTGAATTCCGGAACAGACAGCCGATATATCGGAGACAGGTTCGAGTTTGCCGGGGATATCTATGTCGCGGTTTACGAGCCTCATGTCGGAGACACTCTTTATCGGCTCGGTGACGGCGGCAGCCTTGAGTTAATTGACCTTGATGGGGCTGTGTCGGGTGGGGCGGGTCAACCGCTTGTCTACACAGAGTTTAACGATTTCCTGTACGTGGTCACAGACGATTTCAAAGTGTTCCGTGTCGGGCAGGACGGAACGGTAGAATACCGCACCTCTGTACCAATCAATCCCGCTCGAAGCGACAATCTGCAATCGCGCGATGCGATGGTTTACGACGGCGCTCTCTATTTCGGGTCGGGCGAAGACGGTGAGCGTCTTTACAGGATGGCGGCCGACGAGACCATTTCCGAGGTTGATATCGGTGTCAGGCTGGCGGGGCTTCGTGGGGTCTTCGGCGAGCTATCCGGTCCTCCGCCGACAGACGAGAATACGCCGGTCACAATTTCGTCCATTGTGGTTTCCGATCAGGATGCCGGTTCAGTATCTTTCGATGTCGGCTTGTCCGCAGCCAATGGCACACTCTCATTGGAATCGACAGTAGGACTGATTTTTTCGGATTCCGACGGCAGCGATGGCACCCTCGCCTTTTCTGGAAATCTTTCGGATCTGAATAACGCGTTCGCCAGCGGCCTCACCTATACGCCGGATACCGGCTTCACCGGAGATGCTGTATTGTCGATCACGGTGGACGATGGCGCCGGCGGCGTAACCACCGAGACCGCCGAGATCACGGTCATAGACGACGGTATAGATCCTAACACCCCGCCGGACATTACCGGCGGCGACCTGACCGGCACCGTCGCCGAGGACGGCCTGCAGCAGGCCGTCGGGTCGCTGACGGCGACGGACCCGGATGCCGGGGCGGCGCTGACGTGGTCGCTGCCGGGCGGGACGGCGCTTTCGGGCAACCCCGATTACAATTTCGCTGTCGATCACCTGACGATCACCAAGAACGGCAATGCCGATTACTACGTCGACGATTTCGGCGACGGCGTGGCGCCGCCGAGCGGCGCAAATTTCTCGGGTGGCGATGCGGCGACCTACTGGACCAACGGCACGTTCACTGAATCCGGCGGCCGGGCGATCATGGACGGCGCAAATGCCGGCCAGTTCACCAGTTCGCTCAACGGCCAAGTCTACAATTATCACTCGGCGACGCTGAACACGAATGTCGGGCCGCTCAGCGATGGGCGCGGCCTGAAGATCGACGACGATTTCACGGTCGAAAGCCGCTTCGATCTGGTGATTCCGGACACGCCGGGGGAAAGCTACGGCATCCGGTTGACGGACGACGCCTCTTTCGGCGGCACCGGCGACGATACGCTGCGGCTTCGGGTCATGCGCCTGTCCAACGGCGACCTTGCGGTCAGGTTCGACGCGATCGATCCCGCTGCCGGGACGACAACCCTGATCCAGAGCGAATTGCTCAGTCCGTCCCTCGCCCATGACCAGATTGTCCTGCGTCTGACCCACGAAAAGTCCGACCCCGGGACGATCCGGGCATCCTATACCTTTATGGATGACGGGGTCGTGACCAACGGCAGAATGTTCGGTTTCACGGGGCAGATCTTCGGTACGAAAACGCCCGGCGACACGTCGGATGACGAGGTGTTCACCCGTGCCCGGATCCGGTCGGTCGCGGCCGCCGGGGCGACGGGGGAACGCCTGGCCGGCGCGTACGGCACGCTGGCGCTGACCCCGACGGGCACGTGGACCTACGAACTCGACAACGATTCCGCTGCCGTACAGGCGCTGGCCGAAGGCCAGACGGTGACGGACGCCTTCACGGTAACGGTGACCGACGAGCACGGCGCCGCCGACAGCGAAACGGTCACGGTGACGGTGACCGGTGCCAATGACGGCCCCGTGGTTGGCGCGGGCACGGTTTCCGGCAGCGTGACCGAGATCGCGTCCGGCAGCCCGGGCGAGGATACGGCCGATCATACGGCCGCGGGCACCTTCGCGTTCACCGACCTCGACCTCACCGATGCGCATACAGTGACGGTCACGCCGCAGGCAGGCGGCTATCGCGGGGCGCTGACCGCGACCGTCAGCGACGCCGCGACCGGCGACGGGGCGGGGCAGGTCAGCTGGTCCTACAGCGTCGGCGATGCCGCGCTGGACGATCTGAACGACGGCGACGCGCTCACCCAGACCTATGATGTTGCAATCGACGACGGCAATGGCGGGACTGTCACCCAGTCCGTGACGGTGACGGTGAATGGCACCACCGATACGCTGCCCAATGCGGCGCCGGTGATCGATTTCGGTGTTGGTGAAGAAGCACTTTATTTTTCGGCCGCAGCAAGCCAGACCGGATACGAAGTTTTCAAGGTCGATCATGATGGGTCCATTTCGCAGGTTTCGGATATCAATCCGGGTTCCGGTTATGCGAATCCTACCGAGTTCACCGAATTTAACGGGGATCTGTATTTCTCGGCCGATGACGGCACGACCGGCAGAGAGCTCTTTAGGCTTTCGGCAGAAGGGGTGGTCAGCCAGGTCGCCGACCTGTATTCGATTTACAATCATCATCCACCTTCCGAGTTCACTGAATTAGGTGGCAACCTCTACTTCCGGGCTTGGGCCGACGGTCTTGGCGACGAGCTGTTCCGCGTCAATCCCGACGGGAACGTCGAGAATGTTGCCGATATTAATCCCGGTACAGCACGCGGTATTCCGCAGCATCTGACAAAGATGGACGATGCAATCTATTTTGCAGCGAATGATGGCATCCACCAGACTGAACTCCATCGTGTGAATGCGGACGGTTCTGTCGAACTTGTCAAAGACTTGAACCCGACGGGGCCTACTCTTTTCAATGACATTGTGGCGCTTGACGGTGCGCTCTACCTAAGCGCCGATCTGTTGGATAACAATGGTACCGAACTTTACCGGTACGATCAGGATGGCACGGTTACGCTGATCGAGGACATAATTCCTGGTGCCGTTTCTTCGGACCCGAGTGGACTGACTGCCTTCAATGGCTCGCTCTATTTTGAGGCCTCTGACGACGGAACTAACCGGGAGTTGTTCCGCTACGATGTCGCGAACGATACAATCTCGGAGATCATTCTGAGCCTTGACGACGATTCTTCGCCGCGGGGCTTCACCGAAATCGACGGAAGTTTGTATTTCGGGGCGACCGGTGGAATTTATCGCATAAATCAGGATCATTCGATTGACCACCTGTTTGAGGATTATGGCTCGCCGGCAGCGCAATTTGGTGCACTCGATGACACTGTTTATGCGTACCGTAAGGCTCGTCTGTACCGCCTGGACGCCGACGGTTCGACCTCGGTTCATTCGACTGACCACATCGTATTCGCAAGCGGATCGTTCGCGACATTTACAACCGCTTCGGAAGCATCGGTGGAAACCGACGAAGCAACACCGCTTTCCATTGACTCGATTACCGTGGCCGATGCTGACGGTGATCCGCTGTCGCTCCGTCTGTCGGCCGCCAACGGCACGTTGGCACTTGCTTCTACGGCCGGCCTGACCTTCACCGATGCGGACGGGTCGGACGGCACGCTCGCGTTCTCCGGCACGCTTGCCGATCTGAATGCCGCATTCGAGGGTGGTCTGACCTACACGCCGGATGAGTTGTTCTACGGTTCGGATACGCTCAGCATTACCGCCGATGACGGGGCCGGTGGCGAGACCACCGAAGCCCTTGATATCACGGTGAACGACGTCAACGAGGCGCCGACCGGCCTGCTCGGCGCGGATACGCTCAGTGTCTCGGAGAATGCCGGCATCGGAACGGTCCTCGGGACCTATTTCGCCGTCGGCGACCCGGACCAGAACGATCCGCCGGTCTATTCTCTGGTTGACGATGCGGGCGGCCTGTTCGCCATCGACGCGGCGACCGGTGCTGTAAGCGTCGCCGGAACGCTCGATTTTGAGAGCGTGCCGAGCCATTCGATAACCGTTCGCGCGACCGATCGCGGCGGGCTGTATGTCGACCGTGTGGTGTCGGTCGGTGTGACCGACGTCAACGAGGCGCCGGAGGTTTCGGACCAGGACCTGATCCTCGCCCAGGGCGCGGTCGCCAGCTGGTTTGTCGATGCAACCGACCCGGAAGGGGATATGTTCACCTTCCGGCTGGGTCAGGTGGCGGCGAACGGCACCGTGTCGGTCGCGGTTGACGGCAGCTATACGTACGAGGCCAATACCGGCTATGTCGGCGCCGACAGTTTCTCCGTCCTGGTGACGGATTCGAACGGTGCGACGGCCTCATCCACCGTTTCACTTACTATTCAGGGTGTCGCGCAGTTGGGCGCGGAGGGGCCGGTAATTCCTGATTTTCTTATCCCTGAAGGTTCTTTGCTGGTTGACTGGCCGATTGGCTGGAACCCGGCGTTATCTGTGATCGACCCTGAGTTATCGCTGATCGACTATGGCGGGTCGGCCGGCCCTCTGCTGATCAATCCTGACCCATCTCCGATACAGGGCGGCGCCCTGGATTTGGATGATGCGCGGATCGCTGAACTGGTGGCCCAGTTTCAGTCGGGCACCCTGTTTTTACCCGGCGCTGACCCGTCGGCGCCAGCAACCCTCGATGTGCCGCCGGGCCTGCTCGGAACCACCGGTGACGACATCATGTTCTCGTCTGCCAATGGCGAGACGGTGCACGGCCTTGCCGGTGATGACGTCCTGTTGGGACTTGCCGGGGACGACACGCTGAATGGCGGGGACGGCGCCGACGTTCTGACCGGCGGCGGGGGAAACGACGTGCTGACCGGCGGCGCCGGCGATGACCGCTACGAATTCCTGCGTGGCGACGGCGCGGATATCATCGACAATGCCGGCGAATCCGCGTCGGGCGACGTGCTGGTTTTCCTCAATTCGGTCGACAGCGACCAGCTCTGGTTTGCCCGCTCCGGCGACGATCTTGTCGTATCGGTCATCGGTACGACGGATTCGGTAGCGATGCGGGACTGGTATGCCGGGTCCGATAACCGGCTCGATATCGAGACCGGCGACGGCTTGCGTCTCGCCGCGGGCGACGTGCAATCGCTTGTCGATGCGATGGCCTTGCTCGCAGCGCCCACGCTTGGCGAGACCGAATTGCCGGCAGCACAGGCGGCAGCACTTGCGGGTGTTCTGGCAGCGGTGTGGCTCCCCGGCGGAACCTTGGAAATCGACAACGACGGCGACGATACTCTCTCCGGCGATGTGTCCGATGACGTGATCACCGGCGGCGGCGGCAGCGACATGCTGGACGGCGGTGCGGGCGATGACTGGCTGTTCGGCGACCGGGGCGTTCGAAACCGGCCGGCCGGTGCGCTGGCGGCGCTGCAAAGCAGCGACCTTGCGGATGACATCAACCCGTTATCGCGGCGGTATACGCCGGGCGGGGCCGATCAGCTTTTCGGCCGAGACGGCGCAGACGTTCTGACCGGCGGCGAGGGTGGCGATTTTCTAGACGGGGGCGACGGGTTCGATATCGCGAGCTATGCCGATGCGGATGGCGGCGTGACTGCCAGTCTCGCCGATCGGACGCGAAATTCCGGATATGCCGCGGGCGACATATATGTCGATGTCGAGGGGCTGCAGGGGTCCGGGTTCGGCGATGATCTGACCGGAGATACAGGCGACAATGCGCTGGACGGCGGCGGCGGAGACGACTGGCTTTACGGCGGTCTCGGTTCGGACAGTCTTGCCGGCGGCGCCGGGGCGGATCACCTTGTCGGGCAGGGTGGTGCGGACATTCTCGATGGCGGCGAGGGCATCGACTATGCGTATTATTTCATGTCGGCTGCAGGGCTGACGGCGGATCTCAACTATCAGGGCCGCAATACGGGGGATGCGGCGGGAGACACGTATATCGGCATCGAGAACCTGAGCGGGACGTATTACGACGATGTCCTGCACGGCGACGCGGGGGCGAACCTGATCCAGGGTCTTGACGGCGACGACACCGTGTCGGGCGACGGGGGCGACGACACGCTGTTCGGCCATGACGGCGCCGATACCATGAGCGGCGGCGACGGCGACGACCTGGTACTTGGCGGTGACGGCAATGACACGCTGTTCGGCGGTGTGGGCAATGACGGTCTTTACGGGGATGACGGCATCGACTGGCTCTATGGCGGTGCCGATGACGACGGTCTGTATGCCGGCGCCGGGGACGACTATCTGATCGGCGAAGGCGGCGGCGACCGGCTGGATGGCGGGGCCGGTATCGATACGGCGCTTTATTTCTTCTCCACGTCCGGGGTAACGGCACAGCTGTGGAACGCGTCGTTCAACACGGGGGATGCGGCGGGGGACATTTATGTCGGCATCGAGAACCTGAGCGGGACGTATTACGACGATGTCCTGCACGGCGACGCGGGGGCGAACCTGATCCAGGGTCTCGACGGCGACGACACCGTGTCGGGCGACGGGGGCGACGATACGCTGTTCGGCCATGACGGTGCCGATGCCATGAGCGGCGGCGACGGCGACGACACGATTTACGCCGGTGCGGGCAATGACGATCTATCGGGCGGCGACGGTAACGATACGCTGTTCGGCGACGCGGGCGACGATACCTATGCCTTCGGCCGCGGGGACGGCGCCGATATGGTCGTGAACCATGGTGAGACCGCGTCGGACGATCAGGTAGTTTTCGGCGCGACGATCGATCATGAGCAGCTCTGGTTCGCACGGTTGGGCGACGACCTGTCCGTCTCGGTGATCGGTACGACCGACAGCGTCACCGTGGACGACTGGTATGTCGGGTCCGCCAATCAGCTCGATTTTGCCACGGCAGGAGGACTGTCCCTTGCCGATGCGAGCGTCCAGGCGCTGGTCGACGCCATGGCCGGTTTCTCTCCGCCGGCACTTGGCGAAACCGATCTCAACCCCGCTGCGTCCTATTATGATTCGGTCAGCGCGGCGATTGCGGGCAGCTGGCAACCCTGATTGCCGACGGCTGCGTGCCTGCGAGCGCGATGTCGACAACCCGTAAAGGCCAGATTGGCCGTATTGAGGTTTTTATCGAGACGCCTTGATCTCCGTCAAAGCCGCGGCGGTCGATGTCCGGTATTGCATGGAACGTCACCGAGCGAGGCTACCGTGAACCCCGCGCCGCAACTGAACCGTTCCCTATCTCTCGGCCTGCTGACGTTGTACGGCCTCGGCACGACAATCGGCGCCGGGATATTCGTGCTGATTGGCAAGGTTGCCGGCGCGGGTGGCTTTCTAGCACCTCTGTCTTTCGTCCTTGCCGCCCTGATTGCCGGGTTGTCCGCGCTTTCCTTTGCCGAACTGTCGTCGCGGTTCCCGGAGAGCGCGGGCGAAGCCGTTTACGTGAAGGAAGGCTTCAACAGCGATATTCTGGCATTGCTTACCGGGCTGTGCGTTGCCGCTGCAGGCATCATATCCACGGCGACGATTATTGTCGGGTTTTCCGGCTATCTTGCGGATATTGCCGCCGTGCCGCGCCAAGCGGCGCAAGTGGGTATTACAGTGTTCCTTGCGGCCGTCGTGATCCGGGGGATACGGACGTCGGTTACGCTTGCGGCCGTTATCACATTGATCGAATGCGGGCTTCTGCTGATTGTAATCGGCTTCGGCGCAACCCCCGAATTCGGGCAGGGTGCCGAAAAGCTGGCTGCGTCGACCCGGGAGATTCCGGCTGGTGCGTGGTATGGCGTCGCTTACGGTGCGATCCTTGCCTTCTATGCTTTTATCGGGTTCGAGGACATCGTCAATGTTGCCGAGGAAACCCGTGATGCCGCGCGCGTCGTGCCGAGGGCGATTGTGTTGACGCTGATTGTCACCACTTTTCTCTATTTCGCCGTCGCCCTCGTTGCGATCGCGGCGACGACGCCGGATCAACTGGCCAAAAGTTCAGCGCCACTGACGCTTGTCTTCGAGCGGGTCAGCGGCCTTCCCGGACACTGGGTGTCGACTATTGCCATTCTTTCGGTTCTTAACGGCGCCCTGATTCAGATCATTATGGTGTCCCGGGTATTTTTCGGGCTCAGTCGACGAAGCTGGTTGCCCGGTATCCTCGGATACGTGAATCCGAAAACGCAAACACCTGTCAGCGCTATCCTGATCTGCGCCGTCATCATAATTACTCTTACCCTGACGGTGGATCTCGAAAACCTCGCCGTGGCGACGTCTTTCCTGACCCTGATCATATTCGCCGTGGTAAATGCCGCGCTGATCCGGGTCAAACAAACGCAGGGCAGATTGCCGGAAGCAGCGTTCAGCGTCCCGACGATCGTACCCGTCCTGGGTATCCTGTCGATCGCCGGAATCAGTATATTTTTGCTGGGCTATTTGCCTGACGATTTGCCCTAGGCGGGGCGCGGTATCACGACCTATTTGACGGTGACACAGGTGCATTTGCAAAGATGGCTGACCTTGTGCGATACGCTGCCCATGAACAGGTCGGCAACGCGTCCCAGGCCACGGCTGCCCATCACGATCATATCGGCGCCTTCGTGCTCTTCGGCCAGAAGAATGCGGTCGACAGGGGAGCCGTCGACGACATAATCCCGCACATTCTTTGCCCCTTTCGCGGCGAGCCGGGTCTTTGCATTGGCGCAGATCAACGCGCCGATTTTCTCGACAACATCGTCGGGGGCCGGGATCGAGATGATGCCTTCATAGGCCGAAGCCGCCGCCTGAACAGACGCATCCGCGATCTCTTCCAGCTTTCCGGTGATCGCGGCATCTGCATTCAGGCTCTTTGCCAGCCCAAGCAGATCGAAAACGGGTTGGTCCCGCAGCAGGACATGAAGCAGGATGATTTCAGCCTCATATTTTTCAGCCAGGTCCGCCGCCAGATCGAGCGCCTTGTTTGCCTGTTCGGATCCGTCGGTCGGTACAATTATCTTCCTGATCATCTGTGTGTTCCTTTTTTTCTCTGTCTGATTGTCATCGTGTGAATGTTACTGTCTGACGGTGTCTGGCCGGCTGGCGAGCCTGTCAACCGGCTGCAGACTATCCGAACCCCGGATCGGTGGCTTGATCTGGATCAGGTCATCTATCCGTCATAAAAACGCAATTTTCGACCACCGGATTGATCGAGGTCAAGGGCGCCGGCTCGCTTACCCTTCAATCTATCGATCCAAGACCAGTAGGGAGAACTTCTGATGTTGAGCTATCAGGATTGCGTTGGACTATGCGAACTCAGTGAAGATGAAATCCGGGCGATCGCAGAGCACGAGCATCTACCGGAAGTCGTTGCCCTCGAACTCGGTCAGTATCTGGTGCAGTCGGAAGACGGCCAGCGCCAGATTCGCCGCATGATTCTCGACGATATCGCGGCGGCGGAAGCAGCCGGTCACGACGCCGATGCGCTGCGCCTGAAAGCGACGATGAAACACTTCATCGACACGCATCCCGAAAATCCGAAAATGATCGCCGCATCGAAATGAGGACTTTCGGCGGACGGAGTTTTGCGGCCTTCGGGCTTCTAACGCTGCCGTTGCTGTTCGGCGCCGCGTATCTGTGGGCGGGGGCGGCGCAGGCGGCCGATGCGAACGAAGGGCGGAAAATCGCGGCGCAATGGTGTGTTTCGTGCCATACGGTTTCGCCGGACCGCGCCGCGCGCGATACGGCGCCGCCATTCAGCGTGATGGCACGTGATCCCGCCTACAACCGGGACAGGCTTCTGCAGGTTCTTTCAGATCCGCATCCACCGATGCCGAAGGTTCATCTGTCCCGCCGACAGCTCGACGATATCATCGCCTATATCGGCTCGTTGCGGCCCGCCGACTAGGTTGCGGGGTCGTTCACGCGCCTGACTCGGCGGGCTATTGCTCCTGTATGACCTGCAGCCAAGCGAGAAAATCGTCGATTTCGGTTGGCGAAAACGCAATGGCCGGCATTGCCGGATGGCCCACCACAATACCTTCAGCCAGTGCTTCAGCCAGATTCTCGACGGGCCATTTCCGACCCAGATGACGGAAGGCGGGCGCCGCCGCGACGGGGCTTTTCCCGTCCCGGCCAACGGCATGGCAGTGGGCGCAGCGTGATTCCGCAAGCGTCTGTCCGGCCTCCAGGTCTGGCGGCACGCCGCCGCCGGCAAGAGCCGGAAAAGGCGTCGCGGTTGCTGCGACAAGGATGCCGGCGAACAGGGTTCCCAAGATGATTTTCATGGTTAATATTCCATTAAGGAAATGGTGGGCAGATTGTATCATTATCAGCATGTTCAACGATTTCCGGACATCAATCCGGTGATTATCACGGAAATTCCCAATAAGAGCCAATATGTCGCAGCGCAATAAGTCTCAGCCCTATTCTAAACTTGATCTCGATCAAGTTTGCCGGGCGGGCCTTTAAGTAGCGTCTGCGCTGAATGCTCAGGAGACGAATATGGCGGTGCTAAGTCCGTGGTTGTGGGTGGTTTTTTTCGCCGCCGGCGGGGTCTATGCCCAGCAGATAGAAATGCGCGCGCAGGACCAGGCGTTCTACATACACGGGTTCATTTTCTTCGTTTTCTGCATTGCCGGGCTCGTCCTGGCGCTCCGAGAAGCGCTGCGGAGCGACCGGTACACCCGGCCTGCGGATATCGACGGCGCACCTGTCTATAACGAGAGCATCGTTCGCGCCGGTGTGATCGCCTCGACCTTCTGGGGGATTACCGGTTTTACGGTTGGTCTCTGGCTGGCATTGCAACTGGCGTTTCCGGTCCTCAACTTCGACCTTCCCTGGACCAATTTCGGCCGGTTGCGCCCCCTGCACACATCGGCCGTTATTTTTGCGTTCGGCGGCAATGTGCTCATCGCGACGTCCTTTCACGTTGTGCAGCGCACATGCCGGACCCGGCTCGCCGGTCATATTGCTCCATGGTTCGTGTTCTGGGGTTATCAGCTGTTTCTCGTGCTGGCAGCGTCGGGATATCTTCTCGGCGTCACCCAGTCCAAGGAATACGCTGAACCGGAATGGTATGTCGATATCTGGCTGACCCTTGTCTGGGTGACCTATCTATTGGTGTTTATGGCGACGCTCGCCCGCCGGAAAGAGCCGCATATCTACGTGGCCAACTGGTTTTATCTCGCATTCATCGTGACGATTGCGATGCTTCATCTGGTCAATAACGCGACGATCCCGGTCTCGTTTTTCGGCTCGAAAAGCTACATTGCCTGGTCGGGCGTCCAGGACGCGCTGACCCAGTGGTGGTATGGCCATAACGCTGTCGGTTTCTTCCTGACGGCCGGTTTTCTCGGGATAATGTATTACTTTATTCCGAAGCAGGCGGACCGCCCGGTCTATTCCTACCGCCTGTCGATCATCCATTTCTGGGCGCTGATCTTTCTGTATATCTGGGCGGGACCGCACCATCTGCATTACACCGCGCTGCCTGACTGGGCGCAGACCCTCGGCATGACGTTCTCGATCATGCTGTGGATGCCATCCTGGGGCGGCATGATCAATGGTCTGATGACCCTGTCCGGCGCGTGGGACAAGCTGCGCACAGATCCGGTGCTGCGGATGCTGGTCGTCTCGGTCGCGTTCTACGGTATGAGCACCTTCGAAGGGCCGCTCATGTCCTTGAAGGCGGTCAATGCGCTCAGCCACTATACCGACTGGACAATCGGTCACGTGCATTCCGGTGCGCTCGGCTGGGTCGGCTATGTCAGCTTCGGCGCGCTGTATGCCATGACGCCTGTGCTGTGGAAACGCGAACGCTTGTATTCGCGGAAACTCGTCGAATGGCATTTCTGGGTCGCTTCTACCGGGATCGTTCTTTACATCACCGCGATGTGGGTGTCGGGTATCATGCAGGGACTGATGTGGCGGGCTTACGATTCGCTCGGCTTCCTCGAATATTCCTTCGTGGAAACCGTGGAGGCGATGCACCCGTTCTATGTCATTCGCGCACTGGGTGGGTTGCTGTTCCTCGCAGGTGCCGTGGTCATGGCGTACAATCTCTGGCGAACCGCGCGCGGCGATGTGCGTGAAACCGAACCACTAGCCAGGCCGGACGGTACGCCGGTTCCGGCAACGGCGTGACGGGAGGCTGATTATGGCAAAGTTCCGTCACACGACGATCGAGAAGAATTCCATCCTGATGGTGGTCCTCACCCTTATTGTGGTGTCGATCGGTGGACTGGTTGAGATCGTGCCGCTCTATTACCTCGACAGCACGATCGAGAAGGTGCGCGGCATGCGACCCTATACGCCGCTGGAACTCGCCGGCCGCAACATCTACCTGCGCGAAGGCTGTTACAATTGCCACTCGCAGATGATCCGCTCGCTGCGCGACGAAGTCGATCGCTACGGTCATTACAGCCTCGCAGCCGAGAGCAAATACGATCATCCGTTCCAGTGGGGGTCCAAACGCACCGGGCCCGATCTTGCCCGCGTCGGTGGGCGTTATTCCGACGACTGGCACCGCGAGCACCTGATCAAGCCGACCAGTGTCGTACCGGAATCGATCATGCCCGGGTATCCTTTCCTCGCGAAGCGGCCCGCACGGCTTGACGATATTGCCAAACACCTCAAGGCGAACGCGACCGTGGGTGTGCCCTATGACGCGGAAATGATCGCCAATGCCGCTGCCGATGCGGCTGCCCAGGCAAATCCCGACGCCGATGGCGGCGAGGCATTGCTCAAAAGGTATCCGAAGGCGCAAATCCGCGATTTTGACGGCAATCCGGAAGCGGTAACCGAGATGGACGCCCTGATTGCCTATCTGCAGATGCTGGGCACGCTGGTCGATTTTAAATCCTATCGCGCCGACGGCGAAAACCTGCGCTGAGGAAGACCGATGGATTATGAAACAGCACGTGTATTTGCCGCGACCTGGGGGCTCATCGGACTCTTCACGATGTTTATCGGTGTCCTCGTCTATGCGCTGTGGCCGCGCAACCGGGACAAGTTCAGTGATGCCGCGAACATCCCGCTGAAGGAGGATTGAGTATGACAGCGGTAGATTTGCCCCCGAAAAGCGCGGAAGAAATCCCTCCCAAGAGCCCGGCGGCAAAGTTGCCCGATACCGGCCACGAATGGGACGGCATTCGCGAACTCGACAATCCGTTGCCGCGCTGGTGGTTGTGGACGTGGTACGCCTGCATTCTGTGGTCGATCGGTTACTGGATTGTCATGCCTGCCTGGCCGCTGATCAGCGGCTATACGGCCGGCGTGATCGGATATTCGCAACGCTCTGTGGTCGAGAAACAGCTCGCGAGAAATATCGATGCCCAGTCGGTCTATCTCAAACAGATCGCCGCGAAGTCGTTGTCCGAAATTCGCTCGGACCCTGAACTCCTGTCCTTTGCCATGGCCGGCGGACGTTCCGCCTTCGCAGTGAACTGTTCGCAGTGTCACGGATCCGGCGCGCAGGGCGCCGTCGGTTACCCGAATTTGAACGACGATGCGTGGCTCTGGGGCGGCAAGCTCGATCAGATTTCCTACACCATCCAACATGGCATCCGGAACGGCAGTGACGACGCCCGCATCAGCGAGATGCCCGCCTTCGGCCGCGATGAGATTCTGGAGCCTGGACAGATACGCGATGTCGTCGAATACGTCGTGTCGCTGTCGGGACGTCCCGCGACAGCCGAGGCGGCAAAACGCGGCGCCGCCATCTTTGCGGAACAATGCGTGGCTTGTCACCGGGAGACGGGCAAGGGCAATCAGGAATTCGGTGCCCCGAATCTGACAGATGCCATCTGGCTTTATGGCGGCGATAGAGCAGCGCTGCAGGAGACGATCCATAACAGCCGGCGCGGGGTCATGCCCGGCTGGAAGGACCGGCTAACGCCTGAGGCGATCAAACAGTTGACTGTTTTCGTTCATTCCCTTGGCGGCGGCCAGTAACGGGCTGAGTATTCAAATGGCCCCGCAGGATAATTCCGGCCAGACACCCGATACGGATGACCCGGTCGTAGAACGTATCGATGTCGACGCCGTAAACGCGCCTGCACAACGCCCTCTTTATGAAAAGCGCCGGAAGATATTTCCGCGAAAGGTGTCGGGGCAGTTCCGCAAGGTCAAATGGGTGATCCTGGCGGCAACGCTGGGGGTCTACTACCTGCTTCCCTGGGTGCGATGGGACCGGGGGCCGAATTCGCCCGATCAGGCGGTCCTGGTCGATTTTCCCACCCAGCGTTTCTATTTTTTCTTTATCGAAATCTGGCCGCAGGAGATTTATTTCGTCACCGGGCTTTTGATTCTGGCGGCGCTGATCCTGTTTCTCGTGACCAGTATCGCGGGGCGGGTATGGTGCGGGTATTCCTGTCCGCAGACGGTCTGGACGGATTTGTTTATCTGGGTAGAGCGGCTGATCGAGGGCGACCGGAATGCGCGTGTCCGACTGAACGACGCCCCCTGGACAGCAGAGAAAATTCGCAAGCGCGTTCTGAAGCACTCGGCATGGCTTGTGATTGCCGTGTGCACGGGTGGGGCGTGGGTTTTCTATTTTGCCGACGCCCCCACGCTCGCCGTGCAACTCCTCCAGTTCGATGCACCGCTGGTCTCCTACGTTTTTATCGGGGTATTGACGTTTACTACCTATATGCTCGCCGGTCATGCACGCGAACAGGTATGCACCTATATGTGCCCGTGGCCGCGGATTCAGGGAGCGATGCTTGACGAGCATTCGCTGCTGGTGACGTATCGCAAATGGCGGGGCGAACCGCGCGGGCGCCACAAAAAGGGCGAAAGCTGGGATGGCCGGGGCGATTGCGTCGATTGCAACTCCTGCGTTGCCGTCTGCCCGATGGGGATCGATATCCGCGATGGCGAACAGCTGGAATGTATCAATTGCGCGCTGTGTATCGATGCCTGCGACGATATCATGGACAAGGTCGGCCGCCCGCGCGGCCTGATCGCCTACGATACCGTGGCCGGGCTGGAAACCCGCACCGCCGGCGCAGCTTCGCGGCCGAAGCTGTTCCGTCCGCGAACCATAATCTACGCTGTTCTGATCGCCCTGGTGGGAAGTATCATGCTGGTGGCCCTGATGTCGCGGTCCGACACCGATCTGACGGTGTTGCGTGACAGAAATCCGCTTTTCGTCAAGTTGAGCGATGGCGGTATCCGCAATGGCTATACGGTCAAGATTCTGAACAAGCAGCGCGAACCGCGGGTCTATGAATTATCTCTGGAAGGGCTGGCGGGTGCGGAGCTTTCGATCGTCGGGCTCAATGACCGCACTGTTCGGGTCGACGCCGACCGGCTGCGCAGCATACGCATCGGTGTTACCGCCGCAGGCACCGGCGAGGCCGTTTCGGATTTCTACCTGATCGCGACAGAGACCAAGACGGGCGCGGTCTTTCGGCACGCCACAACGTTCCGGCGGGCACGATGACCGGTCAGGGAAAGGTGCTCTCATTCTTTCGTCCGCCGCTGACCGGCCGCCATGTGCTTGCGATCATCGTGGCGTTCTTTCTGGTGATCTTCGCCGTGAACGGCGTTTTCGTTTATGTTTCGCTCCAGTCTCATCCCGGCGTGACGTCTGACGACGCCTATCGCAAGGGGCTGGATCACAACCGTACGCTGGATCGTGCCGACCGCCAGAATGCCCGTGGTTGGAGGATCGCCGTTTCCGTGGAAAGCGGAATTGTCGAGCTTCGCCTGTCGGATCGCGCCGGCGCGCCGTTGACCGGTCTCGCCGTTATTGGCGAAGCCCGCCGCCCCGTACACGACCGGGCGGATAAAAAACTGATCCTGAAGGAAACCGGTCCCGGTCTGTATTCCGCTGCCGAAACCAAGCTGCCTGCCGGCCGCTGGGAACTGGTTCTGACTGCTGCCGCCCAAGGCCTCCCGGACTATCGTATTGAGTATTCCGCGGTCGTACCGCGATGAATGCGGTCGATGCTGTCCCGCCGGACGGGTATGCCCCGCAGGGGACCGAAGCCGACCCGTCTGCCTATGTGCGGAAAGGGGACGGCGATATCGAAACGATCAATCTGCTGGTTGACGGCGTCCATTGCGGTAATTGCATCCAGAAAGTGGAATCGGGGATGCGCCGTCAGCCCGGTGTTGTGGAGGCACGGGTAAATCTGTCGACGCGGCGCATGACCCTGAGTTGGCAGGCCGGTGTCGCCCAGCCAGGCGAACTGATCGGGCGGCTCGATGCGATGGGGTATCCCGCAGTGCCGTTCGACCCCGACGCGCTGCGTGGGCAACAGGCGGAAGAACAGGCTTTTCTGCTCCGCTGTCTGGCGGTTGCGGCCTTTGCCAGCAGCAATGTGATGCTGCTCTCCGTCGCGGTCTGGGCCGGGGCGTTTTCGGATATGGAATCCGTGACACGCGGCCTGCTTCACTGGGTGTCTGCGCTGATTGCCCTGCCGGCGATCGCCTATGCCGGACGGCCGTTCTTTCGGGCGGCGGGACGGGCCGTTGCCGCGCGCAGGGTCAATATGGATGTGCCGATCTCGGTTGCCGTGATCGTTACCGCCGGTGTCAGTCTGTTCGAGACCGTTTATGGCGGACCGCACGCCTATTTCGATGCGGCGATCATGCTCCTGTTTTTTCTCCTGATCGGGCGTTACCTCGATTTGCGAACGCGCGGCGCGATGCGGTCAACGGCCGAAAATCTCGCGGCGCTGGCATCCCACCCGGCAATCGTCGTCGATGGGGACGGCAATCGGCGTGTGTTGCCTGCCCGGGCCGTGACAAAAGGCATGACCGTTTCCGTAGCGACCGGCGATCGCGTGCCGGTCGACGGCACTATTGCGACGGGAACCACGGTTATCGATTCAAGCCTGCTGACCGGTGAAACGGACCCGGTGGCGGTAGCGCCGGGCGATGCCGTTTTTGCCGGGACGCTCAATATCGGCGCGGCGATGCAGATCAGGGCGTCGGCCACGGGAGACGACACCGTTCTTGCCGATATCGTCCGACTGGTTGAAAACGCGGAGCAGGGAAAATCTGTCTATGTGCGACTTGCCGATCGTGCGGCACGTCTCTATGCGCCCGTTGTCCATATTCTGGCGCTTGCCACACTCCTGGGCTGGTGGCTGGTCGGCGGCGCTTCTTTCCACGCCGCGCTGCTCATTGCCGTTGCAGTTCTGATCATCACTTGTCCCTGTGCGCTTGGCCTCGCGGTGCCCGCGGTTCAGGTGGTTGCCAGCGGGCGGCTGATGAAGGCCGGTGTTCTCGTAAAGACAGGCGATGCGCTGGAACGTCTTGCTGTCGCCGACACGGTTGTGCTCGACAAGACGGGGACGCTGACCCGCGGGCGTCCGGAAATTACCAATCTGGCGGAAATCGATATCGCGGATCTGCAACTCGCGGCGTCGCTTGCGGTGTCGAGCCGGCATCCGGTCTGTGCAGCGCTGGTGCGCGCAGCAGGGCCCGTCGCCGTTCGGCCCGATACGGTGGAGACTCCCGGTATGGGGCTCCGGTCTGGGACAGGTTCTGACGAGATCAGACTGGGAAACCGGTCATTCTGCGAGGTCGACAGTGACCTGCCGGATCAGGGGACGGAACTCTGGCTGTGCCGGACCGGGACAGACCCCGTCCGCTTCACTTTTGCCGACGGCCTGCGCCCCGATAGCCACGATTTTGTCGAGTGGCTGCGGGCCGAAGGACTCGAAGTGGAAATACTGTCCGGTGACCGCCCGGATGCCGTGGCCGAGGTTGCGGCGGCGCTCGGGATCGACCGGTATCGTGCAAATGTACGCCCCGACGGCAAGGTCGCGCGGCTCGCGGAACTCCAGGCCGAAGGCAGGCAAGTTTTTATGATTGGCGACGGCCTGAACGACGCGCCGTCTCTGGCGGGTGCATTCGTGTCTGCATCGCCGGCATCGGGGGCGGATATCGCGCAGACCGCTGCGGATTTCGTCTTTCAGTCGGACCGGCTGGCACCGGTGGCGACGGCCATCCTGATCGCCCGCCGGTCGCGGCGGATGGTGACGGCGAATTTCGGTCTGGCAGCTGCGTATAACGCGCTGGCCGTACCGCTCGCGATTGCCGGGTTCGTGACGCCGCTGATTGCGGCGGTCGCCATGTCGGCCTCGTCCATACTGGTGACCCTGAATGCGCTGAGACTGGCGCGGATGAATTTCCGGAGTTACCGGTGAATATATTGCTGCTGCTCATACCCGTCGCGCTGCTGCTCGGTCTTGCGGGTCTGGCGGCGTTTATCTGGGCGCTGCGCAGCGGTCAGTTCGAAGATCTCGACGGGGCTGCCGTCCGGATACTGATCGACGATGACGATGCGTCTTCCGACGCAGGTGATCCGTCCGGGCGGAAGGGCTGTTGAACAGGCCCGTCGGCGCCCGGTGTTTTCGCGGCGTTATTTGATGGCGATGCCCTGGCCTGTCGGCAGTTCGAGAATTTGTACGCCGTGTTCGGCCAGGAAGGCATCCTCGGCAAGTTTCTGTTCACGATAGGCAAACCAGCCATAATCGTCGAAAACGATGACCGCGCCCGTGGTCACTTTGTCGAAAAGGCGTTCCAGTGCACCGACCTCCGCTGCTGCGTTGTTCATGTCTATATGCAGGAAAGCGATGTCACCCGGCGGTTCCAGGGTGTCGAGACTGTCAGGGACGGGACCCTGCGTGATGTGAACATTCGGTGTGTCGTTGAATCTGGCGCAGACTTCTTCGTAAAGAGTCGCCGAATGATCCGGCATCGAATGGTGGTCCATCGCATCCTGATGTTCGAAAAGGTCGTACAGATAAAACGATTTTTCGCTGCTGGCGAAATCGAGGCAGTCACACAGGATACGGGCGGTTACACCCTTGTAGCATCCGCATTCGACGAAATCGCCGGGCAGCTTCATCGCACGTTTTGCAGCCCATGCCAGGACATAAGTACGCCAGAGAACCGACTTTTCGATATCGGTATCGGTGTATTTCTCAAACGCCGTCATGAGTTTTTCGTCTTCCAGGAAACTCAGATTGCGATGGAATGTGAATAGATTGTCGCCAGCGAACAGGCCCACGGGCGAGACCTGGTTCATTGCCGTCTGGACACCGCTGATGAACTGATTAGCATCGGTCAGACCGAAAAACGCGCTGGTGATATGATGGTGTTTCTCAGGCTCAAGCATCTCGCAGTCTCCGGAATTGTCCGCAAGACGACGCTAGCGCTGCCCGTTTAATTTACTGTTAAGACTAACAGAACCTTTAAAACCTTACGTCGGTTCCGAAAAAGGTCAGGACTGTGCGTCGCCCAGCACATCCCGGTAGCAATGCCAGGTGGCATGTCCGATCAGCGGGAAAATCACGATCAGACCGATGAAACCCAGGCCGATGGCAATCGCGGTCATCATCGCGACGAGCCACCCCCACAGCAGCATTGGCATGAAATTGTCGCGCATCGCGATCAGGCTGGCGATGGTGGCGGTCATAACGTCGACGTTGCGGTCGACAATCATCGGGATCGAGACGACCGAGATCGAATAGGCGGCAAATGCGAGCAGGGCCCCGGTTGCCGTCCCCACGCTGAGGAAAATCACGCCCTGCACGGTCAGAAAAAGCGAACCGAAGATGTCCAACAGCGGTGGCGTGCTGGACCCGAAGAACAGGGCGAACATCAGCGTGGCAATGCGGATCCAGAGAAGGGCAAACAGCATCAGCATCAGGCCCATATAGGCAAGATGCAGCGGCGCGCGGCCGACCGCGCCGATGATGTCGCGCGGACGAAAGGATTCGCCCCGGTCGAAGCGCCGGCTCATCTCGTACAGGCCGACCGCCAGCAGAGGCCCGCCGAACATGAAGGCCGCTGCAAGCGGCAGCAACAGATAGACAAGGTTGAAGTAGTAGAGACAGGCGATCAGCGCGTAGCTGAGCAGCGTTACAAACAAGCCGTAGCCGAGACTGAGGGACGGACGGCTCCACATATCGGTCCAGCCGCGCGAAAGCCACTGCCAGACATTGTCGGACCTGATTTGCCGGACCGATATATCGGCAATCGTATAAGTGCTCATCGCAGGGTCCCCTCCACTGTGGCGGCATTGGCAACCGCACAAATCTGCCATTCGGCTTGATTATACAGACTAAATCCACACCCTGTCTGCGAAATTGATCCAGATCAATGTCGGCGGGACCGTTCCTTCGTAGTTTTAAGATACTAACCGGATGGTATCTATTTTGGGAGGGAGCAGGATGTCGATCAATTATAACGAACGCATACCGAATAACGTGGACATCAGCGAAAACCGGCGTCTTCAGCGGGCGCTGGAGGCCTGGCAACCGCATTATCTCGACTGGTGGCGCGATATGGGCCCCGAAAACAGCACGGACATGGACGTATATCTGCGAACCGCCGTGAGCGTAGACCCGAAGGGTTGGGCGCAGTTCGGTTATGTCAAAATGCCGGACTATCGCTGGGGAATTTTCCTGACGCCGCCGGAAGCCGACCGGAAGATCAATTTCGGCGATCATAAGGGCGAACCCGCCTGGCAGGACGTTCCCGGCGAGTACCGCAGCACGCTGCGTCGAATCATCGTGACCCAGGGCGATACCGAACCGGCATCTGTCGAACAGCAGCGTCATCTCGGACTGACCTGTCCGTCTCTCTACGACCTGCGAAACCTGTTCCAGGTCAATGTCGAGGAAGGCCGGCACCTGTGGGCAATGGTTTACCTGCTGCACAACTATTTCGGCCGCGACGGCCGGGAAGAGGCGGAGGCCATGCTTGAACGTCGCTCGGGCGATTCGGATCATCCGCGCATTCTGGGCGCTTTCAACGAAAAGACGCCTGACTGGCTCTCCTTCTTCATGTTCACGTTTCTGACCGACCGGGACGGTAAATATCAGCTCGCGGCCCTCGCAGAATCCGGGTTCGATCCGCTGTCGCGAACCTGCAAGTTCATGCTGACCGAAGAGGCTCATCATCTGTTCGTGGGCGAATCCGGTATCAGCCGCATATTGCAGCGTACCTGTGAAGTAATGAAGGAGATCGGCAGTACGGATGCAGACAAGGTGCGAAACGCGGGCGCCATAGATCTCCCAACCATCCAGAAATATCTGAATTTCCATTTCAGTGTGACACTCGACCTGTACGGTTCCGAAATCTCGACTAATGCTGCCAATTTCTATACCGAGGGGCTCAAGGGACGGTTCGAGGAAACCGGCATCGATGACGACCATCAATTGCAATCCTCGCATTACAGCGTCCCGGATCTCAGCGGGGAAAACATCATCGCCCGCGATGTGCCCGCATTGACGGCGCTGAACGAAAGACTGCGTGACGACTACATCGTCGATTGCGCGAAGGGCGTCGACCGCTTCAACAAGACCCTGGAAAAGGGCGGTACGGATTTCCGCCTGGCACTGCCGCACAAAGCCTTCAACCGGCATATCGGTATATTCGCCGAGGCTCATATCGCCCCGGACGGTGCGGTCATCAGCGAAGCCGACTGGACACACCATTCCACGGACTGGCTGCCCGACCATGACGACCATGCCTTCGTCCAGTCGCTGATGAAACCGGTAACCGAACCCGGAAAAATGGCGTCCTATATCGCCGCGCCGTCCCGCGGCATCGGCAATCAGGTCGTCGATTTCGAATACGTCAAACTGCACTAGGGAGACCGGCAGATGGCTCTTGTCCGTCAGCACCTGATCGATCCGGAAATCTGCATCCGATGCAATACCTGCCAGGAGGCATGTCCGGAGGATGCGATTACCCACGACGACACGAACTACGTCATCGATTTCGAAAAATGCACGAATGCCGGCGATTGCATGCTGCAATGCCCGACCGGGGCGATCGACAGTTTCCGGATGATTGCCGAGCCCTGGTCGATTGCCGATCAGTATGGCTGGGATGCGCTGCCTGAAGACCAGGTACTGGCGCCCCCGGCATCGCAGGAAATCCCGGAAGATGTGGCGCGTATCACCGGGATCGCCTCCGAAGGCGCCGGTGGCCGGGAACTGCCGCCACTGACGGCACCGCATCCCTATGTCGGGCTATATACCCCGGACCGGCCGGCCATCGCGACGATCAGCGGCAATCTGCGTCTGACCGGCGAAGAGTCCGATGTCGATATCCGCCATATCGTTCTCGATCTGGGAAAGACCGTCTTTCCGGTGCTCGAAGGACAGTCTATCGGAATATTGCCGCCCGGCGAGGACGCAGAGGGACGGCCGCACCATGTCCGACTGTACTCCGTGGCCAGTCCGCGGGACGGCGAACGGCCCGGCTTCAACAACGTGGCGCTGACGATCAAGCGGATCACCAGGGATGCGGATGGCAATCCCGTTCACGGGGTCGCGTCGAACTATCTGTGCGACCTCGAAAAAGGTTCCGAAGTCCGCGTAACCGGGCCGTTCGGATCCACCTTCCTGATGCCCGACGACCCCAATGCCAAGATTATCATGATCTGTACCGGCACCGGTTCGGCACCGTTCCGGGCAATGACCGAGCGTCGCCGCCGGCACAGGTTACGCGGCGTGAACGGATCGCTGCACCTGTTCTTCGGTGCGCGTCAGCCGGACGAACTGCCGTATTTCGGGCCTTTGAAGAAACTCCCGGACAGCCTCATCGACGTGGATCTTGCGTTCTCGCGGGAGCCGGGCCGCGAACGGCAATACGTTCAGGACCGGCTGCGCGCGCGAGCAGAGGATGTCGCGCACCTGCTCGCCGATGACGAGACCTATATCTATATCTGCGGCCATAAGCGCATGGAAGCTGGCGTCGGCGAGGCGCTTTCCGATATCTGCGCCAGTCACGGCATGCATTGGGAGACGCTGTCGAAAACGATGCGCGAGGGTGGCCGGCTGCACCTCGAAACCTATCACTAGGTAGCGGCTATTCCACCGCGTCCGGCCGTAGAGAAAAAACGGGACCGTTAGAATACGGTCCCGTTTTCTGTTTCTGAGGGTCTAGTGCGACAGCAGGGTCGGAACGGTGGTATGTCGCAACAGCGATTCCGTTACCCCGCCGAATACCCATTCGCGTGTCCGCGAATGACCGTATGCGCCCGAGACAATCATATCGACGCCCAGGTCGCTGGCGCGGGCCAGGATCGTATCGGCGATATCGATTCCGGCGGCCACGGTGCTGGCGGCTTCGGCATTCACGCCGTGCCGCGCCAGGTGCAGAGAGATATCCGCGCTCGGCGTGTCGCCGTGGTCGCCGCCCGATGCCTTGTGCGGATTCACGGCAAGGACGGTCACTTTTTCGGCGGATTGCAGGAAAGGCATCGCGTCGTTGACCGCGCGGGTGGCTTCACGGCTGGCGTTCCAGCAGACCAGTACGCGTGCCCCCAACGTCTCGAAGTGGCCCGCGTTCGGCACCACAAGAACCGGCCGTCCGGACGTCATCATCAGATCGGCCGGCAATTCCGGGTGCGGGTACTTTTCCGGATCGTCGTAGTCGCCCTTGCCGACGAGAGCGAGGTCCGAATAACGGGCATGGCGTGCGACGACCGCGCTGGCGGTGCCCTGCTCAACCCGCCATTCGCCATGAACGCCACCGGCCTCGGTGATTTTCTCGAATAATTTCTTTGCTTTCTCAGAATCTTCGAGCGCTTCCTCCCGGAACTGGTCGAAAATATCGGCCGGGACGTACCCACCCGCCATCAAGGCCGGGGTATAGGGGTCCGGAATGGCAAACACGCCGGTGACATGGGCGTCTTTCTCGGCGGCCAGCTTGGTCGCCAGTTGAATGCGCTCAGCGGTCCGCTCCGAAGAATCTATGTGAACGACAATATCTTTTATTTCCATCAGACTTTTCCTTTTGACGGTTTTGGTCGATGACTTAGTGTCGCATCCGACCGCGTCGTGATCGTTGATTGAAATCAAGCGGGCGATCCCGTCGCCATCGCTCTCTGGGTCATGGATGCCTGTCTAGATCTGCCGGTCGGCGACCGAAGCGACCCGGTAGACGTGTTCGTGGCGATCGTCCTGGATAACGGTCAGGTAATTGCCTTCGACCATATCGTGGTGTTCGAGGCCGACAATCCGTTCATCGTCATCGTCCCCCGCTTCGTATGAAAACGCCCAGGCGCCTTCATCCGTCCGGACAAGCTGGCCATGTGCGACATCCCGGCCAGGCAGAAATCGCGCAAAGGTCATAAGCTGCGCGTCCGTATGTGCGAAATCGATCTTGCCGTCGGCCGTCAGCGTCGCATGTAATTCGTATGCATCTGCCGGGTTGCCATCGGGGTTGTCCGCATTGCGGGCAAGTTCGAGGCGTATGGTTTTCATTTCAGTTTCTCCTTTTCTGGACTGGGGGTGCAAATCGCCGGCGTTCGAACGTCATCGCCGCCTCCGGCGTTAGTTTCTGTGCGAGCGCCACCTGCCCGCTGGTCATGATTTTCCGCAGGCTGACCAGAACGTCGTCGGCCTTTGCATATCCATTCAGGGATGCTTCCGACATCCACCAGTAAGACCGGACGAGGTCGCGTTTAACATAATGTCCGCGCGCCAGTACCGATCCGAGATTGAACATGGCGTGAGCGTTCTTGTTGATCGCGGCGCGCAGCCACCAGTCGATCGCGGCCTGGGGGTCGGCACGCGTCCCCCAACCCCTGAAGAGCGAAATGCCGAGATTGCACTGCGCTGCCGAATGTCCCTGCTCGGCCGCACGGCGGGTCCAGATAACAGCTTCCTCGCGGTTGCGTCTGGTACCGTTACCCGCGCGCAGCATTTCTCCGACCGCGAATTGTGCCTGCGCGTCGCCGCGGACGGCAAAAGGCATGAGATCGTGGAACGCGGTGAAATACGCGCCTTGATTATATGCCTGGCAGGCGCGTCCATAGGAGGCTCGCTTTTCTTCGTCGTCGGCGCGCGTCGGCGATATCGCGGCAAGCATGAAAAAGAACAACAACACCAGGCGCATGACTAAGGGCTTACCTTTGCCAGGTGCAGGCTGTCGCGGACCAGGTCGCCGGCGTCGGACGAAGTGTCGGTCGTATCCATGCACTGCCACGTAATTTCGCCGGGATCACCTGCAAGTTGCTGCAGCAGGACATCCGTCGTCGCATCGGATGCGCCCTGCGGACGGTCGGCGACCCGGCGCGCAAGTTTGCCGCTATCCCCGGTCAACCAGTATCCGTTGAAGTCGACCCGGTGCGAAGCAGCCAGTTTCTCAACGGCGCTGCGGCTTTCGGCTTTCATGAAGGTGGCGTCGACAATCACGCTCGAACCCTCGGATACCAGCCGGTCTGCGCTTTCGAGCATTTCGTCGTAAACACGGTCGCTTATCTCGGGCCGGTAAAACTCGGTACCCAGACGATGGTCGGGCTCCGCGGCGTAAAGCCGTTTTCGAATAAGGTCGCTGCTCAGAACGACGGCACCGGGCGATGTTCCGATAACCGGCGCGATTTCGCCCGCCAGCGTCGATTTTCCGGTGCCGGAATATCCACCGATCGCAATGAGTCGCGGGGCGCGGTCTTCGAGCAGGGTTTCTGCAATCCGGAAGTAGTGCCGGGCGCGGCCCTCCAGGTTTTTCCGGACGTCGCTGTCCGACGTCTGGCCCGCTGACTTTGCGAGCACATGTGCGCGGATCGTGGCCCGAACGGACTGATAGAACGGCAGGACCCGTAAACCGTCAAAATCGGGGTTTCTGAACAGGTAGCGGTTGTACACGATGCTGGCAGCCCGGCGATCACCGTGTGCAAGGAGGTCCATCAGAAGGAAACCGAAATCGTACAACGTGTCGGTTGCGTTGAATGCTTCATTGAACTCGATCGCATCGAAAATCAGGGGTTTGTCGTCGACAAGGCATATATTGCCAAGGTGCAGATCGCCGTGGCATTCCCGGATCCGGTGAAGGTCTGCCCGATGTTCGATTGTGCTCTTCAGGCGCTGAAATGCCTCTTCGTGCCGCGTCGTCAGGGTTTCTATCGCCGCTGCCCCGAAGATATCTTCGCCCGTCGCCGCGAGTTCGGTCCGATTACCCGATATGACGCCGGCGAGGGTCGCCGGAAAACCGTTCTGCTCGATAACGCGGGCCGTTCGATGCAATTCGGCGCATTGGTCGGCGAGCGGCACCAGCAGGGATTTTTCCAGACCGTTTGCGGCCGCGAGAACATCGAATGTTTCCTGCGGATCGAACCGCTTCATTTCGACGAGCCAGTCGAGAGGCGGACCGTCGCCGCCGATGGCGAGGCGGTTTTGGGAATCCATCGTGACCGGCACGGCGCGGATATACAGTTCCGGTGCGGTACGCCGGTTGAGCGTCACCTCCCGTTCCGAGCCGCGTTTGCGGGCATCCAGGGTCGAGTAATCGAGATAGGACGTCCTTAACGCGCGTTTCAGTTTGTAGGCCCGGTTTTCCGACAGAAAGATCACTGAAATATGCGTATCGATGCGCTGCGGCGGCTTGCCGCCGAATCCTTCTCCGGCGGCAAGCCTCGATATCAGGTCGGTCTGGTCCATACTTTATATGCGCCCTTGAGCGCCGTCAGTCTGTCCGCCCGACCATTTCGGCGCCGGGAAAGATCAGCTTGCCAGTTTCTGAACTGTGTATTCCGGATCGGTCGCGGTTCCGTCCGGAATTCCGGCGAACGCGGCGAGCTCCCTCCGGTTGGTAATCTTGAGCCATCCGCGGCCCATCTCGATGACGCCGGCGGTCTTGAGCTTGCGCAGCGTACGGCAGACATGGACAGCCGTCAGCCCGATGGCATCGCCGATGTGTTCCTGGATAAGCGGAAAGACGACGGCCCCGTCATCGGCGCGCCCGATCGCCGACGCGGTTCGCTTTTCGATCCGGATCAGGAAATGGGCGACCGCTTCGATCGACGTCCGGCGGCCCGTATCGACGAGATTCTCGTATGAAGCATAAAGGGCACTCTGCGAGGCTTCAAGCAACGTGATCGCGACGGTGGGCATCTCCCTGATCAGCTCGGACACGGCGTGTACGGGAATCAGCGCAACCACCGAATCGGTGATCGCATCGACCGTCTGCGATACCTCGGCACCGTTCCAGCGATGCCCGGCAATCAGATCGCCCGGCAGGATGAAATCAAGAATCTGGCGGCGTCCGTCTTCGAGGATCGCATTGCGGAACATCCAGCCGTCGATAACAACGAACAGGAAGTTTTCGGATTCCTCGAAAGCGCACAATTCAGCGCCTGCAGCGACATGACGGTGCTCAGTGGCCAGCTTGTTGGCAATGGCGACCAGCCGGTTGCCATCGGAGAGAAATTCGCACTGGGGAAACGCGGTGGATGTCGAAACGCCGTTAGTCGCGATAGGTTTACCGGACCGGGTTTCGGGGACAACAATCTGAAGAGACATCTGCTTTCCTCCACGGTTTGGCGTCAATTTGACGACGGCGGTGATTATGGAAAGAGATAGACGCCTGATGTATTATTCGTATGTTGACGAGGTCGGTTTTTTGTAAAGTTTTGTATGGCAGTTCGCGCTTCCCTCAACCCCAAGCTGTAAAAAATGCACCATATCGCGATCGTAGACGACGATCCCACGCTTCGAAATCGGCTCAAAAAATTTCTGGAGAAAGAAGGATTTCAGGTAAGTGCCGTCGGCGACGGCGCTGCGCTGCGTGCGCTCGTCGCCGAGCAACCGCCGGAGCTTGTCCTGATGGACCTTCAGCTACCGGGTGAGGACGGACTTTCACTGACGCGTTATTTGCGTGAACGCACAGAGATCCCGGTGCTGATCCTGACCGGCAAGGGCGAGACCATCGACCGTGTTGTCGGTCTCGAAATGGGGGCCGACGACTATCTGGCGAAACCGTTCAGCCTTCGGGAGCTGCTCGCCCGTATCAAAATCATCCTGCGCCGGGTGACGCCGCGCGCGCCAGAAACGGCACGCCCGGAAGCGGCGCAACCCGCCGATTGTCTGCGTTTCGGCGACTGGGTGATCGATTTTACCGCCATCGAACTGCGCAATGCCCAGGGAGAAACCATCCATCTAACGACGGCTGAATTCAGACTCCTCGAAGCACTGGTGCGCAACCCCGGGCGAACGCTTTCCCGCGACCGGTTGATCGAAGCAATGGCGGACAGGTCCTGGCACCCGAGCGACCGGAGCGTCGATTTGCACATCAGCCATCTTCGCAAGAAAATCGAAGGCGATACACGGAAACCGGCCCTCATCAAAACGGTGCGCGGTTTCGGATACGTCTTTGCCGGCTCGCCCGTTGCCGTCTGATGCCGCAGTTTGATGTTGCCAACTGAAGGGGCGGGTTAAAGACGCAGCACCCTAGTGACGCCCGTCCAGCAGTTTTCGAATGTTGTCGGCCAGTTGACGTCGGGTGAAGGGTTTGTGCAGCATCGGCGCGCCCTTGGCCATGGCTTCCTGCAGCAGGGAAGACGCCTCGGCATATCCTGTCATCAGCAGGATTTTCAGCGACGGGTACGCCTTGGATAATTCGCGAACCAGGCCCGGACCGTCCAGACCCGGCATAACGATATCGGTCAGGACCATGTCCGGTAAACCGTCTTCTTCGATCCGATCGAGTGCGCTGTGTCCGTCATGCGCGGTAGAGATCCGATAGCCCAGCGTCCGCAACGCCGACGCAGTGCGTTCGCGCAGACGATCATCGTCTTCGACCAACAGAATGTGCTCCGAGCCGACCGGCAGTTTCGGTAGATCCGCAGGGCTCTTACCATCGTGTACGGCGCCCTCTGCCCGCGGGAAACACAGATTGATCGTCGTGCCGGATCCTTCGGTGCTGTATATCGTGACACTGCCGCCGCTTTGCTTGACGAAGCCATACACCATGCTGAGGCCAAGCCCGGTCCCGTGCCGGCCTTCTTTTGTCGTGAAGAACGGCTCGAAGGCCCGTTCCACAACGTCGGGCGGCATGCCTATCCCGGTATCGGTGAACGAGAGGCGGACATAGTCCCCCGCCGTCATCTGATCGAATGCCGGTTCGTCTGCCTCCTCCAGCGTCAGGTTCTCGCAGGTGATGGCGAGTTTTCCGCCCTCCGGCATCGCATCCCGCGCATTAATCGCCAGATTGATCAGGGTGTTTTCAAGTTGTCCGCGGTCGATCATGACCGGCCACAGGTTTTGCGGTCCCGACGTATCGATCCGAATGCCCGCGCCCAGCGTCCGCCGGAGAAGCTCCGTGATCGACAGCACCATCTCGTTGATATTCGTTGCGGACGGCACAAGTGTCTGACGCCGTGAAAACGCGAGCAGGCGTTGCGTCAGGTCGGCGCCCGTACGGGTGACATCGAGCGCCTCGGACACAAGCTCGGTGCTTTCCGGGTCGTCTTCCGTCAAGTCTGCGAGCATTTCGAGGTCCATCGTCAGGATTGCCAGCAGATTGTTGAAATCGTGCGCAACGCCGCCCGTCAACTGGCCGATCGCTTCCATTTTCGATGCCTGTAACAACTGGTTCTCGATCGTCCGCCGCTGGGTAATATCGCGAACGATGCCAACGAAGTTCCGCGTACCGCCGTCGGGCATGTCGCCGACCGACAGTTCCATCGGAAACGTCGTGCCGTCTTTGCGCATGCCGGTAACTTCGCGGCCGATCCCGATGATCTTTGCATCACCTGTCGCCATATAGTTCCACAAATAGCCGTCATGGGCCGACCTGTATGGCTCCGGCATCAGGATGGAAACGTTTGCGCCCTGTACTTGCCCGGCACGGTACTGGAAGATTCTCTCGGCCGCCGGGTTAAAATCGAGAATAGTGCCATCTTCGTCGATAATGATGAGGGCATCGACGCAGTTGTCCATCAGGGACCGGAAACGCCCCCTAGCTTCCGTCAATTCCTTCCGAAGTTTTTCGATTTCGTTCATGCCGGGACGTTTTCTTATGCGGTTGCAGGCCCTGTTTCCCTGCGCCGGGCACAAGGTGCGGTAATACCGGCTGGATATCAATACGGCGCGAAAGAGCCAATCGGTGTTTCGCCGTCAGTTACATCCGGGCGCCGGCGTTGACGGTATGCCCCGGTCCGGCGTTCAGGGCCGTCTGAACGCTTCGTCATCGACGGCATCGGGGCGGGGTTTCCAGTCCAGCGTGTAATACGTTCCGCGGTCACGGGCCCACGGGTCGAACGTATTCACGACCTTGTCGAGCTCGGGCGCCAGTTCGGGCACGGCTCGGAGCAGGACACGCTTCAGCGGCATGATTTCGCGCCGTTGGCCGTTCGGTTCGCCCTTTTCCCACTGCTTGCCCGTCGGGCCGTTATCGGTCACCCATGCAATGCCCAGATGGGTATAAAATTCGGGGCGGAAGCTGGATGTAAAGAAGCGGTCGCTATACAGGCGCCGCGAGGCGTTCAGGATAAAGATGTGGAACATCGTTTCCGAGATGGCGAAACCGTGCGGGCGGGTGGTTTCCGCCAGATAACCCACCACAAGGTCGACATCTTCGATATTGTCGACCAGCGTACCGTCCGCATGGCCGAGACAGTCGTTGATGAACGCGCCATCCGCACCGCGCTGCGCGGTGGAAATAACTTTCGATGCATCGCATTTATGCTGTCCGTAGACCTCGCGCATCGTATTTACGATTTCCTGCTGGTGGGCGCGTTCGGCATCCGGAACGCCCGGCCGTCGGTCGATGAAGTCGTCAAAGCCGGTCAGTTGGCGGAGCCCGATCTGGCGGCGCAATTCGTTGAACCGGGGCAGGCCATGTTCGCGGTCACGAATGATATCCAGCGCCGCGACATCGATCTTCGAGTCCATCCGGGGGCGCAGATCAAGGTTCTGCAGGAACCGCGGATGGTTCCGGAGTTCCAGCAGGCCAAGACGCTGGCGCCCCATCGACAGCCCCCAGTTCACCATGCCGTGGCTGCGCATCGCGGCGGTGGCACCGGCGCGAAAGGTTTTCACCGTCGCGATTTTCTGACGGATCATGTTGGGATCGTTTCGCCAGTCGCGCAGTTCCAGAAGATCCGGAATAAGCGGATGCAGGCGGTAGACAGTGGCGAATTCTTCCGGGAAATTGAACGGGGAGCCGAAATGATTGGTGCCGCCATTCACGTGCGCCGGGTTGGTCAGGTCCCACTGATCCATGCCCAGCAGGCGGTGCAGTCCGGTTGGAAACAGCGCATTCCCGCGGCCGACGATGCCCGGTCCCGCGGCGAGGGCGGAAAAAATCTGGTTCGCCTTCTTGGGATCCTTTGACCTGGCGAACCGGTCGACGATACGGGCGGTTACCCGCGACAGGATGCCGTCCTTTCTGAACAGCCCGCTCCAGTTCGAGTTCATGCCGATATCCAGCGGCCTGCCGTAGAGCAATTGCGCCGTCCATTCGATCGTATGAATCTTGGCGATTTCGGCCGACACGATCAGGCGCGCGACCTGATACAACTCCTCGTCCGAGATTTTTGCATAACTGATCGACGTATCCGGGCGTGCCGGATTGCGTAGCCCTGTGTCGGCATCCGGCGTTACCCGCGCCCGTTTTCGGAATTCATCAATAATCAGGTTGTGTTCGCGTACGAACAGGTTGTGCAGAAAACTGGTGCCAATGGTCCAGTTGTCAGGAAAAGCGGTGGCTTCCTGTCCGGCCCATTCCCGCTGGATCGGATCGCAGGCGCTGTCGCCCGCGGTCGCGCAGGGAGGGCGGAACAGCGGCAGATATCCCAGGCGTTCGCCGGCGCCGGGCCGGGCGCTTATGCGTTCCATCAGCAGTTTTGCCGGGTCGGCCGGGTCGCGCCGGACGCGTTTGCCGGATCGTTTGCTATAGCCGTATATCGGGGACGCGTCCCACCACGCGGTCATGTGGTTGCGCGAAGTCCGGTAGGCGCGGGTGAGATGGGTTTTTCCGTGTAAGCTGAACGTTTCGGGGTCTGAATTGTCGGCAATCAACGCCGCATCCAGCTTGTCGTCCGGCCGGCAACCGATGCGCTCGACCTCTTCCGGGCGCAGGCCGGCGCACCCTGTCGCCGGAAGCATTCTTGCCGCGTCGTTCCGGCCTTCGAGTGTGTGTGAGAACCAGTCATGGGTCATGAACTGGATCCAGAACGCCGCCAGCACGTTGAAAAACGGTGCTTTGCGATAGGGGCATCGCGCCGATTTATCGCCATCGCCGCCGCTGCTCCCGGCACCGTCATTGCAGTCGACGGCGTCCGTGTCATCGCGGCTGAATAGTTTCCGGCTGATAACCTGCGGATCCGGTTTCATCATGCCGATGCGGTCGCCATGACGATTGCGGGCGAGCCGGTTCTTGCCGAGTTCCGGAAAAGTCGCTTCGAATTCGACGTTGCGGGCGAATTTCTGACCGGCGGATCCCATTGCCGGGTTCAGAATATCGTTGCAGATGCCGGTCAGCGTGCGGTGGCGGATCAGTGCGCCGGTGCAGATCTGCGATCCGTCCGATGCCACCTTAATGTTCTTGGTTTCCGGGTGATCTGCGGGAAGGCGCATTTCGGGCCATTGTTTAACTACCGCACCGTCGATGACCCGTTCGCCAGCGCGTTTGCCGGACACATAGGTCCTATAGGTGCCGTTATTGTCAAACAGGTTGAACCGGATCAGCTCCATCCGCTGGTATTCGAGGTCGATCAGCGCGCCGTCGATCCCGCGCTGGTTTCTGTCGGTGAACCGGCCGCCGCTGTTGCGACGCGTCGCCATGGACGATGCATCGCCCGTTGCCCAGTAATTCGCCCAGTCGACCCAGGGCGTATCCATCTGGGCCACGGCCTTTTCGCCGCCGCGGCATCGTGCGCGGTATTCCTCGACCTTCCCCAGAAAACGCCGGGACCGGTCATCCGCGATATCGCGCAGACCGTTCTTCGCAAGATTGTCGGCAACCTGCAGACAGGCGCGTACAACCGCACTGTCTTCCGGAGTCTTGTCGCACGCCGCGACCACCGACAGCGCGGCAACGGCTGTTGCGGCGGCACTAAAAAACCGTTTCATGGGCCTACCCCCTGCTTTTTCCGACAGTCTTTTGTCCAGGTGCCTACCCGACAATCGAATGCCATCAATAATCGTAATTGGCGGAGCGCGGGATTCCAACTATCCGCTTAAAAATTTCTGCTGGCGGTGTTTCTTCGCTTGCAGCGATTCATCCGGCGACTCATACTCACCTCCTGTGTTCAACAATCGAAAGGAGGTGATCGAGTGTCTCATTGTCTAAAGGTGCGGCCTTCGGCTGCCAGGATCTGGATCGTCACCTCTATAGAGGCTCGCTTCGACTGAGTTGATGTATTCATGGTCCGCGCCAGGGACCGTGTCTGACAATGGAAGGGTCGCCCCATCGGGCGGCCCTTCGTCCGTTTGCAGCGGGGGTTTCGACGCCGCATACTGTAACGACTGAACATCGAGGAGAAGTGCCATGCCGATGGCAAGCGTGCGCGGACTGAATATCAATTATGAAATTGTCGGCGATGCCCGGGACGATAGCCATCCCTGGGTGGCCCTGATTACCGGCGGCCGACGTGGCTATCAGGAATTTCTGCCGCTTGCCGGAAAGATTGCCGCCAGAGGATACCGTGTGCTGCTGCACGATCGGCGAAATACCGGCGCATCGGATATCGAACTTGAAGCGCACGAGGTCGAGGAAGCGACCTGGGCCGACGATCTTCGCGATCTGCTCGATCAACTGGGCGCCGCCCCCGCCTTTATCGGCGGTTCGTCGTCCGGTGCACGAACCGCGATCATGTTCGGTCTGCGTCACCCGGATGCGACCCGCGCGCTGATGCTGTTGCGGGTCACCGGCGGCGCGTTTCCGGCAAAGCGCCTGCCCGAAATGTATTACGGCCAGTTCATCGATATCGCGAAGCAGGGCGGTATGGAAGCGATCTGCGAAACCGATACCTGGCGTGAGCGGATCGAGAGCAATGCGGCCAACCGCGAAAAGCTGATGGCGATGGACGCCGAAGAATTCATCGCGACGCTGAGCAAATGGAAAGAACTCTTCGAAGCAGGCGCGAACCTGCCGGTCATGGGCGTGACGGAGGAACAGCTCGGGAGCCTGAAAATGCCGACGATCGTCATTCCCGGGAACGACAATACCCATTCATCTGAAAGCGGGCGGACCGCCCACCGGATGATCCCCGGCGCCGAAATCCACGATCTCGGGCTGGACGACGTCGATATCGCGCTGATTCCGTACCCCGACTGGGCCCCGTACGAGCCCGAAATCGTCGATGTCCTGACCGGGTTTATGGAGCGGAACTAAAGGCTCTGTATCAGGCTTTTCCCGCCGAAGCGTTCGAGAAACTTCGGTATCGCGGCCTCGTTCACCACGTGTCGCGGTACCTCGCCCCGCATCGCCGTCAGCGCCGCGTTGATGGCCCAGGGCACGGCGGGTTCGAGGCTGGCGCCTTTATTCGCGCTGACCATGTGCGGTGATACAAGAACCTTGTCGCCCAGCCCGCGCAGCGGCGATTGCAGATCGAGCGGCTCGTTCTCGAAAACATCGAGGGCGGCGCCGGCGATTTTGTTGCGGTCGAGAGCAAAGAACAGTGCATCCTCGTCGACGATGGGACCGCGGGCGGCATTCAACAGGATCGCCGTCGGCTTCATCATCCCGAACTGAGCTTCGGAAATCAGGTGTTGCGTCTCCGCCGTCAGGTTCGAATGGATGGTGATGACGTCGGATGTCCGCAATAACGTTTCCATGTCCACCGGGCGCGCATTGTGATGGGCGAATTTTGACTCATCTACATACGGATCGTGGGCGATCAGGTTTACTCGCCAGGGTGCCAGCAGGTCGCACAGACGCGAGCCGATCCGGCCGAGGCCGATAATGCCGACAGTGATGCCTTCGTAGCCGTCCTGCCGCGCGCCGAGATACGTTCCCGCCAGCGAATCGTCGCGCCAGCCGCCCTCGCGGACATGACGGTCTTTCTCGCGAATGCGTTTCAGCATGGTCAGCATCATGGTCATGGTGCCTTCCGCGACACCGCCCCAGTTCGCCTCCGTCGGCGAATGGGTGACGAGGATTCCGAGGTCGGCCGCGGCCTCGATATCAACGTCGTCATAGCCGATGGTCAGTTTGGCGATAATTCGCGTGGCTGGCAGACGTGCCATGAAATCATGGGAGAAGGTGAACCCGCGCATCACGGCTCCGATAATCGCATCGCGCCCGTCGGCAAGCGGAAACACGTTGCTTTCTTCCGCCCCGAAGGCCCGGCGCCAGTCCGCATTGCCGAAGGTCACCTCGCAGCCGGCTTCTTCAAGCTCCCTGTATTTCGCGTCGACATCGCCCATGGGCGTGTAGACAAGTACCTTTGCGTCCGGCATCGGCGGGGTCTCCCGTAATCCGTTTAGACATAAAAAAACCCCGGCCGGGCAGCCCGGCCGGGGGTGTCGGGGTGTCGCAGCTTATTTCTTCAGGCCGAGGGCCGTCTGCATGCGCGCGATGATCGCCGCATCGACGTTGGAAATGCGCTCCGCCGCCGCCTGCATATCCTGCCAGCTGGCGGATTCCCAGGTCATCTTGCGTTCTGCCGCACCCGCCTTGGCTTCCGGATCGTCAAATGCCTTCTTGAAGGCCGCACGCAATGCCGCGACGCGGTCCGCCGGTACGCCGGGAGGGGCAAGCCAGCCGCGGCCCAGGATCATGTTCCCGCCCAGAAGTTCGGCGATCTGCTTGTCCACCGGGTCGGTCACGATATCCTTCAGCAGCGGTACGTTGGGATAGTCTTTCAGCGGGGTCAGGGCATTGACCGCGAGGAGGTTGACCTGTTCGACCCAGTGCGGACGGGCAATTTTCAGTCCGGACCAGGACGACTGGAAACCTTTCACTTCGCCCTTGTCCATGGCGATATAAATGCCGCCCATGCCGCGATACCCGGTGATGACCTTGAACTTGGTGCCGAGCATGTTGTTGACCAGGGTCGGCACGACATAAGTCTGAGAGCCCTTGCCGGTCGATCCCATGACAACCTGGGTTTTCTTGGCGTCATCGAGCGATTTTACGCCGGTCGACTTATAGACCACGAAGGCGCTGCGCGGCTGGTCGGCCCCGCCGAGGAACTGGAAGTCCTTGGCGACGTATTTGACGCCGGTGGTCCGGAGACGCGATGCAAGCGGCGTATCGGACAGCAGGATACCGATCATCGTGCCGTCCTTGCGGCCCCTTGAATACAGGAAATTCGCGGCCTTGGTGCCGCCGGCGCCGCCCATGTTCTGAACGATCACGTTGGGACCGCCGGGAATGTATTTTTCAAGAAACGGCGCCAGGTACTGCGTGTACTGCGTATGGCCGCCACCGGGACCCGCCGCTACGACGACCGTGATGGTCTTTCCCTTGTAGAAATCAGCGACGGCGTCGGCAGCGGCAGGGGCTGCGAAGCCGGCAATAGCAAGTGCCGCTACGGCGAGGCCGGGTAGTGAGTATCTCATTTTCATCGAAAAGTTCCTCCCTGTGAAAGTATGGTGTCCAAGTATGCCATATTGTTTCGATCTATGGCGAACGGCGAGTTTTTTAACGAATTTTGAGGATCAGTTTTCCGCGCAGATGCCGGGTTTCGCTTATTTCCTGTGCTTTTGCGGCATCTTTAAGGTCGAACAGCGTGAGTTCGGGTACCGTCACGACACCGGCATTGTAGAGTTCGACAATCCGCTCCATGTAGTGACGCGCCCGTCCGACGTTGGGGCGCAGGGACTGTACGTCATCGCGCGTCGGTTCGGGTGCCTTGGCGCCGGATGCGATAAATGCGGCGCGCCCGCCGGATTTGAGCACGTCGAACGCCTTCAGGCCGACATCGCCGCCGACGGTGTCGAAAACAGCATCGCAATCGGAGACGGCCTCGGTGAAGTCGACCGCGTTATAATCGATGATCTCGTCTGCACCGAGACTGCGGACATAATCGTGATTGCCCGCGCTGGCCGTCGTGATGACATGTGCGCCGATATGTTTTGCAAGCTGGATCGCAAACCCGGCGACACCGCCGGCTCCGCCCTGGATCAGGATTTTCTCGCCGACCTTGAGCTGCAGCGTGTCCTCTATGGAAATAACGGCAGTGAGTCCGATCAGCGAAAGCGCGTCGATATCGACATGGGAAATCCCGTCCGGTTTCTTGGCAAGGACGGCCGCTTTGGTCGCGACCTTTTCGCAATAGGTGCCTTCCTGTCCGACGGGAAGTACGCCGAAGACGGCATCGCCGACCGCCAGATCGGTGACATCGCTGCCAACTTCGCTGACCACGCCTGAAAAATCCCGGCCGCAGACATAGGGAAAAAAGGCTGTGGGCGCATAGGAGCCCTGACGTACTTTCCAGTCCGCGCCGTTGACGCTGGCGGCATGAATGTCGGCAACGACTTCGTCGGCTGCGGCGACGGGATCGGGCAAATCACCGTACTGGAGAACGTCCACTGCGCCGTTTTCATTGAAATAGACCGCTTTCATCTTCTTGTCGCCTTTATGTCTGGAAGGTTGAAGGCATAGTGTAGCGCCGAATTCGTCGTTACGAAATCCCACCCGCCGTTACAGCAATGGATTGAATCCGGAATGGATTGAGTCTGGGCAGGGTTTGGCTCAAGATTGGCGCAATCAACAATTGCCGGAGACCGGAACATGACCGTCGATATGCATGCTCACTGGAGTCCGCCCGAATTGATCGATGTCTATCGGGCGCGGACCGAGCCGCCGATGATTTATCGGAACGACGATGGGGTGGAAGTCATCCGCACCCGGCGGGGCGAGCAGGCCTTTGAAGGCATGTTCGACGATCTTGGTATCCGCCTCGCCGAAATGGAGGCGCACGGCATAACAACCGGCGTCCTTTCGCTCTGGGGGCCACATCAGTGGATCGAACGTCTGCCGGTGGCGGAATCCGTGCCGGCGGTGCAGGTCTTTAACGACGCAACATCCGCAGTGTGTGCCGAAAACCCCGGGCGCTTTATCGCCTATGGCTCGCTGCCGATGGCCGATATGGAGGCCGCCGTCGCCGAACTGGACCGGATTATGGCCCTGCCCGGTATGATTGGCGCCATCGTGCCCGGCAATGCGTTCATGACCTATGCGGACGCGGAAAACATGCGACCGCTGCTGGCGGCGGCCAACAGGCACAAGGCGGCACTTTTTATCCACTGGGGGCCGCGGCCGGGGGATGCCTGGCCGCGAACGTCTTCCGAGAGTGACAATTTTATCCGTCGTATGGGGACGCTCGACATGCAGGCCAGCCTGTCTGCCTGCACGGTGACGCTCACGATGACGGACCTGCTGGACGATTATCCGGATGCCCGGTTTCATATTCACAATCTCGGCGGCAATATCGCGTTTGAGGTCGAACGTCTCGATCATCGCAGCATGCTTGATTCGCCGGACGAGCCGTTGCCATCGACACGGCTGACCAAACCCAACCTCTGGTACGACTGTAATTCCTTTGGCGCGAAGTCGATTGACCTTGCGATCTCGCTTTATGGCGTAGACCGTATTGTTTACGCGACCGACGGGACGGCTTTTGGCTGCGACTGGACCAATAAGGCGATTGCCGAAACGAACCTGACCGAAGCCGAGCGCGACATGATCCGCACCGGTAATGCGATGGACATGCTCGGTCACCTCGCGCCGCTGCGGGGGCTGGCCCAGGCCGCCGAGTAACGGGGATAATCCATGTCCTCTGAGACCGGCCTCGTCACCGACATGACGCTGCACCAGGCAATGCGTGCCCAGGTGCTGGACGTGCTGGAAAAATCGGATATGACCGAGGAACAGAAACAGCAGATTCTCGTCTCGCTCAGCTGTCCCTGCTGCGGGGGCAGCGGAATGTCGCTGACCATCCCGCTCGACAACTCGAAGCCCGTATTTTAAGTCGCCGCCCGCGTCGCCGTTTACACTTCCATTGCCGCGGCCCGGATGGCATCGGGCGTGAACGGGATCCGCCGCAGCCGCAGGCCGGTTGCGTTGTAGATCGCGTTGGCGATCGCCGCGCCTGTGGGGCCCGACACGGCCTCGCCAGCGCCGAGAAATGGCACGCCGGGCCGTTCGATCAGGATCGTTTCGATCTCCGGCACGTTATCGAAGCCGAGGATCGGATAGGTTTCCCAGTCGCGGCTTGTGATGCCGTCGCGGTCCCATGTCACCTGCTCGCTGATCGTCCAGCTCGCCGCCTGCAGGAAACCGCCATCGTATTGGGCGGCCGCGCCGTCACGGTCGACGATCTCCCCGACATCGCCTGCGAGCACGGCACGTTTCAGCAGGACCTCCGCGGCATCGTTCACTTCAAGTTCCACGCCGACGGCGGCATAGGCCTTCAGGTTCTTGTACTGGGCAAAGGCAATGCCACGGCCGATTCCGTCATCGGCGGTGAAATCCATCCGGCTGGCGACCGCTTCGAGAACTTCACGGCCCCGCGCGTCTTCCAGGTGGTTCAGCCGGAACGTAACCGGATCGATTCCGGCGGCTTCTGCCAGTTCATCCATAAAGGATTCGATGGCGAAGACGTTGCCGAATGCGCCGAGAGTGCGCAGGGCGGATGTCCGCAGCGGGAGGTCCCGTATCAGGTTTTTGACCAGGCGCTTGTTTGGAAAGACGTAAAGCGGGTCCAGGTTCCGGTGAATGCCCATGTGGCGCACCATCGCCGGCTGTGGCACGAATTCCGGTGGCGGGTTCTCGCGGAACCGCCCCGACAGCAGGCGGGCCGCGCCTGCCATGTTCGGTCCCGACCGGGGGCGCATGTTGAACGTGTCACCATAGCTTTCATGGTTCCAGTCGATCACCTTGCCGTTTGCGTCCAGGCTGGCGTGCAGTTTCATCGACGTCGCCGTGGCATAGGGTGCCCAGGCGTGTTCTTCCTCCCGCGTCCATTTCAGGAGGATCGGCTTGCCGGGCAGGGCGCGGGCGACGAGTGCGGCGTCGAAAGCCGCATCGTCCGCGCCGTTATGGCCGTAACAGCCTGCCCCCGGCACATGCTCGATGCGCACCGTTTCCGGGTCGATACCGAACGCTTCCGCGACCGCATCGCGCAGGAAGTAGATTCCCTGGCTATGAGACCACATCTGTAATCCGTCCTTCTGCCATATGGCGCAACCGGCGGACGGGCCCATCGAGGCATGGGCGTGATAGGGTTTGTCGTAGCGTGCTTCGAGCGTGGTGGCCGCGGTTGCCGGCGGGTCCGCCAGCGGCGGAACGGGCTTGTCCTGCGGAACGCCGTCATTTTCAACCGGGCGGCTCTCGCGCGGGTTGGCGGTCAGGCATTCGAAAACATCTTCTTCCGACAACGCGCCCGACATGTCCCAGTCGCAGGCGGCAAACAGGCGTTCGGCGGCCCGGATCACGGCGAATTCGTCGGCGCCGGCGACCGCGAGGAAACTGCCGTCGCGGACGATCTCGATGCCGCTCTGCCGCAGTCGGCCGGCGATTTCCTCATCGATATCGTTCAGCCGCGCATTGTAATGCGGGGGACGCACTGTGCGGGCGTGGAGCATGCCCGGCATTTTCATATCGTGCAGGAAGCGGTAGTTGCCGGTCACGATTTCAGTCAGGCCCAGCGGCGCGATTGATTCACCGACGATCGTGTGTGTTTCCGGATCTTTGACATCGACATCCGGGTCGACATCGATGCCGAAAGGCGTGTCACCCTGGATTTCTTCGTACGTCATGCTGCGGTTCGTGTCACGCGACTGGATCAGCCCGTCATCGACTTCAAGCGTGTCGATATCGACGCCAAGCTGCTCCGCCGCTCGTAACAGCATGTGCCGCCGCGCTGTTGCCGTCGCCAGGCGCACGGCGCTGCCGGATTCCATCATCGAATTGCTGCCAGACGTGATGCCTTCATCGGGCGCCTCGCCGGTGACGGTGCGGACCATGTCGATGCGGTCCAGTGGTACGTCGAGTTCTTCGGCGGCGATCATGGCCAGCGCGGTCGAGATACGCTGTCCGATATCGACCTTGCCGCTGCGGATGGAAATACGGCCATCCGCGTTGACGGAAACCCATTCGTCGAGGCCGGGATGATTGGCGAGGCTGGCGCTCGAAAATACGGATCTAGACATTGCCGATCTCCTTCGCTGCGCGCTCGATCGCGGCGATGACCCGCCCGTGCGAACCGCAACGGCAGAGATGCTCTTCAAGCCCGGCAACGATAGCGCCGCGGTCCGGTGCGGCGTTGGCTTTGAGCAGCGACGTCGCGGCGACGACGAGACCGGCTGTGCAATAGCCGCACTGCGCGGCGCCTTCGGCGACGAAGGCCTTCTGAACGGCGGCGCCCACGGAGTCTTTTTCCAGCGCTTCGACGGTCACGATATCCCTGCCGGCAAATTCACCCGCCGGGCGGTTGCAGCAAAGCGTCGCTTCACCATCGACCAGGATTGCACATGCGCCGCATTGTTCCAGCCCGCAGCCGAGCTTGGCACCCGTAAGGTCGAGGTCGTTCCGCAGAACATAAAGGAGCGGCGTCGCCGGATCGCACTCGATCTCCCGCGCTTCGCCGTTAATCGTCAACGTCAATGAGTCCATTGGTCGTCAGGCACCGAACTGGGGAAAGAGTTTGAGAGCGTTGTCGCGTTCGATTCCCTGCAGCACATCGGGGTCGAGTCCCATTTCCTGCAATGCCTTGATCGAGCCGGTCATGGTCGGCTCCGGCGCGAACGGATAGTCGCTGCCGAACAGCACGTGGTCGGGGGTGACCAGCTCGAACAGGCTGCGAAAGGCCAGCCAGTTCGCCGACAGGGCCGTGTCGTAATAAAGCCGCTCCAGTTCGGGCACGACGCCGTTCGGTACATGTTCCTTGAACCCGGGGCGGCCCTGCAGCCGGCCGATGCGTTCGGCAAGGAACGGGATCGTTCCGCCTGCATGGGAAAAAATGAAATTGATGTCCTGGCAGCGCGCGAACGTGCCGTTAAACAGCAGGCTGACCACGGCGCGGGTCGTATCGAACGGGAAATCGAGCGTCGCCGCCGGAATTTCCGGCTGGCACTGGTTGCAGGGCGCGTTTGTTGGGTGGAAATAGACGGTGGCCTTGCGCCGGTTCAGCTCGTCGAACACCGGTGCGAAGGCAGGGTCGCCGGGATAGCGGTCGCCGTAACTGGTCAGCAGTCCGATGCCGTCGGCCTTGAGCTCGTCCAGCGCATAGGCGATTTCAGCCAGGCTGGCATCGACATCCGGCAGCGGCAGCGAGGCAAACACGCCGAACCGGGTCGGATGGTCCTTCGTGATTTCGGCGGCGTATTCGTTGCAGTGCCGGCAGAGATCGATGGTCTCCTGGGTTTCGCCGAACCACAAACCGGGCGCCGAGATCGATGTGAGCGCCGTCTGGATGCCGTTGCGGTCCATTGCCTCGATCGACATCTGGGGCGTCCATTCGGGCGTCTTGCCCGCGAGGATCAAGGGCCCGATCCGATCGTCGCCGACGATCTCGACGTAATTGGGCGGCAGGATGTGATGATGAACGTCGATACGGTGGCATTCGGTCATGTAAAGCGGTCCTTCATACGGCTGTCATCCCGGCCTCGTGCCGGGACCCGGGATTCGTCGCGAACAGAAAACCGGACGCCGGAACAAATCCGGGGTGACAGCGGGCAGGTTGGGTGCGGGGCGTGTTCAAGGCTTCGTATACCCCGGAATGAATTCCGACAGGTCGATGTCTTCATTCCCGGGAACATAGATCTCGGCCGGGTAGTTGTCCTTGCGGGTCGCATCGATGCCCATCTTGGTCACCAGGTGCGAACCGCCCTCGGGATCGTACGACGCGGGATCCAGCGGGGACCCCTTGGCATACGGGATCATGAAGGTGTCCCGGTCGGCGCGGACCCGGGTTGCGATGGCATGCATTACCTCGGTATCGCTGGTGATGTCGACGTCGTGATCGACGACCACCACGAATTTCAGGAACGGATCGGTGACGAAGGCAGCCATTGCAGCGGCTTTTGCCTCTCCCTCGATCTTCCGGTTGATCGCGATGTAGCACACGAACCGGAAACGGCCCGATCGCGGCATGTGAACGCCTGTCACCGTGCCGCAGGCGATCTTGACCGTCTCCTCGATGGCGGTTGAGCGGATAACGCCGGACAGCAGCAGGTTGTCGGCATGCCCGACAAAGGCGTTCTGATACATCGGGTTCTTGCGATGGGTGATTGCCTTGATGTCGAGGATCGGATTCATGCGTTCGGGGCCGTAGGTGCCGGGGAACTCGCCGAACGGTGCTTCCGCCCGCCGTTCCCCTGGCCGGATCACGCATTCGATGACCATTTCTGCATCCGCCGGGACGTCAAGCGGGATGGTCTTGCACGGGACCAGCGGGACCGGGCGCTGCAGGATACCGCCCGCGACGTGTAGCTCGTTTGAATCGATCGGCGTGTAGCTGAGCGAGCCGAGGAAAAACGCCGGGTGGTGACCGATAACCAGGGCCATCGGGCAGGGCTCGCCGCGCTCTTCGTATTTTTTCCAGATCACGTTGCCGTCGGCAGTTTCCGACAACTGAACGCCCAGTTCCTTCCCGTTGAAGACCTGGTGACGGTAGATGCCGATGTTATCGATACCGGTATCGGGATCGCGCATCAGTCCCAGCGCGGCGGTGATGAACTTGCCCGAATCGAGTTCGTGATAGGTGCAGATCGGGAATTCCTCGACGTCGATGTCATCGCCGGTTTTGACAACCTCCTGAACCTGTGCGTCTTCGACCATGACGGGTTCGATCGGGTTGGATTCCAGCGCGCCATATGCGCGGAGAAACTCTTTTTCCGTCCCTTCTTCCATGCCGATGGCGTAGCGCAACCGGTTGAAGTTGCCATGCATGTTGGCGACCAGCGGGTATTGCGAGCCTTTGACGTTCTCGAAAATGACGGCCTTGAAATGGCCTTCTTTTTCCAGCCGGTGAAGAATGCCGGACACGCCGTATTTCGGATCGACTTCCTTGGTGATGCGGACGATCTCTTCAGGGTGTTCTTTATCGAGGTATTCGATGAACCCGCGAAGATCCGGGGTGTAGGGCTGGTTGGATATTCCATCCATGATGCTGTTCCTCTTAGGTGTCTTTCGGCGGATCTATCGGCCCACCGGCATTGATCCAGGCATTGATGCCGCCTTCGAGATGCGCGACGGGGGCAAGACCCATGTCCTGGGCGGTCTTCGCCGCCAGGGCAGACCGCCACGCGCCCGCGCAGTAAAAAATGAACTTCTTGTCTTCGGCGAAAAAGTCCCGGTGATAGGGCGTTTCCGGGTCGATCCACATTTCCAGCATGCCGCGCGGCACGTGGCGGGCCCCGGACACGCGGCCGGTTTTGGCGACCTCGCGGATATCGCGGATATCGATAAACAGCACGTCATCGCGGCCGACCAGTTCGCGCGCATCGGCGATGCTGATTTCCTCGACGTGTTCGTTGGCGTCGGCAACCATCTGCTTTACCGAGCGGGTGATATTCAGTGCCATTGACCTAGTGTCCCGTGCAGTTGTCGTGATCGTGTCCCGCTCCATGCGGACAACGGTCAGGATATTCGGCCCAGTACCATTTCGCCATCTCGGCAAAAACCTTCATCGCGCTGGGTGGACGATTATTGCCGTCGAATTCGCGGTACAGAGAGTTCACATTGATAAATACGCGCTCGCGGTCGATCCAGTCGTTGAAAAAATCGGCAACGATTTCTTCGGAAGCCGCAACCCAGTCGAGCCCGGCATCGTAACGCTTGCGCGCTTCGTCGCGCAGTTCGGTAAGATAGCTGCGTAGCGCGCGCACTTCGGTTTTCCCGCTGATCGGGCCATGTCCCGGTACGACGATATCGACGTCGAGCCCCAGAATATGATCGCAGGCATTTATCCAGTTGCTGACGGGACCCGCCCACATCACCGGGTGACCGCCGACAAAGACAATGTCGCCGGTATAGACGATGCGGTCGTCGGGCACATGAACGATCACGTCGCCGAGGGTATGTGCGGGACCGACATTCGTGAGCTCTACACGTTTGCTGCCGACGTTCAGTGCCAGTTCGCGGTCGAATGTCCGGGTTGGCAACGTATTCTCGATGCCGTCGAAATCGAACTTGCGGCCCATCAGCTCCCAGATGATGGCGCCGGCGTCGCCCATGTCCTGCCAGGATTTGATCCGGCTGATAAAAGCTTCGGGTGGGCGGATTGCCATTTCGTCGGCGCAGTCTTTGGAGGCAACGATGACAGCCCCTTCGACAAGCTGGTTGCCGTATGTGTGATCGCCGTTGGCATGGGTGTTCACAAGCGTATCGATCGATGCCGCACCCGGCGCGGCATCGCGCATCGTGGTCAGCATGTCAGCGGTCAGCGGCAGGTCGAACAGTGTATCGACCAGCAGGGATTCACCCCCATCGGTGATCAGCCCCGCATTGCTCCAGCCCCAGCCGCCGTCGGGCAGCAGATAGGCGAAAGTGCCGTTTCCAATCTCATGGAGCCCTTTTGTGTATTGCCAGTTTGTCATGAGTGCGTTGACCCTCCCTTCCCAAACCTTGTACCTGTTCCGTGTTGTTACGAAAAGCGGTGTGAAAAAATCCGGTTATGACCATACGGTTCGACGATATCGGCAACCGGTTGAAAGCCTTCCGGCTCGCCTCCGGGCTGAGCGCGGACGATATCGCCGCGCGCCTCGATATATCGCGTACAGCGCTCTACCGCTTCGAGAAGGGCGAGGTCGCGAAGATCGAGACCCTTGAGAAGCTTTCCGAGTTGCTGGACGTTTCGGTGCCCACGCTTCTGGGTGTCGGGGTCGAATACATTTCGTCCGCCGTCGCGTTTTTCGAGCGCCTGCGCCAGATCGAGGAAAGCGCGGAGCACATCGTGGTGCTGGCCGGGCCGGTTTCCTACCTGCTGGCGACGGATGCATTCGGCGAAACCCTGGAAGACGTTCTGGTTGAAAGTATTCCCGAAGGGGCGGCAGATCACGACCGGGCCCGCGAGACCGTCCGCGAACTTATTCCGATACTGCGGCAGAGAAAGGAAACCTGGCGTGTGCGGAAGCCCGGGCTTCTCAACCTTATCTCCGGCGCTGAAATCGACCGGTTTCTGCGCAACGGCATGGTAGGGCGGCTCGATCTGCCCGAAGCGGTTCTGGCGGAACGCCGCAAACGGGCACTGGGCGAAGCGCAGCACCTGATCGCCCTGATGGAAGAAGAGCCCATTGGTATCCAGATCGGAATCGTGCCAGGGGCGCTGCCCCACAGCAGCTTCCAGATATTCCGGCAGGCCGACCGGAAAATTCTGACACTCAGCCCGTTTCGCCTTGGCGAGCAGCCCAATGTTTTTGGTGGCATTGCCATGATCACGTCCGCGCCCGAAGCACTCGAACTGCATGAGCGAACAGTCGAGGATATGTGGCGTCGCGCCCATAAAGGGCAGGCGGCGGCGAAATACATGCGCGGCCTGATCAGAAAATTGCCTGGCTGACGTGGCCGAAGATTTCAAGGCACTGATAGAACGGGCGGCGATGCATCAACAGGCCGGCCGGGCGAGGGATGCCGAACGTGCCTATCGTGCGGCGCTTGATCTGGACCCTGCCGCGCCGGGCGTGTTGCACAATCTCGGTGCGCTTGTTGCCGGACGCGGCGATCCGGCGGCCGCCCTGGTGCTTTTCGACAGGCTGCTGGCAGCCGAGCCGCACTATGCGTCGGCGCATTTTAACCGTGCGAACGCCCTTCGGGCACTGGACCGGCCGGCGGAAGCCATACAGGCGTTTCGGTGCGTAACTGCCCTGGAGCCGGATCATCACGATGCCCACCGGGCGCTGGGCTTTTTGTGGCTGGCGGCGGGGGATCGCGACCGGTCGCTTGACCATTTCGCGCGGACCTACGACCTGCGCCGCGGGGAGGACCGGAACGGTATGGCCAACCGGTCTCTCCATATGGCGACACGGTCCAAGCTGCAGCACGACGCGGACCTGTTCCGGCATCTGCCGCCGAGGGCACGCGACGGGAGGCGGTTCGAAACGCTGGCACGGCTATACGAGAGTGTCGCAGCGGAGATCGCGGATGCACCGGTCGCGTTGTCGGAAAGCCAGCTCGAAACCCTGGGGCCGGACTATAACGGTCCGATCCATCTACGGGATGCGCCGGAAATTTTCAGCGGCGCGGTGAACAGCGAGATCGACGCCACAGGGATTACGCGGATGTACCGCGATTCCGGACCGGGGGTGGCCTGGTTCGACAACCTGCTGACCCCCAGGGCCTTGTCATTATTGCAGCGGTTTCTGTGCGAGAGCACGATCTGGCATGATTTTTCCCATATCGGCGGATTCGTCGCTGCGTATCTCGAAGACGGGCTTGCTTGTCCGCTGGTGCTGCAGATCGCCGATGAATTCCGGTCTGCCCTGCCCGGGTTGCTCGGGCCGCATCCGTTGACGCAGGCCTGGGCGTTCAAGGGGTTGCGGGGCGACAGGCCGATCGACGTTCATGCCGACGATGCGGCGATCAGCCTGAATTTCTGGGTCACACCCGACGGTGCGAACCGTAATCCGGATACCGGCGGTCTTGTCGTCTATCGCGAGCCGCCGCCGCCGGACTGGCCGATCGTCGATTACGATGCGGACCGGGCGCGAATCCATGCCTTCCTGGAGAATTCCGGCGAATCGGCGGTGACGGTTCCCTATCGGGAAAACCGGGCCGTTCTGTTCGATTCCCGCCTGTTTCACGGCTCCGACGCCCCTGATTTCGCGCCGGGCTACGAAAATCATCGAATCAATATTACAATGTTGTTCGGGACGCCGCCAAATTTGTAACAAATTTGGAACAGGTCTTTATTTTGGCACAATGAGCGTCTATAAAACCTCCTACCGAATGATCGAATAGAAGCGAACCCCATGAACGATCTTGCACCGGACAGAAAATATACCAATGCCGCAATTCCCGTCGGCGGCGTCGATCCCCACCCGGACAAGCCGACGGGTGAATTCATCACCGACGTCGTCTCGAACGACTGGGTGAACGATGAGTACAAGCTGCTGGTCGTTCGGGCGGCCGAACGGGCACTCACGGCCTATGCCGGCCAGTTCTATCATCTGTTGTGCCCGTCACCCGACGGTGCCGAGGTCTGGATGCGCCGGCCGATGAGTATCTACAAGGTAGACGTGGCGGCCGGTTGCCTCGAATTTCTCTATAAATGCGAGGGCCGGGGAACCCAGGGCATGGCGACGCTCGAAGCGGGCGATACGTTCAATATTGCCGGTCCGCTCGGGATCGGTTTTTCGCTCGACCCGGCATGGAAGAATATCGTCGTGCTGGGGCGCGGCGTCGGACTGGCGACACTGGCACCGCTGTCACAGCTCGCGGCCGAGAAGGGCGTGGGCGTTACCGCGATCCTCAGTGCCCGCAAGTCGGATCTCGTCATGTCGCAGGACCTGTTTCAGGAACTGGGCGCGACGACCATCACCGTTGTCGATGAGGACGGCTCCAGCGCGGTCGAGAATGTCGAGGACATCCTCGAAAAACTGATCGCCGACGGCAAGGCGGATGCGTTCTTTACCTGCGGGTCGAGCCGTCTGCTCAAACTGATGCAGAACCTCGGCAAAAAACACGACGTGCCCGGTCAGGTCGCGATGGAGCAGATCATGGTCTGCGGTATCGGCGCCTGCTACGTGTGCATGCGAACATTCGAGATTAACGGTGAAAAGACCCTGAAACGCGTGTGTCGCGAAGGGCCGGTTTTCAACATGCAGGAGGCAGTGGGATGGTAGATCTTTCGGTAAAAATCGGCGACCTGACGTTCCAGAATCCGATCCAGCCCGCCTCCGGCGCGTTTTCCTGGGAATATAACGAAGTTATCGATCTCAACCGCCTCGGCGCCCTGGTCGCGAAGACGATCTGCCGGGAGCCGCGTCTCGGCAACCCGACACCCCGGATGGCCGAGACGGAGGCCGGTATCATCCAGTCCATCGGCCTGCCGGGAAAGGGTATCGATTATTTCCTGGAAAATATCGTCCCCGAATACGCGAAGTTCGAACCGCCGCTGGTGGTCAGCGTGTCGTCGGAATCGGCGGAGGATTTCGCGGCACTTGCGCGCGAACTGAGCGTCCCCGATGTCGACGTGATCGAGTGCAATATTTCCTGTCCGACCCGTAATTCGACCGGCGGTAATTTCGCGATGCAGGAAGACCACACCAAGATGGTGATGGAAGGAATACGCGCCGCGACCGACAAGCCGGTCTGGGCCAAGCTGTCGCCCAATGCGGGCGACCTTGTTTCGGTTGCACTGGCGGCGGAAGAAGCGGGCGCAGATGCGCTGGTAATCGCCAACACGTTCCTGTCGCTCAAAATCCGCACGGATAATTTCCGCCCCGCGCTTGGCAACAAGTTCGGCGGCATGGTGTCTCCGGCGCTGAAGCCGATCGTGCTGCGCATGGTCTATCAGGTTGCCAAGGAGGTGAACATTCCGGTCATCGGCGTCGGCGGCGTGACAAAGGCCGAAGATGTCGTCGAATATATGCTGGCGGGGGCGCATGCGGTCGGTATCGGCTATGCGGGATTCCGTAACCCGACGGCGCTGACGACCATTATCGACGATCTCGAAGCCTGGTGCGACGAACGCGGGATCGAAAAAGTCACGGACCTGATCGGTGCGGTCAAGGATGACGACATGGAAATGGATCCGCTGGTCGCTGCCTCGCACGGGGTCTGAATAACCATGGGGATGACCCCGACACTGCCGCCGGACGAGACGGCGCGGGAGGCTTATTACCGCTCCGGCGCCTGGGGGTCGCAGACGATTTACGATATCGTTTGCGCCCAAAAGGCGGTTCGGCCCGACGCACCTGCAATCACCGACAGTCACCGGACATATACATGGCGCGATCTGGTCGATGCGGTGGATACCTTTGCAGCGGACCTTGCCGGGCGCGGTCTTGTCCAGGGAGATACGATCTTCGTCGGCGCGCCCAACAGGATCGAAACCGTGATCGCGCTGCTGGCCGCGTCCCGGGATGGGTTTGTCTGTTGTCCGTCACCACATCGGAATCATACCGTCGCCGAAATCGCCGCGATGTGCGAACGCGCCGCCTGCGCCGCCTATATCCACTATCCCGGTCACGGAGCCGACGCACAGGGCGATGAAATTCCCGACCTGATCCGTAAACTTTCCTCGTTGCGATGTATTTACGAACTATCGCCGGACAGCGCGGCGGTGCCGTTCGGCGGAAGGCTCGAAGCCGGCCCCCGGGACGCCGTCGCGCCGGCTGGCAATCCGGACCTGGTTACCTATCTTGCCTTCACATCCGGTTCGACCGGCGCGCCCAAGGGCGTGATGCACAGCGACAACTCGCAACTTGTGGCGGCGCGGGGCATCGCCGGCGCATGGGGGTTCGGTAACGATACGGTGACCTTGTCGCTCAGCCCGTTCAGCCATAACCTGGGCTGCGGAACGCTATGGACGTCCCTTGTCTGCGGCGGTGAGTTCGTCTTGCATGACTGGCCGCGTGGTGAAAGCCTGCTCGATCATATCGAGGAAGCTGGCGTCGATTATCTCGTCGGCGTGCCGACCCATGCGATGGACCTGCTGGCCGAACTGAAGGCACGCGGGCTAAGTACCTACAATCGGCTCAGCAGCTTCCGTGTCTCTGCGGCGGCGTGTCCCGAACACGTGGCGGCGGAGCTCTACGATTACGGTATTCCCGTTCAGAAGGGCTACGGCATGACCGAGACAAATGGTCATCAATACGGAAAGCCGGGAGATTCACGCGACCTGGTCGTCGGCACGTCGGGCGTGTGCTGTCCGGGGTACGAGCTGCGGATTTTCGATGCGAACGATCCGGATCGGGAAGCGCCACCCGGTGAGTCCGGGCTGGTCGGCGGCAAGGGCGCGTCTCTGATGCTCGGCTATTTCAACGATCGCAAGGCCGGCCAGGACTGCATCAACGCGGCCGGCTGGTTTCTGACCGGCGATCTCGGCACGATCGACGCCAACGGCTACCTGCGCCTGACGGGCCGCAAGAAGGAACTGATCGTGCGTGGCGGTCACAATATCAATCCCAACCTGCTTGAAGACCTGGCCTTGCGGCATCCGGCGGTCGATCTTGTCGCTGCAATCCCCGTGCCCGATGAAAGACTTGGCGAACGCGCCTGTCTTGCGGTGATGTTCGAAAACGGACAGTCGGCGTCGGCTGGCGAAATTCTTTCGCATCTCGCCGATGAAGGGCTGTCGCGCTACGACATGCCGGAATTCTGGCTGCCGCTCTCCGACATACCCCTGATGCCGAACGGCAAGATGGAAAAACGGGAAATCATCCGGCGTATCGATGAAGGGGTGTTGACGCCGGAACCAATTACACCCGGAGGAAACTGATGCGCGCAGTCGTGCTCGACGAATATGGCTCGCTCGACAATCTCTCGCTGACGGATTTCGCCGATCCTGTCCCCGGACCCGAAGACGTCATCGTCGATGTTCGCGCGACGGCCGTCAATTACGTCGACCTGGTGATGATCAGCGGCAAATACCAGTTCAGGCCCGATGTGCCGTTCGTACCCGGGAAAGGCCCCGCGGGGATCGTGAAATCGGTGGGTGCGGATGTCACGGCGTTCGCGCCGGGCGACCGGGTGCTGGCGATGGCGGAGCAGGGTGGCTACGCGTCCCTCACGCCGATCCACCAAAACAACTGCTACCACCTGCCCGATAAAATGTCGTTCGTCGATGCAGCCTCGATGGCGCTGGTCTACGATACCGCGTGGTTTTCGCTGGTCGAGCGCGGCTGCTTCGCAGAGGGCGAGACGGTTCTGGTCCTTGGCGCTTCCGGCGGGGTTGGGCTGGCCGCCCTTCAGTTGGTGCGGGCAATGGGCGGTCACGCCCTCGCAGGTATCGCCAACCCGGCGAAGGCCGATCTGGTGCGGGATGCGGGCGCCGAGGCGGTGATCGATCTCGCCGCCGACAACCTGCGCGATTCCCTGCGCGATCAGGTGTTTGCGGTGACGGACGGACGTGGGGCAGATGTCGTCATCGACCCGCTGGGCGACGATATATTCGATGCCGCACTGCGGGCGGTGGCTTGGCGCGGGCGTATGGTCGTCATCGGTTTTGCCGCGGGTCGGATACCCTCGTTGAAAGCCAACTATCTGCTGGTCAAGAACATCGATGTCGGTGGGTTACAGATCAGCGACTATCGCCGCCGTCGCCCCGATCTGACGGCCAGGTGTTTCGCAGAGGTATTTGCGCTTTACGAGGCCGGGAAAATTTCGGCCCTGCCGACGGTGGTCCGTCCCATAGAGGATTTCCGCCGTGCCCTGCAGGATGTGCAGGACCGGAATATCCGCGGCCGGATCGTGCTGACACAGGGCGGATAGCAAACACACCGGGCATCGTTTTATCAGGTGTCGTCGTCGGCCCAGTAGCCTTCGCGCATGCGTTCGCCGATGTCGCAGCCCTTCTCATAGGTGTAGCCGTTGGGGGCGGGGCGCACGTTTTGTGGCGGGGCGATCTGGGCCCGGATGAACCCTGCATTCCTGAAAATCTTCGGGCGCACAGGCTGCAGTCCTGCGATTTCCAGAACCAGTTTTTTACGAATCGCGCGGGCAAAATCCTTGAAGTCGCGGGCCACGACGAGGAATGCCCCGGGTCCGCCGATCACGCAGCCGCGGTAATAGTTATCGAGATCGGGGAGATTATAGCGGCTGAACGTATTGCTGCTGTCATTGATGATCGGCAGGCCGTTGATCGTGATCCGTTTGGCGGTCGTTTCGTCCCGGACCCTGTCGACATAGCGCCCGAAATTGTTCGGCCCGTCGCCGGAAACGTCGATCACCCGCCGGGTGCCTTCGATGTCGTTGCTGTCGATCAGGTCCGCAGCCTGCTCTAGCGCATCGCTGATCGATGTGCGTCGACCGAAGGTGAGTTCCGCTTTGAGCAATGCGTCGGCAAATCCGTAGGCGCTCTCCCGGTCGCGAATGATGCGCCAGTCGATCAGCAGTTTGTTCCAGTCGCGGCTTGAATAGTCGATATATGCGACGGCAATACGCCGGAGCACGCCTGACCGGATCGCATCGATCACCTGCTTGCTGCGAAATGCCGCGGCGATTCCTTCGCGCTGGAGCCGGGCTTCGTCACTGTCGATGCTGCGGGAGACGTCGGTGGCAATAACCAGTTCCAGATCGACGTATTCCCGGGCAGACACGACCGGCGTGGACAGAAGAAACGCGGCACAGACGACAATCCAGCTTTTCATCTTTTGTCCCCTTCGGACGGTGAACCCTTGCATCCACACGAATTCTAGGCACCGAATCGGGCGCTGCACAACCGGAACGCCCGTTACGCCGTCCAGCCGTGAATCGTTAACTAATTTTTGCGACAGTGAGGATTGGCGCAGAGAACCGTGGATTCGGACGGTTTGGTCCAGTGGTAAAGATGAATATTCCGACCGATATCAGTATTGAGAAGGCAGAAACCGGCGCTCCGGCGGAGGGCGAACCATGGCGGCGGAAGACCGAATCCGAACCCGATGAAGTGCTCCGCGTCGCGGGACTGCCACAGCGGCGGTTTCGTACACTGCAGACAAGTTTTCTGACCGCGACGCTTTCCTCGGTGATCGTCATAATCTTCGCGTTCTTCGCTTATCTCGAGACGAGCCAGTATCGACGCGATGCAGCGCTGATCGACCGGAAACTGACCGATATGCTCGATACCGGTAGCATTCTGCTGGCCGACGCGACCTATCGCCGTGATGCCGAAAGCGTTTTGCTGACCCTTGCGCCGATTCTCGGAGACCCCGAAATACTCGGGATTACGGTAAGGCTCGCAGACGGCAGTGTTCTGGCCGAACATGGGCGGTCGATTTCGCAGTTCGACGACACACTGGTCCGAACACGTCCCATCACGCATCTGGTAGACGACACGCCGACGAAAATCGGCAACATCTTTGTCGGGTTGTCGCATGACCGTCTTGACGAGGAATTTAACACCAGAATGCTGCGCCATTTACTGCTTGCGGCCTTGATCCTGGGGGCGATTGTATTTTCCGTGCATCAGTCGCTCCGCATGGCGGTGATGCAGCCCATGCGACGTCTTCTGGCATCGATACAGAGCTGGCAGGTTGACGGCACGCACCACCCGGTCACCTGGACCCGCAACGACGAGTTCGGCCAACTGATCTCGGCTTTCAACCGGATGCAGCATGATCAGCAGTTCTATCACCGGAACCTTCTTGTCGCCCGGGACAATGCGGAGGCGGCAGACCGGGCCAAGACCGCCTTTCTTGCCATTATCAGCCATGAACTGCGCACGCCGCTGAACGCGATTATCGGATTTAGCGATCTGCTCCAGCGCTCGGCTGACGGGGCGGCCACGCCTGCCCAGGCCGAGTATGTGACGCATATCGGCGATAGCGGCCGGCAATTGCTGTCTCTTATCAACGATATTCTCGATATCACCCATGCCCATGCGGGCGAGTTGACGCTGGCGGAGGTGACCTGCGATCTGCATGGTTTGGTTCAGGGTGCTGTTCGGCAGGCGGTACAGGGCAGAACCACCGGTTCTGCGTCGGTCGAAAATGCCGTTCCGGAGGATTTACCACAGTTCCATGTCGATACGACGCGTTTGGGCCGGGCGATCGAACACCTGCTCGCCAACGCGCTCGCCGCGACACCGACGGACGGAAGTGTATCTGTGTTCGCCGAACCCGACGAGGAAGGCATTTGTCTCTGTATCCGGGATACCGGCAGCGGCATTCCCGCCGACAAGTTTGCCCAGATGATGCAGCCTTTCAGCACGGGAGATGTTAACTGGCAAAATCATAGTGAGGGTGCCGGTCTTGGCCTGACCTACGCGCGGGTGGTCGCCCAGCTTCACGGCGGACGGTTCGAGATGGAGAGCACAGCGGGGGTCGGTACCTGTGTTTCCGTTTGGCTGCCGTCAACCAGGATGCGGACAGCCTGACCGTCAGTTTTTGACGAAGACCTTTTTCCACAGTCGGTCCGCGATCGTAATATTCTCGGCCTTTGCTTTCTGCCAGACCGTACGTGTCCCGAGATTGAGCGTGAGGTATAGCCGCCCATCCACAATGTCCCAGGAGAGCGGGTCGATACGTGATGTCTGTCCGTATCGCATTCCAAACGAGCACCACCCGCCGTAGGCGGGGACGTAGCGGCCAGGGTTGGCGACGAACAACTGGCGGTGCCGGTCCGACACGAAACGATATACTGCTCCGTTATATTTCGCGGAGTGCTCGGCTTTACCCTTTGCGGGTTTGCTCATTTCGAAATAGGCCACCGGATCGTAACCCAGTATTGCAAGCCCGGTATCGTCCACGTTAACCGTGGCGGGCGCAGCGATCGCCTGCGTTCCACCCGATATGCCGATAAGCGCTGCAAGAACCAGCGCGACGACCGACCGGCGAAAAATTTTGACTATCCACATATTACTACCCTCTCGCAGCGCATATATCCGATTTAGACGCCCGCAGTCTTTCGTGTTTCTTTCAATGGACCGCTAATATTTCGGGTTAACGGGCGTTAATCATGCCCGGAGCAGCGCAATCGGCGAGGCTTGCGAAGAGGCGGCGGCCGGGTGTTGCACAAAGGCGGGCCGCGGGCCAATATCGCGCCGAGTATTGCGGGCGGACACATGTCCGGCAAATAAAAAAGGACCAGTTACCGATGAGTGAAGATACGCCGATCAAGACCACGAGCGCGCAGAACGAGCCGATTCAGGACCTGCGACAATGGCTGGATGCGGTCGCGGAAATCGACGAGCTCGTCAAGGTGTCCGAACCCGTGAGTCGCGACCAGGAAATGAGCGCGATCGGCTATTTGCTCGCCAAACAGCAACCGTCGCCGACGGTGATGTTCGAGAAAGCCATCGGTTTCGAGGATGACGGAATAGGCGCACGGCTGTTGTGGAACCTTGCGGGTCCCAGCCTGAAACGCATCGCGATCACGCTCGGTGAATCACCGGACATGAACACGACCGACCTGATCAAGAAGGTCAAAGGCAAGCTGATGCAGCGCATACCGCCGCGGGAAGTCGGCGCCGAGGAAGCCCCCGTGTTCGAGAACACGCTGACGGGCGACGATATCGATCTCGACAAGTTTCCGATTCCCATGCACTGGCCGCTGGATGGGGGGCGCTATCCGGGCACCGCTGACTGTGTGATTACACGCGATCCCGATAGCGGGTATCTGAATGTTGGCACCTATCGCATGATGCAGCAGGGCAAGCGCGAGGCCGGCCTGTATCTGTCTCCGGGCAAGGATGCGCGGCTGCATATCGAGCGTGCATGGGAGCGCGGCGAATCCATCGAAGTCGCGGCTGCCTGGGGTGTCGATCCGATCTTCATGCTGGTCGGCTCACAGGGGTTTCCGAAGAACATTTCCGAATACGAATTTATCGGCGGTATCCGCGATCAGGCGGTATCCGTCGTCAAAGGCAAGACCACCGATCTGCTGATCCCGGCCAATGCCGAACTGGTGATCGAAGGTGTGCTGGAACCCGGCTCGATGAAGGGCGAAGGCCCGTTCGGCGAGTTCACCGGTTACTATGGCCGCCCCGAGGGCGAGGCCCCGCTGGTGAAGATTACGGCGCTGCATCACCGCAATCAGCCGATCATGACCAACGCCCTGATGGCGGATTACCCGTCCTGCGAGCAAAGCGGGTTCTTTGCGATTATCCGGTCGGCCCGGGTGTGGAACGATTTCGACAAGCTCGGCATTCCGGGTATCGAGGGCGTGTATTGCCATCCGGCCGCCGCCGGTGGCTGGGGTATGACCGTCATCAGCCTGGAACAGCGCTATGCGGGTCATGCCGCCCAGGCGCTGGCGCTGGCCGCCCAGGTGCCGGGCGGGGCGTATTACACCAAGTGGATTATCGCCGTCGACGAGGATGTCGACCCCTGCGACATGGACCAGGTGCTCTGGGCGATGGCCAGCCGGAGCAACCCGATCGACGATATCGATATCCTGCGCAACACGTGGAGCACCCAGCTCGACCCGGCACAATATCCGCCGGAAAACCGCCCCTATGGGTCCAAGGCGCTGATCAATGCGTGCAAGGATCACAAGAACCTGAAGAATTTTTCCAAGCGCACCATGCTCAGCAAGGAAATCTACGACAAGGTGTCAGCGGACTGGGAGCGACTCGGTCTGCCGGGCGACGTGCCGAATATCCGCCATTTCGAAAAAGACGTCTAACGAACGCGCCGAAGCCGGTTTATCGCGCCGGAAAATGGCGCCGGGTGCGGTTCGCGAACGCCACAAGGGACAGCATAACCGGGACCTCGACCAGCACACCGACGACGGTGGCGAGGGCGGCACCCGAGTTCAGACCGAAGACGCTTATTGCGACCGCAACCGCAAGTTCGAAGAAATTGGACGTACCGATCAGGGCGCAGGGTGCCGCGACGTTGAACGGCACCCGCCACGCCCAGGCGGCACCGTAGGCGATTGCGAAAATGCCGTAGGACTGGATGATCAGGGGGGCTGCAATCAGCGCGATCAGCAGCGGCTCCTCGATAATGACGTTGCCCTGGAACCCGAAAAGCAGCACCACGGTTGCCAGCAGCCCAATCACCGAGAACGGCTTGATGCCGCCCACGAACCGGGAAACCGCCGCGTCGCCGTCTTCAAGCCGGTTGGCGTGGCGCATCAGCTGCGTACGCGTGATATACCCGGCGATCAGCGGGATGACGACATACAGTCCGACCGACAGCAGCAGGGTTTCCCACGGCACGGCGATATCCGTGACGCCCAGCAGCAGGGCGACGATCGGGGCAAAGGCGAAGATCATGATCACGTCGTTCACCGATACCTGCACCAGCGTGTAGGTCGCATCGCCCCGGGTCATCTGCGACCAGACAAACACCATCGCGGTGCACGGAGCGGCGCCCAGCAGAATGAGCCCGCCGATGTATTCCTGGGCGCTTTCCGGCGAGATGATGTCGGCGAAAAGGACCTCGAAAAACAGGACGCCGAGTGCCGCCATCGTGAACGGCTTGATCAGCCAGTTCACGGCAAGGGTGATGATCAGCCCTTTGGGCCGGTCCCCGATATGGCGGATACTGGCGAAATCGACATTCACCATCATCGGGTACACCATCGCCCAGATCAGGATGGCAACAACAAAATTTACCGACGCGTATTCCCATCCCGCCACGGTCTCGAAAACGCCCGGCATTGCATTGCCGAACGCAAGCCCGGCAACGATGCACAACGCGACCCAGACCGAGAGCCATTTTTCAAAGAATCCGATTCCGGCGGCGGGTTCGGAGTCTGTCATGTTTTTCGTTCCTGTTTCGGTTCTTCAGACATTTGGAGCGCCGGGGCGGGCGGAGAGCCCGCGGGGGAGTATTCGCCTGCTCCCGATAGCCAGCGCGGATTGAACCACGACAGATATGAGTGTCCAACTTTTCATTTTTATGACAACGCGGACTATGGCCCGGACCGGGATAATTCTTCCGTGGTGTCGCCGGATAATTCCGCCGCTTGGTCTGTATCGTCAGCATCGTTGTCAGGCTCGGTACCCTGCCGCTGCTGGCGTTCCCACAGGGCGGCATAGCTGCCCTGCAACGCGAGCAGCTGCAGGTGCGATCCGCGTTCGACAATTTCTCCGGCTTCGATAAACAGGATCTGGTCGGCATCGACAATTGTGGACAGTCGATGCGCGATCACGACTGTCGTAGAACCTCTGGATACCTCGGTCAGGCTCTGCTGGATTGCCTGTTCGGTATGGCTGTCCAATGCCGAGGTCGCTTCGTCGAACAGAAAAATGCGCGGCCGTTTCAGAACGGCGCGGGCGATAGCTACCCGTTGTTTTTCGCCGCCTGACAGTTTCAACCCGCGTTCGCCCACGACGGTATTCATCCCGTCGGGCAGACTGCCGATAAAGCTGGATATCTGCGCGAGTTTCGCAGCATCGGAAATTTCCTTGTCGTTCGCGCCGGGGCGCCCGAAGCCGATATTATCCCCGATGGATTCGTTGAACAGTACGGTGTCCTGAGGCACCACGCCGATTGCGGCGCGCACCGAATGTTGGGTAAAGCCGCTGATGTCATGGCCGTCGATCAGCACGGAGCCCTCTGCCGGGTCGTAAAACCGGAACAGCATGCGGCCGAGCGTTGTTTTGCCGCCGCCGCTCGGTCCCACAAGGGCGAGCTTTTGGCCGGCCTCAACCTCGAAACTGATATTTTTCAGGATTGGCCGCCGGGGGTCGTAGGCGAAGGAGACGTTCTCGAAACGGATTGCGCCGTCTCCGCCGGGTAACGGTGTTGCGCCGGGCCTGTCGGTGACTTCGGGTTTCTCATCGAAGATCCGGATCATCTGTTCCAGGTCTATCAGGGCCTGCTTGATCGACCGGTACAGGTTACCCAGTCGTTCCAGCGGGCGGACAAGCTGCAGAAGATATGTGTTGATCAACACGAATGCGCCGATCGTCATGGCGCCCGCGGCCACGTCCATCCCGCCAAGGACCACGATTGCACCCGCGCCTAAACCCAGAACCGTCATCTGTGCGACGCCAAGCAGGCTGCGGAATATCAGCGACCGCACCGTTAGCCGCTCGGCCTCGGCAAGTTCGCGGTCGTAGCGGCCTGAAACATATTCCTCGTTACCGAAATATTTGACGGTTTCGTAATTTATCAGGCTGTCGATGGCCTTTCCGTGAGCCTCCGACGCCTTGATCACGGCCGGGCGCTGGTAACGGCGCAGCACCTCGGATCCATAGATGACCGCAAACAGGAACAGCGACAGCGTGACCGCCATGATGATCGCGAAATGCGCTTCGAACCGGGCCAGGACGACGGCTGTGATGATGACGATCTCGGTGATCAGCGGCGCGATCACGAAAACAAGGTTGAACAGCAGTTCCGCCGTCGCTTCCAGGCCGCGTTCCTGAACCCGGCTGAGCATGCCGGTGCGGCGTGAAAGGTGATAGCGGAGCGACAGCGTATGCAGGTGATCGAACACTGCGAGTCCGAGCCGGCGGCGAACGCGCTGCTCCAGCGGACCGAAAAGTATCCAGCGCAATTCGTTCAGTGCACGCGAGAACCAGAAAACAAATCCGTACGCCAGCAAGAGCGCGACCGGGGCCACAATCAACAGTGATGTACCTGTCGGCGTCAGCCGGTCGATGGCAAGGCTGAACAGAACGGGAAGCAGTGCGTTAAGAACAGCCGTCAGAAAGAGGATGCCGACCGACAGCGCTACGCGCAGGCGCATCCCGGGATCGTCGCGCGGCCAAAGATAGGGCATGACCGCGGCGATGGCTTTCAGGTCGGCCTTGTGACCGGCGCGGATATCGGGCGCGACGGAGGGGAGAAAACGCGACATCAGGCGTCGCAGACTGGGAGTATCATGCGTCCCTTATATATGATTCACGCGAAGCGCGCGCTCCCGCTATGATTTGAGAAAGACAATTCACCGGAGGAAACCGATATGGACGCCCGACCCTATTTGCGCGGTCTGCTTGAATACAATGCCTGGGCCAATGCCGAGCTCTACGCAAAGGTGCGGGAGCTTCCTCCCGAAGAGGTCATGAAAGAGCGCAAGACGTTGCTCCATTCCATCCATGTAAGCCTGAACCATCTCCTGTCCGTCGATATGATGTGGTACGCGCATATGGAAAAGCGCCCGCACGGGATCGGCGAACTGCGGGCGGTCCAGCATGAAAATTTCGACGATCTTTGGCAGGCGCGGGAGGCGATGGACACGACGCTGCTCGACTATTTTGACGGATTGAGCGACGAGGATCTCGAAGAAGTCGTCGATTACGAACTGATCGGTGGCAATACGGGGTCGCTCTCCCGAGCTATGTGCCTGAGCCATCTGGTAACCCATGGTAGCTACCATCGGGGATGGATAGCCGACATGTTCGGGCAGGCCGGAGCCATGCCCGCCATCATCGATATTCCGGTGTACGAGCGGGCGATCAGGGCGAACAATCTGAACCCGTTGCCCTGACGACGGGCGGTCAGGATGGTCAAACGTGTGCTGAAGGTTGCCGTTGTCGGTGGCGGTCTCGGGGGCATGGCCGCGGCCCTCGCGCTGCGGCGTAAGGGCATCGACGTCGAGGTCTACGAGAAAGCGGCGGAACTGGCCGAAATCGGCGCTGGCCTCAATCTCAGTCCGAACGCGCTGAAGGCGTTGCGATATCTCGGGGTTGAAGACGCCGCCGTTGCGATCGGTTATCAGGCGCAGGATCAGGTAATCCGCAGTTTTCGCAGCGGACGGGTGATCGCGCGGCCGAAGCGATCCGGCGATATCGCCGAGCGTTACGGCGCCGGGTTCCTGACAATCCACCGCGCCGACCTGCTGGATACGCTGACGGATCCGTTCCCGGACGGACTGATCCATCTCGGTGCTGCCTGCACCGCCGTTGAAACACATGGCGCCGGCGCGGTCGCGCGTTTTGCCGACGGACGGTCGGTCGAGGCCGATATCGTCATCGGCGCGGATGGAATACATTCAGCGGTGCGCGACAGCCTGTTCGGTGCTGTTGAACCGAGATTTACCGGCTGCATCTGCTGGCGTGGGCTGGTGCCGAGCGAGGCGCTGGCCGATCCCCGCTTTGCCCGCGAAATGACAGCCTGGTGGGGCCCGCACGGACACGTGGTCCACTATCCGGTGCGGCGGGGCGAACTGGTCAATTTTGTCGCCCATTTCGACAGCGACGGATGGACCGAGGAATCCTGGATCCACGAGTGCGACCGTTCCGAACTGATGGAAACCTATACAGGCTGGAATAGCGATCTGCTCGACCTGTTCGGCGCGAGCGACCGATACTACAAGTGGGCGCTTTACGACCGTGACCCCCTGGAAAACTGGACACGGGGAAGGGTGACGCTGCTGGGCGATGCCGCGCATCCGATGCTGCCCTATCTCGGCCAGGGGGCCTGCATGGCGCTTGAAGATGCCTGCATTCTGTCCGAAGCGATCACGCGGGCGACCGACGATCCGGCATCCGCATTGCAGGATTACGAGCGTATCCGGAAAACGCGGACGACCCGCGCCCAGATGGGTTCGCGGTTCCGGGCGAAGCAGAACCACCTTGTTTCTCCCTTTGCGCGTTTCCGGCGGGATCTGCGTATCGCCTATAACAGCCGCTTCGGCGCCGACAGAACGCCGGGCCAGGCCGCGGCGTTTTACGAATACGATGTGGCCGCGGAAGACGGTTTCCGCGATGGCGACAAGAAGGAAAACCTTTCCTAGCCGGCCCGAAAGGCTCGCGCTGGCGGTCCCGCTTAGTTCGAGGCCAGGACGTTAGACAGCAGGTTGCTTGCGAGATCGGCGGCGCTCTGTCGGTCCATATCCGGGGCGGCGCGCATATAAATCTTTACGGCGTTGAGCGCGGCCGCCGAATTTTCGAGCAGTTTCGTGACCAGAGCCTCTGCTTCTGTTGTCAGGTCGGCTGCGGGAACGATCCGGCTGACCAGCCCCAAGGAAAGGGCAGTCTGTGCGTCGACCGGGTCGCGCGAATACACCATGTGGGCCGCCGCCTTGCGTGGTATGCGGCCTGCCAGCGCCCACATCACCAGCGTCGGCGGCAGGTCACGGCCCATCTCCGGAACCTGAAACGATGCATCGTCCGCGGCGAGCGTGATATCGCACAAAGCGGCCATAGCGCAGCCCATGCCGACAGCCTTGCCCTGAACCAGCCCCAAAATCGTCGACGGGCAGCGTTCGAATTTTGCAAACAGTTCAAGGGCAGGCTCGGTATTGCCCGCGCGGATATCGATCGGTTTGCCATCTTCGGAACCGGGCGCCATGTCACGGCCAAGGCAGAAAACGTCGCCGACGCCCCGCAGCACGATCAGCTTCATGCCGGCGTTTCCCGCTGCATCGATCGCGTCGCCGAGGCTCGCGGCCATCGCATTCGTCACCCGGTTGCCGTTATCCGGTTTGTCGATCGTGATGGTGGTGACGTCGCCCTGGACGGCGATGTTGATCTTGTCGCTCATTTTGAAATTCCTTGGTTATTTTTTGGCAAATCTTGGAAACAGTGTTTCGGCGTTACCCCGGTTGACCGCGGCGCGCTCGGCGTCCGTAAATCCGTCCCAGGCATCGAAGCCGGTGGTCTCGCCGGTCACGACGTCGGCGGAGATATAGGGATAATCCGTCCCGAACAGGATCCGGGAATTGTCCGCGACCGCTGTCAGCGCCGCGAGCGGCACCCCATCGCCCGACAGCGCGGTGTCGAACCAGAAACGCTTAATACAGGCGAGCGCGCCGTCCGGATAATTTTTCTGGAAGGTCGTCGACTTGTCGAAAACCGACACCCGGTGGGCGAGAAAGGGCAACGTGCCGCCTGCATGCGACAGGATGAAGCGGATATCGGGGTAACGTTCCATCACCCCCTGAAAGATCAGGTTGGTCGCGACCCGCGTTGTCTCGAACGGATAGTCGATCAGCATGCGCGGGATATCCCAGCCATCGGCCTCGGTGCCCGGCGGATAACACGGGTGGATGAACACGACGGCCTTTCGCCGGTTGAGCTCCGCGTATAGCGGCTCGAAATACGGATGGCCGATATACTTGTCGTCGACGCTTGTCAGCAGGGTGATGCCGTCGAGTTTCAGGTCGTCCAGCGCGTGAGCCATCTCCGACAGGGCGGCGTCGAGATCGGGCAGCGGCAGAAACGCGAAGCCGCCGAATCGTCCCGGATGATCTTCGGCAAGGCCTGCGAGAAATTCGTTGCACTGGCGTGCCAGCGCCTTTGTCTGGTCGATATCGCCGAACCAGATGCCGGGTGATGTGAAGGACAGCACCGATGTGGCGATTTCTTCGGTTTCCATCACCGACAGGCTGTGTTCGGCGCTCCATTCCGGAAAGCCGCGATAGGCTGAACCGGTTATACCTGCGCCGCGCTGCGCCTCGATATAGAATTCCGGCAATACGTGATGATGTACGTCGATGCGTCCGGCCATCCGGCATCCCTCCCCCTGCTGGTGATTTCCGGACTTTAGCGACAACCGGCCTATGCCGTCGATACCGGCGATCTGCTATTAGTATCGGAAATCAAGGAGGACAAAAATGGCAACATCGACCGGCATCGAAATCATCGCGCTCGAAGAGCACTACTGGGACAAGGTCGTTACCGACACCTTCGTCGGGCGTAACGGGTCGCGCCGCGGCGCCCTGCTCGACCGGCTCTACGATGTCGGCGAGTTACGTCTGAAGGAGATGGACGAAGTCGGGATCGATATCCAGGTGCTCAGCCACGGGGCGCCGTCGGCGCAGCGGCTCGATGCCGAAACCGGCCCGGGCATCGCCCGCCAGGCGAATAACAACCTGCATGCCACCGTACAGGCCAACCCGGAGCGCTTTGCGGCATTTGCAGCGCTTGCCACCGCGCACCCCGAATCGGCGGCGGATGAGCTGGAACGCTGCGTGAAGGATTTGGGCTTCAAGGGCGCGATGATCCACGGGCTGACCAACGGCGCCTTCTGCGACGCAAGGGAATACTGGCCGATCTATGCCCGGGCCGAGGCGCTGGGTGTGCCGATTTACCTGCATCCGGGATATCCCCATCCCGATGTCGTTGAAGTGTATTACAAGGATTATCTCGACGATTTTCCGGCGCTGGCGACGGCGGGCTGGGGCTATACGGTCGAAACCGCGACCCAGGCGATCCGCATGGTGCTGTCCGGCGTCTTCGATGCCCATCCCGGTCTGCAGATGGTACTAGGCCATATGGGCGAGACGTTGCCCTTCCTGCTGTGGCGGGTGAACCAGGCGCTGTCGCGGGTCGAAAACGCCCAGACACGCTCGTTCCGCGAAATCTTCGAAGCGCATTTCCATGTGACGACCAGCGGCAATTTCTCGAACCCGGCACTCCTCTGCACGGTGCAGGAAATGGGCGTCGACCGGGTGATGTTCTCCGTCGACTACCCGTTCGTTGAAAACCAGCCGGGAGCCGATTGGGCGGAACAGCTGTCCTTCAGCCGTGAGGACAGGGTGAAGATCCTGAACGGTAATGCGCGAAGGCTGCTGAAGCTCTGAATGAAACGACGAACGATCTATTCTCTCGCGACCGTCGTGGCGGTCCTGGTTTTCGGTGGTTTCGGTGCGGCAATCCCGGCCGATGCGGCCGAGACCGACAGGATGCTTCTCCGGCCGGCGATCGAGCGCGCGGCGGGACTGTCCCGTTTGCGGTCGCTGATTGTTGCGCGGCAGGGCAGGATCGTGTTCGAACGCGCTTTTCGCGGACCGGGGCTGGATGTGCCCGTGAACGTCAAATCGGTCTCGAAATCCGTCGTTTCGGCGCTGGTGGGAATTGCCATCGCCCGCGGCGCGCTGAAAGGGGTCGACCAACAGATCGACGGTCTGCTGGCCGACCGGTTGCCGGCCAACCCCGACCCCCGCCTTCGCAAAATCACGCTCGATCATCTGCTGTCGATGCGATCGGGGCTGGACCGGACATCGGGCCGTAATTACGGCCGCTGGGTGCAGAGCCGGGACTGGGTGCGTCACGTGCTGTCGCGAGGTTTCGTCGACGAGCCCGGCGGCCGGATGCTTTATTCGACGGGAAACACGCACGCCCTGTCGGCGATCCTGACGCGTGCGACCGGCCGCACGACGCATGCGCTCGCGCAGGACTGGCTGGGCAAGCCGCTGGATATTTCCGTGCCTGCCTGGCAACGGGACCCGCAGGGTATTTATCTGGGCGGAAATAACATGCTGCTCTCGCCGCGTGCCCTGTTGCGGTTTGGAGAATTGTATCGCGGGGGAGGCGTATACCGTGGGCGGCGCATTCTCGCCGAAAGCTGGATCGCCGAGTCCTGGAAACCCCGGACCCGTTCGCCGTTCTCGGGTGACGAGTACGGCCTCGGCTGGTTTATCACCGGGATCTGCGGCGAAAAGGTCCAATATGCCCGCGGGTTCGGCGGCCAGTTCGTCTACGTTTCGCGCCCGCTCGGCCTGACGGTCGTCATCACCTCCGATCCGACGAAGAACACCCGGATCGACGGCTATCGGGCGGATCTGGCAGCGCTTCTCTATGACGATATCGTTCCGGCTGTGCTCGAAGCCGATGGAAAAGCCTGCACGTAACCCCCGCGTGCCGTGCCAAAAGGCGCTTTGTTCCTCCCTGAAAGTCGATAGACTTACCGGAAAAGCCCGTCAGAGGCTCATAACCGGGAGGGAAGAACGCATGACGGACTTCACGCAGAGTTATGCCAGCGGCACGTCCGATGTGCCGTTGATCGGCGCGACCATCGGGGCGCAGTTCGATACCGCCGTGGCGCGCTGGGGGGCGCGGGATGCACTGATCGTGCGGCAGCAGGATATCCGCTGGACCTGGGCCGATCTGAAAGAGCGGGTCGACGCGTTCGCCGCCGGACTGATCGATCTGGGCCTGGAGCCGGGTAGCCGCATCGGCATCTGGGCGCCCAATTGCGCCGAATGGGCGATCACCCAGTTCGCCACCGCCAAGGCCGGGCTGATCCTGGTGAATATCAATCCCGCATACCGGCTGGCCGAGCTGGAATACGCCCTGAACAAGGTCGGTTGCACCGCGCTGGTGACAGCGGCCGCGTTCAAGACCAGCGACTATCTCGGCATGATCCGCGAACTGGCGCCCGAACTGGATGGCGCGTCGCCGGGTGCGCTTCGGGCTGCGCGGCTGCCCGATCTGCGCCATGTGATCCAGGTCGGTGGCGGCGACGTGCCGGGCGCCTGGGCGTTCGAGGATATCCTCGCGCGCGGCAAGGCGGCGGGGCAGGCGGCGGTCGCGGCACTTGCCCCCGACCTGCAGTTCGACGATCCGATCAACATCCAGTTCACCAGCGGCACTACCGGCTCGCCCAAGGGGGCGACCCTGACCCATCACAATATCCTCAATAACGGGTTTTTCGTCGGCCGCGCCCAGGCGCTGGGGGAGGATGACCGCATTTGCATTCCCGTACCGCTGTATCACTGCTTCGGCATGGTGATGGGCAACCTGGCCTCGGTCACCCACGGCGCGGCGATGGTCTATCCGGGCGAAGGGTTCGATCCGCTGGCGACGCTGGAAGCGGTGGCGGCGGAAAAATGCACGGCATTGTATGGCGTACCGACCATGTTTATCGCTCAGTTGCAGCATCCCGATTTCGTGAATTTCGACCTGTCGAGCCTGCGCACCGGCATCATGGCGGGCTCGCCCTGTCCGGTCGAGGTGATGAAACAGGTCATCGACCGGATGCACATGAACGATGTGACGATTGCCTACGGCATGACCGAAACCAGCCCGGTCTCGACCCAGACGTCGGTGGACGATCCGGTCGAGCGGCGGGTATCGACCATCGGGCGCATCCAGCCCCACCTGGAAGTCAAAATCGTCGATGGGGACGGGCGTATCGTGCCGCCGGGCGTCACGGGCGAGCTCTGTACCCGCGGGTATTCGGTGATGCGCGGCTACTGGGACGATGCGGCGCGCACGGCGGAAGCGATCGATGCCGGCAACTGGATGCATACCGGCGATCTCGCGACCATGGACGCGGCCGGGTATTTCAATATCGTCGGACGGATCAAGGACATGGTCATCCGCGGCGGCGAGAACCTGTATCCGCGCGAAATCGAGGAGTTTCTCTACCGGCATCCGAAAATCGCGGATGTCCAGATATTCGGCGTGCCCGACGAACGCTACGGCGAAGAACTCTGCGCCTGGATCAAACTGGCCGAGGGTGAGGCGGCGTTGGTGGATGAGATCACCGGTTTCTGCGAAGGCCAGATCGCCCATCAGAAAGTGCCGCGCTATATCCGTTTCGTCGATGAATTCCCGATGACGGTCACCGGTAAAATCCAGAAATTCGTGATGCGCGAGCAGATGATCGAGGAACTGGGGCTGAAAGCCGCCAAAACCGCTTGAAATCCGAACTCCACCGTTGTAATCGCGGGCGCGGCGTGTCAAACCGCGCGCCATGTTGCAGATCGAAAATCTTACCTACCGGATCGGTCCCCGGGTGCTGCTCGACGAGGCGTCGGCGTCTATCCCCGCGGGGCACTGCGTCGGGCTGGTCGGGCGGAACGGTACCGGAAAGACGACACTTCTGCGACTGATCACCAACCAGATCGAAGCCGATGGCGGCAGTATCTCGATACCGCCGCGCTGGCGGATCGGCATGACCAGCCAGGAAGCGCCCGAAGGCCAGGGATCGCTGGTTGAGTCCGTTCTCGCCGCAGATACGGAATTGACCGAACTTCAGGCCGAGGCCGAGACCGCGACGGACCCGGAGCGCATTTCCTATATTTACGAGCGCCTTGGCGAGAAAGAGGCCCACAGCGCCCCGTCGCGCGCCGCGCGCATTCTGGCCGGGCTGGGGTTCGACGAAGCGGCGCAGCAAAGAACCCTGGGCGAATTTTCCGGCGGCTGGCGGATGCGGGTCATGCTGGCGTCGCTGCTGTTCACCAAGCCCGACCTGTTGCTGCTCGATGAGCCGACCAACCATCTCGACCTCGAGGCCGCGTTGTGGCTGGAGGATTACCTGCGGCGCTATGACGGCACGATCCTGATTGTCAGCCATGACAGGGGGCTGCTGAACCGGGTATCCCGCGAGATACTGCATCTCGAGAATTCGACACTCACCCTGTATCAGGGCGGATACGACCAGTTCGAGGCGACCCGGCGTATGCGCCTCGAACAGAACGAGCGCGCGCGCGAAAAACAGGACCAGCAGCGCGCGCACATCCAGGCATTCGTCGACCGGTTTCGCTACAAGGCGAGCAAGGCACGCCAGGCGCAGTCGCGCCTCAAAATGCTCGAGCGGATGGAACCGATCGCCGAGCATAGCGAGGGTGGGCGTGTAACGTTCGATTTTCCCGATCCCGTCCCGCCGCTGTCGCCGCCGCTGTTCAGCGTTCTGAATGCCACGGTCGGCTATGATGACAAGCCGGTGCTGAGCAAGCTGTCGATCCGCCTCGATGAAGACGACCGTGTCGCGCTGCTCGGCGCGAACGGCAACGGCAAATCGACCCTGATGCGCCTCCTGGCGGGCCGGCTCAAGCAGATGTCGGGCACGCTGACCACGGCGCCGAAGCTTCGGGTCGGCTATTTCGCGCAGCATCAGACCGAAGAACTGGACATGAACGCGACCCCGGTGATCGAACTGGGCCGGCGGCTACCCGATGACAAGGACGTGCAGTTGCGCAGCCAGCTCGGTCGGTTCGGATTCAGCCAGCAACGGGCCGATACGAAGATCGCCAATCTGTCGGGCGGCGAAAAGGCGCGTCTGCTTTTTGCACTGATGACCTGCGAAAAGCCCCATATTCTGCTGCTCGACGAGCCGACGAACCATCTCGATGTGGATTCGCGCCAGGCGCTGATCCAGGCAATCAACAGCTTCGCCGGCGCGGTGGTGATCGTCAGCCACGATCCGCACGTGATCGAACTGACGGCGGACCGTTTCTGGCTGGTCGCCGATGGTGGCGTCACCCCGTTCGAGGGTGATATGGATGCCTATCGGTCCCTGTTGCTGGCGGGAACGAAGAAAGCGTCGAAACAGGCGTCTGTCGAAACTGAGATAGCGGTTCCCGCTGCGCCGCCCCCGACGCCCGTCGACAAGCGCGAACAGCGGAAAAAGGCGGCCGAACAGCGTCAGGCACTCGCCCCCTTGCGCAAGCAGGTGCAGCGTATGGAAAAGAATATCGCAAAATTCCAGGCCGAGAAGGCGGAGATCGAAGCAAAAATGGCGGACCCCGACCTGTATGACGGGGACAGCGCGAAACTCGTCGAGCTACAGAAGGATCTCGGGTGGGTCGCAAGCCAGATCGCAGAGGCCGAAGACGTCTGGCTGGGCCTTCAGCAGGAACTTGAAGAAGCCTCTGCCGCCGCCGGATAGGCCGCAGACAGACGGCCATTCGCAGGCCGCACGAATCCATGCTAATCAAATCCGGAACGTCATAATACGAATGGGATGACCAGATGATCGATCTTTATGCCGCGCCGACATCGAACGGGCTGCGCGCCAAAATCATGCTCGATGAAACCGGGCTGGACTATAAACTGCACCCCGTCGATCTGGGCGCGCGTGACAACCAGACGCCGGAATACCTGAAGCTCAACCCGATGGGACTGATCCCGACCATTGTCGACCCGGACGGTCCGGCCGATGCCGACGGCATGCCGTTCACGCTGACGCAATCGATGGCGATCCTGGCTTATCTGGCGAAAAAATCCGGCAAGTTCCTGCCCGAGCATCTGTCCCAGGACATGCATTTCCGGCGCGATATCATGAGCATTGCGACCGATATGACGGGCGTGCTTATGGCCGTCTTCACCATCGGGCGCATGGAAAACCCGCATAAGCCGACGATGGACGATTTCGGTGCGCGGTTTAACCGCTATATGAAGTACTGGGACGGACTGATGGCCGACCGCAAATATGCCGGTGCCGACGAAGTCACCATCGCCGATTTCGCTTTTTATCCCGTGGTGTACCGTGCCAAGGCGGTTACCCCGCAGTTTACCGAGGGCTGTCCGAACATCGACCGCTGGTACGCGGAAATCGGCGCCCGTCCGGGTGTGCAAAAAGGGGTGGATTTCAGCCAGGGCTGATTCAACTACCCGCAACAGAATTCAAAAGGAAGCAGACATATGAAAATCGCCGTTCCCGATCTTATCTCCAACTCATACTTCCCCGTGCCTGCGGCGGTCGAGCTCGGCTACTTCGAGAAAGAAGGGCTCGACATGAGCTACGAGCTCGTCTTCCCGGTCGACGATGCCAATAAGGCAATGCGCGACGGTGCGTATGATTTCGTCGGCGGTTCCGCCCATTCGACGCTCGCGGCCTTTCCCGAATGGGAGGGTGCCAAGCTGGTCTGCGCCCTGTCGCAGGGCATGTACTGGCTGCTGGTCGCCAGAACGGATCTGAACATCGCGCTCGGCGATACCGATGCGCTGAAGGGCCTGAATATCGGTGCCGCTCCCTGGGTCGACCTGGGCCTGAAACGCCTGCTGACCGAAGCCGGGCTGGATCCCGAAAAGGACCTGAATATTGCGCCCGTTCCCGGCACCATCGTGCCAGGGGTGTCGTTCGGCGTGACCGCGGCGAAGGCCCTCGAAGAAGGCAAGATCGATGCGTTCTGGGCAAATGGCATGGGCGCCGAAGTGGCGGTGACCCGCGGTGTCGGCACCGTCGTCCTCGACCCGCGCCGCGGCGTGGGACCGGCGGCCTCGTTCAACTACACCCAGCCGGCATTGGCGACGACGCAGAAAATGATCGACGATAATCCCGATACGGTTGCCGCCGCCGTGCGCGCCATCGTCAATGTTCAGAAAGCGCTGAAGGCCGATGTCAGCCTGGCGACCGAGGTTGCGCGCAAAAGCTTTCCCGAAGCCGAAACCGCGTTGATCGCCCAGGTCGTCGAACGCGACCTGGATTTTTACGATGCAGCGATCACGCCTGAATTCGTCACCGGCATGAACGCGTTTTCACGCGATATGGACCTGATGACCGGCGACCCCGCTTTCGAAGACGTGGTCGCGACGCAGTTCAGCGATCTCTGGAAATAGACGTCTCACCACAGGCGGGCTTTCAGCCTGTCTGGGTCTTGTACCAGTCGAGAATCTGATCGCCCGTCATCACCACCACGCCGGGTTTGGACAGCATGTATTCCAGCATCTCGCGGACGTAGCGGATACGATGCGGCGAGCCTGAAATATACGGGTGGACCGCAAAGGACATCACGCGGACCGTCTCGGCGCTTTCTTCGTAGATTGTGTCGAAATAGTCGATCGCGCGGTTCTTGAAGACCGGCGAATCCTGATTCTGGATCAACCCCGTGACGATGTCGTGGATTTCGAAATTGTAGGGCAGCGACACGATATCGCCGTGCTCGGTCTTGAGCGGGATCGGTTGGTCGTCGAAGGCCCAGTCGCCGATATATTCGAACCCGGCCTCGGCCAGGTAATCCAGCGTCTCGAACGTCTCGGTCAGGCCCGGGCCGAACCAGCCGCGAGGCTTGTAGCCGCACGCCGCTTCGATCGCCTCGATGGTCTTGCGGATGTTCTCGCGCTGGTCGTCGACCTTGTGCATGGGGATTTGCTCGAACGCATGGGCGTTGAATTCCCACCCCGATTCAAGACATGCCTGAACCACGCGCGGATATTCCGTGCAGGCGCGGCCGTTCATGGTGACGGTGCCTTTGACGCCCATCTCGTCGAACAGGTTACGCAGGCGCCAGAACCCGACCCGCATGCCGTATTCGTGCCACGACCAGTTCGGCACGTCCGGCAGCATGGGCTGGTGTTGGGGCGGCGGCAGAACGGTGCGTGCCATGGCCCGGTCGATATCCCAGACTTCGAGCGACATCAGCGGCCATAAAATCATCCGCCCACCGTCGGGCAGCGTCAGCGGCGCGCGGTCCTCGATGGCGGAATAGGGGGTGCGTTCCTGCGGTTTCATGGCGGCCATATTTTTGTCTCCCGGTATTTTTTCGTTTGCCCGTCGCCGGGCGATTTTCGCGGGCGTTCTTGACCCCCGTCTCTGCGGGGCTACAAACACTGTTGAGATACGTCAAGTCAACATGCCGGATAAACGTACGATAGACGCAGGGGATAGCATTCGATGTTTCGCGCCAAAGCAATCGGCACCACGGTGCCCGTCACGCCCATCGAGCACGCCGTGTTCGATTCCTGGCTGAAGAAAGAGCCTGCCGCTGTCAAAGCCTGGGTAAAATCATCCGGGTTTTCGGCCAAGCCCGGCCAGATCAGCCTGGTGGCGGGCGAAGACGGCAAGCTGTCGCGTGTGCTGTTCGGTGTCGAGGATCATGACGGTTTTTGGGATTACGCGGCGCTGCCCGCCGCCTTGCCCGAAGGTTCTTACCGGATTGATGCGCGGATGAGCGCGGCAGGCGCGACCGCGGCGGCGACCGGCTGGGCGCTGGGCGGGTACCGGTTCGAGCGTTACAAGACGACCAAGGGCGACAAGCTGCCGACACTCGTCTGGCCGGCCCGGGCGGACAAGGCGCGGGCGAATGCCATGGCGGATGCCATTTCGCTGGTGCGCGATCTGATCAATACACCCGCCGAGGACATGGGGCCGTCGCAGCTTGGCGCCGCGGCACGGAAACTGGGGCGTGAGCACAAAGCCGACGTAAAAGTCATCACGGGCGATGCCCTGCTCAAACAGAATTACCCGACGATTCACGCGGTTGGCCGTGCGAGCGACGATCCGCCCCGCCTGATCGACCTGCGCTGGGGTCGCAAATCGGACCCGAAGGTCACTTTGGTGGGCAAGGGTGTCTGCTTCGATACCGGCGGGCTGGACCTCAAGCCCGCCGCCGGGATGCTGCGGATGAAGAAGGACATGGGGGGCGGCGCGCATGCGCTGGGGCTTGCTCACCTGATCATGGCGCTCAAGCTGCCCGTACGCCTGCGGGTCATGGTGCCCGCCGTTGAAAACAACGTTGCAGGCAATGCCTTTCGTCCGCTCGATGTGATTACGACCCGCAAGGGCATCACGGTCGAGATCGGCAATACCGACGCCGAGGGGCGCCTCGTGCTGTGCGACGCGCTGGCCGAGGCCGATAGCGAGGATCCCGACATGATCCTCGATTTCGCGACCCTGACCGGTGCTGCCCGTGTCGCGCTGGGCACGGATCTGCCGGCCCTGTTCTGTAACAATGACAGTCTCGCCGCCGATCTGGCGAAGGCCGGCGACGATGTGAAGGATCCGATGTGGCGCCTGCCGCTATGGCGGCCCTATCGTCAGTTGCTTGAAAGCAAGGTGGCGGACATCAATAACGTGTCCGAAGGCGGGTTCGGCGGGGCGATAACGGCGGCGCTCTATCTTCAGGAATTCGTGCGCGACACCACGCCCTGGGCCCATCTCGACATGATGGCCTGGAATGTGTCCGCCAAACCCGGCCGCCCGGCCGGCGGCGAGGCGCAAAGCCTGCGCGCCGTGTTCGATATGCTCGAGAAACGCTACCGCTGATCCGGCGGGTTACAGCCAGTCGGGTGCGGGCAGGTTTTTTTCCTTCAGGAACAACGGGTTGAAAAGCTTGGACTGGTAGCGCTGGCCCCCGTCGCACAGGATGGTGACGATGGTGTGGCCGGGGCCAAGCTCCTGCGCCAGCCGGATCGCGCCGGCAACATTGATGCCGGACGAGCCGCCGAGGCACAGGCCTTCGTCTTTCAGCAGGTCGAAGACGATCGGCAGAGCTTCTTCATCCGGTATCTGAAAGGGAAGGTCGACCTTCGCCTGCGCCACATTGCCGGTGATCCGGCCCTGGCCGATACCTTCGGTGATGGAACTGCCTTCGCTCGCTAGTTCGCCGGTCTTGTAATAGCTGTACATTGCCGCCCCCATCGGATCGGCCAGGCCGATTTTCACGTCCGAATTCTGCTCTTTGAGATACGTCGATATGCCGGCGAGCGTACCCCCCGTGCCCATGGCGCAGATGAACCCGTCCACCTTGCCGTCTGTCTGTGCCCAGATTTCCGGGCCGGTCGACTGGTAATGGCCCTGCCAGTTTGCCGGGTTATCCCACTGGTTGGCCCACAGGGCGCCGTTGGGTTCCTTCGCGGCATAATCAGCCGCGACGCGCTCCGACTGACGGACGTAGTTATCGGGATCTTTATAGGGCTTTGCCGGGACGGGCATCAGTTCGGCGCCGCAGAGGCGCAGCATATCCATCTTTTCCCGGCTCTGGGTTTCGGGGATCACGATGACCGTCCGGTAGCCGCGGGCATTGGCGACCAGGGCGAGGCCGATTCCGGTATTCCCCGCCGTGCCTTCGACGATCACGCCGCCGGGCTGGAGCGTCCCCTGACGTTCCGCATCCAGGATCATGTAAAGCGCAGCACGGTCCTTGACCGAGCCGCCGGGATTGAGAAACTCCGCCTTGCCGAGGATCTCGCAACCGGTCAGTTCGGATGCCTTTTTGAGTTTGATAAGCGGTGTGTTGCCGACCGATCCCGAAAAGCCGTCGCGGATATCCATGCCTGTGCGTCCTTGAAAAATTGTATGCGGTCAGCGGGCGTCGCCGATGCAGGGGTCTTCTGCAACGTTGTCGTTCTTTGGTGCAGTATCGGTCAGCGCGTCGACGCGGGCCCGGAGGGTCTGAATTTCACTCATCATCCCGTCCAGCACCTTGGCGACCGGGTCGGGCAAGTCGCCCGACGGCGTGCCGTAGGCAACGAATTCGTCCGGGCTCCCGGTCCGGTCGCGCGCGATGACCTGGCGCGCCGGAATGCCGACCATCGTGACGCCGGGCGGTACGTCGGACAGGACGACGGCATTCGCGCCGATAAGCGCTTTCTCGCCGACCCTTATCGGCCCGAGCACCTGCGCGCCGGAGCCGACAACCACGCAATCGCCGATCGTCGGGTGGCGTTTTTCCTGATTGAGCGAGACGCCGCCCAGCGTCACGCCGTGATACAGCGTGACGTCGTTGCCGACCTCGGCCGTTTCGCCGATGACCAGTCCCATGCCGTGATCGATGAACACCCGGCGCCCGATTTTCGCCGCTGGATGTATCTCGATCCCGGTCAGCATGCGCCCGAGCTGCGAGGTGAAGCGTCCGATAAATTTCAGACCCGCATGCCATGCGGCATGCGCGATCCGGTGGAATACCAGCGCATGAAAGCCGGGGTAGCAGAAAAACACCTCCAGGCCGGATCGTGCCGCCGGATCTTTCTCCATGATGACGCGAATGTCTTCGCCGATCCGCCCGAATACCGTCATTAGACTACCTCGTTCCCAATCACCTACCCCGGACATGGCCTCTCTGGGTCAGGGCGTCAATGCAAAGATTTGAAAAAGATTTTTCTATTTTTTGCCAAGTAGAGAGAAAAATGAACGATAGGGTGGGATCAGGGCGTCATATTAGGATGAAATTTCAAACATCGGCTATCTCAGATGGTTGTCCTCTATGTCCCGCAGAAGGCCTTCGGATGCTGCTTCAATCATCTCAAACACCCGTGCAAAGCCATCGCCGGGGCCGTAATAGGGGTCCGGTACGTCCCGGATTCCGGTTTCGGGGGCAAAATCCATGAACAGGCGCACACGACCGGTATGTGTCGGGGGGCACCGGTGACTGAGATCCTGAAAATGGCCGGAATCCATCGCGACGATCAGGTCGAACGCTGCGAAATCGTCGGTGCGGACCGGTCGGGCGCGCTGATCGCTGATATCGATGCCGCGGGCGAGGGCCGTTTGCTGCGATCGCGGGTCGGGTGGCTGGCCCGCGTGCCAGGCGCCCGTACCGGCGGAGTCCACGCCGATCCTGTCCGCCAGGTTCCGCGACCGGACAAGCTGCAGAAACACGCCTTCGGCAGTAGGGGACCGGCAGATATTGCCGGAACAGACGAACAGAACGCGGAACACGCAATGGCCTCTCTGTGGTGAACGGTCGTATACTACACGTTTCCGGTCCAGAAAGTTCCAGCCAACCGGCCTGCAATGCCTGATACGATCAAAACGCTTTTTCGCGATATCCGCGCCTGTACCCACTGTGCTGCGCATTTGCCCATGGGACCGCGCCCGGTGGTGCGGGGTTCGGCATCGGCACGTGTGTGCATTATCGGACAGGCGCCCGGCGTGCGCGTCCACCGGAGCGGCATTCCGTGGGATGATCCCAGCGGCAAGCGACTGCGCGGCTGGCTGCAGGTAGACGATGAGACGTTTTATGACGAGCAAAGGGTCGCTATCATTCCCATCGGGTTCTGCTATCCCGGCACCATGGCGAATGGCGGCGACTATCCGCCGCGGAAGGAATGCGCCCCGCTCTGGCACGCGCCGGTGCTCGATGCGCTGGAGAATGTCGAGCTGACATTGCTGGTCGGCAGTTACGCCCAGGCCTACTATCTCGGAAAAGCCCGGAAGAAAACCATGACCGAAACGGTGCGGTGCTGGCGGGATTACGGCCCCGATATCCTGCCGACCCCGCACCCGAGCTGGCGGACGACCGGCTGGCAGAAAAAGAATCCCTGGTTCGACGAAGAGATTCTGCCCGAACTCCGCCGACGGGTGAAAGCGTTGATCGGGTGAAGGCGCCCGCCGCGTATACCGCGCTGCCTGTCGCCACCCGCGCCGTGATCCTGATGGTGATGTCGGCGCTGTCCTATGCCCTGACCTATGTGACGATCCGCGAACTGACGGAGACCTTTTCCGTCTACCAGCTTGTTCTGTTCCGCACCGGCATCGGGACGGCGGTCATGCTGCCCTGGCTTTTCCGGTCCGGGGTGCGCGTATTGAAGACATCCCGCTGGAAGCTTTACGGCATGCGCGCTCTGGCTGTTTATACGGGGAATCTCTGCTGGTTCTACGCGCTCGCCGAAATGGCGCTGGCCGATGCGACAGCCCTGTCATTCCTGATGCCCGTCTTTGCCGCGTTGATTCTGGCATTCTGGATGCGCGAGCAGCTGAACGGGGCGCGGCTGTCGGCATTGTTTATGGGGCTGGCCGGCGCATTTGTGATCATCCGACCGGGCTTCGCCGAGGTCGGTCTTGCGACGCTTTCCATGCTCTATACGACCATCGTCTATGGCGGTGCCATGGCCGTGACCCGCGTACTCGCCAAGACCGAGGATTCGAACGCCGTTGTGTTTTACATGTTTGCCCTGAACCTGCCACTTGCCCTTGGCCCGGGCGTCTATCACTGGACCCCGCCGTCGCCGTCGCTGTGGCTTCTGATCGGGGCGTTTGCGGTTCTCAGCCTGTATTCCCAGATTTTCATGACGCGATCGCTGGCGCTTGCGGAAGCTGCCGTTGTCATGCCGAGCTTTTATCTGCAGTTGCCGATTGCCGCCTTTTTTGGGTTTTTCCTGTTCGAACAGGTGCCGGAAATATGGCTGCTTCCCGGCGCCATGCTGATCATCGGCGGCAGCTACTATTCTGTGTGGAGCGAAAGCCGGCGGCGCCGGGCGGCGGCCGCAAAGGAACGGCCGTCATGACCGGGGAGCATCGCGTTCCCGCAGCCGGTGCGCTTGTCGGTTTGATGTGGATGACGGCGACGGCCGCCTGTTATGCGATGAGCTATATTGCCATGCGCCTGCTGTCCGACGATATCAGCATCTACGAGCTGACATTCCTGCGGTCGGTGATCGCGTGTCTGTTTCTGGGTCCCTGGATACTGGCGACCCGGCCGCGGGCAATTCGTGTGACGCGATGGACGCTCTATTCCGTCCGTTCGCTTGCGACCTATGCCGCGATGATGTGCACGGTCTATGGCATCGTGCATGTACAGATTGCCGATGTGACATCGCTGCTGCTGGCGTCCCCGCTATTCACGGTTCTGTTCGCGGCCGCCTTTCTGAAGGAAAAGGTGGGAATTCACCGCTGGATGGCTCTGCTCGCCGGAATTGCCGGCGCCCTTCTGATCATCCGCCCCGGTTTTGCCGAGATCACTTTTGCGAGTTTTGCCGGGCTGCTCGCCGCCTTCGGATACGGTATCGCGAATGCCGGCACCAAGGCGCTGACGGCAACGGATCATCCCGATGCGATCGCGTTCTGGATGTATGCGTTGATCATCCCGATCTCGGCGATTCCGGCCTTCCTGCACTGGACCACGCCGGGCTGGCACCACATGCCCCTGATCGTTCTGCTCGGGCTGCTGACGATGCTGTCGCAATATTCGATGGCGCGGGCGTTCCGCGCGGCCGATACCAGTGTCGTATTGCCGGCGCACTACCTGCAGATGCCGTTTGCGGCGGGGCTCGCATTCCTCATTCTGTCGCAGGTGCCGTCGGTCTGGGTATGGCCGGGGGCAGCGATCATTGCCGGCAGTGCGTACTACACGGTGATCCGGGAGCGTCGGCGGAATTAATCTTCCGCATCGGCTTCGAGCCGTTCCATGTCGTCGTCCGACAGGCCGAAATGGTGGCCGATCTCGTGGATCAGCACGTGACGCACCAGGTGCGAGAGATCTTCCTCGGTCTCGCACCAGTAGTCGAGCAGGGGGCGGCGATACAAAAAGATCATGTCCACCACGGGCGCGGCCCCGGCATCCTTTTCGCCGACCGGCACGCCGCTATACAGCCCCATCAGATCGAACGGGCTTTGCAGCCCCATTTCCATCACCGTTTCCGGGTCTGGAAAATCATCCACACGGAAGACGATGTCCGTGGTCAGCAACCGGAACGTGTCGGGGAGCGTCTCGAACGCGGTCCGCGCGATGGCTTCGATATCGTCGAGCGACGGGGCGGTTGTGAAATCTCTTTTCATGGCGACATGATTACCCGCCCTTGATCGCGTGGCCAAGCGGCGACACAGTGAGGACGTACAGGAGGCACCCAGAATGGTCGAAAAATTAACCGGAAAAGCCCGCCAGAAAGCGCTCGGGCCGCTCAAGCACTGGAAAAAGGTCAAAGGCCGCGATGCGATCGCGAAGGCCTACAAGTTCAAGGATTTCAACGAGGCGTTCGGTTTCATGTCCCGCGTCGCTCTGAAGGCGGAAGAAATGAACCACCATCCCGAATGGTTCAATGTCTACAATCAGGTTCTGGTGACGCTGACCACCCACGATGCGGGCGGGGTATCGTCTCTCGATATCAAGCTGGCGAAACACATCGATTCGATTGCCGGACGAAAGGCGCTCGCACTGCAGAAAAAGCCGGCCAGGAAAAAATAGGCCCTGTTTCAGGTTTTTCCGTGCCGCGCTTCGTGGCGGGTGATGTAGAGCGTCGCAGAGACGATTATCGCGGCCCCGATCCAGGTCCAGATATCGGGGACCTCGGTGAAAATGAAATATCCGGCGAGCGCCGCGAAGACGAGGCGGATGTATTCCATTGTGCCCATCAGGCTCGATTCGCCGATGGAGAATCCGCGTACAAAGAAATTCATACCGATCGCGGTGAAACCGGCCAGCAGGCAAAGCAGCACCCATTCCTGCGGCGTCGGATCGACCCAGACATAGGCGGCCGGTCCGGTGAAGATGAGTATGCCGAAAACGTGGTACCAGAACAGGATGGTGCCCGGCGGATCGTTTCGCGCCAGAACGCGAATAATGATCAGGCCCGACGAAAACAATAGCGCCGTGACAAGGGCAACACCCCAGGCGATATCCACCTCACCGCCAAACGGCCGCATCATGACGATCACACCAGCAAACCCGATCAGGGTGGCACACCACCGGTGAATACCGACGATCTCTTTCAGGATAAAGATGGCGAGAATTGTCAGAAACAGCGGCCGCGTGAAGGTCATGGCGGTCGCATCGGCGAGCTGCAGATGGATGACCGTGTAGAATATGCCGGCCTGCCCGAGTGTCGCCAGCAGGGCGCGCGCAAAATGCAGTTTCAGGCGTTTGGTCTGCAGTTTTGCCCGGCCCGTACGGATAAACAGCGGCGCCAGCAGGATAAAACCGACCCCGTAGCGAAAGATCGACATCTGTGCCGGATGGATACGGTCGCCGGTAAATTTCACGACGATATCCGTCAGAACGAAGAATGCCGTGCCCATGATAACGAACAGGGCACCGCGGATATTTGTGGGCAGGGCGTGAAATTTCTCGAGCAGTCCGTTCATGCGGATATCTTTACTTGTTGCGGCCCTGGCGCGTCAGCCAGACCGAAGCGACAAAGATGATCGTTCCGCCGATCCACGTCCAGACGTCTGGGAATTCGGCAAAAACCAGCCAGCCCAGCAGCGATGCCCAGATCAGGCGGGTGAAGTTGAACGGCATGGCGATCGATATATCGGCCGCCTGAATGCCGCGGTTATAGGTGCGCTGCAGGATAACGCTCATCAGACCGATAAAGACGAACAGGCCCCATTGCGCCGCGCTCGGCATGCGCCAGACAATCAGGGTCGGCACCAGCAGGATCAGGGTCTGGGTTACGAACAGCCACGCGGCGATGGTATCCGGCGGGTCGGTGCGGACCAGCGTCTTGATCATGATAGACACCAATGCGCCGGCAATTGCCGACCCCAGCGCGTAGGCCATGCCGAGGTTGAACTCGGCGAAACCGGGGCGAATAACGAGAATGGCGCCGACGAACCCCATCGAAATTGCCAGCCAGCGTTTGCGCCCGGCCACTTCACCGAGCACGAATCCGGCGATCGCCGCGCCGATCACCGGCTGTAGAAAATTGATCGCCGACATATCGGCGATCGGGATCAGGGCGACTGCGGCGAAAAGCAGGGTAACGTTGGTCGACGACATGAACCCGCGGACCACGTGCTTGCCGATCTGCTGGGTCCGCATCGCACCCAGCCCGACTTTCATCAGCCAGGGCATCATGAACAGGATGGCAAATGCGTTGCGCAGAAAGGCGATCTGGAAAACTTCGATATCGGGCGCGAGGTAACGGCCGATCGCGATCGAGATCACGTAGGTAATTGCCGAGATCGACATCCAGATACCCGACCTCACAGGGCCGGGCAGGGCGGCGAAACGTGCGGTGAATCCGGCAGCGGTCATGTTATTCCTGCACCGATGTCGAGGCGATGCGTTCACGCGATTTTCGGGCTTCGCGCCGGGCGATATAGACGGTCGATGTAAATATCAGGGCACCGCCCAGCGCGGTGTAGATGGAGGGTATCTCCGAAAACAGGACGAAACCGAAAAGGGCGGCGATTATCAGCCGCGAGAAATCCATCGGCAGTATGATCGATGCGTCCGCCGCCGCGTATCCGCGCGACATCGCGCGTTGACCCAGGGTCCCGGCCAACCCGGTGAACGACAGCCAGCCGATCTGTTCCCATGTCGGCGTTTCCCAGACGAAGATCGCCAGAACCAGCATCACCGGTGTGGTGAACAGCACCATATACATGGTGATGGTATCGGGCGATTCGGTGCGGGACAGGTAGCGTATGAGGATTGCCGCCGCGGCCCCGGCGATGGAGGCGACGAAGACTGCGGCAAGGCCGAGATTGACGGCCTCAAAGCCGGGTCGGACCATCACGAGCACGCCGAGAAAGCCGATTCCCAGCGCTGCCCAGCGTCGCTGGCCGACAATCTCTCCCAGGAAGACGATGGCGAAAACCGTCCCGTAGAGCGGTCGCGTAAACATGATGGCGACGGCATCCGCCAGCGGTATCTCTCCGAGCGCGTAGAAAAAACCGAGCGACCCGATCGTGGTGGCGAATGCCCTGGCCAGAAACCACGAAGTCTTGGTGGTCTTCAAACCCTGCAGGCGTGTCCGGATCAGCCAGGGGGCCATGAAAACGAACCCGAGCCCGATGCGAAAAAACGCAATGATGAAAGTATGCACATCCGCAGACAGATGCCGGATCGTTGCCGCCATTGCCGTCAGGCAGACGGCACTGATCAGTATCCAGATCGTTCCCCGGATCGGGCCGGAAAGCCCGCCGAACCAGATGGCGACACCGCCTGTGACCGCGCTCAAGACACTTTTTCCCTGTTACGTCGCGACTCTGTCTGTCCGGCAAAGATCGACGAGCAGAATATCACCACCCCGCCCACGATCGTCCAGAGATCGGGCAGCTCGGAAAAGACGACGAAACCGATAGCGATCGCGAATGGCAGGCGGGTAAAATCGAACGGCGCGATGGACCCGACATCGCCGGTTGCGAATGCCCGGGAATACAGGCGTTGCGCTGTCGTCGATCCGGCGCCGAGCAGGAAACCCCAGAACCACTGCTCCGGGGTCGGCCATTCCCAGATGAACAGCACCGCGACGAAGGCAAAGGGCAGCATGTAGATCGACTGGTAGATCGCCGCCTTGTCCGGCGTATCGGTGCGGAGCATCACTTTCAGGATCATGGCGGACAGGGCGATGCATACGCCCCCGCCGATCACCATGAAGACGCCGATATTCACTTCCTGGAAGCCGGGGCGGACGACGATCAGCGTTCCGGCAAAACCTGCCGCCAGCGCAATCCACCTGGTAACGTGGGCCGGTTCTTTCAGCAGCAGCACGCCGGCGAGCGCGATAAACAGCGGGAATGTAAACGAGATCGCGGTGGCGTCCCCGATCGGGATAAGCGTAAGGCTGCCGAACCAGCCATACATGGCCACCGTGCTCAGAAACCCGCGCGTCACGTATAACCTGGTGTGCGATGTGCGCAGCACCCCGACGCCGGACCGCATCAGCCAGGGCAGCATGATGACGATACCGAAGATGGCCCGGAAAAACGAAATCTCGATAAAATGGAGGTCTTTCGACAGGTAACGCACGATTCCGGCCTGCGCCGCGAAAAACACGGCGCTCAGGGTCATCCAGATGGCGCCTTGCGCAGAGGGCGACAGCCGGGCGAAAGTATTTTTGACGGACTGGATCATTGGCGGGCCATGAGACGACGTACCGCAAGGGGGGGATAGATGTCGATGCGTTTTCGCGACTCGGTAATCTGGGTGACGGGCGCGTCGTCCGGGATCGGCGAAGCGGTCGTGCGCCAGCTCGACGCGGAGGGTGCGGATATCGTTCTGTCTTCGCGCGCAGCGGACGATTTGCAGACAGTCGGCGACGGGCTTTCCGGCGTCGGCGAGAAACTGGTCCTGCCATTCGACATCACCGACGAGGCAGGGGTTTCGGTAGCCGCGCGCACCGTGCTCGACCGCTTCGGTCGCATCGATGTCCTGTTCAACAATGCCGGCATAACGCAGCGCGCCCGTGTCGTGGATACCGATCTTTCAGTCTACCGCAGGGTGATGGACGTTAATTTTTTTGGCCCGCTGATGCTTACCAAGGCAGTGCTGCCGTCGATGCTGGATCGCGGCAGCGGGCATATCGTCTGTACCACCAGCGTTGCCGGCAAATACGGCTCTCCCATGCGGTCGGGCTACAATGCGGCGAAGCACGCCGCCCATGGGTTTTTCGATTCGCTTCGTGAAGAGGTGTCGGCGTCGGGCATCGACGTTACGCTGATCGTGCCGGGTGCGGTGCGGACGAACGTCTCGATCAACGCGCTCCGCGGCGACGGCTCTCTCTACAACAGGATGGATCCGTTTCTGGAAGAGGGCATGTCGCCGGAGGAATGTGCCCGTCGTATCGTCGATGCCATTCATGCGCGCCGGCGCGAAGTTCTGATCGCAGATGGTGTTGCCCGCCGGCACGTGATCCTGAAACGCTGGTCCCCGGCATTGCTGTCCTGGACCATGCGCCGCCGCAAAGCCGGCAGAACGACCGTTCCGGTGGGCGGATCAACCTGATAGGTTCCGGTTTCCTTCGCCGCCACACCGGCGGCCCAATATCTTCAGGAGCAGCGAAATGGTCAGCGATCACAAGGAATTTGCCAAGGAAGTCGATGCCCGGGCGGCCAAACTTTTCAAGGCGGCACCCGATTCCATGCGCGCGTTTCGCGGGTTGATGGAAACCGCTGGCAAGGAAGGCGCGCTGGATGCCAAGACCAAGGAACTGATGGCGCTTGCCGTCGGCATTGCCGTGCATTGCGAGGGGTGCATCAATTTTCATATCCGCGCCGCCATCAAAAAAGGGGCGACGCGCGAGGAAGTCGCCGAAACGGCTGCCGTGGCGATCGAAATGGGTGGCGGTCCGGCCGCGGTATACGGCGCGCAGGCGCTCGATGCGTACGATCAGTTGTCGGGCTAGAAAATAAACTACTCCGACGTCCAAGATTTGCTTTGACCCGTATCCTGAACGGTAGCATTTTCCGACGGATAATATTTGCCGGTAACGTGTTGAACGTGCGGCGCGGCGCTTAGTTGGAGACCTTTTTTGAAAATGTCCGGTGCATTGGACTCCGGCCCGTTCAGGGCCGGCCTGTTGTTATTTGGTCTTGTTCTGAGTGCGGCTTTCACTCTTCCCGTCGCCCATGCGCAGGGAACGGAGTTGTCCGGCCGCGCCAAGGCGGCGGATAAGAACGGCAACGGGGTTATCGACCGTGACGAGGCGGGCGGACCGCTGAAAAGCAATTTCACCGAGATGGACTGCAATAAATCGGGCACGCTCGACGGGGCGGAGATTCGTGGCTTCTTTACCGGCGAGCCCTGTCCGAAGCCCGCCGCGGGAGCCTCGAAGACCAACAAGCCCGAGACCGACACGACCGCGACCGACACGAACGCGACCAAACCAGCCGCCGCGCAAGGCGGGAAATCCGGCGGGCCGCGGGCGCGGGCAGTCCGGGTCGATGCCGTTATTGTCGAACCCAAATCCCAGACCTATCCGGTTATCGGCCGATTGGTCGCACAGCGTACAGGCAACGTTGCCGCCCGTATCAATGGCGCCGTCGTTGAAATGAACGCGAATGTCGGCGACCGGGTAAGGAAGGGCGATGTCATCGCTGTTCTGGCGCTTGAACGCCTGACGGCCCAGCGGGACAAATATGCGGCGGCGCTGGCGACGCGCCGGGCGATGGTGACAACCGCGCAGGCCGAAGCGTCCAAGACCGCGCAGGAACTACGACGTATGTCGAACCTGAGAAAATCCTCGGCCTTCTCGCGTGCACGATACGAGGATCTCCAGCGCGACGTGGATGCCCGTCAGGCGACGTTGACGGAACGGCGGTCTCAGCTGAAGGAGGCGCAGGCCGAACTCGATCAGGCTGCGATCGACCTGTACAACGGCCGAATACGCGCGCCTTACGATGGTGTGGTCAGTGAAAAACACACCGAAATCGGCGCCTATGTGAATGTCGGCAATCCGGTGGTCACGTTGATCAGCGACACCGAGATCGAAGTCGAGGCCGAAGTGCCGTCTGACCGTATCGCCGGATTGACGGCAGGAACGGTCGTGAGGTTCCGCCTCGATGACGGGACGGATCACCGGGCAACGGTCCGGTCGGTTATTCCGCGCGAAAACGCCCGTACCCGTACCCGCCCGGTCCGGTTCACGCCCGCTTTCGGCGAAAAATCGTCGCGTTTTGCGATAAACCAGAGCGTGACCGTCCTGGTACCCATCGGTAAAATCCAGCAGGTTGTGACGGTTCACAAGGACGCGATCGTGCATCGCGGTGCCGACCGGGTTGTCAGCATTGTCCGGAACGGCAAGGCTTTTCCGCGCCAGGTGAAGCTCGGCGCGGCGGTGGGTAACCGTTATATCGTCGAAAAGGGGCTGAAGGCGGGCGACCAGGTTGTGACCCATGGCAATGAAACGTTGCCGCCGGGTGTCGCGGTCCGCATTCTCACCGGCGGACCGCCGCGGGCCAATGGTCCGCAAACGAAAACCAACTAGACGGTGACAAATCGGGCGGCGCGCCGCGCCGGACGTCGAAGGAACGGAGCAGGCCGATGAACATAATCCGGCTTTCAATCGAACGGCCCATCGCGATCATCGCGATGGTCCTGATGATCATTCTGTTTGGCTATGTCGCCCTGCAGCGCATCCCGATCCAGATGGCGCCCGACGTGCGTCAGCCGATCATTATCGTCAAGACAAGCTGGCCGGGTGCTGCCCCGCAGGAGGTTGAGCGCGAAATCATCAATCCGCAGGAAGATGAGCTGAAAGGCCTGGAAGGCGTCAAGAAAATGACGTCTTCCGCCCAGCGAAACCGCGGTGAGGTCACCCTTGAGTTCGGCGCCGAGATCAATTTCGACCGGGCGCTGCTTCTCGTCGCCAACCGTCTCGACCGGGTATCGGGGTATCCGGAAGAAGCGAACGAACCGGTCCTGTCGACATCGGGTACCGAAGACAACGCGATTGCCTGGTTCATCATCACGCGTCAGGAGGGCAATAACCGGCCCATGATCACCAATGGCGACTTTCTCGCGGATGTCGTCCAGGAGCGGATCGAGCGGGTCGAAGGCGTTGCCGGCGTCAATATTTTTGGCGAAACCGAACGCGAGATGTCTATCACGATCACGCCGGAAAGCCTGGCGCGCTACGGGATGACCGTCAGCGAGGTATTGCAGCGCCTTCGCACGGCAAATGCGTCGATCACCGGCGGCGACGTCGAAGAGGGCAAGCGGCGCTATGTCGTCCGGACAGAGGGCGACCTGAACACGACCCAGCTCGTCGAGGACGTGGTTCTGCGGAGCGACAGCGAGGGCGGCAGCCGCGGTGTCGGTCGTGTCGTGGTCCGCGATATCGCGAATGTATCCATCGGCTACAAGAAAGCGCAGGCGCGCCTGCGGATGCTCAATCAGCCGGCGCTCGCTTTCAATATCACCCGTGAACAGGGCGCGAACGTCATCAAGACGATGGCGACCGTGCGGGAGGTTGTGAAAGACCTCGCCGATGGGCCGGTAAAACGCCAGGGACTGATCGTCGAGCAGGTTTACGACGAAACAGATTACATCAATTCGTCGATCGACCTGGTGCGCACAAACATTATCTATGGCGGTATTCTCGCGATCATCGTCCTGATGATCTTTCTGCGATCATGGCGGCCGACCGCCGTTGTGGCGATGTCGATCCCGGTCTCGGTCGTCGGGTCCTTTGTCGCCATGGCGGTGCTTGGCAGATCACTGAACGTGATCAGTCTTGCCGGTATCGCCTTTGCCGTCGGCATGGTGGTCGACGCAGCGATCGTGGTGCTCGAAAATATCTTCAGGCTTCGCCAGGAGGGCCGCTCACGCGCGGAAGCGGCCTATTACGGGGCGCAACAGGTCTGGCCTGCCGTCCTCGTATCCGCGCTGACGACGGTGATGGTCTTCATTCCGATCCTGATCATGGACCTGGAGGTCGGACAGCTGTTCCGCGATATCGCCGTGGCGATCTCGGTCTCGGTCATGCTCTCGCTGCTGGTCGCGGTCACACTGATACCCGCGTTGGCAAACGGGCTTCTGGGCGGGGTGAAAACCGAAATGGGTGGCCTGCGCATTCCGCTGGTCGATGATTTAGCCCGCGGGTTCACGAATTTCTGGACGCGCTACGCGCGGTTTGTCGTGAAATACAAAACCATGGCGGTCGCATTTGTCACGCTGATCGTGGTGATCGCGGGTTCGATTTCGATCCTGATCATGCCGAAGCTGGATTACCTGCCCAAGGGCAACCGCAACCTTGTGTTCGGAATCGTCATGCCGCCCGCGGGCTACAATCTCGATACCAACGAGGGAATTGCGCGGAATGTGGCGGACGCCACGAAGAAATACTGGTCGCGGGGCGCCTATGCCGAGATCAACAAACCCGAAGACCAGAAGATCGATCGTTTCTTCTACGTTGCCCGGCTGGGCAGCATGTTCATGGCGGCGACCCACGTGGACCCGCAGAAAGCAGGCGAACTGGAAGCGCTGATTGAAGGACCGGCACGTGCGGAGCCGGGTGTGTTCGCTTTCATGTTCCAGCCCTCGCTGTTTGGCCGGTCCATCGGGTCGGGGCGTTCCATCGATATCGAGATTGCCGGTCCCGATCTTGAAACGATTTACGGCGTCGGTCGCGAGGTTTTCTTTGCTGCGCGCACCGTGCTGCCGCCAAACCAGGGTAACCGGGTGCGCCCGCGACCGGCGTTGACGCTCGGGGAGCCGGAGGTCCGGATCACACCGGACCGCGTCAGGCTGTCCGACAACGGGCTTTCCGCGCGCGAGCTTGGCGAATCCGTCGATGCCTTCAATGATGGTATCCGCGTCGCCGAGGTAACGGTTGAAGGCAAGCGGATCGATCTCACCCTGAAGGGGCCGGATCGCGACCGGGAGTCGACGCAGGCGATTCGTTCCTTGCCGGTGGTGACGTCGGATGGCCGGATCGTGCCGGTGGGCAATCTGGCGGACGTCAGGGAAACGACGGGACCGACGGAAATCCAGCGGATAGACCGGTCGAGGACCATGACGGTCAGTGTCAGCCCGAATGACGGCATGCCCCTGGAAGCGGCGGCGGAACTTCTGGAGGAAAAGGTCCTCGGGCCGATCCGGGCGCGCGGTCTGCCCGAGGGTGTAAGGTTCCGTCTGGGCGGCAGTGCCGACAAGCTCAAGGAAACCTGGAATCACATGCAGCTCGACCTGCTGCTGGCGCTTGTGATCGTCTTCCTGGTGATGGCGGTGCTGTTCGAGAGCTTTCTATATCCATGGATAGTCATGTTGACGGTGCCGGTCGCCGCGGCTGGCGGTCTGGGCGGACTGGCGTTACTCAATACCTATGTGGCGCAGTCGCTCGATATGCTCACGATGCTCGGTTTTGTCATCCTGATCGGGATCGTGGTGAATAACGCAATCCTGCTGGTGCATCAGACCCTGTTCCATATCCGTGAAGACGGCCTGGACGTGAATACCGCCATCGAGACGGCGACCCGCAACCGCATCCGGCCGATCTTCATGTCCACGCTGACATCCGTGTTCGGGATGCTGCCGCTGGTCGCTTTTCCGGGGCCGGGTTCCGAGCTTTACCGCGGACTGGGCGCCGTCGTGCTGGGCGGGCTGTCCCTGTCGGCCGTGCTCACGATGGCGATCGTCCCACCGATGATGTCGATTACCGTCGGTGTCGTCGAGGGGCGAAAGACGCGCCGGGCGGCACGCGCGGAGCCGGTCGCCGCCGAATAATTCGTGTAGTAAACTGGCTGCATGACCGAAGAAATCCAGACCCTCGCCCGGCTGATCGACGAGGCGAATCGTGTCGTCGTCTTCACCGGAGCGGGCATTTCGACCGAATCCGGGATTCCCGATTTCCGCAGCCCGACCGGGATCTGGTCGCAGACAACGCCGATATATTTCGACGAATATGTCAGCTCCCCCGATGCGCGGCGCGAAGCCTGGCGGCGCAAGTTCGAAATCGACAGGGACATGATCGGTGCGGAACCCAATCGCGGTCACCGGGCAGTGGCGAAGCTGGTGCGTACCGGCAAGGTCAGCGCGGTAATCACCCAGAATATCGATGGGCTGCACCAGGAATCCGGCGTGCCGGACGAAAATATGATCGAACTGCACGGTAACGCGACCTATGCGACATGTTTGACCTGTTCCACCAGATACGAGCTGGAACCGATCAAGGCTGCTTTTCAGGAAACCGGTACGCTGCCCCAGTGCCTGTTCTGCGCCGGGATCGTCAAGACGGCAACGATATCGTTCGGTCAGGCGATGCCGCAGGAGCCGATGGAACGTGCGCGGGATGAAACGCTTTCGAGCGACCTGTTCCTGGCCATCGGCTCTTCGCTGGTGGTCTTCCCGGCGGCCGGCTTTCCCGCCATGGCGAAGAAAAACGGTGCAAAACTTGTGATCCTGAACCGGGATCCGACGGATCTGGACGGTATTGCCGACCTGGTGCTCAATCGGGAAATAGGCCCGACGCTGGGCGAAGCGGCAAACGTCAACTAGATCGACAGCCAAACCGGCCGGCGATGGTTTTTCAGGCGGGTTTCTTCAGGAACATCCTGCTCAGACCGTAGAACGAGCTGAAAAGCTGGTCGAACTGATTTTTGAACGTGTCCCAGTCCGGTGCGGGGTTTTGCGACGATTGCAGGTCGGCGTGTATCCGGGCCAGCGATCGTTCGCCGTCGGTCAACGCCAGGATCGGCGCCGCCAGGGCGGGCAGCGGTAATGACAGTTGCACGCCTTCCATGTCGACCTTGAGCGACATGCCGGGTTTGATCTGTGCTGCCAGCGACGGTCCGTCATTATCCCGCATGATCGGAATGGTGTTCGCAGTGTCGGGAACCGCGAGTGTATTGGTGCGGTTATCGTCCCGGACAGCGTAAAGAATATGGGTTTTCATATTGCCGGCCAGCAGTTCGGCAAAGGCGCAGCGCTGAACCCAGTTCAGCCCGGACGTGCGTTTTACCAGCTCGGGCGATTTCAGATAGACGCCGGGCTCATACCGGGCGGGGTCGACGAAGTTTACCGGTCTCATACCGCCCTGCTGGAGCAGTCCGGCCAGTTCAGGCACGGAATAAGCGCGGTCGCGTCGGTGCAGGAGCAAATCGTAAATGCCGGAATCTCCCTGGTCGATGTGATCGCCGACATGTGGATTGCGTTTCAGCCAGTTTGACCCCGGCAGGTCTTCCAGAAGCTGGCGGGCGGTGGAAATGCGTTCCGGGTCCGCCGCATCTCCGGCGATCATCTGCAGCATTGCCTGGGCGTGATAGACGCCGGTCCGACCGAGCGGCGCGTATACCATCATGCCGAGACCGCCTGCCGGTTTGAGCGCCGCTCTCAGCGCTTTCAGCCCTGCCGCGGGATCTTCGAGGTGGTGGAGCACGCCACAGCAGTCGATGTAATCGAACGTGCCCAGATCGCGCGTCGAAATGGTCTCGATGGCACCGTGAACGAAGGTCGTATTTGTCAGGCCGCGCGCGTCGATCCTTGCCCTGGCGATCGCCGACGACGCTTCCGAGATATCGAGGTGAACGATCTCCGCGTCGATACCGGCCGCAGCGTGCTGGGCGGCGAGCATGACCGTGGCGTCGCCGGTGCCGCCGCCGGCAACCAGTATCCGGTATGGCGCCGGCGAACCGCGCCGCCCGGCCAGGATGTGGTGCTCGATCTCGGAAATGTGACTGGGCGATCCGGTGATCAGCCGCGTCGCTTCATCGGCAGGATTCCGGGGCGGATAGGGGTAGTTTTCGTACTGGCCGCGCAAATCGTCGTTCATACGCACATTGTTCCTTCTCCTTGCGCGATTCATCCCCGGCTGTAGAATCCGGCGCCATGCGTGGATATTTTGGTATCGGAATAGAAGGGGTCAGCAAGCCGATGAATGTCGGCAATCTGGTCAGGTCCGCGCATGCTTTCGGCGCGAGCTTCGTGTTTACCGTTGCCGCCAATTACGACGTTGCCGCCAGTGGCTCCGATACGTCCGATACCACTGCACAGGTGCCGTTCTACCCATTCGATTCGATGGAGTCGATGCGGTTGCCCGCCGGGTGTTCGCTGGTCGGCATCGAACTCGATGATACGGCCATCGATCTGCCGAGCTTTCGCCATCCGCGCCGAGCTGCCTATGTTCTGGGTATGGAACGTATCGGCCTTAGCGATGCCATGATTGCGTGTTGTGACCATATTGTGAAAATACCGACGAAGTTCTCGCTGAACCTTGCAACCACTGGCGGGATCGTGATGTATGACCGATTGCTGTCAATGGGCCGGTTTGCGGATCGTCCGGTGATGGCCGGTGCCCGACCCGAGCCACTGCCCGAGCCCGTGTTCGGCACACCGGTGATCGGACGGAAAAAGCGGAGTTTGGAAGGAAACCGATGAAGTTAATCGCTATTGCCCTGATAACCGTGTTTGCGGCGTCTCTTGCGCCCGCGTCGGCCAGGCAGATTGCCGCCTACAAGGACTGGTCCGCGCATACCGAGGGGAAGGACAAGACAAAGACCTGCTGGATTTATAGCGAGCCGGTCAAGGACGAGGGGAATTACCGGAAAAGGGGTCGTATATACCTGCTGGTTACACATCGGCCCGGCGAGAAGACGTTCAACCAGGTCCAGTTCACGGCAGGCTATACCTATAAAAAGGGCAGCGCCGTGCAGGTGACGATCGGTGCCAAGAAGTTCGAACTATTCACCAATGGCGATACGGCCTGGGCGCGGAGCACGAAGGACGACGCAGATCTCGTGGCCGCCATGCGCGGCGGCGCCCGGATGATCGTCACGGGGCTGTCGTCCCGGGGCACGAAAACGCGGGACACCTATTCGTTGGCGGGCGTTTCCGCGGCACACAGGGCGATCGGCAAGGCCTGCGGCGTCAACTAACGGCGTTTGCCCGCGATCCGCCGACCGATTGCGCTTCGGGCGGCATGTTCTAGAATGAGGTGATGGCAATTCCTCACATGAAACGCAACGTGACGCTGCTGGCGCTGTGTCAGGGCTACGCACAGACCTGCGTCACCGTCGTTATCAGCGTCTCCGCCCTGGCCGCGCTGGCAATCCTCGAAGACAAGTCGCTGGCGACACTGCCGCACGCGTTCATGTGGGTGGCGACCGCATTGGCGGCAACCCCCGCCTCGATGCTGATGCAACGTCTGGGCCGGCGGAACGGTTTTGCCATCGGCGCGATATTCGGTGTCGCCGGTTGCGCATTTTGTACCTATGGCGTCTACGCGGTCAATTTCTGGGTGTTTATCGCCGGTACCTCCTGCATGGGGGCGTTCAACGCCTTCAACCAATACCTGCGGTTTGCCGCCGCGGAAGCGGCGAACGATGCGTTCAGACCGAAGGCGATTTCCTGGGTGATCGGCGGCGGCATCATCGCGGCGTTCGTGGGCGGTACCCTGGCGGGCCAGAGCAGCACGTTGCTGGTGCCGCAATTCCTCGCGAGCTATATCCTCCTCGGTATTTTCCCGATTCTGATGGCGATTACGGTGCAGTTCATCCGTATGCCGGAACCGGATGCGCCCGCCCGGCCGAAAGCCGAAAAGAAATCGACGGGCCGGCCGCTTGGCGAAATCATGAAACAACCGGCCTTTATCGTGGCGGCAACCGGCACGTCGGTTGCCTGGGCCGGGATGATTCTGATGATGGCGGCGACCCCGCTATCGATGAAGTTGTGCGGGCTGGAGACCGATGTGCCGTTCGTCATCCAGTGGCACATGTTTGCGATGTTCGCACCGTCCTTTATCGCCGGATCGCTGATCATGCGTTACGGTTATCAGAAAGTCGTGATGCTGGGGTTCGTGCTGTTTTTCGGCGGGATCGTCGCCGGGCTGTCCGGGATTACGGTCGTCCATTTCTTTATTACAAATGTGCTGATCGGCGCCGGCTGGAATTTCATGCTTGTCGGAGCAACCGCTCTTCTCGTGACATGCCACACCGAAGAGGAGAAGGGCAAGGTTCAGGGCGCGAACGACACGATTGCCTATGTTCTGGCGGCGATCTCTTCGTTTTTTGCCGGATACCTGCAGATCGAGTTCGGCTGGAATGCGGTGATGATTGCGATCGTTCCCCAGATTCTCATCGTCGCCGCCGCGGTATGGTGGATGCGCCGGTCACAGACCGCGACGGTCGCCGCGCAGTAACCTTGTATCGCAGACCCCTTGCGGCCTGTTAGTGGCGGCCTTCGCGCTTTGCCAGTTGCCATGTGCCGGCAAAGATCACCGCGGCGCCGACCATCGTCCAGACACCCGGTATCTCGGTAAAAAAGACGTAGGCACCCAGTGCCGTCAGCGGCAGCCGGATAAATTCCATCGGGATGATGACGCTGGCATCGGCCCGCTTCATGGCCTGGGCGAGGCACATGTGGGCTGTCCACGCGGTAACGCCCATAACCAGGATCAGCGGAATATCGCTGACCGGCGGTGTGTGCCAGTCCATCGCGGTCGGGATCGCCGAAAACACGATCAGGTAGATATTGAGATTCACCACGATCAGCCGGGCGGGCTCGGTCCGGGACAGCAATTTCGTACTTATATCGCCGCTCGCATATCCGGCCGCGGACAGAAAGACGACCAGCGCCATGACATCGATCGCCTCCGCGCCGGGGCGCAGGATAATCAGCACACCGATGAACCCGATTACGACAGCCATCCATCGGGGACGGGTGATCTGCTCGCGCAGGATCATGGCGGACAGGATCAGGCCAAAAATGGGCAGGGTGAAATGCAGCGCCACGGCCTCTGCCAGCGGCATCTTGGCGACCGCGAAAAACCATGCGGATACGCCGACAAACGTACCGAGACTGCGCATTGCATAGAGCCTGCCCAGGGAATCCGGCCGGAAAGTGTGCGCCGTTTCCCGCCACACCCGGATAACCATGGGCAGGCCGATCGCCAGGCTGATGACGCTGCGCAGAAATACCTGTTCGAACGGGGGAATAGTATCCGACAGCGAACGGACGGCGATGATCATTGCCGAAAAGCTCGCCGTGCTTGCCGTCATCCATAAAAGGCCCTGCATGACGGGCGTCAATTTCATATGCGGGCCTTCTGGTGGTCGGCAGCGGATTGCAAGACTTTGGTTGATCGCGCGATGGGTGCGCCTATATTGCCGCCATGTCAATCATCGCAGAACCCACGCTACCCCCCTCCGTTGAGGGTAAGATCGACCTCGTCGGATTGTCGCGCGCAGAAATGGCCGCGGAATTCGACAGGCTGGGATTGCCCGCATTCCGTGTAAAGCAGGTCTGGCACTGGATTTACCATCACGGCGTCCGGGATTTCACTGAAATGACTACCATCGCCAAGGGGATGCAGGGCGAGCTTGCGGAGATGTTCGATATCTCGCGCCCCGGAATAGCGACCGAACAGACATCGACCGATGGGACGCGCAAATGGCTGATGTCGTTCCCCGACGGCAAAATGGCCGAGGCCGTTCATATCCCGGAAAGAGACCGCGGGGCCGTGTGCATCTCGTCGCAGGTCGGCTGCACGCTCAACTGCCGGTTCTGCCATACCGGTACCCAGCTGATGGTGCGCAATCTGACGCCGGGCGAGATCGTCGGCCAGTTCATGCTGGCGCGCGATTCCTATGGCGAATGGCCGTCCTCGAAGGAACCGCGCCAGCTGACCAATATCGTCATGATGGGTATGGGCGAGCCGCTTTATAACTACGACAACGTCGTCAAGGCGCTGCGCATCGTGATGGACGAGGAAGGTATTAACGTCTCGCGCCGCCGCATCACCCTGTCGACCGCCGGCGTCGTGCCGATGATCCCGAAGGTCGGCGCCGATCTCGGTGTGCAATTGGCGATTTCGCTGCATGCGGTAAACGACGATCTGCGTGATGAAATCGTGCCGATAAACAAAAAATACCCCATCGCCGAATTGCTGGACGCCTGCCGGGCCTATCCGGAAGCGCGCAATTCGCGGCGGATCACGTTCGAATACGTGATGCTCAAGGGGATGAACGACACGCCGGCCGATGCGCGCGAACTGGTGCGGCTTATCAGCGGGATCCCGGCCAAGATCAACCTGATCCCGTTCAACCCCTGGCCCGGCGCCCCGTACGAATGTTCGACCGACGAAGACATTGCGGCATTCGCCGATATCGTCAACCGGGCGGGCTATTCGTCGCCGGTTCGCACCCCGCGTGGCCGTGATATCTCCGCCGCCTGCGGCCAGTTGAAAACCGAAAGCATGCGGGAACGGAAATCGGCTTGAGTAGCTTGCCGAGGCAGGGCGATCCCCTATACTCCGCCGCCATCACACAGGCTGCCATCACATAAAAAGGACGCGAAATGGCCGGACCACGACCCGGAGAGGTCAACAAGATCGTGCTCGCCTATTCGGGCGGGCTGGATACGTCTGTCATTCTCAAATGGCTGCAGGAAACCTATGACTGCGAGGTGGTGACCTTCACCGCCGATCTCGGCCAGGGCGAGGAAGTCGAGCCGGCGCGGCAAAAGGCCGAGGCCGCCGGGGTGAAGGAAATCTTCATCGACGACCTGCGCGAGGAATTCGTGCGCGATTTCGTTTTCCCGATGTTCCGCGCCAACGCGCTGTACGAAGGCATCTACCTGCTCGGCACCTCGATTGCCCGGCCGCTGATCTCCAAGCGCCAGATCGAAATCGCGCGCCAGGTCGGCGCCGACGCCGTCAGCCACGGGGCGACCGGCAAGGGCAACGACCAGGTCCGGTTCGAGCTCGGCTATTACGCGCTGGAGCCCGATATCAAGGTGATCGCGCCGTGGCGCGAGTGGGACCTCGATTCGCGCACCAAGCTGATGGACTTCGCCCGCGAACACCAGATCCCGATCTCGCGCGACAAGATCGACGAACCGCCCTATTCGACCGATGCCAACCTGCTGCATATTTCCTACGAGGGAAAAGCCCTCGAAGACCCCTGGGTCGAGGCGGACGATGCGATGTATACGCGCTCGGTCTCGCCCGAGGAGGCGCCCGATACCCCGACCTATGTCGAGATCGATTTCGACCGGGGCGACGCAGTGGCGGTCGATGGCCAGGAAATGTCGCCGGCGACGCTGCTGACCAAGTTGAACGAGCTTGGCGGCGCCAACGGTATCGGCCGGATCGATATCGTCGAAAACCGCTATGTCGGCATGAAGTCGCGCGGCGTGTACGAAACGCCCGGCGGCACGATCCTGATTGCCGCCCATCGCGGCATCGAGTCGCTCACCCTCGACCGTGGTGCGGCCCACCTGAAGGACGAGCTGATGCCGCGCTATGCGGAGCTGGTCTATAACGGGTTCTGGTTCGCGCCGGAGCGCGAGATGCTCCAGGCGGCCGTGGACGAGAGCCAGAAATACGTCAACGGCACCGTCCGGCTCAAACTGTTCAAGGGCTCGGTCAGCGTTGTCGGTCGTAAATCGCCGGTCAGCCTGTATTCGGAACAGCACGTTACGTTCGAAGCGGATACCGTCTACGACCAGCGCGACGCCGAAGGGTTCATCAAGCTGAACGCCCTGCGTCTGCGCCTGATGAACGCCCGCAAGGGATGATGGAACGATGACGGCGGGGGGTTCTGCCCCGCCGTCTCAGTTTGTGCGCAGTGCCGTCTGGGCAATCCTGGCCGCCGTCAGCTTTGCCTTCATGATGACCAGCGTGCGCTACATGGACGGCAAGTTCGACGCCTTCCAGATCGTTCTGGTCCGTGCGCTTGTCGGCATATTGCTGGTGATCCCGCTGGTCTCCAGATTCGGTATCGGGGCATTGAAGACCGGCAGAATGCCGATGCATGTCGTGCGCACGCTGTTTGCGCTGTTCGCCATGGCGACACTGTATTACGCGCTTGCCGATATCGCGGTCGCCCAGGCGATTGCGCTGACATTCCTCATTCCCCTGTTCACGACGATTGCCGCCGGGCTGGTCCTGCGCGAATCGGTCGGGGTTCATCGCTGGGCCGCAACGCTGGTCGGGTTCGTCGGTGCAATGGTGATCATCCGGCCGGGCGTGATTGAAATAGATCTGCCGGTTTTGCTGGTTGTTCTGTCGTCGGCGCTCTATGCGGGCGCGTGGTCGAGCGTGAAGATCCTGACCCGTACCGATTCCCCCGCCGTCACCGTGTTCTGGCTGAACGTGCTGATGGTGCCGCTGACGGCAATTCCCGTCGCCTTCCTGTGGGTAACGCCGGACTGGTCGGATGCATTGCCGTTGACGGTGATGGCGCTGTCGGGCTGGTCTGCCCATTTCTGCCAGGCGCGTGCGTTCGAGCATTCCGATGCCAGCGCCGTCATGCCGTTCGATTTCCTGCGCCTGCCGCTTGGCGCGGCGTTCGGCTACGTTCTGTTCGCGGAATTCATCGATATCTGGACATGGACCGGTGCGGTCATCATCTTCGCGGCGGGCTATTATATCACCCGGCGCGAGGCCTTGCGGAATGGCGGGACCGCCCGATAAGGCACAGCATTTCCACCGGATGGTGCGGTACTTAGACCGGGAACAGGTTCATCCCGAAGACGTTTTCGTGCAGGTACAGAAACGCCAGGTAGAGAACCGTGGCGACAACGACCCGCCACCAGCCGACGTCGCTCATCACCAGGGTGCGGCGGCCCTGAAGGATTGCCTTGAACGGTGTTCTGCAGGTGCCGGCCTCGAACGCCCGCCAGGCATCGTCCGCATTGGCGCGCCGGCGGTTATCGATATGGACCATGCCGAAGGTCGACAGGACCCAGAAGCCGCCGAAAAATACGATGGCCGCGATATCTCCCCGGACAAAAAGATGTGCGCCCGACCAGAGAGCGAAAGCCGCCAGCATGGGATGTCGGACGATCGAATAAATGCCTTTGCCGGGTGCGACCTCATGGTGCAGTGCGTCCATGCCGACCAGTGTCGGATTTCTGGTTGTGAAGCTGCACAGGAAAAAGAAGACCGCAAAATACATCAGGATCAGGATCACCGGCGGCCCGAACAGGCCGACATCCCAGACGCGCTGATATGGCGCCGCGTTATAGGCGCTGATCATCCAGCCGAGGGCGGCGATCATCAGAACCGAATATATCGCCCGGAACGGCGCTTCTCCGATCGCCCGTGTCAGGGGGCCGCGTATTGCAGCCGAAGACAGGAGAAAATGCCCGCCGACAAAGGCGAGTGTCGCGAACAGCAGGGGAAGCATACCGGCAGCCATCGGGATTGATGCACTCTTTTCATCTGATACCGCCCCGAGTATAGCGCAATATCAGATATCAGGAACGTCGATACCGTTCTGCCGGCAGGCGGCGACCAGCGTGTTGCGCAGCAGGCAGGCGATGGTCATCGGCCCGACACCGCCCGGCACAGGCGTGATTGCCCCGGCAATATCGATCGCTTCGTCGAAGGCGACATCGCCGACCAGGCGCATTTTGCCTTCTTCCTCTGCCGGCACGCGATTGATGCCGACATCGATGACCGTCGCGCCCGGTTTGATCCAGTCGCCCTTTATCATCTGCGGACGCCCGACGGCGGCGACCAGGATATCCGCTTCGCGGCAGACGGCGGGCAGATCCGCCGTGCGCGAATGGGCGATGGTCACCGTGCAGTTGGCCGACAGCAGCAGCTGCGCCATCGGCTTGCCGACGATGTTCGAGCGGCCGACGATCACGGCGTTCTTGCCGGTCAGGTCGCCCAGCCGGTCTTCCAGCATCATCAGGCAGCCGAGCGGCGTGCACGGCACCATGCCGCCGCGCCCGGTCGCCAGCAGGCCGACATTGCGTAGGTGGAAGCCGTCGACATCTTTTTCCGGATCGATGGCGTCGATGACGGCATGTGGATCGATCTGGCCGGGCAGGGGAAGCTGCACCAGGATGCCATGGACGGCAGGGTCGGCATTCAGCTTGTCTATGGCGCCGAGCAGGTCTTTTTCCGACGTATCGACGGGCAGGGTCTCGCCCAGCGATTTCATGCCGGCCTCGACCGTTTGTTTGTTCTTGTTGCGAACGTAGACCTGGCTGGCCGGGTCTTCGCCCACCAGCACCGCGGCAAGGCCCGGGACGATCCCGTTCGCGGATTTGAGTTTCGCGGTTTCTTCCGCGACCCGCGTGCGCAGCCCGGCAGCGAAGCCCTTGCCGTCGATGATTTTTGCGTCCGACATCGAAACGTCTAACGCGCGATATCGAAGATCAGGTCCCGGATAAACCACAGCAGCAGGATCAGCACCACGGGCGACAGGTCGAGCCCCCCCATATTCGGCAGCAGCCGCCGGATCGGGCGCAGGGCCGGTTCGGTGAGCTTGTAGAGAACGTCGACGATCATATAGACGACGCGGTTCGAGGTGTTGATCACGTTGAAATTGATCAGCCAGCTCGCGATTACCGCGAAAAAGAGGATCCAGATGTAAAGAGAGACGACGTTGTCTATCAGATTCAGGACGGCGGTCATGGCGGATTCCGTGGTTTTTAGGGCTTCTGATAGGTGCGAAGCGGTCGCCGGAGCCTAGCGATGCGGCGATTCGGACGCAAGCGCAGACCGTGCCGGCAAATCGCTTTCAAACCCGTTCACACCGCTTGACAGACAGGGGTCCCGAAACCATTATCCGCCCCGCTTGACCCCAAGGCGTGTTGCCGGGGTTCGACGACACGGTGGGGCCGTAGCTCAGCTGGGAGAGCGCAGCGTTCGCAACGCTGAGGTCGGGAGTTCGATCCTCCTCGGCTCCACCAATTCCGCCCAACATTTCTGAAAGCGTCGGTAAGCGGAGATCTCCCGCGACAATTTTTGGGTGAAAATGTTATACCAGTCCCGTAACGCAAATCTGATCGTCAAGCAGGTGAGAGCAGTGCTTAAGAAGCGGCGCCTAAATGTTTGCGCTTATATTTTGATGGCTTGTCTCACCGGTGTGCTTCCGCTCGCAGTTGGACACTCGGCTGCAGACGCGTTCGCGCTGGCGATGACCGAGGAAACCCGTCATGACATCCTCTCCCCTGCCTCGGAAGAGCACGGTCATGTCCACGAAGGTGGCGAGTCCGAAGAACGGCTGCCTGGTCATGTTCACGGACACAACCCTCTCGACCATTCCCATGAAACACCCAGCGTTATGGCGGTATTGAGTATTTTTGGTCCGGAAATATTTCCGGTTTGGGATGCAGGAACCGTCTTCACTCCGATCCACGGCCCTCCCCATCTTATCGAACGACCGCCCCGGAATATCTGAATCCGCTTTCTAAGGTAATGCACCTTGGTGTGCACTTCAGATTAATAGATGGGAATTTTCGAATGTCTCGATTACTAAACCCGCGGCGGGTAATTTCCGCTTGCCGGGCACCACATGCGTGGGCAACTCTCATTGCCCTGACCGCGATTATTATGGCCGCCCCCGCTTTTGGCCATAACGTCACCGAAGGGGACAAAGGCTATATCCTCGAAATCACTGGCGTGAACCTTGTGCCGTATCTGTACCTTGGGGCAAAGCACATGGTGACCGGATACGATCACCTGCTTTTCCTCTTCGGTGTGATCTTCTTCCTCTACAAGGCAAAACATATCGGCATATATGTCAGCCTGTTCGCCCTCGGCCATTCAACAACGCTTCTCTACGGCGTCCTCGCCGGGACCAGCGTCAGCTCGTACCTGATCGACGCCATCATCGGCCTGTCCGTCGTGTACAAGGCGCTGGACAACATGGGCGCCTATCAGCGCTGGTTCGGCTTCCAGCCGAACACCAAGGCCGCGACTCTCATTTTTGGCCTGTTTCACGGTTTAGGCCTGGCAACCAAGATTCAGGAATACGACATGGCTGAAGACGGTCTGATACCGAATCTCCTGGCGTTCAACGTCGGTGTGGAAATCGGTCAGTTGCTGGCGCTCGGCACAATTCTGATCGCGATCAGCTTCTGGCGGCGCACCGCCAGTTTCTGGCGCCATGCCTATACCGCCAACGTCGCGATGATGTCCGCCGGCTTTGTACTGATCGGATTTCAGCTCACCGGCTACTTCGTAAACTGACCTGCAAGGAATCAAATCAATGTACAACTCCGATATACCCACCCGTGCCGAACTCCCGACAACCCGGCAACTTCTGCGCTCCACCGTGATCGCGGCATTTGTGGCCGCGGTCCTCCTTGTCACGGCGATTCTGCCCGCGGAATATGGCATCGACCCCACCGGAATCGGCAGCGTTACCGGCCTTACGGAAATGGGCGAGATAAAGACGCAACTGGAGGAAGAAGCGGAAGCCGACAGGTTGAAGAATGTACCGGCGACCACCGGCCCGCAGTCGCGTTCGGGGCTCTTTGACCGCATTCTTGCACTGCGGCTGATCTCCCCGGCCGAAGCGCAGTCGGCGGCCAAAACCGACAAGAGATCCTTCACTCTCAAACCCGGTCAGGGCGCCGAGATAAAACTTGCCATGAAAAAGGGCGCCAAAGTCTCTTACAACTGGGCGGTAGAAGGTGGCACCGCGAACTACGACCTGCATGGCGGCACGCCGGGCGGGAAGGAAAAGAGCTTCAAGCGGGGCCGGTCGGTAAAGGGCGATGAAGGTGTTTTCGAAGCCCCGTTCGATGGCAATCACGGCTGGTTCTGGCGCAACCGTACCAAAAAGAACGTGACGGTGACACTGACCGTCAGCGGTGACTACGCCAAAATCAAGCGTGTGATGTAAAACACTTACGCCTTCCCCGCTTTCGGGCGGGGGAGGCGATTTTCCGCTCGCGCGGATGGTCGCTCAGCGCGACGGCCAGATAGGGTGGTGCAGGTCGATCACATATGGATGACTGTGGCGACCCGCCATGTGGCGGTGCGGGTGACGGTGCGGTTCCCGACCGACATCTCCGTCGTGCACGTGCTGGTGATGTTCGTCATGCAAGTGCGGGTGTTCGTGTTGCATAGCGTCGTGCCAGTGTTCCAGCGTCACGTGGTCGTCCGCCGGCCAGAAGTAGAACGCGAGAAACGTCCCGCCCAGGGTGATGCAGGCGAGAATCGCGAAAGCGGCGTCGAGACCCAACATCCTACCGGTCCAGCCGGCGAGCGGATAGGCGGCGAGCCAGCAGCCGTGTGAAAGCGCGAATTGGGCGGCATATACGGCGGGCCGGTCACCTTCACGAGCCGAGCGGCGGAGCAGTCGGCTTGCTGGCGTCTGGATCAGCGAGGATCCTGCGCCCAGCGTCAGCCAGGTAGCCAATAACGCTTCAAAGCCCGGCGCAGAGAGTCCGGTCAGCAGTCCCGCGCCGAGGACCAGCCCCCCGGCGAGCATCACTGTCCGGTCCGGGATTCGCTCCAGCACCCGTGGCAGGACGAGTGCGACAGTCATCGACCCCAGCCCGGCGGCCGCAAACGCGATAGCCGTCTCTGTTTCCGAACCGCCCAGCCGGTCACGCACAATGACAACCGTATTGACGATCATCATGGCGCCCGCCGCCGCGACGGCCAGCGACAGCGCGAGCAATCCGCGCAGCCGTGGCGTGTTAAGATAGATTGAGACGCCGACGCCCAGATTGGACCACAGACCGGCTTCCCGTTCCCCGGGAGCGGGCGCAGGCAGACGTACCGACAGCACCAGCAGTGCGGAAATCAGGAAGGCCAGCGCATTCGCGGCGAACAGGCCGTTATAACTGACCACCACAAGCGCGGCGGCGGCAACCACCGGGCTCAACAGGTTTTCCAGATCGTAGGCCAGCCGCGACAGCGACAGGGCGCGTGTGTATTGGGCTTCGTCGGGCAGAATATCGGGGATGGTCGCCTGAAAGGTGGGGGTAAATCCGGCTGAACAGGCGTTGAGCAGAAAAATCAGAACATAGATCTGCCAGATTTCCGTCACGAAGGGCAGGCAGGCGACTGTACCGGCGCGTCCCAGATCGAAGGCAATCAGGAGTCGCCGACGCGGCAGGGCTTGGGCGAACGCGCCGACGACCGGCGCGACGCCGACATAGGCGACCATTTTTATAGCCAACGCGGTACCGAGGACCAGGCCTGCGTCGGCTCCGGCAAGGTCGTAGGCAAACAGGGCCAATGCCACGGTCGACAGACCGGTGCCAGCCAACGCGATGACCTGCGCGCTAAATAGTCGGCGGTAGGTGTGGTCTGCAAGTGGCGAATTCATTAGATAAGTGTACCGGATGGACGAGAATTTTCAGTCGGCAAATGGAGACCTTCCAACAACGTCGCTGTTGGGTCAGAATCAACCTCATTGAAATCTAACGATATGTCAGCTTTCTGGGCTAAAGCAGGCCTCACAGCCGATATCCGGGCTGTTTCCGAGGGTGAGTGATGACCACGTTTCTTCTTGAGGAACACTCAATGCCTCAATCCACGCCTCCAGTTCATCGACCAAAGAGTTCCAACTTTGTCTCTTCAGGTCCACCAATTTTCCTTACCCCGCAAAACGTTGGCGATCGGTAACTTCCTGAACAAAGGGTTCTGTTTCGCCTGTTGCGCGGCCCGCTGCCGGGATCGAGCGGACACATTCGGCGTTCGTCGTCGAGCGCCATGCTTTGCAGATGCGGAACCTAGGTTTGGCCCCCGGCTGCGTCACCGGAAGACATGTCTTCTTCCATCCTGTCCGCCAGAGCGGAACTTATCAGTAAAACCGATACCAGCCCCTCGCTTACCAGGTGCCGGACGATCTCGAATTTGTGTTCTTCCGCCGCCACGAGGATGACGCCCCGCCGTCTGGCGATCTTTTCAAAGTCGCGTCGGTGGATCCCCGTCCATCTCGCATTGAGCTCGTCGACAATATCGTTTTCGGCTCTGCTGTTCGTGTCTCTGGGCAACCAGTAGCCACCGATATTTCCGATCGTAATGTCTTCGAGTGTTTCGGGGGGGATTTCCAGATTAGCGGCGCACTCTATCAGCCATCTGTCGTGTCCGAATTTGCCGCGGCAGCCGGTCAGGAGTGTATCGACCTCGGGGATGAGCTGCGTCGTACCATCAGTATCGAGACAGAAAACATTGGCATAGCCGGCCGTGCCGCCAATGAAGTCCTTGATGATTTTCAGTTCGCCCTGCTTCCTGTACTGCCTCGGAATCAATGCACTCACGCTGTAGCTGAATTTGCTGGTCGTCTTTTTGCCGAAAACGGTGTTCAGGTCGGAAACGAAGGTTGCGCTCTGGAGGGAGGGGTCGGCAATTGCGGCGGCGGGATCGCCAGTCAACTGGATGAATGTCGGCGGAGACTGTTCCAGCCTTTCTCGCGACGATCTTTTCGCCAGGTTCTGAATCTCCGAGACGAGCGCGCGCATCGTGGTGCCCCATGTGATAGCGACGATTCGGGGCTGATTCACAATCCTGTCCACGACGTCGTGCGCGGCGTTGCTGGTAACGCCGGTCAACACGTTTTCGGCGTTTGCAACAGGATAGACCTCCAGCGACTGCAGCCGGCCGTCGGAAAGTCGCTCAAGTCGTTCAAAAAGAGCCTGTTGACCGAAAACCTGCTTCTCGAGTTCGCGCGCTCTGTCCGGCGTAACGTTTAATTTCGGGTGACGCGGAATCAGAATGCCCTGTTTCGAGGCTTCGGCGAGCAGGCGGTTTACCGTGGGGGCGCTGACCCCCAGATCTGCGGCAATCTGCTTTTGTCGCCGCCCCTTGCTCGCCAGAAAGGCGGCCTTTTCCATTGCTCCCGGGGGAATCGGATTTCGTCTGCGTTTCGAAGTCATGCTGTCTAGATTTCGGCATTTGAAATTTCTTTCACGGTAAAGAAATTATTTCAATAACGCCATGCCGGCCCGCGACCTATAGTTTTGGAGTGTGAACAGGATGAAAACAAAAACGTTCAGAACGTGCAGAGAATAAATGACACAATAATGCTGTCAGGCGACCGGATCATCGGCGCCGTTAGAGATAGCGAAGTACGAACGATCCTGACAGTTCCCGACAGGTCGACGGAAGAGGGACTCCTGGGGCCAATCTCGCGCGATCCGGGTTTCCGGCATGTGCGGGTTTGCAAGGAAGACGAGGCGCTCGGGATCAGCGCCGCGCTGTCCTATTCCAAGCAGCGCGCGCTGATCCTGATTCAATATACCGGCCTGCTGGATTCGCTGAACGCCGTGCGGGCGGTCGCCGTCGAATACAAGATGCCGATCTGCATGATGGTGGGACTGCATGGCAAGGAGCCGGATGTTGCGCCCACGGCGTCCAGGAATTACGGAATCCGGATTATTGAACCGATACTCGATGCGATGGGCATTGCGCACCACCTGGTGGACACGGATCGCGACGTCGAGCGGATCGGGCCGGCGATAGAAACCGCCTACGCGACGTCCAATCCCGTGGCACTTCTGATCGGAAGAAGGCCGGTCGCCCCATGATGAAACGGGATTCCTGGCTAAGAATTCTCGCCGACAACGTCGCGCAGGATCAGGTCGTTGTCGCCGCCTATAGCACGGCGTTCGACTGGATTGCGATCCGGCCCAGCGCATTCAATTATATCTCGTCAGGTGCAATGGGATTGACGTCGTCTCATGCGCTGGGTTTCGCACTTGCCTGGCCCGATCGCAAAATCATTCTTCTGGACGGCGATGGCAGTCTGTTGATGAATCTCGGCAGTCTGGTGACAATCGCCGATGCCGCGCCCGAAAATCTCGTTCATTTCGTCAGCGAAAACGGCGTGTACGAGGCCAATGGCAGTCATGTTATTCCCGGCAAGGACAAGGTGAACTTTGCGGGCATGGCGGAAAATGCAGGATACGCAAGGTGTCTCGAATTTTCCGAAGAAACTGATTTTCAGGAGGAACTGCCAGCCATCCTAAATACAAAAGGGCCTGTATTTGTGACCATGAAATGTGAGCGGGGAGAGGCTTATCCTCGTGATTATTCCCAGATGCACGGACCTGCGGTGCGGCAGAGATTCGCGGAGGCAGTTGCAGATTTCTGACCTGATGCCATGGGCTTTTGCCCGGTATTCCTTTGGACCCATACAAATCATAAAAGACCACAAGGAGAGGAAACATGAAGAAGATAAGCAACCAAGGTAGCGGTAAGACGCTACTCAATACGATCAAAGGCGGTTTTGCCGCGTTGTTTTCAATCGCAGCGATGGCGGCCTCCGCGCAGGCCGCGGAGAGCTTCAAGGATCGCACAATTACGGTTGTGGTCCCGTCAGGATCAGGCGGCTCTTATCATGTTTACTGCCAGCTGGTCGTACAACATATCGCACGCCATATTCCGGGCAATCCGACAACCGTCATTCAGAATCGTCCGGGTGCGGGCGGTGCGCGCGCCGCGGCATACATGGCCAATGCCGCACCCAAAGACGGCACCGTAATTGCGATGGTTGCGCCGGGTTCCATTACCCTGCCGTTGTCGCGCAAGAATGTGAAATTCGATGCGACGAAATTCAATTGGCTCGGGTCGCTGGCGTCGCGCGCCTATGTTTTCCACACGTGGCATACCGCACCCGCTCAGACGCTCGACGAATTGAAGAAGACCCAGATTATCGCCGGTTCGACGGGCACCGCATCGGGGGCGCACGTAATCGCGGGGCTGATGAACACCGTCCTGGGCACCAAGATGAAAATCATCAGCGGCTACAAGGGCGGGGGAAAGCTCGATCTCGCCATGCAGCGCGGCGAAATTCACGGCCGGGGAAATTTTTTCAACAGCATCGAATCCCGCAATGGCGAATGGCTCACCGGCAAGAAGGTATCGCTGATCATGGCGCTCGGGCCGAAGATCGAAGAGGGCCTTATTTCGCGGAAAGTGCCGTACGCGCATGAACTGGTGAAGCCCGGTACCGTCGATGCCCGTGCCGTGGAACTGATCCGGATGAATTTCAATGTCGGACAGGCTTTCTACCTGCCGCCCGGAACACCGAAAGCGATTGTCGACACGATGAGGAAGGCGTTCGCTGACATGGTGGCGGCACCGGAGATTGCGGCGGAGGCAAAGCGGCGCAATTTCATGTTCAATCCGCAATCGGCCGAGTCGGTGATATCCCATATCGACAAGGCTTTCGGCGCGGCAGACAACGAGACCGTAGAACGGTATCGCGCCATCATGTCGTCGTCCTACAAGAAAAAGTCCTAATCGTGGCGGGTTGGAGACGGTGATGGAACTTCTCGGTGGACCGACTTCGACCTGCTGCTGCAAGGTACACCTGATGGCCGTCGAGAAAGGCGTGGACCTTAAGGAGCGTGAGGTGAATGTGCACAAGCACCAGAACCTCACGTCCGAATACATCGCAATGAATCGCGATGGCATGGTTCCGACCCTTCTCGATGGCGACATGGTGGTCGTCGAGTCCAGCGTTATCATGCGCTATCTCGATCGCCGCTTTCCGGAGCCGCCATTGACCCCGGGCGATCCGCTTGAGGCGATGCGGATGGACCTCCTGATGAAGGATCTGGACGACAAGTACCATAGCGCGATCGCCTTCGTTTCGTTCTCGGAGGCATCCCGCGGACCCGACGGGGAATTGACGGAAGCAGCGCGCATTCGTCTGAAGTCTTTTGACGGGATACCTGAACCGAAGCGACGGGAACAGCGGCGTCAATCGGTGCTGCAGGGCGTGTTGTCCGATGAAGGCCGCCGCGCCTGCGGTTTTCTTGAAACCATGGTCAAGGATATCGATGCGGCGCTCGAACTCGGACCGTTTCTTGCCGGCGACAGCTATTCCCTGGCCGATGCAGCGTTGACCCCCTATGTCCATCGGCTGTGGGTTCTGGGTTGCGAAGAGTTATGGTCGAAGGATCGGCCGAGGGTCGGCGAGTGGTACGAGCGGATCAAATCGCGCCAGTCCTTTGCGGAGGTGTTTACGAAGCGCAACGCCGAAACGCGTCATCGCTATGACAAGGACAAAAGCGTCGCCCACGGTACGTGGAAACGGTTCCATGAAGCCCTGGAATCCATCGGTAGCAGGCCGGACGACTCCGCTGTCAGGATGCCGGCGAGAATCTGGAGCGCAGCGGGGCTGAAGCGCAGTCTCGACAGCGCGTCAGCGCTTTCCGGCCGCGCTTGAACGTTCCATGGACGGAATATGAAACTCTGCAGTTATCGTCTTGACGGGCGCGACCTATACGGCGTTCTGACGGATGACGGAATCGTCGACCTGACCCAGCGGATGGGCGACGACCACCCGACGCTCGTCTCGTGTCTCCGGGATCGCGCTGTTGCGGTTGCGCGTGATGCTGCGGCCGGGGCTTCACCCGACTTCGCCGTCGATGAAGTCGAATTTCTGCCCCTGACGGCCGAGCCTGTGAATATTTTCTGCGTGGGCGTGAACTACCTCGATCATCAGGCGGAAACCGGCCGGACCGGCGAAGCCTACCCCAGTGCTTTCGCGAAGTTCAGGGAATCGCTGGTCGGTCACAACCAGCCACTGGTCCGCCCGACTGGCCTTCACTCGATGGACTTCGAGGTCGAATACGCGGTTGTCATCGGCGAACCGGCGCGAAACGTGCTTCCGGAACAGGCGCTCGATCATGTCGCCGGGTATACCATCATCAATGACGGGACCATCCGGGAATACCAGTACGAACGCGGGGTGTTTCAGGGCAAGAATTTCTGGCGCACGGGGGCCTGCGGCCCCTGCATGGTGACCAAGGGTGCCGCACTTCCGTGGGATCAGACGTCACTCCGGACATGGGTTAACGGCGAGATCATGCAGGAATCGACAGTCGACCGCCTGATCATGGATGTACCGTTTCTGGTGTCCTATTTTTCGCGTCAGACCCTCCTCAAACCCGGCGACATGATCGCGACGGGTACGCCTGCCGGGGTCGGACATCGGCGCGAGCCGCCGGTGTATCTCAAGCCCGGTGACGTGGTTGAGATGGAGATCGCCGGAATCGGGAAATTACGCAACCCTGTGATTGATGAAGCGGATTCCGCCGCAGGGTAGAGTGTCAGAGCGATAGCGCCCGGACGGCGCCAAAATTGTTCATGGAATAAAGAGTGAAGAGGATATTCGATGTCATTCAACGTTCGACGAGTGGTCACCGGGCATGATGAAAACGGCAAGGCGCGGGTCCTGATCGACGGACCCACCGAAAACGTTATCTCGCGCCGGGAAGGGCAGAATTCGACCGTCATCTGGGCGACGGATCAGCGGGACCCCGATCTGGGGGAACTCAACGATATTTCAGGCCCCATCAGGCAGACGGTCATGCCCGACGGAACCGTTTTCAGGATCTCTCGGCTCGAGCCCGGTGTGGCGCCACGGATGCACCGGACCGAAAGCCTTGATTACGCCGTTGTGATTTCCGGGGAAATCGACATGGAACTCGACGATGGCGAAGTCGTCCGTCTTCGGGCAGGAGACGCGCTGGTCCAGCGTGGCACCGTTCACAACTGGATCAATAACGGCACCGAGCCCTGCGTCATCGCTTTTGTCCTCATTGCGGCCAGTCTTCCCGATGGACTGGAAGGCGCGGGCTAGCGTTATATGTCTGATGTGGGTCATTTGCGGTTGCCGTGGCGGTAACCGAATACACGAAGCGACAGGGAGAAGACCCGATGACAGCCAACTACGATCCCGGTGCGAAATACGAAATCAGGATTTGGGAAGAGGACTTCAGGCAGGTCCCTACGCGGATGCTTCTTGCGCGGATCTGCCAACCGATCGGCGACGGGCCGTTCCCGGTGCTCCTCGACCTGCACGGCGGCGCCTGGGTAGCGAAAGACCGCACGGCCAATGTGGCAATGGCCGAAGCCATGGCGCGCAGCGGTATACTGACGGTGTCTATCGATATGCGGCTGGGCGGCGAAGCGCCTTACCCGGCCTCCGTACAGGACGCCAATTTCGGCATTCGATGGCTGAAGATGAAGGCGCCCGAATGGAACGGCGATCCCTCTACGATAGGCTTGCTCGGCAGTTCAACCGGTGGCCATCTGGCCCAGTTGCTGGGTATGCGGCCGCTGGATCCACGCTACAACGCCCTGCCGCTCGACGGCCACGAAGAAATCGACGCGCATATAAACTATGTCGCCGTGCGGTCGCCGATCAGCGACCCTTTGGCACGCTACAAAAACGCCCTCGCAAAGGGGCGCCAGGATATGGCGGATCGTCACCATGTCTATTTCGACCCGTTCAGCAATATTGAAGAAGCCAACCCGCAATTGATCCTCGAGCGCAAAGAGCCGGTTGAATTGCCGCCCATGCTGATCATGCAGGGCGGGCTTGATGACAACGTCCTGCCCGCATTTCAGGTGAAGTTCAGGGACTCCTACCGGGCCGCCGGGGGCGCGTGCGAGCTTGAGGTTTTCGAGGGCTGTGGCCATTTGTGGGTACTCGAACCCGGACCCGATACCGATCGGGCTCATGAAATGCTCAAGGCATTCATTGCCCGCCAGCTCCGCTCGCTGCAATAGGCGGCCCGGGCGCAGATAGCTCGATCTCATACCGGTCGCAGAAATCCTCGCCGCAGAGATAACTGCCGGATGACGGCTAATACCCCCTCGGTATATAATACGTCGGCGCCGGCCCCGCCCTGAGCAGGGAGCGGGGCAGATTAATAAAGTTCCCGCGTGCGCGGGAGGATGGGAAGCCCGTGCTGACAGTTGAGAGGAACAGGCTGGTGACCGAGACCGGTCCCGGGACCCCGATGGGTCGCCTGTTCAGGTGTTACTGGATACCGTTCCTGTTATCCGAAGAGGTGGCGGAGAAGGGTTGTCCGCCTGTCCGGGTCAGACTGCTTTCCGAAGACCTGCTGGCGTTTCGCGACAGCGAGGGCAGGCTGGGGCTGATCGAGGAATTCTGCGCTCACCGCCGGGTGTCGTTGTGGTTCGGCCGGAATGAAGAAGGAGGACTCCGCTGCCCTTATCACGGCTGGAAATTCGACGTCAGCGGGCGATGCCTGGAAATTCCATCCGAGCCGCCGGAGAGCCGGTTTTGTGAAGAAGTCTCGCTCACTTCTTATCCGTGCGTCGAGCGCGGCGGGATCGTCTGGGCCTATATGGGGCCGCTCGAAGACCAGCCGCCGCCGCCGGCATTTGAATGGACGACCGTGCCTGAAGATCAGCGCTACCATTCGAAGCGACTGGAAGAATGCAATTATCTGCAGGCGCTTGAAGGAGGTATCGATTCCAGCCATGTGGCCTTCCTGCATAGCGGCGAGCTGCGCAGCGACCCCCTGCATCACGGATCGAAAGGATCGGACTATCACCTGTCCGACCTGACCCCAAAATTCGAAGTTGTCGAATCGACGGGCGGGCTCAACATCGGCGTTCGCCGCAACGCGGGGGATGACAAGTATTACTGGCGCGTCACGCCGTGGATAATGCCCTGGTACACGATTGTGCCGCCCTATGGCGACAATCCGCTACATGGTCATGCCTGGGTGCCGATCGACGATGAAAACTGCTTTGCATGGACATTCTCCTATCATCCATCCCGCCCCCTGAACGACCTGGAACGCCGGGTGATGCAGGAAGGCGGCAGCCTTCATGTCGAGCTGATTCCCGGCACGTTCCGGCCGGTGATGAATAAAGAAAACGATTACATGATCGATCGCGAAGCGCAGAAAGCACGGACATCGTATAGCGGCGTCCGGGGCATCGCGATGCAGGATGCCGCGTTGCAGGAGAGCATGGGTCCGGTTCAGGACCGGATGCGCGAGAACCTGGTGATGACCGACAAGGCCATCTTCATGGCGCGGCGCAGGCTGCAGGATGCCGCGCGCGACCTGGAAAAAGGGAAGTCCCCGCCCGGCGTCGATGAATCTTCGCAGGCGGTCCGGTCGGCCTCGTTCGAGCTTGCGCGCGAGATTCCTTTCAACGAGGCGCCGGGCGAACCGACGAAGGTGAAAAAGGGCGTTGCCCATACCTCTATCTGATCTGAACCAGGAAATGCGCTGCTTGACGCCGGAGAACCGGCGGTGAGTTGGCAAAGGAGAAGAATTTGACTGACGAACTCGATCCGCGCGCAGCCGGCGCCCGCCGGTTAAAGGACAAGGTCTGTGTGGTCACCGGTGCCGGTCAGGGTATCGGGCGGGCGATCGCCCGGCGACTCGGTCAGGAAGGCGGGAAGATTGTCGTCGCCGACCGTGTCGAGGAGGGGGCGGCACAGACGACCGGCGAGTTGCTCGATCACGGAGTCGAGGCAATCAAGTCAGTTGTCGATCTCAGCACGTTTGCGGGCGCCGAAGAGATGATGGGCCATGCGGTGCAGGCATTCGGGCGGATCGATGTGCTCGTCAACAATGTCGGTGGCACGATCTGGATGAAGCCGTTCCATCTCTACAGCGAGGACGAGGTCAAGCTTGAACTGGAACGTTCCATGTTGCCGACCCTGTGGGGCTGCAGGGCGGTATTGCCGATCATGATGGAACAGGAAGCGGGCTCGATCATCAATATCGGTTCGCAATCGGTCCGCGGTCTTTATCGTGCGCCCTACGCTTCCAGCAAAGGCGGTATCCTGGCGCTCGGCAAGGTGCTCGCCATGGAGTACGGGCGTTACGGCATTCGGGTTAATACGGTATCGCCGGGCGGCACCGATATTCCAGACCGGATAACGCCACGCCAGTCCCTCGGACAGGGTGTCATGGCGGAAGACCTCGATGCGGACCAGGCCGACGAGTTCCGCCGGGAAATGGTTGCGGATATTCGCAATCAGCAATCCCTGCATCGACGTGGCGTTCCCGACGAGCATGCCGCCGCCGTCGCGTTTCTGGCATCGGACGATGCAAGCTTTGTGACCGGCGACGTGATCAATTGCAGTGGCGGGCAGTCTTAGGCGCGACTTTGATGCACGGGCATAGCGCCTACCGTCCGAGACCCGCCCAGATACCGGCTTTTGCGGCGCGGGCGGCCGTTTCTTCCGCAAGGTATGCTGCCGCGCCGCCGCGGACGGCCTTTGCCCACCCCTGGCGCACCATCGCGGCATTGATGTCCGGGCCGTCGGCCCCTGCCAGCCTGCAGACGGCGGCGATCTTTCCCTGATTGTTCCGCGTCCTGGGGAGGCAGTGTACCCATTGGCGCTCGACAATGGCGGACAGGCCAAAGACGGCGTTCTGGCCGCAGGCCCATTTTTTACCGGCGGCCTTACAGACCTCTCCCGGCGACGGCGCGTCGATACCGAACAGGTAGATGCGCCTGCCGGCGACTTCCATCGTGTTTCCGTCGACGATGCGCGCCTTGCCGACGATCGGGCGTTGCTCGACCGGGGCGGGCGGTTGACCGAGGACGCGTTTGGCGTCGGATTGCGACCTGAACGTTTTGCCGGCCAGCGGTCCCCGGTGGCAATGATATCCGCCGGCTTTGCGGTTGTCGTGGCATCCCTGCCGGTCGATCCCGCCACCATGGGCGAGGGTGGTCGCCGGCAGTGTCATCAGAAGAGCAAGGACGCCAAGCGCCTTTATCGCTTTCATCTCATCGTTTCCCGCGGGGCCATACCCGCCAATACTAGCGCCGCGCGACGGTTGCGCGAAAGGCGCGATTGCGGCCATTCCCACAATCTCCTGCGCCGGCGTGGGTTCGGGTTTTGCATCCCGGGCCGCCGCGGGGCATGATTTGCATTGCACCGGGCGGGATGCAGCGCGAGGTAGGCTCCGACAGCGCCCCGCCGGTACAAATCAGGGGAGGCATTTCAGCCATGGCACAGGTGCGTCTGCAGAACTGGAAGCGCGAAATCACCTATCATGCGCATTCCGTCGAAATTGCGCGAAGCGTCGACGATATCGTGCGTATTGTGAGAGACAGGGAACGGTATCCCGGCCCGGTAAGGGTCAAGGGGTCTCATCATTCGACGACCCGCTGCGTCGTGAACGAAGGCGGCACCGTCATCGATATCACGCAAATGAACAGAATCCTCAAGATTGACCGGGTGGCAAAGACCATCACCATGCAGGCGGGCGTGCTGCATATCGATGCGGCAAAGGCTCTCGAACGCGAAGGGCTGCAGTTTTACGTCAATGTCGAGATCGGCAATATGACCGTCGGCAGCGGTGCCTGCGGTGGCACCAAGGATGCGTCGTTTTTCTCAGCGGCCGAAGGCTGGGAGTTCGGGCAGGTTGCATCCTATGCCATTGGCATCAGGGCGGTCGATGCGGCGGGCAATCTTGTCGAGGTTACCGAAGCCGAGGGCGACCTTATGGCAGCGATGCGGTCGAGCTACGGCATGCTCGGCGTGATTTACGAGGTTACGTTCCGGGTTCGGGATATCGCGCCGATGGCAGTCGAACATGTCCGCTACGATGTCGACGACTTCGCCAACCGCCTGGACGACCTGGTCGCCGGCAACCGGTCGATGATGCTCTATCTTTTTCCCTTCCTGAACCGGGTGATGGTCGAATACCGCTCGGAGGGGGAACCGCCCCTGCGCAAGAATGCATGGCAGTGGCGCCTCCGGAACTTTGTCTGGAGCAAGCTCGGCCCCGCCTATAGCAGGGTCGTGACCGGATACGTTCCCTTCCGATGGCTGCGCGGCTTCCTGCTGAACATGATGAACCGGCTGACGTTGCTGATGGCGTCGGTGCTGCTTCGCGGGGCATCGACCAGCCCGGCCGACCAGATCATCCGATATCCGGACGTCGGCGGGTTCAGCGCCTACACGTTCAGCATCTGGGCGTTTCCGCGCAGCGAATACCCCGAAACATTGCGCGCCTATTTCAGGTTCTGCCGTGACTATTATGCCGATACCGGTTTCCGCTGCGATTTGCTGAATGTCGGCTATCACATCGCCGAAGACCGCCAGTCGCTGTTTTCCTATACACGAAATGCGCCTGCGATGACGCTGGATCCGGTCTCGACCGGCGGGCCCGGGTGGGCAGAATTCCTGATCGCCTATAATGCGTTCTGCAGCCGCCACAACGGTACGCCGCTGTTCAACCAGACGCCCGGCGTCACCCCGGCCCAGGTGCAGAAAGCATTCGGCCCCGAGATTGCCGAATTCATGGAGCTTAGGCGGCAACAGGACCCCGCGGGCCGGTTCCTCGTGCCGTTTTTCCGTAATTTGTTTGAGGGGATCTGAGTGCCCGGCCGTTACTCCAGGCTTGCGCGCCAGCGATCGGTAAGACGGAAAACGGTGAATGCGGCGGACCACGCCATCATCAGCAGCCCTATAAGGGCTTCGAAGCCGCAGATCGTCCGCAGGTGTCCGGTCGGCACAATTTCCCCGTATCCGAGCGTCGTGTAGTTCACCAGCGATATATACAGGTAATCGCGCGCACTGCCGTCGAATGCACCGGTCAGATCGCCGAGTCCGGCGAATTCACGCGCGAAATAAAGCCCGCCGGCAAAAATCCACACTTCAAGCGAATGTGCGGCAAACAGCGCGAAGACCCCGAGCAACAGGCTGAGCCGTGTCGGCAACCGGGTGACACGGGCCATCTTGGTCAGCCACGTCATGGTCTCGAAATGGACCAGGATGACGGCTGCGCTGATAAAAACGGTAATCGCAGTAGCGGCGAACATCATGTCTCCGGTGCTGTGTCTGTGCGCCCGAGGCTATCGCGCGGGGCCGGATTTATAAAGCTTGCGTTTAAGCGCGGACCCTGCGGACCTCAGGCGTCGCCGGAAGGTCTAATTCCTGTGATACGCAGCAATCTGCTGCGCCGATTTCCTGAGCGCAAAACCGTCCCGGATGTTGAGTCCCATCAGGGTCAGGTTGACGGCGCCGACGATCAGTTCGAGCGCCTGAACGGCGTAAAACGCCGTGCCGAAATTCCCGTTATTCGCGAGATAGGCAAGACAGATTGCCGACGGGACCAGGACCACCAGCCCATTCCCGGCGATCAGCGGCATGCGTTTTTTCTTGGCCGATACGCGCGGGTCGTTCCGCCTTTTAGCAAGCGATACACCCGTCGCCCCTGTTACGGCGAGACACGGGACGAGGACAATCAAACCCCACAAAATGGCGTTTTTGACGGTAGCGATATCGGCAAGGCTGCCGAATACCTCCGATACAAGCGTGGAGAGCCAGAATGCCATGATCGTCAGGAAACCGAGAACGCCGGCGATGGCGTGGATACGGATTTTGATCATCCTATTTTCCTTCCGTAGGCGTCGGGGATGTCTTCAGATAACCGGTACAGACCGCGTCCAGCCTATCCAGAAGACCGATTGCGGTGCGGATCTCGTCCGCCGGTAGCCCCGCAAAGGCTTCATTGGCCCATTGCGCATAGACCCTGTCGGCCTTGCGGTATGTTTTCTCCCCCGTCCGGGTCAGCCGGACGAGCTTGGCGCGTTTGTGATGCGGGTTTTCCTCGAACGAAATCAGGCCGGCGTCCCTGAGATCATTCGCAACCCGCTGCACGGCCTGGCGCGACAGGCTCAGGTTGCGGGCGATCTGCGGAACGGTTATCTCGGTCTCCGACAGAACAATGGAGCCCATGACCTGCCAGCGTGCGCTCGTCATGCCAAATGGCTGAACCATGCGATCGCCCAGTGCGATCAGATGGCCATGCAGTCTGAACGTTGCGAAGATGGCATCGGCCGCCGCGGCTGCTTCCGGATTCAGAGCGGATGTTTTCATGAAACCTCAACCCGACAATTAATTGCTTTTATGACAATATATTGTCAAACGATTGGATTTCAAGTCTTGTCGTGTATCCGCACAAAAAGGGGCGGGTCAATGACCCGCCCCTCTGTATCGCTTTCGCATTTTTCCGCTATTTCATGCCGTCCAGATCGGCGATGACCTCGGCGGGGTGATCCGCCGGCTTCACCGCATCATAGGAGGCAGCGACCTTGCCGTCCGGGCCGATCAGCACCGACTTGCGGGGCGATCGCGCGCTGTCGGGCTCGGATACGCCATAGGCGATCGATACCGCACCGTCCGCATCGCTGAGAAGGTCGTAGGGAAAAGAAAATTTGCTTCGGAACGCACCATTGTCGGCAGGGCTGTCGTAGCTGATGCCGAGGATAGCCGCGTTCCGGTCTTCGAAGTCCTGGATTCGATCACGGAACCCGTTGCCTTCGATCGTTCAGCCGGGTGTATCGGCTTTGGGGTACCACCAGAGCAGGACATACCGGCCGGTGAAGTCGTCTTTCTTCACCGCAGTACCGTCCTGGTTCGGGAGGCTGAAATCTGGCGCATCGGCGCCGGCGGCAATCAATGCCATTCAGGTTTCTCCATCGGTTAGGGTTTACAGCCGGCCAAGCCTAACACCCGGTTGCCGATTCCGAAATGCAGCAACAAAAAAATCCCGGTGCGCGGCACCGGGATTTTCTTTTATCGTCATTTTAAAGATCAGACGAAATCGGGCTCGCTGCGTTTCCTGCAGCGCAGGCACAAACGGTTATGCCATCCCTCGCTTGCAAATTTTTCACCGCAGGACATGCACTTGCGGTCGGTCGGAACGTCAGTGGCCGCGCGGTGGTCCATGACAAGTTCCTCAGCATCCAATGAACCGGTGTTCGATTCGCTCATTTAATGGCTCCCTCTCTCCGTCGTCGGTTTTAAGTCAGTCGTCAGATCGTCTGTTGTCCCTGCCATATTTTGTCATGGCAAATTCTTGTTGCCCGCGCTCGGTGGCGTATCGCCTTCGGCAATGCTGTTTTCGATAGATTTTTGACTGGGCCGTCCTTTCCTGAGCGGAAAGGCGGTCGCTGCTGCATTGCTATTCCCTACTGTCCCATCCTGCTGCGTATCACGCCGGAATTCGATTTCGGACGATCAACCCTGTAGCTGCCGGCACCCCGGTTTTTCCGGGTGCGCCGACGAACAACAGAATATCACGGGTTTGCCTTTTGGGGGTAATGAATCTGTTAAAAAATCTGAATTTTAACCAAAATTATTCCGTCCCGGGCGGCGCATCGCGGATTCCCGCGGAGTCCGGGCAGGACTGTCGCGGGGCTGGTTAAAACGGCATCACCGAACCTCTGCCGTCGAAGGTTCAGAAGGTTTGCGAACCCGGAATCGCGGCAATTGCTTCTGTGGCGACCTCGCGATCCTGTTCCCCCGTGCCCGATCCGACGCCGACACCGCCAATGCAATGTCCGTCGACGATAATCGGCAGCCCGCCTGGCAGATTGATCCGCTGACCGTCAGTTCCAAGCGCGAGTTTGACGGCGACGTCATCCTGCATGCCGCCGGTCGGCTGACCGTAGCAAGCCGCTGTTTTGGCCTTGCGCAACGACGTTTCGAGCGACATGTGGAATGCGCCGTCCATCCGGACGAACGCCAGAAGATGCCCGCCGCTATCGACGACCGAGATGCATTGGGGCTGGCCCATCGCGGCCGCCTTTGCGATTCCGGCGTTCAGGGCCGCAAGCGCCCCTTCATGGGTCAGTTTGAGGGATGCGGATGTCTCGGGCATTGGGTTTCTCCAGGATTATGTCGCGAGGAGTGTTCCAGTTCGCCATCGGTGGCGCAAGATGCGCCGCCGAATTGCGTTCAGTTCTGTGCTGCCGCCGCCGATTTTTGTTCCGCGATCAGACGTTCGACCGGCGCCTCGTCGATACCCCAATGTATGAGCGCTGCGAGCCCGCCAAGGGCGATGGCGATCCACCAGACATATTCGTATGTGCCGTAAGTGTCGTAGAGCACGCCGCCCAGCGCCACGCCGATGAAACTGCCGAGCTGATGGCTCATGAAGACGATCCCGAACAGGGTGCCCATGTATCTCGGTCCGAAAACCTGGGCGACGATCCCGCTGGTCAGCGGGACCGTGGAGAGCCACAAAAGCCCCATAATGGCGGCAAAGCCCAACACGGTAACGGCATTGACCGGCAGGTAGATGAAGGTCATGAACAGCAGCGCGCGCGCCAGATACAGCAGACAGAGCAGGTTTTTCTTGCTCCAGCGTGAGCCCATCCGGCCGGCGATGATCGTGCCCGCGATATTGAACAAACCGATTGTGCCGAGCGCCCATGCGGCAAGATAATTATCGGCGCCGGCGTCGTTCAGGAATCCGGGCAGGTGGGTGCCGACGAACTGGACATGAAAGCCGCACACGAAAAACCCCATGACCAGGAGCCAGTATCCCCTGTGCCGGCTGGCTTCGCGCAACGCGGTCGACAGGCTCTGCTGATCGGGCTGGGCCAGCGTTTTGGCGCTGCCTGCCTTCATTGACAGTGCCAACGGAATGGTGATCGCGACCATGATTGCGAGGATAACAAGCCCGTCCGACCAGCCGAAGGATCCGATCAGCGCGGTGCTCGTCGGGGCGAAAACGAACTGCCCGGCGGATCCGCCCGCCGTGACGATACCGAGCCAGAACACCCGCGACTTGGCGGGGGCGACACGGCCGACGAGCGCGAGCGGCAGGGTAAAGCCGACGCCGGCCGCGCCGAGGCCGACGACAAACCCTGCTGACAGGATCATGCTTTCCGGGGTCGTCGAAATCGATATTAGCGCCATACCGGTCGCATAAAGGGCGGCGGATATCGCGATGACACGTATCGGCCCGATGCGGTCGCCGATGGCGGCTACAAAAGGTGCGGCACACCCCATGACGAGATTCTGGGTCGCAATCGCCCAGGCGAACTCGCTGCGGCCCCAGCCGAGGTCGCCGCTGATTGGCACCACAAAAAGCCCGAAACTCTGACGCGATCCGTTGGCGATTAGGATGATTGCCGTGGCGGCAAAAAGGACGAATGCGGGACTGCGCCAGAATGCGTTCATATCAGGAAACTCCCAACGGTCGGTCGAACATAGGCGCTAGGACCGGCTCCGCAAACAATTTCATCCTGATCTGCAGACGGTAAATATCGGGGTCAGCCGCTGCCGCGCTCCAGGGCGTGGATTTCGGCACCCGCCGTGATTTCTTCCGCGTCGGCGCCTTCGCCAAGTTCGATCTGCTCGATCTTTTCGCCCCGACTGGTGACCTTGTTGGTCGAAATGGTGATTTCGCCGATGTCTTTCTCGGCTTGTTTGAAGTGTTTTTTCAGATTGCCGACCCGTTCGTCGATACGCTCCACGTCGATCAGCATTTTACGCACCTCGGTCTGGATGACACCGGCCTGCTCCTGCATCGAGGCGTCTTTCAGGACGGCGCGGATTGTGTTCAGCGTCGCCATCAGCGTTGTCGGCGACACGATCCAGACCCTTGCCCGGTGGGATTTTTCCACCGTCGCCTGGTGATTGGCATACAATTCGGCATAAACTGCCTCGGACGGCAGAAACATCAGCGCGGACTCGGCGGTTTCCCCCGGAACGATATAGCGATCGGCGATATCGCGGACATGTTTCAGAACGTCAGCCGCAAAGGCCCGGGAATACTGGGTCTTTGCCGTATCGTCTGTCGCATTACGCAATGCATGATAGCTCTCCAGCGGGAACTTCGCATCGACCGCGATTGCGCCTGGCGGATTCGGCAGCATTAGCAGGCAGTCCGCGCGTTTGCCGTTGGTCAGGGTCTGCTGAAAGGAATAGGCGGATGGCGGCAGCGCCGCCTGTACCAGGTCCTGCAACTGTACTTCGCCGAAGGCTCCGCGCGCATGGCGGTTGGACAGGACGTCCTGCAGCTGAACCACCTGTTCGGAGAGACCGGTGATGTTCTTCTGCGCGACGTCGATCACGGCCAGGCGTTCCTGCAGCTTCGTCATGGTCTCCGACGATTTCACGCTGGATTGCTGCAGCGATTCGCCAACTTTCTTCGTTACATCGGCGAGGCGCGCTTCAAGCGTCTTGGTGATCGCGATTTCCTGGTTTTGCAGCCGTTCGGACAGGGCCTTCTGGCTTGCGGCATCGGCCTCGGCTATCTGCGACAGGCGTCCGGCAAGTTCCGCCTGCGCCGCAACCAGCCGCTCGGTCGAACGGGTCATCTGCTCCGTCCGTTCGTCCGCCTGGCCGTCGTTGCGGCTATTGCCACGCAACAGGGCGAAGGCCGCGACGCCTATCGCCGCGGCGGCAATGAATAGCGCTATAATCGTGACAGGTTCCATGACAGGAACATAACACGAACCTGCAGGGTCGGGGCGAATCGGATCGTGGTCCCTGACCGCCGATGCCGGTATCACCGCAGACTTGACCGTATGGGCGCAACCGCATACCTAACGCATTCCAATCAAGAGGAAATTCGCTTCGATGGCTCTGTTGCCCATCATCACCGCGCCGGATCCGCGCCTTAAAACCGTCGCAACGCGCGTCGATGCCGTGGATGACGACATCCGGCGTCTGATGGATGATATGCTGGAAACCATGTATGCGGCGCCGGGTGTCGGGCTCGCCGCGCCGCAGGTGGGGGTGTCGAAGCGGGTGATCGTTGCCGATGTCGCCCGATCGGGCGAGCCGCCGCAACCGATGCAGATGGCCAACCCCGAAATCATCGAAGCCTCGCCGGAAAGTGCCGTGTTCGAGGAAGGCTGTCTGTCGCTGCCGGAACACTTCGCCGAGGTGAAGCGGCCCGAACGTGTCCGTGTCCGGTATCTCGACCGCGAGAACGAGATCCGCGAACAGGAGATGGACGGCTTTCTCGCGACCTGCGTCCAGCACGAGATCGACCATCTCGACGGTGTGCTGTTCGTCGACCATATCTCCGGTCTCAAGCGCGGGATGATCATGCGGAAACTGACCAAGCTCAAGAAACAAGACGTCAAAGCCGGCGCCTGAGGAAGAATCCCGATGCGGCTGATTTTCATGGGGACGCCGGATTTTGCGGTCCCCGCGCTCGCCGCCCTGATCGATGCCGGGCACGACGTGGTCTGCGCGTATTCGCAACCGCCCCGGCCCGCCGGTCGCGGTCACAGGGAACAGCCGTCCCCGGTCCAGAAATTCGCCCAGGAACACGGGATTGAGGTCAGGTACCCTGTCAGCCTGAAGACCCCCGACGCCCAGGCGGCGTTCGCTGCGCTTAATGCGGATGTGGCGGTGGTTGCCGCCTATGGGCTGATCCTGCCGAAAGCGGTGCTCGATGCCCCGGCCCTCGGTTGTCTCAATATTCACGCCTCGCTGCTGCCGCGCTGGCGCGGCGCCGCGCCGATCCAGCGGGCCATGCTCGCCGGCGATACGGAGACCGGCATAACGATCATGCAGATGGACGAGGGGCTCGATACCGGGCCGATGCTGACGACCGGTACGGTTCCCATCGGCGACAGAACCACTGCGTCGGAACTGCATGACGCCCTTGCCGATCTCGGCGGACGGCTGATCGTGCAGGTACTGTCCGGCGAGCTGCCGGCCGCCGTTCCGCAACCGGAAAACGGCTCCACCTATGCGCCGAAACTCGATCGAGCCGAAGGTCGTATCGACTGGACTGACTCTGCGGCGGAACTTGATCTCAAAATACGGGCACTGAACCCCTGGCCGGGTGTCTGGTGCGAACGCGATGGTGAGCGGCTCCGGGTGCTGGCGGCGACGCCCGTGAGCGGTTCAGGTACTCCCGGCACCGTGATCGCCCCGCCGCTGACGGTCGCCTGCGGAGACGGCGCATTGCGGCTCGACAGGGTTCAGCGCGCCGGAAAATCGGCAATGGCCGCCGACGCGTATGTCCGTGGCAATCCGCTCGCCGCGGGAACGGTCCTGCAATGACCCGCTGGCGGGTCCGGGTCGAGTATGACGGCGGTCCCTATGTCGGCTGGCAGCGGCAGAAAAACGGCCCGTCAATCCAGCAGGCAATCGAAGAGGCCGTGTTCAGCTTCTGCGGCGAGCACACCCGCGTCTACGGCGCGGGGCGCACCGATGCCGGCGTGCATGCCCTCGGCCAGGTCGCCCATATCGATATCGAAAAACCGACGACCGCCGATACCGTGCGCGATGCGATTAACGCCCATCTCGGCGACGCGCCGATTTCGATTGTCGAGGCTTCGGTGGCCCCTGAAGGATTTCACGCACGAATTTCGGCCTGCGAGCGGGTGTATCTTTATCGTATTCTGAACCGCCGCCCGCCGCCGGCGATAGATCAGGGGCGGGTCTGGCATATCCCGTGGGATCTGGACGCGGATGCGATGCATGCGGCCGCCCGATGTCTGGTGGGGACGCACGATTTCACCAGTTTCCGGGCGACGGTGTGCCAGGCCAAATCGCCGGTAAAAACCTTGGACGTCCTCGATGTGCGTAGGGCGGGTGACGAGATTCACGTTCATGCCCGCGGGCGGTCTTTCCTCCATCACCAGGTCCGCAACATTGTCGGTACGCTGGAGCGGGTCGGGGCCGGAAAATGGAATGCGGAGGATGTCTCCGCCGCGCTCGTGGCGCGCGACCGCAGCGCTGCTGGACCCACGGCACCGCCCGAGGGATTGTCTCTGATGTCCGTCGGCTATCCGGACGACCCTTAATCGGTCACCAGACCGTCAGGTTACGCTCAGATAAAGCGACCGGCTGACAAGGCTGAGGCCAATCGCTATCGCAAGATCGATAACGACGACCATGAAAGCGACAGGGATTGTTACCCCCAGCGTCATCCTCGCGATGAAGCCCTGATAGAAAAAAATCGCGAAAGTCGCTGTCAGGCTGATCAGGCCGCCCAGATTGTCGGGTACCGTGCCGCTCGCCGAGAAGGCGGATACGCCCAGAAAGAAATAAGCCTGGAGCACGATCGACCAGTTCCACGCGGCGATAAACCGGAAATAATTCCCCGCGCACCTCGCCGTATCCGTAAACGCGACCATCACCAGCGGAAACAACACCCAGCCGATTACGTATGAGATCGTCTCCACCGACAGGATACGAAACGGGCCGGCTTCGACGGGATTATGCGCAAAGCTCAACAGCACCAGAAGGGCGTAGGCGGGCAGGGCCAGCCATGCGGCATTGAACGATTTCCACAAGGCGTCCGGGGTATTGTCGAAAAACTGCGTGGCCGCGCGATCGAGCGTGGCAAATCGCCATGCGCCGTAAATAGCGATGGCGATGTCTCGGGAATTGACCATGCGCGCGCCTAGCCGCGTGCCGCGAAATATCCGTCGAGGATGGCAGAATAGATATCCGCCAGCGCGCGGATGTCGGCAACCGCGATGCGTTCGTCCACCTTGTGCATGGTCTGTCCGGTCAGCCCGAATTCCGCAACCGGGCAGTAGTTCTTTATAAACCGCGCATCCGATGTCCCGCCCGACGTGCTGAGTTCGGGCTTGACGCCGGTGACGTCCCTGACAACCTGGGACATCAGTGCGCTGAAATCGCCGGGTGGAGTCAGAAAGGCTTCGCCGGATATCTTGATGTCCAGATCGTATTGTCCACCCACCGCCCTGCATTGTTCGTGCAGCCAGTCGGTCAGGCTGGCGCCGGTATGCAGGTCGTTGAACCGGATATTGAACCCGGCACGTGCCTGGGCGGGCGTGACATTGGTTGCCGGGTTGCCGGTATCGATCGTGGTGAGCTGCAGGTTCGACGGCTGGAAATGGTCGGTGCCGTCGTCCAGCTTTGTATTGGCGAAGGCGTCGAGGATGGCGATCAGCCGGGGCAGCGGGTTATCGGCAAGGTGCGGATAAGCGGTGTGTCCCTGCACGCCCGTGACAGTCAGTGTCCCCGTCAGACTGCCGCGGCGGCCTATCTTGATCATTTCGCCCAGTTTGAGAGGGTTCGTCGGCTCGCCGACGAGGCAGACGTCGATGATTTCGTCGTTTTCCGCCATCCAGTCGAGGACCTTCGTCGTGCCATTGATCGCGGGGCCCTCCTCGTCGCCGGTGATCAGCAGGCTGATCGATCCCTTGACGGCATCCGCCCTGATCACGCGCGACGCGGCGTCAACAAACGCTCCGATCGCGCTTTTCATGTCGGTCGCTCCGCGACCGTAGAGCACGTCGTCTATTATCTCCCCGCCGAACGGGTCGACCGACCAGGCATCCGGGTTTCCCAGCGGCACCACGTCAGTGTGACCGGCAAAGCAGAAATTCGGCGCGGTGTCGCCGAACCGCGCGTAAAGATTGTCGATATCCGGCGTGTCCGCATCCGAAAATTTCAGACGGTGGCAGACGAAGCCGAGCCCTTCGAGTGCGCTCTGTAAGACGTCGAGCGCCCCGGCATCCGCCGGCGTAACGCTGGGACAGCGGATCAGGTCGCGGGAGAGTTCGACGGCGTCGACGATAGCGATCAGTCCCGCAGCAGGTCGTTGATCGACGTCTTGGAACGGGTCTGTTCATCGACCCTTTTGACGATCACGGCACAATAGAGGCTGGGCCCGTCGCTGCCGTCGGGCAACGGCTTGCCGGGCATGGTTCCGGGCACGACGACCGAATAGGACGGCACGCGGCCCATGTGGACTTCGCCGGTCTCCCGGTCGACGATCTTGGTCGACTGGCCCAGGAACACGCCCATCGACAGCACGGCGCCTTCCTCGACGATAACGCCCTCGGCGACTTCCGAACGGGCGCCGATAAAGCAGTTATCCTCGATGATTACCGGGTCGGCCTGCAATGGTTCCAGGACGCCGCCGATGCCGACGCCGCCCGAGATATGGCAGTCTTTGCCGATCTGGGCGCAGGACCCGATCGTCGCCCAGGTATCGACCATGGTGCCTGAATCGACATAGGCCCCGAGGTTCACGAAGCTCGGCATCAGAATTACGTTGGGCGCGAGAAACGCGGAGCGGCGGACGGTGCAGTTCGGCACTGTGCGGAAGCCGGCAGCGCGAAATTTTTCTTCGTCCCAGCCGGCGAATTTGGACGGCACCTTGTCGAACCACGCGCTGTCGCCGAGGCCCGGAAAGGACGGTCCTCCCGGTAGCGGCGCCATGTCGTAGATACGGAACGAGAGCAGCACGGCTTTCTTCAGCCATTGATTGACGGACCATCCGCCGGCGCCTTTTTCGGCAACCCGCAGGGTGCCGGAATCCAGCCCTTCAAGCGCGGCTTCTATCGCGTCGCGCGCGGCACCTGTCGATTGCGGTGTGATCGAATCGCGGTCTTCCCACGCCTGGTCGATTGCTTGTTCTAATGCGGTATCGGTCATGATCTTTACGCTCTGTCCCTGAAAATTCGGCGGGAATATAGAGCATTATCGTCGCGGGTGGAAACGCGTCAGCCGCTATTTCCAACATTTTGCAGCCAGGCGGTCAGATCGTCGGTGATATGATCGATATGATCCGTATCGGTCACGTCCTTTGCCCAGTTCGTGTCGGTCTTGACCCAGACCGTCATCATACCGAGTTCTGCCGCTGGTTCGAGATTTCGGGAGATGTCCTCAACCATGGCAGCCCGGGTCGGGTCTACATCGTGCAAGGTACACAACCGGCGATAGGAATCGATGGCAGGTTTGGGCACGTAGTCCGCATCGCCGATATCGTAGACCGCATCGAAATGGGCGGTAATTCCGATGCGCTCCATTACTTCGCGTGTGTGTTGGGTAAACGCGTTGGTATAGATGATCTTGCGGCCTTCCAGCCGGTTCAGGGTATCGGCAAGTGCCGGGTTCGGTGCGACGTCCGACAGGTCGAGCTGGGACAGGTGACTGATATAATCCTCCGGGTCGAGACCGTGTTCCAGCATCAGGCCGCGAAGGGTCAACCCATGAGTGTGAAAATACCCTTTCTGAATCCGCCTGGCCTCGACGCGGTCGACATTCAGGAAATCGCTGATGAAAGACCCCATCAAATGGTCTATCTGGGCAAGCATATCGGGGCTGGTGCGGTAAAGCGTGTTGTCGAGATCGAATATCCAGGTATCGATCTCGGTCGCATCGATATTTTCTGTGGGTGCGGGGCGAACTTTTTGCATGAACGGAATGTGGCGCGTGTTCTGCGGCGGCGCAAGGAATCGTTAAGGGGCACTTGTTACGATTGCAGAAGGGTTCATCGCGTATAGAAGGACAAAGACGTACTCATGGCGCAATCGCAGGGACAGCCTGAATATGTGGATACGCTCAAGAAAGAGCGCGATCGGTTCGTCGCGCTCGCTTTTTGTGCTGCGGACATGCTGTTTGAAGTCGATGAAAACCGGACGATCGTCTATGCGGCCGGCGCAACCAAGGCGCTAACCGATTTCGAGCCCCATGACGTTATCGGCAAGGCGTTCGTCGACCTGATCGACCCCGCCGAACGGGATTACGTTGCCCGCCGGCTCGAAGGTCTGGGGGCTTCGAACCGGCTCGAACCCATGATGTTGCGGTTGTCCGGCCCGAACGGTCCGACGCCGCGGCTGATGCTGACCGGCTATCACCTGCCTGACCTGCCCGGTTCGTTTTTCTTCGCGCTTCGGCTGACCAGCAAGGACGAGACGCTGACGGACAGTTCCGACCCGCGGCGGGATTCCGAGACCGGCCTGCTGAACAAGGAAGCATTCGCCGAATTCGCATCCCAGCGTATCAAGGATGCCGAGGCCGACGGCGAAGAAATGAAGGTCACGATGCTGCGGCTTGCCGACATGGGCGAGCTTCGCACCCGTCTTGACGAGGAAGCCGACCGCGATCTGATGCGCACGCTCGGCCGGTGTTTCGATGACGGCGCCGGCAACCGCGATGTCGCCGCGAAATTCGACGACGAAAACTATGGCGTTCTGCATGACGAGGCATTCGATGTAGTCGAGCTTCGGTCACGCCTCGAAAAGAATTTGAAGGCGGCGGACCCCAGCGGTGTCGGGGTTCGCGTCAATAGCAGTACCGCCCCCGCCGAATTGAAGGGCGGTGACCCGCAGGACGCAGTGAAGGCGTTTCTCTATACGATCAATCACTACTGCGGAGATCCCAGCAGCGAACCCGCCATCCGGAGCCTGAGCGAAAACCTCGACAGTCTGCTCGCCGATACGTCCGCGAAGATGGTCGAATTCCGCGAAATGGTTTCCGCCGACAGTTTCGATGCCGTCTTTCAACCGATCGTCGGCCTGCCGTCCAAGGAAATTCATCATTACGAAGTACTGGCCCGGTTTGCCGGCGGGCTCGACCGGTCGCCCTATGAACTGATCACGTTCGCCGAAAATATGGGCCTGATCTGCGATTTCGATTTCGCGATGTTCCGCAAAGTGATCGGCCTGCTCCGCGGGTGGCGGAAAAAAGGCCATGTTTTCAATCTGGCCGTTAACCTGTCGGGCAGGTCTATCGAAAACCCGGCATTCGTTGAAGCGCTGCTCAAGCTGCTCGCCAAGCATGACAACCTGCGGAGCCAGATTGCGATTGAAATTACCGAATCCGCCAAGATACATGACCTGCGCCGCGTCAACGAGATCATACAGAGCCTGCGCACGGCAGGGCACGATGTATGCCTGGATGATTTTGGCGCGGGATCGGCGGCGCTCAAATACCTGCATGCGCTCGATATAGATGTCGTGAAGATCGACGGCGCCTATATCCAGGAAGCGCATAACGACCGGAAACTTCGGGCGTTCATCAAGGCGATCGCCGGGCTGTGCCGGGAACTCGATATCGACACCATTGCCGAAATGGTCGAAGAGGAAGCCACCGTGGAATTTCTCACCGAGTGCGGCATTCCCTATGCGCAGGGCTACCTTTACGGAAAACCGTCTCCCGACATATTCAGCTTTGCGCCGAAACGCCCGGTGCGCAAAAAGGTCCTTAGCGGCGGCTGGAGCCGCAAGAACGCGGCAACCGGCTGATCCGATGATGTTCGGATTGTTCAAATCGCGCCATGAAGCCGAGGTGCCGTCTGTACCGGTCGTCCCGGTCGCGGAACCTTCCGATACGTCCCCTGGTGCCAAATCGGTCACGGTTGGCGAGACGCCCGGCGAACGCTCCGACAAGGCGCTGATCGATGCGCTTGTGGAATCGCGCCGGCGTTTCAAGGAAATTGTCGAAGTTTCCGGCGATTTCGCCTGGGAGACGGATGCGACCGGCGCATTCGTTTTCGTCTCGCCGGGGCTGACTCTCGGGTATCGCCCGGACGAATTGATCGGCGCTCCTGCAAAACGCCTTCTGGCGGAAGGCGGAACCCGGTCCGGCGAGACGCCTTTCGACGCCCGTGTGGCTGTGCGCGATGTCGATATCTGGCTCCGCGCGTCCAGCGGCAGGGATACCTGCCTCAGTACTTCGGCTATTCCGATTGTCGATGACAACGGTGCGTATGTCGGAGCGCGTGGTGTCTGCCGCGATGTTACCGAAGAACGCCGACAAAACGCCGTCTTTGCTGCCCTGCAGCATCGTGAGGCGGCCATGGCCCGAATTGTCCGCGTCGCAAGCAGCGAACTCAATCCGGATAATATTCTTACATCCGCACTGGCAGAGACCCGCGATACCCTCGCGGCGGATTACGCCGATATTCGCCGCCCCGACGACGAGGGCACGTTTCAACGGGTTGTGAGCGCCAGCGATGACGGCATTGAAGACGGCCCGGTTCTCAAGACGGTTTTCAGCCGGATGGCCGAAAGCCGGACGCTGGTCACGGCAGCCGACAGTGAGTGGTTTCATCTATGCGCACCTATCGTTTTTCAGGATGCCGTGATCGGCGCGTTACTTGTCTCGCGCAGCCTCGGCGGCAACGCCTTCAGCGACGACGAACGGCGGTTCTGTGACGAGCTTTCGAACCAGTTCGCCATTCTCATCGCCCAGGTCGACAGTCACCGCAAGCTTGAAGAAATGGCCCGGACAGATGAAATGACCGGCTTGCTCAACCGCCGGGCATTTATGGCGGAACTGGCCGACCGGATCGCGCGGGCCGCCGCCGGTGGGGTCGACGGATCGTTGTTCTACGTCGATCTCGATAATTTCAAAGCCGTCAACGACGTCCATGGTCACCAGCGCGGTGACGAGGCGTTGGTCGCTCTTGCCGATCTTCTGGTGACGCAGACCCGTCCCGGCGATCTGGTCGCAAGGCTTGGAGGCGACGAATTCGCCCTGTGGCTGGATCGCACGGATACAGGTGTTGCGAAGAAGCGCGCGGCCGGGCTCATCGCAGCTTCCGGAGGATTGCGGATTTATTCCGGCGCACCCGACAAACCGCTCGGCATTTCCGTTGGCATCGCGGTCTTCGATGCCGACGGCGCCGCCGAGACGATGACCCAACTGACAGCCCGCGCCGATGCCGCGATGTATGACATCAAACATGGCGGGAAATCCGGATATGTAATTGCGCCCGAGGCGCTCGATCCGCCAAAGGACGCGGCGGAATCAACCGTGGCGGTGTATCCGGCGGGCCAAGATCTGCGGGAGACAGGATGAGCAGCTTGCTTTCCGGACTGATGTCGCTTGGCCGCCGCCAGGGTGGCGCGATGATGGAATACGACACCGCCAAATCGCGGGCGGCCGACCAGAGTACCGGCGTGCGCCGGAAACTGGCAAAGCGCGCAAACGTCCAACCCGAAATCCTGTATTTTCTGGCGGAGGATGCCGACCCCGGCGTCCGTGCGGAAATCGCGGCCAATCCGTCTACGCCGGTCCAGGCCGACGCGATACTGTCGAAGGATACGGATGCCGTCGTCAGGGAGAGGATTGCCTACAAGATCGCGTCTCTCGCGCCCGAACTGTCTGTTGCCGAACGCGAGCGTGCAGGCGAAATCGTCACCGGGATTCTCGAAAACCTGGCGCGGGACGAAGCCGTCAAGATCCGCAGGGTTCTGGCCGATTCGCTCAAAGACGCAAAGGGCATACCCCAATCGGTGGTCGAAAAGCTCGCGCGTGACCCGGATGAAGCCGTCTGCGTCCCTGTCCTCGGGAATTCGCCGCTGCTGTCGGATGAATTCCTCGTCGAAATCATCGAAAGCGGTCCCGTCCGGGCGGCGCTTCACGCGATTTCCGGGCGCCCGGCTCTTGGTGCCGGGGTGGCGGACGCCATCGTCGCGACGGACGATACCGAGGTTATCACCACGCTTCTCTCGAACACGAGTGCGCAAATTCGGGAAGAAACGCTGGACAGGATCGTCGACGGTGCTGCCGACCGGGACGCGTGGCATGCACCTTTGGTCGCACGGCCTTCGCTGTCGGCGCGGGCAGGGTCGGCCCTGTCGCGCTTTGTGACGGACGCGTTGCTGGAGACGCTGGCGGCCAGGAAAGATCTCGACCCCGCTGTCACCGATGCAATCGGTGAGGGCGTTCGTCGTCGCCTCGGCGATGGGGAAGCGGATACGGACGATGAAGAACCGGCTTCGGAAAAGGTCCGGCGATTGTTCGCCGAACAAAGACTGACGGAAAGCGATGTAAAGGCGGCGATGATGCGGGGCGACCGGCAGTTCGTGATCGAAGCGATCGCAGCGCTGGGTGGTGTCGCTGTGCCTGCGGTCCGCAAAGCGTTCTCGCTCGCCAGTGCCAAGGGCGTCGCTGCGTTGTCGTGGAAGGCCGGGCTCTCAGCCGATCTGGCGCATCAACTCCAGCTTCGCCTTGCAAAGGTATCTCCGTCCGAGGCCATCAAGCCGCGCGGCGGGAATTACGGTCTGTCCGAAAAGGATTTAGCCTGGCAGGTTGAATTTTTCGGCGGTTAGCCGGGTGCCTATTTCTTCGCCCGGATCATCGTGCCGGCACCGTGCTCGGTGAAAATCTCAAGCAACAGCGCATGCGGCACACGGCCATCCATGATGACGGATGCTTCGACGCCCTGTTTTACGGCATCCAGACAGGTTTCGATTTTGGGGATCATACCGCCGGAGATCGTGCCGTTCTTTATCAGCGCTTTGGCCTGACGGGCGGTGACGTCGGTGATCAACTCGCCCTTCTTGTCGAGAACGCCGGTGACATCGGTCAGCATCAGAAGACGGGTCGCACCGATCGCTCCGGCGATGGCGCCAGCTGCGGTATCCGCATTGATGTTGTAGGTCGTGCCGCCCTCGCCGATTCCGAGCGGGGCGATCACCGGGATCATGTGCGAGCCGGCCAGGGTATCCAGCACCCTGGTGTTGATAGCAACGGGCTCGCCGACAAAGCCGAGATCGACGACTTTTTCGATATTCGAATCGGTCTTCTGGCGGTGTTTTAGCTTCCGTGCCCGGATCAGGTTCCCGTCTTTTCCGGAAATCCCGACGGCGGTGCCCCCCGCATCGTTGATCGCGGTGACGACCTCTTTGTTAATAGATCCCGCCAGCACCATTTCGACGATTTCGACGGTCCGTTTGTCGGTGACCCGCAGCCCGTCGATGAATTCGCTCTCTATCTTGAGCTGCTTGAGCATCCGGCCGATCTGCGGGCCGCCGCCATGAACGATCACCGGATTGATCCCGACCTGTTTGAGCAGGACGATATCGCTCGCGAACTGTTCGGCGAGCCGGGCGTCGCCCATCGCATGCCCGCCATACTTGATGACGAATGTCCTGCCACCGAATTCCTGCAGATAGGGCAGGGCTTCGGTCAGTGTTTCGGCGGTGCGTATCAAGGATTTGATCTCGGAAATGTTCTTGGGTTCGTTCTTCTTCGGGGCTGCCATCTTGTGCTCTCTGGCCAGAGGATAGGACGATATTGCTGACCGCGTTTAGCGGATATCCGCGATCATTGCCAGTTCCGCGCGCAGGAATTCGATCCCGTGGCCCTTGACCGAACTGGTCCGGACGATGACGGGGTGGGCGGCAACGTGCTTTGCAATCTTCGCCGTCGTGTCAGCCATCAGGCGGTCCATCGCATCGGCTTTGACCTTGTCGCACTTGGTCAGCACGATCTGGTAGGACACCGCGGCGGTGTCCAGGTCGTTCATGACGCCGATATCGCTGTCTTTTAGCCCGTGTCGCGCATCTATCAGCAGACAGACGCGGCGCAGCGGCGCGCGCCCCCGCAGGTAGTCGAAAATCATCGCGGTCCAGCGCTGGATCTCGGTCTTGGATGCCTTGGCATATCCGTAACCGGGCAGGTCGGCGAGCATCAGCGCGTCGAGAATCTGGAAAAAATTGATCTGCTGTGTACGGCCGGGCGTGTTCGATGTTCTCGCCAGCGTCCGGCGCCCCGTCAGCGCGTTGATCAGGCTCGATTTACCGACGTTGGAACGCCCGACGAAAGCGATCTCGGGGATGCTTGTATCCGGAACGCCGTCGTAATCGGCTGCCCCCGAGATAAATACCGCCTCCTGCGAGAACAGCCAGCGCCCGCGTTCGAGCGACTCGGCGTCGTGTTCGTGCTCGGTATCCGGCGCATCGGTCATGACCGGCTCCTTGGCGCCACTCAGCGCTTTTTGCGCTGGCGGCGGGTCTTGCCCTTGGACGATGGCGGTGTCGGTCCCCGTTTTTTCTCAGGCTCTGCGCTTTCCGCGGTTTCGTCCTTTTTCTTCTTTTTGCCGCGCGGCGGCGCCTTGGGAGGCTCTTCGTTGATCGACTCCCCGGAAGCCGACACACCCATCTTGCGCATGATGACCCATTGCTGGGCAATCGACAGCGTGTTGTTCCAGGCCCAGTAAATCACCAGTCCGGCCGGGAAGCTGCCCAGCAGGAAGGTAAAGACGATGGGCAGCAGCATAAAGATTTTCTGCTGCATCGGGTCCGCCGGCTGCGGGTTCAGCTTCTGCTGCAGGAACATCGTGAGACCCATGATAATGGGCCAGATGCCGATATTGACGATCTGAAGGCTCTGCGGAACGTCCCACTGGAACAAACCGAAGCCGATAAGCAATCCATATGGGTCGGGCGCGGACAAATCCTGAATCCATCCGAAAAACGGCGCGTGCCGCATTTCGATGGTGACGAACAAAACTTTGTAGAGCGCGAAGAAAACCGGAATCTGGATCAGGATGGGGAAGCAACCCGACATCGGGTTTGCGCCTTCCTTCTTGTACAGTTCCATCATCGCCGTGTTCTGGCGCTGGCGGTCGTCTTTATGACGTTCGCGGATTTCCACCATTTTCGGCTGCAGCTTCTTCAGCCGGCTCATCGACTTGTACGATTTGTTCGCCAGCGGGAAGAACGCAAGCTTGATCAGCACCGTCAGCAGCAGGATCGCGAGGCCGAAATTGCCGAGCACCTGGTAGAAATAATCAATGGCGTAGAAGATCGGCTTGGTCAGGAAATAGAACCAGCCGAAATCGACCATGCGGTCGAAGCGCGGAATGCCGAGCTTTTCCTCGTATGAATCCAGCAGCCTGACTTCCTTGGCACCGGCAAACAGGCGGGTCGTAAAGGCCGCAGACTGGCCCGGCGCCACGGTTTGCGAGGCCGCCAGGTAATCCGCCTGGAATTTATCCTTGCCGCCCGGCGCGGTGTGAACGAAGCGGCCGTTATTGGCGACTTTCTGATCGGGCACCAGAGACGTTGCAAAATACTTGGCGGTGATACCGAGCCACTTGGCCGCCCCGTCGACGGCGCGTATCCCGCGTGGTTCGTCGGGCAGATCGTCGTAATCGACCTCGGTCAGGGTCTCGTCGAACACCCCGATCATGCCTTCATGCAAAATCCAGAAACCGGAGGTTTCCGGCATGCCGGTGAGCGAAATCAGGCCGAACGGGTGGATAACGGCGGTCTGGCTCCCGTTATTCGTGATCCGCTGATCGACGGTGAACATGAAATTCCGGTCGATCGCGATCGTCTTGGCAAACTCGATGCCCTGCGGGTTGGTCCAGCGCAGGGTTACCGGCTCGCCGACGGATAGTGTTGTCCGGTCGGCCGTCCACACGGTGTCCGAATCCGGAAGGGTGATGCCGGTCGTGGTCGTCGTCCAGCCGAACTGGGCATAATAGGGATTTTCGGTGCCCAGCGGCGACAGCATCACGATATTTTCGCTGTCTTTCTTCAGGGTCTGGCGATAGTCCAGCAACGTGAGGTCGTCGATCAGCCCGCCTTTCAGCCGGATGGAGCCAATCACGCGTTTGGTCGTAATCCTGATGCGCGGATCGGCGGATACGACGGCGCTCCGCGAGATACTGCTTGGGGCGACAGGCTGTCCGGCAACCGGCGCGCCTGCGCCCGGCGGGACCGCGCCCGGGGTTGGGACAACCGATTGACCGCCAACGGTGCCGGCGTTTTGGCCGGGGACGGGTGCGACGGCCTGTCCGGGCGTTGCGGGATTGACCGTCTGCGCGGTTTCCCGGGCCTTCTGGGCTTCCTGCAGCGCGCGCTCCTTTTCGATGCGCGGGCCTTCGATGAAGACCTGGAAACCCAGCAGAATGGACACCGACAACACGATGGCGAGGATGAGATTACGTTGGTCCATAATTTAGCGTCCGTCTCCGTCGGGGACGGGGTCATATCCCTGACCGCCCCATGGGTGGCAGCGGGCAATACGCCTGAGCGCGAGCAACCCGCCACGGCCGGGGCCGTGGAGACGGACTGCATCGATAGCGTATCCCGAACATGTTGGATGAAACCGGCAGGTTTGTGGCAATACCGGGGATATCAGAAGCTGATAGCCCCGCGCAAAGCCGATAAGCAATATGCTTGCTGTCCTGACGGCGAGTGTTTTTAAAGCGTTCATGCCGTTCCGTTTTCCTCAGCGGCCTGCCGGAACGCTCCGAGCTTGCGCAGCCCTGTTTCCAAGTCGTTTTTCAGGGCGCCGAAATCCCGTGTCGGCGTTCCCTGCCGCCCGATCAGTACATAGTCGTGCGCCGTCAGGGCACAGTTCGAGAGAACTTCCTCCGCCGCCGCCCGCAGACGCCTGCGGGCACGGTTACGTATCACGGCATTCCCGACGCGCTTGCTTACCGTGAGGCCATAGCGAGGCCCTTCCGATGCCGCCCGGTCTTCGGGAGGCTGGGGCGCAACCTGAAGCACAATGCCCGGTGCGGCCCATTTCCGTTTGCCCGCTGCCACTCTCAGAAACTGACGGCGGGTTTTCAGGCGCTCAAGATGTGCGCCCATCGGATTAAGCGGAAAGACGCTTGCGACCCCTCGCACGACGACGGGACAATACCCGGCGACCGCCTACGGTTTGCTTGCGCGCGCGAAAGCCGTGCCGACGTTTGCGTACGATGACGCTGGGTTGGAATGTACGTTTCAAGGCTGACTCCGGCTACGATCTGGTCGAAAAACAGGCCCGGTGTATAAAGTTTTGGCCGGGCCAAGTCAACGAAACAGCGACGTGATCGCCATAATGGGGCGATTTGGGCCAAAGATGTCCCCAAAACCGCGTTTTTCGGGGGCTTCACGCTTTTTTGACCGGGTGTTGATTAGCCTTGGGGACGGCCGAAATCCAGTTATCGGGGACCGGAAGCGGCAAAGCGCCGCGGACAGGGAGACAACAAAAAGAGGGATTTGCTATGGTGACGCGCCCCGCTGCCTCAACGCTCACGCCTTCTGCGACGTTGACGTCTTCCGGCAGATCGCAAGAAGATTCAACCCCGAAAGGCTCTCCGATGGATGACGCGACAGAAACAGGCGATGCCGCGCCGAAGAGGAAATCGGTGTTTTCGCTTGGACGGGTTATCCCGCTGGCGCTGCTGGCAGCAGGCCTCGCGGTGTTTTTTGCTTTCGACCTCAACCAGTACATCTCGCTCGATGCGCTCAAAGACAACCGCGAACAGTTGCAGTCCTGGGTCGCCGATTACGGGACGCTCTCGGCGATCATCTTCGCCGTGATCTATGCCCTTGCCGTGGCCTTCTCTATTCCCGGCGCGGTTTTCATCACCATCGCCGGCGGATTCATGTTCGGGCCGTATCTCGGGACGGTCTATGTCGTCATCGGCGCGACCGTTGGCGCGGTCGGGGTGTTCCTTGCCGCCAAATATGCCGTTGGCGATATTCTGCGGGCCAAGGCCGGCCCTGCGATCAAGCGCATGGAGGCTGGCTTCCGGGAAAACGAATTGAGCTATCTGCTGGTGCTGCGTCTTGTTCCGCTGTTTCCGTTCTGGATTGTGAACCTGGTGCCCGCGTTCCTCGGTGTCAGCCTGCGGACCTACACGATCGGTACGCTTCTTGGCATTATCCCGGGCGCGTTCGTCTATGCGCTTGTCGGCGACGGCGCGGGGGCCGTGCTCGATGCCGGCGGCGATCTCAACCTCGGCATCATCTTCGCACCGCGTTTTCTCGCGCCGATTATCGGGCTTGCCGTTCTCGCCTGCATTCCGATCGTCTACAAGAAGATGAAGGCGCGGAAAGCCGCTCCCTCGGCCTGAACCATACTGCCCAGATAAAGGTGTCTGACATGACGAACGAAATTACCGCCGATATTTGCGTTATCGGCGGCGGCTCCGGCGGTTTGTCCGTTGCCGCCGGCGCTTCCCAGATGGGGGCCGACGTGGTTCTGCTGGAAAGCGGCAAGATGGGCGGTGACTGCCTGAACTACGGTTGCGTGCCGTCAAAGGCGATGATCGCGGCAGCCCACGCGGCCCACGCGGTGCGCAGTGCTAGCCGGTTCGGGATTGTCGCAGCGGAACCGGCGGTCGACTTCGAAAAGGTTCACGATCACGTCCACGGTGTTATCGGCGCCATTGCGCCGCACGATTCCGTCGAACGGTTCGAGGGGATGGGCGTCCGCGTTATCCAGGAGCATGGCAAATTCGTCGGCGCCAACAGGGTACAGGCCGGCGATACCGTCATCACGGCGAAGCGCATTGTGATATCGACAGGTTCGCGTGCCGGCGTGCCGCCTATCCCGGGGCTGGAGAATGTACCTTTTCTGACCAACGAGACCGTCTTCGATAAAACGACCGCGCCCGAACACTTGATCGTGATCGGCGGCGGGCCTATCGGCAGCGAGCTTGCCCAGGCGCACCGGCGACTCGGCTGCCGGGTGACGATCCTCGAGATGTTTTCGGTACTGGGCAAGGACGATCCCGAGCTTGCCGAGGTCGTAAAGAACCGGATGAAGTCCGAGGGCGTCGTGATGCGCGAGGGTGTTGAAATCATTCGGGTCGAGCGTACCGATACAGGTATCGTTGTGATTGTCGGGGAGGACGGCAGGGAGGAACGGATCGAAGGATCGGACCTGCTGGTATCCGCCGGGCGTGTGCCCAACCTCGAGGAGCTCGACCTCGAGGCCGCCGGTATCGATTACGACAAGCGCGGCGTTACGGTGGATGCCCGTCTGCGGACGACCAACAAGAAGGTTTTCGCCATTGGCGATGCCGCCGGCGGATTCCAGTTTACCCACGTGGCCGGGTATCACGCGGGAATCGTGATCCGGAATGCGCTGTTCCGGCTGCCGGCAAAGGTCGATTATTCGGCACTGCCCTGGGTTACCTATACCGACCCCGAACTGGCCCATGTCGGCATGACCGAGGACCAGGCCCGGGAAAAATACGGCGATATACGCGTGCTGCGGCATTCGTTTGCCGAGAACGATCGCGCCCAGGCCGAGCGCGAAACCGATGGTATGGCCAAGATCGTTACAACGGCCAGGGGAAAGATCGTCGGCGCGTCGATTGTCGGTCCTCATGCCGGCGAATTGCTCCAGAGCTGGATTCTGCCGATCCAGAAGAAGATGAAAATCGGGGCCGTGGCGGGGCTTATTATTCCCTATCCGACCCTGGGCGAGGTGAACAAGCGTGCGGCCGGCAGCTATTACACGCCCAAGCTTTTCAGCGAGAAAACCAAGAAGATCGTCCGGTTCCTGCTCAAACTGGGTTGAGGCACAGCCGCGCTTTCGGCCTTTTCGCGCTGCCGGAACGCCGCGCTCACGACTAGTTGAGAACAGGTGAGCATAGTGTGCGTTGTCTGGCGTCAGGAATCCCCATCTAATCTTCGGGACGGCGGAATTCCTCCGCAGTCCCAGATTTCCGCATCGTCATTGGGAGAGAATCCATGATCAAGAAGACCATCACGACCCTCAGCGTTGTCGCCCTCGCCGCCGGCACTGCCGCCCTTCCCGCGGCCGCCGCCGGCATTTCCAGCGATACGCCGGTCCAGATCGCTGCCTGCGGTCCGTGCAAGGCGAAGAACCCGTGTGCCGCCAAAAACCCGTGCGCCGCGAAGAACCCCTGCGCGGCGAAGAATCCCTGCAAGGCAAAAAATCCCTGCAATCCCTGCGGTGCAAAAAAGAAAATGTAAGATCGTTTCCCTAACGCTGTTACGACATTATCGACGCCCTCCCTCCGGGGAGGGCGTTTTCTTTTGTAAAAGGAGGCAGAGCACCGCTGCATCATGGACGTAGAGCCTGCCCGGGAGCTTCGCTATAGTCCGACCCATGGACGAAAAACCCAAACGCCTGCCGATGCTCCTGACAGGGCTGTCCGCGCGGCTGCTTTTGCTCACGGTTTTCTTCGTGATGCTGAGCGAGGTTTTTATCTATGCCCCGTCCATCGCCCGCTATCGCATCACCTATATGGAGGAACGCATCGCGGCGGCCCATCTGGCGAGTCTCGCGCTCGAAGCGCCGACCGACAACCGGGTCAGCAGCGAATTGCTGGAAGAGTTGCTCAAAAGCGCGAAATCCTACGGCATCGTCCTGCGCAGACCCGATTCCAGGGCATTGATGCTGAGCCGCAATATGCCGCCGAAGGTACATGCGACCTACGATACCCGCGACAAGGAATTCTTCGCGCTGATCGGCGAAGCGCTGTCAGTGATGTGGAGCCATGAGCGCCGCATGATCCGCATTGTCGGGCCGTCGCCGACAGGCCCGGATGTGATCGTCGAGACCGTCATCAACGAGTGGGTCCTGCGTGACATGATGCTCGATTATTCCGGCAGGATTCTTTTTCTCTCCATCGTGATTTCGCTGATGACGGCAACCCTGGTTTTCCTCAGCCTGCAGTGGATGTTCGTTCGTCCGATTCTCGGGATTACCGACAGCATGGAAAAATTCCGGCGTGATCCGGACGATGCGCGCATGCTGATTCGCCCCGGCCGCCGGCGTGACGAGATCGGCAGGGCCCAGCGCGAACTCGCCCAGATGCAACGGCGTTTGCGGGATGCGCTCAAACAGCGCGCCCGTCTGGCGGCGCTCGGCACCGCGGTGACAAAGATCAATCACGACCTGCGCAATATCCTGGCGACGGCACAGCTTGTTTCCGACCATGTGTCGGAAAGCGCAGACCCCAACGTAAAGCGGATCGCACCGACGCTGTTGGGCGCGATCGACCGGGCCGTCGCCCTGTGCAGCCGGACCCTGACGTTTTCCAACGAGGGCACGCCTGCGCCCGAGTTGACGCATTTCGACCTTGCCCGACTGGTGAGCGACATCGCGACCGAGATTTCGGCCCGCGAAAACCAGAGTGGCATGATCGAGAACTCGGTGGCACGCGACCTGCATATTTTTGCCGACCGGGACCAGCTTTACCGGGTGTTATCCAATTTGGTGCTTAATGCCTTTCAGGCAGGGGCGACCAAGGTTGCGGTGACCGCCCAGGCCGATGCCGAGATGACCACGATCGAGGTTGCCGATAACGGTCCTGGCCTGCCGGCCGGGGTGCGTGAACACCTGTTCGAGCCGTTTCAGGGCTCGACCCGTGTCGGCGGAACCGGTCTCGGGCTTGCGATTGCGCGCGACCTGATGCGGGGTCATGGCGGGGATGCGGAACTTGCGCGGAGTGGCCCGGACGGCACGACATTCCTTCTCCGCCTGCCGGTCGAGGAGAAACGCGAGCGTGTGCGCTTCGGTCGTGCGCCCGGCACGGCGGAACCGGGACCGCCCGCGAATGCGGCGGAATAGCGCGTTGCGAAGAAACCCGGGAGCGTTTATTCATTACGGTATACGGATGCGCAGACCAACAGATTGACGACGGAACAGGCTATGAACAATTTTTCGAACTGGATTCTCGGCTTCGCAACGATTGTAATGGGGATCGGCGGCCTTTTCGTCGCGGCCCGTGCCGGGGTCGGACTAGGCTATTACGGAGGCCTTGCCATTTTCGTCTTCGCCGTGCTGTTCGTTTTTTATCTTATCCGCACCACGCTGGACCACGAAGAGCAGCACCACTAGGCACCTTTCTGCCTATTGGGCGCGCGGAAGACGGGCCAGCCAGATGGCGGCGGCCCCGCCGGCGGCGGACAACCCGATCATCGCGTAGAACGCTCCCCCGGCGAGACTCTCGTATAACCCGCCTGCCACAAGCATGGTCAGGCCCATAACAAGCCCTATGGCGAAGCCCGAATACAGGCTCTGCGCGGATGCCGACATGTGTTCCGGTATCGTTTGCAGCATATGGTGCATGGCGGCCAGATGGGCCGCGCCGAACGTAAGGCCATGGAGCCACTGGGTCGCGAAAAGCATGGCGATATCTGTTGTGTTCGCCAGGATCATCCAGCGGACCAGGCCGGCAACCGCCGCTATATACATCAGCCGGATCGGGCTGATGCGGGCGAGCACAGCACCCGAAAATGCGAACAGGATTATTTCGGCGATCACGCCCTCGGCCCATAACGCGCCGATCACATCGTCCGGCAGACCCGCCGCACGCCAGTGAATCGTGCCGAACACGTATAATACGGCGTGGCTCGACTGCAGCAGGCTGACCGCGGCGATGAACACCAGAAACGGTTTCTGGCGCAGCAGGACGAAGGCCGGAAAGCGCACTGCGGGCCGGTCGCGCGCCGGACGTTCGGGCAGCCCGAACCCTGCAATGAAAGCAGCGACCATGGCGGCCACGATCATCCACAAAATTGCCGCGTCGCCCGACCGCTCCACCACCCAGCCCCCGGCATAGGCGGCCAGAATAAACGTGATCGAACCCCACAGCCGCACCCGTCCGTAATCGAACCCGTGTTCGACCGAGGCGCGCGATGCGAGATTCTCGCCCAGCGGGATCAGCGCCATGAACATCGCGCTTGCCAGCACGTTGACCGCGAACAACGCCCAGAACCCGTCTGCGATGCCGAACAGCGCATAGGTGATCACGCCGCCGCCGGCGGAAATCATAATAATTTTCTTATGGGCACCCGACCGGTCGGCGAAATGGGCAATAAGCGGGTTGGCAAATGCCCGGATCCACACGCCGACCGACAGGATCAGGCTGATTTCCGCGGCGTCGAGACCGCGGTATTTCAGCCATGCCGGCCAAAACGGCAGATGAATGCCGACCGCGAGGAAGATCGCCGCGTAATAAAAGGAAAACCGGACTGCCATGATTGTGGAAACGTACTAGCACGTTTCGCGACGGAGAAGGGGGAGACAGCTTTGGTTTGTCAACGGCGTGTGTTTGCTGTGTGCCGGGCGCCCCTACATCGGCGCGGCAAACCGCAGATGTCCGCTTTCCTGATCGCAGTTCAGCAGATCGACCCGTTTTGCCGCGATCCGGAAGCTTTCATCGTGGGCGCGCAGGTCCCATGTGACCCGGCTGGAAAACCAGCGTTGTTCCTCGCGACGGTATTCGACGAAGGCGAGATAGGCGGTCGCGGTGACCCGGTCGCCGGTATCGCCGGAGATCTGCACGTTGGACAGATGCCGGTTGGTGCGCGCCGGCGGCCATTCGAGCGGCGACAGGTCGTTCTTCAACCGGTCGATCCGCATCCGCAGCAGGGTCTTGTCTTCGAAGAACAGGGATACGTGGTCGGTCGCGCTTTGCTGTCCCCATTCATAGGGCATCCAGTATTCGGAATCGTCGGTGTAAAGGGCAAGCCAGTCGTCCCAGCGCCGTTCGTCCATAAGCTGCGCTTCTTGGAACAAAAACTGCTGCACCTGGTGCCAGCGTTCGATGGATGATGCCATTTCAGGCGTCCGCCATGTCGTGAGCTGCCGTGAATTCGGCCGCCATGTATTCTGCCCATGCGCGGTGCTGATTGCGCATGGCGACCTCGTTCGTACCCGCACCCCCGGTGCTGCCGTCGAGTGCGCGTTCCTGGTCGATCCCGCGCGACCAGTCGAGCCATTCCGATGTGCCGAACGCCAGCGCTTCCTGGATACGCTCGAAAACCTCGTGGTCGTCGCTGGTAACGATGGATGACGGCGAATTGTTCGCGTTCACCATGCGCACCGATGCTTCGAACATGCGTTCCGGCGCGCCGCCGCGTCGAAAGATGTAGCCGTGCTGTTCGGTGCAGTCCGCGGCGGATGGATGCAGAATGCGGATCTGCGCCAGCCGTGAATTCACGAACAGGTTCGGATATACGATGGTGTTGTGCCGGTTGAACGCGAGAATTTCTTCTGTCCGTTCCTCGCCACGAGCGGCGATCATCGTGTCGCGATAGGCGGCCTGCAGCGCCCGCCAGCCGTTTTCGTCCATCACCGCCTTTTCGGCGTCTTCGTCGATGGACTTGGTCAGGAAGCCGCCCATCCAGCAATGGCCGCGTGGCAGGGCGGCGACGTGCAACTCGTCCCACTCGTTGAAGCTGAGCCCATTGGCCTTGACGGTGTCCCACTCGATGGACGGCTCGCGCCCGCCGTGATCGACGCGATCTGCTGCATCCACTGCGCTATGATGCAGGATGAGCGGGTGGAGCAGGTCGATGGAATTCTCTATCTGCAATTTCCAGTTGCCGCGATAGCGTTGCACCGTGGTACCGCCCGCCATTTCCACCGTCCCGTCGGGGGACCGGTCGACGAAATTATCGAATGCGGCGCGTACGTCGGGCCCGAGATAAGTCTGCAGATCGTCGCCATCGGCGGCATGACTGCCGAAAATAAATCCCCGGTAGCTGTCGACCCGGGCGACCGGTTCGAGCGCGAGCGCATCGGCGCGTTCATCGAACCCGGCGTCGTAACCCTTGCGCAGTGGTACCGATTTCAGCGAGCCGTCGGTGCGAAATGTCCAGGCGTGGTAGGGACATTCGAAATGTTCCGTATTGCCCGACTTTTTCGGGCAGACCTCGGCGCCGCGATGGGTGCAACGGTTGTGAAAAGCGTATATCCGCCCGTCTTCGTGCCGGGCCACGATGATGCGGTCGCGGCCCATGCGCGTCGTGAAGAAGTCGCCCGGTTTCTTGAGCTGGCTCTCGTGCCCCAGCCACAGCCAGGCCCGGCCGAAGATGCGTTTCATTTCCTCTTCGAAGATTTCGGGGTCGGTATACAGCCGCCGGCTGACCCGCCCGCGCCCGACAAGCTCGCTCAGATTTTCCGACATTCGTTGTTCCTTTTCCGGCGCCCTTGAATCGTTTTCGACCATAACTATAGCCGCAGGGTGGCGGGTATTCCCAGTGCGGTGCGGGTGTTACCATCAAGGCAAAGCAGAGGAGGGCCGGAAAATGCACAACGTCTCTATCCGCCAGCATATTGTCGACCGTGTGGTCGCACGCCGCGGCGACATCCACTGGTTTACCGAGCTCGAGCCGCAGAAATCGGCGCTGGTCATCGTCGACATGCAGAACACGTTCTGTATGCCCGGTGCTCCCGGCGAGGTGCCGACGGCGCGCGATATCGTGCCCGCCATCAACGATCTGGCGGCCCGGCTGCGCGATCTCGGTGTGCCGGTTATCTGGGTACTGCATACCAACACGCTGAACGGCGGGTACAGCGACTGGGAAGTATTCTTCAACCATGTCGTCCGCAATCCCGATATACGCCAGCGCATGGTCGAGAGCCTGTCGCCGGAAACCCAGAAGGTGTGGGACGACCTGATCGTCGAGGACGGGGATATCACGATTATCAAAAACCGCTACAGCGCGCTCGCCCATGGTTCGTCGACGCTTGAGCGCGTGCTGCGTAATCGTGGTATCGACACCGTGCTGGTCGGCGGCACCAAGACCAATGTGTGCTGCGATTCCACGGCGCGCGACGCGATGATGCTCGATTTCAAGGCGGTGATGGTGTCCGATTGCTGCGCGGCATCGTCGGATGACGAACACCTGGCGTCGCTCGAGACATTTATCCAGCAGTTCGGCGATGTGATGACGGCGGACGAGGTGATGGACCGCATGATCCGGCGCAACGACGCGGCGGCGGCCGAGTAAGCCGCCCACATGATCAAGCTCTATCACGGCACGACGTCGGTCTGTGCCATCAAGGTGCGGCTTGTCCTGGCGGAGAAGGGACTCGACTGGGAAGGCGAAATTCTGAACCTGCAGCAGGGCGACCAGCATAGGCCCGAATACCTCAAGCTCAATCCCAACGGGGTAATTCCGACGCTGGTGCATGACGGCAATGTCATCATCGAATCCTCGATTATTCTCGGTTACCTGGACGAGGCATTCCCCGATCCGCCCCTGATGCCGGCCGATCCCGCGCTGCGCGCCCGCGCCCGGCTGTGGATGAAACGGGTGGACGATGTTCTCCACGCCGCGATCGGGGTCGTTACCTTTGCCACGGCCAATCGCAAGGTGCTCATTCGAAAATCGTCCGAAGAACTCGCGGCCCATTTTGCCCGCATTCCCGATCCGGCCTATCGCGAGCGCCAGCGTCAATCGGTCGAGATGGGGCTTGCGGCACCGCTGGTCGAGAACGCGATCCGCGAGTACGACAAGGCGGCGGCGCAGATGGAAGCCAATCTTGCCGGCGGCGAATTCCTTGCCGGCGATTCCTGGTCGCTCGCCGACGCGGCGCTCACACCCTATATCAACCGGGCCGAAATGCTGGGCATGGAAGGGTTGTGGGCGAACCGGCCCAATATCGCCCGCTGGTTCGCCGCCATGAAGGCGCGTCCGACTTACGGGCCTTGTATCGAAGACGTGCTCAGCGATGCCGACCGCGACCGTTTCGACGTGCCGCGCGACGAGACAGATGCGAAATTGCAGGAAATTCTCGCCGCATGATTTGCTTCGTGCCGGGCGGTGGCTATGCCGTCCGGTCCGTGCTATCGAAAACCGATAAACAAACGCTCAAACACAAGGGATGAGGGACAACCATGCCAGCCAAGACAATCAAGGTCGATAGCGCCGCAGAAGCGTATCTGACGCTGCTGAAGGACCGTGAAGTCGACTACCTGTTCGGCAATGCCGGAACGGATTTTCCGTCGATCATCGAAGGCCTGTCCAAGTCGCTGACCGGTGAAGGCAGCGCACCCACGCCGATCACGGTGCCGCATGAAAATCTCGGCGTTGCGATGGCGCACGGCTATTACGTCGCGACCGGCAGGCTTGCCTCGGTGATGGTGCATGTGAATGTCGGTACCGCGAACGCGATCTGCGGCGTGATGAACGCGGCGCGCGAGAACGTGCCGGTCCTGATGACATCCGGCCGCACCCCGCTGACCGAAGAAGGCTTCGACGGGTCGCGGTCTCTCTACATCCACTGGGGACAGGAAATGTTCGACCAGGGCGGCGTGATGCGTGAAATGGTCAAATGGGATTACGAGCTGCGCAACGCGAAGCAGATCGAGACCATCGTCGATCGCGCCGTGACCGTCGCCATGACGGAGCCGCGGGGGCCGGTCTATCTGTCGCTGCCGCGCGAAGTGCTGGCGGAAAAGCCCGGCGATTTCACCTTTCAGTCGCCGACCCGCCGCCAGCCCGCACGGGCTGCCTCCGCCGATGCGAACGCGATTGACGAGGCCGCGGAAATTCTGGCGAATGCCGAAAACCCGATGATTATAACGGCGAGCATGGGCCAGAACCGCGCCGCCGTGCCGGCGCTGGAATCGCTGGCAGAACGCTTCGCGCTGCCGGTCGTCACCTACCGGCCGCGCTATGTGAACATGTCATCCGATCATCCGATGCATATGGGGTATGAGCCGGGACCCTACCTGCCCGACGCGGACGCCATTCTCGTGATCGATTGCGATGTGCCGTGGATCCCGTCCCTGCACAAGCTGAACCCCGACGCCAAGGTGATCCAGCTCGGCGCCGATCCGCTGTTCGAGAACTATCCCGTGCGCGGTTTCCCCTGCGATCTCGGTATCCGGGGCAGTTCCGGGACGGCCATTCCCCTGCTCGAGGAAGCGATGGCGGGCCGCGAAAAGTCGGCAAAGGCACGCGTCGACGCACGCCGCTCCAGAATTGCCGGTATCAAGGGCGACCAGGCCGCGGCCAATCAGGCGCGGATCGACCAGATCGCGTCGGGCACCGCCGCGATGGACAACGCCTGGGTTGCCCACTGCCTCAACCAGGTCAAGCAGGACGAGGATATCCTGGTATCGGAATCCCAGCTTGCGCTGGGCAATATCGCGCTGCGCGAACCCGGCAGCTTTTTCGGCACCAGCCCGTCGGGCGGGCTGGGCTGGGGGCTCGGTGCATCGCATGGCGTCAAGCTTGGGCAGAAAGACAAACGCGTGTTCTGCGTCGTTGGCGACGGCGCCTACATGTTCGGCAACCCGACGCCGGCGCATTTCGTCTCGGCCGCCTATGACCTGCCGGTGCTCACCGTGATCATGAACAACAAGATGTGGGGATCGGTCCGCAAGGCGACCCTCGGACTGTACCCGGAAGGTGCTGCATCCAGTTCCAACCAGGCGCCGTTGACCTATCTCGATCCAGCGCCGGAATATCACAAGATTGTCGAGGCTTCCGATGGCTATGGCGAGGAAGTGACCGATCCCGGCGACCTGCAGGCGGCCCTTGAGCGTGGGATCAAGGCCGTCGACGTCGACAAGCGCCAGGCGGTGATCAACGTGCATACGACGTATGACGATGCCGCGGCCAAGGCCGATGCGGTCCGCTGATGGCGTTTCCCGCCGATAGCCTGAACGCGCAGCTCGACAGACTGGCGGCGCATCCCTTCTACAAGGGACGCCTGCCGGCGCGCGTTTCGGATGCGGCGGATTTTGCCGCCAATGCGCCACTGATGGGGCGGGCCGATCTCGTCGCCGAGATGGAAAAGCCGGGTTACGGGGCGTTTGGCGGCACCAGTCCCGTACGCATGAATCTGAGCCCGATGGGCGCGTCCCTCGTGCCGGCGATGCAGACGGCGGGGGATATGGAAAACATGATTGCCGCCGCCCGCACCCACCTGGAAGCCTGCGGCGTCGGCCCGGGCGATGTCTGTGCGGTCACGTTCGGCTATCACATGTTCGTCGCCGGGCTGTTCTACCAGTCGCAGATGGAGGCTCACGGCGTTGCCTGCATCCCGCTCGGCCCGGGGGAGGCAGAGCGCACCGTCGATGTCTGCGCGAAGCACAATGTGACCGTCCTGGCGGGCAATCCGTCGTTTTCGCTCAAACTGATCGAAGCGGGCCTCAAACCGCCAAAGGTGTTCTTTGCCGGCGGTGAGGCGTTTACCGGCAACCCGACGCTCTATGGCGCCGTCAAGGCGGCGATGCCGGACACGATTCTGGTCGATTCCTTTTCGCTGTCGGAATTTCTCCCGGTCGCGCGGACGTTCCCCGGTGGCACTGGCGTACACGTGTTTGACGAGCTGGTTTATGCCGAGGTGATCGACCCGGCGACAGGCGATCTGGTGGCGGACGGAGAACGCGGCGAACTGGTGCTGACCCATCTGAAAAAAGAGGCACAGCCGCTTGTCCGCTATCGCACCGGCGACCTGACCGTGCGCCGGACCACCGAGCCGGTTCATGGCCGGACCGTTAATCTGCCGCGCGTCGTATTTGGCCGGACCGACAACATGGTCAAGGTCAAAGGCGTCAAGATCTACCCCTCCGAGGTGCGCGCTGTTTTGCTCGGCCTCGATGGGCCGACCGGGACCTACCGGGTGACCGTTTCAGCGAAGGAAGGCGGTGGAGACCGTCTGGCACTCGCCGTCGAAGGATCGGGCAGTGACGAAGTTTCGGCGGAGATCGCGCGCCGGTTCAAAAGCCAGACGCTGATTTCGGCGGACGAAATTGTCTTTGCCGACAGTCTCGAAGAAGGGCCGCTTGCGGTCGATGAGCGCGAATAAATATTAACCTGACCGGCGTCATCCCCGCGCAGGCGGGGTCTTCCCAGGGAGGCTGTTTGACGCCAGCAAGATTCCCGCCTGCGCGGGAATGACCTGAGAGGAAGAAGATGACCGATACACCCTGGCGCCTGCTTGTCGATGAAAATTCCTATGCCGATTTTTCCGTGTCGGTATCCCCCGCCGTTGAAAAAGCGGTCGTCAACGGCGAAGCGCCGCCGACGATCTTCCTCAACGTGTTCGATCAGGATTCGATAACCGTCGGCGTCAACGAAGATCCCGAACAGGTACTCGACCTCGACTTCTGCCGCGAAAACAATATCGATTTCCGCCGCCGGGTGAATGGCGGTGGCGCGATCTATACCGGCACCGGTTCCGCCTTCATGGTCTATTTCGTGCCGACCTCGCATCCCGACGTACCGGAAACCACGGCCGAAGCATTTCCCAGGATTCTGACCGCCTTTGCCGAAACGCTGAGCGAGAAGTTCGGCTTTCCCGCCGAATACCGCCCGCTGAACGACGTGCAGGTCGAGGGGCGCAAGCTGGTGCCGACCTCGCTCAAGATCGAGAACGGCGTGATGACGTTCCGCTTCGTCGTCAACGTGAAGGAAATGAACACCGAGATCGCCGGCACCGCGATGCCGATGCCGCCTGAAAAGGTGAAGGACAAGGTGCTCAAGGACCTGCAGTCGCGCTTTACCTGCCTCGAACGCGAAGCGGGGCGCGATATTTCCGCCGCAGATCTCGAAGACATGGCCCGCAGCGCCGTGGCCCATGCATTCAGCAACCCGACCCTCGAGCCCGGCGAACTGACCGATATCGAGCGTGAATACGCCGAGGAATTCCGCACCGAGTTCGATAATGACACATGGCTGTTCGGCAAAAGCGAAAAAGTCCGTTTCGGCGATCTTGTCCGGCCAGGCGATACGGTCGGCCGTGGCCGTGAGAAGGCTGTCGGCGGCATGCTGTGGGCGACGCTCGTGCTGCGTGACGGCAAGGTCCTGCACGCGATCCTCAACGGCGACTGGCACCCGCGCCCGATCGATTCCGTCGGCTGGCTCGAAGAAGCGCTTGCCGGGGTGGACGCAACCGAAACCGCTATTCGCGATGCCATCACGGCGTTTATGGGGCGCGATGATGTTGAATTCGCCAGTGTCGAGATAGACGATCTGATGTCCGCCTTTGGCAAGGCTTTGGCGGATCAGAAGCCCGTTGGGTGAGCGCGGCGGACACCCTGCCGACTGAACCCGGTGCCTATGCGCTGACCTTCCGGCTGGACGATCCCGTCACGCTGCCGATCCCCCGTCTTCAAAACCCGGTTCTTGCAGAGGGCATTTATGTTTACGCAGGCAGTGCCTTCGGCCCGGGGGGAATCCGCGCCCGCGTCTCCCGCCATTTGCGTGCCGACAAGAAAGCCCATTGGCATATCGATCGCCTTTCGGCCCGTGCTGCCTGTATCGACGTAAAAATCTATCCCGGCGGCCGCGAATGTGCGCTGGTGGCGGACCTTCTGGCAACCGGCGCGGTCGTGCCGGTGCCGGGATTCGGCAGTTCGGACTGCCGCGACTGTCCGGCACATCTTGTCCGCCTTGCCGCCGGATTTCAAAACGGCAATATTGCGCCTCGGATCTAGGGACGGCACAGAACAGGGAAAAAGCAGATGGCAGTCGTGAATATCGAACGCCGCGCCGACGGTATCGGCCGGGTCGCGATCAACCGGCCCGACAAACGCAACGCGCTGAACGATGACGTGCGCAACACGCTGATTGCCGAACTGCCCGGTCTGTTCGGCGACGATGCCGTGCATGCCGTCCTTCTGACTGGCGAAGGCGGGCATTTCTGTGCCGGCGGCGACATTGCCAGCATGGAAGGGCTGGATTCCAAGGGCGCCCGCGCCCGGATGAAGGCGAACCACCAGATCGTCCGCATGATCGCCGAGGCCGAAAAGCCCGTCGTCACCGCGATCGAGGGGTTTGCTGTCGGCGCCGGCGCAGGTCTGGCGATGCTGGGCGACACCGCCGTCATTGCCGAGGGCGGGACTATCGGATTTCCGTTTTTCAGGGTCGGGCTGATTCCGGATTACGGAATCCTGCATACCCTGCCGCGCCGCGCGGGCGGGGCGAAGGCGCGCCAGTTGCTGATGTACGCAAAGATGGTCAAGGCAGCCGAAGCCGCCGAGCTGGGCCTCGCGGACGAGCTGGTGCCGGAGGGCAAGGCGGAGGAGGTCGCCATTGAGCGTGCGCTCACCCTTGCCGGGATGCCGCCCTTTGCTTTCGCCATTGCCAAGCAGCAGCTCGGTCTGTGGCCGGTCAAACTGGAAGAAGCCCTCGAAATGGAAGCGCTGGCCCAGGCTGGCTGTTTTGGTGCCGACGAATTCCAGGAGGGGTTCTCGGCCTTTATGGAAAAACGCGCGCCTGATTTCCGGAAAGGATAAAGACGCGTGACCCCTCAGACATTTCGCACGCGGCTCACCGACCTGTTCGGGATCGACCACCCGCTGATTTGCGGCGGTATGATGTGGCTGGCCGATGCGGCATATGTCAGCGCGGTCGCGCGGGCGGGGGGTATCGGTTTCATCACGCCGCGGTCTTTCCCCACGCCGGAAGATTTTCGCGAACAGTTGCGCATGGCGCACGATCAGTCGGACGGTAAGCCGTTCGGCGTGAACCTGTATATCTCGGCGCGGCCCGAAGCGAACGAGCTTCTGGAAACCTTTCTGGAAATTTCCATCGCCGAAGACGTGAAGTTCATTGAAACCGCCGGATTCTCGCCTAAGGCGTTCATGCCGCGCATCAAGGATGCGGGCCTGACGGTGATGCATAAATGTACGACGCTGCGCCATGCCGTGTCCGCCCAGAACGCGGGCGTGGATGCGATCATTATCCTCGGCGCCGAGGCCGGCGGTCATCCCGGCCGCGACATGATCGGCACCATGGTGCAGGGCGCGACCGTGCCGCAGGAACTCGACGTACCGGTGGCGCTTGCCGGGGGGATGGGGACGGGACGCCAGCTCATGGCCTGCCTTTCGCTTGGCGCCGACGGCATGGTTCTGGCGACGCGAATGATCGTGGCCGAGGAAATCTGGGCGCATCGGGACTACAAGAAGCATCTCGCCGGGCTCGGCGCGGCGGATACGCGCCTGATCATGAATATTTTCGGCGACAGCTCGCGGGTGCTGAGCAACGAATCGTCGGCCCGTGTGCTGGAACTCGAAGCCGAGGGCATCACCGATTACGAGGCCTACCGGCCGCACGTGCAGGGCACGCTCCAGAAAGAAGCCTATGAAGACGGCGACTGGAACAAGGGAACAGCCTCGATCGGACAGTCTGTCGTCTTTGCCGGCGATATAGAGCCGGTCGAAACAATTATAGACGGCATCATTGCCGAAGCCGCCGCGGTGCGCGACCGGCTGAACGGTCTTTAGAAAGGGAACTCGACATGGCGCAGGACGTCAATTCAAAGGATTTTACGATTGGGGTCATCGGCACCGGTACCATGGGCCGCGGGATCGCCCAGATATCGGTGACCGGCGGCTTCAGGGTGAAGATGTTCGACGCCCAGGAAGGCGCTGCAGAAAAGGCGCAGGAATTCATAAACCGGATGGTGAACCGTGCGGCGGAAAAGGGCCAGATGTCGGAAGCCGATGCGGCGGCGGCCAACGGGCGGTTGCAGATCATCGGATCGCTCGCCGAGATGGCCGATTGCGGCATGGTGGTCGAAGCGATCGTCGAAAATCTTGACGTAAAACGCGCCGTGTTCGGCGAGCTTGAAGGCATCGTCGCGGACGACGCGATCCTCGCGTCCAACACGTCTTCGCTGTCTGTCACGCAGATCGCGGCCGGCTGCGCGAAGCCCGAACGCGTCGCCGGGTTCCATTTCTTCAACCCGGTGCCGTTGCTCAAGGTCGTCGAGGTCGTCGATGGCGAAATGACGGCGTCGTGGGTGGCCGACAAGCTTGAGGCGATTGCCCGGAAATGTGGACATGAACCCGTGCGCACGCAGGATACGCCGGGCTTCCTGGTCAATCACGCGGGTCGCGGACTGTATACCGAAGGTGTACGCATCCTTGCCGAAGGCATTGCCGAGGCGCACCAGGTCGACGACGTGTTGCGCGAGGGTGGTGCGAATTTCCGTATGGGGCCGTTCGAACTGATGGATACCACGGGGCTTGATGTTTCCGGCGTGGTCATGGAATCGATCTATGAGCAGTTCTATCAGGAACAGCGTTTCAAGCCTCAGGCCTTCATCCGTAACCGGGTTGCCGCCGGTCTTTTCGGGCGCAAGGTCGGCAAGGGCTTTTACGACTACGAAGAGAACAAGAAGGTGACGCCTGCGACACCGGCGGCGCCCAAAGACCTGCCCGACAGCGTCTGGATCGGACCGGAAGGGCAGGGCAGCACGCAGGTGCTTGCCGATTTCCTGAAAGACAAGGTGGAGGTAGAGACCGGTGCAAAACCGTCGGCGCGCGCGATCTGCATGGTGGCCCCTATGGGGCGCGATGCGACGATGACGGCCATCGATCTGGGCATCGAGGCGGAACGCACGGTCGCGGTCGATACATTGTTCGGCCTGGAGGGGCGCCGTACCCTGATGACGACCAGCGTCACCGACGAAGGCGTCCGCGATCTCGCGCACGGGCTGCTGGCTTCCGACGGCGGCGCGGTCACGGTGATCCATGACAGCCCCGGCTTTATCGCCCAGCGCGTGATCGCCACCATCGTGAATATCTCGTCCGAGATCGCGCAGATGCGCATCGCGACGCCGGAAGACATCAACAAGGCGGTCAGCCTCGGTCTCGCCTATCCGCAGGGGCCGCTGGAATTCGGCGACACCCTGGGGCCGGCGAAGATCCACGCGATCCTGACGGCGATGCACGATTTCTATGGCGATCCGCGCTACCGCCCAAGCCCGTGGCTGACGCGCCGCGCCCGGCTCGGCATTTCGCTAATGACGCCGGAGGCTTAGTTTTCGAAGGCGCCGGCTCGGAAAATCAGACAGCCCGGATCAACAGCAACACGCCCGACGCCATCAACATGTAGATCACCAGCTTGCGAAACAGCTCGGGGGCCAGGCGGCGGCGGATTTTGCCGCCGAGCTTGAGGCCGATCCACACCGGGATCACGCCGATGGCGGAGACCAGCGCGGTTTCCACGTTCATCAGCCCAATCTTCGACAGCCCGATCGCCATCACGATGCTCGACGACGTGAACGAGCAGTTGATCGCCTGCACGAAGCGTTCGCGGTCGAGATGCAGCGCCATCAGATAGGGCAGGACCGGCATCAGCTGCGAGCCGGTCAGTCCGTTGACGATACCCGTGGCCAGCCCGGCCACCGGCGCCAGCGGTTTCTCCAGGCGCGGCGCCAGGGCCAGGTTCGGCGTTTTCAGTGCGAATAATCCGTAGACGATCAGCACCAGGCCGAGCACGGCGGCCGCAAGCCGCGTTTCCATCCAGGTCAGCAGGACGAGACCGATCACCACGCCGGTCATGCCGGCGACGATCAGCGGCCAGAACCGGCGGATGGATTCGCGGAAATGCCCGGCCTCGATCTGGACGATGATATTGCTGGCGACCGACGGCACCAGCACCAGCGGCAGCGCAACCTCCAGCCCCATGGTCAGCGCCAGGATCGGTAGACAGGTGGTCGCGAACCCCATGCCGGTGATGCCCTTCGAGAAGGCGGCAAAGAAGAACGCCGCGCAGGCGATGAAGAGCAGAGTAGCATCCATGGGGTGTTATCGGGGAACCCGGGAAGCAGGGCAATCCATGTTGGACAACACTGTCACAGATCAATGTGTGTCGAACACCGCCTGATACAGCGCGAGCCGTTCCAGAATCGCCGCCGTCTCGGCCTCGGTCGGGTTGGCCGCGTTCGCCGCCGGCGGCAGGGCGCCGAATTTCATCAGGCAGGCGATCAGCAGCAGCCGTGCCTTGGTCGCGGTCAGATTGCCCCCGCCGAGGAAAACGCCCGCCGGCGCCGAGAAGCCTTCGTTATTGCCGCGCCCGACACGGACGACCGGCATGCCTGAATACACGGCTTTGGCCATCAGCCGGTTGCGCATAGAATTCGTCATAGAGCCATAGGGCGACTGGCCTTCGACGACGAAACCCGACAGCGGCGCCCGCGCCAGGTTGTCGGCTGTCTGGGCGAGGATATCGACCTCGCGATCCGGGCTGCTGTCATGTGTTTCCGGACTGTAATTGCCTTCCTTGACGATCGTTACCATCGGCACGGAGGTATCGATCAGCTCCCCGGCGCTGTCCTTTATCGCGACATCCTGCGCGACCATCCTGCCGTCCTGCAGCAGGTAACCGGTCACGGAGACAGGCAGCTTCGTGCGGTTCACGTCGGACAGATAGGTGTGTTTCGCGCCGGGCAGGTAGGTCAGGATCGGCGGCTGGCCGTGCCGCACCGCGCCCAGCAACCCACCATGGCCCCCGGTGACGACGTACCCGCCGGGCCGTGCGTCGCCCTTCTGCACTTCGCGCGACGCGAATATCTGCTGTTCCTGAATGACCACGGCGCCGGCGCGGTTCCTGCCGTCGCCGTCCTGCCAGACCTTCGATGAGATGTAGTCGACCGAATCCACCAGGTTCTTCGGCCCGTCATTGCTGATCTCGCCATGGGTGCGCTGGGCCGCGTTGCCGCAGACCGGCAGGGTGGTGTCGAGCAGCAGGTTCATCCAGTACAGGGTTTCCTCGACCCGTGGGCTGCCTTGGGTCCAGATCGCGCCGAGATAGTCGCCGGAATCGAGGATCCGTTGCACGTCGTTGACGATGGTCGCCAGCCGTCCGCGCGGCGGCGACACGGCGAGATGTACGGGCCGGTAGACATAGAAATCCCGCCCCAGCTGTTCCGGCGGGATATCGCCATCGCCGACATCCGTGCGGTCGTGCGCCGCAAGCCCCTTGGTATAGCCGCCCGACGGCAGCACCCGGAAAAAATCCACATCCGCCAGGCGCGAGATCAGGTTTCCCGTGCCGTGTTCGTCCATGCCGAAACGGTCGATCTCCTCGAAGATGCGCGCACCGTCCGGGTAATAGGCCTGTCGTGCGTGGGTCGCGGGCGCGCCGGGATAGGCGCAGTCTTCCTCCCACGCGCTGCCGTCCGCCTGACGCGCCATGTAGGGCAGGGGATAGAGGCCGTCCTCCGGTGTTAGCTCGACGCGGTAGACCGGCGTATCGGTATCCGACCGGCGGATATCGTGAAATGCGCCCTGCGCGTCGACATAACCGTCCGGCGGACCGTACAGTTCCGCCGCATCTCGCTCCAGCGGATGGGCGCTGAACTGTTCGACATAGACCGTCACGGGCGCGGCCAGCCTTTGCGGCCGCAGCACGTCGAACCGGGCTGCGCTGCCATCCGGGTTGGGGCGCAGCGGCAGGCCGTACTGCGCCCGCGCCTTGTTGCTTGTGACCAGCGCCGGGCTGTTGCCGATGGTGGCGTTCGAGCCGGAAAGATGCGCGATGCGGGGTTTGTCGGTCATGTCTGGCTCCGAGGGTATTGCGGTGCGTTCACCACATCAATTGACCGCCATTGGGGTGAACGATCTGGCCGGTCATGTAGGAAGATTTTTCGCTCAGCAGGAAAGCGGCGACGGCGGCGACCTCTTCCGGCCGGCCGAGGCGGCCGATGGGAAGGCTTTCGGCAAGGACGTCGCGCGCTTTTTCGTATTCCGCGTCCGTCCGGCCCGATTTCAGGATCGGCGTGTCGATCGGACCCGGGCCGAGCGCGTTGACGCGGACGCCGTGGGGCGCGAATTCCAGCGCTAGCGACTTGGTCAGCGAATAGATGGCCGATTTCGACGCCATATAGGCCGCCGCGCCCGGCACCGCCATGACCGCGAAATCGGACGACATCGTGACGATCGCGCCCTTGCCCGCATCGCACATGGCGGGCAGCACGGCCTGGCAGCACAGGAACGTACCCTTGACGTGGATATCGATCATCCGGTCCCAGTCGTCTTCCGGGATCTCTCCGGTGACGCCGCGGATATAGATACCGGCGGCGAAAAAGGCCGACAGCACCGGGCCGATATCGCCATCGATACGGGCTTTCATGTCGCGCACCGACCCGCCGTTGCTGACGTCGACCTCGATTGCGATCCCCGATCCGCCCGTCGCCTCGATCTCCGAGACAACGGCTTTTGCGCCGTCGCCGTCGCGATCGGCGGCGATTACGCTATGGGTTCGCGCCATGCGCAGGGCGGACGCCCGCCCGATACCGCTGGCGGCCCCGGTAATGAGAATGGCGGGTTTGTCCGCCATCAGAACAGCCCCGCCCCGCCATTGACCCGGATTTCCTGGCCCGTCACGAAGCTTGCCTCGTCGCTCAGCAGGAATGTCGCGACGTCGACCATGTCGCCCGGCAGACCGATGCGACCAAGCGGAATCTGGTCGGCCCGCCCGTAGATATCCTCTTCGCTCAGATTGCCGCGTGGCTGCGGCGTGTCGGTGATGCCGGGAGAGACGATATTGGCACGAATGCCCGCCCGCGCGTGGTCCAGCGCGATCGCGCGTCCCAGTCCGAGTATGCCGCCCTTGGTCGCGGCATAGGCGGCGCTCTGGGGTGCGCCGCGCCGGGCAATGGACGACGAGAACAGCACGATACTGCCCGATTTCTGATCCTGCATCGTCGGCAGCACCGCCTGACAGGCAAGCAGCGACCCCTTCAGATTCACGGACAGATGCGCGTCCCAGTCGTCTTCGGTCAGGTCGAGGGTCGGCGTGGTGCGGTAAATCGCGGCACAGGTAGCGAGCCCGGCAACCCTGCCGGTTTTCCCGATCGCGTCTGCGACCGCCCTGGCCATAGAATCCGCATCCCGCACATCGATTTCGCAAAAATCGAGGTTCTCGTCATTCGCGCCGGCAAGATCTCCGGGATCGGTATCCCAGGCCGAAACGTGAAAGTTCTCCTTCAACAGCCGCCGTGTCAGCGCATGGCCGATGCCGCTGCCGGCCCCGGTGACGATCATTGTGTCCATCTTCGCGCTGTTCCGCCGTATTGATCCCCAGGATGCCGACTTTACGCTGCGGTGTGGCGGGGAGTCTATCGATGCGCTGCGGGTTTGCCGAGGTTTCCGCCATATTGGTTGCCAACACGCATCTTTGACGATGACGGGTCCGGAACGGTTTGCTGGATTTTCACCGTGTGACTTTATAGATTCAACTGCAACGGCGGATATTCAGGATCTGATGATGAAACCTTTTCTCGCGACACTCTGCATTGTGGTCGTCGGCCTGGCCGTGGTGCGGGCCGCGCCGGGCGCGGCGCAGACGCCCCGGCAGATCACGTGGGAGGACCTGGTGCCGACGGCAGAAAAGCCGTTTGAAGATCCGTTCGCACATCTCGAACCGGTTCTTGCCGCTCAACTTTATGGAATCGGGTCGGTTCGTGAGCAGGTCGAAAGGGGCTTTCTGTCGCCCGTCAGCCCGGAATACGAACGCATCGTCGAACTGACCTCCGATCTCAAGGACCAGGGCGTTGAAGTGGAAGCGCTCCTGGCGCGGTTTAAGGAGGTCGAGGCAGAGCTCCGGCGTCAGGATAGTGCCGTCGACAAACAGCTCGACGGCCAGTTTATCCGGTTGCCGGGATACGCCCTGCCACTGGAATACAACGGGGCGGCAATCCAGGAATTCCTGCTGGTTCCCTATGTAGGGGCCTGTATCCACGTGCCGCCGCCGCCACAGAACCAGATGGTATTCGTGAAGCTGGCCGAGCCGTTCATTGTCACCGATCTGTTCACCCCGGTCTGGATTACAGGGCGCGTCTCAATCGAAAAAACCGAGACGATCGTACCGTTATCCGACGGGAAAGCGCCGGTCACGGCGGGTTATGTGGTTGATGTGGCGAAGGTCGAACCCTACCGCGATTGAGGTTTTCCGGTCGGTAAACGGCCCCTGAATGCCTGATTGACACGCGATTCCAATATATAATTGATATGTAATATCATAACATATAAATTCGAAACATTCTGGAATCCGACGGAGACTTCTCTATGACCATCACCAATCGCGCGCAGAGAGGCTTTCGCCTTTTGGCTGCCGGCCTGTGCGTTCTGTTTATGACAACAGAGACTCAGGCGGCGGAACGGCATCATGACGCCCATGAACACGGTGTCAGCGAGGCAAAGCTTGCCGTCGATGGGAATATCGTCGAAATAGAACTGCATTCGCCGGGCGCCGATATCGTCGGGTTCGAGCATTCGCCCGAGAGCGATTCCGACAAGGCGGCTGTCGCCAAAGCCGCCTCTATCCTCGCCAAAGGCGGTGAAATTTTCGCGGCGGCGCCGGCGGCAGGTTGCAGCCTCATCGACGCAGATGTCGATGCGCCCGGCCTGGAAACAGGCCACGACGATCATGCTGACAAACATCACGGGAAAAAAAGTCACGCGCATGAGCACGGACACAAGGACCGGGACGGCGCCGAGACAGAAAAACACGCGGAAGACGGTCATTCGGAATTCAAAGCACATTACCGCTTTCGCTGCGCGAATACCGACAAACTCACGCATTTCGATGTTAAGCTGTTTGAGCATTTTCCCGGCGCGCGGGAGCTGAGGGTCGAGGCCATAACGCCGCGTGGACAGTTCGTGCGCGAACTCAAACCCGGGTCGGCGCGCCTCGCGCTGTAGGACGCCCGGCCGGAACCAACCAGGCCGCATCGAGAGGGCCGGCAATGAGTGAAGCCATAGAACTGTCGGATGTGACCTATCGGTGGCAGCCCGCCCAGGCGCCCGTTCTGGATATACCGGCATTCACGGTCGCCGCCGGTGAGCGCGTTTTCATCAGTGGGCCCAGCGGCAGCGGCAAGACCACGCTTCTCAATCTGATCGGCGGAATTGCGGCTCCGGAGACAGGCGCCGTCAACGTATTGGGGTCACGGCTCGACGCGTTGTCGCGGTCAAAGCGCGACGGGTTTCGCGCCGATCATATCGGGTTGATCTTCCAGCTTTTCAATCTTGTCCCTTATCTGTCGCTGATCGACAACGTGCTTCTACCCTGCCGGTTTTCTGCGCGCCGGCGTGCGCGCGCCGCTCTGGTTGCAGAAGGACCCGACAGCGAGGCGCGACGGTTGCTCGTTCATATGGGACTTCCGGAACGCGCCCTGGCCGGCCAGAAGGTGACGGATCTCAGTGTCGGACAGCAGCAGCGGGTGGCGGCAGCCCGTGCCCTGATCGGCACGCCGGAGATTGTCATTGCCGATGAACCCACCTCGGCGCTGGACGAAGACGCCCGGCAATCCTTTCTGGACATCCTGTTCGAGACGACGGCCCGCAACCGCCAGACGTTGATCTTCGTCAGCCACGACCGCCGGATGGAAAGCCTGTTCGACCGTCACGTCGTGCTCTCTGACATCAACCGGGCCGCGGCAGCCCCGCCCGCCGCCCCCTCCGCATCCGGGTAAGCAATTCGACCATGTTCACTCTGCAACTCGCCTTCAAAAGCCTGGTCAGCCGCCGCGTCACCGCGGGCCTGACGCTGCTGGCGATCTCGCTGAGTGTGATGCTGTTACTTGGCGTCGAACGGATTCGCACGGAAACGCGGACGAGTTTTTCGAACACGATATCCGGGACCGATCTGATCGTCGGCGCGCGCAGCGGGTCTCTCCCGCTGCTGCTGTATTCGGTGTTCCGGATCGGCAACGCGACCAACAATATCTCCTGGAGCAGCTACCGGGAGCTCGCCGCCGACCCCAACGTGGCCTGGACAATCCCGATTTCCCTCGGCGATTCTCATCGTGGATTTCGCGTCCTCGGCACCAATGCCGACTATTTCAAATATTTCAGCTATGGCCGGTCCCGTCGGCTCGGTTTTGCCGATGGCAAGCCGTTCGAAGATGTCTTCGATGCCGTGATCGGCGCGGAAGTTGCCAAAGAACTGGAATACCGGGTCGGCGACCGCATTGTCGTCGATCACGGTATCGGCCGTATCGGCTTTGCAAGCCACGCCGACAAGCCGTTCCGGGTATCCGGCATCCTGGCGCGCACGGGAACGCCCGTCGACCGGACGGTACATGTCAGCCTTGCCGGTATCGAGGCAATCCATATCGATTGGCGATCGGGCGCGCCGGTGCCCGGGCTTCGGATCGATCCCGACCGCGTAAGGCAGATGAATCTGCAGCCCAGGGCGATCACCGCTTTTCTGGTCGGTCTCAAGTCGCGGTTTGCGACATTCAAGGTGCAGCGCAGGATCAACGAATACCGGGCGGAACCGCTGCTGGCGATTTTGCCGGGCGTTGCATTGCAGGAACTCTGGTCGCTGATGCGCACGGCCGAAACCGCCCTCGCCGCGATATCGGTCTTCGTCGTGGCGACCTGTCTGATCGGCATGGTGACGATGCTTTTATCGAGCATGAACGAGCGGCGTCGGGAAATGGCGATCCTGCGGTCGGTCGGGGCCCGGCCGCTGCACATATTTGCGCTATTCGTGCTTGAATCGGCGCTTGTTTCAATCGGCGGTGCGATCCTTGGCACGATATTTCTGTATGCCGGTTTATTGGTCGCCCAGCCTGTCATCGAGGCGACGCACGGGCTGTTTATTGCAATCGGCCCGCCGACGGCGACGGAGGCGATTTATCTGGCGTCGGTCGTCGCGGCGGGCACAATCGCCGGTCTGCTTCCGGCATTGCGGGCGGTTCGGCTCTCTCTCGCGGACGGAATGATCGTCAGAAGCTGATCGATAGCCGGGTGCGCCATAAAAGCCTGACGATTCGGCCGAAAGGGGCTTGAATCCCGCAGCGGGGCGGATACATTGCGCCCGTTCCGCAACGGAAAGGCTATAATGGCCCGGGCACCGCGAATGTCCGGCGTTTTTGTGCCTGTCCGGACCTGAAACCCTTGGCCAAACCTGTCTGCGCGATCTCGCGCCGGCCAGAATGAAGAGCGCGTTTTGCCCGAATCAGCCCCCGAAGCGATCGACGTCGATCACGCCCAACTTGCCAACGCCATCCGCGCCCTGTCGATGGACGCCGTGCAGGCTGCCAATTCCGGTCATCCCGGCATGCCGATGGGCGCCGCCGATATGGCGACGGTGCTGTTTACGAAATATCTGAAATACAATCCGGCGGATCCCAACTGGGCCGATCGCGACCGTTTCGTGCTGTCCGCCGGCCATGGCTCGATGCTGCTCTATTCGCTGCTGCATCTGACCGGCTATGCCGATATGACGATGGACCAGCTCCGGAATTTCCGCCAGCTCGGCAGCAAGACCGCGGGCCATCCGGAATACGGCGAAGCCGGCGGGATCGAAATGACCACAGGACCGCTCGGGCAGGGTGTGTCGACCGCCGTCGGGATGGCGATTGCCGAACGCTCGATGAATGCGCGTTATGGCGACGATCTGGTCGATCACCGGACATGGGTGATCGCGTCCGACGGCGACCTGATGGAAGGCATCAGCCACGAAGCAGCATCGCTGGCCGGCCATATGAAGCTCCGCCGCCTGATCGTGCTGTATGACGACAACGATATTTCGATCGATGGCGGCACTGAAATGTCGCTGTCCGACAACGCGCTCGGCCGGTTCGATTCCTATGGCTGGCATACGCAGCGCTGCGACGGCCACAACGCGGACGGGCTGTCCGCAGCAATCGAAGCGGCCCTAGCCTCCGACAAGCCGTCGCTGATTGCCTGTAAAACGGTGATCGGGTTCGGGGCGCCCAACAAGCAGGGGACCTCCGGCGTCCACGGTGCACCGCTTGGGGCCGACGAAATTGCGGCGGCCCGCAAGCAACTGGGCTGGCCGTACGAACCGTTCGTCATTCCGAACGAGATATTGTCCGCGTGGCGTGACGCCGGAAGCCGTCATGCCGGTGCCTATGCCGACTGGTCCGCGCGCCTCGAAAGCGCCGGTACCCGCGCCGAGTTCGAACGCGCGATGGCCGGCGACCTGCCCGAAGGCTGGGAGCAGTCGGTGATCGACGTGAAAAAGGGCTTCTCCGCCGACGCGCCGAAGCTTGCGACCCGGGCGTCGTCCGGTAAGGTGCTCGATGCGATCACCCCGGCTGTGCCGGAAATGATCGGCGGCTCTGCCGACCTGACCGGATCGAACAACACCAAAGCGGCCGGTTTCGGCCCGCTTGCCCCGCCGGATTATGCCGGGCGCTACATGTATTACGGTGTGCGCGAGCACGGCATGGCCGCGGCGATGAACGGCATGGCGCTGCATGGCGGTATCATTCCCTATTCGGGCACGTTCCTGATCTTTTCCGATTATTTGCGCCCGTCGCTGCGGCTTGCCGCTCTGATGGGTGTCCGGGCGATCCACGTGCTGACGCACGATTCGATCGGTCTGGGCGAAGACGGTCCGACCCATCAGCCGGTCGAACACCTGGCGGCATTGCGGGCGATCCCCAATTTGCATGTGTTCCGCCCGGCAGACGCGGTGGAAGCCGCCGAATGCTGGCAGGCGGCGCTCGAACATGCCGATGGCCCGTCGGTAATGGCCCTGACCCGCCAGGGACTGCCCACCCAGCGTACCGAACACACGGACGAGAACCTGTCGGCGAAGGGCGCCTATGTGCTCGCTGACGCCGATGGCGACCGTCAGGCGACGATCCTGGCAACGGGATCCGAGGTTGAAATCGCCATGGCCGCGCGCGATGCGCTGCAGGCTGACGGTGTGCCGACGGCTGTCGTCTCAATGCCGTGCTGGGAACTTTTCGAGGCCCAGCCGGCGGCATACAGGGCCGACGTGCTGGGCGGCGGGGTGCGTGTCGCGGTCGAAGCGGCGATCGGCTTCGGCTGGGAACACTGGACCGGCCCCGACGGCGGATTCGTCGGCATGACGGGTTTCGGGGCGTCGGCGCCGGCGGAGGAACTTTACGAACATTTCGGGATCACTGCCGGCGCGGTTGCGGCAGCTGTGAAGGCCCGGCTCTAGAACGATCTCGAAGAACATTACGATGTATCAGAACGCAGTATTGGAGGATTGAAGAATGGCAGTTCGTGTTGCAATTAACGGCTTCGGCCGGATCGGGCGGCTGACGCTGCGCGCGGCGCTCGAAGCAGGGCGCAAGGATATCGAAGTGGTTGCGATCAACGATCTCGGCTCGGTCGATATGAACGCCCTGCTGCTGCAGAACGACAGCACGCATGGCCGTCTGCCGAAACCGGTCAAGGTGACCTCCACCGGCATCAATGCCGGTAGCGGCGTCATCAAGGTTTTTGCCGAACGCAACCCGGAAGACCTGCCCTGGGGCAAGCTTGACATCGATGTCGTGCTCGAATGCACCGGAATCTTCACCAAACGTGAAATGGCGGCCAAGCACCTTGCGGCGGGGGCCAAGAAAGTACTGATTTCCGCGCCCGGCACCGGGGAAGACCTGACCGTGGTTTACGGCATCAACGATCACAAGCTGCGGAAATCGCACACCATCGTCTCCAACGCATCCTGCACCACGAACTGCCTGGCACCGGTCGCATCGGTCATGCACAAGGCGTTCGACATCCAGCAGGGCTATATGACCACGATCCACGCCTATACCGGCGATCAGCGCATCCTCGACACGCTGCACAGCGATCCGCGCCGTGCCCGTGCCGCCGCCGGCTCTATGATTCCGACCTCGACCGGCGCCGCCAAGGCTGTCGGTCTGGTGCTGCCGGAACTGAACGGCAAGCTGGACGGTACATCGATCCGCGTGCCGACCGCGAATGTCTCCGTGATCGACTTCACGTTCATTCCGAAAAAGAAAACCACGGTCGAGGCCGTGAATGACGCTGCGATCAAGGCGGCGTCGAGCAAGCGGCTCAAGGGTATCCTGAACATCAACGACGCCCCGCTGGTTTCGGTCGATTTCAACCATGACCCGGCCTCGTCGACCTTCGACGTCACCCAGACACAGGTGGTCGGCGGCAAGCTGGTCCGCGTGGTCAGCTGGTATGACAACGAATGGGGTTTCTCCAACCGCATGCTCGATACCGCGGTCGCGATGGGCAAGCTCAAATAGCACCCGCCGTGCGGAACCCAGGATACCGACGATCAAGACACTGACGAAAATCCCTCATCCTTTACCGGGTGGGGGATTTTCATATCCGGAAACCGAGAGACAAGTAATATGCCCAAGACCCTCGACGATATTGACGTAGCCGGCAAACGCGTATTCCTGCGCGCCGATCTGAACGTTCCGATGCGCGACGGCGCCGTTTCGGATGCAACGCGGATATCGCGTCTGGCGCCCACCATCACCGAATTGGCGGACAAGGGCGCTATCGTGATCGTGGCCTCCCATTTCGGACGTCCCAAGGGCGAGGTAGTGCCTGAAATGTCGCTGGCACCGCTGGCCGTCCCGCTTTCGGCCGCGCTGGGCGGGCGCAACGTCTCGTTTGCGAATGACTGCATCGGCGCCGAAGCGCAAAAGGTCGTCGGCGCGGCGTCGTCGGGCGACGTCGTGCTGCTCGAAAACCTGCGGTATCACGAAGGCGAGGAACTGAACGATCCGGATTTCGCGGCCGATCTGGCAAAGCTCGCCGATCTTTATGTGAACGATGCGTTCTCGGCCGCCCACCGGGCCCACGCCTCGACCGAGGCGCTGGCGCATCTGCTGCCGGCGGCGGCGGGCCGCATGATGCAGGCCGAACTGGACGCGCTCGATTCCGCGCTCGGCACTCCGGAACGCCCTGTCGGCGCCATTGTCGGCGGTGCGAAGGTGTCGACCAAGCTGGACCTGCTCGGCAACCTTGTCGGTAAGGTCGACATGCTGGCGATCGGCGGGGCGATGGCCAACACGTTCCTGCACGCGCTGGGCACCGATGTTGGAAAGTCGCTCTGCGAACACGACATGGCCGATACCGCCCGGGAGATCCTCGGCCGCGCAGACGAGGCGGGGTGCGAGATCATTCTGCCGGCCGATGCGGTGGTGGCCCGGGAATTTGCCGAAGGCGCCCCCAGCGAAGTAGTGCCCGTCAGCGCCGTTCCGGGCGATATGATGATCCTCGATGTCGGTCCCGGTACCGCCAATGCTCTCGCGGCCAAGCTGGGCGATCTCAAAACCCTGGTATGGAACGGGCCGCTCGGCGCGTTCGAGGTCCCGCCCTTCGATGCCGGCACCGTGATGGTCGCCCGGATCGCCGCAGACCTGACTCGTGCGGGATCGTTGAAAACGGTTGCCGGCGGCGGCGATACGGTGGCAGCGCTCGTTGCCGCCGACGTGCTCGACGATTTCTCCTACGTCTCGACCGCGGGCGGCGCGTTCCTCGAATGGCTCGAAGGCAAGGACCTGCCGGGCGTCAAGGCGCTGGGGTAGGGGGCAGGTTCAGGGGCTGAAAAAAATAGTGTCACCCCGGCCTTGTGCCGGGGTCCATCTTGCGGTTCCGAAGATAGTCTGGATCCCGGGACAAGCCCGGGATGACAATTGTTGCAGCGTCGGAAACCCCAGCGAAGCCCTCTAACCCCGTGTATTCTCCGCGATAAACGCGTCGATCTCGTCCGCGGACATCGCGCCGGGGAACATCTCGGCGCGCATGGCGACGCGCTGGGCGCTGATCGTGCGGATGGCGTCTTTCATGCGGGTCATGTCTTCGTCGGATTTGATCAGGCCAACGCAGATTTTCGCCTGTTCGGCGTAGTGGTCCTTTTCATCTTCATAGATGATTTCCATGGCGTGGGCTGTCATGTCGTTGACGGTTGAGCCGGACAGTTTCGCCCCTTCGCGGAACAGCCGCGCGCCGCCGCCCTCGGTGAAGCCCACGGCGGCCTTTGTCAATTCGTCGCCGCCTTCGACATAGTCACGCCGGATGTCGCCGAGCTTTTTTTCCTCGGACAGCTGGACGGTGTCTTCCGCCGTTATCCTGCGGCCCATCACGTGCTCGAATATATCGGCCAGCATGACGTAGTGATTGAATTCCTCGGTCAGCTGGGTCAGGAGGAAATGATATTCGTGCCGGTCGATGCTGCGGTCGACCTCCGGGAAGCGGTCGACCAGGTCTTTCAGTTCCCGGTGAAGGCCATTGAAGAATCCGTCGACCGGGTGCAATTCCTTCCAGAGCTGGGCCCGCAGGTAGAACGCGTGGTCTTCGTCCGTTGCGCCGTCGAAATAGCGTTTGGCGATTTCACCCTCGCACTCCCAGTACGGCCACGCCGTATCGACCAGTTCCTGCTCCGTCGTATCTGTCATTCATCCCTCCGTTTCGTGCATTTTAGACATCCCCCTATCCGCTGCACAACGTTGCGGTAAGCGTTCGGATTCGGGACAATGGGGCAAGGAGAACGATACCCATGATTCACTTGGAAACCGATGTTCTGGTCGTCGGCGCCGGCGGCGCGGGCATGTATGCGGCAATCGCGGCTGCCCGCAACGGTGCCGATGTCATTCTGGCGGACAAGAGCATGATAAGCCGTGGCGGTGCGACCATCATGGCGCAGATGACGACGGCAGCGGCGCTGGGCGACGAAGAGCCCGACAGCTGGGAAAAGCATCTCGAAGACACGCTCGAAGCCGGGCGCGGACTGTGCAACGAGGAACTGTCGGGTATCCTGTGCCGCGAAGCGATCGACCGTATCCGCGAAATGGACGACTGGAAGGTCGGCTGGGCGCGCAAGGACGGCAAGATCACCGGCGTCATGGCGCCCGGTCACAGTGTGCCCCGCTGCGTTTACGTGGATTTTCTGAATACCGGCCCCGCGGTTGCCAAGTGCCTGCGCACGCAGGTCGCGCGCGCGGACACCGTGATGCGCGTCAGCGGGCTCGCGATCAACGATGTCGTGGTCGATGACGGCGTGGTCACCGGCGCGGTCGGCTGGAATCTCGAAGACGAAACGCCGGTCACGATTGCCGCCAACGCGGTGATCATCGCGGCGGGCGGGCTGACCCGGCTGTATCAGCGCAACAGCGCCTCGGTGAACATGAACGGCGACGGCTATGCCATGGCGCTGCGCGCCGGCGCCGACCTGATCGACATGGAATTTCCCCAGTTCTTCCCGATCGGCCACCTGGCGCCGCGTCTTGTCGGGATGGACCCGATCATGTGGGACCCGTTCCGCTACAAGCTGGGCGGCCGCCTGTTCAACGCGAAGGGCGAGGAGTTCCTGCACAAATACGGCGGCGAGGACGCGGAAAAATACACGACGACGCGGGATATCATTTCCTACGGGATCACCAAGGAGCATGAGGCCGGACTGACAACCGAGAACGGCGGCGTTCACCTGAGCTTCCAGCACATCCCGGAAGACAAGCTGCGCGAAGCGTTCGGACCGGTGATCGACAAACTGGCGGCGAACGGTATCGACCTCACGAAGAATACCGTCGAGGTTTCGCCCATCGCGCATTATCACATGGGCGGCATTCGCGTGAACGGACAGATGGAAACCAGCGTTGCCGGGCTGTACGGCGCGGGCGAGGTGGTCGGCGGCGCCAACGGGGCGAACCGTCTGTCGGGCAACGCCATTCCCGAAGCCTTCGTGTTCGGCGAACGGGCGGGCAGGTTCGCCGCGGAATATGCGCGCGGGCGCAACCGGGTCTGGTCGGACGCCGCGGCGCAGGAACACCTCGACCTGCTGAATTCGCTGATCTCGCGGCAGTCGGATACAGCCGGCGACAAGGCGGCGCTGGGCGAGATGTGGTTCGAGCTGCAGAACCTGATGTGGGAAAAAGTCGGCGTGCTGCGCACCGGCGAAAAGCTGTCGGCGGCGCTGAGTCGTATCCGTGAAATGCGAACAGCACTTGCCGACATGGTTCCCGCCGACGACACCGAGTTCAATATGACCCTGCAGGACTGGTACGACCTGCGCTCGGCCCTGCTGACGGCCGAATCCGTGACGCTCGCGGCGATCAACCGGACCGAGAGCCGCGGCGCCCATCAGCGCGAGGATTATGAGGAAATGGATCCGTCCCAGGAACACAACCAGCGTCTCCGGCTGGGAGAGGACGGCGCGGTGCTGTCCGACTACCTGCCCGTCGCGAAAGGAGTGGCGGCATGAGCGATCCTGTCACGAATAGCGCAAAAACGGCCCCGATTACGATCCGGCGCGGCGCGCCCGGCGAAGAGTCCTGGACGGAAACCTACGATGTCCCGTGGCGGGCCGGCATGTCGGTGCTGGATGCCATTGTCTGGGTCCGTACCCACGCCGATTCGTCGGTCGCGTTCCGCTATAGCTGCGTCAACGCGAATGCCTGCAAGGAATGCATGGTTTCGGTGAACGGCAAGACGGTCTATGCCTGCACCGAACGTCTGGCCGAAGGGGGTACGGAAGTCGGCCCGCTGACCAACAAGACGCTGATCCGCGATCTGGTCACCGATATCGTGCCGCCCAAGGAAAACCTGCGGGTGATCCTGGAAGAGCAGGCGAAGGGCTAGTTTACCCAGAGCAGGCGTTCTCTAAATGTGACTCTTTCGTCCCCTCCCTGCATTCCCCCGCCCTCATGGCGGGGGTCCACTCCAAAAGCGAGTCTGGTGTAAAAGTGGACCCTCGGTACAGGACCGAGGGAATAGATTGTTTGTGGTTGCAGGATCGAACCCGTCCGTTGACGGCCTTATTCCACCGCGAGCAGACCCTCGACCACCCGCCGCGCCTGCAGCACGCCGGCATCGGCGTTGATGTCGATCTGTCGCCAGCTTTCCGGGGCTGAATCGAGACTGCGCTGCTGGGCGGCAAGAATGTCGACATCCTCGCCGAAAGCCGTTCCTGCCGCGTTTGCAAGTGTCGCGGTCAGGGCGGCATCATCCAGCCGGAAATTTCGCGCATGGTGCCAGAAATAGTGGCAGGATTTTTCCGTTTCCGGCGTGATCGTGTGGTTCGAAAATACCGTGATACCCGCGTCGCGGTTGCCGTCGCGCGCACCGGAGCCGGCATCGGCGCAGCCCGCATCGATCACGACATGAACCGGCGCGGTCCATGTAATCAGCTGCCAGCGGTCGACATTTCCCGGAAAGTTCCGCGCGGACGCGAACATGGGCGGCGGCGCCTTGTCCATGATCCAGCGGTCGATATGAATCGTGTTGCCATCCCGCCGCGTGTCGAGAGGTGCATCTGTCACCCCGTCGGCGCCAAGGGTGGATGCGTGTACGAACTGGACATGCGACAGGTCCAGCAGGTTGTCGACCAATAGCTGGTGATTGCCTTCGACGTGGAAATATCCCGTGTTCGATATCCAGGCAGGATCGTCGTTCCAGTGATAGTCGGGGATCAGGGTTTCATCCGCCTTCGCCGGGTCGCCCGGCCAGATCCAGATATAGCGATAGCGTTCGACAACCGGATAGCTGCGGATCGCCGCTCCCGGCGGCACCCTGGACTGTCCGGGCACCGACACGCACGCACCCGCCGTGTCGAACTCAAGCCCGTGATAGCCGCACTGCACCCGGTCGCCGACGCGCTTGCCGAGAGACAGCGGCAGGTGCCGGTGACAGCACCGGTCTTCGAGCGCCGCCGGCGTACCGTCGGAGGAGCGGAACAGCACGACCGGATCGCCGCAGATGGTGCGGCCCAGCACGTCGTCTGCGACTTCGGCGCTCTGGGCAGCCACGTACCAGGCATTCTTGACGAACGGCATGATGTATCAGGCGCCCCCTAGCCGGACTGGCGGATCATCTCGACGATCCGTTTCGGTTCGATCGGCAGGTCGCGCACCACCACGCCGAAGGGTGACAGCGCGTCGTCCACGGCCGACGCGATGACGGAGGTCACCGGGATCGTGCCGCCTTCGCCCGCCCCTTTGACGCCGAGCGGGTTCAGCGGGGTCGGGCTTTCCATGTGGACAATGTCGTAATGCGGTACTTCGGGCGCCGAAGGCAGCAGGTATTCGCCGAAATTGGTCGTCTGTGGCTGTCCCTGATCGTCGTAGATCATGCGTTCGAATAATGCCGAGCCGAGCCCGTGGGTGGCTCCGCCGGTAATCTGGCCTTCGACGATGGTCGGGTTAATCAGCCGGCCGCTATCGTGGACGATGACGTAGTTCAGCACCTGAACATGCCCGGTGCCGGGATCGACTTCGACTTCGGCGACATGCACGCCGTTGCAATAGGTCAGGGTCGGCGGGCTGAAATTGGCCGTGGCTTCCATCCCCGGGTCGACCCCGCCTGGCAGGGAAAAGCCGGGCATGCCCTGCACCGCCCGGGCGACATCGCCCAGCGTGACCGACATGTCCGGTACCCCGCGCACCGATATCCGTCCGTCGGCGATGTCGAGATCCTCTTCCGCGGCCTCCAGTAGGTGGGCGGCGACCTTCAGCGCCTTGTTGCGGACTTCGAGCGCGGCCACATGCACCGACGAGCCGGCGGTGACCGCCTGTCGGCTGGCAAAGGCGCCCAGCCCGAGCGAGACCGTGCCGGTATCGCCGGTGACCACGTCGATATCCTCCATTGCTGCCCCGGTCTGGGCAGCACAAACTTGGGCAAGCGCGGTTTTCAGCCCCTGTCCCTGATCGGTGGCGCCGGTATAGATGACGATCCTGCCCGACGGTTTGACGCGTACGACGGCGGATTCGAAGGGTCCGCGCCCGGTGCCTTCCACATAATTGGCAATGCCGATACCGATATAGCGGCCCTCCGCCCGCGCAGTGGCCTGACGGGTGGCGAAATCATCGTACCCGCTCTGCGCCAGCGCGGCATCGAGCGCCGCCGGGTAATCGCCGGAATCGTATGTCATGGTCGCGCCGTCGCGCGTCTTGATCTGCGTGTCGTAGGGCATGGCGTCGGCCGGGATGAGGTTGCGGCGGCGGATTTCAACCCGGTCGAGGTCGAGCTCGCGGGCGATGCGGTCCATCAGCCGTTCCATCGCGAAGGTTCCCTGCGGCCTGCCGGCACCGCGCACCGGCGTTACCGGCGTCATGTTCGTCAGCGCCAGCCTGACGTCGAGCGACATCGCCGGCAGCTCGTACGGCCCGAGGAAGTTGGTTGCCGCGTTATAGGGCAGGTTCACGCCATAGGGCGTATAGGCGCCATGATCGTGCACCATCGTACCGCGCACACCGAGCAGCCGGCCGTCTGAATCGACGGCGACTTCCATATCCCAGAGCTGGTCGCGTTCCATGGTGGCGGCGGTGAAATGCTCGCGCCGGTCCTCGACCCATTTGACGGGGCGGCCCAGCAGCACGGCGGCCACGGGTATGACGACTTCTTCCTGGTAGAACACGAATTTGGGTCCGAAACCGCCGCCGACATTCGGCGTGACGACGCGGATACGGTCTTCCGCCAGGTCCAGCATCTGGACCAGGATGCTTTGGGCCCGGTGGGCCATCTGGGTTGCCGACCACACGGTGAGCACGCCGTCACGCGGGCTGAGTTCCGCCGTCACACCGCGGCACTCGATGGCGTGACCCAGGCCTTTATGCTGGTGCAGGGTTTCGCGAAAAACATGTGCGGCGCCGGCGAAGGCCGCGCCGGTATCGCCATAGGCCAGCGTGAAGCCGGCGACTTCATTGTCGCTGAAATCGGAATGCGCGGTCGGCGCGTCCTCGTCGAGGGCGGCAAGGTAGTCGGCTGAAACGGCCAGCTCTGCGTAGTCCACATTCACCAGCCGGGCGGCATCCTCGGCGATGTAAGGCGTCTCGGCAATTACGCACGCGACGGGTTCGCCAACATAACGGACCTCGCCGTCGGCGAGCGCCGACGGACTGGCTGAAAGTTTAAGCGCGCCGGAGGGCTGCTCGACCGGCATGACCGGGTCTGTCAGATGGGGGCGCAGGTCGTCCAGTGTATACACTGCGACCACGCCGTCGACGGCAAGTGCAGATGTGCTGTCGATCGCGACTATCGCCGCATGGGCGACCGGTGCACGCACAAAGGCGGCATGCAGCATGTCGGGCAGGTGGATATCGTCGAGATACCGTCCCTTGCCGCGTAACAATGCCGGGTCCTCGACCCGTTTGATTTTCTCGCCAAACATTCAACGGCTTTCCCTGTTCAACCCCAGAATACCGGGGCGCAGCAGTGCCGTCATCCGTTCAGGCGACGATCTTCGGGAAAATTTGCAGGTCTGGGGGCGGCGCCGGACCTAGCCGACAGCCTGCTTCTGCTGAGCGTTAAGCTGCTTGAGCGCGAACAGGTAATCGGGGTCGAGTCGCCAGTGCTCTACGACTTTCTGTGCTGTCGGAAGTTTGATTCTGTCATACAGGTCGAGGACGCGCGTCAGTTCCGTGGGGTCGACAACCTTGTCGCCGGGGCGTGCGCTCCGGCTGAGCAGGAAGATAGACGCAAAATCGGGTTTCATGATCTCGAGCGACCGGCAGAGGATAGCGAGTGCTTCGCCGCCGGGTTCGAAGACGAACCTGCGTACCAGCTTGGTGTTCAGATTCGACAGCCCGGACAACATTTCCTCGAACAGGGCGATTTCGCCCTGGCGGAGAGTCTGGATCATCAGCGGAGGCGTTACCTTGCCCGCCCCGATAAGCGATTTGATCATGCCGTCCACATTGTCGGCGTTCTCGGCCTTGGCGACGGGCTCGCCCATCAGGTCTTTCACGGCCCGTTCGATCGACTTGTCGAGTTCGACGGAATCGATGTCGAAGCGTTCGACAATGCTTTTGCGCAGAGCGGCAGAAACCCACCAGTACATGCGTTTTGCCAGTGTCGGCGATAATTCGTTTCGACGCAGCAGAGGATCCTGCAGGTCGGGCTGCGATTCCGACCGGTCGACAATCTTTTCAAGGGTCTCGCCGGAGATCCGGGCACCGCGGTTTTCGACCAGTGTCCGGATGACATCGTTATTGTCCGTATCGACCAGCGCATCGGAGACCGTTTCGGAAACCGTTTCGCGCATCGCAATCGCGAGCTGGTGTTCGTGGGTCCGGTGACGAATGATCTCCACCAGTTCCATGTCCTGGAGCACAGAGCTTTCGATCAGGATCGGATAGGCGATATCAATCGCATCATTGCCAAGGGCGCTGATCACCTGCGGCGGGGCATCCGGAATGCCGCTCAGTGTTTCCGCCAGCGCCTTGCGGACGACGGCTTCGACATCGCCGATAAGGCGCTGCAGAATATCGCCCATCAGGTTGCGTTCTTCGCCCGACAGTTCGGCATGCGAATCGTAGAACAGGTCGCCCAGCGCTTTTACCAGAGCCGTGCGGCCCTCCACCGACTTGTCGCGTGCCAGCGACAGCAGTGTGTGCAGATCTTCCGGGTTGTCGACCGGCAGATTAGAAAGCAAAGACGAACTGGGGACGAGATTAGTTGCCATAACGGTAGACTAAGTAAGGGGGTTTAACTTTGTATTAATAGCCGTTGGGCGCGTTCCGCGTTCGGCGCAAAACATGGAGGACGGCGGGTAACGTTCCGCTGATCCTGCGGTCTGTTACTCCGCCGCGCGGCGCTTTTCGGTATCGACCTGTTTAAGGGCAAAAAGGAAGTTCGGATCCAGGTGCCAGCGCTTTACCACCTTGCGCGCGGTCTCCGGCACGATCCGATCGAAAAAGTTAAGCACACGGCTTACTTCGTTGGGGTCGACGACCTTGTCGCCGGGACGCGCGCTCCGGCTGAGCAGGAAAATCGATGCGAAGTCCGGCTTGGAGATTTCGGCGGCGCGGCAGGCAATCGCCAGACCTTCTCCGCCGGGTTCGAATACGAAGCGCCTGATAAGGTTGGTCCGTAAACCCGTCAATTGCGACAGCAGGTCTTCAAACAGGACCACCTCGCCCTGCCGCAGGGTCTGGATCAGAAGCTGCGGGGTTATCGCCTCGGCGTTTTGAAGTTTCTCGGCGAGTTCCTGCGATTTGCGGAGAGGCGTGTCGTCGACCGTTCCGGGGTTGCCCGCCTGCCCCCCGAGGATATCGTGAATGGTATCCTGAATCTTGTCGTCAAGCTCTGCTTCGTCAATTCGGTAATGTTCGACAATATGTTTGCGCAAGGCAGCCGAAACCCACCAGTACATCCGCTTGGCGAGGTCGGGTCCAAGATCGCCGCGATTGATCAGTGGAACCTGTATATCGTCAATTTTTTCCGATTGTTCGACGAGGTATTCCATCGCCTTGCCCGATATATCGGCATTGTCGTTCTCCAGGAGTGTCTTGATAACGTCGACATTTCCCGTACCGATCAGAGCTTCGGAGACCGCTTCGGAAACGGAGTCCCGCATGGCAATGGCCAGCTGATGGCCGAATGTCCTGTGTTCGACGATTTCGATAAGCTCTATATCCTGCAAGACAGTGCTTTGCGTCAGAATAGGGTGCGCGACCTCAATCTGGTCATTGGCGAGTGCCGATATCAATTCGTGCGGCGCATTGGCCTCACGTGCCATGCGTTCGGCAAGAACCTGACGAACTTTCATTTCGACGTCATGGATAAGCTGACGCAGAATATCCGACATGATGGTCCGCTCCGCATCGTGCAGCACGGTATCGGTATCGAAGAACAAATCCCCGACAATCTGGACAAGCCGCGTCCGTCCTTCGACGGATTTGTCTCGGGCTAATCCGATCAAGTCGTTAAAATCGATATGTTCAGGTTCTGTCATAAAGCCGGTGGCTTACTGCGTTAACTATTTTGGGACTCAAGCCAAGCATTTGAGATTTAACTTAAATATGCGTTAATGATCGGCGGGGGCGCTCTCTTCTCCAAAACGTTGCAGAAGTGTTAACCCTGTTTATACACCGGGCGTTAACCGAAGGCCCCTAAAATCCCCGACAAATACCGCCTAAAAGCAATCCAAAGACCTGACATGAATATACCGGCCTATTTGTCTGCCACCCGTGTAGCGGGAAACCCTGCAGGGACAAACCCGCAGACGGCCCAACCGCGTCCGCAATCCACGACCCCGGCGCAGGCGCCCGCGCAGACATCCGCTTTACCGCGCGAAGCCGCGCAGCAGACTCCGGCAGCGCGGCCGGTACTGGACCTTTCGGACACTGCCCTGACACGCCGCGACATTCCAAGAGGGTCGTTTATCGACATCGTCGCCTAGCAGGTCGCCCGGTAGATCCCCGGTTTTTGCTTGCCCCTGCCGCTTGCGGATCGCATTTATAGGAAATGACACAGGATAATTCTTCCGGTGGTCCGTCTGACAGCGGGGCCGTCAGGACGCCTGCCGACCCGCCTGCAGGTCCGGTCGTGCGGCAAGTGCCGGATGGCGACAATCGAGAACGCCTCGTGTGTAACGATTGCGGCTTTATCAACTACGAAAACCCCAAGGTTGTCGTCGGTGCGGTTTGCACCTGGAAGGGACAGGTTCTCCTGTGCCGCCGTGCGATAAATCCACGGCGTGGACTATGGACGATCCCGGCGGGGTTTATGGAACTGAACGAAACCGCCGAGGCGGGCGCTGCGCGGGAGGCAAAGGAAGAAGCCTGCGCCAATATCGATATCAACGGGTTGATTGGTGTCTACACAATTCCGCGTATCAGCCAGGTCCAGCTTATCTACCGGGCGACCCTGCGTGACGGCGCGTTCGATATCGGCGAGGAAACCCTGGAACTCGATCTTTTCGACTGGGATGCCATCCCGTGGGAAGAAATTGCCTTTCCGTCCGTCAAATGGGCGCTCAATCACTGGCGAGAGCTGGGCGACAGGGATGTGTGGTCACCCTTCTCGAACCCGCCCGGTGAAGACGGCAACTTTCGCGTCTGATCGAAAACCAGGCCCGTCAGGCGCGTAATTCGGCCGGTGGGAAAACACCGGCCTTGCCGATCATCGCCGGTATCGCATGACCGAGCTGCTCGCCGATCCAGTTGCCCGCAGCTATCAGTCTGTCGATATCGACCCCTGTTTCAATTCCCATGCGGTCGAGCATGTAGACCAGGTCTTCCGTCGGTACATTGCCGGTCGCTTTCGGGGCAAACGGGCACCCGCCGATTCCGCCCGCCGACGCATCGATCGATTGCACTCCCGCTTCGACCGCGGCATAGCAATTGGCGAGACCGGTGTTGCGGGTGTTGTGGAAATGCGCGCGGAACCGCGCCGACGGTGCGATCTGCATCACGGCGCCGAACAGGTCCGAAACCTGGCTGGGCACTGCGCAGCCGATCGTGTCGGCAAGAGCGATCTCGAACGTATCGTCGCCGGCGCAGCGTTCTACCAGTCCGATCACCCGCTCGGGCGGGACCTCGCCCTGAAAGGGACAGCCAAACGCCGTCGAGATGGTCAGCGAGCAGCGCACGTTCGCCGCCTTGGCTTCGGCGGCGATTTCCTCATAGACGTCGACCGCCTGTTCGATCGTGGTTCCCTGATTTTTCTGGCTGAAGACATCCGAAGCGACGAGTGCGTAGTTCACTTCCCTGCAGCCTGCCGCCAGCGCACGGTCCAGACCGCGGCGGTTGAGCACCAGGCCGATATACGTCACGCCGTCATCCGGGGGCAGGGCGGCAAGCACTTCTTCGGCTTCCGCCATCTGCGGGACGCGTTTCGGGTTTACGAAACTTACCGCTTCCATGCGCCGAATTCCGGCGTCTGCGAGCCTGCGGATGAATTCGACCTTCGTGGCGACATCGAGAATTTCCGGTTCATTCTGCAGACCGTCGCGCGGTCCGACATCGATAATCTCAACACTGCGGGGGGCGGTCGTCATTCCTGGAATTCCTTTTGTCGCGTACCGGGTGGATCATACCGCAAACCGGACCGCATTGGCACGCCGCTCCAGTCCGCGCGACAGCACGGCAAGGACAAGCCCCGCCGTAGCGAGCGAGACCATCAGCCAGACCACGTCGTTCCAGTTGCCGGTTGCCGCCCGTACGGCCGCGGCCGCAGGCGGTCCGAACAGCATCCCTGTATTGGTGCCCATCACCATCAGGCCGTTCATGGTGCCGATCTGCGATGGTGACGGCGTGTAGGTCGCGACCGAGCCGAGCGCCGCTGCCGGCACCATGCCGCCGAAAATACCGAACATCACTGCGAAGCCAAGCCGCGCCGGATCGGGCAGGACCGCCGAAAAGATACCGATTTGCGAGAGCCCCATGCCGATGGCACCGATCGCGAGAAGCGACCAGCAGGATATCCCGCGGCCCATCGCCCAGGCCGAGAACCAGTTGCCGCCGGCATTGAACATCAGCACGACGGCCGGGATCGTCGCGGCGACCAGTGTGCCCGATGCGTAGACCTCTCGCATATAGCTCGGCAGCCAGGCCATCATCGAGATATGCTGTGCGGCATACAGCGCGAAACAGCCCGCCACCAGCAGGGCGCCGGGGCTTGTCACGCATCTGGCGACATTGTTGAACATGGACGAAGCGCTGAGGTCACTGCTCTGACGCCGTCGCCAGCCCGCGGTGACCTTGATGACAACCCCCGCCCAGAAGATGGTGATACCGCTGCTGATCAGCCATAGGACGCGCCAGCCCCAGGCTTCGAGAACCAGTGCACCCGCGATCAGCATGACGGAAAACCCGACCGGGACGTAGGACGACCAGACGCCCAGGGCCCATTTGCGGTCGCCGTCGGCGGTCACATGGGTGATCATTCCCGCGCCGGTAATGGTGACAGCGGTGAAACCGATCCCCTCGACAAACCGGGAGATCAGCATGATCTCGCCCGAGTGGGCAAAGGCGCCCGCCAGGCTGCCTGCGGTCATGGCAAAGAGGCCGAAAATCAGCACCCGGCGCTGGCCGATCCGGTCGGCGACCGACCCGGCGATCAGCCCCAGCGCAAAACCTGTGCACGAAATCATCGAGGCGATCCAGCCGCCCGTGATCAGTCCGGCATCCAGCGCGACACGGATTTCGGGCATCGCCGGCGGCAGCTTGCCGATATGGGTCGCCGCCACGATACCCGCGCCAAAGGCCACCCAGACGACGGGCCACTGGGTTTGCCCGGTATTATTGCTGTCTGCCATGCAGCGTTATCCCCTGTGCGGCTTGACCCGTCCAGACCCGTCAGCGATCCTGCCTGCAACCGACTGGATTGAGACAGGGAATCGCCATCAGAATGGGCACAGAATCCGCTCCCCGCACGGGGCCGCTTGCAGATATACGCGTCATCGAAATGGGCACCATGATCGCGGGGCCGTTCTGCGGGCAGTTGCTGGCAGATCACGGTGCTGAGGTCATCAAGCTGGAACAGCCGGATGTTGGCGACCCGATGCGCGAATGGGGCAAGGAAAAACCCCATGGCAAGGCGCTGTTCTGGCCGGTACTTGGACGCAACAAGCTGTCTGCCACGCTGAATGCGCGCGAAGCCGACGGTCAGGCGCTGGTCAAAAAGCTGGTCGAGGACGCGGATATCCTGCTGGAAAACTTCCGTCCGGGCACCATGGAACGCTGGGGTCTGAGCTACGAGGCGCTGTCCGAGATCAATCCGAAACTGATCATGATCCGGGTTTCCGGATTCGGACAGACCGGGCCTTACGCGAAACGGGCCGGGTACGGTGCCATCGGCGAGGCGATGGGCGGCCTGCGGTATACGACGGGCGATCCGTCCCTGCCGCCGAGCCGGGCCGGTATATCGATCGGCGATTCCCTGGCGGCGACCCACGCCTGTCTCGGCGCGATGATGGCGCTGCATCAGGTGCATCTGACGGGCCGGGGGCAGGTGATCGACGCGTCGATATTCGAATCCGTGCTCAACATGATGGAAAACGTCGTCACCGATTACGATGTGGGCGGGTACATTCGCGAGCGTACGGGATCTTTCCTGCCCAAAATCGCGCCGTCGAATATCTATCCGACCAAGGAAAATATTTGGCTGGTAATCGGCGCCAATCAGGATTCGGTCTGGGCGCGCATGGCCGAAGCCATGGGGCGGCCCGAACTGGCGACCGACGAACGATACGCCACGCACACCGCGCGCGGGATCAACCAGATCGAGCTGGACGAACTGATCGCGGACTGGACAAAGGATTTCCCCGTCGCCGAGCTTGAGGAACTGCTACATGCCCACGGCATTCCCAACGGCAAGATCAACCGTGCGCCGGAAATGCTGGAAGACCCGCAATTCAAGGCGCGAGAGGCGATCATCCGGATCGATCATCCGGAATTCGGCAATATCGCCATGCAGAACGTCGCGCCCAAACTGTCGGAAACACAGGGCGCGGTCCGGCATACGGGGCCCGAGCTCGGCGAACACAACGATTATGTCTGGGGCGATCTTGCCGGCAATTCCGCTGCCGATATCGCCGACCTGAAGAAGCGCGGCATCATTTAAGGAGAGCGGGAATGCTCAAGACCGGCAAGGAACATCTCGAATGCCTGCGCGACGGGCGCGTTGTCTATATCGGCGGCGAGAAAGTCGACGATGTCACCACCCACCCGGCCTTCGCCGAAAGCGCCCGGTCCATGGCCGCGTTGTATGACATGAAGGCGGACCCGGCGAACCGTGACGAGATGTCTTTTGAAGAGAACGGCGAGCGGTTCTCGATGTACTACCTGCGCCCGAAAAACCGGGACGATCTGCGCCGGCGCATGCGGGCGCACAAGCGCATCGCGGACGAAACCTGTGGCCTGTTCGGGCGCTCGCCGGATCATGTGTCGAGCTTTGTGACCGGGCTTGCGATGAAGCCGGATGTCTTCGACAAGATCGGACCGGGTTACGGCGACAACCTGCTGGCGCATTACGATTACATGCGGCGCAACGACATTTATGCGGCCTATGCCGTCTTGCCGCCGGCGGGTGCGCGGAACCCGGAATTCTATCACCGCAAATCACTGCCGATCCCGACGCTGAAAGTCGTCGATGAGCGTGATGACGGGCTCGTGATTTCGGGCATGAAGATGCTGGCGACCGGCGGTGTCTACGCCGATGAGCTGTGGATCGGCAACCTGCTGCCCATCGCCGAGGGACGCGAGGCGGAATCGGTTACCTGTGCGGTACCCTGCGGTGCCGAAGGCCTGACACTGTGGTCGCGCAAGCCGTTCGGTCAGGACCTGCGCAACAAGTTCGATTATCCGCTTTCGGCAAGGTTCGACGAAAGCGACGTCATGGTGCTGTGCGACAACGTGTTCGTGCCCTGGGAAAAAGTGTTCGTGCACGATAATGCCGAAATGTCGCGGGGCATTTATGTCGAGACCCCGTCCCACGCCATGGGAAATCATCAGTCCAACATCCGGTTCTGGGCGAAAATGCAGCTGATGACCGGTGTGCTCAGCCGCATCACGGAATCTTCGGGCAATAACCAGATTCCTGCCGTGGCCGACCAACTCGGCCGTATGGCGGCGCTTGAAGCGACGCTTGGCGGGATGATTCAGGGCCAGATCGAAGGGGCCGAGGACTGGCCGCAGAAAGCCGCGGGCGGCGCTGACGACTACGTGACCATCAACCGGCGCTATATGTACGCGGCGCTGAACTGGTGCACCGAGAACCATTCGATGATTATCGAAATGCTGCGCGAACTCATGGGTGGCGGTGTGTTTCAGATGCCGGCCGATGTATCGGTGATGGGAAACCCCGAGCTGCGCGAGAAGTTCGAACAGTTCTGGCAGACCCCCTTCATGGAGAGCTTCGACCGGATGAAACTATACCGCCTCGCCTGGGATCTGGTGGGGTCGGAGTTCGCGGGTCGGCATACGAGTTACGAGAAATTCTATGCCGGGTCGTTCTTCGTGGTGCGCAATCATTCTCACCGCGAAGCGCCGTGGGACGAATTCCATGAAATTGTCGACCGACAGCTGAACGCCATGGAAATCCCGGAAGATCTGATCCCGGGGGCGGCGGAGTAGGGCGGGCCTATTTCCGGCGCCACGACCCGTCTGCTGACAGGAACCACGTGCCGGCCGGCGCGTTCGCGAAGATCTGCGCCGCGTAAACGGCGCCGACGGCACCGACCGTGATGTTCTGCTGGGCGGCCCGCTTCTGGTAGATATCGCGGCGCTGGGCATTGACCGTTGCGACAAGCGCGGCGGCACCCGGGACATTATTGCGGATGACGGTATATCCGTCATGACGTTCGGCCACGGCGCCGCTTGCGCGCAGTTCGTCGAGGGATGCTGCCCGAACCGGGCCGGCGCCGATCATCGCGGTCAGGGCGAAAAACGTCAGAATAAAAGTAAGTGTGCGCATCATCAGAACAGACCCGGATTGCTTTTGATGTCCTTTTTCGCCGATTCTTCCAATTTCACCCGGACTTCTGCGTCCAGCTTGATATTGAGATTAATGGTAATCGGTTCCTTCGGCGCGGCAACCTGAACGGTCGGCGTGCAGCCGGCAGCTGCCAGGATCCCGCAGAGGGCCGCACCTGTCAGCAGTTTTCGTGCGGTTTTCGATCTCAAAATCGGCACTTGGCTTACCCTCGCGATTAGCGCGCCAGCATAGTGCGAACGATGCCCCCCGGCAACTGAAGGGCTTGCGCCAGGACCGCCGCGAGGCCATCGACATTGCCGGTCAGCGTCAGGTTAATCACGAAAGGCTGACCGTCGCGGACCTCGGGGTTCAGGCCCTGTGTCCGCAGCAGAACGCGCCCTTCGCCCGCGGTCTCTTTCTCTATTTCGAGCGTCAGTTTTTCATACCGGAAATTTTCGAGCGCCCTGAGCATCAGGGCGACCTCTTCGCCGCCCTGCGCCAGTGCACGTTTTGCGGCCTCCGACCGGATGCGCAAAACGCCGGGCCCCGCCGCGGCGAGACGCCCGCCCGAAATCCCGACCGCGTTGCCGGCGATCTCGACCGGAATGACGCCGCTCAATCGTCCCGTCCCCGAGATGCCGTCGAGTCCGACCGCCGACAGCAAGGCCGCAAGATCCACCTGCGCGACGTCGATTGTTGCCCGGCTGCCGGCGGCTTCGGAATCGAGTACTGTCGGCCCGATGCTGAGCGTGCCGCCCGCAAAACCGGTCCGGAACTGTCCTATCCGTACGGCGGGAATGGCGGTGGCCGCACCGTCGATCAGGGCGAATTGCAGAAACAGGTCGTTCAGGGAAATACCGGCGCCGATGCGTTTTACGCGGACGGTCTGATCGGGAGGAGTCCGTGGCGGGAGGATACGGTTGAGCCGGATGTCCGCGGACAGGCCCTGAACCGTCGCCCCCGACGAAGCCTCTGCAAAATCGACGTTGTCGAGGCGGATGGTACCGGTCCCGTCCATGCCTTTTTTGTCCCAGACCAGCCTGGCATCGGCGCGCACCGAACCCGACAGAATGTCGATCGCGGAACCCGGACCGGACAACGAAGGGGTGAGCCCCTGAATTTCGTTTCCCCCGCGTGTGATGCGGAAACCGGGAACCGCCAGAACCGCATTTCCCCGTCCCGTCGCAAGGTCGTGCCGCCCCCGGGCGGAGGCAACGCTCGTGTCCGGCAGCACGGCTTTGGCATTGAAATTCACGGTTTTGTCCCGAAGCGCGAAGCCGGTCTCCAGCGGCGTGGGAAGCAGAAGCGGTTTATCCCCGTCCCGCAACGATACTCGGCCGCGCATATCTCCTGTCACGCCCCGGCGGGTTTGACGGATTGCCAGATCGAAATCGTCGAACGCGGCCGATTTCGTTTTCTGTCCGACCGATACGCCCGGTGCCTGGATACGGGCGTCGATCCCGCCAGTATCGTCGATCGTTCCCGTGAGCTGAAGCGCGACAGGCGAAACGTCGATACGTGTCCGTTCCGGTGTACCGCCAAGGCTTAACGTTGTCGCCCCGGTATCGAGCCGGAGGTGCAGGTCGGCCCGGCGGGACGTGCCGTCGCTTACGGTCAGTATCCGGGCGTGCTCGGCATTCAGGGTCATCTTCACCGGCGCGGCCACAACGCTGCCGTCGGCGTATGCTATCTGCGCCGCCGTGGCCCGGAGACCCCCGGGGAAGGCAAGGGCCAGCACACCGTCGTCCCGGCGAACCTCTATCCTGCCGTCAAGGGAAGCGTCCCCTCCGTTGACCGCCGCGGTGCCGGCTTGTTTTGCCCGCAGCGAGATAGTTCCGCCTGCCTGCACACTGTCTTCCCCGCCCCGAACCATCACGGCGAGAGTACCGTTCACGCCGCGATAAAGGCGGTTGTGCGAACCGTTCCTGATCACAGCGTCGGCGTGGATACCGTCGCTGCCTGCTTTGCGTAAAGCGGTTGTCAGGGCAGATAGGGACAGCGGGGCGTCGAGGTCGAAGGCAAGCGGCGATGTCGTTCCGATATTCAGCGTCGCGGCGCCGGCCGTGTCCTTCATGCCGGGCACAAAGGCAGCCAGTCTGCCAATATCGTGCGCTTCGAGGCGAATGCCGCCGCCGAGAAGCACCCGGTCCGCGGATATATCGCCGCGCGCCGACAAGCTGCCGAGCAGACTGCCATCGTCCACTTTCGCTGTGAACTCCGCAGTTACCGCCTGTGGCGCGAGGCGGGCGGTGCCCTCAATCGCAGCGGCATGCGTTTCTCCGTTAAGGTGCGTGGAAAGAGCCGCGCTCACCCGCCCGCCATATATCCCCCGGCCGTTACCCCCGGCCGCAAGAGATCCGATCGCCGAGACGACCCTCTCCGCCGCCTCGTGCCGCAGGGCAAATTTTCGCACCGTGATGTCGGGATAGGCGGGTACCTGTTCAAGCAGGGATTGAACAGTGGACGTCTGTCCGCCGGTCGTTTCACCGATTGGCAGCTTTTCCAGTTCCCGACGGGCGCCGTCGAGATCGGCGCGGAGAGCGTCGACCGTAATCCGCCTGACCGGATTCCCGGAGAGGCGTGACAGATCGAAAACCGCATCAACATTTTCGATATCGATCGCGTTGCCGAGACGGATATGCGCGAACCGGATCTGAGATGTCGACAGGGCGGTGATCTTTACGTCGGCGGTGCTGATTCCTGCGCGCTGGAGAGCAAATTCGAGGGCGGCATTCGCCAGCGATACGCGCCAGTATAAGGTGGCGGATATCCCGGCCACGAGAACCAGGCAGATCGCGCCGCCCCAACGCAGAAACATCCGTCCGCGCGCTCTTCGAACCGCCGGGTTTGCTTCCGGTTCCGGATCGTTGTTTTCGGAAACCATGCGTCGACTTTAGCGCATTCTTCCACGCGGTTCCGCATTGCTGTCGACCGAACTGGTTGTCGATGCCTTGGCCGACAACCGGTTGGCCCCGGCGGGCTATTTCTCGAGGGTTTTCAGAATTTCCCGCAGATACGCGCCGGCGCTGCGCCGCACCTGCTCACCGTCGGTCTCATCGTCCTTGGCGATGCGTTCTTCAAGCACGTCTTCGAAATAGTCGATGATGCTGCGATACACCCGGCGCCGCCGCCGCGGTACGTCCTCGGTCAGCAGGATCACCTGAAGCCTTTCGGTCAACGCCAGCAGGTTTGCCGGGCTGCGCTGCCAGGCCATTTTGCGTATTTTGGCGATGTCTTCGACGTCGCGGTCGACCTGATCCTCGTCAATAGCGGTACTGGTCAAAACGGCATCTCCCTGAAAAGCCTTTGGATACGAATCTATGTGAGCGCCCGGCTCGCGAAATTCTCGCGCGCAAAGGCAACCCGGTCGGCAACGGTATCGAGCGGTCCGGCGTAGTTCTCGATTTTTTCGAGCCGGGACTGCAGCCCTTCGCGGTTGGCGATCTGGATGTTGAGGCCCGGGCGGGCATTCAGTTCCAGAAGCAGTGGCCCACGCTCCTTGTCGAGAACAAGGTCGATCCCCTGATAGCCGAGATTCGTCATCTCGTAGGCGCCAGCAGCGATTTCGAGCAGCCGCGACCATTGGGGAATTTCAACACCCGAGACGGGGTTGCCGGTATCGGGGTGTTCGGTAACGATGCTGTTTTTCCAGACGGCGGTCAGGGTATGGCCGGTCGATATATCGATACCGGCGCCGATACAGCCGCGATGCAGGTTGGCCTTGCCGTCCGACATCCGTGTCGGCAGCCGCACCATCGCCATGACCGGCACGCCCTTGAAGATAATGATGCGGACGTCCGGTACGCCGCGATAGGCGATGTCCTCGAAGACGGGGTCGAACTTCACGCGGTATTCGACTAACGCGTTGTCGGGTTGACCGCCCAGACTGTAGATGCCGCTCAGAATATTGGTGACCAGGAATTTCAGGTCCTCGTCGCTGACCAGTGCGCCGTCGACCTTGCGATAAAGCCCTTCGGTCTTGCCGGTGATGACCAGGATACCTTCGCCCTGGCTGCCATTTGCCGGCTTGATGACGAAATCGGCATGCCCCGCCAGGATGTCCGGCAGAGATTTCACCTGCTGCTGGATTTCGATCATTCCATAAAGGTCGGGGACCGCAACGCCGTGTTTCAGCGCCATCTGTTTGGTCAGGGCCTTGTCGTCGACCAGCGGGTAATTGCGTCGCTCGTTATATTCCAGGATGTATCTGGCATTCCGGGCATTGATGCCCAGTACACCGTTCTGCTTGAGTGCTTTGGCGAGTCCGAACATCAGCGTTTGCCGGCCAGGACGCGGAAGCGGGGCAGTTCGACCAGCCGGTAGCCGGAATACCGCCCAAGTGCGAGCGTTGCGGCGAGCACCAGCAGCAGGCTCTCGGGAAACACGAACACCCAGTGCCGGACGATAGCGAGATTCATCACCAGGTAGCACAGCACGGCGACGAAGAAACTGCCCGCCGCCTGGGTCAGCGCCTCTTTCGGGCCTTTTTCGTCCCAGATGACGGTCATGCGCTCGATCGTCATCGCCAGAATGACGATCGGGAACAGGGCCACTGACAGACCGCGGTCGAAACCCAGCTTGTAGCTGAGAATACTGATAGCGGTCATCACCAGGATCACCACGATGACGACACTGGCGAGCCGGGGAACCAGAAGTAGTTTGAGCTGTTCGAGATAGAACCGGATCAGCAGTCCGACTGCCACGACGGTACTGAACAGGATCGCGCCCCACAGAAGCTGCGTTTCGCGGAACGCGAGCGCGATCAGAACCGGCATAAACGTGCCGAACGTGCGCATCCCGACAACGTTACGCAGGATGACCAGCAGAAAAATGCCGATTGGTACCGTCAGTAGCAGCCGGTAGACCTCCTGCGTCTGCAGAGGCAGGCCGAAAACCGAAAATTCGACGAATTTGTTCTGCGCCTGTTTCTGTTTGGCCACCGTCGATTGAAGCGAATGAACGAAAACCTGCCGCACGGCAATATCGGTCTGAAGTATCCGCCCGCCCTGGATCGATGCGAGCGATGCGGTGCCCCGCCACCAGGGCAGATGGTCCGGCGGCGTGCGGAATTCATTGGCGTCGGTATCGAAAGCCCGCCAGGAATCGGTATCGTAAACCTCGACCCAGCGTACGACCTTGGCATTCCGGCGATCGGGGCTGAGGGCAATTCCGTTCACGAGTCGCGCCGGCATGGCCGCGACCGACATGATTTTCACACCGACTTCGGCGCGCGTCGGCGCGGCCTGTAGCAGAAGCTGTTCCGGGCCGCCGGGGCGGGGATTCTTGAGTCGCGAAAAAAGAAGGCGGACAAAGGTATCCGTATCGGCGGATTCAAGCTCGATCCTGCCGACAATCTGGCGTGCGGCAGCAGTCTGCACCGTATTGAAGCCCGAAGGCCGTACCCTTGGCGGCGGCGCCTTTGGCGCGCCATCGCGGTTGATCGACCGGTGCAGTACCGCGCCGTAATAAATGACCTGCGTGCCCGAAGCGGCGCGTTTCGAAAAGATCGCCTGACGGTTGTCGGTCGGCGACGATGTCGCGAGGCCGAAACCGGGCGACACATAGCTTTCATTGTATAGCGTCAGACCGGGCTGGGATTGCGGCACCATCATGGAAACCTTGACCGGTGCGCCCCTCGTTTCGATCTCCAGCCGCGTTTCTATCCGCCACGTTGCGGTGGTCTCGTTCGGAGTCAGTGGAAATTCCAGAATCAGCGCGCGGTAGGCCGTGACGACAACACCGATCAGAACCAGCAACCCGCAAAGTATGTATAGGTGTTTCTTGTTCATTTTTTTCGACCTGTATTTATGCATTGCGGCGACGCTGTGTATTCCCGCGACGAATCGACGATCGCCGTGCCCGCAAGGAAGCTGCGGCCGATCAGGATCGGCACGGAAAAACCCGATCGGTCCGCGAGCGAGACTTCGGTGATTTTATGAATGCCGCCAAGACACATGCTGACCCGCACAACGGGGCGGTCGATACTCGGCGCCTGGTGACGTTTTATGGTCGATATTCGCAGGACCCGACGTTCAATATCGAAGGATTTGCCTTCGATATTGGTCACCTGTACCCGGACCCATTTAGCGCCATCCCGCTCGAAATGCTCTATTTTGCTGTATCCGAGAGACGACGTGTCCGCGCCCGTATCCAGCTTCGCCCGCATCAGCAGGTCGGTCGGACCTACCCTGACATTTTCGAGGTAGCCGAAGGTCGGTAACCCGTTCGCCTGAGCAGGAAGCGCCGAAAACACGGTTAGGGAAATGACGGCGCCAAGTATCCGGAATAGGTTCATGTCGATTTTTTCTCCCCGGTCCGCCTGTCTATCGAAGCGGCCGGTGTTCAACCTCATAGTGGATCGAAATCATCCAGTCTGCATAATTTTCTTCAGTCTTCCTGAGAGAATCGAGCGCTTCCTTGCGGAATTCGTTCTCGATCGCAGCGCCGCGTCCGGGCCAGATTCTGAATTTTATGCGCAGAAACCGCCGCCCCGATTCCAAGTCTTTTCGTCCTTCATAGTCCGGCGGGGTCATCAGGATGCCGGGATACTGATCGGCGAACCCGGCCACGATTTTCCGTATTCTGTCTTCCATCGCGGATGCCGTGTCGTCATCCGAGGATAGCGTCACATCGGCGATGCAGCGGACATATCCGCGCGCATAGCTGATGACGTTGCCGATGGATCTGTTCGGGATATAGACCTCTGACCCCAGCGCGTTCACCAGCACCGTAAACCGCATGCCGAGACGGCGCACGATACCGGTCTGTCCGCCGATTTCGACCATATCGCCGACATCGAAAAGATCGGAAAAGATGATCGTCACACCCATCACCACGTCCTGGACGATACCCTGCGAGCCGAAAGCGACGGCAAGCCCGATGATCGATGCGCTTGCGACATAGGCGGTCACCGAGACGCCCAGTTCGTTGAGCGTGAATCCGACGGCGGCGAAATACAACAGGAACACCGCCACACTGGATGTCAGCGTTGTGACGGTCCAGGCTTTGGAATAGCGACGGTCGATTTTCGCCGCGAGCACGCGCCTGCTTGCGGCCCGGATGACGATCACGGCCAGATGGGCAATTACCACCGCTCCGACAATAAGCCCGAGCCGGGACGTCGGATCGAGTTGCCGGAATTCTGAAAGGTCCATCGATACGGTTCTTCTGGTGGCTGTTCCTGCCGATGACAGTCAGGCTGGCACAGGGCGCCTCCTGCGGTCAATTGACACCGGGGGGACTTTTGACAACCGGATTGGCGCCGGGGCGGGGTCGGTCAGGCCCGTTTCCGCGCCTCCGCCCGTGCCAGAGCATAGGTGCTCGAGAAGATCACGACCGCGCCGGCGAATGTCCAGATATCCGTCGTCTCCCCGAACCAGAGCCAGCCGGCGGTCGCGACAATGGGCAGGCGCAGGAAATCGAACGGGACCACCGCGCTCATATCGGCAGTCGCATAGGCGCGCGAGATAAACCAGATACCTGCCGTTCCTGTCAGCCCGACACCCGCCATCAGCGCCAGGTCAGTCAGGGTCGGCGTCACCCAGTAAAACGCAGCCGGAATTCCTGCCAGCGGACACATCAGGATATTGACCCATACCGTCGTCGCGGTTGCGTTCTCCGTAGCCATCAGTTTCTTGATGCAGACATTCGAGCACGCATAGGAAATTGCGCCGCCCAGGACCACGGCAGCACCGAATCCGATTTCGGTAAACCCCGGACGCAGAAGGATCAGCACACCGGCAAACCCGCCAAGGATCGCCAGGAGACGAATCCTGTCGAATTTTTCACCCAGAAGCACTGCCGCCAGCAGAAAGATAAATATCGGCTGGGTGAAGCTCAGCGAGACGACCTCGGCAATGGGAATGGCACCGAGGCCGATAAACAGCCCCAGCATGCCGAAATAGGCAAACATCGCGCGGCCCATATGCAATGGCAAGTGGCGTGTTTTCAGCATCGACAACCCGTGACGACCGAGCATCGGTGCCAGCACGGCCAGACCGATGAGCGTACGGATAAACAGAATCTGGAAGGACGTGTATTCGGCCGAGAGTGCTTTGACGAGGATCATCATCGCCGACCACGCAGCAACGGCAATCAGCATGAAACCGATGCCGCGCAGGGCGTTGTTGGCAGAATTCGTCACCGCGGGCGCCGAGAAACCCGGCTCAGCTCAGCCCCGTCATGCAGTGTTTCCGGAACGCCGGTCGCGCACAGATCAGGTCGTACCAGCGCTTCAGGTGGGTAAACGCCTCGCGCTCGATCGGCAGTTCGTACCAGCGATAGGCAAGGGGGCCGATGGGAATGTCCGCCATCGTGAAGCTGTCGCCGCCGATATAGGCGTTGCGCGACAGGTGGTCGTCGAGGATGCGCCATTTTCCGGCCCAGTCGTCGCGTGCAGCGTCAATCGCGTCCATGTCGCGTTCTTCGGGCGATTTGCGGATCAGGCCGTGAAATACCGGCACCATGCCGTGCACCAGCTCGGTGAGCTGCCAGTCCATCCACATCTCGCAGCGCGCCCGGGCGGACGCATCGGTCGGCCACAGGACGCCCGCGCTGTGCGTCGCGGCCAGGTACCGGACAATGGAATTCGATTCCCACAGGACGAGGTCGCCGTCGATGATCGTCGGGATGCGCCCGTTGGGGTTCAGGCCGAGATACGGCGCTTCGTGGTTTTTCCCGAACGCGCCACCGATGTCCTCGCGCTCGTATTCCAGTCCGATCTCGTCGAGCACCCAGAGCGCCTTCATCACGTTCGATGAATTCACCCGGCCTTTGAGTTGCAGCATGTGTCTTTCCTTCCGACGCGGAATTAACTTAGGCCGATATCGATGACGTGCTTTCTGAACGCCGGCCTGGCGGCCACCGTATCGTGCCAGCGTTTCAGCTGCGGGAATTCCTCGCGCTCGATATCCAGCGTGAACCACCGATAGGTAAACGGCGATGCCGGGATGTCGCCGAGGCCGAAGGTATCGCCCGACAGGAATTCATGATCCGCGAGCCAGCTTTCAAGCACGCCGTTTGCCGCGGACCACAGGTCGCGCGCGGCGGCAATCTTGTCGTAATCCCGGTCGGCTTCGGCGGTACGAATCAGACCCTGGAAGACCGGTACATGGCGGGGGGCGAGGATCGACAGCGCCCAGTCCATCCAGCGGCTTGCGCTGGCCCGGGCCTGAAGGTCTTCCGGCCAGAATTCGGTGCCCTTGCCGTGCTTTTCGGCGAGATACCGTACGATCGTATTCGATTCCCACAGCACGAATCCGTCATCGTCGACCGTCGGCACGATTCCGTTGGGGTTCAGCGCCAGGTACCCGGCATCGCGGTTGCCGCCGAACGGGCCGCCGATATCGGTGCGCTCGTAGGCAATGTTCAGTTCTTCGCACAGCCACACGACTTTCTGCACGTTTGACGATGTTGCACGCCCCAGAATTTTCAGCATGTCTCTTTTCCTCCGCCGGTTTCCTCCGGCTATTCGACCTCAAACCGATAGCGCTATTTCGGCAGGAATGAAAGGCTTTGCTCTGTCCGGGACGGCGCCCGATGTTCTTCCCCCGATTCCGTCGCGCGAGGTTTCAGTCCAGCTGCAGCAGCAGGCATTTCAGATAGGCGCTTTCCGGCAGGTGGGGGTGGATCGGATGATCCGGTCCGGCGCCGCCGACATGCAGAATCCTGCCTGACCGTCCGGCGTCGTGCACGCCGCGCCGGACCTGTTCCGCATACATCTCCATCGGCATGTGATGCGAGCACGACGCAACACACAATATGCCTTCATGGGCGACGATTTTTGCCGCTAGCCGGGTCAGTTTTCGATAGCCGCGCGCGCCCGGTTTCAGGTCTTTCTTCGATTTCACGAAGGCGGGCGGGTCGGCGATTACCACGCCGAATTTTTCCCTGGCCGATGACAGCGCCTCCAGGGCGGCAAAGGCTTCGGATTTTTCGAAACGGCATGTGTCGCCGAACCCCGCCGCCGCGGCGGCCTGCGCGGCGAGGTCGAGCGCCGGTTCGGACCGGTCGATGCACACCACGTCGGACGCGCCGGCCGCGGCGGCCTGCAGGCCGAACCCGCCGAGATAGCTGTATACGTCGGCGACACGCTGTCCCCTGGAAAGGGCGGCGACGCGGGCGCGGTTTTCGCGGTGGTCGTAAAACCAGCCCGTTTTCTGGCCTTCAGACAGGTCGGCAAGGAAGCCGACGCCGTTTTCGCTCAGCGGTGCCGGGCCGGGCACCGCGCCGATGACCTCCGGTGCCACGGCCGGCAGTCCCTCGAGGTGACGGGCGGCACTGTCGCGCTGCAGGACGATCCCCGCCGGCGCGACGGTCTGTTGCAGCGCCGTGACGATATCGGCGGCCAGCAGTTCCATGCCGGCGGTGTTGAGCTGGACGACGCAGCACTCGTCATAGCGGTCGACGATCAGGCCCGGCAGGCCATCGGCCTCGGCATGAACCAGGCGGTAAAACGGGCGGTCATACAGCCGGTCGCGCAGCGCGGCGGCGCGCGTGATTTTCGCTGCCAGCCAGTCCGCGTCGATATCGGCGAAGGAATGCGATGTCATCAGACGTGCCGCAATCAGCGTATGCGGGTTGAAGATCGCGGTGCCGACGGCACTGCCGGCGGCATCGACCACGTCGATCGCCGTGCCCGGCGTCAGCGCCTTGACCTCCGGCGTCATCTTGATCTCGTTGGAAAACACCCAGGGGTGTCCGGCGCGAACGCGTTTCTGGCGGCCCGGGGAAATGGAGATTACCGGGCGGGCCCCGGCCTCCGGCGATGTCGCTTCTGTCATGTCGGTCATGGCGCCAGTCTATAGCGGAACCGGCGCGCACATAACAGGTCGCGAAAATTTCTATCCCGTCTTTTTCGCTTCGCACACCGTGCTGTAATAGCCGGCGGCGAAGATGATCAGCGCCCCGGCGACGGTCCAGGCATCCAGCACCTCGCGGAACAGCAGCCAGCCGAGGATCGCCGAAAACGGCAGGCGCATGAAATCGAAGGCAATCACGAAGCTCGCATCACCGACCGCCAGCGACCGGGTAATACAGTAATGCGTTGCGTAACCGGTAATACCCAACCCGATCATCGCCGGCATGTCCGCCCACGCGGGAGTCTGCCACACGAAATAGGCGGGGATTGCCGAATAGACCAGAATGGTGACGCTCATGTAAAAAACGACCGTGGAGCCGGATTCTGTATCGGACAGGCGCTTGGTCACCACATGGGCGCAGGAATACAGGAAGGCCGCGATCAGGATCATCACCGTGCCGAGATTGATCGGGATCACACCGGGCCGGATGATGATCAGCGCCCCGGCAAATCCGACCAGGATGGCGATCATCCTGTGGCCGCCGATCTTCTCGCCCAGAAAGGCCGCCGCAATGATGGCGGTGAACAGCGGCGAGGTGAACTGCAGCGATGCCACATCGGCCAGTGCGATCAACGTCACGCCGTAAAACCAGGCGCAGTTGCCGCTATAGAGGAACAGGTTGCGCAGCGCATGCGTGCCGAGCCGCCGGGTGACGATCATTGATCGGCCCTGGCGGATCATCGACGGTGCCATCAGGACCAGGTTGATGACGTTGCGCAGAAAGATCATCAGTAGCACGGAATAGGCGGGCAGATAGCGGATACACACGGCCATCGCCGTCAACGCGGCCGCGGCCGCGATCATCCACAGCGCGCCTTTCGCGGCATTCGACATCTCTCAATCTCCCAGCGCGACGCCCTCGCGCCGCCGGTCGGCGCCGCCGTCATAGCCGTCCCCGAATTTATCCCGTGTGACACGGATGCCGTGCAGGCCACTGACCAGGGAACCGGCTTTGGCATCGTGCCCCAGCCGGCGCAGGGCGTCGATGTGTTTCACAAGTACCGTGTTTCTTTCAACCTCCGTCGCGCCGTTGCGGTTCGCATGATTGGGCAGATCGATGGCAGCCTGCATGTCGAGTTTCCAGTCGAGCAGGCCGACCAGTGTCTTGGTGACGTAGGTGATGATGCGCGATCCCCCGGGTGAGCCCAGGGTCGCGAACAGCTTGCCGCCGGAATCGAAGACCAGCGTCGGCGACATCGAGCTGCGCGGGCGCTTGCCGGGTGCCACGGCATTCGCCACCGGTCGTCCGTCCCGCCGCGGGATAAAGGCGAAATCGGTGAGTTGGTTGTTCAGCAGGAAACCCCGCACCATCAGCCGGCTGCCGAACGCGCGCTCGATCGTCGTCGTCATGCTGACGGCATTGCCGTCGCGGTCGATCACCGAGACGTGCGATGTCGATGGAAAACCTTCGCGCTCGTCATCGGCGAGCATGGCTTTCTCCGCGCCGCGTGGTCGGCCGGGTGTCGCCTTGCCCATGCTTTCGGTACTCGAAATCCGTTCGGCGCGGCGGCGCAGATAGGCCGGGTCCAGCATGCCGTCCACCGGCACGGTGACGAAATCCGGATCGCCGATATAGCGTGCCCGGTCGGCATAGGCGAGACGGCTGGCCTCGGAGATCAGATGGACAGCCTGAACCGATGACGGCGGGACGCGGGCCATGTCGATCCCCTCGAGCAGGCCGAGAATTTGCAGCGTCGTCAGCCCGCCCGATGTCGGCGGCGGCATCGCACAGAGCCGCCAGGTGCGATAGGGACGACAGATCGCGGGACGTTTCCGTGCCCGGTATCCGGCGATATCAGCCTGGGTCATTTTCGCCGGGTTGCGCACCGCGTTTGCCACGGCGGCGGCGATGTCCCGCGCGATCTCACCGCGATAGAAGACCTCCGCACCGCCGGCGGCGAGTTGCCGGTAGGTATCGGCAAGCGCCGGGTTGCGCAGCAGGCTGCCGACCGGTCTGGCGGTGCCTTCCGGCGTCAGGAAATAGGCGCGCGCTGCGGGGAAGTCGCGCAGACCCTTGGCCCGGTCGATCATGGCATGCAGGCGGGGCGAGATCGGGAACCCGTTTTCGGACAGCGAGATCGCACGCTCGAACAGGCGCGCCCAGGGCAGTTTCCCGTGTTCCCGGTGGGCGAGGGCGAGCATGCGCAGGATACCCGGGACCCCGACCGCGGCACCGCCCGTGCTGACATCGCGGAACGCCCGCCGCTTGCCGTCCGCGGTGACGAAAACGTCGGGCCGGATGGCAGCCGGTGCTGTCTCACGGCCGTCATAGGCTTCGACGCGACCGTCCGATTTGCGGAAATGCATCAGGAAGGCGCCGCCGCCGATGCCGGAGCTTTGCGGTTCCACCAGCGTGAGCACGGCCTGTGCCGCGATGGCCGCATCGACGGCGCTGCCGCCGGCGCGCAGGATGTCGCGGCCCGCCGCAGAGGCGAGCGGGTTGGCCGATGAGATCATGTGCCGGCGCGCGAGGTGTTCCGTGCCGGCACAGCCCGAAACCAGCAATGCGGTGCCGGCAAGGGCCACAGCCAAGCTGTCGCGGAAGCGGATATTCGTAATGTATTTCAAAAGACTAGGTTCATTTGAACGGAAATCCTTTCGCAGGTGCGAAAAAGGGGGTAAAAGTGCCTAAGCTTCAGCCGGACAAGCTCGCGGAGGGCGACGATGAGCACCCCTAGCCGGATTAAACGGATTACAGCGCCGGAACTCGCGGCGCGCAAGGGCGGAGAACCGATCGCGGTTCTAACGGCCTATACCGCGCCGATGGCGCAGTTCCTCGACGAGCATGTCGATTGTCTTCTGGTGGGCGATTCGCTGGGCATGGTGGTCTACGGATTCGATACCACGCTGGCGGTAACGCTCGACATGATGATCAATCATGGCGCCGCGGTCGTCCGCGGATCGCAGCGTGCCTGTGTGATTGTCGACATGCCCTTCGGTTCCTACCAGGAATCGGCGGAACAGGCCTATCGCAATGCGGCGCGCATCATGCAGGAAACCGGCTGCGACGGGGTGAAGCTCGAAGCCGGCGTCGCAATGGCGTCGACCATCGAGTTTCTGTCACAGCGCGGCATACCCGTGATGGGCCATGTCGGACTGATGCCGCAATCGGTGAACACCTATGGCGGTTTCCGGGTGCAGGGCAAGGATACGACCGTGGCCCGCCAGGTGATCGACGATGCCCGTGCGGTTGCGGATGCCGGCGCGTTTTCGATGGTTGTCGAAGGCGTGATGGAACCGGTCGCCCGCGAAATCACGCAGGTCGTACCGGTGCCGACAATCGGTATCGGCGCCTCGGCCGATTGCGACGGACAGGTGCTGGTAACCGAAGACCTGGTCGGGATGTTCAGCGATTTCACGCCCAAATTCGTCAAACGTTATGCCGAGCTCGGTGCGGAACTGAGCAAGGCGGCGGCCGCCTATGCGGACGATGTGCGTGCGCGCCGGTTCCCGTCGGCCGAATACTGCTTCGGGGCGCCGAAGGCGGACGGGGCAGAGGTCCGCCAGCTCAAACCCTGAGCCGCGCCGGAAAAATCCTGCGATCGCACTCGTACACAGATAGTCCCGTGACCGACCACGAAGAACAGCCCACCCTGAAAATCATCTGCACCGCCGCCGATCTGCGCGCGGCAACGCAACCCCATCGCGACGCGGGCAAGCTGGTCGGCCTGGTGCCGACCATGGGCGCGTTGCACGAAGGCCACCTCGCACTGGTCGACCGTGCGCGGCGCGATTGCGGCGTGGTGATTGCCAGCCTGTTCGTCAATCCGACCCAGTTCGGCGAAGGTGAGGATTTCGACGCCTATCCGCGCAACGAAGCCGATGATATCGCCAAGTTCGAGGCGCATGGCGTCGATTTCGTCTATGTGCCCGACGCTGCGGAAATGTATCCGGACGGGTTCGGGATCACCGTGACCGTTGCCGGCATCACCGAAGGGTTATGCGGCGCGGTGCGCCCCGGTCATTTCGACGGGGTGACGACCGTGGTGTCGCGCCTGTTCGAACACTGTGTGCCCGATGCCGCCTATTTCGGCGAAAAGGATTACCAGCAATACAAGGTCGTCCAGCGCATGGTCGATCAGCTGGGGCTGGATATCCGCATCGTGGGTATTCCCACGGTGCGCGAACGTGACGGGCTCGCCCTGTCGTCGCGCAATACCTATCTCGACCCCGGCCAGCGCCGCGCCGCGCCGGCACTGTATGGAACCATGTTCGCGCTCGCGGGTCGGCTGCACGACGGTGTCGATATCGCCGCCCAGTGTGCGTGGGGACGCCAGGCGCTGCTCGATGCCGGTTTCGACAGCGTCGATTATTTCGAAATCCGCGATGCCGACACGCTGGTCCCGGCAACGGGCAATGCTCGCAACCTTCGTATTTTTGCGGCGGCCCGGCTGGGGAAAACCCGGCTGATCGACAACATGCCGGTAGACCCGCCCGAATAAAGCGGGTTATCGATTTGCGTTGACCGGAAAGCGCCCCGATACTCGGAGACACGGGAATCAGAATCGGAGACGCGCCATGTTCTACGAAACATCGAAAAACGATCACGGCCTGCCCTATAACCCCTATAAATCGATCGTCGTGCCGCGGCCCATCGGTTGGATCACGACGCTGGATACCGAGGGAGGAGTCAATCTCGCGCCCTATAGCCAGTTCAACAATCTCGGCTACGATCCGCCCTACGTGATGTTTTCGTCGGGCTCCCGGTTCGGCGATGGCGGCCCGAAGGACAGCGCGCGGAACGCCGTCCTCACCGGTGAATTCGTCTGCAACATGGCGACGTGGGACCTGCGGGACCAGATCAATACGACGGCCCAGATGGTTGCGCCCGACGTGGACGAGGCCGAGATGGCCGGCCTGGAAATGGTCGCGTCCAAGATGGTCGCGCCGCCCCGCGTGAAGGCGTCGCCGGTCCATCTGGAATGCCGGTATCACACCACGCTGACGCTGCCGGGAAATTCGGTCGACAACATCGTCTATGTCGTGGTCGGCGAAGTCCTCGGGGTGCATATCAGCGATGACGTGATTACCGACGAGGGCAAGATAGATATTCTGAAATGCCGCCCGCTCGCCCGCATGGGGTATTTCGATTACACGTCGGTCGAATCGGTCTTCGAGATTGCGCCCGGCGGGCCCGATATCGACAAGATCCGCCGGGGTCTCGAAGGCCGTGCCCGCGGCCGGGATGCGGCCGAGTAATCCGTCGGGACCGGGCTTCCTTGAAGGGGGTTCGCGCTCAAGCCGTCATAAAAAAACGGGCGTCCGAAAGACGCCCGTTTTTTTAAATCTGGCCTGAACGGTCAGCGAACGTAGACATGCACCTCGTTCGTTGCCGCCGTATTGCTGGTCAGGGCCGACAGACGGACCCGGTCCAGCGGCAGGCCCATGTCCGACAGCGACCGGAGAACGGTCTCCGCGTTTTTCTTCGATGAGCTCGATGCCAGCGCGACCCGCGCGGCGTTGCCGCGGTTGGGCGCAATGGCCACCAGATCGAACAAGGCGTTCGGGCGGCGTTGCAATGCGCGGCTGACCGCGTTGTATAGCGGCTGTTCGTATTGAACGTTCGTCCGGTCGAACCGGATCACAACCAGCGGGCGGCGGACGCCGCCCTGGCTTGTTGCCGGCGCGGCGGCGAAACTGCTCGCCGCGGGGGCCGACGACGAGAACGCCCGGTTGCCGAGGCTGGAGCCCAGCAGTTCGCCGTTCTTGATGGCAAGCGCCAGGGTTGTCAGGTTCGTGCGCTCGGCGCTCAGATAGTTGTTCTGGCGGCTGACATCTTCGCTCAACTCGTTGAGCAGACGATCGATCAGCACGACGGTGCGGTTGACCTCGTCCTCGAGGATGGCAAGCTGGCGGTGATCCGCATCGATCGCCCCCGACAGACCGTAGGCCGCCCGGGTGGTTTCGAGCAGATAGGCCGACAGGGTCGATGTACCCGCGACGCCGTTGGCGAGCGAATTCATCTGCGCGATATCGTTTTCGACCTGCGCCAGGCTCGCCTGGGCGACATTCCACTGATTGACCAGCGTCGGGTTGCCGGGCGTGGTGCCGACCTGCAACCGCGCGTTCACCGCGGCGACCGTGCCATGATAATTCTGCGAATGCTGCACGGTCATATTGCGGATCGCCTGAAGCTGGGCGTTCTGCTGACCGATCTGCGCCTGCAGACGCTGCAGTTCGCTGCGAAGCTGGACAACGCGCTGGCCGACATACGTGCCGGTCGCGGGCGCCTGCGTCACCTGCGGCGGGACGAAATTCGTGCGGCCCAGCGTCGGCGGTGGCGGCGGCGACAGGGTCGGCTGACGATTTGCCTCTGCCTGGGACGCGGGAATGTTGCTGGCAGTATTGTTGCCGGCGGGGTCATCGCCTGTCAGGGACGGCCACAGGGCGTCGGACGCCATGGAGCAACCGCCAAGCAGACCAGCCGCCAGAACGAGAGTTGCACAGTTTTTCGCAATTTGTGTTCGGGTTCTTACACGGGCCATGTTCGGCCTTACCCCCAATATTTCATTTCAACGGTCGAATAACGAACTCTAGCAAATAACTGGAAAATCGAAAGATTTTGCTAACCCGTGCCAACCGGCGGGCATAATACTTTAACGATTCCCCCTCTACAAGCCGATTGTCCGTGTCATATTGGGCACTACCGGTTTGCGGGATTCGAGTCGAAATGGCGGTTTGCTGCCGATTGTCGGCAATTTCGGGTTCCGATTTTTCACCGGGCGGCCAAATCGGCGGCGCTACCGGCGGAAATCCGGGCGATTCTATCCGCGTTTTGCCGTCGCCGGCGGGGGATGGAGAGACCCCGGGCCTGTCATTTCAGGCCTGCTGGATGCCGGTGCGTGCCAGGGAGCATCCCTGTGCCGTTCCCCGCCGCGCCCCGCTGCCGGGAATTTTTGCAAAATCGCCGGAAAGAACGCATTGCACCGCTGGCGCGCATTGGCTATACCCCTGCGGTCGCGCACCCGTAGCTCAACTGGATAGAGCACCTGACTACGAATCAGGAGGTTTGGGGTTCGAATCCCTACGGGTGCGCCATTTCCTTTTTTTTTGCAGGCAGCCGTGACTCTGGCGCATGACCGAACCGGTCGTCCGGGCGTTGGTCATCTCATTTCGCTTGCCGTCGCCGAGTCGTCACGTCGACCGCTCAGAGGCCGGGGACTTCCGCGTCCAGCACCGCCGGCAACAGTGTCGGCAGGTCATGCCCCGGGCTCGTTGCCGCTTTCAGATTACTGGCGCTTTGTTTTTCAAGCCGGTGGAACCGCGCCTGCAATGCCGGGTTCCCGCTCAGTTGCATCGCGATGCCGGCGGCGGCCGGGCCGGGCAGCGAAACGCGGTCGGTTTTCCCGACTTCTCTCAAGCCGGGAGAAGCGCCGTTCAGCGCAATGGCCGCCGACTGCGCTGCGCGGGCGCCGATCTTTCGGGCGGCGTTGCCTTCCTCAAGCGCGGCCATCGACGACATTTCCAGCGATGCGAGTTGGTGATGGGCGGCAAACACAAGACCCAGCGCGACGATGCTGAAAGCGATGCGCTTTCGGCCTCTGCGCTTTGCGCGCCGTATGGGTCTGCGTTCCTGCATGTCTTCGCGCCATCATGGCTATGGGAGTCCTGTCCTTCCCTCTTACGCTTTCAGCCTTGAGGAATCGTGAAAATTCCTGGTTAACCGATCCTTGCACCGCACCGCCGCTTTGCCCGATTGGTCTAATCTGCTATCAGCGGCTATGGAGGGACGGACGATCACATGGCGGAACGGAAAACAGCGATAGAGCCCGTGGTGCGGCCTTTGCCGGGGCTTTCCGGCATGCTGCGTCACGCTTTCGGGCACAACCTCGTCAACGGGTTCAGCGCATTCCTGTTTGCCGCGACCGGACCGGGCGCGATGATTCTCGCGGTCGGTGCGGCCGCGTCCCTGCCGGGAGAGGTCATTGCCGCGTGGTTGTTCACTGCCTACGCGCTGAGCGGCATTCTGTCGATCGGGGTCTGCTACCTGTATCGCCAGCCACTGACCATCGGTTACAGCATGCCGGGCGTGGTAATCGTCGGGCCCGCCCTGATGCACTTCTCGATGCCCGAACTTGTCGGTGCCTACCTGGTGACCGGCGCTCTCATCCTGCTGCTTGCGGTGACGGGGCTGATACGCCGGGTCACCGCGGCGCTGCCGGAGCCCATCATCATGGCGATGGTCGCGGGGGTCTTCCTGCCCTACGGGATGCGCATGATCGGCGCGTTCGAAAGCAGTATCTGGATCGCGGGCTCAATGGTGGCGGGATATCTCGCCGTGACGGCAGCGCCCGGGATCCAGCGCCGGTTTCCACCCGTGCTGGCCGCCCTCGTCGCAGGCTCCATTGCCATCGTCGCGACCGGGTCGTTCGGCCCCGCCGGCGACATGACGCTGCGCCTTGCCGAGCCGATCGCGTTCCGGCCGGTATTCAACCCGGCGGCGATTATCGAACTCGTCATACCGCTGACGGTGACTGTTGTCGGCATTCACAACACGCAGGGCTTTGCGATTGCCCGCAACGCGGGATACCGACCGCCGGAAAACATGGCTACGCTTCTGTGTGGCGGCGGCACGGTCATTTACGGCGTGCTCGGCTGTGTGCCGACCGTGGTCACGGCGCCGGCGAATGCCATTCTGAATGTTTCGGGCGATCCGGACTGGCGCTATGTCGGCGGGATCTGGTTCGGGATCTTTATTCTGGTCTTCGGGATTTTTGCGCCGACGGCCGTTCAGGTCGGCCTTGCGCTGCCGACCGCCTTTATTGCCACCCTTGCCGGGCTCGCGATGATCCCGGTGCTGCAATCGGCTTTCGTCAGCGGGTTCGGCGGCCGGTTTTCGCTCGGCGCGCTGGTGACGTTCCTGATCACGGTCGCAGGGGTCTCTATTTTCGGTATCGGCGCGGCGTTCTGGGGACTGGTCTTCGGCTACGCGGTGTCGCGTATTGCCGAGCGTCATGACTTCGGCTGAAGGCACAAAAAAAACCGCGGGGAAACATTCCCCGCGGTTTTCGTACTATTTTCTGTCGGCTAGTCGGTCGCAAGCCGCGAAAGCCGAATACGTTCAATTGCCGTCCCGAAAACGGCGCCCGCGGCCATGATCACGACCGATGCGGCAAGGAAGCCGGCGACATAGCTTGTCGGCGTTGTCACTGCCATTTCCATTCCGTGCGCTGCGCCATGGAACACGGCAAACCCCCCGGTAACCGCCGCTGCCAGAACCGCGTTCAGACGGGTCGCGATTGACGCAAGCAGAACCAGAATGGCGACGGAAGCAAAGATGGCTGTCTCCACGCCCGGCAACACAACGCCGCCGATCGCCAGCACGGCGCCGGTTGCCATCAGGACGATGAACGATGCGGGAAGCGTCCAGAGTTTTTTGCCGCCGGCACGGCCGGCCCAGACACCGACCGCAAGGAGCGCAAGAAGATGATCGAGGCCTGAAAGCGGATGCAGGAAGCCAGTGCCGAGGCCGGTCCCCGTGTGTGCGTTTGCTGCTGTCGTCGTCAGAATCGCGGTTGCACATGCAATCGAAAAAACACCGAGTCTGGATTTCATTTTTGCTCCCCTGATAAAGTACGGCACCGGCCGAAAAGCGCCCGGACCTCAAGTATATATACCGTGCGAAACTACGACTCCGCCTTCGGTATTGCAAGGCGCGGCGGGGATGGAATCCCGGTGCGAATATCGTTGAAATCCGGAGAAGTCCTTCGGGGCGGCGGGTGTCCGGCCTTAACCGCGTGTTAACGCGCCCGGCGTTTAATGATGCTGAAGACAGCAGTTCGGGCGCGCCACAGGCTCAACACGCCGGCGCGCGATACTCGGGAGAGACGGTATGGATACCAGCGCCGCGCAGCCGGCATCGTCGGGATTTGGCGAAAACGACGTGCCCGATGCAGTCCGCGACGCCGAAGCCGCCGTCGCCGCGCTCGCCGACAGCTTTCTCGAATGGATTGGCGAGGATATCGGCCGGGCCAAACAGGCGCTTGCCGAGGCCGGCGACAAGCCGGGAGACAACCAGCCTCAGATTCGTGCCATCTTCGAGGTGGTTCACAACGTCAAGGGCCAGGGCGGCTCGTTCGGCTACGACCTGCTGACGACCATCGGCGGTTCGCTTTGCGATTACCTGCGTGTCGAGACCGCATCGGCGGACGAAAAGCAGCTCAAGGTTATCGCGGCGCATTTTACGGCGATGGATTTCGTGCTCGAAAAAAATATCCAGGGCAGGGGCGGCGAGATCGGCGACCAGCTGACCGGCAAGGTTGCCCAGCTTGTCGCAAATATCCCCGCACCCACCTAGCGCCAGCTCCTTCCCGTACACAAAAAAGCGCGGACCGGATGTGGCCCGCGCCTTTTCGTTCCGGATCGTGTCGGTCGATCAGTGTGTAAGCTCGATCTCGACGCGCCGGTTGCGGGCTTCCGCCTTGCCGTCTCTGGTCGGCACCAGCGGTTTCTCCTCGCCGTAGGCCTGAGTCGCGACGCCGATTTCCGGCAGACCGAGACGCCGCAGCGCGCGCACGACTTCCTCTGCCCGTGCGCGGCTGAGCGACATGTTGTGACGCTCGGAGCCCGACCGGTCGGCATGTCCGGTAACCCGGACCATCGCGGCGCCCGAACGTCTCGCCGCGGCCGCTGCCCGCGTGATCTCCGATTCCGATCCCGGTACCAGGCTTGCGGTGTCCAGGTCGAAATAGATCACGAACCGTGTCGCCAGCGGCCCGGGTAGCATCGGCGCCTTGAGCGATGCCGGTGTCGCCGATTGCGTCTGTGCCGGCGGCTTTGCGTTTGCGAGCCGTTTGCTTTCAAGCATGGCAAGGGCCGCCGTAAACCGGTCGCGGCAGGCGGCGATATCGCCCGGCTGAAAGTTTTCCTCCTGTTCCTGCATCCAGCAATCGAAGGCAATCTGCGCATTTGCCGCCTCCCGGGGCGCCGATGACCGCGCGTCGCCATCGAGTACGGCAAGCAGCTTGTTCCGCGCGGCGGCCAGCGCCGGCAGCGTCTCGGCCGGAATTTTGCGCGCATCGAAGTTTTCCGGCGCGGGCGGCTTGCCGCCGGCGGCGGCGAGCAGCTTGAACAGGTTG